>UBQW01000109.1 GCA_900467745.1 Hyphomicrobiales bacterium
GATTGCGATTAGACAACCGCGCCTTGGTGTCGGCCTCGCTCGATCTGCCAAGGGAGTTCGTACAGATCTACGAAAGCTGGCCATTCCTGTTCAAACGGGAACCTTCCCGACATTGCGCTCGATGCCCTAACTCTTGAGAAGCGCAAGTTCGCGCGTCAGATTGCGGTTAGTAATACCGAAGTCATATGATTGTCAGCTGGTCGACGTCCGCCGGGTGAATTGCTGGCCTTCTTCCTCGCCAAGCTTGTGGCTCGAGATGAAAAAGAATGGATTGAAGGCGAATGCCGCCGTCGCGAGCCACGTTGCCAGAGCGATCTTCATCGGAGCGAGGAAGATGAGGTCTGCAATCTGCTCCGACCCCACAAGCCTCTCTTCATTCGAACCGTCTGACTGCGGCACCGGAAGCGCCAACGCAACTTTCGGGCTGGTTTCGATCCGGCCTAGTGGGATCGGCATTCCAATATTTGTGTCCGACATGGCGGTGGTTCTCCGTTCAGGTGCTCTCAAAACATCGACGATGCGAGTATGTTCCGCAGTGCAGCAATTTCTGTTCATTCCCTTCGATAGCCAGACCAGACGGCCCATGCTACCGATTGCTGAAGTTGAGGGACTCACAATGAGAAAGAAGCTGGTTGCAGTCGCGGTCGCGGCCCTGGTGCCCGTCGTGGCGATGCTGGGATACAACGAATTCGCAGTGCGTCAGCAGCGGGCGGCGGAGGTGCGCCTCCAAGCCGCACAGTCCGCCCGTCAGGCCTCTTCTGAAGCCGAACGCATCGTCGAGGGCCTTCACTCCCTCCTCACAGCCGTGACTTCCATGCCGTCGGTCAGGCATCTCGATGTGGCTAACTGCAACGATGCCTTGCGATCGCTCGCGGGTAACGTCCCAAACATACAGACGATTTTCGTGGTGCGGCTCGATGGAACCCCCGCGTGCGGTAGTATCGAAATCCCCGCCGGAGCGACGTTCGGCGACCGGGACTACTTCAAACATGCCGTCGAAACGCGCGATTTCGTTGTCGGCACATACACCAAAAGCCGGATTACGGGCCGCGCCGTACTGCCGCTGGCGATGCCCGTGATGGACGGTAACAGGGTGACCTCAGTGGTGGTCAGCGGGATGCTTCTCGACTGGCTGCAGAACCGCATCACGGAACGAGGCGTGGCTCGCGGAAACGCCGTCACTCTCGCAGACAGCGACGGCCGTATCGTTGCCCGCGTACCGCTCCCGGAAAAATTCGTCGGCACTGTTATTCCCGACGAATACCTGAAGTTGGTACATGCCGGGGAGCCAGGTGTCGTGCAGGTGATGAGCCAGGACGGCACTGAACGCGTGCTAGGATACAGGCCTATCTCACTGCCGGGGACGCCGCTGTACGTCAGCGCCGGGCTTTCTACCGCCGAGGCCTTCGCGCCGATCAACAGGGCCACATTGACGAACTCGATCGGCATCGCGATGGGCGCACTTTTGTCCCTGCTGCTTTCCACGTTTATCGGCAACCGCTTCCTGGTGGCACCGATCTCAAGAATCTCGGAGGTCATGCAGAACTGGAGGGATGGGAAAACCAGGGCTAGAACGCAAATGAAGCCCATCGATGAACTGCATGCCGTCGGGGCGACGCTGGACAAATTGCTCGACGAACTCGATGCCCGGCGGCATGAAAACGAGAAGGCCGAGGAAACGCGGGAGCTTCTGGTCAGGGAGCTTGCCCACAGGGTGAAGAACGGATTTGCGTTGGTGCAGGCGATAGCGCGTCAGGCCTTCGCCAAGGCAGAGCCGGAGCGCTATCACTCCTTTTCTGAGAGACTAACGGCCCTCGCCAGCACGTACGACTTGATCCTGTCCAGGGAAGGATCGGCCTCGTCGCTGCGCGATGTCGTGTCGGCCGCCCTTCGCGCGCATCTATCGGTGCCAGACCGGATCGTTCTCGAGGGCGTGGAGGTGCAACTGTCGCCGGAACTTGCCCTACCCCTATCGCTGATCATCCACGAACTCGCGACGAATGCGACCAAGTACGGAAGCCTTGGTGCGGAGGACGGGCGCGTGTCGCTCCACTGGAAGCTGTCGGAAGACAGGGTTCGACTGGTGTGGCAGGAGCTTGATGGGCCGCCAGTGAAGGCTCCGGAGAGGACAGGCTTTGGCACCGTGCTGATCAGCCGGGCTTTTCCCGCAAAGGCAAAGGCAGAAAGCCACGCCGAGTACAGGCCAGATGGTCTCGTATTTGAAATGTCCTTTTCCGTGGAACCAGCATCAGTGCCAAGAGTTTCGCTCTATTCCGAGGAAGCATGATGACCAAGATTAAAATACTGATCGTCGAAGACGAACCTCTGGTCCGCATGCTTGCTGTCGATCTCATAGAGGATGCCGGATTCGAAGCCATCGAGGCTTCAGACGCTGATGAGGCCATCGTCATCCTTGAGCGAGTGCCCGAAATCCGAATATTGATGACAGACATCGACATGCCCGGAAGTATGAACGGACTGAAGCTTGCCGCCGCTGTCCGGGACAGATGGCCCCCGATTAAGATCGTGGTGGTCTCCGGGAAACAGCGCCCGCTCGCGTCGGACATGCCGGAGCACAGCTTGTTTTTCTCAAAGCCCTACGACATCCGGAAGATGTCGGAAACATTGATCAAAATGGCGGCCTAGGCGCAGCGGGCAGGAGCCGACCACCACCATTCGAAATGCCAGCGAACCAGCTTGCGGAAGGCGTCGTCCAACAAATGGCGATGTAATCCGAAGCGCGTTCCCACCAAACAGCTCCGTGCTCGCCAAGCGCGACCTTGGTTGCGGTGCGGCTTTGACCCGAGCGTCGCGTACTGCCCATGGGCCAGACGTGAGATCACGGACTAACAGCACCCTCACTGCTTCGTTGAGCGCGGGATTGAACTTGCGCCAGAGACGGCCCTTATAACCGAATAACTGCCGTCCGACGTCTCGGGATACGCAGCGATAGGTGTCATACTCCGCAATTGTAAGGGCCTCGTATGAGCGAGGCCCTCTGTCTACGATGAGGAGGGGGGCGTCGACCTACTTCTTGTCGAGATCCTGCGCCATCATATAATGATGCTGCAAAGCAGGAAGAGTCTTGGCTGCCCAAGCCTTAAGGTCAGCATTCTCACCTTCTTCGGAATAGCGCTTGAAGAGATCGACTGCATCTTCATGCGCGTCGACCTGCTCATCGACATATTCTTTGATGAAGTCGGCCGCCTCGAGTTTGCCGAGGTCGTCCACCCTCTTTTTGTCATCTTCAGTCAGTGCGGCGACTGGCGCACCCTTGACCTTGCCGCTGTCGATCAATGCCTTCAGTTCCGCCGAGGTCTTCTCGTGATCGGTGATCATCTGCTGTGCGAACTTCTTGACCGGATCGTCGCCTTTCTGAAGTGCAAGCTTATCCATTGCGTCGACTTACATGACTTGTCCTTCCACCATGGTCATGCGGTCATCGAGCGCGCCATCGCAAGCGGCACGCCCGTTTGCGTGAAGTTTGCGCGCGACGAGAAGTCGTGGAAGGTATCGGTAACCGTCGACGACGCTGTAGAGCAGAAGGCTAGCGATTATTCGCACGGCTCAATCGGCGTGGATCTAAACGCTGGGCATGTATCCATTGCCCATGTCGACGCTTCGGGGAACCCGGTCGAATCCTTCGATATCCCCTGTGTCACTTATGGAAGGTCTTCCGATCAGGCCAAGGACTCAATCCGTCAGGCTGCGGCGCAGATCGCCGACTTGGCGGAGCGTCTCGGCGTCCCTATAGTGTCGGAGAAGCTTGATTTCTCGAAAAAGAAAGCGACCCTCAAGGACTCGAGCGATCCGCGCTACTGACCGCGCTTGGCCGAGACGCTGCGCACCGGTGTTGTCTTTGGGATCGTCGAGGCGATCACGCCGCTTATCGGCTGGGCAGCCGGTGTTGCCGCGGCCAAGTTCGTGACGGCGGTCGATCACTGGATCGCATTTGGTCTGCTTGCCGCTGTCGGTGTCAACATGCTGCGCGCATCGATGAGCAGTGAGCAGGAGGAAGACAAGAAAGCCGGGATGTCCTTTGCCATGCTGATCGCAACCGCAATCGGCGCCAGCCTCGATGCCATGGCGGTGGGCGTTTCCCTGGCGTTCCTTGAGGTCAACATTCTGCTCATCGCGGTTGCGATCGGTGCTGCAACCTTCCTGATGGCATCGGGCGGTTTGCCCGTCGGTCGCCTGATCGGTGAGCGCTTCGGGCGCTACGCCGTGGGCGTCGCTGGCGTCGCACTGATCATTCTCGGCTCATCGATCCTCTACGAGCATCCTGCTGGCTAGGTGACCCGGTCTGACGCAAGCCGTCGCGACCTGCACGCTCAAGCCTTGATCAGCCGCACTTCAGTTCCCCAGGGATCCATTGCAATATAGCCGTCGGGAACATGGCCGCCGATGCCGGCCGTGTTGAAGCGCTTGATCTGCTTTTCGTAGAGCAGGGGTTCGGATATCGTCAGCGAAAACCAGCCAAGCCCGGTTTTTGAGCTGTCCCGGCCACCTGCGCCAGCGCTGCGCCATGTATTGACCGCCACGTGATGGTGATAACCACCCGACGACAGGAAGGCAGCGTTGTCACGCTCGGCGCTGGTAGTGGCGAGGCACAGCAGATCGCGATAGAAGCCGTTTGCCTCATCGATGTCGCCGACGCGCAGATGAATGTGGCCGATGCGCAGCCCCGCGGGTGCAGTGTTATAGGTATCCTTTGACATGTCGGTCAAACCGGCGATCGCATCGATATCGAGTTCCTTTGTGCCCATGGTGACGATACCGTCCTTCCATTGCCACTGATCTCGTGGCCGGTCGGAATAGACCTCGATCCCATTGCCTTCGGGATCGGTCAGATAGATGGCTTCACTGACACTGTGATCTGCAAACCCATCGAGCGGGATTTTGGCCACTGCGGCGTGCACCAGCCAGCGCGCGAGATCGACCCTGGACGGCATTAGATAGGCGATATGGAAGAGGCCGGCCGACGTCGGATCCTCGAAGCCAGCGTCCGGGATGCTGGTCAAGTAAAGCAGCGGCTCGTTGGCAACGCCAAGCACGACTTCCTCGGCGCTTTGTGCAAGCACCTTAAGGCGCAGCGTGTCTTGATAGTATCGGCTCATGCCGGCGAGATCGCGCACGCGCAGGCAAGCGCTCTTGATATGCGCGGCAGTGGTTACCCCATACGGCAACGTGGCCGCTACAGGCATTGCGCCCGGTTCGGCCTTTACGGCATTGTTGAACACGGCTGAGAGCGGGGTGATGCCCGCAAATTGCAGGAGGTGGCGGCGGCTGATGACCATTGAGACGATCCGGTGGCTGGCGTGTTCATTCCCCGCCCACCGCTTCTAGTCTTTCGGCCGGTTCATCAAGTCAAAACTATGTGTTCTCAAGGAGGAATGTCGAGGGCAGTGGTAGGGAAAGGGTCAGCTTCGAAGGTGAGGCTGGGTCTGCAGTGAGGTCGTGCATGGGCGCTGCGATGCAGCTAGAGGTAAACTCCCGTCATTTCGGCAAGGCGCGCTATCAGGCTGTCCTGGAACCGCACGTCTTCGACCGCGGGTGAGGGCCGTTGGCGTTGTCGGTGGTACCAATACCCTCCAGATGTCATCGCCTCACGATCGTTCTCGACTGCCAGCCACACCTGGGTCTGGTGACCCATCTCGAGGTCGTCCGACGCGTTCGGCCCACCCATTTTCGTGGGTACCCAACCAGGATCGACGGCGTTGCTCAACGTTTCCGGCCACAATCGCGCCACGGCGCACGCTAGTGCAGCCACATGCAGCTTGCTTTCCGAATAGGCCGTGCTTGCCTGCCAGCTCCGGGCTTGCCAATCAATGTCGGCCAACGCGCTATCCGCGCTTCGGTGCATTCCGCTGCTAAGGTATACCAGCCGATCGGGCCGCTCGATGAGCGCGGTCAGCATGTAAGGGGCAAGCGTGTTCACGGCCAGCGTCGTCGCATGCCCCTCTCTCGTGCTGCCTCGCTCAGATTGGAGATAGACGCCCGCATTGTGAATGATCGCATCCATGCGTCCAATTTCGTTTACTTGCTTTGCAAGTGATCGGATGTCATCCGCGCTGCTCAGGTCACCAATGACGATATGATGCGAGCCAGCAAGAGTGCTGGAAATGGTCTGGCTGCGTTCGCGAGATCGAGCATGCAGGATGACGTCATGTCCGGCGCGTGCCAGGTTCTGCGCGGCCGCGAGGCCAAGTCCATCTGCCGAGCCCGTGATGAAAATCTTACCCAAAAAACCCTCCCCTGAATGGCGAACTTTGTGAGCGGTTGACGCATGTAAGTTCTGCTACGAGATCGAAAAAATACCGGTTAAGCACCGGCTTGAATTAACATGCTAAAGTCTCGGATCAGTGCGCGACGCCAAGCTGGCTACGTCGTATTCGGTCCCGGTCGTTCAAGACGCCCACGAGACGTTCGACCTCGTCCGCTTCCAGCGTGTCGAGTATCGCGCCGAAAAAATCGGCGGGCTGCCCGGTAAACAGGTCGATGACGGACCAGTACTGATCCGATGTGTTTTTGCCAGAGTGATAGCGCTTATGGCTCATACTCAAGAGGATAGCGCTGGCGGGGCTTTTGACAAGAATATCTCCGGCGTGAGAGTTGCAGCGCGCTTCACATTGGGCGCTTTAATATCGAGTTCCCCTATCGCTGCGGCAACAGCCAGGCGATTTTTTCGAACTTCGACCATCGGTCTCGATGGATGCTTTGCCGATTACTGCAGGCGCTGCTTTGCGTTGAGGAAATCCATTACGGGCTCTGTTGGATTGGCCCGGGATCCGTCCACTCGCTGCGTCACTCGATCCAGACCGGAAATCTTGTCCCATCTGAACGATTTCGTGTCTCGCTCATTTTGCCAAGCATGTAGGGATTGGAATTTTTATGCGGTTAGTTTTGCTTTCCTTGGCGTCTTTGACGTCTCTTGCCTGGCTTTTCACCTTATATTTCGTGATGCACATCCATTTGTCGTAGCAAGTCGCCCTTTGGGATTTGCAGTTTTAGAGAATCGTGCTGGTATTGTTTCACCACAGCTAACATTCAAAGGACGCCTTATGAGCCCGTTCGATCTAGCTGCAGTAACATTTGCAAGTGGAGCCGCTACCGGCGCGCTTTCTCTTGGTGTGTACGTCTGGCTCAGGGGAGAAATCCTACGACGACGGGTAGGGCCGAATACCGATGACGCAGCACGTGATCTCGCAATGCAGTCTGTGTTGGCCATCGATGACTTCGTTGGGGCCTGTTACATCGCGGCGCACGATTTCCCCGAATACGATGTCGATGACCCTGAAAATTTCTTCCTGCATTCCGACGATCCGGTGATCGTACTTCCGAAAGACGCGAACTGGTCGCTGCTCGGTCGCGAGCTTGCTGATGAAATCAGATGGCTGCCCAATCGTCTACGAAACGTGCGAGATGGTTTGGAGTCCATCGAAATTGAGCCACCCGAATTCAATGACCTTTTTGAGCACAGGCAAGACGATTATGCTCGCCTCGGCTTGAGGGCGATGGAGCTGGTAGAGCGTATCTGTGCTGAGCATCTCCTGCCATTGCCGACCCGCCCGGACTACTACAATCCTAGAAGCGATTTCGTCGATAAGATCCGGGAAATGGACGAGTTCTGGCGACGCCGCGCTCAAAGCGCGCGACATGTCCCAGACGAACCATCGAACGTCACGCCCATCTTCGGGCGAAATGCGGTTCCGGAAACTGCGTCGACTTGATCTCAGAATACCATTCTTGTGTGTTTCGAGACCTTCTGAAAACAGCAAGGGTTTTACTCCCGGCGCTGGACCTCATTTGTTTTGCCTGTCGGCGGTCGCACCATCCAATCCATTACGCTCATGGAAGATCGCCACGATCGACGTCGGGGCATCACCGCGCGGAACGCCAAAGATGTAATGGTCGCCACAGCGCGTCATGCGCAACATGGGTAGAGCGCTACGTCTCTGAATTTCCCATGACCGGCTGCGAGGTGGCGAATTGGCAGGACGCAGTCGGCCCAGAGCGGTGTTCCGCGAGCGCCGTAGCGATCAGGGGCGGCGATCAAAGTATGGAGTTATCGCGACGTCGCCATGGGGCGTTGACGCTCCTGCGTTCACCTCTCCGGCAGGCCGGCTTTCCGGAAGCCAT
>UBQW01000107.1 GCA_900467745.1 Hyphomicrobiales bacterium
AAAATGCAACTGTAATGCTAATCCACAAAGCGGCGTCATTGGAGGGGCTGTCCTGCTCGCTCAGCTCTTTAGCGACCAAACACGAAGTCTGCTAAAGAGTGTGTTTTTGTCATGAAAGCAGTATGATAGGCTTTCAACTTTGCTGGTTCTGAGTTCGCCTCCGATCAAGGCGAGGACTTCGCACACACGCTGATCTCCACAGGTCATTACGCGACAACATCCGCGACATTTCTGGTTCATCCTCAGCGGTGCCTCACGGAGCTGCTGACGTCAGTCGGTGCGTGCGAACATGGTCGATGAGCGCACGCAGCTTGGGCGCCATATTGCGGCGATTGGGAAAATAAAGGAAGAACCCCGGAAATGCGGGCAGGTAGTCGTTCAACGTGGTGATCAACTCGCCGCGATCGATGTATGAGCGAAACGTCTCTTCCAAGGCAAAGGTGACACCGCCGCCCGCGAGCGCAGTCCGGATCATCAAATACAGATCGTTCGTGGTGATTTGCGGCTCGACGGCGACGTCGAAAGGTACGCCATCTTCCTCGAACTCCCATCGATACGGGGCCGCACTTGGAGACGGACGCCAGCCGATACAGCGATGATCTACCAGGTCCCGGGGGTGGCGGGGCGTTCCATGGATATCGAAGTATTCCGGCGTCGCGACGACCACTTCTCGCTCTTCTTTGGTGAGAGGCACTGCAACCATATCCTGCTCGATAACATCACCCAACCGGACCCCCGCGTCGTAGCCGGCTGCTACGATGTCGAAGACATCGTCTGTCACCGTGACGTCGATCGTGATGGCGGGATGGGCTTGCGCAAAGGACGCGATCAGCGGGCCTGAAAGAAATTGCTCCGCAATCGAGGTGACGGCAATCCGAAGCAAACCGCTCGGCCTTGCATCGCCTGCGACATCCTCGAATGCCGATTTCACATCAGCCATCGGCTGAGACAGCTTTTCACGGAAGCGGTTGCCCGCCTCCGTCAGCCGCACACTGCGCGTCGTGCGGCTGACAAGGGCAATGCCGCAAATATCCTCGAGCCGTCTGATCGCCTGGCTAACGGCCGAACGTGTCACGCCAAGGCGATCAGCGGCCGCCCTGAAATTCCCCTCCTCGGCGACGGCCAGAAACATGGGCACCAGATTTAGATCGATTGTCATTGTCGTATCCTGCTAACCAATCTCGTTAGCGAAAAGGGAATACAAGCGACAGTCGCATTTGTCTACGTTTTGCCCATAGCCACCGGTCAGACCGGCAGCTCTTAAACAAGCCCGACCAATCACCGAAGGAGAGATTCCCATGACAAACATCAAGATCACACTCGCAGCAGCTTTGGCTCTCGGGATCTGCGCCGGACCCGTCGCTGCACAGGACAGGTCTTGCCCTCGGGAAGGCGCCGACGCTCCGCTTGCACTTCATGCCGACTGGATCATGAAGGGCTGGGAACGCCATGAAGGCGACGGTAAATTCGTGTTCGCAGAGAAGCTGAACCGGTACTACGACCTGGAAGACACCAAAGGGGTTTTCTACGATAATTTCGCGCCTGGCAGCACACAGCACTTCGACAACGCCGCTCGCTACGGCGCCAACTGGGAAGCGTTGCAGAACGCTGCCCGATCTGTTCGCCATGGCCTGACCGGCGGTCATGATGCGATTATCGGAGACACCGTCGCCTCGACGACGCTTGGTTTCGTTGGTCGCATCGACCGTCTCGACGGCAAGGTGATCGCCTTTGACGGTCGCTCGCAGCTGGGCTGGGAATGCACCGCTGGCAAGTGGAAGATCCGCCATGAACTGAACTATGCCTGGGTCGTCGAGCCAGACACCATTCAGTCTTTCCTGGGCAAGACGGAGGCTGCACAATGACCAACCCGATGCTCTCGCACCCTTATGTCGGCATGTGGGAGACCGCGGACGGTCGCATCCGGCATCACTTGCTCCCGAACGGCCGTTACGACGAGGCGCGTGGCCGACGCGAAAGTGCCTATCAAGGAAGATACGAGGTATCCGGGGATCACATCGAGTACTGGGACGATACCGGCTTTACCGCCGATGGCGATTTTGTCGATGACGTCCTGTACCACGCCGGAATGGTTCTCTACCGAAAGCAGTAATCGAACACCACGCCGGCATGTCCACCGCCGGCGTGGTCTGCCTTTCGCTCGATGTGAGCAGCGGAGCCAGGCAAATCAGGTTCAAGGAGAAAACGATGACAACGACCGATATCGAGCAGCAACTTGAGAAATTGGCTTCCCCGGAAGACAGGCAAAGACACCTTCGGGGTCTTGCCGTTCTCAAGCAGATCGGCGGTGAAAATTTCGGGGGGCCGGTAAGCCAGCTTGCCAGCTTCTCGGAAGATCTGGCACGGTTCACCATTCAGTATCCCTATGGCGATGTGCTGTCGCGGAATGGCCTGGATCTGCGGACGCGCCAGATTTTAACGGCGGCGACATTGCTGGCCCACGGATCGGCACAATCTCAGCTTTCTTTCCACCTCAATGGATTACTGAATGCCGGGGGAAGTCGCGATGATGTAGTTGACCTGTTGTTTATCTCCGCGGGTCTTCTCGGATTCCCGACGGCGATTAACGCCGTTCCCATTGTCCGGGATGTTCTGGCTGACTGGGAAACCAGAGACGCCCGCGACGCTCAGCCATCGGTCTCTATCCCGGATATCCTGTTTGAGCGTCTCACGGACCTTGAGCGAGTAGCACCCGAATTCTTGAAGAGGCGGGAGCAGGTTCTCGGCGATAAAGTTTTCGGGGCTGTGCATCTGGGGCCGAGACTTGCGCATCTGGCGTCGGCTGCAATGCTGGCGGCGCGGGGAAAGGTGGGGACGAGCTTCGATGGCCATATCCACTCGGCATTCGCTGAGGGCGCTTCCGATCGTGATATTGTCGAGATGGTTATCCAACTCAGCGTATACGCCGGGTTCCCTGCCGCGCTCAACGCGGCCGGCAGAGCCGCGAGTGTCCTGGCGGCTTTAGAACGGCCCCAAGCGAGTCCCCGAAAAAGTGTCGAAACGACAAAAGATGATGAGAGCCGCTTCGCGAGAGGTGCCGCAACGCTTGCCGAGACATCAGGTGGATCCGGCGCTGATGTGGTAGACAGCTTCAAGGATGTTGCGCCTGGTTTGGGCAGGCTAATCGTTGCCCATTGTTACGGCGATATTTTTTGCCGCCGCGGCCTCGAGCCAAAGGTTCGCGAGTTGAGTGCAATCTCTGCACTTGCCGCTCAGGGAACCGTCGCGGCAGAAAAGCCGCTCGGCGTCCATATCGATGCAGCTCTCAATCTCGGTGCCACCCGCGAGGAGGTTGTCGAGACCCTCTTCAACGTCATTCCCTATGCCGGATATCCATTGATCGAGAAAGCTCTGCTGATCGCCCATGACCGTATCTCGTCGTTCAACGAAAAACAGGCAGCTGACAGGCCTTCTTGATCATCGAAGGCTCCATCTGTGCTTCGGCTGATGGTTCGCGGCCACTAGCACTACTTTGGCACTT
>UBQW01000106.1 GCA_900467745.1 Hyphomicrobiales bacterium
ATTGAACATGGGGTAATCGCGGCGCGCGTCACCCGATGCTAGGCACGAAATGTCTACTGGCGGGGGTGGTTGCCCCCGATAAGATGGAAATACGGGCTCACGATTGGAACCGGGCCCAAACATCAAATGGAGGCAACCGTGGACCAATATATAGGGCTGGACGTTTCATTGAAAGAAACTGCAATCTCGATCCGACAGGAGGGGAAGCGGATCTGGCGGGGAAAGTGCCCATCCGACCCAAAACTTTTGTCGGAGATGATCCGCAGGCACGCCCCTCACGCCAAGCGCGTTGTATTCGAGACGGGTCCGTTATCTACGTGGTTCTATCATGCGCTCACGGCCGAAGGAGTGCCGGCGATCTGCATCGAAGCGCGGCACGCCCAAAGGATTTTGGATGAGACGCTCAACAAGACGGATGCCAATGACGCGGATGGCTTAGCTCATTTGGCCGAAGCCGGATTCTACAAGACGGTTCGGGTAAAGGCATTCGACAGCATGCTGACACGCACGCTGGTGACCGCTCGCAATCAGTTGCTCAGCATCTCGACCCAGCTCAGCAATCAAATTCGCGGTCTGATGAAGACTTTCGGTCTCATTGTCCCGAAAGGGAGGGGGCGAATATTTGACGGGAACGTGAGACAATTCCTGGATGGGAATGACGCCTTGGCTAAGATCATATTGCCTCTGCTCGACGCCTGGTGCGACATACGAAGACGCGCTGCCGGTCTTGATCACCAGTTGCTCGCGGCAGCACGGGGAAGTCAGGAGACCAAGCTTTTGATGACGATCCCAGGGGTCGGCGCCGTCACCGCCATCTCGTATGTCGCCGCAATCGAAGACCCAGACAACTTTAAAAAGTCGCGCTCCGTTGGCGCCTGGCTTGGATTGACAACGCGGCGTTATCAATCAGGAGAGGTCGATTATGACGGCCATATCTCGCGACGAGGCGACAACCGTCTGCGTGGGCTGCTTTACGAAGCGGCGATGGTGCTTCTTACAAGAACCAGTGCTAGGACCGAATGCAGTCTGAAGAATTGGGGGCTCAAGCTGCGTGACCGGCTTGGCTTCAAGCGCGCTGCGGTGGCGGTCGCCCGAAAGCTTGCCGTCATCATGCATAGTATGCTCAAAACAGGAGAAATGTTCAACGCATTGGCTGGCGCTCCCGTATAAAGCGAAAGTACCTGCCTTAAACCTCAACGCGTCAAATCTGATTTGAGGCGTACTCAGCGTCCGTGCCACGGACGTGGGTTGGATCATTCCGTATGTTGCGGCTGCAGCTCGTTGAGACTTGCGTTTTGAACAAAGGAAGGTCCACCCTGCGAAGACCCATTATGCGGCGATCCTATGTCGACCGCGAAGACAACCCTGCCCCTGGCACCGGATGGCTGTAAAGAAAAAAACGACGCTGAGGCCCGATCTATCGAATTGATACGCCGTTTTGCGTGCTGCAATACGGTGCGATACTGAATGGCCAAACCAACTTGACTAATGGATTGCGATTAGACAACCGC
>UBQW01000102.1 GCA_900467745.1 Hyphomicrobiales bacterium
AGAATTATGCAACTGTAATGCTAGTCTGCGAAAGACCACTCTGAGAACGCCGCAGCCTGTCCATGAAACCTGCCGCTCTCATCTAAAAGCTGCCAGACTACCCCGTCTTCCATCCAAAATTCGCGGGCGGCCCTCGTCGTTCGCACCCCGCGATAATTATCGACAAACCCATTCTTGGAGACCGCGTCTAACAGCCTCTGCCTCTCCTTCCTGTTGGGCGCCTTAGCCGAAAGCCGTGACGGCAGACGCGTGAACTCTGACCAGGGATAGCCGAACAAGCGCTGCGCGGTGACGTTGGCATATATAAATCTGGGATCGGCGTCGGTGTTGTGCGCTAGGACGGCAAAAGGCGCCTCTTCATAAAGCCAGGTCGGTGAAGTGTCCGCGGAAACGAGCTCTTTGCCGGTGAGCCTCGCGTAAGATCCAGTCAGCAGATCGAAAAACTCCTGGTCAGTTTTAAGCTCTTCCTCCATCGACTTCATGACACCCATCATCACAATCAAGCCTCTCGCCTACATCGAAATGCGCGCCCCTCTCCGGAATTGTCGATGGGAGCCGTACCGCACAATACACATCGCTGCGGCGCTCATTACCCAAACTTTGGCATACCTCGACCGCCAGAACCTCGAACTCTACGATCCTAACCGTGGCGTGACCGTCACGTTTTCAATCTAAACTGGAGCGTATTATGTCGAACGTTGAAACCAAGTTCCGGCCCGTCAGCCAGGAAACAAAGCCAGGGCTCGACGAGCTGGTTCCATCACGTTACGCGATGCAAGTGGGCGACATCGAGGTAATGATCATCAGCGATGGCGTGCTTACGCCGCCCGCGGAATCGATGGCGACGAACGCCGATCCGGCGGTTCGGGGCGAATGGCTGGACGAAAGGTTCCTATCGAAAGACGCCTTCGACTGGGCCTTGAACGCGGTCGTGGTCCGGAGCGGCAGCCAAACGCTGCTGATCGACAGCGGCATCGGCGAGGAATATCCGGACTTCCCCCGTGCCGGCCAATTTGTTCAGCGGCTGGAAGCAGCCGGCGTCGATCTCGGCTCTGTCACCGATGTCGTCCTCACCCACATGCATTTCGACCACGTCGGCGGCTTGCTCGCCGAAGGTGTCAAAAGCCGAACGCGTCCTGACCTTCGCGTCCACGTCTGTGCGAGCGAAACGGACTTCTGGAAGTCCCCCGACTTCTCGCAAACGGCCATGCCGCCGGCCCTTGCCGCACTGGCTCGAAAAGCTTCGCTCGATTTTATGAGCGTTTACGGCGACAACATTCGCACCTTCAAAGATCTGGCCGAAGTAGCCCCTGGCGTCTCCGTCACTCGTACCGGCGGTCACACGCCGGGTCACAGCGTGGTTCGCGTGCAGTCCGGAAACGATCGTCTCATGTTCGGTGGCGACGCCATTTTCCCGGTCTCCTTCGACCACCCCGAGTGGCACAACGGGTTCGAACATGATCCTGTCGAGGCAACCCGCGTTCGTCTTCGTCTAATGCGGGAGCTAGCCGATACCGGGTCGTGGCTGATCTCGACCCACATGCCCTTCCCATCCGTCGGCCGCGTCGCTGCAGTTGGAGAGAAGTACCGCTGGGTTCCGACTTGGTGGGATTACTAAGTTCCAAACGACAAGACGAGTGTCGAAGTGAGTGATGCGCCGGGAGGGCGATGAAGCTGTTTCGACAGTTGCTCGACTTCGCCACTTTATTGTCTACCCGTTACAAACCGCCAGCGCGTCCCCGACGCGCTGGCAAATAAGCGGAGGGCGGTAGCAGACGCCACCAAAGCAACGGGCGGCGGCTTCGCGCCAGCAGCGGTCATCAGACAATTACCTTTCCGAGTAATGGTCGTCGGCCAGCTTACTTTTCCTACCACGTTTCTCGCTGACGCCGCGTGTGTAGCGTCCTGCACCTATCCAATACACGGTTCCGCCGGATGCACCACTTGCTGCCCACACCAGCCATCTCAGACGCGTGAAATCATCATGCCGAAAGTCTGGGAAAATTTGGGGAACAGCACTGATGATCAGCCCCGCCACGCCCCATGCGAGTGCGTAGTATAGCACGTTACGATATCGCTTTTCCCACCCAACCAAAGCCGCACACACGCCGGGCACCGCAAAGAAAACGGCAAAAGCGATGAACCTGAGGAAAAACCTCCCGTCCCTGCTGTCGGTGGTCTCAACATTTCAGCAAGGAATACATAGACCGCTGCCGAAGTGAATACCGCCGAAAAATATGCCAGTGCTATTAAAAGTACTGGTGGGAAAAGCGCTTTGATTACTCGCGACGTAGCCTGCAAAACCCACATCTTTCCGACCCTCGCGATTAAGTCGTTGCTCTGGTGCGAGCTTCGACACGGAAAGCCTTCACGCGATACCCACTGCAAAGCAACCCTTAAAGATCGTGTCCCATGAGATG
>UBQW01000101.1 GCA_900467745.1 Hyphomicrobiales bacterium
TGTGGCGCGACAATTTGGATGGGAGGCGCGACGATCAGGATGAAGAGATCGGGTGGTCGCGATCTGGTGAAGATGGACTGTGGATTGATGCGTTGCAAGGGGTATTTTCGTCGTTGTCGCGGCGCGTCAAACGGGCCTGCCTTTAGATTGTCGCGGCGCGTCAATCTGGATGAGAGACATTTGTCGCCGAAGGCTGACCAAAGAAGGCCGGCCTCCGTATGAATGGATGGCCGACCTACATTTGCGCGACACTCTATGCTGATGTTGTTTGTCGCGGCGCGTCAATCATCGAGGGCTGAGGCCAGCGTTGCCGTCGCGCCGTCGGTGTTTTCCGTCAGACGCGATATTGCGGTTTTGCGCCTGTAGCTTTCGACGTTCATTTCGAAGATCGTCGCGTGATGAACCAGTCTATCAATGGCGGCCAACGTCATGGCTTTGTCAGGAAAGACCTTGTCCCATTCACCGAAGGGCTGATTTGCGGTGATGAGAAGCGAGCGGCGTTCGTATCGCGCACTGATCAGCTCAAAGAGCACACTGGTTTCAGCCTGATCCTTGCTCACATACGCCATGTCGTCGAGCACCAGCAGATGATACTTGTCGAGCTTGGCGATCGCCCCTTCGAGATCGAGATTGCGGCGGGCGGCTTGCAGTTTCTGAACAAGGTCGGTGGTCCGCGTGAACAGAACACGCCAGCCATTCTCGATCAGCCCGGCGCCTATGGCGGCCGCCAGATGCGACTTTCCGCCGCCTGGCCCGCCAAACAGCATCAGATTGGCGCCGTTCTTCAACCAGACATCTCCCGCCACCAATGCCATGACCCGGGCTTTCGAGACCATGGGCACAGCCGTGAAGTCGAAGGTATCGAGAGTTTTTCCTGGAGGAAGACGCGCTTCGGTTAGGTGGCGCTGCATACGCCGCGTTTCGCGTTCGGCAACCTCGAACTCAGCAAGCGCCGCCAGCAGCCGAGAAGCCGGCCAGCCCTCGGTGTCAGCCCGCTCGGTGAAGGTTTGCCAGGCCCGGGAGATGCCCGGCAGCCGCAAATCGGTGAGCATCAGGGACAAGCGCGCGGTATCGACAAGATCGTTTGGTCTCATGCCGTGACCTCCACGGGGGTGCTGATAAGCCTGTCGTAATCGACCAGTCTACCCAGATTGACGCTGACATGCGGAACACAGGTCGGGTTCGGCGCGAACCGGGTGCGCATTGCGTCAACCGTCGGGAGGGTTCCCGCATCGAGCTCGCCCTGGATGGCGTGAGCGAGTGCGGCTTCGACATTGCGCTCATGGGCCAGGCTCAGCAGTTCCACCGTCAGACGGCAGGCATCGCGTTCCGGCAGCCTCTCCATGGCGGCATTGTAGAGATTGCGATAGGCATCCCTGGGGAAGAGCTGATCGCGATAGCTGAGTCTGGGCAAAGCTCCCGGCTTCTGGCGCAGGGAATGAATGACGTGACGGTAGTTCACGACGTGCTGGACGGAGCCAAGTTGACCTCTGACGCGCGGCAGCGTCATAAGCGATGTGCCGCCGAGAAACAGTTCAATATGCTCCTTGAAGAGCCGGGCGCGCAGCCGATGTCCGATCAACCGTGAAGGAACGGTGTAGAATACCCGGCGCAGGGTAAAACCGCCACTGCTGGTGACATAGACGATCTCGTCTTCGCCTTCAGGCTGGCGCTGGCGCGGTAGCGCCAGCAGGCTTTCACGCTCAATGGCGATCTCCCTGGCCCGACGGGCATTGCGCTGGCCGACAACCTCGTCGATGAAGGTGGCAAAACTGGCGACGTCGGCAAAGTCGCGCGTTGCGCGCAGCAGAAGAGCATCCTCCAGTTCCCGCTTCAGACCGCCATGTGATCCTTCGACCGCACCGTTCTCGTGGGCGACACCGCGATTGTTGCGGCTGGCCTTCATGCCGTAATGGGCGCAAAGCGCTTCATAGCGATCTGTCATATCCTGCACGGTATCGGCATTGAGGTTGCGGAATGCCGCGGAAAGACTGTCCGTGCGGTGATCGCGCGGCGCGCCGCCGACAGACCAAAGGGCGTTTTGCAAACCACTTGTCAGCGCAGCAAAACTCTCGCCGCCTTCGACAATCTCGGCATGCTCGAAGCCGCTATATGCCAGCCGGAAGTGATAGAGCAGGTATTCGAAGACCGCGCCGGCGATCGTGACCTTGAGGCCCGGTGCATGGGTAAAATCCGACAAGCCCATGCGTCCCGGCTCGTGAACCTGCCGGAACATCACCTCCTGATCTTCGCCATGGGTCGCACGCCACGCGCGGATCCGGCGCTCAAGTGTGCGGCGAATACCGGAACCGAGTTCTGGGTGACGCTTGCAAAGCTCACGAAGAATGCCGACAGGGCGCAAGCCAGGAGCGCTTCGCAGCATGGGAACCACCTCTTCAGCGAATATCCCTTCCAATGGATCAGGCCGACGTCGTTCGTGCTTGGCCTTCTTCTCGCTTGGTGGACGGGGGTCTGCTTCGATCCGATAACCAGTGGATGGGCTGAAACCAGATCTGGCGGCCGCGACAGGGACACTGTGCTTCTGACGATTTTGCATATAAAGCCTCAATTGTTGATCCGTGATGTGTCTGCCGGGCATTCATTCTTCCTTTGAGCGGGAAGAAGAAATGCACCAGGCACATCGCGATCACCAGACGGCGTGAACCCCTACGTGGGTTCGCGCCGTCGCCAGGAACGCCCCTCCGGTCGGGCTACGCCCTCCCTCCGTGACGCTCCTGGCGACACTCTCATCCAGATTGACGCTGTTCCCAGGTTGATTGCCGCGCCATA
>UBQW01000100.1 GCA_900467745.1 Hyphomicrobiales bacterium
TTCTTCAACACCCTGCTAGACGATCAGTCGACCCGTGATGGACCTTTCCCAAGGCAGCGCTCCCACCCGCTAGCTGTTTGGATTGACGACCTCGGAGACCGACTTGTCCGCACTCTCGCCGGGCTTCGCCAGGAGGACATACGCCCCCGCGATCATAATCCCTGCTGCGAAAATCACCGCTACAAATGCGTACATGCGGCGGCGAGCGTTATTACCTGTGGACATGCGTTGCTTAAACTCCTGTCAAAATGCGAAAAGGAACGCGTAAACAGCGTGTTGGGTTCCGGTGCTCCAAGATCGATTCAACGGCGATAGCTGGCCGTTCCGCGACGTACCGATCCATGTCATTATGAGCATGTCGCGCTAAGATTGGTTGGACGCGGTTTGTCGAATGGCCGGCGCTGACAGGTGTGCTGTAGTCCCGGCAGTCTCCATTGGCCAAAGAGGCTCCTATCGCCGCGGTCGCCAGCTTTGCACCAGCTTCGGCGGAATCGATTGGAGACGATGACCACAAGAGGCGTACGCGCCAGAGCCGCAGGTCGATAGGCGCAGCACGAGGACCTTGCCGACTAACTCCTTGAGTGGATCAAAAGGGGCCGCCTTTAAGATTGCAGCACGAAAATCTCTCTCGAATGCTTCCCGAGCAGTGGCCGGTGACCCCTTCACAATGACGACGGGCCCGCGTACCACAGCTCCGCGGTCATCGATCACAAAGTAGCCCACGCCGTCGACCTTTGCCGCTCTCGTCTTTTCGCTTACCAACAAGTCCAGTTCTGCTGCGATGAGTGAGAAAGGTGCGACCTGAGTAACGGCTTGGGCACGCACGTCCGCGCCCGTGAGTAAAAAAGCCGAGATGCAAGTTCCCGCCCCATGGAAGAACGTCCGGAGTATTAGTCGCATATTCCATTGTTGAAACATTTTCAGTCCAATTTACCTGCCTGCAAGTCTTAGCGGCCACAACCATCTCCACAATCAATAATCGGCCTCGCGGCATCGATTACGCCCGCTTAATCAGGTGACGTGGCATTCCCGCAACTGAGAGGGGTTTCTTAATGGCGACCATTCACGACGGGCGCAGGCTCTGCTTGCACCAGGGCTGCGCTAGCGCTGCCTCACCGAGATGACCGAAGAACGCAGGAGACTGTCAACAATCGAGACGCAAGACGGACGCGAATGGTATCAGCGTTATCACCACGCCTGTCTCGTCCGTCACCTGAAATGTCTTCCCCGCGATCCGTTCATGTCGAAGAACCATCTCAGCAACTATTTCCAGTGCTGCTTCGCGCGCCTCCTGTTGGGCCGCATTGACCGATGGCAACTCGGTACCCTCCGGGTCGATTTCGATATCAAGGCCATCGCGGATGTGGAAATAGTATCGCATCCCGCGAGAACGTTTCCTCGAAGTTTTGGTTCCGAAAGTCAAATACACAGGTCGTTGGGTTCCAAAAACGTCGAGTAGCAGGCGGTTGCGAACGTTTACGCGTGGGCGGGGTTGGCGAGGATGAAGCAGGGTGCGGTTTCCAATATAATGTTAATGGCTCTCAATCCGCACGAGTTCGATCTCATCGCTCCTTCTTAAGAGTGAGTTGATATCGGCCCGCACTTGTAGATCTCCAACCCGATGCGCTTGCAAGGACCGGTAGGAAAAAGCAGTCTGAGTTTCATCTGGATCCGTGGCGTAGGCGACGTCTGCGGCCGACGCCAATTTCCCCGGTGAACCAAAGTTTCTTGTATATCGATCTGCCACCGGCGCATATGTCGACGGACTGATGGTCTTTTCGAAGGCTGGGTTGTTCCCCCGCCTATCAGGGAGTGCCTCAGGTTTTGCGAAAGCGGATCGGTCCTAGCGACGACGATATCGCCAGAGCTGCACGACGTCCACAAGCATGGCGTCGTCTTGACCGGCAGCTCATGTCACGAGCAGACCGTTTGGGCTGGTAGTTGCTGAACGCGCCGAGGCACGACTGTTTCTAGAGCAAGGGTGAGGGCGTGCGCCTGTTCGAGTTGTGTGCTTCACCCATCGGGCTAAGCACGAGCTTCCCATTCACCGCGCAGTCTTTCGCCGCCGATCGAAAGAACACCGAGGTTCTTCACATCGCGGTGATCCAACCAACTCTCCGTTGCGTTTAATATCTGTCGCACCCAACACGGAGTTGAAGGCAAGTATATGAGTTCGAACGCCTTGGATGTTAATGAGGAACTCGGTAAGCGATTGCGGTCGGCTCGAAAAGCCCAAGGGCTTAGCCAAACGCAGGTTGCAAAATCACTGGGAGTAAGTTTCCAGCAGGTTGGGAAATACGAGAACGGACAAAACGCCATGTCTGTCCCGGTGTTTCTGACGATCTGTAAAGCCTTGCGCCTTCGACCATCGCTCGTTCTCGATCAGGTAATCGGAGCGAGACACGATGGATAGGGAGCGTGCGTGCAGAAGACCAGAAAGGTGGCAATCGGCTTAGTCGCAAACCAGCTCATGAGCTGAAGCTTCGTGCTGCATGTGACGCGACAGGGATACATGGCCTCGAGGGTGTCATCTTGCGGACAGCAGATACGGATCGGGGCGAACCGCCGACTGGATTAAAGTAAGTGCTTTGCCGCTGGAAGCTTCTTCGTTGTCAGCTACGAACGGTCATCGACAGCCGGAGCTGGTCTAGGAAGCCTGCTGCTCGCTACGCGTAAGGGTGACTACAACGACGCGGTTCAATTGCGCGTGGCTTTGGATAAGCTCACAACCAACCGGCCGGCGGCCGAGTAAAACGGACGTCGCAAGTCCGTCGTGTGGACAAAGCGAACTTTGATCGCTGAGATCGAGCGTAGCGCGTGTACGGATGACGGCAAGCTCGGCATGCGTCCTGCGGATATCTCAGGACAATGCCTCTGTTCTCGACATCCTCAAGGCCAAGCCTCCCGCGGCAACCGGTGTCTGCGCTTTTCAAAGTCCCGAACAAGGCTGAACCCGAGACCTCTTTCGGCGTTATCCACGGATTAGGGAGAGCAGTCATGCATAAGCGCGAAGATGGGACGTCTGGTTTCAATATTGGTTCATTGAATGAGGAGCTTCAAAACCCTCAGAATGTAGACGCTGGATCTCTGGGCCAACCGACCGGAACGTTTGACGAGATATCCCAGGATATCAGCGATGAAGTAGAGGATAGCGCTCCTTTAGACTACCTTCCCGCGAGCGTGGATCTGCGTCTTCGCTACGGCGACACACGGGTCGAACTCGAAATTTTGCGGGACCGCCTCGCACGTATAAAGGAAGATATCGCGCAAATCGTTCACGCTCGCATGGAATGGGCGGACGCGAGTGCACACGCGCAGCTTGGTGACTACCCCTGGGCTAAGTTGGCGGCGGCCACGGCCGCGAGCTTCGTAGCGACGAAAGCGCTGCGCGCCCTTCCACTGGCGGCAGTAGGGTCGGCTGTTTTGCCGCTGATCATTTCCGCTTTGCAACGCAAAGCACGATGAAGTTCCAATCGATGAAGGGAAGCAGCAACGAGGGAAAGGCGTCTCTCCTGCTTTCTTGTCGCTCAACCGGGCCAATAGGGCGAAGCTACGCCGCTAACTTGGACGAAGCATCTAGCTGCGAACTCGGTTCTGTTGCTCAAGATGAACGCACGATGAACATATTTGTGGGCTACGCGTTTCTTTCAGGCAAAAGGAAAATGCGATATGTTTCAGGCCAACGTACCAAGCATCGTCAGCCCCTTGTCCGGCCTCGCTGGAGCCGCCGCTACACTCTCATCCGCTTTGGCTTATGCAATCGAACTAACCGATGCCCGGATAACGGTCGTCGATGATTGCGGAGTTATCGTACTGGAGGGGGAAGCGCCCAGGAGTTGCCTATCTCAAATCTCAGACATCGCTGCAAGCGTCGTCGGCTCGAGATATTGCAGTTTAATCAGAGCGATCTAGGTCCGGGGAGTTGCCGTCTCCGCCGGATGTGGCGACACCAAATTACGGCCGAATGGGTTGATGGCGACCAGAACGGCAAGCACTGTGGCAAGCGCAGTTATCATAAGCAGCGGCGATTTCGTCACGATTGAACCCTCCGATTTCCAGTATTGTTTGACGGCGCGCGACCATAAGGCGACATGGTGAATTTTCTGCTCGTTAACGCGGTCGCGTTGGCATGGTTTCATCTATTTGTCAATGATTTGGTTGTTTATTAGATCACCTAGACGGGTAACAATTGATGCGGCAGCGATACGTGTCGACCCCACTGCGGCCGCTCTGTGGCCTCACCTGCTTTGCAGCAATGTTGACGCCCGCTCGCAAACGTCACGAAGAGATTGGCGGCATGGTTTCCCGCGCTATTTTCCGTCGGGGCGAAAGAGGCATTGATGAATTATCTGACGCTGACTTGATCAGTTCTCACGGCCAGGATGGCGATATCTATGTCGGGATCCTCGTGGATGAGACGAGCGGCAGCCCAATATCGGCTACGGTAAATACGCCCTCACCGAGACAATGGCTGTCGACGAGACCATGATCGTGTTGGAAGGGCGGCTATCGGTTTCAACGCGCGACGGCACCGTTACTGCTGGGCCCGGCGACATCATCTACGGGGCAGGCCGTTACGATCACAACAGAGGCGAGGGGCGGTGACAGCTTTCGTAATGTATCCTCATTGAGCTGAGGCTCCCGGTGACTAGGCACGTGGTGGGATCTTATGAAAGGATCATAGAACTGGTGATCGCGCTTGCACAGGCCGATATGCGGATGATCGTGAACCTAGCGGAAAGCTCTCGACGTCACTCGGGCGCCCGTTTCTTTATGTCTCTGGTGGCCGCGACAGCTACCACAGCGAGGCTTTAGAGAGGGATTTCCAACGGTCATGACCCGGACGAAAGTTCATTGACGCTGACCGGCTTAGTCGTTGGCGGGATTTTACGGACTCGACTTCGGCTATCTCATCAAATGGCGACGCGCGAGGAACAGCTGCTATTGCGCTCAACGAAGCAGGCCGTCGATGTCGAATTCGTCCCAGCCACGTAGTTGCGATGCCTCGTCATCTGTCTTCTTTTTTTTGACCTTCTTTGCCTTGGCACGGTTCGTGAGGGACTTCTTCAATTTCGCCTCGTAAGCCTTGGTCTGGCGCTTCTCAGCTTTGGCTTCGGCGTCTTGAACGCGCCACTCATCCACAACACCCCGGTCGAGCAAGTCTTCAACGATCTTGGGATCGAAGACGTGAAAGGTGATCTGCCGAGCGCGTCCATTCAATCGGACGGTTCGTGTCCCCGCGCTTGGAAGACGACCGTCCACCAGCCATCGGTGCCTCTCGGTAGCTTTTATCGCTAGGATATCCTGGATCTCGCGCGGTATTACCGGAAGGGTGTCGGCTTCGGCGACTGTATTCGCGATGATCGACGCGGCTGCGTTGAAAGCAGTCTTTTCGCCCGCCGACATCGCCAAAGTCAGCTCAACGCCATCCAACGAGATGGCCTTCTTCGAAGCGGCGGGGAGACGAGCCTGGATTTCCTGGAGGATGCCCTTGGCGCGCACCGCGGACCCTAAAGTAGACGACGCGGGTAGCGTCCATCCCCTGATAAGTTCGACGTCGTTTTTATCCTTTTTGGGCATGCCGAATAGATGGTGTAGGTTCCGGTTCTCGTCAATGCGGTACGAAATCGTTGCTAGGCGATGGCCCGGGCAGCGGCATAACCGCAGGCGCTTGCAACGCTAGTAAGGACGGTACCCCAGATCATATCGACGATGCTCAGGCTAATGGGCCATCCCTTCAACGTCGAAAGGTTCGTCATGTCGTAGGTGCCGTAGGCGGCAAGCCCAAGGACGGCACCATATCCGACCGCGGCCCACACCGAACCCGCACCAAGCCCCGGCCGTACCGCAAGTACCACGATAGCGATTGCAAAGACGACGTAAAAGGCTGCGGCAATATCGAGGTTTGGGGAGGGGAGCATGAGGTCGCCTAGCTGGTCACGGTAAAAACCCTTGGCCATCAGGCCCAGCCACGCCGCATCGATGAGGAGAAAAGAACCGAGGGTCGCGATATACGCAATGCCGAATGCCTTCATGTGTTGTCTCCAATGAAAGAATACAAGGGATAAAACACCAGCGTTGGCGGCGTTTCCTTGGGTTCTGGTTGTGTTTTGACCGGCGTTGGCGTCGATCGGCAAAGTCTTTTTTTCCGCAGGACAAAGGTGTCCTTCGGTTCTCGAACCATTCTCCAATTCGTGACCCTGATGCCTTCTTGGCTTCGGTCACAGAGTGGCGTTCGGCTCCCGGTTTCCCATTCTCCTGTAAGAGCGCAGTCCGGCGTTGCCGGGCTCGCTAGCAAATCATCAGGACAACCGGGATAT
>UBQW01000099.1 GCA_900467745.1 Hyphomicrobiales bacterium
ATTATGCAACTGTAATGCTAATCTTCACGCATCAACACAGCATGGAAATCGGGACCGGTTGTTCGGAGCCCCAGTAGCAAACCATCGTATACGTGATGGCGCGAGACAACTATGGCAGAGTACCTGCGTACCGAACTAGAAATCTGTCACCGCGATTATCTCGATGGACGCTACGAGAACATACCATTCACGTATCCGCTCTTCGAACGGCCCGCAGGAAATCAACGAACGCCCGCATGCTAGCGGTGAGATGTCGATGTCTCGGGTAATAGAGACGCAAGCCAGGGTATGGGGGTGTCCAATCGGCTAGAACCTGACGAACTTCGCCGGTGCTTAAAGCGTCGGATGCCATCCACTTCGTTACATAAGCGAGCCCGCACCCCTGCTTGACCATCTCAAGAAGGAGTCGAGAGTTATCGACGGTAACCGGGCCATCGACGGAAACCGTAAGGGCTTCATTCCGTTTTGCAAACTCCCATCTGTAAACCGCACCCGTCGGCATCCTTAGCTGAACACAAGTGTGGAGCGACAAGTCTGAAGGCCGCTGGAGTGGTGGAGCTTCATTAAGGTACGAAGGTGAACCGATGACGATGTGCTGTTGCTCTGGGCCGATCGGGATCGCTACCATGTCGTCCGATACCAGCTCCGCAAGACGCACTCCGCAATCGAAGCCTCCCTCGGCGATGTCGACAAGTCGCTTCTCCGTTACGACTTCGATCCGAATTCCGGGGTGGGACTTGGTGAATGCCGCGACGAGGGAAATCAGCGCTTGCTCGGCGGCCGTTGCGTCAGTGTTAATTCTTATAAGGCCGGACGGGCTGGTACTCGTATTGGTCAGTTCCTCCACGGCCTTCCCGATCTCACTGACCGCAGGCATCAGTCGAGAAAAAAATTTCTGCCCGGCCTCGGTCAGCGAAACGTTGCGCGTCGATCGGTGAAAGAGCTTCACTTGCAATCGCCGCTCTAACCCCGCGACTGCATGGCTCAGTGCAGATGCGCTCTGATCCATCGTGCGGGCCGCCGATCGGAACCCCCCATGTTCGGCGACGGCAAGAAATGCGGCAAGTTCACCCGGCGGTATGGAGCCCGCTGTGCGAAGAACCTCATCAGACTGTGTATTGCTAGCCATCTAGTTCATCAATCTCACATCAGTATTCTGGAGGCAACCTCACAAATGAAAAGGAGACGGAGTATGTCAGGCACCAACCCATTCGGTTTCACAAGTACCGCTGCCGAAGTCCTCGAGGGGGTAGACCTAACCGGAAAGACGGCCATCGTCACCGGGGGTGCGGGCGGCATTGGGCTGGAAACAACAAAGGCGCTCGTTGAAGCGGGGGCAGCGGTCACGATCGCGGCACGCCGACCTGACGATGCCCAGCGTGTTGCCGCGGAAATAAATTCCGCCTCTCAACGTGGATCAGTCGCGGTTGGGGCGCTTGATGTCGCAGACCTCAAATCCGTTCGTGAGTTTGTCGAATCCTGGAACGGAAAGCTGGATATCCTGATCAACAACGCCGGGGTTATGGCCATTCCGGAGTTGCAGCGTAGTTCCGAAGGCCACGAGATGCAGTTCGCGACCAATTATCTTGGTCACTTTGCACTTGCTCAAGGTCTCCGCGGCTGCTTGGCGAAGGCCAACGGCGCTCGCGTCATATCCGTCGCCTCGGTGGGTAGCCTTTTTGCTCCTGTTTTTTGGGATGACCCGGATTTTCGCTTCATTCCCTACGACCCCCTTCTCGGTTACGGTCAATCCAAGACGGCATGTATCTTGATGTCCGTGGGCATCACTCAGCAATGGTCAGACGACGGGATCACGTCCAACGCTTTGAACCCGGGTGCGATCGCAACCAACCTGCAGAAACACACAGGCGGCCTGCGCACGCCCGAACATCTTAGGAAGACACCCCAGCAAGGGGCATCGACTTCAGTTCTCCTGGCTGGATCACCACTCGTAGAGGGCATCTCCGGCAAGTACTTTGACGACTGCCAGGAGGCTCCGGTTGTGGAGGAGCGAGGAAACGGGCCCTTCAAGGGGGTAGCCCGCTATGCGATCGATCCGGAAAACGCAGACCGCCTTTGGACCATGTCGTCTTCGATGGTGAGGAATGCGCTATGACGCTACAGCCCAACGTAGGCTTCATCGGTCTGGGCGATCAAGGCGCGCCAATGGCAACCGCTATCGCCGAACGTTTCTCGCTCCACGTTTGGGCGCGTCGCGAGGCATCATTTGAAAGCCTCGGAGACGTCCAATTTGCGAGGCACCGCACCCCCAAAGACCTTGCGAACGCGGTGTCCGTTCTTTGCCTTTGTCTACGAGGCGACGCCGACCTGTTGCAGTTGATCGACGACGGGGTTTTACATGCCCTGCCAAGTGGGGCGGTTTTAATCAACCACGCGACAGGCGACCCCGGAGTGGCGCGTTCATTCGCGGAGCAATGTCTTGCGGCAGGTGTCGAATTTGTCGATGCGCCGGTTAGCGGCGGTCGCCCTGGTGCTATCGCTCGGAGCATGACTTGCTTTGTGGGTTGCCTGACGAAAACACTGGCTCGGTGCGAAACGATCATCGGCTGCCATAGCCAACATATCGCACATATGGGACCGGCAGGAACAGGTCAGGCTGCCAAGCTCTGCAACAATGCGTTGACCGTTTCGAACTTGCGCAACATCGTCGAAGTATTTGCCATTGCCGACGATTTCGGGGTTGAGCCCGCGAGCCTGCGCCAAGCATTCAAGCACAGCAGCGGCGGCAGCTCTATTCTGGAAGCTCTTGGAACGAAGGTAACACGCGAAAATGCGTCGCACATAGCTAAGCTCAACCGAACAGATGTCGAAGAGTTTGCTAAAGCCGCCAAGCGACTTGGCCGCGACGTCCACGCAATCGAAGCGTGGGCATTGAGAGGTGCCGCTAGGCTTGAGGAGGTCGTCGCAAGCCTCACAATGGGAAAAGGTGCTAAAACGAGAAAGTAGACCTCCGGCACACGCTTCGAAGGGCGAAATTCGCCGGATTTTTTGGGACCGGCTCATATATGCGCACTCGAGACTTGCCGGCGGACAAATCGCGCTGCTATTCGGTCAAACTATCAAGTCTTGCAGAGGGCGGCGGCATTGACGGCTTCTTACGTTATTAAAAGCGAGCTTACGGAAAAGCAGATAGAGGCCGACGTTGCTCAGTATCTCGGCTGGTGCTCTATCGGCATGCCGTTCCGCTTATTGGACATCGACGAACAAGCGACCGGGGCCGACAAGCTGTCGAACATCACGATCCCGATCTATATGCAGTTCAAGAAGTCCGAAGGCCTCAAGCCATGGGTAGGAGGAATAGCGAAACGTCGCGCAAACGAAGACAAGCTTCAGTCTGTTAGGCGTTTTCGCCAGTTGCACGGGCTGGCGGACGATCCCTCAGCGTTCTTCGGTCTCAGGGCCAAAGCCAAGACAGCGCTCAACCTGCAGCACAACGTTCTTCTCGCGCACAATCGCCCCGATCAGAGCTATGCGATCTATGTCGCTCCTCTTAACTTTGACAAGAAAAGCTACTCCGCTGATCTCTACGTCGAGCCAAGGCTTGTTCACAACCCTTGGCACTGGCGATCGTCAGTCATGAGATCGGAGATGTTGCACAACGAATGGGTCAACCGCTATGCGTTTCTTCCGTTTCTGAGGAGCCATATCTCGATCGCGCCGCATGAAGAAGTCGCCTCCCACGATCACTACTACGCCTTTAGTCTCTCCGGCGACGAGGTCAGCTGGCATTCGCCTGCGATCATAGACGGCGGCCCATTCCGTTTGTCGGACTTCATGACCGCGCGGACGCGGCAAATCATTGCCACAGACGAAAACCTGCCTTCCCCGGAGCAAGCGCTTGAAGTCTGCCGCGCATTCCTTTCACAAAACGAGCTTGACCTTGGCATTGCGGAGGACGGCGAAACACCCTTCGACAGGCTACGCGCCTATGGTCGCTGGCTCGCAAGCGAGTTCGGGATTCGACAAATGCTGTTGTGTGCCGACAAGAAGGCGATAGCTGAGATCCGTGACCGCCATTTTCGGCGAGATGATACCGTCGATCAAACCTAGCTGGTCGGAAACGGCGTGGAACTGTCGCGCAAAGTTCGCTTGCCACTCTTGGATGCGGAATGCCACGACGGGCGCTACGTCCGCTCGCCTTTGGTCGGAAGCTGCACTTCAGCGTACCTGTCTCCAAGCAATGCCTGCTTTGCTCCGGCAGTTTCAAACCATTTCTCAAGCGTGAGGTGACCTATGTAGTCGGGACGCGCGGGGACGATCGAGTCAGTTTCGAGAGGAGCGCCGAACCAGGTCGCCGCCAAATCGACTTCCACCGATCTGGTGTCGACAGATAACTTGAACACTCTCCTAAGCCACTCTTCAAATGGGGCTCGCTCAGGGCCAGCTATGAACGCAGGTCCATTTTTAGCTGGAGCAATGGCTATTTCGGCGAGCGCCTTCGCCACATCATCGGCGGCGACCGGCTGCAGCAGGGCATTAGGCAAACCCACAACCGAACCTTTGGTAAAGCCACCCGCTATGGTCGGAAAAAACTCGTAGAACTGAGTTGATCTCGCGATCGTGTATGGCACACCCGAACGCTGTGCCGCCTCTTCCTGAGCAAGCTTGGCGGTGTAGTAGGGATTGCCTTGGATGCGGTCCACCCCGACGATCGATAGCGTCACGTGATGCTTCACGCCTGCCGCGGCCTCAGCAAGGGCGACGTTTTCACCAGCAACCGTAAAGAAGTTATGCAAGGTTTCCTGATCAAAGGAGTGAACATCGGATGTGTCTATGACAACGTCAACGTCGGCAAACGCTCTGTGAAGGCCCTCCCCGGTGAGCGCGTTGACACCGGTCCTTCGTGAAGCGGCCAGCACTTGAAACCCGGCGGCGCGGAGTCGTTCAACAACCCGAGAGCCGATGAGGCCGCTGCCTCCTAGTACGACTGCTTTCGAGAAGTCTGTCATTTGGGCCTCCATCCATTGCAGGGTCGGTTCGAACGCACTGTCCGAAAGCGAGGTGCTAAGCTAATGGCGTCGGTGGTGCAAGAACAGGTGTACAAGGGTATGCCTAGTGCAGCTCAAGCATCAGACCAAAAGTGTATATCGGCGTCGACTTGGACCTGCGGATGGTGCCGCACTGCTAGCTATAACGCCTCATACAAGCGTGGTGCCAACGGCACGGTGCCCCGGCGGCGGATGCTCAGATCCAGGCTCGTATTTCGCCGTCAAGCCGCATTACGCCGACCTCAAGCCAAATAGTGCCTCGGAAGGCATACGTTCGTACAGCTTATCCGCTGGCATCCTGCAAATATGATAATGTTTGCTTGAGGATCCGGGATTACCACATTTCCATGTCACTGCAGGAGCAATACGAGTTTCTAGTCATCCTACTGATGGCGATCATCGTGCTGGAATTCATTGCGCGCCGGTTGCTCCTTCCGCCAGCTGCCGCTCTCATCGCAGGCGGCGCGGCGCTGGCGTTTGTGCCGGGTATACCGAGCATTTCGCTCGACCCCGAATTCGTTTTGGTGCTTTTTCTTCCTCCCCTTCTTTTGAGTAGCGCCTACTCGACCGCTTGGCGTGACTTCAAGCGCCACTCGACCGCGATAATTTCGCTGGCGGTGGGAGCAGTGTTCTTCACTACCGCGGCCGTCGCGATATCGTTTCACCTCATGTTCCCCGAGTTCCCATGGGCCGTTGGCTTCGCGCTGGGTGCCTGCGTTTCACCTCCAGATGCAGTAGCGGTGAAGGTAGTTCTCGAAAAGCTTCGTTTGCCCAGCCACGTCAAGACCGTCCTCGGCGGTGAGAGCCTGGTAAATGACGCCAGCGGTCTGGTGCTCTTTCATTTCGCCGTGGCATGGGCCGCAGCTGGCTCGTTCAGCGCTGGCGAGGCACTTCTGACATTTTCGATGGTATCAGTCGGAGGTGTGGTGATCGGTCTCTGCGTAGGTCAGGTTGGCATCCGTATCCTGGAGCGACTCGGAAGCAGCGAACTCGTGATCGCCGGGACTCTGCTCCTTGCGGCATCATCATACATCATCGCGGACCAGTGCGGAGCCTCCGGGGTGCTGTCGACGGTCGCGACCGGGCTTCTTTTGGGTTGGCGGCAGCATGAGATTTTTTCCGCGGCCACGCGTATAGCAGCCACAGGTTTTTGGAAGGTGCTGGTCTTCATAATGCAGTCTATGCTCTTCATCCTCGTTGGCCTCTCCCTGCGCGGAACTCTGGACAGGATTGAAGCCAACCAACATCCTCTCGGCCACTACATTGTCCCAGTTCTCATGACCGTCGCGGTTGTATTGCTATCGCGTTTCCTGTGGCTCATGGGTTCGCATATGCTGAGGATAGCCGTCAGTCGCTTCGGCCTCGTTCCAACCGGCCAGCCAACATTTTCGGTGACAATGATCCTAAGTTGGGCCGGGATCCGGGGGCCGGTCACTCTGGCCGCCGCATTGGCGCTTCCCGACGACTTTCCCGGTAGAGACGTAATCCTCTTGTCTGCTTTTGGTGTGATCTTCGTGACCGTGATCATACAGGGCCCGACCTTGCCGCTGTTGGTCAAGATGCTCCCGGCGACCGGCTCACAGTCATCGAAAACTCTTGCTGACGATGAGGCGCGCGCACGAAAACGGATGTCCGAGGTGCAGTACGCGGCACTCGCAGACGCTGTATCCGGCGACACTGCAGACCGGGTCGCTTGCGTACTAGACTTCTATCGAGAGCGAGCCGAGGACGCTGCTAGGAACGGGCCAGAAATGACTGCGATGTCTCCCGCTCTCAATGCCCGATCTGACTTCACTTTGCGCGCGGTCAAAGCGGGCAGAGCGGAGTTACTGAGAATGTATCGGGCTGGAGAGGTCAGCGATCACGTCCTGCGTAAATTGGAGCTTGACCTCGATGTCCAGGAATACGGAGCTGAAGGCCGTTGATGCGAACCCAACGGGATAGATACTCTCGTATACCTTTCGTTGCGGAGAAACAGTGTTAGCTTGAGATCGTCGATGGATCTCTCTCCGTTCGACCCGAGCCGGAATACCCCTCTCCGGCTCCGGTGTTGCGGCCCGCATTGCTATCCAGTGGCGATGCGGGCCACTCACAACGAAATCGCCGGCCATAACTCCGAGATAGCCAGCGCGGCGAACTTCACACCGAAAGCCCCTGTAGTCGGACGACCGCGTAGCTCAACCAGCCTCTCTGGTTACCCACCAAAGCGGCCGTTTGTTGTCGATGCTGGCTGCGCAAGGTGTCGAACGCTTCCTTGGTCCACATACAAAGCCGAAGTGCGCGGCGGCCCCAGTATATTAGAGTTTACCTGTAAACAAGAGCAACGCCTGCGTACGGTGATTTTAGCACTCTCCAAAGAGAAATGGGTGCCAGCTAGACAGGACTTTGGCAATGAATGGTTCGTTTCGCCCCGAGTACTTGGATACCATCGGCGATCTCTGTGACGCTTTCTACGGCAATACAGACGCTTACCGCGTCGTGTGGGAGGTTCGTTTTCTTGCTCGCGATGGGGGCTGGTATCACTTCTACGGCGCAAGCCGTAACGGGCAAAGAGTGGCTTTTGGTCACCAGTTGAACTTTACGGCGTGCGAAGCGCGGTTGATCGATCCGGCGACGATGGTTTTCACTCTTCTCGATTTCGAAGCGAATCCTCACATCCTTGCTTATTGTGGGACTGAACGAAACGCCCACGACATCCTTCTTGAGATCGACGATGCTCGGTCGCTGCGACCAGAAATTATGAAGCTCTCAATGATCAGCCACGGCCAGACTCTCGGCGGACAGGATGTGGTCACCGCTACCGAGGTAGCCTTTATTGGGCTCACGGCGCTCCCTCCGGAAGGCGCTTGCAGGTTCGCGGCCGATAAGGGCGCGGTTTCCGACCACTGGTATCGCGGACGAAGGTTCATCCGGCCAGACATCACTGTCCTCGAGAACGTAGTCAAGCATCTGCCGTTAGCGTGACAACGCGAATAGCACGCCCGATGCAGTCTGCCCGCCATGCGCCTAGCGCCAAGACACCGCAACTTGATATACAGTTCAGAGCGAGGTCCGGTCCGACGGCCACTGCTGCTGTGCGTCGCCCGCTGGTTGCCCATGAAAAACCATTAAACGTTGCCCTCCTGCAACTCGACTTTCAGTGAAAGTTGCTTCAACGTCGAATTGATTGAAAGGGGACATCTCGTGACTGAAACATCGCATGGACCTGTGGCTATGTTTCGGTTGAGTCGGATGTGAAACGCCAGGCAGAGCCAAGAAGTGCCATGAAGGCAATGCGACCGGCAGTGCGGCCACTGTCATCCACGGTGCATTCCGTGGCCCCCCATCACCGCAACGGGTAAATTTTTAGCTTCAGTCGGCGTTTTTCCCTTAGCCGGCAATCCCCTAAGAGCCTCTCCTGTCGCCATTCTTCCTCGCCTTGCGGCCAGCAAGATCGAGGTCATGCGCGGCCTGTTCAATGAGCCTGCTAGCTGCGGCAGCGGCTCCGTTGACGTCGCGCATACGCAGCGCCTCTACCACAGCGTGGTGGCATTTAACGGCATCATCTCGATTAAAGACCGTCTTGTTGGAAGTCTCGAATGAGTACGTTAGTGCGGCATCGATAAGACTGCTTATCTGCCGCAACACCGGATTGTGGCTCGCGCGATAGAGGATGCGGTGAAATTCGGTGTCCGCCACTGAGAACTTTTCGACGTCTTCGCTTGCCTCCTGCATGAGTTGCCAGGCTCCATCAAGATCGGCGATCTCCCGCAAGGTCGCCCGTTCTGCAGCCAAACCCGCGGCCAGCGGTTCCAGCACACGTCGCGTTTCCAAAACCGCGCCGAGGAGGTTCGCGTCAAAAAGCCCGGGCCCGTGCCACCCAATCACCTGCGGGTCCAGCAAACTCCAGTTATCCGGATCACAAACCACGGTACCGACTCGCGGACGAGTAACCACCAACCCTTTGGCCGCGAGCACCTTGAGAGCCTCGCGGATGACAGTGCGGCTGACGCTGAATGCGATGCCGAGCTCGTTCTCCGTTGGCAAGGTAGCATTCGGAGGATATTTGCCGGACAATATGTCGCCGGCCAACGCCTTCGTTACGTCAGGCATTACGCGCGGTCGCTGCCCCTCAATTCCGTCCGATTCTCCCGAATTTTGGGCCATACGTGTCGATTCTCCCAGGATAAGCAGTGTCGCTTCTACCAGATTGAAAACTCGCCGCACAAGTTCGCGAGGGGCATGTGCCGCCGAGGTGAAGAGAGGCGTCACCGTACACGGCCTTCACCACTCGGCGAAACTGCCATCCTCGTGACGCCAGATCGGGTTGCGCCAGCGGTGGCCTTCTTTCGCACGTTCGATCACATAGGCCTCGTCCACCTCGATGCCAAGGCCGGGGCCCTGCGGGATAGACACGAAACCATCGGCGTAGTGGAACACCTCCTTATTAGAGATGTAGTCGAGGATGTCGTTGCTCTTGTTGTAGTGGATGCCGAGGCTCTGCTCCTGGATGAAGGCATTGTAGCTGACCGCATCGAGCTGCAGGCAGGCGGCGAGCGCGATGGGGCCGAGCGGGCAATGCGGGGCGACCGCCACATCATAGGCTTCCGCCATCGCCGCGATCTTGCGGCATTCGGTGATGCCGCCGGCATGGCTCAGATCCGGCTGGAT
>UBQW01000105.1 GCA_900467745.1 Hyphomicrobiales bacterium
CAGCGGGAGTTCAAGCCTGAATGGCGTCGCCTGCCCGGCTGAAGACCACCAATGGAAAATCAGCCGCTAACCGGCTTTCGTCCAGGCTGCCGACCGTGATGACGCAATTCAGTGACGTCGTTCGGATACTAGCAGTCAGCGCGTCCTTTTAAGATCGCAGCGCGCGATCCATTCAAGGGGTAAGACGTTAGGGGCGACGTCCGGATCAAGTTGGACCAAGCTCATACTGCGATAGCTCCAGATGTAGGGAATGCAACCCTTCAACGCGGCGGCGTGAACATAGAACTGAAACTCCCTCGGAACCTCGCGGATCGACCTGAAAAACGAGTGCTGGAGTTCGCTGTCCGGTTGAAATTTGGAAATCGCTGTCCTCCGCTGCCAATCTGCGTACAGACCTACCGATGACACGGTAAGGACCATCCAAACCGCTACGAACAAAGCGGGCCGCAAATAGACCGGCAGTCGGGGTGAGACGGTCGGCGAGACTGCCACTCCAGCAAGCAACCCGCTCACCAAGAGTAGGATTTGCCAAAGCCCCGGCCGGGGAAAAACTAAGAAATCAATGGGCGCTGTGATGTCGCCGCATAAGGCCAACGCGGCCGTACAGTATGCACCAATAAAACAGGCGGCAGCCTTTAGGCTCATGGGCGTCCCCGCTTCATCGCTTTTCACCTCACAGATACCGATTCTGAACTGCATGGACATCGCTGTCGACGAAAGGCGAAAGCGAACTCTCTCCGACGTCAAGTCGGCTGCAAACGCGTTGGATGAATTGCAGGCTCGATAGCCCGTCGCCACGGAATCCTATGCCCCCCATAGCGTCGGAATTCTCGAAACATCAATCTCACGAGCTGCATGCCACGCATCATGTGCGGCTTGCATTCTCAACCACATCATCGGCTCGTTACCGAACATCTTGCCGAACCGAACGGCCATGCCTGCGGTGACAGGGCGGTCCTCGCAGAGAATCTGATAGAGGTGCTGCCGCGACACGCCCAGCGACTTGGCGATCTCGGCCTTGGGCTTTCCGAGCGCTGGAAGAATCTCATCGCGAAGGAGCGAGCCTGGATGAGTTGGGCATTTATCGGGATCGCGTTTCCCAGCGAACGAGGCCATCTTCAGCTCCAATGCAAGACGCGCATCGCGACGTCGGGATTTCGGTTCGTGAGCCTCGCAATCCTCCGGATGAGATTTTCGAGAGTTCCGCTTAGGCTGCTTGGATCGTGTTTTTGCTGAAGCATCACCCGGCAGGTGAACCGAATAGGTCCCGATA
>UBQW01000097.1 GCA_900467745.1 Hyphomicrobiales bacterium
TTTTGCGATGTGCCTTTTCCATCTTCCGGTTCCGTGCCGTTTATGACGCGTTCGCGGAACTCGCGCAGAGCACGCGGCATATTTGACCGCGCAACGATTGCAGGACTTCAGCCAGAGAGGTCGGCCCTTTTTGGGGTTGTTTGAGACAGGGCAAGAACGTCGAGAGAACAGAAGCGGTCTGCTAAAGCAGCACTCGGAACTTATTGCGCTCACCCCTGCGCTTCTCCGCCGAGATGGTCTCCCAACGTCTTGCTCGGCAGTGGAGAGCCTAAAGTCGCTAAACGCTGGTTGGCTCCCCACACCTCTCCTTGGAACAGACAACGGACTGGACCGTTTGCGAAGTAGCTGCGAGGCGATCTCATCTGCGCTTCTTCTATAGCAGCTGGATTGGTGGGGAGCGCTCTCCGTTCTCCCCACCGCCCACTGGAGAGATCGAAAGATTTTCGCATGACCAATTACGGCCCGTCCGTGCGCCTCGCCCTGTTGTTGCGTAACCTGAACGAACACGAGTTCAAACAACTACCACCCGGCGTGGGGCGGAAGACGGTCAACCTTGCATCCGAGGCTGGACTGGTCGACGTCAGCGACGACTTACAGGTCCCGATGTGCCGGCTGACGGCTGCTGGGCTCGCTGAGAGGCACGCCAAGCCCTATCCATTCGACTAAGGCAAGAACGGGTGCTATCGGAGAATTGCGCTGAAAAACAGGCAGTATCAGAACGTTAGTCCCATCGACACTGATTTCGCAAACCGACTTAGCTAAACTGGACGACACGGGCTCTAGTTCAAACAATTCGGTGCAGTTTTCTAAGATAGGAGATTATCGCGTCCTTATGTACGCTCGGGTTCGCTTCACGCCCCGGGTCACGCGCGCCAAAGAGCTCGCCGACGTTGACAGGATCGACAATGACGATCGTGTTCTCACCAATGATGTCGATGGCAAACCCTTCGCGCAGTAGGCGATCCACGTACACCTTGGCCAAATCTTCGGTCATGTGCCCTACTCGTATTTTTAGCTTCGGACAGGTACGGCGATAGGCTGCCATGTTGTCGGCGATGGTGGAAAATGGAAAAGCCTTTCACGTAGCCATCCACGTCCTATCCCACATGCCCTATCTCGATTTCGAAAATGGCTTGGCAGATAAAACGTTCCCGGCAATCGCTAGCATGATCGCTACCGTTTCCTTAGCTGGCGACTTTATCACAAGTTAAAGTTGAGTAGTGTTCATGTATCAATACATGCAAATATGTATAAATTGAAATAAGTTCTATTCACTTCACCCACGCTTAATTATTACCCGTCATATTCCCCCTAAAGGGGTCTTCATTGTTCTGGAAAGACAAGTCAGGCAACTTTGGAGTAGTGACAGCACTGTTGGCCGTACCTTTGTTTGCGTGCGCCGGACTGGCTGTCGACTTTTCAAAAGCGATGGTGAGCAAAGCGGAGCTACAAAGTGCCGCCGATTCAGCCGTCCTGTCTGCGGTGTCGATGCCGAAGTCGTCCAACGAAACTATGAAAGCCGAGCTGACGAAGGTCTTTAAGGGCAATCTTTCACCTGCCTTGGCCGGATCGGCTTCAGTCGAAGACATAAATATCTCCGCTGATAACTACATCACGATCAATGCACAGAGCTCCATTCCATTGACGCTGGGGGCTTTCTTTTTCAAGGATTCCTGGCAGTTGAAGGTCGCTGCGCAAGCGGTTCGGTCCGACTATCAGAAAGTCGAGGTCGCCATGGTCCTCGACAACACGTACTCGATGACAGGACAAAAGCTCACAAACCTCAAAGCCGCGGCAAATGCCCTTCTCGACGTATTTGAGAAGAGTAAGAACGCGAATGTCAGGTTCGCGCTCGTACCGTTCTCCCGTTACGTGAATGTTGGCACCGCCAATCGCAATCAGCTTTGGCTCACGGTTCCGGACAATTATTCCACGACGAAGAATACCTGTACCACCTCGAAGCCAGTGGTTTCAAAGTCCGGCTGCAAGACCGTCACGACGACCGGCACCAACGATGGCGTGAAGACGACTTCTACCAAAGAGCAATGCGATAGTTACACCTACGGCGAACCGGTGACGTCTTGCAGTGACAAGACTAGCACGTACACGTGGACCGGATGCGTTGGGTCGCGAAATAGCCCGCTTGATGTCAACGATACCGAACCGACGCTTCGGTCGATTGATAGATCACGTCCACATCAGGACGAGAAAGTTTTCGGAAACCCAAGCATTCTACGAATGCCATCCTTGGGGCACTGGG
>UBQW01000046.1 GCA_900467745.1 Hyphomicrobiales bacterium
TTTCATTGGAGGAAATCATGCAAATTGATCTCACAGGCAAGACAGCTCTGGTATCCGGCTCAACGGAGGGGATCGGATATGCGATTGCGCGACAGCTCTCCAGAGCCGGCGCGGACGTTGTGGTGAATGGCCGATCGCAAGAGAAAACCGCTGCCGCAGCCGAGCGTCTCAAAGGCGAAGGCGCTAAGGGCAACGTCCTTGCCGCTTTTGCGGATTTGGCCACCGCTGAAGGCTGCGCCACCTTGTTCTCCAAGGTCCCTCAGGTTGATATCCTGATCAACAACGCAGGCATTTTCCAGCCCATCGATTTCTTTGAGACAAGCGACGAGGTCTGGGACCGCCATTGGCAGGTCAACGTCATGTCCGCAGTTAGATTGTCTCGGGCGTATCTCCCGGGCATGCAAAAACGCAACTGGGGACGGGTCATATTCATCGCGTCGGAATCGGGCTTCAATATCCCGGTCGAGATGATCCACTACGGCGTGAGCAAAACGGCCGACATCGCGGTTGCGCGAGGATTGGCCAAACGCATGGCCGGAACGGGTGTTACCGTGAATTCGGTCCTTCCTGGGCCGACGCTCTCTGAAGGTGTCGAGGCGATGCTCGCCGAGGAACGTGAAAAGACGGGCAAGCCGATCGAAGAGATTGCCGCCGAGTTCGTCAAGCAGCACCGCAGCAGTTCTATCATCCAACGCGCCGCGAGCGTCGATGAGATCGCGAACCTTGTCACCTATCTGGCGTCGCCGTTGGCATCAGCTACAACCGGCGCATCCGTCCGTGTCGACGGCGGGGTAATCGATACGCTCTAACTCATGATCTGAACAAGTTTGATGAGCGGTCCAGGCTGGGCCGCCCATCAACTTCCAGCAACTAAGTCTAACGGCTAACGCCTTGATCCTCGCCCTGCACTCTCGCGATACACAGCTTGTCAGCTCTGGAGTCCCGCCGAAGTCTGTTGTGTGCAAGATAATTTCACGCCAGTGCCAGGCAAGACTGTGGCAGCATCTACCGACTTGCCTACCCTCGAGCGGCACAGTTCCTGCGGCCAATGTATCTTGAACCAGTGGCTAACGAGACGCTGCTGCGCTATAGGGATATCGCCATCACCCCTGTCGCGAGCAAGAAACGCGAAACGTGGCTCGGCGAGTGCCAAGCCACGTCAAAGATTTCCCATTAAAACGAACGACTTCAATCCTTATGTTCGGGCATCGCTTTGAGCTGGTCCTTTGTCCATGTCGTAACGGCGTGGACGTCGCCACCCTCGTCACGCATCCAATCGAGATCTGTGAACGGTACCGCGACAGGTTTCGCTCCGATGCCAAGGAAGCCGCCGACGTCGATCACGACGCTATTCGAACCATGAACGTGGTCGACAGAGCCGACCTTGTGGTCGTCGGCACCATAAACTGTTGCCCCTTCAAGGTTTGCAGCGGTAAGTTCGGTGGCGGTAAGACGGACGTGGTTGGCATGATCCATGACGTTCTCCTTGATCTTCTACCCCTTACAACCTTAGGCAACGACGTTTGTTCCATTGAAGACTGGCCCGTAAGTCCCCGAACCAAAGCAAATTCGTTAGATCGCAGCCCTTCCCTGGATGGGGGGGGGCGCAGCAAACCGGGGCCACTGACACCGGCATGCTTCTCCATCCACGCTGACAAGTGAGAGCTCTATCGACCGACCTGCGTCCCGCCAAGTCGTCTTGGTAATGTCCTCTTGGCAATGTCCTCTGAGCATCCTCTGCTCCAATCACGGATGGGCCCGTACTGGCGCCTCCCGTCGAGGGGTCTACGGCGGACGCCGTGCCTTTCCGCCCGATTTTATTCGTTACGCCGGCGTCCAGTTGCAATGGCCTGTCAGTCCCATGTATCTGTTTAGCGAACGCTGCTGATCAAGATGGAAAAATTTCGTGGAAGAAGAACTCAAAGCAGATATCGCGGCCGTCCAGGCGATACCCGCCATACCCAGCATCCTTGACGTCGTGTGCAGATTGACCGGAATGGGTTTTGCAGCCGTTGCCCGTGTCACCGAGGATCGATGGATTGCCTGCCAGGTTTTAGACCATGTCAGCTTTGGACTTCCAGCCGGCGGCGAATTGAAAATTGAGACCACAATTTGCAACGAAATACGCGATCACCGCGAGGTCGTTGCAATCGACAACGTGGCCGAAGATGCAAAATACTGCAATCACCACACCCCCATAACATACGGCCTACAAAGCTACATTTCGGTTCCAATCATCTTGGCGGACGGCCGCTTCTTCGGAACGCTATGCGCAATAGACAGCAAGCCGGCAAAGGTAGACAACCCGGCCACCATAGGCACCTTCAAGCTTTTCGCCGATTTGATAGCCCAACATCTGGAAGCCAACGACAAACTCAGACAAGCGCAGGATGATCTTCTCGATGAGCGCCAGATTTCCGAGTTGAGAGAGCAGTTCGTCGCTGTTCTCGGGCACGACCTCCGCAATCCTATCGCGGCACTCAACGGTGGAGTTGACCGGTTGCTAAGAGGGGGCTGGACTGAGAATTCGCCGACCGTTCTGCGGATGATGAAGTCCAGCTTGAACCGAATGGCGGGATTGGTCGAGAACGTCATGGATCTTGCCCGCGCTCGCCTAGGTGGCGGGATCAATCTGCAACTCGATCCACGAAGTCTGCAAGACACAATCGATCATGTCGTTTCGGAGTTCAGGACGTCTCAGCCAGATCACCCTATCGAGGCGGAGTATCTTCTGCCACCATCCGGCGTCTCCGTTGACCACCAACGGTTGGCACAGATGTTAGCGAACCTGCTCGCCAATGCGCTTACGCACGGATCGAAAGACCATCCCGTCGTCGTCAAGGCTGCGTTTGCGGGAGATGAGTTGACATTGGAAGTAGCCAATCGCGGTATACCGATCCCGCCTGAAAAGCTGCCTGGGCTGTTCCAGCCTTTCAAAAGAGGCAAAGACGGTCGTGAGGGATTGGGACTTGGCCTCTATATCGCCGCGGAGATCGCCAAATCGCACGGTGGCGAGATACTCGTGTCCTCTACCGAGGCTGAAACGAAATTCACCTTCAAAATGAAAGTCTGAGCTTTGCCTAAGCCACGGATTTCCGCGAGCTCAAGGCAGCGAGAACCCACAGGTCTACCTTCGGCTATGTGCATGGCGACGCCAGCAAAGGGCGTTCTCAGTGTTGGGATGGCTCCTTGGCAAAATTTGACGACCGGCTGTACGTCGCCGGAGCACAGCTGCGCGACAACCATTCCGCCTGATGCATGGCTGCGCCTGCATTTAGACGTCTAGGCTCAAGGCCTTGTGCTTGGCGGCAATCGACTGGTCCATCTCCTTTGCTGGGCTGGCAGCTAGCTCCGCGGTCGCGGGCACTTCGATCCATGTGAACCGCTGGATCGAATATTGGGTCTTCCCTCACATCGCAGGCGTCGGTTACCGCCAGATGTCGTCGCCGAGCGCAGAAGTCGGTTCGGTCCGTCGTGCGAACTTCCGACGTTTCGGATTTGTGAACAAAGACACGATCATTGTTCAAAGTAAAATTGCGTCGCCACGAAAGGAAGATGCACACAAATCCAGGGTGATGTCGACGAACTGCCTGAGCACAGGAAGAATTATGACAGCCCGCGGAGATCTATCGCAGATGCGGGTCCTAAGCCATCTGGTCTCCCGACGGCATCCTGCTGGCGACACTTTGGACATCAAACGACAAATATCATTTCTTCAGTTCGGCAAAGAGCTTGCGGGCGTTCGCGAGACCAATTTGGCAGCCGTAGTGCGTTGGTTCGTTGCCTTCGTATTCAAGGGAGATGAAGCCATCATAGCCGGAATCCACGATGGATTTCACAAGCGACTTCACCGGCAGGTCGCCGAAGCCAAACACCGAACCGCGGATAAACTGCCCGTTGAGCGTCTCCAGCCAGCCCGGCCCCGGGTTTTCGGCGCGAACGTAGAAATCTTTGACATGTACGAAGCTCGCATGGGCGATCGACGCCCTTGTGCCCGTTACAGGGTTTTCGTCGAGGCAAAGAAAGTTACCGACATCGAGCGTCATCTTGAAATTCGGGCTATCGACGGCGTTGAGCAGGCGCTTGACGCGCTCGCTGGAGTTCATGAAAAAGCCGTGGTCCTCGATGCTGGCGGTGACACCCAGACGCTCCGCATGCTCAGCAACCTCCCGGCAGGCATCGACGATCATCGGAAATGCCGCTTCGAACTGCGCGGCATTCGTCGCACGCAACGACCACGGCACGACATCGTGGCGCAGGAAGCGAACGTCGAGACGGTCGCAGAGTTCGACATATCTCTTTACCCGGTCGATCTGCGCGCGTCGGTCATCGCCGATGAAGTTCCCGGCAATGCAGAGGCCAGAGAGTGGTATAGCGGTCTCGGTTGACGCCTTGCGCAGGCGCTCGAGGCTGTCCTCATCCTTGATCAGTTCGTAGTTGAGGTCATCACCGCCAGGGGCGATTGACAGTGTCGCGAGCTCGAGGTGTTCGCCGCCATTATCCCTGATCCAGGTGAAGAGATCTTCGATCTGCATCGAACCGTCCAACATCAAAGGGCGGAAACTATAGGAACTCAGGCCGAACTTCATGGGTACTCTCCTCGCTACGACAACGACACCATCGGAAACGCGGTTGAGACTGTCAACATCGAGATTGACAATCACCGCGATACATCCTTGTTTGTTATCAAAGAGATGAAGTGCGTGGAGCATGCAGGAATGGTAATAAAGTCCGCAGATGTCGTGATTGTGGGTAGTGGTCCGACCGGCTCGGCCTATGCCAGGATCATTCGCAACAACTGGCCAGAGGCCCGGATCGTGATGGTGGAGGCCGGACCTCAGATTCTGCCAAAGACCGGCGCTCACCTCGACAACGTAGCCGACCTCGACGAGCGTAACGCGCTCGAAGTGCTGGCCCAAGGCGGCGATCGCAGTCCTCGCATGCCGATCAATAAGGAAGAATGGGAAGCACGCCGTGCCGGTGGCTTTGACGGATCGCTTCTACGCCGGTCAGGCCTCTTCATCGCCAATGACGGCGACCCCCAGGATGAAAACCTGTTTGCCGGCTTTTCTGCCGCCAATGTCGGCGGCATGGGTACCAAATGGTCCACCGGCACACCAATCCCCTCGCAAATCGAGCTCGTGCCCTTCATCCCCGCTGATGAGATACAGGCAGCACTTGCCACCTCAGCAAAGCTTCTCGGCACCAACACCGATCCGAATGCCGGTGACCCGGCCGCCATTGCGCTTCGCGAACGCCTAGGCGAAGTCTTCAACCCGGGCCGCACGCCGGACCGCTTCGTCCAGCCAATGCCACTTGCCGCCACACCGGGTCCCGATGGGTTGTATTATCATGGAACCGACGTGGTGCTTGGTGATCTGGTCGAAGAGCCTGCCGAACGCTTTACCATTGTGAAGGAGACGGCCTGCCGCCGGATCATTCATGATGGCCAAACCGTCACCGGCGTCGAGCTCGCCAGCACGGGCTCGCGCGAAACCTACGTCGTTGGTGCCGGCACTGTCGTCGTCGCCTGCGACGCTCTTCATTCGCCGCAGCTTCTGTACGCATCAGGCATTCGCCCGGAGGCACTCGGCCGCAACCTCAATGACCACTACATTGTCTCACAGATTTCCGAGATGGACACCGATGTGCCGATGAAAGCCATGAACTGGATCCCGGCCACCAAGGAACTTCCCTACTCCGTGACCATCGCGCCTGCCAGCCTGCACAGTATGCCGCGTTCTGGCGATATCGTTGGACAGCCGATCGGGATGGGTGTCTTTGTCTCCTCCGACATCAGCCCCGACAACCGCGTGATCTTTGACGATACGCGCAGCGACTGGCTCGGCCTGCCCGCCATCTCGATCAATTGGCATCAGTCCGAAGGCGACAAGGCGCGCTTGGAAGACGCTAAGGAATACGCGCTGAAGATCTCCAACATCATCGGCCGGCCGGCGCCGGGCTTTGCCACCTTCGTTCAGCCTGTCGGATCATCGCTGCATTTCCAGGGCACCATCCGCATGGGTGAGGCCGATGATGGCACCAGCGTCTGCGACAAGACGTCGAAGGTCTGGGGCTTCAACAATCTTTATGTCGCCGGCAACGGTGTCATCCCCACTGCGACCGCGACCAATCCCACCCTGTTTTCGGTTGCACTTGCCAGCATCGGCGCCAAGGCGATCGCTGATGCGCGCAGGACTGCGGCGTGAACAACGAGGCGAATGTCATGACTAGTCAAAAACTCAAGGTGCTCGTGGTCGGCCTTGGCCAGATGGGCAAGAGCCATGCGCTTGCTTACCACACGCATCCCGGCTTCGAGATTGTCGGTCTCGTCAACCGCTCGACACCAACGCTTCCGCAAGAGCTCTCCGACTATCCTGTGCGCACCGATTTTGCCGCCGCACTCGCGGAATTCTCGCCCGATGTCGTCTCCGTCGCCACGCACACCAACACTCATGCCGACATGGCGGTTGCGGCGCTTGAAAGCGGCGCCCACGTATTCGTCGAAAAGCCATTGGCAGCCAATGTTGCAGATGCGGAGCGCGTCGTCGCGGCCGCCAAGGCCAATGGCCGAAAGCTCGTCATCGGCTACATCTTGCGTCATCATCCGTCCTGGATGCGCATGATTGAAGAATCGCGCAATCTCGGCGGCCCATATGTGTTTCGAATGAACCTCAATCAGCAATCGAGTGGTGCGGCCTGGGACATTCATCGTTCCATCATGCAAACCACCTCCCCAATCGTCGATTGTGGCGTGCATTATGTTGATGTGATGTGCCAGATCACCGATGCCAAGCCGGTTGAGGTTCGCGGCATGGGCGTTGGGTTGGCGCAGGGCCTGCCCAAGGGCATGTATAATTACGGCCACTTCCAAGTGCTGTTCGACGATGGCAGCGTCGGCTGGTACGAGGCTGGATGGGGACCGATGATGTCGGAGACGGCGTTTTTCGTCAAAGACGTGATCTCGCCCAACGGCTCGGTCTCGATCGTCATGGACGAAGGTGCGAGCTCAGCCAGTCTCGACGCCCATACCAAAACATCGCGGCTTCGGGTCCATCATGCGACAACTGATGCCGCGGGCAGCTTTACCCGATCCGACGACTGGCTCGACATGCATGACGAGCCCGACCATCAGATGCTGTGCGACCGCGAGCAGGAGTTCGTCTATCGCGCCATAACGGATGATATCGATCTCACCCGCCACATGGACGACGCCGTCACCTCGCTGAAGATCTGCCTTGCCGCAGATGAAAGCGTGCGCACCGGTCAGGCCGTCAAGATCTAGGACCGGCACTGACGGTGAGAGGTAGTCGATGGTCTTGCTGACTTCTGGCGTCGGAACCCGACCCGAACGTCTTTCCGTTCAGCGTATCGGGTGGCTAGTTTAGCCGGTAGCTTTGGTTCGTTCCGAAGGTTCAGTGCAGTCATTTGCATCAAGACGCTGTCGATTTTCTTTCAAGACACACTTTTGTCTTGGTCTTCGGATGGCCGGATCTCTTCCCTCCCCAACGGCGAGGCAACCGCGTTTTTTATGGCTAGCACTCCAAACTTGCTCTCGATGGAACCCATACTGGTCTACGAGGTTTCGTTTCAAGAAGGAGACAAACAATGTCGAACGATGCGATTCCAAGTTCCGCTAAGCTTCCCCCCAAATCCTTGACTGAGGACACGCAGGATGGCGAGCTCCCCGAGACCAACGCGGACGACCAGCGCGCCCCGCCTGTCAACATGGGAAACAGCCGCGAAGCTGGCGATGGCGTCACCGATGCCGACACTCGGACTGGTAGGGCCGACGCAAAACATCATATCCCGCCCCTGCAGACTGCGAACCGCGAGTGAGAGGATGGATGACCGCCAAGGTTTCATGAAAACCGACATGCAGGCGGATGACGAGATTTCCCTAGGCCGACCCATCACAAAGATGCTGCCGGCCCCTGCTGAAACTGGAATGACGCCGATAGCAAACTCCGTCGCCACGGAACTTGGCACCAGCAGCCTGTCCAACGACTTCGCCCCTGCCCTGTCTATTAATCGTCACAACAGCTCGCAAACGACCGCATTCTTCTTGCCACGTGTTTTTGCCTGATACAGACACCGATCGGCCTGAAGCATCAGGTCTTCAAGCGATGCGCTAGCAGAGTGAGTCCATGCACCGCCGACACTACCTTCGGCAAGCACGAGGCCATCAGCAAGTTCGATCGGTATGGCAAGCGCCTCGACGATGCGCCCCGCGATAAGATCTGCGATGCAACCCTCTCCGCTCATGACGACGAGGAACTCGTCGCCACCCAGCCGGCCCACAGCATCGTGGGGTCTGACTGCCGCCTTCAGGCGCTGGGCCGTCTCGATCAGCACAAGGTCGCCCGCGGAATGACCGAACTGATCGTTGATTTCCTTAAAGCCGTCGAGGTCGACGGTCACAACAACGACACCATTTGTCCTGTCGAGCTTTTGAAACTTCTTCTGCATCCCGCGCCGGTTATAGAGCGTGGTCAGTTGATCCGTGTCAGCATCCATCTCCAGGGTCTGCCGACGCAGATGTTCTTCCGTAAAATCGATGACAACGCCGATGACGCGGATCGGGTTCCCGGCGCCATCGCGTAGCAAGCGACGGTCGCAGCGCATCCAGCGTTCGCCCGCAACAGTATGCAGTATGCAGTCTGTATTCCGCTACGGACTTGTCGATCTCACCTTCCAACAGTGGCGTTAGATTGGTTGCCTCATGGTCCTCAGGGTTCACCTTCGCCAGATACGCGTTGAGATCCATGTGCGCCGCCTCGGGAACTCCAATAAAATGTGCGAGCCGCTCAGAGGTCCGAAACGATCTTGTCGTAACGTCCATGTCCCAGAAGCCTCCTCGCAGCGCCTCCATTGCAAGCTCGAGCTGTGTCGCCCTCTCAACGAGGGCTCGTTCAACTTGTCGAAGCTGCGTGACATCCTCGATTTGGCAGAGAACTCTGGCCAGTACTCCATCCTCTCGGCGCATGGCCGTGACGGTGAGCACGGTCTCGATCGCCGACCCATCAGGTCGTAGGTACCGCTTGTCGATCCGGTAGGCGTCGCGGCGGCCAGCAAGGACCTCCTCGAACAACGCTAAGCTGGGAGCTACGTCACCGGGATGTGTTAGTTCTGGGAAAGGCGTGCCTTTGAGCGAAGTGCGATCACGCCCCACGATTTCAGCAAATTTTCTGTTCGATTTAAAAATGCAACCATCGGCGCCCACCAAAGTCAGCCCGAAGATCGCCGTTTCGAACGCATAGTCGAACAGCCTTACCCGCTCCTCCGGCGATGTTTCCGAAGAGCCGTCGGGCGGCGATACGCTATCCGGTCTTGTCATGCCGACCTTCCCTTATGCACAAGCGGCAACGTTCAGGAGACGGAGGTCGTTCCAGCTGCAACGAAGCCCGGCATAAGCCAAAGCGATTGTCGAAGCTAGGATAACCGCATCTTCGCATGTCGAGACATCCACAACCTCCGGCAGAGCCAGATCCCAACGGTCAATCGCTGATGGCCCATACGAGGCCGCGCCGCGCCCTGCGGCTTCGACGCTGATGCACTCTACCGCATCCGACCTTCGTTTTCGTCAGCCGGATCGAAATTAATGTCCCAGTCTTTGACTGGCTTCCTGCCTGGGGGCGCCTTGTGCTCAGTCGCATCCTCGGAGCCGGTGATCACGGTCGGCTTCGCGCTGTGGACGCCGGTAGACTTCCGGTCGGCGACCGACTTCGCAAACTGGCCTTCAGCATCTTTTTCGACTTTGGACATTTCACTCGCCTTTTTGCTTGAAGCCGTCTGAGACCTTCTTGACCTCGGGATCGCCTTTCGTTTCATCTTTAGCGTCCCGTGCGCTGTCGGGATCGTCTTTTGCCGGCATGTAGCCCCGCGGGGTATTTTCCTGAGGACCTTCCCAACGTGGCGACTGGTCCGTGGTGCCAGGTGCACCGTCTTTTGGCTTGTTCATTCCCATGATACTTCTCCCTACCATTCAAGAGGTAACCTCGGGAACGGGCGGTAGTTCCGTGTCGACGGAGATCGCGGACGTCGATCGGAATTATGTCACACGATCGATACTCCCTTCTTCAAGTGCGGACCGTAGCAACGGGGCACGACGGAGTTGGTAAGATCTCTGTTTTTTCCGGTTTCAATGGCCAACGAAGGATCGTGCCCCGTAGCGTGGTGTAAGTCGACGGTAGCAAAGCCGCTCGCGAGCGCGCCCTTAGCGCGCTTTAGCGAGTGAGCGGCTTTGCGGGCGGTCATCGATAATCTCCGGTATGGTTGGGTTGCTGACACTCAACCAGATACGAAGGATACATCGATGACCAATGACAAATGGACCTACGCGAGCTCGTGGATAAGACCCCGGACGCGGATATTCTGCGCGACATGATCGGTTTTGCTGCCGAGCGACTGATGGAATTGGAAGTTAGCGCTGCAACTGGCGCGGCCCACGGTGACAGAGCCCATCGCGATTGGCTCAGCGCAACGGTTATCGCGACCGTGACTGGGAGACGCGTGCAGGTACGGTAGAGCTTCGTATCCCAAAGCTGCGTAAAGGTCTTACTTCCCAACCTTCCTCGAGCCCCGTCGCATGGCGTATAGGAGAACCAAGAACGTCACGACGTATCGTCTTTGCGGAAAGGCAACCTGTGCCAAGCCCTAAAGTCAAGCCCGACGTGCCAACCAAGAGGCCTGCGTTCCGGGAGGGGTTCGATGCCAGATCGCTCGTCGGACTAGTCGATAGCTGGGACCCAAAGGAGAGCGTATTTTGGATCGCTTTCGCCGCGGGGTGCCCGTGGATGACAAGGAGAGCGGGTCGACCAACGGACTGTCGCACCTGCCCTTTCAGCGAGCTTTCGCGGCGCGTGTAGCTCCACATATCTTGGGAGATGATCGGCCACTCCCTGTGTGCGAATCCGCGGCAGTCCAGGAAACCCCGCGCCGTTCTTCTGTGGCACAGGCAGAGGTCTCGCCGCCTGCGGGCTTCGCAATATTTGCTCGATGGTACGACAACGTACACAGTTTAACATTGTGAATCAATTGTTCGGAGATAAGAAAGGATGTGGCTTAGCAGCCGCTTCTAACTTCATGGTTGAGTTTTTTGCCCGCTTCCGAGCGGGGCCCTTTTTGTTTGCAGGCACAGGGTGCTGGTCATCAAAAAGCGCGAACACGCCCTGGGGCGGAATGCGCGACAAACAGTCACGAGGCCGCTGGCCAGTCGTTGGATGGTTCGTCTATAACATCTGGATCATCGGCCGGATCCGGGTCACGGTCATAGCGCGTTTTCATATTCTCAATTTCAGCTTCGATCATGGATAGCACTTCCGGTGGCCTGGCCCCCGTTAGGATAAACTCATCGACGAGCTGCTCCAGTTTCAGTCGCAATTTTCCAGCAAGCTCATTCATAGAAACCTCCTGTAGCTGCCGTTGATATCTAACGCTGCAAAGAGAAAATGGATGCATAATGGGGTGACCGCTGCTCAACCGCGGAACCGAAGAACCTCTCGCCAGATCCCTGGCGATACGCCCGCCTGTAGTTCCAGAGCTCATCGGGACTGGGCCGCACGCCGGTCCCTACACCCTGTCAATTGTCGAAGGTGTTCTTGAAGGCGCCCGCTGAGCGCGCCGGCAATCGCATGTTCCGGGTGCAGCACCGGTGGAGCAACTACATACCAACAAAATGCACTAGAAGGTTCAAGCACGGCTGGTGATTGCAGCCACGCACTGATTAGCTTTCAAGCAGCGTCCCTCCCTCACCTCTTCTCACAGACCAGACTTCGCCTTCGCTGTCCTCATTGATAACGCGCGCGAACGTTGCTCCCTCTGTATTCAAGATCTCTCGCGCAAGAACTTGGGCGGCGTGCCGATGTTCAATACCTGTTCGGACGGCAATAAGGCCGCTAGTCTCATGGTTATACTCTACGCGATAGGTCATCCCGCCTCCATTATTTTGGAAGTTCGAAACATAGGGTCATGCGGGCGGTTCGCCAACCGATAAACCACACGATCGCGCTACGCTTCGCCGATGTTTCGGGCATGCTTGGGATCGAGCTTGCCGGGTCGCCGATCTATCTCGATCACAGCGTTGGTGGTCAAAAAAGCAGGCTTTTTTAATCGTCGGAATAGTGCAGAGGGGTTGCTTAATTTTGATTTTTCAATGGCGCTTGAAATTCTGATCGACGCGTCCAGATATGTCGTCGAAATCGCTCGCATGTTCAGGGTTAACACTATGACATTTCAACTGAATAGGACTTTCGGCTCCGTAGAACTGAACGTTATAGAGGCAGTCCTTCGAGACTGGTGCGTCAAGCATAACGTCGAACCGTCGTCGGCGGACGGCGTCTTGGCAGGTGCTGTGCTTGTCAGCCTCTTTCAAGCCGGCAACGTCACTATTCCGGCGCTGGAGAAGGCAGCGGCGAAGCATAAGTGGCTGTCTGAGTTCAATGGATAATTTGCATGGCGGCAACAGTGCTGTCTAGCAGCCCCACTGCATTTCTCTGTCAACTGCAGTTGGCCCTAGAGGCGTCGACTTTTCCCGAACATCAGCGATCGGGTCGGAGACCCGACGACTTAGCATTTTCGCATGAAAGGCGAGTCTCAAGCGGCTCTCATGATCGCCTGGTGGCCGAGCTAACGGAGCCGCGCTGATCAGTCCTTTGTGCGAGAGCTGACAGTCGCGAGATAGCGGACGCCATTACGCGGGTTTAAGTTGAGAAAATATCGCTTGGTGAACGGGTGGCTCTGTGTTGGAACGACGGCGCTCCCGACTACAATAGCTATCTCACCCGCAGCACCCGTACGCTGACTGGTATGCCGAGCGGAAAGATCGCGAAGACCGCACGAAACAATCCCCCGATTTGAAACGTTAGTTGGCGCAATGGGTTAGTCAACGCCGATTGAGCTGCCATTGGAAGCGTCGAGTGAAAGCACGGTCAACGCGCAATACCCTGGCGCGCTGTAGTAGACACTGTGGTGTGGAGGACGGAATTTGCCGAAATATTTCTTTCATTTGCGGACCGACGGCATCCTGGAATTGGATGAGGTCGGCGCGGATTTTCAGTCGGACGACTTAGCAATGCTCGATGCTTCCAACGCCGTTCGCGAGATGGTCCTCGACGCCGTTGTGTCGGGAGAGACTCCGCTTGTTCAGCAGTTTGAAATCACACGCGAAGACGGCTTGATAGTCAGCATTCTTCCGTTCAAAGCCGTAATTCGCCTTGGCTGAACGGATTTGATCGTCTCGCGTCGTCAGAGAACGCCACTTCGGACAGATCACCGCGACACACCGTGAGAAGGGTAAGCGCAGTAATTTCAGTGAATTCGAAATCGAGCAGGCAGGGCTGGTTGCCCCACCTGCTCGCGAAGATCAGCGGCGGGCAGTAAGCTTCAGACGCGACACGCCTGCGGCAACATTGAGACCCGTGCCCGCTTCGCCGCTCAACGGCTGCAGGGCGAAGTTCTTGGAGTTTCCGCCCACCAGCGCGTTTGCGCCCAAGCCGACGCCGACAGATGCTGCAGCGGATGCGCCGACGTATGTTCCCGCCAGCGCTCCATCGCCGACACGCGTCGGCGCAGTGTTGACGACGATCCAGCTGAGGTAGGATTTGCCCGTGATGCCGACATCGACGCCGAGCTTTCCGATCGTTCCGGTATAACGCTCGATCTTGCCCGTACGCTGCTTGAAGCTGCAAGTGACGGCTTTACTCGATCCGATGATCATTCCCATCCCGCCCGCGACTTCACATGAAAGCGTGCCCAGGCGTTCCTTCGGCTCGGTCGCGGTGATGTGTTTGGCGGGATGCTTGGCCTGTTTGTGCATGGATGCCGCTTCCACCTGCGACACAAGGGCGAGCGATGCTGCTGCGGTGATTAGAAATGCGCTTTTCATTTTGAGGTCCTTTGTTGAGTCCGTACTAGAAACGCCATGCCTGACTATTCGTTCAAACCGCGCGTCGTTTTCAAGCTTAGCCAATGTTCAACAATCAGCCCCTACAACTAGAGAGACCTCAGTCGGGCGGCCGGGGGGTCATGACGCTCGACACTTTTGTGTATTACAGTGCGGTGTTGTAGTGATTACTCACTCTCTTTTGCAAGAATGGCGCCGATACTATCGCCCTCGCCAGCGACCGCCTCAGCCTGGACGTTATCGTCAAACGAAGCGAGCTGTACCATCATCGCCCTAGCGCGAAGAATGGAACTTCTTTCATTGAGCTCTTGATCCGCGGCCATTCGAACTGTGATGAGTTCGTTTCCTTCACCGTGGAATTCGACCGTGACTGTGCCCGGCGTGGTATTGGCAACATTCGTGTGCTTCAAGTTCATCTTCGTCCTCGGGTTTCTCTATAATTGAAAGTGCTCGGCTAGGAAGCGCAGTGCTTTTGCAGCTTCCTCTGAAGATATTGTGTGACCCACGCCTGGCACCACCTCCAGGGTCACATCGAAACCAGCGGATTTCAGCTGGTTCGCCGCAGCGACCGACGCCGTCGCCGGAATTCTCTGGTCTGCGCCCCCATGTAAAAGAAGTACCGCAGTTTCGCGCGCGGAGGCCGCTGGCGGAAGTGGTAGAAGCCCGGCGAAACTGACGACCGCCCCTACTTTCCATCGACCGGACGCGACAGCATCGAGTCCCATGATCGCGCCTTGCGACACACCAACAAAGGCGACCTTATCGAGGTCATTCTCGAAACCCTCTCGCTCAACGATAGCTCCGACAAGATCATCGAAAGCCTGTCGAGCGCCTGCGATGCGGTCGGGGCGGAGCACCTGATCGTTCACATCAAACCACTCCCGGCCGCCACCGCGATGGCGAAATGGAGCATCGGGAGAGACGAACTTCGTCGCGCCTAGAATTTTCTGCCAGGAGGTCCCGAACGGTGCCATCACTGAGCCAGAGCCTCGCAAGCCGTGCAGGAAGATGACGAGATGGGTAGGCCTGACGGCCGGTCGTTGCACCGGAGCGCCCGAGCTCGCCGCGCGACCCGGGGGCGCCTGCTGCCCAACCGGCTGCTCGGCGTTGGCGGTTGCGCACCCCAACGCGACTGTGAGCGCGACTGCGACTTGGCATGTGGATTTCGATCTGCTGCTCGTCATGCGGTTCTCGATTTGGGCGAAGTGATATCTCTAACGATGCGTTGCCCGGGGCTGAGCCGCACGATCAGAGTTGTCGGCCTTGATCCTGAGCTTGCAGTCGCGCGATGCGTTGCCGACCGGCGATAGCGTCCCGTCGACGTCGTTCCTCTATCAAGTAATCGCGCGGGGAGAGCTGTGGCAGCTTTACTGTGCCAGTGATTGCCTTCTCAGGTCGAAGGCCGCTTGCCGAATTCTTAGTCATGAATGCTTCCTTGATTGCGCCAAGAAAACGTCCAGAGTCGGAAAAAGATGCAGCGTCGCCGCATTTTCTTGACCCCTCGGTTTTGGGCTCCGCACACGATGGCTTAGGCTCGCCCTTCCCTTGCCTGAAGCATCATCAGTGTAAGGTCCTCGACCTCAAAGTTGTCAGGATCAACGTCGGCTCGGGCCTTTGAGTGGCCAAACCCCAGATTGCCACCTTGAACCAACCCAATGTTCAAAGGCTTGGGTTCGATCGTAGTCGTTTGAGTGCTGCCACTGCTGTTACGGGACTTTGTCAAGCTCCTAGGGCGCCATTTGGGATCTAGATGCCAGATGGCGATACGACCAAATTGTTTCCGCCTGAGGAAGTTTGATCAGGGCTGGAGCGATTCCGCCCGTCTGCGTATTCGGATTTCAATGCGCCGACGCTCTTGGACATCCCCTGCTTGTCCCGCGGTTAGCTTATCACCTGGGACGACAAGCTGGGCCGCCGACATCGGCAACACCGTGACGTCCTTGAGCTTTGCATTGGCCTTCAGTACATTAGCAACCGCGATTGCACGGGCAAGCCCAAGTCCGGCGTTGTCCGCGGGCTGGAGAGCCTCGACCGGAAGCCGGCCGTCAATCACACCGATCGAAGCGTCGTCGAGGTTGGACGTGCTTCTTGCGACGCGTTGCTCATCGGTGTGGCCGATCACCTCGACCACATCGACTTTATAGCGTTCAAGGTTGTCGGCGATCTGGTCCGCGATCGAAGTCTCGAGCTTGCTCTCGAACGCGGGCGTCAACGCCGCACTACCCGAGGTGAAGTAGTAGCCTCCAGCTTCAGAGAGATTGATGATCGGCGGCCACTCGTGCGGCTGGATGTTGCCCTTGAGCATCTCCTCGAGTTTGCCTGGTGCCTGGTCCAGCGGAACGTTGTTTCTGGCGAATACTTTCGAAACTGCAGCGAGCTTTTCAAGATCGGCGGGGCTCGCGTCGTTCATTTTCAGCCTGTCTATGACCTGGCGAGTAGAGACCAGTTCGCGCCATTCGCTCTCGAATTTTGCTCGGTCAGCCGAGGTTATGGTACCTGCGAGCTTCCCCTGCGCCTCGACAAGCTGTGCCGACAACTCCTTGTTCTGTTGCTCTAGTCGGACCAGCCGCTGCTCCGCGTTCACGCGATGTCTTCGCTCGGCGGTAATCATGGCGGCTGCGACCAAAAGCAGACAGAACACCAACAACAGCATGGATTCGGCCATCGTGAGGCCGAGAATGAGGCCGCGGTTATAGCCCTTGTGTTCAAGCTTTGGACTGACCTCCGCTCTTGTCACCATCTGAACAGCCGCCGTTTCGGCTCAGGACCCGAACCCGTTGGCGTGGACCAAGCCTCGTCCAACGTGTCGCTTGTGGTTTCCGCCGCTGAGTCCTCACTCACACTGGGGTCATTGATGTTCATAGCCGAAGGAGCCACAGCTGGGGGCCGCGTTTCGCTCTGCCGTTCGATCGCTTCGGCAATGCGATCAAGTTTGCTGTCTATGCTGTTGAGCGGCTTCAGCGCCTCGTCGAACTTAATGGCCTGAGAACGGGTCTCAGCGATCCCCTCCTCCATCCTCCGCAAATGTGCGTCGGTCATATCCTTGATTGCGTCGACTGTGGGGGTTAGCTCCAACCGGATCACGTCCTCCGGCTTCCTGATTTCTCCAAGGCGCGCACCGACGCCCTCAACGTCAACACCAAACTTGTCGATGATCGTCGAGAGCTTGTCGGTCGTCTCGGTGAGCCTCCTTGTCGCTCCCGCTGCTTGGTCGGTGACCGACCTGTTGTGGTCCTCGATAATGGACGAGAGTTTGGTTGCGGCTTCCTGTATCGGAATGATTGCTTGCTTGGAGATCGCCTCGATCACCTTCCGGATTTCCTCGCCGTTTTTCTCCGCCTGGCGGCCGATTTCTTCGAAACCTTCCGTCAGCATCTGGTTGCTCACGCGGCGGTAGTTCGAGAACTCGCGAGCCGAAGTATCGAGCTCGGTGCGCACCCGTCTCGTCATCTCCGCAAGCTCGTGGCGGGCGCTGCGTTCGATGTCGATCGGATCGCGGCGCATCTGGTTGAACAGGATGCGCAATGTCACGCCTGCGATCGTCGACGTCACCGCAATACCGAAGTTGCGGACAATCGTCTCGATCGAGGTTTCTCCCGCGAATAGGTAGAGGGATACGCCAAGGCTGCAGAGTGTGAAGAGGAACCCCATGTAATAGAGGTTGTCGCCTGCCTGCTCGTTGTGCAGTCGGAAGCCCGCAAACGCTATCGAGGCCAGGAAGTAGATGGCCATCAGCGCCAGTGGAACTGCAGTCACGACAACGGTGGACCAAGCGGCCAGCTTCGCCGACCAGATGAATGCCATGCCTCCGACCGTCACGGCCGCGAACAGCACAACGGGAGCCCAGTCTCGAAATGTAGTCCTTCGGGTATCGCTTGTCGCCATTATTGCAACCCCTCCAAGCGGGTGAAGCCTGCAAACTCCCCGTTGTTCTTCTCAACCCAGGATTTCCAGAACGTGGCGAGGTCCTCCATCTTGAACTTTTGACCCGGCCGCTGGAAGGCAAGGATTTTGACCTGAACTCCATCCAGGGAAGTCCGGAACTTTTCCCTCGCCGGGCTAGCTTCGAATTTGGTGACCGAAACCCCGTCACGGTAGCTGGAGAAGTCGGCGGTATGCTCAACCATATCCGAGGCTATGAACAAGGTCTTAGTTATCGCGGCAGGCAAAGGCTGAAAGGCCTCAAGGCTTATCCGTTGTATGCCGGCCATAATGGGAGAGAACTCGCCCGAAGCACCGGACCCGATCTTGCCCGCAATGTCGTCCAGGGGTTTCTGGAAACCCTTCTCCCAACGTTGCTGTACGAGCTTGGGATTGCTTGTCCATTCGTTGGCCAGGTCGCCGCTGCCAGGATTGCAGCCATGGAAGGTCCGCTCGAGCTTACCCTCCTTCGCGGTCAAAGCATAAACGTCGATCGCGCCGTTCACGGGTACGCTTGAAACCAATCGCTCGAACTGGTTCTTGAGATCGATGGACGTCGCGTCCGATATGGGATCGGTCACATCCAGCAGGATCGCTGTCTCGCTCGTCGGCCCCGTTGTTGGGCAAAGAGACACTTTGTCCAGTGAGATCGTCGACATTGCTTGGTATTTGAGCCACCCGAAGGCCGCAACCATTCCGAGGGCCACGGCCGAAAGTGCGATCGTTCCGATTACAGCGCCCGTCGAGAAGCCGCCTTTTCTTGACCGATTGCTACGCCGCCTGTTCCGAGCCAACACCTGCCTCCGGGAATAGATTGTCTAGTTTGTGGTATTGCGCGACGGCGGCTTCGAAGGCGGCGCCTATCTTGCTGATTTGATCGCTGAGTTCTGCTTGGGCGAGCTGAATTCGTTCGGTCAGAACGCGATCGTCCCAATCTTCGCTCGTCTTTATGACCGGGGTGATCCGCTCGAGCTTGTAAGCGGCCGCGAAGTACTGCGGCTCGGCGTCCGTTCTTGCAGCACGGTTGGCTTCTCGATATGCAGTCAGGACGGAATTCGCGGTCCGCTCGAGATGACTTTGGTATTCGGCGAACAGTCCCATGGTCCGCGTACGATGGGCGATGATCGCCGCAGATTCCTGACGACGTGAACTCAGGTCCCTGACGATCGCCTCGATCTTGCCGTTGTGCTCATCACGGATTTCGCGAAGGTTGTCGATGAGATCGAGCTTCCCCGAGATGTAGTTTTGCCGCGCCTCGTCCAGTCGCCGTTGGACCCCCGCGAAACCAGGATATGGGTCGGTCAGCATACACCCGTCGATGAACGCCAAAATCGAGAAGAAAATCCCGATAGCGAACAGCATCCAAGAATTCAGCTCCACCAACCCGAGCGGATTTTCCCGAATGCGGCGGATGACCTCAGTCCCTGCCCCCTCGAGAATGGTTGCCGACACCTCGCGATAGTGGGCCAAAGCAAGGTTCACCGCAAGCGCAACGCCGACGTAGGCCGCCAAGCCGAGCAATCCTACAACCTTCATCAGCCAGGAACGATGGACGAGATTTCGAACGCAGAAGATGGCGAACAACAGTGCCGCGCCGATGTTCAGGACACCGAAGACAACGGCCTCGGTGATGCCACCGATGATGCCCTGTTCGCTCCCCTTGGCGAGAAAGTTGCCGTTCATGACGATTTCAACGAGGACGAGGACCACAAGCAGGGCGATTTTGACACTTGTTGCGCCTGCACTGGGAACCTTTGCCGCGCGATCGAGCCGATGCCGCCGCTTGAACGATGTCATCTCGTCTTCCGCGATCTTGAGGTCGCGGCGCAGGCCATGCAGTTCGTCGACCCCGCTGGCGATCTCGGCCTTGAAGTCTGAAAGACTGGACGCGTTAGCCTGACGTATCAATCCAAACTGCCCCTCGAAGTCCAGGTTCCGCAACCTGCCTTCGAATGTCTGAAACTGGTCTTCGAGAACTTGATAGGCCGATGCCTTCTCCTGCTCGATGCGACCGACGACCCGCTGCTCCACTTCATCCAAGGACTGTGCCGCAGTTGCGGGGCGGTTCGCTCTTCCATTTGCCTCGCCCTTATCAAGGACGTTCAGCGTCTGGACAAGCTTGTCCCTGTCGATCTGGGGGAAAATCTCAGTAGAGGCGCGGAAGTCGTGGCTGGATTCGCGAACGCCGGACCAGAGTTTGTTCAGTGCTTCAAACGGCACGTCATCCTCGCCAGAAACATGGTTGCATTTATCTTAATGCGCAATGCGTACCTCACAGGTTGTAGGCGGTCCAGTAGTAACAGTGATTGGCTAATTTAATCGCCGACCACGGTTAATCTGTGTCACGCCCCTTCATCAAGACCAGCCGCTTTCCAAAACCATATCAGTGGAAGAACACCGCTAGTTATGATCACCGCCACCGCAAATGGATCGTCAAACGTCCAGTCCAGCTCCGGCATGAATAGAAGCGGAAGCGGTTCCACTTTCTTGTCTTTCGCGGATCACGCTTTCGACTGTGGCGATCGCCACCAGTGCATTATATGGTTTTGGCAGGAATTTCGCGGCCGTAGGTAGGCGCGATCGATTGACATCTGTCCTCCCCGAAGTGACGACAACGCCCGTCTGCGGGAAGACGCTTGCCACCATGTTTGCAAGGTCTATGCCGCTTGGGCCACCGGGCATATCAACGTCGGTGAAGATCGCGTCGACATCCGATCTCATACCAAGAACGCCAACGGCTTCCAGCACCGATCCGGCTTCCAAAACAGCAAACCCAGCTTCTTCCAATGCATCTGCAATAAACAGTCGGATGAGCAGTTCGTCTTCAACCACAAGCACAATCCGGGATGTCAGTTCCATATCGGTTTCCCCTGTTGTCAGGGATGTAACGCGGTGACCGAGCCAATGGCCTTAGCTCATACACTGCGAAACGGAAACATATTTAATAAAATGCGAAGATACCTTTGGAGTGATGGCTTCGTGTGGAAGGCACTGCATTCGCTGCTTCGCTTTCTCGGGCATGCGGGTCGAAGTGGTGCTGCGGATTGAAAGGACCTTCTGAACGCCACCGACGAGGCGTGCGGTGGACATCACAATCTCACCTTCCACATCTGCATCGCCCGCAGCTACGTCAGGCGCGAGCACTCTGATCGAAGTGGCAGCATCGCTAACCAGTTCCGCTGAACCCTCGTTGTCTTCACGTCGTTGCCGAGAATGGGAGAAGCACTGACCCTATCTGCTCGGCCGTCAATGGCCCGCGGCAAGGATTTCCCGACATCCGCTGGCCTCCATGATGCCTTTCAGATACAAAAAGGTCGGGTGGCTGTTGGCACCCGACCTTTTGAATGTCTCTACGACCGGCAGCCCGACCTCCTAGGCTGGCGTCGGAAACGCTTGCATGGCAATCACTTAGCGCGCGAGCACCCTAATTCAACAGCGAGCGAACGGGATTTGATAGGTGGTCGGTAGCTCAATTCGAGTTTTGGACGGGCGTGGGGGTTGACACGTGTCCGGAGCCCGCCGACCCGCCGGGTGTCGGTGACGTGGGACTCCGAGGCGTGAACACAAGAAGAGCAACAACCACCCCAAGAAAAACGACGGCGGCGGCCAACCCGAACCGTGACCTATCCCTGAGCCGCCGTGACACAGCTGGCTTGGTCGCCTCATACGTCGTGTCCTGATCGACAGAACCGTCGGGATCGTCTGGTCTGATAGCCATACCTACCTCCGCTACGCTAACGCCGTTAAAGGACCGCAGTTCCCTTAGAGCCGCTTACCTCCCAGGCAACCACTGCGACGCCGGCTGAGCGACACAAATGTAGTCTGGCATCGCCGGGCTGGAGTCTACACAGTCCGTCCGAATTGTAATATTTTTGTGAACTCAACAAGGTCTCGCTCGTTGACCGCACTCCATCTATAGGAACAGTGCAGGCATGCCGTACGAAGCTGGAATGCAGATCGTGTTCGACCTCGTCGACAGGACGATCGTCGTTGCTTTCCGTGGCGAGGTTAAGATGCTCGGGCCGTTCCTAGACCAGAAGACAGCCGTGCGCGCTGGCGAGCAATTTTGCCGTGATCGCGGTTGGGATGATGCTGAGACGGCGTCGGCGACCGCATCAAGTGGTACGGCAGCGTACCGGGAACAGAACGCGGAAAAAAGAGAGTACACTAACTTCACGGTCTCCACGCGGTAGTGGCCGCTTGGGAGTAAACCCAGCTTCTCCCGCCCAATTGCAGGAGCATCATGATGTTGCAATCCTTGATTTCCTTATCTGACGCCGAAATCGAATTGGTCACGGACGCCGTAAACGAGTGGTGCCTAGCAAACCATTGCGTGGTCGGCAGTAGCGCCGGTCATCGCGCCCTCACGACTGCAATCGATCTTGTCCAACACAGGAATAACGCATCACTCCTCTCGGAGGAGCTGACCTCACGATTGCTTCCGCCAAGTTAGGCAGCTTCACAATAAGACGGTGCATGACGCAAGCCGAGCGTCGCGATAATTCCGACTGACACACGAGATCGCGACCGAGACCATCAAGTCTCAGCGCGCCGCTCGAGATACCAAGACGGCTCGGCTACGCGATCTGCGTTTGCAAATGGACGCCAAGGCGGGAGGGCCGACGAACTTGAAGAGCAGCAGGTACTAGATCGTGTTCGTCGTGGACCGACTGTCACACGGCTTGTCCCCTCATGGGCACGATTATAGAGAAGCCCTTGCGCCGCACTCGCGAGGTTTTCGTCTGGGGACATGGCTGGCCTCCGATTGAGCTCGCGAAAAGCTTCTTTACAATCGTTTAACGGAGAAACACCGGGGTCCATCCCGGAGCACTAAAATTGGTCAGGCAGGACATTGATTGTCAGTCTGCTGGTCGCAGCATAGTCCGCCGAGTACCCTCATGCGGCTGACTTTGGCGTGGCTACCTCGAAGGTAGTAGCGCTGCTTTTGAAACTTATTGAGCGGATCGGAGTATTCCATCTGCCGAACCCCAACGTCCGCATCCTGTTCGGACGTTCGGCCTGACGAAGAGGAGAGCTCGACAGCTCTCCTCTTTCTTCGTCGCAGTGAACTGCCCATTTCGCCGGGGCTACATGAGCGAACTCGGTACATGAACCGTTGTAGACAAACTGACCTCTCTTTCTCAGGCTGAACCTTGGCGAATTGCCTGCTGTTTCTATTTAGGAAAGCGATGAACATATCATTCAACTTGAAATCCCTCGAACGACTGTCGGCTCTCAAGCATTCCGGGCTTCTCGACCGGGCTGGGAGGGAGCAGTTCGGCGTCTTGACCGATCATGTCCGGACCATGCTTGGGGTCCCGGCGGCGATTGTGTCCATCGTCGATGAAAACAGGCAGGTCTTCGCCGGTCACTGTGGGCTCCCCGAACCGTGGGCTTCCCAAGGCGAGACACCGATGACGCACTCATTCTGCCAGCACGTCGTGGAAGCCAACGACATCCTGATCGTTCACGATGCAAATGCCCACGAACTTGTGAGGGACAACCACGCCATCGGCGACCTCGGCGTGGTGGCCTACCTTGGTGTGCCCGTGCGGCTACCGTCGGGCGACATCGCGGGTGCCTTAGCAGCCATCGACACCGAACCGCACGATTGGAGCGATCGAGACGTCGCATGCCTGCGCTCGTTGGCCCGGGTGGTGGAACGAGAGATCGCTGTTGTCGCGTCGGAGTTTCGCTACCGTTCTTTCTTCGAGGAGATGCAGGAAGGTTACTACGTCGCGAGCGCCGTACGCGACACGAAAGGCGTGCTCGTCGATGTTGTATTCGAGGAGGTCAATCCGGCATTTGAACGGATTACCGGGTTCAAAGAAGCAGAGGTTGTGGGAACGTCGCTTTCAAATCTCGTGCCGGAAGCACTTAACGACATGATCCCCGCATATGACCATGTGCTGCGTACAGGCGAGCTTCTTGAGCATTCCAATGCCGTATCGACGCTGGGCGGCCGCTGGTTCGAGAACCGTATCCGTCGTCTTGACCAGAACCGCGTCGCCTCGCTTGTGACAGAGGTGACTGCCCGCAAGCGGGCTGAGCTCGCCCTGCGAGAAAGCGAAGCTTACTGGCGAGGCCTGTTCGAGCAGATGGCCGAAGGTTTCATCCTGGGTTCTGTGGTCAGGGACAAGAACGGAGCCGTCGTTGACTGGCGCTACAAGGAGGTGAACCGAGCCTGGGGAGACCTCGTCGGCATTCCGGCGCAGCACGCCACTGGTCAGACTTTACGAGAGCTCTTTCCCGGCATCGAGGAGGAATGGATTTCGGACATCGCGGAGGTGGTGCAGAGTGGTAAGCCCATCATGTTTGTCCGGGAGATAGGAGCGATCGGTCGCTGGTACGAGGGCCACGTCCAGCCGGTTGGGGGCGACGACTTCGTGATCATATTCCTTGAGGTCACCGCGCGTCTCGGAATGGAAGCGGAAATCCGCAATCGAGAGAAGGAGCTTCAGACCGTCGTCGAATCCATGCCTGTCGGCGTCCTCCTTGCAGAAGCTCCGTCAGGACGCATCGTGATGCAGAACAGGCGGCTCGCGGAGTTGCTCGGCCATGACGCTCTTGGAGCCCAGTCAACCGCGGAGTATGCCATGTTTACGGCCTGGCATGCCGACGGTTCGCCCGTAAGGCCCGAGGAATATCCGCTGGCGATGATCACGTCAGGCAAGGCAGGCGGACACTATCTTGAAATGCGCTATCGCCGGCCAGACGGGTCCGACATCTGGATTGCGGCCGACGGCGCGGCCGTGAGGGACACGGACGGAAAATTGACCGGCGCGGTTGTCGCGGTCACAGACATCTCACATCGCAAAGCCGAAGAGGAAATGCAGAGCGTGATCAACCGGGAGATGAGCCATCGCCTAAAGAACACGCTCGCGATGGTCCAGGCTATCGCCATGCAGACTTTGAAGCCAGTGGTTGACCGAGAGCCGGTCAAAGCGCTTGAGAAACGACTGCACGCGTTGAGCTCGGCGCACGACATCTTGTTCGACAAGTATTGGCACACCGCGCCGATCAAGTCCCTGGTCGCGTCCTCTCTTCAGCGGCTCGTTCCGAGCGAGCGGCTCGAAACCAGCGGTCCAGATATCCAGATTGGCCCTAAAGGCGCGCTATCCCTGTCCCTCGTGCTGCACGAGCTAGCGACAAATGCGCTCAAATATGGCGCTCTCTCCAATGATGTCGGTCGGGTCATGCTAGACTGGACCGTGGTGGGGAGCGATGCTCATCCCGTATTTACGCTCAAGTGGGAGGAAACCGGCGGTCCGCCAGTTCGAGAGCCGTCCCAAAAGGGTTTTGGCTCCAAACTCATTCAGATGGGACTCATCGGAACAGGCGGCGTTGAGACGAGTTATCAACCAACTGGCTTCATGGTTGTCATGACAGCCGGGCTCTCGCAGATACAGCATACGGAATAAGGCCGATGGGACAGTTCAAGCAGCCCGACCGCAAGGCTGTCCTCGTCGTCGAGGACGAGCCGCTTCTTCGAATGATGGCCATTGAGATGGTCGAAGACGGCGGGTTCAACGCCGTTGAAGCCCGCGATGCCGATGAGGCGATCGCGATCCTCGAAGCCCGCACGGACATCACCATCGTCTTCACTGACGTCGACATGCCTGGATCGATGAACGGCTTGCGGCTGGCCGCAGCCATCCGGGACAGGTGGCCCCCGATCGAAATCGTTATTACGTCAGGTCATTTCCGCCTCGACGACAGTATCATCCCGGCACGAACTGTCTTCTTTCCAAAGCCGTATGATCACGAGCAGGTCGTTTCAACCCTTAGGATGATGGCCTCAGGTGGCTCCGTTTCTGGGCGGACCCAATCATGAGCTGACGGCTCCCTCAGGAAGCTCTCGGCGACGCTCTTGCGACAGCCGCCGCGGCCGCAATTGAGGCAGGTTGGCATCTCGAGGTGCTCGATGGCGCTTCAGGATCGGCGTCGCCCCCACCCACAAAAAGGCGTGGGCGTATCCGAAACCCTTCGCGGCCCCTTACAAACACTGGCAAGGTTGCCCGATGGACGAGGCAGCCGAGCGCGTGATCGAGGAAACCGCCGAGCGCATCAAGGAGATATCCGACGAGACCGTGACAAGTGCGTCGTTGGCGTTGGCAAGTCAAATACTTATATCGTGGCCTTCAAACCCGGAGGAGGCCTAATGCTGGTCAGGCTTCCGCCACAGTTCACCGCGGCCCTGATTTTGGTAGAAACCTGGATCGACCGAGGCCAACGCAACTTATCGCGGAACAACCCCGTCTCATTGTGGTTTCTGCTCTGCTCAACGCGCACAGGAGGTGGCATGAAAG
>UBQW01000043.1 GCA_900467745.1 Hyphomicrobiales bacterium
GACTGACTTGATGAGGGAGCAGCAGAATTCAGTTCATTCCAGCGCGGGCTTCGGCCTTGGCCTTGGCGATATCGCGCAGTGCGCCAGCGATGACATCAGGGGTCTGTGCGCCGCTGACGGCGTATTGCTGGTCGAAGATGAAGAAGGGCACGCCGTTGACGCCCATCTTCTGCGCCGATTCGATTTCCTCGACGACGAGAGCCTTGTCGGCATCCGACGAGAGCAGGGAGGCAGTCACGGCGCGGTCGAGGCCGGACTTCTCGGCGATATCGAGCAGCACGGCGTGATCGCCGACATTCAGGCCCTGTTCGAAATTCGCCTTGAACAGGCCGTCGACCACGCGGTCAGCCTTGTCGCGATCCTCGATCATCGCCCAGTGAATGAGGCGGTGGGCGTCGAGCGTGTTCGGGCCGATCTTGATGGCGTCGAAATTGAAGTTGATTCCGACTTCGCGGCCGAGCTCGGTGAGCATCTTGTGCCCTTCGGCGACGCGCTCGGCACCGCCGAGCTTCTTCTCGAGCGCTGCCTTCTGGTCCACGCCTTCAGGCGGGTAATCCGGGTTGAGGCGATAGGGGCGCCAGTTGACGTCGACGCCGACTTCGTCCTGGACTTCCGCAATCGCGAGCTCCAGCCGGGCCTTGCCGAGATAGCACCAGGGGCAGACGACATCCGAGACCACGTCGATGACTATGCGTTCCATGGGCTTTCCTTTTCTGAATGCTGGCCCCGAAAGGGCGTTTGAAGCCATCTAGTCGCTGAGGGTGGCCAGTTCAACCAGGCAAGAAAAGAGAACCACCTGTTATTGGACGCTCTGATCCCACCAAGCCGGCAACTGGTAGCCGTAGAGCGGCACCTGGTCGGGGTGGCCGATGCGCTTGCTGCGGGCGACCCACTGGTTGTCGACGTGATAGAGCGGCAGCACGTAATGGCCGGACAGCAGCAGCCGGTCGTGCGAGCGGACGGCGGCGGTGAAATCCTCGGCCGAACGCGCATTGAGGATGTGCTGGATCAGCGTATCGATATCGGGATCGGCGACACCGGCGAAATTGTCGGTTCCGTCGCGATCCCGCGAGGCGGAAGACCAGCGGCCGACCTGCTCGATGCCGGGCGAGAGCGACGAGGTGAAGGATTTGACGATGACGTCGTAATCGAAGGTGTTGGTGCGGCTCTGATATTGCGAATCATCCACCGTGCGGATCGAGGCGTTGATGCCGAGCAGCTGCAGCGAGCGCTGGTAGGAGACCGCCAGTTTCTCCTGGTCGGTATTCTGCGTCATGATCTCGAAGGCGAGCGGGCGGCCATTAGCGTCGCTCATCTTGCCGTTCTTGATCGTGTAGCCGGCCTCCTTCAGAAGCGCGACGGCCTGCTTCAGCACATTTCGGTCGCGGCCGGAGCCATCGGTCACGGGAAGCTTGTAGGTGCCGTCGAGGATAGCGGGATCGATGCGATCCTTGATCGGGCCGAGCAGCTTCAGTTCGCGCTCATCAGCCGGCACGCCGAAGCTGGATAGCTCGGAATTCTGCCAGTAGCTCTGCGTCCTGATATAGGCGCTGGAAAACAGGTTCTTGTTGGCCCATTCGAAATCGAAGATCAGCGACAGGCCCTCGCGCAGCTTCACGTTATCGAAGAGCGGCCGGCGGGTGTTGAAGACGAAGCCGAACATGCCTGAAGGCAGCTTGGGCTGGAAGGTGTCCTTGACGACATTGCCTGATGTGACCGCCGGGAAATTATAGGCGCTCGCCCAATGGCCGGGGCTGCCATCCGGATAGATATCGACATCGCCCTTCTTGAACGATTCGAACAAGGTCGTGTCCTGCAGGAAATACTGGACGGTGATCTGGTCGTAATTGTCGAGGCCGACCTTGGCGGGGAGATCCTTACCCCAATAGTTCGGGTCGCGCTCGAAGGTGATGCTTTCGCCCGGCTTCAGCGACTTGATCTTGTAGGGCCCTGAACCGATCAGCGGCTTCAGCGTCGAGCGGTCGAAATTCTCCGCGTCGATCGCGTGTTTGGGGAGGATCGGTGTCGAGCCGGCGAGAATCAGCGGGAATTCGCGGTCGGCCTTGTCGTTGAAGGTGAAGCGGACGCTGTGATCGCCGACCTTCTCCATCTTCTCGACGGCGTTGAGGCGCGTGCTGAAGGGCACGCGGCCTTTCTCCTTCAGGATGTTGAAGGAGAAGATGACGTCATCGGGCGTGACGGGCTGGCCGTCCGACCATTTGGCGGCTGGGTTCAGGTTGAACTGGATATAGGTCCTGTCGTCGTCCCATTCGACCGATTGCGCTAGGAGGCTATAGAGCGTGAAGGGCTCGTCGCGCGAACGCAGCATCAGCGTTTCATAGACCAGATTGCCGTATTCAGGGTCCCACATGCCGCGTGCCGTGGTGCGCATGCTCTTCAGGATGAAGGGGTTCAGGTTGTCGTAGGTGCCGACGACGCCGTAGGAGATCTTGCCGCCCTTTTTCACGTCGGGATTGACGTAGGGCAAGTGCTTGAAATCTTCAGGCAGAGCAGGGGCGCCGTGCATTGCGATGCCATGCACGGGCTCGGCAGCGGCTGCCCCGCAAACAAGGGTGAAGACGACGGGGAGAACGATCCGGAGCATAGTCGAAATCCTTTCCGGAAAACGGCACGATTCGCGCGAAGACTACCATGCGGCCGGCCCAATTCACCATCCACGGCAAATTCTTTCCAGCGGCGCCCAAAACGCCAAAGAAACACTGGAAATCTCCAGCAACGCGATGTAACAGGGACCCCGAAGTCGGGGGGTCATGCATTTGCCTCATTGTTTTAAGAGGTCAGATGCGAACAACCCTGTTGGTGAGGACGGCAAATGGGCTGTCCCAACGGGATATCAGGAGACGGAATTCGTTATGATGTTCAAGTCTGAAAAGAAAACACGGGCAGCCCTGTCCGTAATGGCAGTGATGCTTGGCGCCGCAGTGGCTCCGGTGTCTTCTTATGCGCAGGATGCGTCTGCCGACGCTGGCGCACAGGCTGCCGGCGCACCGCGCCTCGGTTGGTACAAGACCTGCAACAAGCAGGAAGACAATGACGTCTGCGTCGTTCAGAACGTCGTTCTGGCCACCGGCGGTCAGCTCGTTACGGGCGTTGGCCTCATCACCGTTTCCGGCAAGGTGAACAACAAGAGCCTGCAGGTTTCCGTTCCTCCGGCACGTCTGATCCCGCCGGGCATCGGCATGCAGATCGACGGCGGCAAGCCGCAGAAGATCGACTATCTGATGTGCATGCCGGATCGTTGCGTCGCGCAGATCCCGCTGACGGACGCCATGGTCGCCAGCCTGAAGAAGGGCACCGATCTGGTTCTGACGTCGATCAACTTCCGCCGCGCGCCGAACCCGATCAAGATTTCGCTTGAAGGCTTCACCGGCGCATTCGACGGCGAAGCGGTTTCCGCTTCCAAGCTCGCTGAAAGCCAGAAGAGTCTGCAGGACAGCATGCAGAAGAAGGCCGACGAAGCGCGCAAGAAGCTTGAAGACGCGCAGAAGGCTGCCAAGGCACAGTAATTTCGATCCTTACGGATTGTCGAAAAACCCGGCTTCGCGCCGGGTTTTTTGTTGCCTGCAGTTCGGGTTCCGGCCAAAGAAAAACCCCGCCGGGAGGAGCGGGGTTTGAAATGGATATGCAGCGGCTTAGTGGGTGAAGCTCATCTTGGGTTTGAACTGTCCCGTCGGTGCCATATCGAAAATCTGGTAGACCTGCTCATTGCGAAGCGGTTCGCCGCTTTCGTCATTCATCAGGTTCTGTTCGGATACGTAGGCGACGTATTCGTTCTCTTCGTTTTCGGCGAGCAAGTGGTAGAAGGGCTGGTCCTTGCTGGGGCGCACGTCGGCGGGAATAGAATTCCACCATTCTTCCGTATTCGCGAATTCCGGATCGACATCGAAGATGACGCCGCGAAACGGAAATACCTTGTGCCGAACCACTTCGCCGATACTGAACTTCGCTAGTCTTTCTTTCATGGTACGACTTCCTTTCATCACCTGATTTGGTGATTGATCTCACTCAAATCAAGATTTGTGCGAGAACTCGTCACATGAGTGTCACATCCGCGGCAGGCTTCCGTGACATCGAATAGACGAAAGCCCCGGCGAACCGGGGCTTTCTGAGGGCTTACGCCGAGTAGTACATGTCGTATTCGACCGGATGAGGGGTCATGTCGTAGCGCATGACCTCGATCATCTTCAGCTCGATGAAGCTGTCGATCTGGTCGTCATCGAAGACGCCGCCGGCGGTCAGGAACTTGCGGTCCTTGTCCAGGCTTTCCAGCGCTTCACGCAACGAACCGCAGACCGTCGGGATCTTCTTCAGTTCCTTCGGCGGCAGGTCGTAGAGATCCTTGTCCATGGCCTTGCCCGGATGGATCTTGTTCTTGATGCCGTCGAGGCCGGCCATCAGCATGGCGGCGAAGGCGAGGTAGGGGTTCGCCATCGGATCCGGGAAGCGGACTTCGACGCGCTTTGCCTTCGGGTTGCTGCCGAACGGAATACGGCAGGAGGCCGAGCGGTTACGCGCCGAGTAGGCGAGCAGAACCGGTGCTTCATAGCCCGGGACGAGACGCTTGTAGGAGTTCGTCGACGGGTTGGTGAAGGCGTTCAGCGCCTTGGCGTGCTTGATGATGCCGCCGATGAAGTAGAGGCAGCTCTCGGAGAGGCCCGCATATTCATCACCCGCGAAGCTCGGCTTGCCGCTCTTCCAGATCGACATGTGGACGTGCATGCCCGAGCCGTTGTCGCCGAAGATCGGCTTCGGCATGAAGGTTGCCGTCTTGCCATAGGCATTGGCGACCTGGTGCACGACGTACTTGTAGATCTGCATCTTGTCGGCGTTGCGAACGAGCGTGTCGAACTTGATGCCGAGTTCGTGCTGGGCAGCGGCCACTTCGTGGTGGTGCTTTTCGACGACGACGCCCATTTCCGAGAGAACCGTCAGCATTTCGGAGCGCATGTCCTGGCAGCTGTCGATCGGCGGAACCGGGAAGTAACCGCCCTTGACGCGCGGACGGTGGCCGAGGTTGCCGGTCTCGTATTCGGTGTCGTCGTTGGACGGCAGTTCGGTCGAATCGAGCTTGAATCCGGTGTTATAAGGGTCGGCCTTGTAGCGAACGTCGTCGAAGATGAAGAACTCGGCTTCAGGACCAACGAAGACCGTGTCGCCGATGCCGGATGCCTTCAGATAGGCTTCGGCCTTCTTGGCGGTGCCGCGCGGATCGCGGTTATAGGCTTCGCCGGAGACCGGATCGAGAATGTCGCAGAGAATGACCATGGTGGACTGCGCGAAGAACGGGTCCATGTGGACCGTCTCCGTATCGGGCATCAGCACCATGTCGGATTCGTTGATCGCCTTCCAGCCGCCGATCGAGGAGCCGTCGAACATGACGCCATCGGCGAACATGTCTTCATCGACGCAAACCACGTCCATCGTGACGTGCTGCAGCTTGCCCTTGGGATCGGTAAAGCGCAGGTCAACAAACTTGACGTCGTTATCCTTGATTTGCTTGAGGATTTCGCTTGCGGTCGCCATAAAATGGTTCCTTCATTTGAGAAGACGAGACGATTGCCTCGCCTGGACCAAACAGGTCAGATCGCATCGACACCGGTTTCGCCGGTACGGATACGAATGACTTCTTCGATATTGGATACAAAAATCTTGCCGTCGCCGATACGGCCCGTCTGCGCGGCCTTGCGGATCGCGTCGATGACGGCTTCCGCGTTCTCGTCGGCGAGGACGACTTCGACCTTCACCTTCGGCAGGAAATCGACGACATACTCCGCGCCACGGTATAATTCCGTGTGGCCTTTTTGGCGACCGAAGCCCTTTGCTTCCGTGACTGTGATCCCCTGCAGGCCAACTTCCTGAAGGGCTTCCTTCACTTCGTCCAGCTTGAAGGGCTTAATGATCGCTTCGATCTTTTTCATGAGAAAATGACTCTCCGCTTCTCCCGTTATAGCAGGCTCATACCCACCCCCCGATAGAATGCAGTTATCGTGCCAGTTGGAAAGTGGAATCTTCGTCGAAATGGCAGTCGAAGACCGAAAGTCGAGTGATTTTCAGCAATTTCAACGATTTTTTTGTCAAAAAAGGCGCGGGTTGTAAGCGAAAAGCTTAAATTTCGACCGAAATGAGGAATATTCGCGATGTCTGATGCTCTCTTTTTGACTGGCATATCTGATTAAAAGATATGCAAACGGCTAAATAATAAGCATCCAGATTTTACGCCAATCGGTTGTTTTTTAGGCGGATTCTGCTTGAATGGCCGAATGGACAATCAACTCGCCGACCTTCTCCTTACACCCGCCGAAATGACCGCCGTCGATGCTGCCGCTGCGGCTTCGGGCATCGACAGTTTTGGGCTCATGCTGCAGGCGGGCGCCGGCGTGGCGGCGTCCTTTCTGCGGCACTATCCGTCTGCGCGGAGGGCCGTCGTGTTGTGCGGTCCCGGCAACAATGGCGGCGACGGATATGTTGCGGCACGCTGTCTGCGGGATAGCGGTGTCGAGGTTGCGGTGTTTCACCTGGGGGATCCCGATCGGCTGAAGGGCGATGCTGCGCGGGCCTTTAGCGGCTGGCTCGGCAAGGGGGCGCCTATCGAGGAATACCGGCCTGCCGAGGGCGACATAGTGATCGACGCGCTGTTCGGGGCTGGATTGACGCGGGCGGTGCCGGAGGCAGTCAGTGCGGTGATCGCGCGGATCGAGGAAGCTCGCCTGCCGGTGCTTGCCGTCGACCTGCCATCCGGCATCGACGGCCGGACTGGGATGATGCTGGGGGCGGCATTTGCCGCCGAGCGCACGATCACCTTCATGACGCGCAAGCCGGGCCACCTATTGATGCCGGGGCGGGAGCTTTCGGGCGTACTCGAGGTGCTCGACATCGGAATACCCGCGCGGATCGTGCGCGGGCAGGCATCGGGCAAGCTGGCGGAGAACCGGCCGGAGCAGTGGCAGCGATGGCTGACGTCATCAGGGCCGGAGACGCACAAGTACAAGCGCGGCCACCTCGTCGTCTTCTCCGGCGAGAAGGGCAAGACAGGGGCGGCGCGGATGTCGGCCATGTCCGGCCTGAAGGCCGGCGCCGGGCTGGTGACGATCGCCTCGCCTGCAGATGCCATGGACGAGAACGCGGCGCATCTGACGGCCGTGATGCTGCACGGCATCGATGGGGACGCTGAACTCCTGGATTGGCTGAAGGACGAGCGGTTGCGCAGCTTCGTGCTTGGGCCGGGCTTCGGGGCAGGCGAGAAGGCGCGTGGTTTTGTGGCGGCACTAGCGGCGCGGCATCTGGTTCTGGATGCCGATGGCATCACATCCTTCCGCGAGGATCCCGAGGCGCTGTTCGCATTGTTCGCGGAAGGCGAGACGCGGCTGGTTCTGACCCCGCATGAAGGAGAGTTTTCGCGGCTGTTTCCCGATATCGCCGCCGACCACAATCTCGGCAAGGCCGACAAGGCGCTGGCGGCCGCGGCGCGGGCCAATGCAGCCATCGTCTACAAAGGGCCCGACACTGTGATCGCTTCACCGGATGGCAGGGCGCTGATCAACACCAACGCGCCGATTTGGTTAGCCACCGCCGGCTCCGGCGATGTGCTGGCGGGGATCATCGGCGCTCTGATGGCGCAGGGGCTGCCGGCCTTCGAGGCGGCTGCCGCCGGCGTCTACATGCACGGCGAAGCGGGTAACCGGGCCGGCAAGGGGCTGACGGCGGAGGACCTCGTCAGTCACGTTTTGCCACTGTGATTACTTGCCGACCTCTTCCTGCAGCGCGATGGCGCCGAAGGGAGCGTTGACCTTGCCTTCGTGGATCATGAAGGCAAAAACGTCGCGCGGCTCGACCTTGACCTTGCGGTCGCTGTCTATGAGCGGCAGATCATCAGGCACGTTGCCCTCGGCCCAGGTCTCCAGGCGTTTGGCCCAGTCTTTCAGCTCCTTGGGCGGATAGCAGGTCCGGATTTCGTCCGAGCCCTTCTGCAGGCGCGTATAGACGAAATCGGCGGTGACATCGGCCACCATCGGATAATCGAAATGCTCAGCGACAACCGGCGCGACGCTGTATTTCGCCAGCAGCGCCACGAACTCCGGCACCTTGAAGCTGTCGTGGCGAACCTCGACCACATGCTTAAGCGGCAGGCCATCCTGCTTGTCCGGAAGCAACTTCAGGAAGCCCTCGAAATCCTCGGGCTCGAACTTCTTCGTCGGCGCGAACTGCCAGAGGATGGGGCCGAGATGCGGGCCGAGTTCGACGATGCCCTGGCCGAGAAAACGCTCGACGGATTCGCCTGCGTCCGAGAGGATCTTGCGATTGGTGCTGAAGCGGCTGGCCTTGAGCGAAAAGATGAAACCTTCAGGGACATCGGCGGCCCACTTGGCGAAGGTCTCGGGCTTTTGCGAGCTGTAATAGGTGCCGTTGACCTCGATAACCTTCAGCTGCCGGCTGGCATAATTCAGCTCGTCCTTCTGCTTCAGCGTGGACGGGAAGAAGTGGTTGCGCCAGGGCTCGAAGGTCCAACCGCCGATGCCGACGCGAATGGTGCCGGGTTGTGTCATCAGTTCCTCCTCGTTGAAGTTCGCGAAGTCGTTGTCTATTATCTCTCTATCGATCATCGAAAGGTATTCCGATGACAATCGTAAGCGTGCCCAAGGCCAATACCGAACTCTCTGAACTCCTCAGCCGTGTCGAAGCCGGCGAGGAGATTATTCTGGCACGCGACGACAAGCCGCTGGTGAAACTGGTGCCTGTCGAGACCGATAAGCAACAGGTTCGCGGTTATGGCCGCTTCGCCCACCTGCGCGACAAAATTCCGAGCGATATCTTTCTCGAGCCTATGTCAGAAGACGAACTGGCTGCGTGGGAAGGAAAATACTCATTTCCCGGCGATAACGGCGAATGAATATTCTGCTGGATACGCACGCATTCCTATGGTGGCTCACCGCTAATCCGAAGCTCAGTGCGAAAGCGAAGGCCGCAATCGAAGACTCGAGCGCCACACGCTATATCAGTTCCGCCACCGGATTTGAGATCACCAACAAAGTCCGCATCGGCAAGCTCGATTTTGGTCGCCCCATTGTCGAGAACTTCGATTCCATTCTTGCCGACGGCGGGTTTGCCAAATTGTCCCTTTCCATGGCTCATACTTTTCTTGCCGGTCAGATGGCCGGTGTTCACAAAGATCCCTTCGACCGCATGCTTGCCGCTCAATGCAAGCTCGAAAACCTCTCGCTCATATCGGTCGATCCTGCCTTCCGGGAATTCGGGATCGACATCGTCTGGTAACGGCGGATCACTCCGCCGCCTGCACCTTCTTCACCGGCCGCCGCTCCAGCAGTTCCTTCAGGAACTGGCCGGTATAAGACCGCTTTTCCTTGACGATCGCCTCGGGCGTGCCTGAGGCCACGATCTCGCCGCCGCCGTCGCCGCCCTCGGGGCCGAAGTCCAGCACCCAGTCGGCGGTCTTGATGACTTCGAGATTGTGCTCGATGACGACGACCGAGTTGCCCTGATTGACCAGTTCGTGCAGCATTTCGAGCAGCTTGGCCACGTCATGGAAGTGCAGGCCTGTTGTCGGCTCGTCGAGAATGTAGAGCGTGCGGCCGGTCGAGCGCTTCGAGAGCTCCTTGGCGAGCTTGACGCGCTGGGCTTCGCCGCCCGACAGCGTATTCGCCTGCTGGCCGACCTTGATGTAGCCCAGGCCGACATCGAAGAGGGCCTGCAGCTTGTCGCGCACGGCGGGGACGGCGGCAAAGAACTCGACGCCTTCCTCGACGGTCATGTCGAGCACGTCGGCGATCGATTTCTGCTTGAAGGTGACGTCGAGCGTTTCGCGGTTGTAGCGCTTGCCGTGGCAGACGTCGCAGGTGACGTAGACGTCGGGCAAGAAGTGCATCTCGATCTTGATGACGCCGTCGCCCTGGCAGGCTTCGCAGCGTCCGCCCTTGACGTTGAAGGAGAAGCGGCCCGGCTGGTAGCCGCGCGCCTTGGCTTCCGGCAGGCCGGCGAACCAGTCGCGGATCGGCGTGAAGGCACCGGTATAGGTGGCCGGGTTGGAGCGCGGGGTGCGGCCGATCGGCGACTGGTCGATGTCGATGACCTTGTCGATATGTTCGAAGCCATCGATACGGTCGTGATCAGCCGGGATTTCGCGGGCGCCCATGACGCGGCGGGCGGCGGATTTGTAGAGCGTCTCGATCAGGAAGGTGGACTTGCCGCCACCGGACACACCCGTGACTGCCGTGAAGACGCCGAGTGGGATCGAAGCCGTGACGTCCTTCAAATTGTTGCCGCGGGCGCCGACGACCTTGATTTCCTTGCCCTTCTTAACCTTGCGGCGCTCTTCGGGAACGGTGACACCGAGTTCGCCCGACAGGTATTTACCGGTCAGTGACTTCGGGTTGGCCATGATGTCCTGCGGCGTGCCGTGGGCAATCACCTGGCCGCCATGGATGCCGGCGGCGGGGCCGATATCGACGACGTCGTCAGCCTGCAGGATGGCGTCCTCATCATGCTCGACGACAATGACGGTGTTGCCGATGTCGCGCAGGTGCTTCAGCGTTTCGAGCAGGCGGGCATTGTCGCGCTGGTGCAGGCCAATCGACGGCTCGTCGAGCACGTAGAGAACGCCGGTGAGACCCGAGCCGATCTGCGAGGCCAAGCGGATGCGCTGGCTTTCGCCGCCCGAGAGCGTGCCGGAATTGCGTGAGAGGCTGAGATATTCGAGGCCGACGTCGTTCAGGAAGCGCAGGCGGTCCCTGATTTCCTTGAGGATGCGGACGGCGATCTCGTTCTGCTTGGCGTTGAAGCTATCCGGCAGCGTCTCGAACCAGTCGCGGGCGATGCGGATCGACATGTCGGTGACCTGGCCGATGTGCAGCTTGTTGACCTTCACGGCCAATGCTTCCGGCTTCAGGCGGAAGCCGTTGCAGGACGGGCAGGGTGCGGCCGACATATAGCGCTCGATCTCCTCGCGCGCCCAGGCACTGTCGGTTTCCTTCCAGCGGCGCTCGAGGTTGGTGATGATGCCTTCGAAATTCTTGTGCGTCGTGTAGGAGCGGGCGCCGTCGACGTAGTGGAACTCGATCTTTTCCTCGGTGCCGTTGAGGATCACGTCCTGCGCCTTGGCGGAGAGATCGTTCCAGCGGGCGCCGAGCTTGAAGCCGAAATGCTTGCCGAGCGCTTCCAGCGTCTGGTTGTAATAGGGCGAGGACGACTTGGCCCATGGGGCGATGGCGCCGTCGCGTAGCGTGCGTTCCGGTTCCGGCACGATCAGGTTGGCGTCGATCTTCTGCTGCGCGCCGAGGCCGTCGCAGGTCGGGCAGGCGCCGGCCGGATTGTTGAAGGAGAACAGGCGCGGCTCGATCTCCGAAATCGTGAAACCGGAGACCGGGCAGGCGAATTTTTCCGAAAACAGAACGCGCTCGTGCGTCTCGTTGAGCGACTTGTTGGCGGAGCCGCCGGCGGCGGTTTCCTCGACCGGCAATGGCTTGTCGGCGAATTCGGCGATGGCGAGGCCGTCGGCGAGCTTCAGCGAGGTCTCCAGGCTGTCGGCCAGACGGGCCGAGACATCGGCGCGCACGACGACGCGGTCGACGACGATATCGATGTCGTGCTTGTATTTCTTGTCGAGTGCGGGGGCATCGGCGATCTCGTAGAACTGGCCGTCAATCTTGACGCGCTGGAAGCCCTTTTTCATGAGCTCCGCGAGTTCCTTCTTATACTCACCCTTACGGCCACGCACGAGCGGGGCGAGGATGAAGAGGCGCGTACCTTCCTCGGAGGCGAGGATGCGATCGACCATCTGGCTGACGGTCTGGCTCTCGATTGGCAGGCCGGTGGCCGGCGAATAGGGAACGCCGACGCGTGCGAAGAGCAGGCGCATGTAGTCGTAGATCTCGGTGACAGTGCCGACCGTCGAGCGCGGGTTGCGCGAGGTCGTCTTCTGCTCGATCGAGATCGCCGGCGAGAGGCCGTCGATCTGATCGACGTCGGGCTTCTGCATCATTTCGAGGAACTGGCGGGCGTAGGCCGACAGGCTCTCGACATAGCGGCGCTGGCCCTCGGCATAAATGGTGTCGAAGGCGAGCGAGGATTTGCCCGATCCCGACAGGCCGGTCATGACGATCAGCTTGTTGCGTGGCAGATCGAGGTCGATGCCCTTCAGATTGTGCTCGCGCGCGCCACGGATTGAAATCGTCTTCAGTTCGCTCATCGTCTTCTGCTTCTGTGCTGGAACAAGCCCCTTATTTAGTGATGCCGGCGGGCGAGTCGAGGCTCAATGTCTAGATGGTGCAAGGTTTTCGATTCGGTTGACAGGATCATAGGGATAAAATAGAACAAATAAAGAACAAAATTCCTTGTGGATGAACCGCTATGGACGTCCATCGCGCCGCCTCTATGGTTTAAGGTGCATCGATTGTTTCAAGCGCCGCCGGGCAGGGCGGCAGGTAGGGTTAAAAGTATGGCTGGCAGCGTGAACAAGGTAATTCTGATCGGAAACGTGGGTGCAGACCCCGAAATCCGTCGGACGCAGGACGGCCGGCCGATCGCCAACCTGCGCATCGCGACGTCGGAGACTTGGCGCGACCGCAATTCCGGCGAGCGCCGCGAAAAGACCGAGTGGCACACCGTCGTCGTCTTCAACGAAGGCCTGTGCAAGGTTGTCGAGCAGTACGTCAAGAAGGGCGCCAAGCTTTACATCGAAGGCGCGCTGCAGACCCGCAAGTGGCAGGACCAGCAGGGCCAGGACCGCTATTCCACGGAAGTCGTGCTCCAGGGCTTCGGCTCGACACTGACGATGCTTGATGGACGCGGCGAAGGCGGCGGCGATCGTTCTGGCGGTGGTTACGGCGGTGGCCGTGGCGGCAATGCCGGCGGTGGTGATTTCGGCGGTGGCGGCGGTTATGGCGACGATTACGGTTCGCCTTCGCAGTCGTCGGGCCGTGGCGGCTCGGGCGGCGGTTCGTCTTCCGGCGGTGGCGGCAATTTCTCGCGCGATCTCGACGACGATATTCCGTTTTGATCGGACGACAGACCGCAAGGTTTCAGACGGCGCGCCTCGGGGCGCGCCGTTTGCGTTTTAACTGAAAGCTCAGACGGGCGAGGGAACGAGGTTCATCGCCGACTTGATGCCATCGACGACGAACTGGGTCGCCAAAGCGGCCAGGATGACGCCGAGCAGGCGGGTCAGGATGGCGCGGCCGGTGACGCCGAGGAAGCGGTCCAGCCGATCGGCGATCAAGAGCGCCAGGAAGAGCAACAGCAGGCTTGCGGCGATCACGATTATCAACTGCGCCAGTTCGAAGGCCGTCTGCATCGAGCCCGCGATCAGGATGGTCGCGGAGATCGCGCCTGGTCCCGAGATCAGCGGGATGGCCAGCGGGAAGACGGCGATGTTCTGGATGTGGTCGACGGTGATCGCGGCCGTGCCTGTCTTCTCCTTGCGGTCCTGGCGCTTCTCGAACACCATTTCAAAGGCGATCCAGAAGAGCAGCAGGCCGCCAGCGATGCGGAAGGCGCCGATCGAGATGCCGAGCACGCCAAGCACGCTCGATCCGAAGAGCGCGAAGACGGCGAGAATGATGAAAGCGATGATCGTGCCGCGCAACGCCACCTGCTTGCGCTGGGCTCTGCTCATGCCAACGGTGAGGCCGAGAAAGATCGGCGCGAGACCCGGCGGATCGATCGTGACGAGCAGGGTTGTGAAGGCGTTGATCAGTTGGTCGGCGCTTGCCATCATGTCTCCGTATGCCCATATCCGGGCTTGGTTTTCGCGCGATTGTGATGTGGGCAAACCGATTTTGCAAATGGCGCGGCGTGCGTGGTGGCGATTGGGGCCGATAAGCCTCGTTTTGCCCTGATTAGACCGTAAAAGCCTGTTCAAAACTTCCTGCAAAATTGGCTTAGGAACAGCCTTTCCGCTATAAATCTTCAAGTGATTCTAGAAGAGATGTGATCCATTTTGACTGAGCAAACACCCCCCGGCGGCGGGAAGCTCCCGCCAGGCATCGAGCCCATCTCCATTATGGAGGAAATGCAGCGGTCGTATCTCGATTACGCGATGAGCGTTATCGTCAGCCGCGCGCTTCCTGACGTGCGCGACGGCCTCAAGCCCGTGCACCGGCGCATCCTCTACGGCATGTCCGAGCTCGGCATCGACTGGAACAAGAAATACGTCAAATGCGCCCGCGTGACCGGGGACGTGATGGGTAAATACCATCCGCACGGCAACACCGCGATCTACGACGCGCTGGCGCGTATGGCGCAGGACTGGTCTCTTCGCCTTCCTCTCATCGACGGCCAGGGCAACTTTGGCTCCGTCGACGGCGATCCGCCGGCGGCCGAACGCTACACGGAATGCCGCCTCGAGAAGGCCGCGCATTCGCTGCTTGACGATCTCGACAAGGAAACGGTCGATTTCCGCGACAACTACGACGGCACGCTATCCGAGCCCGTGGTCGTTCCCGCGAAATTCCCGAACCTGCTCGTCAACGGCGCCGGCGGTATCGCCGTCGGCATGGCGACCAATATTCCGCCGCACAATCTCGTCGAAGTCATCAATGGCTGTATCGCGCTGATTGACGATCCGGCGATCGAACTGCCCGAGATGATGCAGATCATTCCGGGTCCCGATTTCCCGACCGGCGCCAAGATCCTCGGCCGTTCCGGCATCCGCTCGGCCTACGAGACGGGCCGTGGCTCGGTGATCATGCGCGGTGTCGCGACGATCGAGCCGATGCGCGGCGACCGCGAGCAGATTATCATCACCGAGATCCCGTATCAGGTGAACAAGTCGACGATGATCGAAAAGATGGCCGAGCTGGTGCGCGACAAGCGCATCGAAGGCATCTCCGACCTGCGCGACGAATCCGACCGTCAGGGCTACCGCGTCGTCGTCGAGCTGAAGCGCGACGCCAATGCCGACGTGATCCTCAACCAGCTCTATCGCTACACGCCGCTGCAGACCTCGTTCGGCTGCAACATGGTGGCGCTCAACGGCGGCAAGCCGGAGCAGTTGCAGCTGCTCGACATGCTGCGCGCCTTCGTTTCGTTCCGTGAGGAAGTTGTTAGCCGGCGTACAAAGTTCCTGCTGCGCAAGGCTCGCGAGCGCGCGCACGTCTTGGTCGGTCTGGCGATTGCTGTCGCCAATATCGACGAAGTCATCCGCGTCATCCGCCAAGCGCCGGATCCGCAGTCGGCCCGCGAAGAGCTGATGACCCGCCGCTGGCCGGCGCATGACGTCGAAAGCCTGATCCGCCTGATCGACGATCCGCGTCACCGCATCAACGAAGACATGACCTACAACCTCTCGGAAGAGCAGGCACGGGCCATTCTCGAGCTGCGTCTCGCCCGTCTGACGGCCCTTGGTCGTGACGAAATCGGCGACGAACTCAACAAGATCGGCGAGGAAATCAAGGATTACCTCGATATCCTGTCGTCGCGCGTGCGCATCCAGTCGATCGTCAAGGACGAGCTTGCTGCTGTCCGCGACGAGTTCGGCACGCCGCGCCGCACCGAGATCATGGATGGCGGCCTCGAGATGGACGATGAAGATCTCATCGCCCGCGAGGACATGGTCGTCACCGTCTCGCATCTCGGCTACATCAAGCGTGTGCCGCTGACGACCTACCGTGCGCAGCGCCGCGGCGGCAAGGGTCGCTCCGGCATGACCACGCGTGACGAAGACTTCGTTAGCCAGCTATTCGTGCTCAACACGCATACGCCGGTTCTGTTCTTCTCCTCGCGCGGTATCGTCTACAAGGAAAAGGTCTATCGTCTGCCGATCGGCACGCCGACCTCGCGCGGCAAGGCGATGATCAACATGCTGCCGCTCGCCCCAGGCGAGCGCATCACCACCATCCTGCCGCTGCCGGAGGACGAGGACAGCTGGGCAACGCTCGACGTGATGTTCTCGACGACGCGCGGCACCGTGCGCCGCAACAAGCTCAGCGACTTCGTCCAGGTCAACCGCAATGGCAAGATCGCGATGAAGCTCGAAGAAGAGGGCGACGAAATCCTCTCCGTTGAGACCTGCACCGAGCGTGACGACGTGCTGCTGACGACGGCGCTCGGCCAGTGCATCCGCTTTGCGGTCGATGACGTCCGCGTCTTTGCGGGCCGCAACTCGATCGGCGTACGAGGGATCAACCTCGGCGATAACGACCGCATCATCTCGATGACGATCGTCGGCCACGTCGATGCCGAGCCGTGGGAGCGCGCCGCCTATCTGAAGCGCGCCGCCAACGAGCGTCGCCTGACGACGGGCGAGGCGGAAGAAATCGCGCTGGTTGGCGAGGAAGTCACCGAAGAGGGACAGCTGAGCGACGAGCGCTACGAAGAGCTGAAGGCACGCGAACAGTACGTGCTGACGGTTTCCGAGAAGGGCTACGGCAAGCGGTCTTCCTCCTACGACTTCCGCATCTCCGGCCGCGGCGGCAAGGGCATCCGTGCCACCGATACGTCGAAGACGGGCGAGATCGGCGAACTCGTCGCTGCCTTCCCTGTCGATGACAACGACCAGATCATGCTGGTTTCGGATGGCGGTCAGCTGATCCGCGTGCCGGTCGGCGGCATCCGCATCGCCAGCCGCGCGACCAAGGGCGTGACCATCTTCTCGACTGCCAAGGACGAGAAGGTCGTGTCGGTCGAGCGCATCCGCGATCCGGAAGACGAGGTCGAGGAAGGTGCCGAGAACGGCGAGGAAACCGCCGTTGTGCCGGGCGAAGAGCCGGCCGCAGAGGCGGGCGACGAAACGCCGCCGAACGCCGAGGCGTAAGAGTTTCCGCGCACCGGTTTTCGGTGAGTGGATATGAATTGAAGAGAAGGGCCGAACCTTATGGGTTCGGCCCTTTTTGTTTGAGTTGCGTAGGCCTTGGCGTAGCTCCCCTGCAAGGTCATCTGCACGAATGTCGATGGCTCCGCTGATAGCAAAAGGGCAGTTTTTCTTGGTAAATCCTTGGGTTGCAGTCCTCGTTGTTTTTGGTGAATATTCCTCAGTATGCAACCAAATGGCGATTCGTTGGCATGATGGAGGATCTGCCCGACGATCGCCTAAGGGCCGGTGAGGAGGATTCAATGCACCCGTATTTGCTGCAATCGCAAGAGACCGCTCGAGCCTCCGATCGACTTGAAGTGGTCGACGCCGGGCAGAAGCGGATGCTCGTCATATCGGCCGCGAGAGCGATCCATCGCATGCATGCCGAACTGGGCATCGATCTCGCCCAGAGCGACTTGCGGCGTGGCCATATCGTCTACGACCTCGCGGAACTTGCAACGCTGATCGATGACGGCGTGCCGGATCATGTGGTGGCATCCGGGCTGAAGGAGGCGGCTGAGGTAATAGCAATTCTTTGCCATTTGCTGACGGAGAATGCCGCCGCGGAGTGAGTTTCCGGCGCCGTTGTCTCGTGCGGCGGTGGTCGCGGACATTGAGCGCTCGGCCCAAACCAACAAAACAAAAAAGGCCGCATCGTTTCCGACGCGGCCTTTTTGTTTGTCTCTCGTTCCGCCTTAGTTCAGGCGGCCTGCCGCGTGGGCGAGCATGGTGTAGACCTTGCCGGTGTCGGAGGTCAGGTAGGACTGGGTGATCGTCCGGTCGCGGTCGGTGCGGGCGACGTCGGCGAGCAGCTTTTCGAAGTCGGCGATGTAGCGGTTGACGGCGGTGCGGAATTCCGGCTCGCGGTCATACTTGTGCTTGATCTCGTCGAAGGTCTGCTGGCCCTTCAGCGTGTAGAGGCGGCGCGTGAAGACGTCGCGTTCGCCACGCTGGTAGCGGCGCCACAGATCGACCGAGGCATCGTGATCGATGGCGCGGGCGATGTCGACGGAGAGCGAGTTCAGCGATTCCACCACGTGGCGCGGATTGCGGTTGTCGCCGGCGCGCGGCGCCTGGGGTGCCGGTGCCTCTACGCGGGGCGCCGGCTGGCGGGCAACTGCTTCCTCGGCGCTCTCGTCGCGCGACGCGCCGCGCAGCAGGTCGCTGATCCAGCCGCCGGATGCCGGCGAAGCGGCAGGCGCCTGGGTCACAGCAGGCGCGCGCTGCGGCGTTGCAGGCGTTGCTGCCGCGGTGCCGAGCGAACCGCGCAGGCCGAAGCCTTCGATCGAGGAGGGCGGGATGGCGGCGGCTGCGGGGGTTGGCAGCGGCGCGGGCACGGGAGCCGGCTGCGGCTGCTGCTGGATCGCGGGCTGCACCGGCGCCTGGCGCGGGGCAGGCTGTGGCTGCGGCTGCTGTGGCTGGGCCAGCGTGCGGGCAGCTGGCTCCGAGACTTCGAGTTGCTGCGTCGAGCGGCCCACAATGTGCGAGATGTCCTGCAGCGCCTTGATCTGCTCGGAGACGGCGCGGCGCATGGCGGCGGCGCTCTCCTTGGCTTCCTCGGGCAGGTCGAACGCGCCGCGCTTCAGCTCGCTGCGCGTCATGTCCAGTTCCTTGCGGATATCACCGGCGGAGCGGCGGATTTCCTCGGTGGCGCCGGAGAAGCGGGCGACGGCTTCGTCGACGGCTTCGCGCAGCGATTCACGCATCTGCTGTGCCGCGCCATCCGACAGGCGACCTGCGTCGCCCATCATCCGCTCGACTTCCGACAGCGATGCCGTCAGGCCGCCGCGAACGCGGTTGGCGAGTTCGCCGGAGCGGCGCTCGGCATTGCCAAGCGTGGTGTCGAGCGTTGCGTTGACGTCTTCGCTGGCCTTGCTGACGCTGCTGCGCATCGCTTCGGCGGCTTCGGCGGCGCGCTTTTCGGCATCCGAGAGCGTGGTGCTGATATCGGCGAAGGAGGACTGGACGCCCTGGCGCAGGTTGTGGCTGACCTGGTTCGAGCGCTGTTCGGCGCGATCGAAGGCCGAGTCGACCATGCTGCCAAGGGCACGCATCGTCTTTTCGATGTCTTCCGAGCGCTGGACGAGGCCGACCGACAGCGTCTGCAGCGCGGATTCGCGATCTTCCAGCGTCGAGACGAGGTTGGACTGGGCGGCGCCGAGCAGGCTGGAGGCCTGCGTCAGCACCTTGGAGTGCTCGTCGAAGCGCCCGATGATGCTGCCGACCTGCGAAAGCGTCTGGCCGGAGATGTCGGAGAGGCGATCGACCTTGCCTTCGAGAAGACGGGTCGAGGCCGCGACCATTTCAGCGGCCTTGGAGGCCGAGTCGGTGAAGCGCGAGGTGGTGTCGCCAAGGCGGCCGTCCACTGCGCTCAGCTCTTCGGCCGCGCGGGTCATCATCTGGCCCATGACCATGCTGTTGTCGGACAGGCGGTCGATCAGGCGGTTGACGTTGGAGAGCAAGCTGTTTTCGATCGCATCGACGGCCGAGGTGGCGCGCTCGGTGCGGGCGTTGATCGCGTCGATCAAAGCGGTGTTTTCGGCGCGCAGGCGCTCGGCGCTCTGGTCGCTCGCCGCCGTGAGCTGTGCAGCACTCTGCTCGCTGGCGGCGGTGATCTGTGCAGCACTCTGTTCGCCGGCAGATGTGATCTGCGCAGCAGCCTCGCGGCCGGTCTGCGCGTAGCGATCGATCATCGGGCGGGCGGTCTCGTCGAGAATGCGCGACAGCTCGGTCGTGCGGCCTGCGAGCATGGAGTTCAGCTCGCGGGTGCGGTCGTCAAGAGCGGCGCGGATCGAGCTGCCGCGTGCTTCGAGCGCCTGCTCGACGGTGTTGAGCGTGCCGTCGAGTTCGCGCGAGCGCTCTTCAAGGCCGCTGCGGATCGCATTGCCGCGGGCTTCGAGCGCGCGGTCGACATCGGCCATGGTGGAGGCGATCTCTTCGCTTGCGCTTGCGATTGTCGTGCGGATATCCGTGCCGTGGCTGGCGAAGGTGTTCTGCGCGTCGTTCAGCGCCTTGGAGATGGCGCCGACCTGGCCGCTGACCAGCGTTTCGGCTTCGGCCACCTTGTTGATGATGGCGTTGCCCGCTTCGGAGAAGGTCTGGGCGACGGCTGCGGCCTGGCCGGCGAGGCGGTTCTGCGCCTCGGAGACGCGGCCGACGATCTGCTCGGAACGCTCGCCCATCGAACGGGCGAAATCGCTGCTCTTGGCGTCGAGGCCCTCGGCGAACTGCTGGCCGGTCTGGCTGAGCGAGGCCGCGGCGCGCGTGACTTCCTCGTCCATGCCCTGCGTGGTGTCGGCGACAGCGCTGCGCAGCGAGGCGGCGAGGCCGGCGGCTTTGCCTTCGATCGTGCGGTTGACGGCATCGAGGCCGACGTTGAGCGCGCGGTCCATGGTGGACAGGCGTTCGTCGATCTTGGCGGTGCCACGCTCCATGGCTTCGCCGATGCCTGCGGTGCGGGCGTCGATACCGTAAGTCAGGCTGGCGGCGCGGCTGTCGATCTCGGAGGCGAGGTGGCTGGTGCGGCCATCGATCGTCTCGGAGAACTTGGCAATGCTGTCATCGACGGCGGACGCGATGCGGTCGGAGGTCTCGTCGCTGAGAGCGCCGAGCCTGGAGATGCCATCGCTCAGCGTGCCGGTCAGGCGCTCGCCGGCGGCATCGACCTGCTGGGCAACACCACCGACGCCGTCGCGGATGCGGTTTTCGAGCGCTGCGAGGCCGGCTTCGACGCGCGAGCCGGTATCGGCGAAGCGGCCCGTCATGCCCTCGATCGACTGGTCGAGGTGCGAGGCGAAGCTCTCCGTCGAGCGGGAGATTTCGTCGGCCGCGGTCTGGAAGCGACCGGCGATGTTGCCGGTGCTGTCGCGCAGCCGATCTTCCAGCGACTGGGCGCTGTTGTCGATCGCCTGGCGGATCGAGGCTTCGCGATCTTCCAGCGACATTTCGAGCATGCTGACGCTTGCGGCGATGGAGGCGCCGATCGTCGTCGCCTGGTCGGAGAGCGTTTCGCCGATCTGGTTATGCGCTTCGTTGAGCGTCAGGTTGATCGCCTGGGTGCGGTCGTCGAGCGTGGCACGGATGCGGGCATGTGCCGAGACGAGGCCGTCTTCCAGCTTGGTCGTGGCATTGCCGGTCAGCGCCTCGAAGCGGTCGGCGGCGGAGGTCAGGCCACCTTCGATGCGGTCGGTGCCATCGGTGATGGTGCTGGAGATCGAGGAGGCGTGTTCGGCGAGCGTGCGTTCCAGGCGCTGCTGGTTTTCGGTGTAGGCGCCACGGATCTCTTGGGCCTTGTCGGTGAATGCGCCGGCGACGCGGGCTTCGGCTCCGGCGACGCTATCGATCAGCGCGTTGGTGCGGGCATCCAGAACCTCGTCGAAGCGGCTCTGGCTGTCGCCGAGCGAGATGGCGAGCGCCATGGACTTTTCGGCCAGCGTGTCGGCAAGGCGGTCGTGCACGTCGGCAACCGTGTCGTTGATCGACTTGGCGTTCTGCGAGAGCGTGCTTTCGATCCGGTCGTGGCCGCTGACGAGCGAGTTCGCGATGCTTTCGGCATGGTGGCCGAGCGTGTCCTCGAGGCGCGAATGGCCTTCGTTGAGCGCGATCGCGAGACCCATCGCCTTGTCATCAAGGGCTTCATTGATCCGGTCGTGACCGCTGGCGAGAGAGGTCGCGATGTTGCCGGCATGGCGGCCGAGCGTGTCTTCGAGGCGCGAGTGGCCTTCGTTGAGCGCGATCGCGAGGCCCATGGACTTGTCTTCGAGGGCTTCGCTGATGCGGTCGTGACCGCTGGAGAGCGAGGCGGCGATGCCGTCAGCGTGGTGCGCCAGCGTATCGGCGAGGCGGCCTTGGCTGTCGTCGAGCGAAATGGCAAATGCCATGGCGCGGTCGTCGATCGCTTCCGTCAGCTTCTCCTGGCCGGCGGCGAGCGACTGCGAGATGGCCTCCGCGCGGGTGTCGAGCGCGGTCTCGATGAGGCTGCGGCCTTCGTTCATAGAGGCATTGAAGGCGGCGCTGCGTTCGGCGATGGCGTCGGCAAGCTTGCGCTCGCCTGCTGCCAGAGACTGCGAGATGGCGCCGGCATGCGAACCGAGCGTGTCCTCGATGCGGCTGTGGCCTTCATTGAGCGAGATCGCGAGCGCCATGGCGCGATCGTCGAGCGTTTCGGCAAGACGATCATGGCCGGAGGCGATGGAGCCTGCGATGGCATCGACCTGCGAGCCAAGCGTCTCCTCGAAGCGGCTCTGGCTTTCGTTGAGCGAGATCGCCAGCGTCATGGCCTTGTCGTCGAGTGTATCGGCGAGGCGGTCATGGCTGCCGGTAACGGCTTCGATGATCGCTTCCGAACGGCTTGCAAGGGTGTTTTCGAAGCGCGACTGGCTGTCGGACAGCGCGCCCAGAAAGACGCCGCTGCGCGCCGACATGACGTCGTCGATGCGCTCATGGGCGGAATCCAGCGCCTGGGTGATATCTTCCGCGCGCTTGGAGATCGTGGTGTTCAACTCATCGGCACGGCCGAAGGCCGAGGTGATCTGGTCGGTACCGGCCGAAACCGCCGAGCTCAGATCCGACGTCGTCGATAGCAGGGTGTCGCGGAATTCGGTGGCGCGGGCCGACAGGTTGTTGTGGAGCTCCGAGGTGCCGGAGGCAAGCGCCAGCGAGATTTCGGAGGTGGCGTGGCTGAGCGCCGAGGTCATTTCGGCGGTGCGCGCGCCGATCGCGCTCGCGACTTCGTCGACCTTGCCCGAAAGCGTGCTTTCCAGCACTTCCTGGCCGGTCGAAAGCGCTGTCGTCAGCGCGAAGGACTGGTCGGTCAGCGACGAGCCGATGCGTTCGATGCTGGAGCTCAGGATGCCGTTCAGCGAATCCGAACCGCCGGTCAGCGTGTCGTTGATGCGGTTCAGGCTCTCCATCAGCTTGGTGTCGAGTGTGCCGGCGCGCTTGTCGAAGGCGTTGGCGAATTCGGCGACACGTTCGTCGAAGGAGGTGGACAGCTGGGCGACGGTTGCCTGCAGGCGCTCGTCGAAGAAGCCGGAGCGCAGGTCGAGGTCCATGATCGTGTCATCGACGCTGGACTGCAGGCTGTGGCGGAAGCTGGTGCCGCGCTCGTCGAGCGTGCTGTTCAGCTTGGCGAGAACGTCATCCAGCGTGCTGGTGATGGTGCGTTCGCCGCCGGTCAGGCTCTCGTTGATATCGCGGGTGCGCGCGATCAGGATCTCGTTCAGCTGGCGGGCGCGGTCGTTGAGCGCGGCGTTCAGCTTCTCGGCGTTGCTGTCCATGGTGGACGCACGCGTCTCGAACTGGCTGAGAATGGTGTTGCCGTGGTCACTCAGGCTAGACGTCAGCGAATCCAGGCGGTTATCGAACTCGTTGGCGAGCGCGAAACCGGAGGAGGTCAGCGTCTGCAGCAGCGAATCGGTCTTGGCTGCGAGCAGGGTGCCAAGCGACTGGATGGCGGATTCCGACTTCTCGGTGATCGTGGCGGCGCGCGTGTCGATCATCGAGGCGAAGGCTTCGCCCGAGGTCGCGAGGCGCACGGCGATTTCCTCGGTCGCCAGCGACAGGTCTTCGCGCAGCTGGTCGTGAACGCCGACGATCGACGTGCGGATACGCTCGGCGTGATTGACGATCGCCTCACGCTCGGAGCCGAGTTCGTGGACGAGACCGCGCACGCGCAGTTCGTTATCGGCGTAGCTGCGCTCCAGCGCGTTGACTTCGGAGTGGACGAGGGTTTCGAGCTCGGAGGCGCGGGCGATGGTGCGCTCAATGCCTTCGTTCATGGCCGAGACTTCACGACGAACGGCCTGGCCGACCGTCATGATGCGTTCCGACGCGATGGTTTCCGGCTCGGAGAGGCGAAGTGCCACTTCCGCCATAGAGCGGGCGGCGTTGCGCATGTCCTGGGCGCGCGCCATCATGATGGCGAAGGCGTAGAACAGGAGAACCGGGATGATGATGCCGACGAGACCGGCGATCACGCCGGGCAGGGCGACGAGGTCGGAAATCGAGCGGATCTGCCAGACCTGCGGCGAATAGAGGAGCGACATCAGGCCGAGGCCGCCGACGATCCACAGAAGTGAAACAAGCGTGGCGTTGCGCAGCGCCGGACGGGCGGAACCGTTGTCGAGCGATTTCAACAGCGAAGCGGGGCTGACGCGGCTGCCATCGTTGGCGGCAAAGGCCGGCGCGCGCGATCCCTGCTCGGAGGAGCGAGGTGTAGCGGCGCGCTGCTGCTTGGCATCGTCTTTACGCTGATTGCGGACAGTTGGCTTTTCGGACACTTTTGCCTCCGAGGCGTCTTGCTTCCTGACTTGTGGAGACGGCGTATCATCGTCCTCGAAGTCGATCTGCAGGGCTTCATCCAGCGCCTTGAACGCCTTGTCCTCGATCGATTCGTTGTACTTGTTGTTCGCCATTCCGTTACGCCTCGTTACATCTCAGCCGGTCTACACGCATCCGGGTTTCCGCGTCACCCGAACAAACCTTGCCTCTGAACCTGTCCGCCCAAAATTCGTAGAGCGGATAAGTATGTCATTTCAGAGTGGATAGCTGCTTTCGCACACTTACGGTATCAAAACATTACCATTATCCACTTGGCGAGCAAAGGCTTCCACAACCCAGCTCTCCCAGTCGTATCGTAGTGACACATCCGGGCCTGCTAGACAATTAACGCCTTCGGTCAAATGCCGAGTTATTAACGCTTGATTAACCCGAATTAACGCCGGCGCGGCCTTGAAATCCAATGTGTTAGAAGTGTTTGACAGGCGTTAACCATATGACGAGAAATTCGCCCTGATTGCGCCCGAATTTAACGCGATTGGCACTGCGCCCCCGCAACATCATTCAAACGGCGGGACCTAAGACGGGAGAATTGGCATATGGCAGCAGTCAGTATTGCGTTCGCGGCGCCAGATCATGGCAAGGGACAGGTGCCCTCGCAACAGCGGCCGGTCGACCTTGTTCACCTGGCCAACCAGACGATGGGCGACAAGGCGCTTGAATTGGAAGTCCTGCAGATGTTCGCGCGCCAGGCCCGCGCCTGCCTGCACGACATGTCTTCCGGCGACGGCAAGGCGATCGTGGCCGCCGCCCACAAGCTCAAGGGTGCGGCAAGCGCCGTAGGCGCCTTCAGGGTACGCGACGCGGCCGAAGCGCTCGAAGGCAATTGCGGTGATGCCTCGAACATGGCCGCCGTCGGCGTCGCCGTCATCGAGGCGGAGAATTTCATCCTGAAGCTTTGCCGCTAGGCGGCAATGACGCCATCAGGTGTTCGATCATGGGACCCGTTGCACCATTGCGGAGCAGCGGGTCTTTTTATTGCTCTTGGCGTGGCGCAATCTGACAAGCGTGTCGCTTCCAAATCTGGAATGAAGAGGCAAGGGCGGTCGTTGTTGACTGCCTCGCGTAATTGTTGGAAGTAAAAATCCAAACCCATCCCATTGATGATCACCGGAAAACACCATGCCCAAACTGACCATTGTCGCTTTCGACGGTACGCGCTTCGATCTTGATGTCGATCAGGGATCGACCGTCATGGAAAACGCCGTGCGCAATTCCGTGCCGGGCATCGAAGCCGAATGTGGCGGCGCATGCGCTTGCGCGACCTGTCATGTCTACATCGACGAGGAGTGGACCGAGCGCGTCGGTCCGCCCGAAGCGATGGAAGAAGATATGCTCGATTTCGCCTTCGACGTTCGCCCGACCTCGCGTCTTTCCTGTCAGATCCGCATGAAGGCGGCGCTGGACGGGCTGACCGTGCACGTGCCGGAGCGCCAGGCTTAATTCTCCCAGGCATAATCATCCTGAGGATGAACTGGCCAAAAAAAGCCTCGCTTGCCGATGTGACGAGCGAGGCGAGGTAGGCGCATTACCTACGGCCAAGGGAGGATCGACCGCGGCTTCGCAACGCGCCAGGAGAACCCAGAAAACGAAAGTCCCGGCTAACGGACCTGAACTTTCGAATGACTGAATATTAGCGCGTTGTGTTTCACAAATCTATGGTGAGAAATAACCATTCATTGGCTGGGGCCGTGCCGGTTTCGCACAATTTTCATTGCGCGGCTAAATTCCGGCCGTCGATTTCCGCCCGAGAATCAGCTACTTTTCGCCGTCCGATGGTTTCAGGCGATTATTCAGCAGCCGCAGCATGCGCTTCTGGAAGTTGACGGCCTCCACCTGATCGAATCGCGCCTGCAGCCTGTCGTGCTCGGCAATTCCCCGCGTCGATACCTCCGTCACCAACTCCTGCATGGCTTCGCAATTGGGCTGTGGCGGGAGCGCCATGATCTTGCGCTCCATATTGCGCGCCTGGGTTCGGGCGATCTCGGCATGGCGTTCCTCATGCCGCTTGATGTCGCTCGACAGCGTGTCCCAGATCATCGACAGCTCGGGGCTGGCGCCGCGGCGATTGTTCCAGCGCGGCAGGATGATCTGCGTGTGCACGGTGACGCGCGCGGTGCTGACACGGCAGCGGCCGTTCTCCTCGACATAGGTGGCGTCGCCGCCGAAACGGATCTTGGTGGCGCCGGGGTGGCGGGCGGAAGAGCCGTTGGCCGTCGGGCCGCGCGTGCTCAGCTGCTCGTCCAGTTCGTCGGCGGTTTTGCCTTTGATATTGAAATAGGAATAGCTCTTGGTGGCCACCACGGCGGCGCTTGCGGGATAGCCAGCGGACAGCGAGACGGAAATGGCGAGGAGGAGCGGCATATAACGCGACACGGACGGCATTCTGCAAATACTCATGTTGAAGTTTGCGGGAGCTTGGGGCATAGCCACCGCTAGCGCAATATGATGACGCTGTTTTTTCGATCGATAGGATGAATGCTGGTGGCAAAGCTTGGCAGCAGTTTCTGGCGCGTCGGGCATGACCGCGAGATAGAGCTTGGCTCGACCGCGGTTATCATGGCGATCGTCAACGCGACGCCGGACTCTTTCTCCGACGGTGGTCGCTATGACAACGTCGACAAGGCCGTGGCGCATGCCCTCAAGGTTGTCGAGGACGGTGCCGGCATTATCGACATCGGCGGCGAATCCACGCGACCGGATGCCGCGAATGTCGATGCCCGAGAGGAACAGGCTCGGGTGCTGCCCGTCATCGAGGCGCTGCGCGGCAAGACCGAGGCACTGATTTCCATCGACACCTATCGCGCCGAGACCGCTCGCCTTGCCGTCCAGGCCGGTGCGCATATCGTCAACGATGTCTTCGGTCTGCAGAAGGAGCCTGACATCGCCGATATCGCCGCGAAGACCGGCGCGGGGCTCTGCGTGATGCATACCGGTCGCGACCGCGACAAGCTTGATGATGTGATCGCCGATCAGTTTCTGTTTCTTGAGCGGTCCTTGGAGATCGCCGGGCGCGCTGGCGTGGCGCGGGACCGCATCGTTCTCGATCCCGGATTCGGCTTTGCCAAGGATACGGATGAGAATCTCGAACTGATGGCGCGTTGCGACGAGCTTCAGCGTCTTGGCTTTCCGATCCTGGCCGGCACGTCGCGCAAGCGCTTCGTCGGCGCGGTCACGGGACGCGAGGCGGCCGATCGCGATGCCGGCACGGCGGCCACCAGTGTGCTTCTGAGACTGAAGGGCGCCGCGATTTTTCGCGTACACGATGTCGCAATCAACAGGGACGCACTTGCCGTGACTGATGCTATGCTGAAGGCACGCGACGCATTCGAGCGGAAGGGCACGTTATGAGCACCACCTACACCATCACCCTGCAGAACTGCGCCTTCTTCGCCCGCCACGGCGTTCACGACGAAGAGGAGTTTCTGGGCCAGCGTTTCTTCGTCGATGCCGAGCTCGATGTCGTGACCGGCACCGCGCTGGAGACGGATTCGATCGACGATACCGTCAATTACGGGATCGCCTTCACCGTCATCGAGGAGATCGTCACCGGCAAGCGACGTTATCTCATCGAAGCCTTGGCGCTCGATATCGCCAAGGGGCTCTGTCAGAAATTCCCGCAGATCAAGCGGGCGAAAATTACCGTCCGCAAGCCGAATGCGCCGGTTCCCGGCGTGCTTGATTTCGTCCAGGTGAGCGTCGAACATTTTGTCTGACATGGCTTTTGAGGCCGCCACGCTCGGGCTTGGCGGCAATATCGGCGATCCCGTCCACTCCATGGCGCAGGCGCTCAAGGCGCTGGACGCGCGGACGGATTGCCGCGTGGTCGCGGTCTCGCGGCTCTACCGCACACCGCCCTGGGGTAAGACGGACCAGTCATTCTTCTTCAATTGCTGCGCCGAAGTGTCGACATCGCTTCAGCCGGAAGCGTTGCTCGATGTCTGTCTCGACATAGAACGCGGCATGAAGCGGGAGCGCATCGAGCGCTGGGGGCCGCGCACGCTCGATATCGATGTGCTGACCTACAACGACATCAGCCAGGAGGCGCCGAGGCTGGAGCTCCCGCATCCCCGGATGACGGATCGCGGCTTCGTGCTGATGCCGCTCGCCGACTTCGCGCCCGACTTGATCGTCAAGGGTGTCGCGGTGCGCGAATGGCTTGCTCGCGCCGATATCCAGGGGATCGAGGTCGCCGATCAGAGCATGGATTGGTGGCGTGACGCCTGAAACGAAAGAAGCGGCCGTTTGGCCGCTTCGTCGTATGCTTGATTTGTCTCTATTGACTATTCGACCGAGCCGACGGTGATTTCATCGACCTGGCGCGACAGCGTCAGGCCGATCACGGGGATCATCTGGCTTTCAACCTTGACGGAAACCGTGACGTTCATCGTCTTGTCGTCGCGGACGCGGGCGATCATCGCGCCGTTGAGCTTGGCGCGGTTGAGGCCGACCACGACGGTGTCTTCAGTCACGGTGCCAGAGACGACGTCGAGGCCCTTGCCGGCGGCGCCGTCGAGGAACTTGCCCTTGTAGCTGTTGCCAGACTGGGTAATCAGCGCGCTCATCGGCTGCTTGAAGACGCCGACGCGGCAGCTGCCGTCGAGCTTGACGCCGGTACCGTCGGTGACGGGTTCGCCGATCAGGTTGCAGGTGAACTTGGTGCCCTTGTACTTGCCGGCGACGATTTCGCCCGGACCTCTCCAGGAGCCCGCGACGGATTCGAAGAATGCCTTGTCACGCGTGGCGGCGGTGGCTGCTGGAGCCGTTTCGGCAAAAGGCGACAGGGCGATTGCCGCGAGACCGAAGAGATAGAGAAACTTGCGCGAGTACATGGATTTTCCTTGGCGAACCATATCGCTTAACTGGTGCCAAGTTTTGCCGAAAAATGGTTAATGCTTGGTTTCTAATGGGTCAAAGACAGCGCATTTGCGGGCTTTTCGGCGCCGCATGCGCGCTGGCCTACCTCACGTAAGCTATTGAATCGCATCGGATTCCTGAAGCCGACTGTTTGGAGCGAATGGTTTACGGATCTCGGCTCAATTCCGCCCGTTGCTATCACTCTTCGTCATCGATGGCGTGAGATCGCCGATGAAGTCACCGATTCCCGGGCGCTTCAGGGCGCGGAACGTCAGCGGGCGGCAAAGGTCCATGGCGGCGATGCCGATGCGGGCGGTCATCAGGCCGTTGATCACACCTTCGCCGAGACGCGCCGAGAGCCTGGATGCCAGGCCGTGGCCGAGAACCTGCTGGACGAGGCTGTCGCCGACGGCGATCGAGCCGGTGACGGCGAGGTGGGCGAGAACGTCGCGCATCAGCCGCAGCATGCCGAAGGTGCCGGGACGGCCGCCGTAAAGATCTGCCATGGCGCGGATGAGCTTGGCGGCCTCGTAGAGAACGTAGAGCAGGTCGACGATGGCGCGCGGGCTGACGGCGGTGACGACCGAGACGCGTTTAGAGGCGTTGAGGATGAGGCTGCGGGCCTGGCGGTCGAGTGGGGCAAGCAGTTCGCGTTCGGCGAGCGCCACCAGATGCGGCGCGTCGATGATATCGGTTTCCGCCGCCTTCAGCGTGGCGCGGCCGCGCGCGGTCTCCGGCTTGTTGGATAGCAGATGCTCAAGGCTCTTGACCAGCGCGCGCGCCTTGGCGGGCTTGGTCTCCAGGATCGCCGCTTCCGCCTCGGCCTTGATCGTCTGCACCGCCGCCAGCCGCATCATGCCCGCCGTCTCCCTGACGACCATGGCGATGACAGCAAGGATGCCGATGCCGACCGCGGCAAGCGCGGTGTAGCCGAGCCAATCGGCGCGGCTGAAGAGGTTGCGGATCAGGCTGTCGGTCCAGAGCCCGAAGGCCAGCGAGAACAGCACGCCAAAAGCACCAAGCGCGATCTTGCCGAAGGAAGTGCCGCGTTTGCGGGGCTGGGCGACGGGCAGGGCCGGGATGTCCTTATCAGGATTGATGAAGGGATCGTCCTCGTCCGGTGTCAGCGTGATCTCGCCCGAGAACGCGGCCGGCTTGCGGGGCTGCGTTGGCGTTGGGCCGGTTTTGGTCTCCGGCGTCGGCCGCTCGCGCTCGTCCTCATAGGCGAAGGCGGCAGGCGTGCGGCGCGGGGGCTGCTCGGCGGGCGGCTTGATCATGCGAGGCGATCTCCGAATAGAAACTGCATGGCGCGGTCGAGCCGGATATGCGGCACCGACAGCTTGATGCCACCACCGGTCTCCTCAAGGCTCGGCGGGCGAAAGCGGACGACGTTCACGTCGGGCAATTGCACATTCTCGCCGCCCGATTCGATGCTTGCAAACAGGGCGGATGGGTCTTCTGGCAGGTCGCCGGGGAAGATTGCGGTCTTCCTGATGCCGTCGAAGGTTTCGCCTGAAATCGTTTCGCCCTCGATCGGCGTGCCGACGATGACGGGCAGCTCGTGACCATCGCGCTTGACGGTAGCCTCGCGTGTTGCCCGTACCGAGGCAAGCGCCATGACGTCGATGCCGGCGCCCGCCATGCCGATGCGCTGGATGGCGCGGTCGACGAGGCGGCGCGTCAGCGCATCGAGGCGGTGGTGGCTTTCGTGATGCAGGTGATCGGCCTTGGTGGCAGCGACAAGCACGCGGTCGATGCGGCGGCCGAGCAGCGACGACAGCAGCGAATTCGTGCCCGGGCGGAAGCAGGCGAGCACGTCCGTCAGCGCGCGCTCCAGATCCTGCACGGCCTCGGGGCCGCGATTGATTGCCTGTAGGGCATCGACAAGGACAATCTGGCGGTCGATGCGGGAGAAATGCTCGCGGAAGAACGGCTTGACGACAACTGACTTGTAGGCCTCGTAGCGCCGCTCCATCATCGCCCAGAGCGAGCCCTTTTCCGGCTTTCCCGTCGGCGGCAGCACCAGCGGCGCGAAGGTCAGCGCCGGCGAGCCGTCGAGATCGCCGGGCAGAAGAAAGCGGCCGGGTGGGAGCGTCGACAGGGAGCGCTCGTCGGCCTTGCAGGCCTTGAGGTAATCGGCGAAGGCGGTGGCGAGTTCGCGGGCGCGCATTTCATCCGCCGGGGCGGCGATGTCGCAATTGTCGGTTAGCGCCAACCATGGCCGGGAGAGCTCGGTGCGGATCCCGGTGCGGGCCAGCGCGATCGTCTCTTCGCTGAAGGTGCGGTAGTCCTTTGCCAGCAGCGGCAGGTCGAGCAGCCATTCGCCGGGATAGTCGACGATGTCGATCGAGAGCCTGCCTGGCGAGAAGAAGCGGCTCCAGCCGCTGGCGCTCTGGTAATCGATGGTCAGTCGCAGCTCTGAGATGGCGCGCGTGGAATCTGGCCAGATGCGGTCCTTCGCCAGCGCCTTGATGTGATCCTCATACTGGAAGCGCGGAACGCTATCGTCAGGCTGCTCTTCGAGCCGGACGGCGGAGACGCGGCCCGATTGGACGGCCTCGAACAGGGGCAGGCGGCCGCCATGCAGCAGGTTATGGACCAGCGAGGAGATGAAAACCGTCTTTCCCGCCCGCGACAGGCCGGTGACGCCGAGGCGGATCGTCGGGTTGACGAGGCCGGAGGCGCGATCCGACAGGGTGTCGAAGGCGATGCGCGCGTCGTCGGTGAAGGATGTCATGTTTGGCGGCAAGGCGAAATTCCGATTGCTGGTAGACGCCATATAGGAACCGGCACGCCGAAGAAAAAGAAGGTTGCCAAGCCTGTCAGTCGATCATGAAGTCGATCAGGCGCCAGTTGTTGCGGCCCTGGTCGAAATCGAGCACGGCCAGACCACCCGGCGGAAAGCCGTTCGGCAGCGCCTGCGCCAGCAGCTGGTGGCCGATCAGCGCTTCGAGCGTCTGCTCGATGACGGGATTGTGGCCGACGAGCATGACGGCGCCCATGTCCTGCTGCGCGCCGAGGATATCGAGATAGATTTCGGGCGTGGCGTTATAGAGCGCGTCGACGAAGCGGATATCGAGGTTCTCGCCCATCGCGCGGTGCACGGCATCGGCCGTTTGTCGGCAGCGTATGGCGGTGGAGCTGACGACGAGGTCGGGCTTGTAGCTTTTGTCGGCCGCGTTCTCGGCCAGGATTTCGGCTGCGGCATAACCGCGCTCGCTCAGCGGGCGGTCGAAATCGCTCTGGCCGGGGGCGGGAAATGCCGCTTCGGCATGTCTCAAAAGATAAATCCGGGAAGGCGGCGGCACGATTGCGGTCATCGGAAAGTCCCCGGTCGATTGATCTATTTCAGTAGCGCCAGCCCGGTGTCTTCGTCAACCGGCGCGCGGAATCCAGTGGGCAAGTTGCACGGGCGCTGCTACTTCAGCTGGCAAGCTGAAACGGTGGCTTTGAAAAATAGTGACGTAAAAATAGCCTGTTAGCTCAAAATTGTGACAGATTTAAAAATGTGTTTACCTAGCGGATTGGGCTTGAATCGGACGCCGTGGTCGGGATATACAGCCGCCAGATGAGATGTTCTTCAGGAGAATCGCGTTGAGTGAGAAGATCGATCTTAGCAAATACGTGCCCTCGGAAGAGGAAGAGTTCATGAACGGTAACCAGCGCGCCTATTTCAGGGCGAAGCTGATTGCCTGGAAGAACGACATCCTCAGAGAGGCGCGCGAAACCCTCGAGCATCTTGCCGAGGAAAGCGCAAACCATCCGGATCTCGCCGACAGGGCGTCGTCCGAGACGGACAGAGCCATTGAGCTGCGCGCCCGTGACCGCCAGAGAAAGCTGATATCCAAGATCGACGCCGCACTGCAGCGTATTGAGGAAGGCACTTACGGCTATTGCGAGGAAACCGGTGAACCGATCGGCCTCAAGCGTCTCGACGCTCGCCCGATCGCAACGCTGTCCATCGAAGCGCAAGAACGCCACGAGCGTCGTGAGAAAGTCTACCGGGACGAATAATCCCGGTTACATCACAAACTAAAAAAGGCACCGCCATCGCGCGGTGCCTTTTTTGTTTGCATGAAGGGGCGGCTGTTGCCGCCGCCGGTCATTTGTCGCGGTTGACGCTCATTTCGCCGAAAATGCGGGCCACCTCGTTTTGAAGGGCGGCGTCGGCGCCTGTGATCGGCGCCATCTCCGGATCGCGGCGCGGCATGTTGGAAGGCGCGGGGCGAGCAGGCGCGCTCTGCACCGGCGGTGCATTGTGCATCGGCATGGTCTGCGCTGCCATCGGGCGCTCAGCCGCCAGATTGCTGGTCATTTCCTCTTCGAGCACACGCTGGAAATCGCTGGGCTGGGCCGAGGGTGCCGGGCGAGCGACGGGCTGGAACGCGGCGGGCTGCGGCGTTGGCGCCTGTGGTGCCGGCGGATAGAGATCGACGCGCTGGGGCGGCGTGGGCGGGCTCATCACCTGCGGCTCGATCCTCTGCGGGGTCAGGACGCGCTGGCGCGCCGAATCAAGGATATCGACGGCTTCGGCCGTTTCGATCGGCGCAGGCTCAGGCCGCGAGAATACCGGAGGCTGTGGGCGCGGTACGACTGGCGTGGGCGCTATCGATACCGGCGCGACTGGCACGGGGACAGGGCGCGGCGCGGGTTCGATCTCGGGCTCGAAAACCTGATGCTGCGGAGCCGGCGGTGGCGCGATCGGTGGGGTGTCCAGGCGCTCGGCGCTCGGTGCGAACTCTTCGATCGGCGACAGGCCGCGCGTCGGGGCCGGGCGCGGTGCGGGCGGGACGATGACCGCGGGCTCTGGTTCGGCCACGGCTGATTTCATCATGGGCTCCGCGGGTCGCTCGCTGGGGGCGGCCGGCTGCGGCGCTTCCGGGCGTGTCGGCTCGCTGATGGCCTCGACCTGCCCATCCGGCAGGATGCGGCTTTCGATGACGATATCTGATGGTCCGCCGATCATGATCAGGTGTTCGACATCGTCGCGGCGCACCAGCACGAGGCGGCGGCGGGCGTCGACGGCGGCGGCGTCGAGAACCTGAAGGCGTGGCTGGCGGTTGCGGCCGCCGCGAACGAAGGGCGAGGATGCCCGGTTGCGCATGATCCAGAGGACCGCGACGAGCAGCAGCAGGGCGATGGCCACGCCGCCTGCGGCAATGATGAAGCGGCTGCCATAAGATTCCATGATGCCATCGAACATAGTCACGTACTCCTTTGCGGCGTTCAACCACATGACGACTTTTAAGCTTCCTAGACAAGGGGGAGGCGGCTTGTCCAGTCACCGAAAGGTGCGACGCAATGTCTGTGGAACGTCTCAATCTACATTTAACGGCAAAACTGGCGCTGTAGCTTGTGAATTCAATCACTCTTCGTGGAGTGTGGTGTTTTTGGCGAGGCAGCAAATTGCTAAGAAGGAAGAGGCGCCTGATTCCTGCTTCGTCTGTTAGTCACGAATGAAGGCCGGCGGGCAATGCGAGGAAGTACATGACGAAATCCCGTCAGGCCGACAATTTTAGCGAACCGCTCGTGGACCGTGGAGGGCGCGCGGGAACTGCCGTGCGGATCCTGCTACTGGCGCTGGTGCTGATCGGCGTCGCCGCCGCCTTCGTGGTGTTCAAGACCTCGCTCGACAACGAGATGGTGCTCGGCGTTCTCGGCGTGCTGGCCATGGTCGGCATCTTCTTTCTGGTGTCGTCGATCATCGGCTTCATCGAGGTAATGCCGCAGCGCCAGTCCGACAGCCTTGCTCGCGCCTTTCTCAACAGCCATCCCGACGGATCGCTGATCACCGACGAGAAGGGCCGGATCGTCTACGCCAATGCCGCCTATGGCGCGCTGACCGGTGCTCGCAAGCCGACCGAGGTGCAGACGCTGGAAGCGCTTCTGTCGCGCCACCGCGAATCCAACGAGGCGCTCTACCGGCTCTCCAACGGGCTGCGCGAGGGCCGCGAGGGGCGCGAGGAGTTCCGGCTGCTGCGCGCGCTCGGGCCATCGCTGAACGGATCCGGTGCGCATTGGTACCGGCTGAAGGCGCGCATCCTGCAGAGCGAGGAGAGCGGCGGCCGGCCGCTGCATATCTGGCAGATCAGCGACATCACGTCGGAGCGCGACGACCAGGAGCGGTTCTTCAAGGAACTGCAGAACGCCATCGATTATCTCGATCACGCGCCTGCCGGCTTCTTTTCGGCGGGCCGCAAGGGCGAAATCTTCTATCTCAACGCGACGCTTGCAGAGTGGCTGGGGATCGACCTCACCAAGTTCATTCCCGGCTCGATGACAATCGGCGACATGGTTGCCGGCGAGGGGCTGGCGCTGATCCAGTCCGTGCAGGCCGATCCCGGTCTGCAGAAGACGGTTACGCTCGATCTCGACCTGAAGAAATCGAACGGCCAGGGCGTTCCGGTGCAGATCGTTCACAGCGTCACCTCGATGCGCGACGGTGCGCCAGGCGAAAGCCGCTCGATCGTTCTGACGCGGCGCGACAGCACGGCTGGTGACCAGTCGGCGTCGGCTGCATCGATGCGTTTCACGCGCTTCTTCAACAATACGCCGATGGCGATTGCCTCCGTCGATGGCGACGGACGCATCCTCAGGACCAATGCGCCGTTCCTGAAACTCTTTTCCGGCATCGTGTCGCGCGATGACGTCGAGAACGGCGCGCTGTTCGAGACCATCGTGCAGGATGTCGACAAGCCGAGGCTGCAGGGCGCGCTTGCCGCCGCCAAGGACCGGCAGGGCGATATTCCGCCGCTCGACTCCAAGACGCAGGCCGACGACAACAGGCATTTCCGTTTCTACGTCAACGCCGTGATCGACCAGAGCGACGAGGCGCCTGAAGAGGCCGCGATCGTCTACGCCGTCGAGGTGACCGAGCAGAAGGCGCTCGAGGCGCAGATGGCGCAGACGCAGAAGATGAACGCGGTGGGCACGCTCGCCGGTGGTATCGCGCACGACTTCAACAATGTCCTCACCGCCATCCTGCTCTCATCCGACCACCTGCTGCTGCAGGCGCGGCCGGCCGATCCGGGTTTCGCGGATCTGATGGAAATCAAGCGCAACGCCAACCGCGCCGCCGTGCTGGTGCGCCAGCTGCTTGCGTTCTCGCGCAAGCAGACGATGCGGCCGAGCGTGCTCAATCTCACCGACGTCGTCGGCGATCTCAGAATGCTGGTCGACCGGCTGCTGTCGGGGACCAACGTCAAGCTCGATGTCGAATACGGGCGTGATCTCTGGCCTGTGAAGACCGACCTGTCGCAGTTCGAGCAGGTGCTGATCAACCTGTGCGTCAACGCACGCGATGCGATGCCGGAGGGCGGCAAGCTGACCGTGCGGACGAAGAACGCGACGGCCGCAGAGGTCGCCGCCTTCAACTACTCCTACATGCCGCACGAGGACATGGTTCTGGTCGAGGTGTCGGACAACGGTACCGGCATCGCGCCTGAAATCATGGACAAGATCTTCGAACCCTTCTTTACGACCAAGGAGGTGGGCAAGGGCACGGGTCTCGGGCTTGCGATGGTCTATGGCATCGTCAAGCAATCCGGCGGCTACATCCAGCCGGAATCGGAAGTCGGCAAGGGCACGACCTTCCGTGTCTTCCTGCCGCGCCATATCGTCGAGCCGGCGATCGCCGCCGAGGCCGATGCGGTCACCCCGAGCGCCGACAACGTCGTTGCCCTGTCGCAGGCCAAGCCGGAGCAGCCGGAAGACCTGACGGGATCGGCGGTCATCCTGCTCGTCGAGGACGAGGAGGCCGTGCGTCGCGGCGGCAAGCGCATGCTGGAGACGCGCGGCTACACCGTTCACGAAGCGGGATCGGGTGTCGAAGCGCTCGACATCATGGACGAGCTCGACGGCAAGGTGGATATCGTCGTCTCAGACGTCGTCATGCCTGAAATGGACGGGCCGTCGCTGTTGCGCGAACTGCGCAAGAAATATCCGGATCTGAAGTTCATCTTCGTCTCGGGTTATGCCGAAGACGCGTTTGCCCGCAACCTGCCGCCGGAATCCAAGTTCGGGTTCCTGCCGAAGCCGTTCTCGTTGAAGCAGCTGGCTGTGGTGGTCAAGGAGACGCTTGAGGGGTGAGTTTGAGCCGTTGCGGCGTTGTGCCGTAGGGGTTCTCTATATAGGGCGTGCCGTGTGAGCCCCCCTCTGTCCTGCCGGACATCTCCCCCACAAGGGGGGAGATTAGCTGGAGGCGACCGGTCGCTCCAATCTTGTGATTTGGCGAAGGCCCCTAGACGAATGGGGCATGCCGTGGCGGCACGCCCCATCAAGTGTCAGGCGTTAAGCGCAACCGCGATCTCGCCGGCGAGGCGGGCGTTGTTCTCCACCAGTGCGATATTGGTCTTCAGGCTCTGGCCGTCGGTGAGGTCAAAGATGGTGCTCAGCAGGTATGGCGTGACCGCCTTGCCGGAGATTTCGTCGCGCTCGGCGCTGTCGAGCGCGCGCTGGATGTAGATTTCCATCTCTTCGGCCGGGATCTCGTCGGCTTCAGGCACCGGATTGGCGATCAGCATGCCGCCGTCGATGCCGAGCTGTTCGCGCACCGTCTGGAAATTGGCGATGGCGGCCGGGCTGTTCAGCGTCAGCGGGCTGCGCAGGCCGGAGGAGCGCGACCAGAAGGCTGGGAATTCTTCGCTCTCGTAGGTGACAACAGGAACGCCTGATGTTTCCAGCACTTCCAGCGTCTTCGGAACGTCGAGGATCGCCTTGGCGCCGGCGCAGACGACGATGACGCCGGTGCGGCCGAGTTCTTCGAGGTCGGCGGAGATGTCGAAGCTCTCTTCCGCACCGCGATGCACGCCGCCGATGCCGCCAGTCGCGAAGACCTTGATGCCGGCGCGTTCCGCCGCGATCATCGTGGCGGCGACGGTGGTGGCGCCGTGGCGGCGCTCGGCGATCGCGAAGGCGAGGTCGGCGCGCGAGACTTTCAGCACATCCTTGGCCTTGGCGAGCTGCTCGAGCTCTTCGGCTTCGAGCCCGATGTGGAGCGTGCCGTGGATGACGGCGATGGTGGCGGGGACGGCGCCCTGCTCACGGATGATCGATTCGACGCTGCGGGCCATCTCGATATTCCCGGGGTAGGGCATGCCGTGGGTGATGATCGTCGATTCGAGCGCCACGATCGGCGCGCCACGCTGCTTGGCGCTCGCCACTTCCTTGGAGTAGGTGATCGGCAGCTTGGAGGAGAGAGTGTTCGTCATCGGATCTTCCATTTCGTCTGATTGGGTTTCAATGCAGAATTCTCGCCGGCGGGACAAGAGCAAGAGCCTGTTTTAGGAGATCGGCGGATAGATTTTCATTGACCGCATTGGGCGACTGGACGGTCAGCGCCGCGGCAGCAGCACCCTCGCGGATGGCCTCGCTCATCGGCAAACCGCGCAAAAGTGCTGCGATAACGCCCGAAGCGAGGGAATCGCCGGCGCCGGTCACGTCGGACACATGCTCGACATTGGCCGGCTGAAGCGCTGCCACGTGACCTGCGGAAAAGGCGATCAGCTCGCGCTGTCCCCGGGTGACGACACCGCCCCTGAGGCCGATGTCGCCGAGCAGTGACGGCCAATGGACGGGGTTTTCCGGCCGCTCGCCGGTCAGCGCGGTGGCCTCGGCTTCGTTGAGGAAGAGATAGTCGATCCCCTGCATGCAGGCCTTCAGCTTCACCGCCTTTGCCGGCGAGATGGCGATCGCCGCGACCGGCTTGCCGAGCGCCTTGGCGCGCGCGGTGATCGAAACCAGCGTCTCCTCCGGCAGGTTGGCATCGAAGAGGATCATGTCGGTTGCCGAAAACGCGTCGCGCACCGAGCGGATCGACAGGCGGCGCGGCACGAACATGCGGTAGAGATCCATGTCGGCCAGCGCGATCACCAGATTGCCGTCGCGCTCGATGATCGCGGTATAACTCGGCGTCTTGCGGTCGAGAAAGATGAAGGGGCGATCGTTGACGCCGGCGAGATCGGCGGCTTCGCTCACCATCTCTCCGGTCGGGTCGCCGCCGCGCGGCGAGATCATGGTGACGTCGAAGCCGAGGCGGGCGAGGTTGCGGGCTGCGTTGAAGCCGCCGCCGCCGGCTTCCTCGAACCAGGAGCCGGGGTTGCTGGCGCCATCCGCCGTGGCGCCCGATATGCGGCCGCGGCGATCGACATGGGCGCCGCCAAGCACGAGAATCTTCTTGCTCATCTCATCGCTCCGAAATGCCGTCTTGGCCGAATCGTGAGGCCTGCGGAAGCGCGGTCAGCCGTCGTCCAGGTGCTGTAAGCTCTTGCTTTGCATGGATAAAACAAATGTAGAACACAGGCCGTTTTACCTCTTTCTTTCAATGCTTTGAACGGCACTTGCGTTATGAGAACAAATGCGGTACAAAATCGACATCGGCGGCGACATTGCTTGAGCGGCTTCAATAACCTAAAGGTGGATCGAATGTCACAGAATACATTGCGGCTTGTAGAGGACAAATCGGTGGACAAAAGCAAGGCACTTGAAGCGGCACTCTCACAGATCGAGCGGTCGTTCGGCAAGGGCTCTATCATGAAGCTCGGCTCGAATGAGGGCGTGGTCGAGATCGAGACCGTTTCGACGGGCTCTCTCGGACTGGATATCGCCCTCGGGATCGGCGGTCTTCCCAAGGGACGTATCATCGAGGTTTACGGGCCGGAAAGCTCGGGTAAGACAACGCTCGCGCTGCAGACGATCGCGGAAGCCCAGAAGAAGGGCGGCATCTGCGCCTTCGTCGACGCCGAACACGCGCTCGATCCCGTCTATGCCCGCAAGCTGGGCGTCGATCTGCACAACCTCCTGATCTCGCAGCCGGATACCGGCGAGCAGGCACTCGAAATTACCGACACGCTGGTGCGCTCCGGCGCCGTCGACGTGCTGGTCGTGGACTCTGTCGCGGCGCTTACGCCGCGCGCCGAAATCGAAGGCGAGATGGGCGACAGCCTTCCGGGTCTGCAGGCGCGACTGATGAGCCAGGCGCTGCGCAAGCTGACGGCCTCGATCTCGAAGTCGAAGACCATGGTCATCTTCATCAACCAGATCCGCATGAAGATCGGCGTCATGTTCGGTTCGCCGGAAACGACGACGGGTGGTAACGCGCTGAAGTTCTACGCCTCGGTTCGCCTCGACATCCGCCGCATCGGCGCCGTCAAGGAGCGCGAAGAGGTGATTGGTAACCAGACGCGCGTCAAGGTCGTCAAGAACAAGATGGCGCCTCCCTTCAAGCAGGTCGAATTCGACATCATGTATGGCGAAGGCGTATCGAAGACCGGCGAGCTGGTCGACCTTGGCGTCAAGGCCGGGATCGTCGAGAAGTCGGGCGCCTGGTTCTCCTACAATAGCCAGCGTCTCGGCCAGGGCCGCGAGAACGCCAAGACGTTCCTGCGGGATAATCCCGAGCTGATGCGCGAGATCGAAACCTCGATCCGCCAGAACGCCGGCCTGATCGCCGATCAGCTGCAGAATGGTGGTCCTGACGCCAACGATTCCGACGGCGAATAAGCCTCGATCCACTACTGCATAGTTCAAAGCCGGCTGCATTCCTTGATCAGAATGCAGCCGGTTTTGTTTGTCTGCTGGACAGTGGTTAACGTCAGCGATAAAAGCCACTGAATTTTTAAGATTTGACCTGCCTTGGGCAGCACTGAAGGGCATAGCATGAGCGGTGTGAACGAAATCCGGTCGACCTTCCTCGACTACTTCAAGAAGAACGGCCACGAGATCGTTTCATCGAGCCCGCTGGTGCCGCGTAACGACCCGACGCTGATGTTCACGAACGCCGGCATGGTGCAGTTCAAGAACGTTTTCACCGGTCTCGAGCAGCGCCCCTACAAGACGGCGTCGACCGCGCAGAAGTGCGTGCGCGCCGGCGGCAAGCATAACGACCTCGACAATGTCGGCTATACTGCGCGCCACCATACCTTCTTCGAAATGCTCGGCAATTTCTCCTTCGGCGATTACTTCAAGGAGCAGGCGATCGAGCATGCCTGGACGCTGATCACCAAGGAATTCGGCATCGACGCCAAGCGTCTGCTGGTCACCGTCTATCACACCGACGACGAAGCCTTTAACCTCTGGAAGAAGATCGCGGGCCTCTCCGACGACAAGATCATCCGCATCCCGACCAGCGACAATTTCTGGGCGATGGGTGACACCGGCCCCTGCGGTCCCTGTTCCGAGATCTTCTACGATCACGGCGATCACATCTGGGGCGGCCCTCCCGGCTCGCCGGAAGAGGATGGCGATCGCTTCATCGAGATCTGGAACCTCGTCTTCATGCAGTACGAGCAGATCACCAAGGAAGAGCGCGTCGACCTGCCGCGTCCGTCGATCGATACCGGCATGGGTCTCGAACGTATCGCAGCTCTGCTGCAGGGCAAGCACGACAACTACGACATCGACCTCTTCCGCGCGCTGATCTCGGCGTCCGAGGAAGCAACCGGCGTGAAGGCCGAGGGTGAGCAGCGCGCCAGCCATCGCGTCATCGCCGATCACCTGCGTTCGTCCGCCTTCCTGATCGCCGACGGCGTCCTGCCGTCCGCCGAAGGCCGTGGCTATGTTCTTCGCCGCATCATGCGCCGCGCCATGCGCCATGCCGAACTGCTCGGCGCGCGCGAGCCGCTGATGTGGAAGCTGCTCCCGGCCCTGATCCAGCAGATGGGCCGCGCCTATCCGGAATTGGTGCGCGCCGAAGCCTTGATCACCGAGACGCTGAAGCTCGAAGAGACCAAGTTCCGCACGACGCTGAAGCGCGGCCTGTCGCTTCTGTCGGATGCCACGACCACGCTCGGCAAGGGCGACATGCTCGACGGCGAGACCGCCTTCAAGCTCTATGACACCTACGGCTTCCCGCTCGACCTGACGCAGGACGCGCTGCGCGCCCGCGAAATCAACGTCGATCTCGCCGGCTTTACCGATGCCATGGAGCGCCAGAAGGCCGAGGCGCGCTCGCATTGGGCAGGCTCCGGCGACAAGGCGACCGAAGCGATCTGGTTCGAGCTGCGCGACAAGCATGGCGCCACCGAGTTCCTCGGCTATGACACCGAGACGGCCGAAGGCGTGGTCCAGGCGATCGTCAAGGATGGTGCCTCTGTCTCCGAAGCAGCCAAGGGCGACAAGGTGCAGATCGTGGTCAACCAGACGCCGTTCTACGGTGAATCCGGTGGCCAGATGGGCGATGCCGGCATCATTTCGTCCGATAACGCCAAGATCGAGATCACCGATACGCAAAAGCGCGGCGAGGGCCTGTTCGTTCACACGGGCACCGTCGTCGAAGGCTCGGTCAAGGCAGGCGATGCCGTGGCATTGACCGTCGACCACGCTCGTCGCTCGCATATCCGCGCCAACCACTCGGCGACCCACCTGCTGCACGAGGCGCTGCGCGAAGTGCTCGGCACCCATGTTGCTCAGAAAGGCTCGCTGGTCACGCCGGATCGCCTTCGCTTCGACGTCTCGCATCCGAAGCCGATGACGGCGGAAGAGCTCAAGGTGGTCGAGGATATGGCCAACGAGATCATTCTGCAGAATTCGCCGGTCACGACCCGCCTGATGAGCGTCGACGACGCCCGCGCCGAGGGCGCCATGGCGCTGTTCGGCGAGAAATACGGCGATGAGGTTCGCGTCGTCTCCATGGGCCAGGGGCTGCATGGGGCGAAGACGGGCAAGCCTTACTCGATCGAACTTTGCGGCGGCACGCATGTGTCCGCGACCGGTGACATCGGTCTCGTGCGCATTCTCGGCGACAGCGCCGTCAGCTCCGGCGTTCGCCGTCTGGAAGCCGTCACCGGCGAAGCAGCTCGTGCCTATCTCGCCGAGCAGGACGAGCGCGTGAAGGCGCTGGCGACCTCGCTGAAGGTACAGCCGGCCGACGTGCTGACGCGCGTCGAAGCGCTGATGGACGAGCGCCGCAAGCTTGAGAAGGAACTGGCGGATGCCAAGCGCAAGCTCGCCATGGGTGGCGGGCAGGGCGCTTCGGAAGAGGCCGTGCGCGATATCGGCGGCGTCAAGTTCCTCGGCAAGGCCATATCCGGCGTCGATCCGAAGGACCTGAAGGGTCTCGCCGACGACGGCAAGGCAAGCCTCGGCTCCGGCGTCGTGACGCTGATCGGCGTCTCCGATGACGGCAAGGCCAGCGCCGTGGTCGCGGTCACCGCTGATCTCGTTGGTCGCTTCAGCGCCGTCGATCTGGTGCGCATCGCCTCTGCCGCTCTCGGCGGCAAGGGCGGCGGCGGCCGTCCCGACATGGCGCAGGCCGGCGGTCCGGATGGATCGAAGGCCGACGAGGCGCTCGAGGCCGTGGCGGCTGCCCTGGCTGGCTGATTGGCTTGTTCCTGATTGAATTGCGAAAGGCGGGTGCTTCGAGCGCCCGCCTTTTTCTTTTGCAACGGCAACTCAGCAGGATTTGTCAAATCGCGTTATGTTTGTCTGCAGCCGGTCAACTGGCATGAGGTTTCGACATGAACGGCACCACGGCATGGGCACTCTATGAAAGCCGCCTGAGGCGGGTTTCTGCTTATATCCATGATCATCTCGATGAAGAGCTGGATATGGACAAGCTCGCTGAGATCGCCTGCATGTCGAGCTATCACTGGCACCGGATCTATCGCGCGGTTCATGGAGAGACGCTGGCGGCGACCGTCAAGCGGCTGAGATTGCATCGCGCGGCGGGCGACATCGTCCGTTCGGATCTCGGTATCGGGGAAATTGCCAGGCGATCCGGCTATCCCAACCTCCAGTCTTTCAACCGCATTTTCAAATCGGTCTACGGCATGCCGCCGGCCCGTTATCGGAAAGAGGGAAGCCACACGGAGTTCCAACCCTCACCTAACGGAAGGACCAAAGCCATGTTCAACGTTACCTTACGGAAGATCGAGCCGATCGCGCTTGTCGGCGTGCGCCACAAGGGCTCGTATATGCAAATCAGCAAGGCGTTCGAGGTTCTTTTCGGCACGCTCCACGCGCGCGGGCTGGTCAGGCCCGATATGCGGATGATCGGCGTCTATTTCGACGATCCCGATCTCGTGCCGGCCGAAGAGCTTCGCTCCATCGCCTGCGTCTCGGTCCAAGGCGAGATGGCGGTCGAAGCGCCGTTCGAACCCATCACGCTCGAGGGCGGGGAGTATGCGGTGCTCAGCCACAAGGGACCCTATGCCGATATGCACAAGGCCTATCAGTGGCTGTTCTCTGAATGGCTGCCGACCTCGGGCCGGCAGCTGCGCGACGGGTTGATGTTTGAGGACTATCTCAACAATCCGCGCGACGTGCCGCCGACGGAACTCGTGACCGAGATCTACATGCCCCTTGTCTGAGCGTGGTCAGGCGCTCTTCTGCAGCGCCTTGGTGGCTTCGTCATCGATCATGTTCGCCCTCTTATAGGCGGCGCGGTCGGTGACGCGGGCGACGTAATCGGCAAAGGCCTGGCGCTTCTCGAAGGTGCCGAAGCCGAGGCCCCAGCCGACATGCGACCCGACATAGACGTCGGCCGCCGTGAAGCGGTTTCCGGCGATATAGGGCGATGCGCTGACGGCCTTTTCGAGCGTGTCCATCACGTCAGCATAGCTGCCATAGCCCGCCATCCGGCTCTTGTCGGCCGGCGTATGAAAGCCGAGCGCGCGGTTGGTGGTGGCTGCTTCCAGCGGACCGGCGGCGAAGAACATCCAGCGATAATAGCTGCCGCGCTCTTCGGCCGTCGGAGCAAGGCCCGCTTCCGGAAAGGTTTCCGCCAGATAGGCGCAGATGGCGGCGCATTCGGTGACGACAGTCTTGCCGTGACGGATCGCCGGCACTTTGCCCATCGGGTTGATCGCAAGATAATCCGGCGCCTTCATGCTGCTTTCGAAACCAAGGATCTCGGTCGTGTAGGGTGCGCCGGTTTCCTCCAGCATCCAGCGGGCGATCCGTCCGCGTGACATCGGATTGGTGTAGAAGATCAATTCGTCGGCCATGGTGTTCTCCTCGTTTTTTACATAACTGGCGCGGGTCAGCGGCGAGGCAACGTCTATGGCATGGCGATGTCAGATTTTGGCAGTAGCGGCGCCGGTCAAAGCGCCTTGCGATACTGGATGAAGCCGGAGCGCTCGGCAATGCGGTCGTAGAGCTTGCGGGCTGTGGCGTTGGTCTCGTGGGTCATCCAGTAGAGCCGGCCGGCGCCGTGCTCGCGCGCAAGATCGGCGACGGCCTCGATCAATGCCGCGCCGGTTCCGAGCCCGCGTTGGCTGTCGTCGACATAGAGATCCTGCAGGTAGCAGGTCCATTTGGGCAGCCAGGTGGAGCGGTGAAAGATCGCGTGCACGATTCCGACCAGCCTGCCGTCGCTATCGAAGGCGCCGAGTGCGTGCATCGGTTCTGCGGGGTCATGGAAGCGGCCCCAGGTCAGGTCCGTCGTCTCCTCGGGGATCGTGACTTCGTAGAAACGCTGATAGCCGGCCCATAGCGGCTCCCAGGCGCTGCGGTCCGATGGTTTTAGCGGGCGGATGGTCGTGGTCATCTTGTTGTTCCCTCCTGATATCCCCGAAACGAAAACGGCGGGGAAAACCCCGCCGCATCGTTCGCATATTCCAGATAACTTATGCCATGGCCTTCTGCAGGTTTTCGTCGATCTTGTCGAGGAAAGCCGTAGTCGAGAGCCAAGGCTGATCGGGGCCGATCAGCAGCGCCAGGTCCTTGGTCATGAAGCCGGCTTCGACGGTGTCGACGCAGACCTTTTCGAGTGTGGCCGCGAACTTCGCCAGCTCGGCGTTGTCGTCGAGCTTTGCGCGGTGCGCGAGGCCACGGGTCCAGGCGAAGATCGAGGCGATCGAGTTCGTCGAGGTTTCCTGGCCCTTCTGGTGCTGACGGTAGTGACGCGTCACCGTGCCGTGTGCGGCTTCGGCTTCGACGGTCTTGCCATCGGGGGTCAGAAGAACGGAGGTCATCAGGCCGAGCGAACCGAAGCCCTGGGCTACGGTGTCGGACTGAACGTCGCCGTCGTAGTTCTTGCAGGCCCAGACATAGCCGCCGGACCACTTGAGAGCAGATGCGACCATGTCGTCGATCAGGCGGTGCTCGTAGGTGATGCCGATTTCCTTGAACTGATCCTGGAATTCAGCCTCATAGACTTCCTGGAAGATGTCCTTGAAGCGGCCGTCATAGGCCTTGAGGATGGTGTTCTTGGTCGACAGGTAGACCGGCCACTTGCGCATCAGGCCGTACATCATCGAGGCGCGGGCGAATTCGCGGATCGACTCGTCGAGGTTGTACATGGCCATGGCAACGCCGGCGCCGGGAGCGTCGAACACTTCCTTCTCGATGACCTGGCCGTCTTCACCGACGAACTTGATGGTCAGCTTGCCCTTGCCCGGGAATTTGAAGTCGGTGGCGCGGTACTGGTCGCCGAAGGCGTGACGGCCGACGACGATCGGCTTGGTCCAGCCGGGAACGAGGCGAGGAACGTTCTGGCAGATGATCGGCTCGCGGAAGATGACGCCGCCGAGGATGTTGCGGATCGTGCCGTTCGGGCTCTTCCACATTTGCTTGAGGTTGAATTCCTTGACGCGGTCTTCATCCGGCGTGATCGTCGCGCACTTGATGCCGACGCCGTGCTTCTTGATGGCGTTGGCGGCATCGACGGTCACCTGGTCGTTGGTGGCGTCGCGGTTTTCGACGGAGAGGTCGTAATAGTCGATTTCGAGGTCCAGATACGGATGGATCAGCTTATCCTTGATAAACTGCCAGATGATGCGCGTCATTTCATCGCCGTCGAGATCGGCGACGGGGTTGGCGACCTTGATCTTCTTCATGTATCTGCCTCGTTAAGCTTTTGAGGGACATGCGTCCCTGGTGGGTGATATAAAATCACGTGGGCTATAGCATTGTGCGCCCGGAGTGCAAAGCCGCAAGCAGGGCGGATTTGTGTGTTTTTGCGCCATTGCCAAGACACGGAAAATGGCTAGTCTCCGCGCAAAACCATTGCCTCGGACATTTGATCATGAAGACGATTTCACTTGCCTTTGCCGCTCTGCTCGGCCTCACCGCCACGGTATTCGCCGCTGACGCGACGGCGCCGGTCAAGGAGATCATGGAGGCCACGACCAAGAACTGGTCGGGCGCCGACGAGGACTGGCAGGACATCTTCGACGAGAGCCGGCTGACGCGGATCTACAGCAAGGATTTCGTCACCAAGTACCGCGCCGCGATGCAGAACCCGGCCGCCGACGAGGATGGCGTGTCGCCGTTCGACTACGACGTCATCGTCAACGGCGAGGATGCATGCCCGCTGCAGGACATGACCTACACGCCGAAGCCGGGCGAAAACGGCGCGACAGAAGTGGTGGTGACGTTCAAGAAGCAGACCTGCATGGATGGCATCGACGACAAGCAGGCGCTGACGACCGTGCGCTTCGAGGTGCTGGAAGAGGGCGGCAAGGCCGTCGTCGACGACGTCTTCACCGAAGGCGATCCCGGCCAGCCGGCGAACTCGCTGAAGAACACCATGGTGCAGATCGCCAAGGGGCAATAACAAGCTCTCGCTCGGGACGTTTTCGGCGGCAAGATTGATTTGCTTTTAAGAGCCTTGGCGATATGTGAGCGGTGAAACACCACTCCTCCGCTCCGGGGCCTGAACTCTTTGTTTTCCGGTTTTGATTTCCGAGATTGGCTGCTAGCCAACGATCCGGCGCTGTCGCGGCTGAGGATGGCTTTGCGCGTCACGCTGTCGGTGGCGCTGTCCTTCGGTGCCCTGCTGGTCATCCATTCGCTGCTGTTTCCACTGCCGATAGCCTCCTACGGGCTCGGGATCGTGCTGGCGATCGAGGGCGGTGTCGCGGTTCGCGACAAGGGCGGCGGGCGGCAGCTGGTGACGCGGCTTCTCGGCTGCGCTGCCAGTCTCGTGGTCGTGGTTATCGCGGCCGGGCTGGAAGGACATCGGCTGATCTCCGACGCCGCCTTTCTGCTGATCATCTTCCTCGCGGCGTCCGCCCGCGTCTTCGGGCCGCGCGGCCATGCGATCGGCATGTTCGCCTTCATGTCGTATTTCCTCGGCGCCTATTTCCAGCCGCCGCTTGCCGAGCTGCCCTTGGTGGCGATCGGCCCGATCGTCTCCTCGCTGATCGCGCATGCGGTGCGCTCCGTCGTGCTGCCTGATGACTGGCGGCGCGATCTCTTGCGGTCGCTTGAGAGCGTGCAGGGGCGGATCAATCAGATCCTCTTCAAGATCGCCGCATTAGCGGCGGAGGGGCTCGTTTCGGATGCGGACCGGCAGGAGCTCAATCAGCTGGAGGAGCGGCTGAAGGAGGTGGTACTGATGGCCGAGAGCTTCATCCCCAGGCCCCCAAGCGGCGTGTTCGATGCCGGCACCGAGCCGGCGGGCGAGCTGGCGATCCGTCTGTTCGATGCGCATCTGGCGGCGGAGGGCGCGATCATGCTCTGCTCTCAATCGCTACCGCCCTTCGAGCTGGTGCATCGGGTTATCGAGGGCCATAAAGTGCGCCCGCCTGCCGAGGACGACGAGGGCCCCTCGGCCGAGGCTAGGCGCGCTCTGATCAGGCTCGGCAATGCGCGGGCTGAGCTCGTCGAGACCATCGAAGAGGGCAACCGGACGGGCTTTGCCGATATCGCCGCCGTGGCCGAGGCGCCGGCTTCAGCGTCTCAGCTGGATTTCTCGTTGAACAATCCGCTCATGCGCTCGGCGCTGCAGATCACCGTCGCCGCGGCAATCGCCATGACGCTCGGTCTCGGTCTGTCGCGCGAGCGCTGGTTCTGGGCGGTGCTCGCGTCCTTCCTTGTTTTCACCAACACCAATTCGCGCGGCGATACGGCGATGAAGGCGCTGCAGCGTTCGGTGGGGACGCTGTTCGGCATCGGTATCGGGCTTCTGCTCGCGACGCTGTTGAGCGGCCATCTGGCGCCGGCGCTCATGATCACCAGCCTCTCCATTTTCCTCGCGTTCTACTTCCTGCAGACAAGCTATGCGACGATGACCTTCTTCGTGTCGATCGCGCTTTGCCTGGTCTACGGGATGATCGGATCGCTGACGCTCGATCTCTTGTTGCTGCGCGTCGAGGAAACCGCGCTCGGCGCGGCGGTCGGTACGCTGGTCGCCTTCGTCGTCTTTCCAGCCCGCACCCGCGGCGCGCTCGACCTCGTGCTGGACAAATGGTTCGCGGCTCTGGACTCGCTGTTGAAGGCCACCGCCGCTGGCGAGCCGCGACACAGGCTGATCGGCCTGTCGCAGGCGCTGGATGTCGCCTACAAGGATCTGGCGACGACGGCGCGGCCGCTCGGCTCGTCATGGTCGGTAGTCACCAGGCCGGGACAGGTCCGGCAGACGCTGGCCATCTTCCTCGCCGCCACCTATTGGGCGCGGATGATGGCGAAGAACCGGGAGGCGTCGATCACCAGTGATGACGCGCGCCAATTGATCGACGCAAGCCTCACCCGCGTCACGTCTGCGTCGGTGCGGCGTTCGGAGTGTTTCTTCGTCGATCGCAAGGTTCCGATATCGAGCGCGCGCCACCATCCGCACGCCAGTAAGGGATGGCGGCAGGGACTTGAGATGATCGGGCTGACGCTCGAGCGGCTGTATCCGGACGCATAAGCCTTGCCGTTTAAGCCCGTCTTGGCTATTTCCGCGCCTAGCAAAAGGATTTTGACTTCATGGCAGGCACGAACAGCGAGCGTCTTCTTCTGACGGAAGGTCCCGTCATCATTCTGGTCGAACCGCAGATGGGCGAGAATATCGGGATGGTGGCGCGGGCCATGGCGAATTTCGGGCTCTCCGAACTGCGCCTCGTCAATCCGCGCGACGGATGGCCGAACGAGAAGGCGCAGGCCGCAGCGTCGAAGGCCGACCATGTTATCGAAGGCACCAAGGTGTTCGAGACGCTGGAAGAGGCGATATCCGATCTCAACTTCGTCTATGCGACGACGGCGCGCGAGCGCGATGGCTTCAAGCCGGTGCGTTCGCCTGTGGTGGCGGCGCAGACGTTGCGTGCGCGCTTTACGGCGGGCGAGGGGACCGGCATCCTCTTCGGGCGCGAGCGCTGGGGCCTGTCGAACGAAGAGGTGGCGCTGGCAGACGAGATCGTGACCTTCCCGGTCAATCCCGCCTTTGCCTCGCTCAATATCGCGCAGGCGGTTCTGCTCATGTCCTATGAGTGGATGAAATCAGGCATGGAGGATCTCGGCAGCGTCCCCTTCCAGGCGATGGAGCAGACGCCATCGACGAAAGAGCAATTGCACGGGCTCTACGACCAGTTGGAAGAGGCGCTGGATTCGCGCAATTATTTCCACCCGCCCGCGAAAAAGCCGAAAATGATCGACAATCTCCGGGCAGTCCTTTCCCGCCGCGCCTTCACGGAGCAGGAAATCAGCGTGATGCGCGGCGTGATCTCCTCCCTCGACCGTTTCTCGCGCAAATATCCGCGCGGAAGCCGGGCGCCCGCAGACGTCAAGGAACATCAGGAAGATGACAGCAGCGACGCATGAGCTGAAACCCGTCCTGGTCTTCGATTCAGGCATCGGCGGGCTGACGGTGCTGCGCGAGGCGCGCGTGTTGATGCCCGAACGCGGCTTCATCTATGTCGCCGACGATGCCGGCTTTCCCTATGGCGGATGGGAAGAGCAGGCGCTGAGGGAGCGGATCATCGCTCTCTTCGCGAAGCTGCTTCGCGAGCACGACCCCGAGGTCTGCATCATCGCCTGCAACACAGCCTTCACGCTTGCCGGCGCCGATCTGCGCGCCGCATTCCCCGGCATGACCTTCGTCGGCACCGTGCCGGCGATCAAGCCGGCGGCGGAACGGACGCGGTCGGGCCTCGTCTCGGTGCTGGCGACACCCGGAACCGTCAAGCGTGCCTATACGCGCGATCTCATCCAGTCCTTCGCGCAGCAGTGCCATGTCCGCCTCGTCGGTTCGGAAAATCTGGCGCGCATGGCGGAAGCCTATATTCGCGGCGATACGCTCTCCGATGAGGCTGTGATGGGCGAGATCGCCCAGTGCTTCGTCGAAAAGGATGGCCGGAAGACCGATATCGTCGTGCTGGCCTGCACGCACTATCCGTTCATGGCCAACATCTTTAGAAGGCTGGCGCCGTGGCCGGTCGACTGGCTGGATCCGGCGGAAGCCATCGCTCGGCGGGCGCGCAGCCTCGTGCCCGAAGTGGCCGATGCCGTCCATCCCGACAATTTCGACTTCGCGGTCTTCACCTCGGGCAATCCGGATTTTTCGACGAAACGGCTGATGCAGGGATTTGGTCTCACCGTCCGGTGACATCGTTCCATGGCCGCGATCTTTCGCGCCGCCGGCGCTTTCCTTCGCGATGCCGATATCGCAAGCTCTGAGATGGAGAATCGTTCGCGGGCTTCGGCGCCCTGACGCGAACAGGGGAATGTCTTATGTCGTTTCAAAGACTTGTGATGCTGATCTTCTTTCTGCAGCCGATCGCCTTCGGCAGCTGGCTGCCACGCATTCCCGATGTGCAGGCAAAGCTCGGCATGGGGCCGGCCGATCTCGCCATCGCGCTGCTCGGGCTGCCGATCGGCACGCTGATGACCTTGCCCTTCGCCGGCCGGCTGGTTGCGAAAATCGGCGGGCGCGCCACGATTATCTATGGTTTCGTGGCCTTTCTCGCGGTCGTCTCGCTGCCGGCATTCGCCGACAATATCACGACGCTGTTCTTCGCGCTGATGCTCCTCGGCGTCACGCTTTCGACGCTTGAACTCGGCCTCAATGTCGAGGCCGACCGGGCGGAGAAGACGACCGGGCTTGTCATCATGAGCCGCTGCCATGGCTTCTGGAGCCTCGGCATCATGGTGGGCAGCCTGCTTGGCGTGGGTGCGGCTGCGTTGCATCTGCCGGCGAACTGGTCGATCGCCTTGATCGCGCTGCTGGTGCTGCCGATCGCGCTCCTCGTCAGCGTGCGGTTGCCGCTCGGGCCCGATCCGGCGGCCGAGGCATCGCAAGTGCCGAGCGCGCCGTTCAAGCTGCCGAGTGCGGCACTTCTCGGCATCTGCGCCTTCACCTTCGGGATCACCATGACCGAGGGCGCGATCGCCGACTGGTCGGCGGTCTATCTGCGCGACGTGCTGTTTGCGACCGGCGCGCTGACCGGTCTCGGCTACTCCGTCTTCGCCTGCCTCGTCGCCACAGGGCGCTTCGGCGGCGATTACATGAAGAGCCGCTTCGGCGCCGTTGCCATCGCGCGGGTCTGCGGCTGCGCGTCGCTTGCCGGCATGGTGATCGTGCTGCTTGCGCCGAACACGGCGGTGGCGTTGATCGGTTTCGCGGCGATCGGCGTCGGCGTCTCGGTCGGCTTCCCGCTGGCGGTCACGGCCTCCGCCAGCCTGACGGACCGGCCGGCGGCCGCAAGCGTCGCCATCCTGACCTTCATCGCGCTCAGCGGCTTCCTGGTCGGCCCTCCGGCGATCGGCTTTGTGGCCGAGGCGTTCGGGCTGCGCGCCGGGCTGGGCATCCTGCTCGTTCCGCTTGCCATCAGCCTGCTCTTCACTCGCATGCTGATACCCAGCGCCAAGACCCAAGCAAGCGCGGCCGTGGCGGACAAGGCGGCCTGATTCGAAAAGGTGTGATTGCTTGTGGGTTTTGTTCGGTAGGCCGAGCATTCCGCCACGAATCTGCTAAAGAGTGGCGTTGATTTCAGAAGGGGAACGGGACTTGCAGGTTGGTATCGATATGGGATCGGCGTCGGGAGGCAATCCGGCCACGCTCGATATCGAGGAGCTTCTGGCGACCCGCCTGCTTGTTCAGGGCAATTCCGGCTCCGGAAAGTCGCATCTGTTGCGACGCCTGCTCGAGCAATCCGCGCCGTGGGTGCAGCAGGTCATCATCGATCCCGAGGGCGATTTCGTCACGCTGAGCGACAAGTTCGGCCATGTGGTCGTCGATGGCGAGCGCACGGAGGCAGAGCTTGCGGGCATTGCCAATCGCATTCGCCAGCACCGCGTCTCCTGCGTTCTCACGCTCGAAGGGCTTGAGATCGAGCAGCAGATGCGCGCCGCCGCCGCCTTCCTCAATGGCATGTTCGATGCCGATCGCGAGTTCTGGTATCCGGTTCTCGTCGTCGTCGACGAAGCGCAGATGTTCGCACCATCGGTTGCCGGTGAAGTCTCGGACGATGCGCGCAAGATGTCGCTCGGCGCGATGACCAACCTGATGTGCCGTGGCCGTAAGCGCGGTCTGGCCGGCGTCATCGCCACGCAGCGTCTGGCGAAGCTTGCCAAGAACGTCGCTGCCGAAGCCTCCAACTTCCTGATGGGCCGCACCTTCCTCGATATCGACATGGCGCGCGCCGCCGACCTGCTCGGCATGGATCGCCGCCAGGCGGAAATGTTCCGCGACCTGAAGCGCGGTAATTTCGTCGCGCTCGGTCCGGCTCTGTCGCGCCGGCCGCTGCCGATCCAGATCGGCAATGTCGAGACCTCGGCGCGTTCGTCTAGCCCCAAGCTGATGCCGCTGCCGGACTCTCCTCAGGATGTCGAAGACCTGATCTTCACGCCGGATCCCGAAGAGTTTCAGAGGCCGATCGTGCGCCGCGCTGCACCCGCGCCACGCCCGACAACCGATATCCTGGCCGAGCTTTCGCGCTCTGCACCCGCCGCCACCGCGCCGCAGCCGGCCGAAGGCCGTGCCAGCCAGCCGGAAATGTCGGCGGAGGACCGCGAGGAGCGCGTCTCGGCCGTATTGAGCGAAATCCTCGACGATCCGGGCTCCGGTTTCCGCACGGATTCGGTGCTCTATCAGGAATTCCTCGTGCGCCTTCGCATGCGCCGCGTGCCGGGATCACCGATGTCGCTGCCGGAGTTCCGCCGCCGCGTCGCGGTATCGCGCTCGGGCGTCGATCCCGAGACCGCCGGGACGGAAGCCTGGGCGACGGCGCTGTCGCTGTCCTCGGGCGTGACGGATGATCTCCAGGGCGTCTTCCTGATGCTTGCCAAAGCCGCGGTGTGCGGTGAGCCTTGCCCGTCGGACGCTCGCATCGCGCGCGCCTATGGCACGCATTCGGCGCGTCGCGCCCGGCGTCTCCTCGGCTATTTCGAGGAGCAGGGGACGGTTGTCGTGCACACTGATTTCTCGGGCAAGCGGATCGTCGCTTTCCCCGACATCAACTGCCAGACGGCGCCCGGCGATGCCAATGCGCCTGACGTAGATGACGTACAGTCGGCTGCCGAATAAAAGCGGTCAGCTTCCATATTCACATTTTGAGATGGAAAGCCGCCTTGCGGTTTTTTGTCGTGTATCAGCGTTCGATACACGATAGGGTTGCTCGTGTCACATGCTGTTCATCTCAGGGGTGGATAACCCCGCATGCCCCACGCGGGCGTAGACCTTTTGCCCAGAGGAGATGTTGGCCATGTCGAATTCCACCCGTGCGATCACCGCATTCGCAGCAGCGCTGCTTGCCACCGTTGCCGTTCAGCCTGTTCATGCCGCCGATGCCGCAGCGACAAAGCTCATGGAGCGCGGCGCCAGCGAGGACCTGAGCACGCCCGGCGGCGCGCGCCGCATCTCTGGCGATATCACCGAGGCATACCGTGCCGCGATCGTCGACGGCCGCCCGAAGAACGTGATCCTCCTGATCGGCGACGGAATGGGTGATTCCGAAATCACCATCGCGCGCAACTACGCCGTCGGCGCCGGTCAGTATTTCAAGGGTATCGACGCGCTGCCTGTCACCGGCCAGTACACCCATTACTCGCTCGACAAGAAGACCGGCAAGCCGACCTATGTGACGGACTCCGCCGCATCGGGCACGGCCTGGGCAACCGGCGTGAAGAGCTATAACGGTGCGATCGGCGTCGATATTCGCGAAGAGGCCCACGAGACGCTGCTGGAGAAGGCCAAGGCTGCCGGTCTGGCAACGGGCAACGTGTCCACCGCCGAACTGCAGGACGCGACGCCCGCCGTGCAGATCGCCCATGTGACGCAGCGCAAATGCTACGGTCCTGAAGCGACCACCGAGAAGTGCGCCAGCAACGCGCTCGAAAACGGCGGCAAGGGCTCGATCACTGAACAGCTGATCAACGCGCGCGCCGACGTGACGCTGGGCGGCGGCGCCAAGAGCTTCGGCGAGATGGCGAAGGCCGGCGAATGGAAGGGCAAGACGCTGCGCCAGCAGGCTGAAAAGCGGGGCTACAAGATCGTCACCAACGCCGACGAGCTTGCCGCCATCAAGCAGGCCAATGACAGCGCACCCGTTCTTGGTCTCTTCGCCGAGGGCAACATGCCGATCCGCTGGCAGGGCCCGCAGGCCAGCCACTACGGCAATGTCGAGAAGGAGCCCGTCGTCTGCAAGCCGAACGAAAAGCGCACGGCTGCCACGCCGACGCTGGCGCAGATGACGTCGAAGGCGATCGAGCTATTGAGCACCAACGAGAAGGGCTTCTTCCTGCAGGTCGAGGGCGCCTCGATCGACAAGCAGGACCACGCGGCCAACCCCTGCGGCCAGATCGGCGAGACCGTCGATCTCGACGAAGCCGTTCAGGAAGCGCTGAAGTTCGCGCAGCAGAAGGGCGATACGCTCGTCATCGTCACCGCCGACCACGCGCATGCCAGCCAGATCATCGACGCCAGCGCCAAGGCTCCCGGCCTGACCGAAGCGTTGATGACGAAGGATGGCGCCGTCATGGCCGTCAGCTACGGCAACTCGGACGAAGTCGACGACCAAGGCCACACCGGTTCGCAGCTGCGTATCGCCGCGTACGGTCCGCGTGCGGCCAATGTCAGCGGTTTGACCGACCAGACCGATCTGTTCTACACGATCAGCGACGCACTCGGCCTGAAAGCCCAGAAGGCCGCCATGAAGTAAGCCGCTCCGGCTTTCTCGATATCATACGGTTTTGCCGGTGCGGCCATGGATTGTGATTGACATTCCAGTGACTTCACCCTAAAGACCGCGCCAGCACGGGGCAGCAATGTCCCGTGTTTCATTTGACATGTCCCGTGGAGTTTCCAGTTCGCGTAACCGGAAAATCCTGTCGGGCCTCCCTCAAAGAGGCCAAAGGAGGGCGTGTTTCCTTCGAGCGGTTTGGAAACAGACCGCCGTAACATTCTGAAAGGAAATACGATGAGCAAGCGCGAATCGTCCAAGTACAAAATTGACCGCCGTATGGGCGAAAACATCTGGGGCCGTCCTAAGTCCCCGGTGAACCGCCGCGAATACGGCCCGGGCCAGCACGGCCAGCGCCGCAAGGGCAAGCTCTCGGACTTCGGTGTGCAGCTGCGCGCCAAGCAGAAGCTCAAGGGTTACTACGGTGACCTGCGCGAGAAGCAGTTCCGCGCGATCTTCGCCGAAGCAGCTCGCCGCAAGGGCGACACTTCTGAAAACCTCATCGGTCTGTTGGAATCCCGCCTGGATGCGATCGTTTATCGCGCCAAGTTCGTTCCGACCGTCTTCGCTGCCCGTCAGTTCGTCAACCACGGCCACGTGACCGTGAACGGCGTTCGCGTCAACATCGGTTCCTACCGTTGCAAGGCCGGCGACGTCATCGAAGTTCGTCAGAAGTCCAAGCAGCTGGTTTCGGTTCTCGAAGCTATCAGCCTGGCTGAACGCGACGTTCCTGAGTACATCGAAGTCGACCACAACAAGATGGTTGCTACCTTCGCTCGTGTACCGGCTCTCAGCGATGTACCGTACGCTGTTGTCATGGAACCGCACCTGGTGGTCGAATTCTATTCGCGTTAATCGCGAGGCGTTTTCGCATACGGAAAAGCCGCCTCTCGAGGCGGCTTTTTTGTTATCTTGAGAGGGGTCGTGATGACGGATTTGCAGGCAATCCTCGACAGTATCTACACCGAACTCCAGCCGCGCATCGGCGAGGGCAAGGTCGCGGATTATATTCCTGAGCTTGCCAAGATCGATCCCGCGCAGTTCGGGCTCTCGGTGGTGACTGTCGATGGCAAGGTCCATAGCGTCGGCGATGCTGCCGTGCCGTTCTCGATCCAGAGTATCTCCAAAGTCTTCATGCTGACGCTGGCGCTCGGCAAGGTCGGCGAGGGGCTGTGGAAGCGCGTCGGGCGCGAGCCGTCGGGCAATTCCTTCAACTCGATCGTCCAGCTCGAGCAGGAAGCCGGCATTCCGCGCAATCCCTTCATCAATGCCGGCGCGATTGCCGTTGCCGACGTGGTGCTTGCCGGACACGAGCCGCGCGAGGCGATCGGTGAAGTCCTGCGTTTCGTGCGCTATCTGGCCGATGACGAGACGGTGACGATCGACGACAAGGTTGCCAAATCCGAGACGCAGACCGGCTACCGCAATTTCGCGCTCGCCAATTTCATGCGCGCCTACAAGAACATCGATCATCCGGTCGAGCGTGTGCTCGGCGTCTATTTCCACCAGTGCGCGCTGTCGATGACCTGCGAGCAGCTGGCCCGCGCCGGCCTCTTCCTCGCCGCCCGTGGCGCGAATCCGATGACCGGCCATTCGGTCGTCTCGCCCAAACGCGCGCGCCGCATCAATGCGCTGATGCTGACCTGCGGCCATTATGACGGATCCGGCGACTTCGCCTATCACGTCGGCTTGCCCGGCAAGAGCGGCGTCGGTGGCGGTATCTTCGCGGTAGCGCCCGGTATCGCCTCGATCGCGGTCTGGTCGCCTGGGCTGAACAAGGTCGGCAATTCGCAGCTTGGCGCGGTTGCGCTGGAAATGCTGGCGGCGCGCACCGGATGGTCGGTTTTCGGCGATTGATGCTGGGTTGTGGCGCGGCTTTCTGCTAGACGGGGTTTGGTTTCGACCTGGGGCCTGAACGGATGAGACAATGAATATCGCAGCCAATATCGCGCCAAGCATTGGGGATGAGCTGGAAACGCCTGAGACCGAGGGCGCGATCGCGCATGCGCTGTTTGCCGATGCGCCAAGCTCCGTCTCGTTCAACAAGCTGCGCAAGCGGCTGCTGCGCCAGGTGCGCCAGGCCTTCGACGATTTCGGTATGCTCAAGGGCCAGAAGCGCTGGCTGATCGGGCTTTCCGGCGGCAAGGATTCCTATGGCCTGCTGGCGATGCTGCTCGATCTGCAATGGCGTGGGCTGCTGCCGGTCGAACTCATCGCCTGCAATCTCGACCAGGGCCAGCCGAACTTTCCGAAGCATATCCTGCCGGACTATCTGGCCAAGATCGGCGTCAAGCACCGCATCGAGTATCGCGACACCTATTCGATCGTGAAGGAGAAGGTCCCGGCTGGCGGCACCTACTGCTCGCTCTGTTCGCGCCTTCGCCGCGGCAATCTCTATCGCATCGCTCGCGAGGAAGGCTGCGACGCGCTGGTGCTCGGCCACCACCGCGAGGACATTCTCGAAACCTTCTTCATGAACTTCTTCCACGGCGGACGCCTGGCCTCGATGCCGGCGAAACTCCTGAATGACGAAGGTGACCTGATGGTGCTCCGTCCGCTGGCCTATTGCGCCGAGGACGACATGGCAAAATTCGCCGCCGCCATGCAGTTTCCGATCATCCCTTGCGATCTCTGCGGTTCGCAGGACGGGCTGCAGCGCAACGCCATGAAGGACATGCTCGCTGATATCGAGCGCCGCATGCCCGGCCGCAAGGACACGATGTTGCGCGCGCTCTCGCATGTGAACCCGTCGCATCTGCTCGATCCCAAGCTTTTCGACTTCGCCGGCCTGATGGCGGGTGACGCCGCGCCGAAAAGCTGATTTCGTCGCGGGCGTAAGCTCTTGTTTTGACACATGTCGTTGTCGCAAAATTGCGGCATAGTCTTTCGGCATGTCACAGCGCCAGGAAGGATTGACCATGGTTTCCAAGATAGATGTAACGACGCTTGCCGATCTCCTGAGGCGGGCGGCGAAGGCGGAAATACTGCCGCGTTTCCGGCGGCTCGGCAGCGACGATGTACGCGCCAAGACAGAGGCGACCGATCTGGTGACGGAAGCCGATCTTGAAGCCGAGCGCATGATCAAGGCCGAAGTCGCGACGCTGTGGCCGGAGGCGCTGTTCATCGGCGAGGAGTCCGTTTCGGCCGATCCGGCGTTGCTAGGGAAGCTGAAGGATGCGTCGCTGTCGATCATCGTGGATCCGGTCGACGGCACCTTCAATTTCGCCTCGGGCATTCCCGCCTTCGGCGTCATGGCCTCGGTGGTCGCGAACGGCGAATGCATCGCCGGCATCATCTACGATCCGATGGGCGACGACTGGGTGATCGCCGAGAAGGGCGCCGGCGCATGGCTGAAGCGCCCAGATGGCGATACGCAGCGTCTTCGTACGTCTGCGCCCGTGGCGCTTGAGCAGATGGTCGGCATGGCCTCGACGGGCTTTCTGGCGCCGGGCAAGCGCGCCGAAGTGCTCGCCAACCTCGCCAAGGTCCGCTTCATCTGCAACTACCGCTGCGCCGCGCACGAACACCGGGCGTTTGCCGGCGGTCATGTGCACTACCTCATGTACAACAAGCTGATGCCCTGGGATCACCTCGGCGGCACGCTCGCCTGCGTCGAAGCCGGCGGCTACGCGGCGCGCTTCGACGGTTCGGCCTACCTGCCGGAGCATGTCGACGGCGGCCTGCTGATCGCACCGGACAAGGAAAGCTGGGAGCTGCTGCGGCGCGAGGTGTTTACTGTTTAAGGCGATGCTCGCTCGAGATGCGGCCGCACGCAATGTGTGGCCGCGTCCGGCTTGAGCGGGAACCCTTCTTGAAGCATGTTGTGCTTGCCGACGTCTTCGGGAGGAACGCCAATGAGCTTCGAGTATCTTCTGACCGCCTTCATCATATGTGTGACGCCGGGGATCGGCGTGATCTATACGCTTTCCTCCACTCTGGGTGGAGGAATTCGCGCCGGCTTCTGGGCCGCAGTCGGCTGTACTGTCGCTACCGTTCTTCATCTGGCAGTCGCCATGGCCGGGCTCGCCGCCGTGCTCTACACCAGCGCGATCCTGTTCCAGACGGTCAAGTTTGCCGGTGTTGCATACTTGATCTGGATGGCCTGGGCTGTTCTCAACGATCATGAGGGGCTGTCGGTTCGGCCGAGTGCGCCAGCATCCGCCGTCCGGCTCGTGTGGCGCGGAATCCTGCTGAACATCCTGAACCCCAAGCTGCCGCTGTTTTTCATTGCATTCATTCCGCAATTCGTCCCGGCGGGTAGCTCGATCGGCGTTCTGGTCGAGCTCGGCTTTGGCTTCACCCTGATGACCTTTGCGGTGTTCATGGGATACGCGGTGGCTGCCGCAACGGGCAGGGAGAGACTGTTGCAGAGCCGGCGTGCGATGAACTGGATGCGCCGGGCCTTTGCCGCCTCCTTCGCCTTTCTGGGATTGAAGCTGGCGACCGAGGCAACGCGATAGGCTGCCGTGCGGAATTGAAAAGGCCCCGTTGCCGGGGCCTCTTGATGTTTAAAAATGTCCCGCGCCCGGATCGAGCTGCGGATCGTCGCCCGGGTGGGTGAAGAGCTTGCCGCCTTCGGCCCAGAGCGTGGCCACGATGCTGATCAGGCCGAAGAGCGCGAAGCCGCCGAAGAGCGGCTGCACGGTGCCGTTGAACAGCTGGCCGACGCCGCCGCCGAGGATGGCGCCGAAGGTGGTCGAGACGAAGCCGGTGATCGAGGTCGCGGTGCCGGCAAGGTTGCCCATCGGCTCCAGGCTGATCGCCGTGAAGTTGGTGGCGATCACGGCGAACATCATCAGCAGGATCGTGAACAGCGTGTAGGCCAACGCGAAGCTTGGCGTGCCGCCGAGCGCCTTGAAGAAGCCGATTGCCGAGATGATGGTGAAGAGGATCATCGCGACATGCGAGATGCGGCGCATGCCGAACTTGCGCACGAAGAAGCCGTTGGCGAAGTTGGCGACCGCGATGCCGCCGGCGGTGGCCGCAAAGGCGATGGGGAGCCAGTCGCCAAGGCCGTAGACCTCGCCGAAGACCTGCTGAACGGAGATCACATAGGCGCTGATGACGGCGGTGAACATGGTCAGGCCGATCATGTAGCCGCAGGTGATCTTGTTGGTCAGAACCGTCTTGAAGCCATCAACGATGCTGCCGAACGACAGCGGGATGCGCTCTTCCTGCGGTAGCGATTCCTTCAGGCGAAGTGATGCCCAGATGAACAGGATGGCGCCGACGATGCCGAGCAGAATGAAGATCCAGTGCCAGTTGGCATAGGTGATGATCAACTGGCCGACCGAGGGTGCTACGATCGGCACGATCATGAAGACGATCATGACATAGGACATGACGCGCGCCATCTCGCGGCCACCGAAACAGTCGCGGACGACGGCCATGGTGGTGATGCGGACGGCCGCGCCGCCGAGGCCCTGGATGAAGCGCATGACGAGCAGCATTTCGAAGCTGCCGGTGGCAGCTGCGCCGAACATGGCGAGCACATAGACCGCGAGGCCACCGAGCATGATGTTGCGGCGGCCGAACGTGTCGGACAGGCTGCCGAAGATGATCTGCGATACGCCGAAGCCGAGGAAGAAGACGCCGATGACGAGCTGCGCGTCGTTGGCGTTGGCGACGTTGAGCGCATGGCCCATGGCGGGCAGGGCAGGCAGCATGCTGTCGATCGCCATGGCGACGCTTGCCGTCATGATGGCGATGGTGATGACGAATTCGAGGAAGCCCATGCCGATGCGGCTGGATCCCTGGTTTTCGGTGTGCGGCTTATGGGGCGGCGTCATATGATTGTCCTGAAATGTAGATGTGTCTCAACCGTCGCATGCGTGCTCAAACAGCCGGATTATGCGGCTGGAAGAGCTTTCCCTTCTCGGCGATCAGCACGAAAACGAGGCCAATGATCGAGACCGTGAAGTAACCCGCGACCATGGGAAGCGGTGTGCCGTTGAAGGCCTGGCCGATGCCGGCGCCGATCAACGCGCCGCCGACGGTGCTCATGAAGCCGAGCACCGAGGAGGCGGTGCCGGCGACGTGGCCGAGCGGCTCCATGGCCAGCGAGTTGAAGTTCGAGCCGATCCAGCCGAACTGGAACATCGACAGGCCGAAGAAGCCGATGAACAGGAAGAAGGGCATCGGGTGCGGGCCGAATACCAGCGCCAACAGCCAGATGGTGTTGATGGTGATGAAGCCGAGCAACGCGCCATGCGACAGGCGGCGCATGCCGAACTTGCCGACGAGGCGAGAGTTCAGGAACGACGACATCGACATGAAGACCGCAACGCCGGCAAAGGCGAAGGGGAAATAGACGCCGAGGCCGTAGATGCCGACATAGATCTGCTGCGCCGAGTTGATGAAGCCGAACAGCGAGCCGAAGATGAAGGTGCTGGCGATCGTGTAGCAAAGCGCGATTCGGTTCGTCAGAACCAGCTTGAAGCCGCCAAGTACCGACTTCGCGGTGAAGGGACGAACGTTTTCCGGACGCAGCGTCTCGGGCAGGCGGATGTAAGCCCAGGCGGCGATCATGGCGGCCATGACGGCGATGAAAAGGAAGATCAGGTGCCAGCTGCCGAACAGCATGATGATCTGGCCGCTGCCCGGCGCGATGACGGGAACGATCATGAAGATCATCATAATCAGCGACATCACCTCGGCCATCTGTCGGCCGCCATAGATATCGCGAACGATCGAGATGGTAATGACGCGGGTGGCGGCGGAACCGAGACCCTGAACGAAGCGCAGGATCAGCAAGCCCTCGAAGGTCGGAATCAGCGCGCTGCCGAGCGACGAACAGATATAGATGCCGATGCCGGCCAGCAGGGGAATGCGGCGACCGAAGCGATCGGACAGCGGGCCATAGATGAGCTGGGCAAAACCGAAGCCGAGAAGGTAGCTGGAGACGACGAATTGGCGATGGTTTTCGCTTTCGACGTTCAGGCTGGCGCCGATCTGCTGCAGCGCCGGCAGCATGATGTCGATCGCCAGCGAGTTGATCGCCATCAGGAAGGCGGCAAGCGCGATGAACTCACCCTTGCGCACGGGGATGCGGCCCACGTGCGCGGCTTGTGATGAATCTGTCACAATGTAATTCCCAAAAACAGGCCAAGGCGCTGTTCAGCACAGCGCCTCGGACTCAAAATACAGAAATGGAAACCGGGCGGACGCCCGGTGACCGGTCAGGTCAAGCGGCGCCGCGAACGGTTACGCCGTTTTCCTGGAAGTGCTGCTGCAATTCGCCAGCCTGGAACATTTCCTTGACGATGTCGCAGCCGCCGATGAATTCACCCTTGACGTAGAGCTGGGGAATGGTCGGCCAGTTGGAGTAATCCTTGATGCCCTGGCGGATTTCCGAATCAGCGAGCACGTTGACGCTCTTGTAGTCGACGCCGATGTAATCGAGAATCTGCACGACCTGGCCGGAGAAACCACACTGGGGAAACTGCGGCGTGCCCTTCATGAAGAGGACGACGTCGTTGGTCTTGATTTCGTTGTCGATGAATTCGTTGATGCCGCTCATGGGACTTAATCCTTTCAACAGGCGAGTTAAAGGCCCGCCGTTTCAATCGTTAAGCTTAGATAGCATGTGACGACCGGAATTCCAGCAGGTGGGAACAAAAAAAGGAGGGCCCTATCGGTCTGATGTTCCCGCTGTTGCCGAAGCGTTACGGATTGCGGTTCGTCAACCCAACCGCCGCGTGCTGTATGCATTGGCGAAGAAGCCTGCCGCGTTCGCGACCAAGAATCAAAAATGCCCGGCGGAACCGGGCATCTTTAAACAGGCTATGACGGCAGGCCTTATTCCGGCGCCGAGGTCTGCAGCGCCAGAGCGTGCAGAACGCCGCCCATATTTCCCTTCAGCGCGTCGTACACCATCTTGTGCTGCTGCACGCGGCTCTTGCCGCGGAAGGCTTCGGCTACGACTTCGGCGGCGTAGTGATCGCCGTCGCCAGCCAGATCACGGATCACCACCTTGGCGCCGGGGATGCCGGCCTTGATCATGTCTTCGATGTCACCGGGTTTCATGGCCATGGTCGATTACTCCTTGCGCATCATTCCGCGGCAGCGAGCGTGCCGCTGCCATCCATGAATTCAGGGAACCATGATTCATGGGCGTGGCGCAATTGCTGAATCGGCAGCGACAGCAGATCGTCGACGACGAGCGCGTCGCCCTCGACCGTGCCGAGCCGGCGGAACGGAACGCCCGCACCTTCGGCGTTGGCGCAGACGAAGCTGGCGACATCGGCCGGAACGGTCAGCACGTAGCGTGCCTGGTCTTCACCGAAGAGAAGCCCGTGGGTTTCGCCGCGACCTTCGCTGAGGCTGATCTTCAGGCCCTTGCCGGAGGACATCGCCATTTCCGCCAGAGCAAGCGCGAGGCCGCCCGAGGAAATGTCGTGGCAGGCGGTTGCCTGGCCGTTGCGGATGACCGAGCGGACGAAGTTGCCGTTGCGGCGTTCGGCGAAGAGATCGACTTCCGGCGGCGGACCGTCGGTGCTGCCGAGAATGTCGCGGAGATAGATGGACGAGCCGAGGTGGCTGCCGTCGCTGCCAATCATGATGACCTTGTCACCATCGGATGCGCTGCCGATGCGCGCCATCTTCTTCCAGTCACCAAGCAGGCCGACGCCGGCGATGGTGGGGGTCGGAAGGATCGCGACGCCGTTGGTCTCGTTATAGAGCGAGACGTTGCCGGATACGATCGGGAAGTCGAGCGCGCGGCAGGCTTCGCCGATGCCCTTCACGGCCTGCACCAGCTGGCCCATGATCTCGGGCTTTTCGGGGTTGCCGAAGTTGAGGTTGTCGGTCGCCGCCAGCGGCTCGGCGCCTGTTGCGGTGATGTTGCGCCAGCATTCGGCCACAGCCTGCTTGCCGCCTTCGAACGGATCCGCTTCGACATAGCGCGGCGTCACGTCGGAGGAGAAGGCAAGAGCTTTGGTCGGGTGCGTGTCGACGCGCACGACGCCGGCATCGCCGCCCGGCAGCTGTAGCGAGTTGCCCTGGATCAGTGTGTCATACTGTTCGTAAACCCAGCGGCGGCTGGATTCGTTCGGCGAGCCGACGAGCTTGAGCAGCGTCTGGCCGTAATCCTCGGGGGCTGCCACCAGATTGGCCGGGAGCGGTGCGCGCTTGTCGGCTTCGCGCCAGGGGCGGTCATATTCCGGTGCCTGATCGCCGAGATCCTTGATCGGCAGGTCGGCGACTTCAACGCCCTGGTGCATGACGCGGAAGCGCAGGTCATCCGTGGTCTTGCCGACGATCGCGAAATCGAGGCCCCACTTGACGAAGATCGCCTTGGCCACTTCTTCCTTGGCGGGCTCGAGAACCATGAGCATGCGCTCCTGGCTTTCCGACAGCATCATTTCATAGGCGGTCATCTGGTCCTCGCGCACCGGAACGGTGTCGAGGTCGAGCAGGATGCCGAGGTCGCCCTTGGCGCCCATTTCGACAGCCGAACAGGTGAGGCCGGCCGCACCCATGTCCTGGATGGCGATGACGGCGCCCGTCTGCATCAGCTCAAGGCAGGCTTCGAGCAGGCACTTTTCGGTGAAGGGGTCGCCGACCTGAACGGTCGGGCGCTTCTCTTCGATCGATTCGTCGAATTCCGCCGATGCCATGGTCGCGCCGCCGACGCCATCACGGCCGGTCTTGGCGCCGAGATAGACGACGGGAAGGCCGACGCCCTTGGCTTCGGAAAGGAAGATGCCGTCGGACTTGGCAAGGCCGGCCGCGAATGCGTTGACCAGGATGTTGCCGTTATAACGCGCGTCGAACTCGACTTCGCCGCCAACAGTCGGAACGCCGAAGGAATTGCCATAGCCGCCAACGCCGGAGACGACGCCGGAAACGAGGTGCTTCGTCTTCGGATGATCAGGCGAGCCGAAACGCAGCGCGTTCATGGCGGCGATCGGGCGGGCGCCCATGGTGAAAACGTCGCGCAGAATGCCGCCGACGCCGGTCGCGGCGCCCTGATAAGGCTCGATGTAGGACGGGTGGTTGTGGCTCTCCATCTTGAAGACGACAACGTCGCCGTCATCGATATCCACGACACCGGCGTTTTCGCCTGGGCCCTGGATAACGCGCGGACCCTTGGTGGGCAGCGTGCGGAGCCACTTCTTGGAGGATTTGTAGGAGCAGTGCTCGTTCCACATGGCCGAGAAGATGCCGAGCTCGGTGAAGGTCGGCTCCCTGCCGATCAGATCCAGAATCCGCTGGTATTCGTCCGGCTTCAAGCCGTGGGCGGCGATCAATTCTGGAGTGATCGGGCGGGTATTGGAAATGGTCATGAGCTCTGCGAAGTCCCTGCCGTTGCGCGATTTCGGTGTCTTTAGCCTAAGTGGGTGCGGCGCGCGACAGAAAAAAGCCCGCTGTTCACAGAGAGCGGGCTTCGGAGTGCAATATCGGGAAGTTTAGAACTTGTAGCCGACCTGGATGCCGGCGCGGGTCATGCCGTTGTTCGGTCCGTCGCATAGATTTGCGTGTGAGGAATGGGCAACCTGCGCCATGACATTCCAGTGCGCGTCGAAGCGATAACCGGCGCCGACGTATTCGTGGAAGAGGAAACGACAGCCGAGATCGGGACCATCGGCGCTGTTATCGAGATCGCCGTTGTGCCAGACGCCGCCGAAACCGGCTTCGGCGAAGACCTTCTCGTTGAAATTGACCGTCCAGGCGAGACCGCCGAAGATTTGCGTCGCTTCGCCCGAGGTGCCGATCGAGGTGCCTAGGTTCAGGCGCGGACGCGCCAGCGTCTGCTTCCAGTCGGTTGCCGTATCCTGGCCGAACGGGTCGAAGAAGACCGTGACCTCAGGGAAGACGCCATCTTCGTGGCTGTGGCCGCCCTGGATCGACGCTGAAGCGCCAAAGCGCAATTCGTCGAAGATCTTTTCATCTGCATGGGCCGAGACCGGCAGGAGCGAGATGTTTGCAAGGAGAGCCGCGAGAAGTAGTCCGCGACCGGTCGATGCCGATGCCATGCTGTTCATTAGATGCGCCGCCTTTGGTGCCGGCGCAGATCGCCGTCCTTAACGCAATTGGTAGCATGCAAATCGATTCGGTAAAGCGGACAGGCGCTGTAAGCCCTAGATTTTAGCGGGTGCGGCCGATCTGCAACAGCTTCAGACCTCGCCGTCGTATCCCGCGCCGCCACTTTCAAGCAGGCGTCGAACTGTCATCAAACCTGCAACCATTTCCCCTCTGTCCTTGGGGGAGGAGAAGCTGATGCGCACGCGGTGATAGACCTTGTCGGTGCGCGCCGCCTTGAACTCGTCTTCATCGTCGATCAGCACGCCGTCGCGGAAGGCGGCGTTCTTGAAGGTGCCCGAGAGCCACGGATCGGGAAGCTTCAGCCAGATGAACGGCACATGCGGATGCGAGACGAAGTCGAAGCCCTGCAGCGTCTCGCGCGCCAGGCGTTCGCGCCCTGAAAGCTCGGTGATGCAGGTCTCGCGAATATCATGGGCCTCGCCGCTTTCGACAAGCCGGGCGCAGGCTTCGGCCAGAATGAAGGGCAGGCCGCCGGTGATCATCTTGTGGGTGACCTTGATGCGCTGGGCGAAATGCGGCGGGCAGGCGACCCAGCCGCCGCGGATGCCGGCGGCCACCGATTTCGACAGCCCGCTGATGAGGAAGGTGCGATCGGGCGCCAGCGAGGCAAGCAGCGGGTTTTCGTCGCCGGTCATGCCGCCATAGAGATCGTCCTCGATCAGCCAGACGCCATGTCTGCGCGCGATCTCTGCGATCTTGGCGCGTCGCTCATGCGGCATGGTTGATAGCGTCGGGTTATGGGCCGTCGGCATCAGGAAGGCGAGCTTCGGGTGCTGCTGGGAGCAGAGCCGCTCGAAATCATCGGGAATGACGCCATGCTCGTCGGAATCGACCGTGATCGTCCGTCGGCCAAGGATGCGGGCGCTGCGGCTCACCTGCGTATAGCTGAGGTTCTCGAAGACGATCTTGTCACCGGGCGATGATATGGCCGAGATGACCGAGATGGCGGCTGCGTGCGCGCCGAGAGTGGGGACGATGTTTTCAGTGTCAGGAGCCCAGTCGTTGCGCGACAGCCAGCGACGCCCGGCCTCATACCAGTTGTTCGGGAAGACGCGCGAATAGGAGGAGATCTCGGCAAGCTGCTGCTCGCCGATATCGGCGAGGATGCGGCCGATGGCTTTTCCCTGGCCAAGATCCGGAGCAGCCGTCGTATCGAAGCGGATCTTTCCCGATGGCGCGTCGATTGTCCTGGTGCCGCCGAGCGCGATTGTCAGCGGATCGGGCTGATTGCCCGGTGCCGTTTCGGCCCGGTCCAGCACATAGGTGCCGCGTCCCACTTCGCCCGCCACCAGCCCGCGCTCGTGCACCAGCGCGTAGGCGCGTCCGATTGTACCGATTGTCACGCCGATATCGTAGGCCAGATTGCGCTGCGGCGGCAGCTTGCTGCCTGCGGGCAATGCGCCGCTGGCGATGGCGGATTCGATATTGTCCGCGAGACGCAGATAAACGGGACCGGAGCCGCGCGAAAGATCAGGGAGCCAATTTGTCATGATGACAATTTCCTAGATTGTCACCCTAATCCTGTCAAGTCTATCAGGGTGGATGCATACAATCAGCGATCGGATAGTGACATGTCAGTAGCGCCTGACTTCAGGAGAGACAATCGGCTCCGCCAAGCGGAGCAATTCCGCGATACGCCGAGGTTCAACCGGCACGAGGTGTGGGCCGCTCTTGGCCGCGTGTGGGACAAGATCGCGCTCTGGCAGCAGAAACGGGCCAGCCGGCGCGTGCTCAGGGATCTCACGGATACGGAGCTTCTCGACATCGGCATCAGCAGGGCCGATGCCGGCAAGGAAGTCGGCAAGTCGTTCTTCTGGGATTGAGGCTCTGGGCGCCTAGCGCATCGGCCCGAAAATCGGCATCGATTTTCGGAAAGCTCGATGCGTAGATTCAAAGAGTTAGAGCGTCCTTTGCGCGTCCATTCGGACGCATGGCGCTCTAATGCTGGCTTAGCTGCAGCTCTTGTTGCCGCCGGCCCAGCGCGTGACGTCGCCAGCGATACGCGGACGTGCCGGGCTATCCATCATCGGGCCGAAGGCGTCGAGCTTGGAAGGGTTGCCTTCCGCCTGGACGACCAGCAGCGGCCGGCTTTCCGGGCTGCCCTTGTGGACGACGAGAATGCGCGGGCGGCCGGAGAAGGAGTTGAGCTCCGGCGCCAGCTTGTAGGCGGCAAACGTCGCGTCGCCAGATTTGAACCAGCAATTGTTGGCCGCTACGGCCACGCGTTCCATGGTCGACAGTGCGCTACGGTCCTGTGACGGCGCCGGTGTCTTAGATTGGCACGACGCAACCAGTGCCGCGGTCGCGGCAATGGCGAGGACATGTGTCAGGGGAAGGTGAGGGCGCATCGATCTTGCTCCAGTGGACCGGATGAATGGCCTCATATCCGTTTAAGGTTAAGCAGCGATTACGTCGAGCGCGGAAGCGAACAACGCCCGGCCGTCGGAGCCGCCATGGGCTGCTTCGATCAGGTTTTCCGGGTGCGGCATCATGCCGAGCACGTTGCCGCCCTCGTTCATGACGGCTGCAATGTCGTTCAGTGAACCGTTCGGGTTGGTGCCCTCGGCGTAACGGAAGACCACCTGGCCGTTGCCTTCGATCTTCGCCAGCGTCTCGGCGTCGGCGAAGTAGTTGCCGTCGTGGTGGGCGACCGGGCAACGGATGATCTGGCCCTTGCCATAGGCGCGGGTGAAATCCGTCTCGGCATTCGCCACTTCAAGCTTGATCTCGCGGCAGACGAACTTCAGCGAGGAATTGCGCATCAGCGCGCCCGGAAGCAGGCCGGATTCAACGAGGATCTGGAAGCCGTTGCAGACGCCCAGAACCTTCACACCCTTGTTGGCCTTCTCGATGATCGCCTGCATGACCGGCATGCGCGCGGCGATCGCGCCGCAGCGCAGATAGTCGCCATAGGAGAAACCGCCCGGGATGACGATCAGATCGACATCTGGGATATCGGTCTCCGTCTGCCAGATCGTCACCGGCGCCTGGCCGGAGATCTTGGTGAGAGCGGCGATCATGTCACGATCGCGATTGAGGCCCGGAAGCTGAACGACGGCGGATTTCATGGGTGTTGTTCAAACCTTGCTTGTGCTTCTGCGAGTTCTCGAAGTTCGAGACGGTTTTCAATGCGTTCGAGGCGTTGGTCGTGACGGTCGAGCACGCTGTAAATGTTGTGGATGTCCTGATTCACTGAAACGAGTATCCCCCGCATGGAGTTCAACTCGCTTCTCATTTCGTTCTGAGTATGTTTCAGCCCCGAAATTTCGGCCTGAATGCGCTTAAAGAACTCAAACATAAATTCTTGTGTCACTTCAGCCATCGGACAATCTCCGCAACCGTTAGTCGAGAGAAATAGTATAGTTCTCGATAACGGTGTTGGCGAGGAGTTTTTCGCACATGGCCTTGATGTCGCCTTCGGCCTTGGCCTTGTCGGTGCCTTCGACTTCGACGTCGAATACCTTGCCTTGGCGGACATGGCCGACGCCATCGAAACCGAGCGCGCCGAGCGCGCCTTCGATGGCCTTGCCCTGCGGATCGAGAACGCCGTTTTTCAGCGTGACGGTTACACGAGCCTTGATCACTTTGTCTTCCCTGTCTTGCTAGTTACTTGACGAGAACTGGACCGGTGCCGCGCACAGGCTCGTTCTCGTTGATGATGCCGAGGCGGCGCGCCACTTCCGAATAGGCTTCGAGAAGGCCACCCATGTCGCGACGGAAGCGGTCCTTGTCCATCTTTTCCTGGGTGTCGATGTCCCAGAGACGGCAGCTGTCCGGCGAGATTTCGTCGGCGAGGATGATGCGCATCATGTCGCCTTCATAGAGGCGGCCGCATTCGATCTTGAAGTCGACGAGCTGGATGCCGACGCCCAAGAACAGGCCGGTCATGAAGTCGTTGACGCGGATCGCCAGCGCCATGATGTCGTCGAGCTCGGCGGGATTGGCCCAGCCGAAGGCCGTGATGTGCTCCTCGGAGACCATCGGGTCTTCGAGCGCGTCCGACTTGTAGTAGAACTCGATGATCGAGCGCGGAAGCACGGTGCCTTCCTCGATGCCCAGACGCTTGGCCAGCGAGCCGGCGGCGACATTGCGCACGACGATCTCAAGCGGGATCATCTCGACTTCGCGGATCAACTGCTCGCGCATGTTGAGGCGGCGGATGAAGTGCGTGGGAATGCCGATCTTGTTCAGATGGTTGAAGATGAACTCGCAGATGCGGTTGTTCAGAACGCCCTTGCCATCAATGACTTCGTGCTTCTTCTTGTTGAAGGCGGTGGCGTCGTCCTTGAAGAACTGGATCAGCGTGCCTGGCTCGGGTCCCTCATACAGAATCTTGGCCTTGCCCTCGTAAATACGGCGGCGACGGTTCATTGCGATTGTTCTCTTGTCGTTGGCGCTCTTGGGATTAGCGCGAGTGGATCGATCTCGTGGCGTCCCCATAAAGGAAAAGCGAGGGTTTCACAATCCGCCTGTCACTCCTTCCCCGGATTCCGGTCTTCCGGAGCACCGATGCGAGAATCGAATGTCTGAGAAATGTATTCTACCCCGTTTCCCGGCTTAACAAAACGACCTCAGGTTTATGCCGGGGTTGTGCAGTGTTTTATTTGGAGGCCGTCGCCTTGCTTGGCTTGCGTGGCGTCGGCGTATGGGCGGCGGCGGCCGCCTGGCGCCAGCTCGCGGCGCGAACGAAGGAGGGGATCTGCATCGCTGGCATCGGGCGGGCCAGCGCATAGCCCTGCAGTACGTCGCAGCCGAGGTCGCCCAGGATACGCGCGTGCTCCATGGTCTCGACGCCTTCGGCGGTCACGAGGATGCTCAGGGAGCGGCCGATTTCGATGATCGAGCGGACGAGCTTGCGCTGCTCCGACGAGGTCGGCAGCATGCGGATCAGCTCGCGGTCGATCTTCAGCGTCTTCGGGCTTAGCCTAAGCAGGCTGACGATCGAGGCGTGGCCGGTGCCGAAGTCGTCGATCTCGATGTCGATGCCGAGACGGCGGAACTGGCGGAGATTGGCGATGACGGCGTCGTCGCAATCATCGAGCGAAATGGATTCCAGTAGCTCGAAGGCGATGGTTCCCGGCACGATCTTCAGCGCTCGCAGCTTCTTGCCGAGCGCCGGGTCGTCAAGTCTCCGGGAGGAGACATTGACCGCGATCTTTGGAATGACGATGCCTTCGCTCTCCCAGGTGGCGCGATCGACAAGCGCCTGCTCGAGGATGACGCCGTCGATAGTCGCGACGACGTTGATGTCCTCGGCGATATCCAGGAAGCGATCGGGGGCCAGCAGGCCGTGTTCGCGGTGCTGCCAGCGGGCGAGCGTCTCAACGCCTGTGACATCAAGCGTGCGGGCATCGAACTGCGGCTGATAGAAGGGCACGAATTCGCGTCGCTCGAGGCCGATCAGGATATCGTCGGCCAGTCGCTTGCTGGCGATCACCTGGCGGCGGGCGTCCTTGGAGAAGAACTCGTGCCGGTTCCTGCCGCCGCTCTTGGCGCGATAGAGTGCGATGTCGGCGTTGAGCAGGAGTTGCTTGCCGTCGAGCATCGGGCCGCTGTCGGTGGCGATGCCGACGCTGGCGCCGAAGCGGCACTCGTGGTGCTCGTAGCGTATCGGACGGCTGAGCTCGCGCACGATGCGCTCGGCCATGTTGGAGATCTTCTTCGGCGTGACATCGAGCGCACAGAGCACCACGAACTCATCGCCGCCGATGCGGGCCACGAAATCGCCCGGCCGAACGGTCTCTGTCAGCACAGATGCTGCGTGCTTGAGCATGGCGTCGCCGGCGCGGTGGCCGAGCGTGTCGTTGATCTGCTTGAAACGGTCGAGGTCGATGTGCAGCACCGCAAGCGTATCGTCGGTAGTGCTTGCTCTTGTCGAATATTCTTCCAGCTTGCGGTCGAGATAGCGGCGGTTCGGCAGCCCGGTCAAAAAGTCATGAAGGGCGAGATGTTCGATGCTTTCCTTTGCCGCCTCAAGTTCGCGGTTGTGGGCCTCAGCGAGATCCTTGGCCCGCTGGAGTTCGGCATTGAGCGCCACTTCCTCTGTCACGTCCCAATTGGCGCCGATCAGCTTGCGGTGGCCGTTGCCGTCGATGAAGAAGGCCGCCTTGGCGCGGATGACGCGCTCGGCGCCGTCGCCGCGGATGATCCGGAATTCGTGCTGAAAGCCCGACTGGCGTTCTATGTTTTCCGCGACCGTCGCCTGCACCCGCTCACGGTCGTCGGGATGCAGCGTTTCGGTCCAGACATCGCCCTGCGAGGCGCGTGTCGGGTTCGTGATGCCGTAGATCCACAAAAGGCGCGCATCCCATTCGACGGTGCCGGCATCGAGATCGGATTCGAACACGCCGATCCCCGAAATGTCGAGCGCAAGGTCGAGCCGCCGCGACATGTGCGCCAGCCGTTCTTCTGCCTCCTTACGGGCGGTGATATCGGTGTCGGTGCCGACGAGGCGGGCAGGGGCGCCGTTTTCGTCCCACTCCACGCAGGCGCCACGGCATTCGATCCAGATCCAGTGGCCGTCCCTATGCCGCTCGCGATATTCGAAGACACGGAAATTGGGGTCTCCGGCATTCTGCCGGTCTATCGCCTCGATGACGAAAGCGCGGTCGTCGGGATGGATCAGCGCGATCCAGGCGTCGTAGTCGCCATCCGCCTCTTCGTCGGGCGCCATGCCGCGCATGGTCTTCCACGTTTCGGAATAATAGCGCGTTCCAAGCTTGAGGTTGTGATCCCACACGCCGAGATCCGAGCCGACAAGCGCATAGTTCCAACGGCTTTCGCGCTCGACCAGCGCGTTGTTCTCGCGATCGGATGCATCCGCTGAAGCGATAATCACATCGCTCTTTGTCGAACCAACCTCTTGATCAGGCCTCTTCTTGGTCAATGCTCGCACTCGCTCGTCTGGCGTGTGTCAATTTGCTTATATTAAATTAAGCCGAGCTTAATATCGGAGCAAACTTATCGCGCTGTCCAGTGCTCCCAAAGTCGTGCTCTCGGTCACATGCATCCGGCGGAGCAATCGCACCGATGTCATTTGCAACGGCGTCGCAACGCCCGCAAAATACCTGTTCGGTGTTTTCCGCCCTATATGATGGGTATGGAGGAAAAGCCATGGCTCAGGATTGGCCAATGTTCATCATGCAATGCGTCGTTCTCGCCGCGTTTGCGAGCGTGTTTTTCGTACGCGGCGAGGGTGATTGAGTTTTATTCGCGTGGGAATGCGAGCGCGGCCTAGCCCTTGAGACGGCTGAGGAACTGCGCGAAGACCATCGTGCCCTCGGGCCACGGGCCGTGACCGGAATCGGCGTTGATGTGGCCGGACTCTCCCGCATCGACCAGCAATGAGCCCCAGCTTGCGGCGATCTCGTCGGCATGTTCGTAGGTGCCGAAAGGATCGTTGCGGCTGGCGACCGTGACGCTTGGGAACGGCAAGGGCTCGCGCGGGTAGGGGCCGAAGGTCATCAGGTGCTTCGGGCGGATGTCGGGGTTGGTGACATCAGGCGGCGCCACCAGGAAAGCACCGGCAACCGGCTTCTCGAACTGCGGGATCGCATGCAGAAGCGACGGCACGCCGAGCGAGTGGGCAACAAGCACCACCGGGCGGGTCGATTTATTGACTTCCTCTGCAATCCGCGCTGCCCAGTCCTCGCGCACGGGCTTGGACCACTCCGCCTGCTCGACGCGGCGCGCGGTGCTGAGTTTTGCCTCCCAGCGGCTCTGCCAGTGGTCGGGGCCGGAGTTGGTGTAACCGGGGATGATGAGGATTTCGGCGTCTGAAGCTTTCATGGTGCCGCCGATGTGAGAAGGCGCGGCGATAAAGTCAAGGGAAAGCAGGACAGCTCGGCCAATTTTTGTTATGTTAGCGCATTGCCGGTCGCGCTCGATGTCGGCACCGCCGATGCTTTCGCCGCCGGCCTCAATGGCTGAGGAGGAGAAAGCCATGACGGCATTTCACGTCATGTCCGGCGCGGACGATGTCTATTCGCGCCCGGTCATCAACAAAATTGGCCTTGCCGACGTCTTCGACGCCATCCGGCTCGGTATGGCGGACTTCAGGGAAAAACCATCGCATTACGTGTTTCTGTGCCTGATGTATCCGATCGCGGGCATTTTTCTCGCGGTCGCCACTTCGAGCGCCAACCTGTTGCCGATGATCTTTCCACTCATTGCAGGCTTCGCCCTGATCGGGCCGCTGGCCGCCATTGGTCTCTATGAGATCAGCAGACGGCGGGAGGCTGGGATGGACAGTTCGTGGCGGCATGCCATGGAGGTGACGCGATCGCCGGCCTTTCCGTCAATCGTCACCGGCGGGCTGATGCTGTTTGCCTTCTTCGTCGTCTGGCTGGTGGCTGCGCAGACGCTTTATCTGAATGTGTTGAGCGACGTGTTTCCGCGATCGATGTCAGCCTTCTTCTCCGAGATCTTCGGCACAACAGAAGGCATGCAGCTGATCATCTGGGGCAACCTGATCGGGTTCGGCTTCGCGCTGATCGTGCTGGCGACGACCGTCGTCACCTTTCCGATCCTGCTCGACCGTGACATCGGCCTTGTAGCCGCGATGGAGACGTCGCTGCGGGCCACGTTTGCCAATCCGGTTCCGGTCCTGTGCTGGGGCCTGATCGTCGCGGTGTCGCTTGCCGTCGCCACGATCCCGCTCTTCGTCGGGCTGGCGCTGGTGATGCCGATCCTCGGCCATTCGACCTGGCACCTCTATCGCAAGCTGGTGGCGCCGCCGATCGTTTGATCGCCATCTGGTTCACTCAGGAACCCAATGCCTTCTTCGGAGTTTGACTGGTGCAAGCTTTGAGGGAGGCAAACATGGCAGACACGCAGCATATCTTCATGCGCTTTTCGGCGAAGACGTCGGAATGGGCCGGCAAGCCCGTGACCTTCGTCCTTGCATTGATCCTGGTGATCCTCTGGGCCGTTACGGGGCCGTTCTTCGACTATTCAGAGACGTGGCAGCTGGTGATCAACACCGGTACGACGATCATCACCTTTCTCATGGTTTTCGTGCTGCAGAACGCCCAGACACGCGATACGCGCGCTATCCAAGCGAAGCTCGACGAGCTGATCCTGACGAGCCACGCGGAGAACCGGTTCATCGGCATCGAGAACCTCGACGAGGACGACCTGAAGCATCTCGATCGGCTGGTGGCCAAGGCTGCGAAAGGCGGGCAGGCGGAGAAACAGGCGGCGGCCAATGCCGCGCCGAAATCCACGAAGACGGCAACCGCCGTGCGCAAGAAGATCGATGCCGCGCGTTCGCAGAAGGACAAACGAAAAGCGGCGCCCCGAAAGGCGCCGCAGAAGAGTTGATCAGGCCGATCAGCTGTTGGCGAAGACCCGGTTGAAGATCGTGTCGACGTGCTTGGTGTGATAGCCGAGGTCGAACTTTTCGCGGATTTCCTCTTCCGACAGAGCGGCGCGCACTTCGGCGTCGGCAAGCAGTTCCTCGAGGAAGTCGGCGCCCTTTTCCCAGACCTTCATGGCATTGCGCTGGACCAGACGGTAGCTGTCCTCACGGGACACGCCGGCCTGGGTCAATGCCAGAAGCACGCGCTGGCTCATGACCAGTCCCTTGAACTGGTTCATGTTGCGCAGCATGTTCTCAGGGTAGATCACCAGCTTCTCGATGACGCCGGCCAGACGATTCAGCGCGAAATCGAGCGTGATCGTCGTGTCTGGGCCGATGGCGCGCTCGACGCTCGAATGGCTGATGTCGCGCTCATGCCATAGAGCAACATTTTCCATCGCCGGAACAACCGACATGCGCACGAGGCGGGCGAGACCCGTCAGGTTTTCTGTCAGCACCGGGTTGCGCTTGTGCGGCATGGCCGACGAGCCCTTCTGGCCGGGAGAGAAGAACTCTTCGGCTTCGAGCACTTCGGTGCGCTGCATGTGGCGGATTTCGATGGCGACGTTTTCGATCGACGAGGCGATGACACCGAGGGTGGCGAAGAACATCGCGTGGCGGTCGCGCGGGATGACCTGGGTCGAGATCGGCTCGGCAGCGAGGCCAAGCTGCTCGCAGACATATTCCTCGACGCTCGGGTCGATATTGGCAAAGGTGCCGACGGCGCCCGAGATCGCGCCGGTCGCGACTTCGGCGCGGGCGGCGACCAGACGATCGCGGTTGCGCTTCATTTCAGCGTAGAAGCGCGCGAAGGTCAGGCCCATCGTGGTCGGCTCGGCGTGGATGCCGTGGCTGCGGCCGATGCGCACTGTATCCTTGTGTTCGAAGGCGCGGGTCTTCAGTGCCGCAAGAACGCGGTCCATGTCGGCAAGCAGAAGGTCGGCTGCGCGCACCAGCTGGATGTTGAAGGTGGTGTCCAGCACGTCGGAAGAGGTCATGCCCTGGTGGACGAAGCGGCTGTCGGGGCCGATGAATTCCGCGAGGTGCGTCAGGAAGGCGATGACGTCGTGCTTGGTGACGGCTTCGATCTCGTCGATGCGGGCGACGTTGAATTCGGCGACCGAACCCTTTTCCCAGATGGTGCGCGCGGATTCCTGCGGGATGACGCCGAGGTTGGCGAGCGCGGTGCAGGCATGAGCCTCGATCTCAAACCAGATACGGAACTTGGTTTCGGGCGACCAGATGGCGACCATTTCAGGTCGGGAGTAGCGCGGGATCATGGCTTCCTGCTTTCGTTCGTAAGGAATGTTGGCGTTCTAAAGGGGAATGTTGGCGCCCGTGTAGCAAAGACGCGCGGCAATCTCAACGCATGCGTTTCGCAAGCGCGAAACTCGTTGCCAGCAGGCAGACGAGCCCGAGGGGCACGAAGAGCCGCAAACCGAGCACCATGAACTGGTAGACGGAGCTCGCGCCGGTGAAGATCAGCTGGAAAAACCAGATCATCGATCCTCCAGGCGCATGCCAGCGCGAGTAGAAAACCCGGTAGTCCATTGCGAAGAGAAACGCCGTCATCAGGATGGTGCAGGCCGCTAGCGCCACGAAGAAGGCGGCGAACCGCGTCTCGATCCGGCGCTTGTGCGCGAAGAAGCGGCCGAGCATCAGCGCGAAGGGCCAGGCAAGCAGGCCGCCCGCGAAATAGAGGATGGCGAGATCGCCGAGGTGGCTGGTCTCCAGGCCGTTGCGCAGATAGAGCGTGCTCATCGCCGAGGCCAGCATCTGGAGAGCCCAGAGCGGCGCGCCGATGAGCACGGCCGAGTAGGGCGGGTAGGATGCCCGTAGCCGGTTTCCCATCAGCGACACGCCATTCTCGGCATTACTTGGCCCGATCTTACTTGGACTGGCCTTCCGCGGCGGAGCGGAGCGCCGAAATCGCCTGCTTGTAGGCCTCGACCGAGCCGCCCTTGAAGATGGCGGAGCCGGCGACGAGCACGTTGGCGCCCGCCTTGCCGATGACAGGCGCGGTTTCGATCGTCACGCCACCGTCGACCTCGAGGTCGATCGGCCGGTCACCGATCAGTGACTTGGCGGCGGCGATCTTGTCGGCCATGGCTGGAATGAACTTCTGGCCACCGAAGCCGGGATTGACCGACATGATCAGGATCAGGTCGATATCATCCAGTACGTTTTCGAAAACTGAGAGCGGCGTAGCGGGATTGAGCGTGACGCCGACCTTCTTGCCGAGATTGCGGACGGTCTGCAGCGAGCGGTGCAGATGCGGGCCGGCCTCGGCGTGGATGGTGATCCGGTCGCAGCCGGCCTTGGCGAAGGATTCGAGATAATCGTCGACGGGCGCGATCATCAGGTGGCAATCGAAGGTCGCGTCGGTGTAGGAGCGCAGCGACTTGATGACATCGGGGCCGAAGGAGATATTGGGAACGAAGTGACCGTCCATGACGTCGAGGTGGATCCAGTCGGCGCCGGCCGCGGTCACGTCGCGCACCTCCTGGCCGAGCTTGGCGAAGTCGGCGGCCAGAACGGATGGCGCGATGCGGATGGGCTGGGTCATTGTCTCTCTCCGTTGAAGTCGCCTGGGATCAAGCAGGCGTTATTGCGCCGGCGCGCTGAAGGGGACGAATGCCCCGGAGCGCCATTGCATCAGCTGATATGGGTTTTGCGACAGCTCGTGGCCGGCGTCGAAGGTGATCTGGCCGAGCACGGTGTCGAAGGGCGCGCCGCCAAGATGCTGGGCGACTGGCCGCTCATCGCTTGCTGCGGCCTGCACCGCCTTGATGGCGATCTCGACCGCGGCGTAGGACGGCAGGACATAGCCTTCCGGCTCGATGCCGGCGGCGCGGAGCGCGACACCAGCGGGCGACGCATCGGCGCGGGCGGTATAATCGGGGAGCGTCACGGCCAGCACGCCATCGGCGAGCGGCAGCGGCTGGTCGGCCGCGCGCATTCCGTCGCCGCCCATCAGGTCGAGCGCGATCTTTTCGGCCTTGGCGTCGCGGGCGATGATCGAGACGTCGCTGCGGTCGCCGCCGATGAAGACCTTGGTCGCGCCCGCTCTCTTGAGCCGGCGAACGAGTGCGATCTGCTGCTCTTGGCCGGGGCGGTATGTGTCGGTGAAGACGGGCTTCAGGCCGTTCTGCTCCAGCGCGTTGCGCACCGCTTCGGTGAGTTCGCGGCCGTGGATCGTGCCGTCCTCGACAAGGGCGATGGGGCTCGATGCCCAGTCGCGCAGGATGACCTCGATGATCTTCGCGGCTTCGGCGCCGTCGGCGGGCGCTAGGCGAAACAGCGGCCAGCCGTTTTTCAGCGCATCTTCCATGAGAATGCGGGAGCGGACCGACACGGTGATAGCCGGGATGTTGGCGTCCTTCAGCTTGGGGAGCGCGCCGTCGAGCGTCTGGCTGCAGAGGAAGCCGATGGCGACCTGGACCTTGGCTGCGATCAGCGCATCGGCGACGGCGCCGCCGCTATTGTCCTCGCAGGGTTCGTTGACGGTGACGATGGTGTCGCCATCCTGGCGGATCTTCGCCTCGGCGCCGGCGGCGATCTGAGCTCCCAGCGGCGCGAAACTACCCGTCTGCGGAGCGACGACGCCAATCGTCACGCCGGCTGCATGGCATTCCCCGGCTGCGACAAGCAGCAGCGGCAGAAGACCTAAGCAACGCGAGATAGTCATGAAAGATGCACGCCCCAACCGTTTATTCCTGCTCTTTTATCCGTCCGGAATGGATCGTCAAAGAAAAACGCGCGGATTGGTCGCTTTTCGGCATCGGTTTGTAGAAAAGATAACCTATGACCGTCATAATGCGCGCGAAATGCGTGTGTTCGTGGAGTGAAATTTTGTTGAGCAAGCAACCGATCGATCCCGGCCTTTACAGGGACGCGATGAGCCGCTTCGGCGGGCACGTTCAGTTGGTGACGACCGCGGTCGGCGACCAGCGGCGCGGGGTAACGATCACGGCGGCCTGCTCCGTCTCGGACAGCCCGGCGACGGTGCTGGTCTGCCTCAATAACAGCAACCCTAAGAACGAGATCTTCTTCCGCAGCGGCATTTTCGCGCTGAATACGCTGGGCGCGCATCATCAGGCGCTGGCGGACGCGTTTTCCGGGCGCACGAAAATGGAAGACGGCGACCGTTTCTCGACGGGTCGTTTCGACAAGCTGGTCACCGGTGCGCCTGTGCTGATGGACGCGCTCGCCTCCTTCGATTGCCGGGTGACGGAGATCAAGGAGATGACGACGCATCACATCATCTTCGGCGAAGTCATGGCGGTGCGGTTCGACGAGGCGAAGCCGGCGCTGTTTTACATGAACCGCGATTATTACAGCCTGTAGAGCGAGCTTTCTCATGGACGCGGCCGAAATCGAAGAGATGTTTCAGGGGCTTGGCCCCGTCACGATCAAGCGCATGTTCGGCGGCAAGGGGATCTATCATCTCGGCCGGATCATCGCGCTCGAGTTTCGCGGCGACATGCTTTTGAAGGCCGATGATGTCAGTTCGCCCGCCTTCGCCGAAGCCGGCGCCAGCCAGTGGACCTATGAGGGAAAGACCGGCAAGCCGGTGAAGATGCCGTACTGGTCGATCCCCGAGGATGCCTATGATGATCCGGATCTGATGGCGGGCTGGGTGCGGCTGGCCTACGAGGCGGCGATGCGGGCGGAGTGACCGGCCGCGCTTTCCAAATTCAATACTAGAACTGTTCCGGGCCGAGATGGCCGATGGCGGCCTCAGCGAATGCCGAGAGCGGCTTCGGCAGATCGTTGCGCGAGAACCAGCCGAAATCCGAAAGCTTGTCGGGCTCGGTCAATGCAGGTTCTCCGGCGTAGTCTTCGGCGATATAAAGCAGCGAGATCCAGTGCTGGCGGTCGGCGTCGCTGATCACCTCGGTCTGGCCGAGAAGGCTGACGCGACCGATTTCGAGGCCGCTTTCTTCTTCGGCCTCGCGTTTCGCCGCCTGTTCGGCCGGCTCCATATGATCCACCTTGCCGCCCACGATGCTCCAGTGGCCGGCTTCGGGCGCCTTGACGCGCTTGTAGAGGAGGATCTTTCTGTGGCGCAGGATAACCAATCCTACGCCGAGACCCGGAAAATCAATGCCGGGGCTGCCCATCGTGTCAGATCTTGGCGTTTGCCGTGATCAGCATGAAGGCGGGGATGTCGTCGCCGAAGCCAACTGGCGTCGGGCCGTCATCATGGTCGCGGTAGCGGCGACGGTCACGATTGTCGTCGTTAGCCGGATAAGGGCGGCGGTCGCGCGCGTTGTTGTTCTGCCTGTTGTTTTCTGCTTTGCGCTCTTGCTTCACGCTTTCGACCCTTGCTGGTGCGGCTTGTACCGGTGCGGCTGCTGCTTCGATCGTCTCGACGCCATTATCCTCGGCGGCGATATCAGATTTATGACCCGAACGATTTCTGCCGCGGCCACGGTCCTTATCTCGCTCACGGCCGCCCTTGCGGCGCGAGCGATCGTCGTCACGGCTCGGCTCGGCCGGCGGCAACGACGAGAGATCGCCATTGTGCCATTCGATCTTCTCACCGATCAGCTTTTCGATCGCGTCGGTGAACTTCTGGTCGCGGCTGGTGACGATGGTAAAAGCAGAGCCTGCACGGCCTGCGCGGCCGGTACGGCCGATGCGATGCACGTAGTCATCCGCGTGGATGGGCACATCGAAATTGAAGACGTGGCTGACATCGGGGATGTCGAGACCACGGGCCGCGACGTCGGAAGCCACCAGAAGCTGGAGCTGGCCGTCGCGGAAATTCTGCAGCATGGTGGTGCGCGAACGCTGGTCCATGTCGCCATGCAGCGCGCCGACGGAGAAGCCGTGGCGTTCCAGTGAACGGAACAGATCGGCGACGTCCTTCTTGCGGTTGCAGAAGATGATGGCGTTCTTCAGTTCTTCCTGGGCGCGGATAAGGTCGCGCAGCGTCGAACGTTTTTCGTAATCCTTGCCATGGGCGGCGACGAAGCGCTGCGTGATGGTCTTGGATGCGGAAGCGGGCTTGGCGACTTCGACGCGTTCCGGGTTTTGAAGGAAGCGGTCGGCCAGCTTCTGGATTTCCGGCGGCATGGTGGCCGAGAAGAACAGCGTCTGGCGGGTGAACGGGATCATCTTGGCGATGCGTTCGATATCGGGAATGAAGCCCATGTCGAGCATGCGGTCGGCTTCGTCGATGACGAAGATCTCGACGCCGCTCATCAGGAGCTTGCCGCGCTCGAAATGGTCAAGCAGGCGGCCGGGGGTGCAGATGAGAACATCGGCGCCACGCTCGAGCTTGCGATCCTGCTCTTCGAACGAAACGCCGCCGATCAGAAGCGCGACGTTGAGGCGGTGGTTCTTGCCGTACTTCTCGAAGTTCTCAGCCACCTGAGCGGCGAGTTCGCGGGTCGGCTCGAGGATCAGCGTGCGCGGCATGCGAGCGCGGGCGCGGCCCTTTTCAAGCAGCGACAGCATCGGCAGAACGAAGGAGGCGGTCTTGCCGGTGCCCGTCTGTGCGATGCCGCAAATGTCGCGGCGCTGAAGCGCAAACGGAATCGCGCCAGCCTGAATAGGTGTTGGCACCGTGTAGCCCGCGTCGGTGACAGCGGAAAGCACTTTTTGGCTCAAGCCAAGATCAGCAAATGTCGTCAAAGGGAAAACTGTTTCCGTTCCGGTTCGGCCAGGCTCAGGCTTGAGTCGGCGGGATTGCATGCCGCAATGCAGCGCCACATAGGCTGAAACGGTTGAGAAGTCAAGGAACCGGCGCGGTCTCAGGGTTGTTGAGGTAAAACCACCGTTAGCGGGATCGTTCAGTTTATATAGCTGGCGAGTTTCGTGCCGGCGCTGATGAAGTAGATCGGGTCGACGGCGCGACCATTCTGGCGCACTTCGTAATGCAGATGCGTGCCGGTGGAGCGGCCCGTGCTGCCGGCGAGACCGATCGTATCCTCGCGGCCAACAGTGTCGCCGACCTTGACCAGAATCTCGGACATGTGGCCGTAGCGGGTGGAGATGCCGTTGCCGTGGTCGATCTCGACCATGTTGCCATAACCGCCGGTCCAGCCGGCCGTGACCACCTTGCCGGGCGCGGTCGGGCGGACCTTTTCGCCGGGTGCGAAGCGAAAATCGACACCGGAATGCAGCGCCAGCCGGCCGATGAAGGGATCGCGGCGGTTTCCGAAGGGGCTGGTGATTTCCTTGCCAATGGCGGGGTTCTGGAAGGGAAGCGACGAGGCGGTGTTGCGCACGGTTTCGAGCCGGGTGAGGGCGGTGTCGAGCTGTGCCAGCGAATTGTCGAAGTCGTCGCCGCTCTCTGGCTCGACATAGGGACCGCCGACGGCGCTGTCATCGTCCTGCTTGGCGCTCGCCGTCTCCGAGGGTACGCGGATCTGGAAGCGGGTGAGCACGTTGGAGATCGCAGCCGACGCGTCGGTGGCATCGGTCGTCAGCTGGCTGACGCGATCGCGCTGGCGCTGCTCGATCCCCTTGAGGGAGAGCGTCACCTTGGAGAAGACGCGGTCGGCGCGGTCGCCCATGGTTTCGCGAGCAGGCACATAGGAGAGCGTCGAGTTATCAGGCGTCACGTCAGCGGGCGTTGCGTCGCCGGCGAGTTGCCGCTCGATCGCCTGCATGGCGGCAGGCAGTTCGGCGCGCTTGCCTTTCGTCTCGGGCGCATAGGCGGAAGCGGGCGTTTCGGTCTTGGCGTCGAGGCCGGAACTCTCGGCGCGGTCGAGCAACTGGCCGAGCTTGCCGCGACGCGAGGTCAGCGCCTGCTGCTGCTCCATCAGCTTGTCGACCTTGTCTTCCACGACCTGCTGGTCGAGCAGCTGGCGGGAGGTGACGCGATCGACCTGGGCGCGCAGTGCCGCGATGCGATCCTCGTAATCATGCTGCATGCGTGCTTGGCGCGCCATGGTTGCGCCGATCAGGTCGTCGCGGAGCACAAGATAGGAGGTGGCGAGCAGGTAGCCGATGGCGAAAACGCCGACTAAGCAGACCGCGATTGCCGCCATCCAAGGCTTGACGGTCAGGTGACGAACCCGATCGCCGCTGGCAAGGATCAGGATATGTTCCTGTTTTTGCTTGCCGAATACGCCGTTCTGCTGTGTGTGCGCCACGGAGAATCTCCCAACTCACGGACCTGCCTGAATTGGGTCGATTACATACTGTTAAGGTTAACAAAGCCTTAGATTTGGCCTTATTCAACGCATGGGCGAATTATTGGAGTTTACTCTCGCTACACTTAAGAAGCGAGATTCTTGACCGCCGTCAGCACGGTTTCGGCGTGGCCCGCGACCTTTACCTTCTGCCAGATCGTGGCGATCGTGCCATCAGGGCGGATCAGGAATGTCGTGCGTTCGACGCCCATATAGGTGCGGCCGTACATGCTCTTCTGCTTCCAGACGCCGTAGGCCTCCAGCGTGGTCTTTTCTTCATCGGCCGCAAGCGTCACGCCGAGCTTGTGCTTCTTGATGAACCGGTCATGGCAGGCGGCCGAATCCGGCGACATGCCGATAACGGCGGCGCCGGCCTTTTCGAATTCGTCGGCAAGGGCGGTGAAGGCAATCGATTCGGTGGTGCAGCCTGAGGTGTCGTCCTTCGGGTAAAAGAAAAGAACCAATGCCTTGCCGCGGAAATCCGTCAGCTTCACGCGTCCGCCGCCATCGCGCGGGAGATCGAAGTCGGGCGCGCTGGAGCCGATGCTGAGTTCCGCCATGGGGAAACCTTTCTTTTGCCGGGTTTGTGGATAAGAGGTGATTTGCCAGATATATATTGGACAAATCACCGTCCAGCCAGTCTGGTCCAATCACAGAACAGGGAGACAGGCGAGGCGCATGTCGGCGATCCGCGGCGAGAAGGTTAGATTCCGCAAGAAAGATATCGTCGCGCTGCACGATCTTCCCTCGGCGCGAACGGAAGATCCGCTGATCGTGCATTGCCCGCCGACGCGCTCGCGCATGCGCCGGACCGCGGGGCTTGCCGGCGGCTGCATCGGCGTGCTGATCTTCATCATCGCCGCGATCATCTTCACGGTCGAAAGCGGTATCTTCGACGAACCCTTGTCGCGGCAGGCGCAGTCGGCGCTGAATTCCGCGATCGGGCCGCGCTACCGGGCCGAGGTCGGCTCCACGGTCATTCGCTTTACCTCCAACATGCGGCTGGCGCTCGAGGCGCGCGACGTCAACCTGATCGACGAGAAGAGCGGCCAGCACATGTCGACGACGGGCGCCATGCGCATGGCGCTCGATCCGCTGCAGCTCTTCCGGGGACGCATCGCGATCGCGCAGGTGGAGGCGCAGGATATCGCGCTCGACACCGCGCTTCTGCCCTCGGGCGATCCGGTCAAGCTGGATAATCTCAGGATCGACCAGATCCCGGCTGCGATGGAAACGGCATTCCAGCAGCTGGATATTCTCGACGGTTTCGTCGATCGCGGCGGCACCAAGTCGATCAAGCTCGAAGGGCTCGACATCAAGCTCGCGGATACCGACAACGGGCCGCTCTCGATCGTCGTCAACAGCCTGGTCTTCTCCAGAAATGCGCAGAGCGCGCTACAGCTCGATGGCGAGGTTGCGATCAACGGCCGCGTCACGACGCTGCATATCGGCACCGAGAAGACCGATGGGCGCACGTCGCGGCTGACGGGCGAGCTTGCCGGCGCCGACCTTGCGCCGTTCACCCTCAAGCGCAATGCGATCGGCGAAATCCGCCAGGGCATCGACAGTCTCGCCGACACGATCATTTCGGCGGAGCGCGGCGGAGAGACGTCCAAGCCGTCGCTTGCCGCCACCATCAATCTGCAGCCCGGCAATTTCTACATGGACGGCGAAGCGCAGCCGCTGACCGGCGGGCGGGTCAATCTCGTCTATGATTTCACCAAGCAATCGCTGGAGATCGCGCGCTCGCAGCTGCAGTTCGGGCCGACGATCGTGCCTTTGAACGGCGCGCTGATCGACCTCGACAAGATCGACCCGGCCGCCGAAAAGGGCTTTGGCGTCGATCTTCTTGTCAGCGGTGGTAAAGCGGCGCCTGTTACATCAGGCGAGCAGCCGTTGGCCTTCGATATCCAGGCGACGGGCCGCTATTTCGTCGGCACGCGCGAGCTGCAGTTCGCCAACATGGCGGTGTCGAGCCCGGCCGGATCGCTCTATGGTTCGCTGCATGTCCGCTTTGGCGGCAAGTCGCCGGAGATCAGCTTCTCCGGCCAGTCGCAGCAGCTGCAGACCACGGCCGTGAAGCAGCTCTGGCCGTTCTGGATGGCGTCGAAGGGGCGCGAGTGGGTCGAGCGCAATCTCTATGGCGGCGTGGTCACCAATGCGTCGATCGATGTCTTCATTCCCTTCGACCGGCTTGAGGAGGCCATCGGCAAGGGGCTGAAGCTGGACGAGAACCAGATCAAGATCGCCTTCGACATTGCCGGCACCCGCATGAACGTGACCGGCGACATTCCGCCGATCCGCGACACCAGCGCGCATTTCGAGCTGGCTGGTCCGAAAGCGACGATCTCGATCAAGAGCGGCAAGTCGTTCTTCCCGTCGGGGCGCACCGTCGATGTCGGCGAGGGCACCTTCATTCTGCCGTCGACCTATGAAAAGCCGCTGATGGCCGAGCTCAACCTGCCGATTTCGGGTGCGGCCGACGCGATCGGCGAGTTGCTGACCTTCAAGCCGATCCAGGTGCTGCAGCGCGCGGGCTTCGTGCCTGAAGACCTGAAGGGCAATGTGACCGCCTCCGTACAGGCGCGGATCGGGCTGATCGCCTCGCAAAACCCGCCGCCCGTCGAATGGAAGGCGACGCTGCAGCTGCAGGATCTCGACGTCGCCAAGGCGATATCGGGGCGCAAGATCACCAATCTCGACGGCGTGCTGACGGCCGATCCGAAACAGGTGGTTCTCGACGGCAAGGGCGATATCGACGGCGTGCCGGCGACGGTCAAGCTGGTGGAGCCGACCGACAAGTCCTCCGACATCCAGCCGCAGCAAAGCGTGACGGCGACGCTGAGCAACGATCAGCGCGAGAAGATCCTGCCTGGCCTTTCCGATATCATCGATGGCCCGATCAGCGTCGAGCTCGACCGTATCGACAAGGATCGCCAATCGGTCTCGCTCGATCTCGGCAAGGCGCGGCTCGATCTGCCCTGGATCGGCTGGTCCAAGGGGAGCGGCATCGGCGCCACCGCCGATTTCGAGATTTCCGGCCCCGACGACAATCTGCAGATCAAGAATTTCGTGCTGAAGGGCGACGGATTCGGCGCGACGGGCGCGCTGTCGCTGAGCAAGGGCAATCTGCAGAAGGCCGATTTCGATAGCGTGAAGCTCTCGTCGCTCGACAGTTTCGCGATCTCGCTTCGCCGTTCGAAGGGCGGCATGGACGTCTCGGTCTCCGGCAGCAGTGCCGATGTGCGGCCGGTTCTTGCGCGGATCAAATCCGGCGGCGGAGACAAGGATGACGGCGGGTCGAAGAACGACGGTGGCATTTCACTGAAGGCCAAGCTCGACAGCGTCGTAGGCTTCAATGACGAGAAACTGCAGAACGTTCAGTTGACCTACGCCGCGCAGGGCAGCCGCATCCAGTCTCTCAACCTCTCGGGCGTCACCGGCAGCGGCGAGGCCGTTGTGGCGCAGACGCAAGGCAACGGTGTCATCAACATCACCAGCGGCGATGCCGGGGCGGTCTCGCGTTTCGCCGACCTCTACCAGCATATGCGCGGCGGCCTGCTCAACCTTTCGATCCGGCTCGGCGCCGGCGACAATTGGGATGGATCCATCGACGTCCGCCGGTTCTCGATCGTCAACGAGCAGCGCCTGCACTCGATCGTTTCGACGCCCGTCGGCCAGGAGCAGCGAAGCCTGAACGCGGCCGTCAAACGCGACATCGACACGTCGGCGCAACGCTTCCAGCGCGGCTTCGCCCGCATCTTTTCAAGAAATGGTGTCGTCAGCATCGAGAATGGCGTCGTGCGCGGCGATCAGGTGGGCGCGGTGTTCCAGGGCACGCTGCGCGACGTTCGCGGCAACATGGACATGAACGGCACCTTCATGCCCGCCTACGGCCTGAACCGCCTCTTCGCCGAACTGCCCATCATCGGCATCATCCTAGGCAACGGCACCGACCGCGGCCTGATCGGCATCACCTTCAAGCTGACCGGCAAGCTCGATTCGCCTAATCTCACGATCAACCCGCTGTCGATCATCGCGCCCGGGGTGTTTCGGAATATTTTTGAGTTTCAGTGAGGGACCGGTTGGCGCCGGTGAATATTCGCAATCCAGGCACATCAGCACAAAAAAAGGCCGGCATTGCGCCGGCCTTTTTGCAATCGTAGCACCTGCCGCCCTTACGCAGCCGGGCGGATCAGGATGTGTTTCTTCTTGCCGAGCGACAGCTTGATCACGCCGTCGGCAGTCACTTCACCGCTGCCAATGAGCTTGCGTTCGTCGCTGACGGCCTGGTCGTTGATGCGGACCGCGCCGCCCTGGACGTGACGGCGGGCTTCGCCGTTCGACGCTGCGAGGCCGGCGCGGACGATGAGGGCGAGGAGGCCGATGCCGGCGTCGAGTTCGGCGGCGGGCACGTCGATCGAGGGGAGGTTGTCGGAAAGCGCGCCTTCCTCGAAGGTCTTGCGGGCGGTTTCGGCGGCCTGTTCGGCGGCGGCGCGGCCGTGCAGGATCGCGGTGACCTCGGTCGCCAGGATCTTCTTGACCTCATTGAGCTCGGAGCCGGCAAGCGCCGACAGGCGGGCGATTTCGTCCATCGGCAGCGTCGTGAACAGCTTCAGGAAGCGCGGCACGTCGGCGTCCTCGGTGTTGCGCCAGTACTGCCAGAAGTCATAGACCGGCAGCAGGTCGGCGTTGAGCCATACCGCGCCCGAAGCGGACTTGCCCATCTTGGCGCCCGAGGAGGTGGTCAAGAGCGGCGAGGTCAGCGCGTAGAGCTGATCGGTCCCCATGCGGTGACCGAGGTCGATGCCGTTGATGATGTTGCCCCACTGGTCGGAGCCGCCCATCTGCAGCCGGCATTCGTAGCGCTTGGCGAGCTCGACGAAGTCGTAGGCCTGCAGGATCATGTAGTTGAATTCGAGGAAGGACAGCGAGTGCTCGCGGTCGAGACGCGTCTTGACGCTGTCGAAGGAGAGCATGCGGTTAACCGAGAAATGGCGGCCGACATCGCGCAGGAATTCGAGGTAGTTCAGCGAGCGCAGCCACTCGGCGTTGTTGATCATCAGCGCCGGATTGCCCGACTTGTCGTAGTCGAGGTAGTTGGCAAAGCAGCTCTTGATCGAGGCGATGTTCTCTTCGATCGTGTCGACCGTCATCAGCTTGCGGGCCTCGTCCTTGAAGGAGGGGTCGCCGACCATGCCAGTGCCGCCGCCCATCAGTGAGATCGGGCGATGGCCCGTCTGCTGGAACCAGTGCAGCATCATGATCTGGGTGAGGTGGCCGACGTGCAGGCTCGATGCTGTCGGGTCATAGCCGATATAGGCGGTCACGGTTTCCTTGGCGAGCAGGGCGTCGAGGCCGGATTCATCGGAGATCTGATGAATGAAGCCACGCTCTTTCAGCGTGCGGAGGAAATCGGATTTGAACTCGGTCATGACCTTTTGCTTTCGGATCAGGATTTTCGGATTGGCTATTGTTGAAGCAACGCGGCGCGTTTAGCACTGTTTTCTCGCGCAGTCACCATTTGGTTGATTGGCTCCTTTATTTGTAGATTATCGAGGGACAATGGGGAAAATCCTGACAGCGATCGGCCTGATGAGCGGCACCTCGATGGACGGGATCGACGCGGCACTGCTTGAGACCGACGGCGAAAACATCATCCGTCGCGGCCCTAGCCTCTACGTGCCATATGACGACGATTTGCGCGGCCGCTGGAAGCAGGCACTGCAGACGGCCAAGGCCGTGGTCGAGCGCAGTGACCGGCCAGGCGACCTTGCCGACGCCGAGCGTGTACTGACGCTCTGCCATGCCGCCGTGATCAAGTCCTTCCTGACGCGCCATGGCCTCAAGCCTGAGGATATCGACCTCGTCGGCTTTCATGGCCAGACGGTGCTGCATCGGCCGGATGCCGGCGTCACCGTTCAGATCGGCGACGGGCCGCTGCTCGCGTCGGAGACCTGTATCGACACTGTCTACGACATGAGGGCCAACGACATGGTGCATGGCGGGCAGGGCGCGCCGCTGATTCCTGTCTACCACGCAGCCCTCTCGGCCAACCTGCCGGATGGTTTCGCGGCGCCCGTTGTCTTCGTCAATATCGGCGGCATTTCGAACCTCACCTATGTCGGCGCAGACGGCGTGCTTTCGGCGTTCGACAGCGGGCCGGGAAACATGCTGATCGACCAGTGGGTGGAGGCGCATACCGGCCGGGCCTACGACCGCAACGGCGAGACGGCTAGCCGTGGGGCGGTCGCGCCCGATCTCGCGCGCCGCTATCTGTCGAGCCCGTTCTTCTCCGGCAATATCAGGCGCTCGCTCGATCGCGGCGATTTCCTGCCGCCCGAGAAAGGCGAGGTGTCGCTGGAGGATGGCGCAAGGACGCTGGCGCATGTCACCGCCGCCTCGATCGTCAAGCTCGCCGATCACCTGCCGCAACCGCCCAAGACTTATGTCGTCTGCGGCGGCGGGCGGCTCAATCCCGTGATCATGGGCGAGTTCGCCGATTTGGCTGCGGCAAAGGGCGCCCGGGTCGTCTCGGCGGAGATGGCGGGCTTCGATGGCGGCGCCATGGAGGCGGAGGCCTGGGCCTATCTGGCGGTGCGCTCCGTCAACGGACTGCCGCTGACCTTTCCCGGTACGACAGGCGTTTCGGCGGCTGTGACCGGCGGCGTGATTGCGAGGAAGCCATGACCGATCTTGTTATCCTGAAGACGCCCCGACTCGTCTTATCCATGTGGGGGCAATACGACGTCCATCTCTTGCAATTGCTGCATTCGACGATAGAGACCACCCGCTACCTCTCGGGTGCCGCACCCTGGAGCGCTGCCAAGGCGCAGGAGCGCTTCATGAGCTTCTTCGGCGAGCAGGCGCGCGATGGCGTGACCAAATACAAGGTCACCAGCCTCGAAGACGGCCGCTTTATCGGCCGCGCCGGCTTTTCTCGCTATGGCGGAGATCGCGGCGAGTTCGAGCTCGGCTATTCGCTTCGCCACGAGGAATGGGGCAAGGGTTACGCGACTGAACTGGGGAAGGGGCTGGCGGACTGGTTTTTCGACAAGAGATTCGCTGACCAGTTCATCGCATTCACGCATCCCGACAATATCGCGTCGCAGCGTGTGCTCACGAAAATCGGCATGCGAAGCCGCATGCCGCTGACAATCGATAACATGTCCTGCCCGACCTTCGAGCTGACAGCGGAGATGCGCCGGGCTTAGCGGACGCGCTTAGCTTCTGTCGGGCTTGCGCAGCAGGTCCAACGCCTTGTCGACTTCACCGCGTCCGCGTTGCGACATGGTTTCGAACGTCTGGCGCGCTTCGAAGTCCCGTACCATACGCGCCGTCATGTCGCTCAGCAGATCCTCGACGGTTCTGCCGCTCTCGGCCGCGATGTCGGCGACCTTCTTCTCGACGTCCTTGGAAACCTGAAAACTCAGCATCGTCATGAATTTCGCTCTTCGAAAACGACGCTGAGTCCATGGCCGTTGCCGATACAAGCGCTGAAGAGCACATTGGTATCGACAACGAGCCGCATCGTCAGCGGATGCGCTTGGCGGCCGGTTCCGGGACCAGTTCGCCGTTGAGGCGGCGGTCGAGGTAGTCCTCGCATTCGCCCATCAGCGTTTCCACCTGGCCGTTGAAGAAGTGGTTGGCACCCGGCACCGTGCGGTGGGTGATGAGGATACCCTTCTGGGTCTTCAGCTTCTCGACGAGACCGTTGACGTCCTTCTCCGGGGCAACCTTGTCGGCGTCGCCGTTGATGATCAGGCCCGACGACGGGCAGGGGGCGAGGAAGGAGAAGTCGTAGGTGTTTGGCTGCGGCGCGATCGACATGAAGCCTTCGATCTCCGGGCGGCGCATCAGAAGCTGCATGCCGATCCACGAGCCGAAGGAATAGCCGGCGACCCAACAGGTTTTCGAATCAGGATGCAGGCTCTGTACCCAGTCGAGCGCGGAGGCCGCGTCGGAGAGTTCGCCGGCGCCATGGTCGAATTCGCCCTGGCTGCGGCCGATGCCCCGGAAGTTGAAGCGCAATGTCGTGAACCCGCGCTTCTGGAACATGTAGAAGAGCTGGTAGACGATCTGGTTGTTCATCGTGCCGCCGAACTGCGGGTGCGGGTGCAGGATGAGGGCAATCGGCGCGCTCTTTTCCTTGGAGGGCTGGTAGCGGCCTTCAAGGCGGCCTGCGGGGCCGTTGAAAATGACTTCGGGCATCGGTACTCCGGCTTTTATTTCTCGCGTTCGCGCTGCGCAGACTTGACGGACGTTGTCAGCTTTTCTAAAACGCAGTTTAGAACAATTCGAAACTTGCATGGCAATCCACGCAGTGTTGGATGTGTCATAAGGCAAGCCCGGCTGACTTTTCAAGGAAAATGCACCGGCTTGCCACGCAAGAACCAAGCGCAGGACGAAAAGATCATGGCGCCGGCCCGGCTCTATCTCGATTGGAACGCGACGGCACCGCTGCATCCCGCAGCGCGCGACGCGGTTCTGCGGGCGCTGGATATGTTCGGCAATCCGAGTTCTGTTCATGGCGAGGGACGCGCTGTGCGCGCCGCGATCGAAGGTGCCCGCCGTCAGGTGGCTGCCCTCGTTGGCGCCGATCCCGCCCATGTCGTGTTCACCAGCGGTGCCACTGAGGCCGCCAACATGGTGCTGACGCCGGATTTCCGCATGGGCCGCACGCCGATGGCGATCGGCCATCTCTATCATTCTGCCATCGAGCACCCGGCGATCCGCGAAGGCGGACGTTTCGGAAAAGACCGCACGAGCGAGATCGCGGTGACCGCCGATGGCGTCGTCGATCTCGATCACCTGCAGAGCCTTCTGGCCGGCCACGACAAATCGACCGGCCTGCCGATGGTTGCCGTCATGCTCGTCAACAACGAGACGGGCGTGGTGCAGCCGGTGGCCGAGGTGGCGAATATCGTGCAGGCACATGGCGGTCTGCTCGTGGTCGATGCCGTGCAGGCGGCAGGCCGGATCGCGCTTGATATCAACGCGCTCGGCGCCGATTTCATCATCGTCTCCTCGCACAAGATCGGTGGCCCGAAGGGCGCCGGCGCGGTCGTGTCGCGCGGCGAAGTGCTGATGCCGAGGGCGCTGATCCATGGTGGCGGCCAGGAGAAGGGTCACCGGTCGGGGACCGAGAATTCGCTTGCCGTGATCGGCTTTGGTGCTGCTGCCGAGGTGGCTGTGCGGGAGTTCGACGAGCGCAATGCCCGCATCTTCGCTCTGCGCGGGCAGCTGGAAGACGGAATGCGGAACGCCGCACCCGATGTCGTGATCTACGGCGCGGATCAACAGCGTGTCTCCAACACCACCTTCTTCACCTTGCCGGGGCTGAAGGCCGAGACCGGGCAGATCGCCTTCGATCTCGAAGGTGTGGCGCTGTCTGCGGGCGCTGCCTGCTCGTCCGGCAAGGTCGGCGAGAGCCACGTTCTGGTGGCGATGGGTCGCGATCCCAAGCTCGGCGCACTCAGGATGTCGCTGGGTTTTTCCACGACGGAAGAGGATATCGCCAAGGCCGTCGCCACATTCACGAAGATAGCCGCGCGGCGCAAGCCGGCGGGAGAGGCGGCGTGATTGCCTGATAAAGCGTCACGACCGCCTGATAAATTTGCGAAAACGCAAATTTCCACTTGCCATTCGGGCTGAAAAGTCCCCTTTGGCCACTTACATAAGGGGCAACAAAAATTGCCCGAACGACAAGCTGCCGGACCTTTTCTCCGGCGAGATTGGAGAACGATATGCCCGCCGTCCAGGAAACGGTTGATCGCGTCCGCGAGATTGACGTCGATCAGTACAAATACGGTTTCGAGACGATCATCGAGATGGACAAGGCACCCAAGGGCCTGTCCGAAGATATCATCCGTTTCATCTCCGCCAAGAAGCAGGAGCCGGAATGGATGCTCGAATGGCGTCTGGAAGCCTACAAGCGCTGGCTGACTCTCGAAGAGCCGACATGGGCTCGCGTCGATTATCCGAAGATCGATTTCAACGACATTCACTACTACGCCGCGCCGAAGTCGACGCCGGGCCCGAAGTCGCTGGACGAGGTCGATCCGGAGATTCTCAAGGTCTATGAGAAGCTCGGCATTCCGCTGAAGGAACAGGAGATTCTCGCCGGCGTCGAACGGCCGAAGATCGCCGTCGATGCCGTCTTCGACAGCGTTTCCGTTGTCACGACCTTCAAGGAAGAGCTGAAGAAGGCCGGCGTGATCTTCATGTCGATCTCGGAAGCCATTCGCGAGCATCCCGATTTGGTGAAGAAGTATCTCGGCTCGGTCGTTCCGACCTCCGACAACTACTATGCGACGCTGAACTCGGCCGTGTTCACCGATGGTTCCTTCGTGTTCATTCCGAAGGGCGTTCGCTGCCCGATGGAGCTGTCCACCTACTTCCGCATCAACGAGAAGAACACCGGCCAGTTCGAGCGCACGCTGATCATCGCCGAGGAGGGCGCCTATGTGTCCTATCTCGAAGGCTGCACCGCGCCGCAGCGCGATGAAAACCAGCTGCATGCGGCCGTGGTCGAACTCGTCGCTCTCGATGACGCCGAGATCAAGTATTCGACGGTCCAGAACTGGTATCCGGGCGACGCGCAGGGCAAGGGCGGCATCTACAACTTCGTGACCAAGCGCGGCGATTGCCGTGGCGCCCGTTCGAAGATCTCGTGGACGCAGGTCGAGACCGGCTCGGCGATTACCTGGAAATACCCGTCCTGCATTCTGCGCGGCGATGATTCCAGGGGCGAGTTCTACTCGATTGCCGTGTCGAACGGCCATCAGCAGATCGATTCGGGCACCAAGATGATCCACCTCGGCAAGAACACGTCGAGCCGCATCGTCTCGAAGGGCATTGCCGCCGGCGTCTCGCAGAACACCTATCGCGGCCAGGTCTCGGCTCACCGCAAGGCATCGAACGCCCGCAACTTCACGCAGTGCGATTCGCTTCTGATCGGCGACAAGTGCGGCGCCCACACGGTGCCCTACATCGAGGCGAAGAACTCGACCGCGCAGTTCGAGCACGAGGCCACCACCTCGAAGATCTCCGAGGACCAGAAGTTCTACTGCCTGCAGCGCGGCATTCCCGAAGAAGAGGCGATCGCACTGATCGTCAACGGCTTCGTCAAGGAAGTGCTCCAGGAACTGCCGATGGAATTCGCCGTCGAAGCGCAGAAGCTGATCAGCATCTCGCTTGAGGGTAGCGTCGGCTAAGCTGAGGCAAGCGCCATCCTGGGGCTTGTCCCGAGGATCCAAGAAACGGTCGTTTGAAGGACGGCAACTATGAACGAGAAGGTCGAAAGTCTTATCCTCGAACATTTGCGCGCAGTGCGGGCGGATATCAGTTCGATGAAAGAGGAAATGGCCGGCATGCGCGGCGAAATGTTCGCAATGCGCCAGCACATGGGCGGGCTTATGAGCGCCCAACTCGTTCAAGACACGGAAATCGCGGGCCTTAAAGTCCGCATAGAGCGAATGGAAAAGCGGCTTGAGCTGAGCGAATAAGCTCGCGGACCGTCGACTGAGACCTGAAGGACAAAGAGAATGCTTGAAATCAAGAACCTGCACGCCCGCATCGCCGAAGACGGCACCGAGATCATCAAGGGGCTGAACCTCACTGTGAAGGCCGGCGAAGTGGCTGCCATCATGGGGCCGAACGGCTCCGGCAAGTCGACGCTGTCCTACATCCTGTCTGGCCGCGACGATTACGAAGTCACCGAAGGCGAGATTCTCTATAACGGCGAGAGCATTCTCGAGCTCGATCCGGCAGAGCGCGCCTCCAAGGGCATCTTCCTGGCCTTCCAGTATCCTGTCGAAATCCCCGGCGTCGCCACCATGCAGTTCCTGAAGGTCGCGATGAACGAGCAGCGCAAGGCGCGTGGCGAGGAAGAGCTGAAGACGCCTGATTTCATGCGTCTGGTGAAGGATGCGGCCGCCAAGCTGCAGATCAACACCGATATGCTGAAGCGTCCGCTCAACGTCGGCTTTTCCGGCGGCGAGAAGAAGCGCGCCGAGATCCTGCAGATGGCGCTGCTCGAGCCGCAGCTTTGCATCCTCGACGAAACCGACAGCGGCCTCGACATCGATGCGCTGAAGATCGTTGCCGACGGCGTCAACGCGCTGCGCTCTCCCGATCGCGCCACCATCGTCATCACCCACTACCAGCGCCTGCTCGACTACATCGTGCCGGATACCGTTCACGTTCTCTACAAGGGCCAGATCATCAAGAGCGGCGACAAAACGCTGGCACACGATCTGGAAGCCAACGGTTATGCCGACATCATCGGAGCGGCGGCCTGATCTAGGCGGAAAGGAACTGGTCGCATGAACATGCAGACGACGACCCGCCTGACCGCCGCGGAAGCGGCGCTGATCGAGGCGTTCAACAACCAGATCGGCGAACTGCCGGGCGACGGCGCCGTGATCGCCATTCGCGACCGGCTGCTCGACGACCTGAAGACATCGGGTCTGCCGACGCGCCGCGTCGAGGCCTGGCACTACACGGACCTGAAGACGCTGCTGCGCGCCGTGCCTGCACAGGCTGGCGACGCCGGTTCCGACGCCCGCGATCCATTGGTCGAGGGTTCGGCTGTGCTCTCCGTGATCCAGGGACGTCCCGATCACAAGGCGCGCGCCGGCGATCTCGTGCTCTCGAGCTATGCCGAGCAGCTGTCGAACGGTTCGGCCGCCAATGGCCTTGGTGCGCTCGACAAGGATGATGCGGTCGGCCGGATCAACGGCAGCTTCGTGCGCGACGGCTACGTGATCGACATGCCGGCTGAAACCGTGCTCGAAGAGCCGCTGGAAATCCAGTTCGTGCATGCCGGTGGCCAGACGCATACGCGCCTTCCCGTCAGCATCGGCTCGGCCGTCAAGGCGACCGTGATCGAACGTCACCTGTCGGTGGCATCGGATGCAGCGCTGGTCTCGCATGTCAGCGACGTGACCGTCGGCGAAGGCAGCGAGGTGACCTGGATCATCGTGCAGCAGCAGGGCGCCGACGACACGCATCTCGGGCAGATCCGCATCGATCTCGGTGCAGATGCCAAGCTCAAGCTGTTCGTCATCAATGCCGGCGGCCAGTTGGTGCGCCAGGAGCTGCACATCAAGGTGGCGGGCGAGGGCGCCGATCTGACGCTGCGCGGCATCAACCTGCTCGGCGCCGAGACGCATACCGACGTGACCATGGTGCTCGGCCACAACGTGCCGCATACGGGTTCGACCGAAATCATCCGCAACGTCGTGTTCGACCGCGCCAAGGGCGTGTTCCAGGGCATGATCCGGGTGGCACCGGACGCGCAGAAGACCGACGCGAAGATGGCGTGCAACACGCTGCTGATGTCCGACGACGCCGAATTCTCGGTGAAGCCGGAGCTGGAAATCTTCGCCGACGACGTGCAGTGCGGCCATGGCGCCACGGTTGCCGATATCGACCACAACCATCTCTATTATCTGATGGCCCGTGGTATCCCGGAGAACAAGGCGCGCGCCATGCTGGTCAACGCCTTCGTTGCCGAGATCGTCGAGGAACTGGAAGACGAAGCCCTGGTCGAGGCGCTGGAAGGCGTGATCTCGGCCTGGCTCGAAAAGCACGCCTGATCGGACGAGATAATGGACAAGATAGTGCCCGCAACCGCCTATGACGTCGAAGCCATTCGCAAGGATTTTCCGATCCTTGCGAAGGAAGTGTACGGCAAGCCGCTGGTCTATCTCGACAACGGCGCCTCGGCCCAGAAGCCGCAGGTGGTGATCGACGCGATCAGCCATGCCTATTCCAACGAATACGCCAATGTGCATCGCGGCCTGCACTTCCTGTCCAACGCCGCCACCGAAGCCTATGAAGCCGCGCGCGAAAAGGTGCGCCGCTTCCTGAACGCGCCTTCGGTGGACGATATCGTCTTCACCAAGTCCTCTACCGAGGCGATCAACACGGTCGCCTATGGCTGGGGCATGCCCAATATCGGCGAGGGCGACGAGATCGTCATCTCGATCATGGAGCACCACTCCAACATCGTGCCCTGGCATTTCATCCGCGAGCGGCAGGGCGCCAAGCTGGTCTGGGTCCCCGTCGACGACGAGGGCGCCTTCCATATCGAGGCGTTCGAAAAGAGCCTTACGGAGCGCACCAAGCTCGTCGCCATCACGCATATGTCGAATGCGCTCGGCACCGTCGTTCCGGTGAAAGAGATTTGCCGGATCGCGCATGAGCGCGGCATTCCTGTCCTCGTCGATGGTTCGCAAGGCGCCGTCCACATGCCTGTCGACGTGCAGGATATCGACTGCGACTGGTACGTGATGACCGGCCACAAGCTCTACGGCCCCTCGGGGATCGGCGTGCTCTACGGCAAGAAGGACCGCCTGAAGGCGATGCGGCCGTTCCAGGGCGGCGGCGAGATGATCTTCGAGGTTACGGAGGATGCCGTCACCTACAACGACCCGCCGCACCGCTTCGAGGCCGGCACGCCGCCGATCGTCCAGGCGATCGGGCTCGGTTACGCGCTCGACTACATGGACAAGATCGGCCGCGAGGCGATCGCCAGGCACGAGGCGGATCTGGCCGCCTACGCCACTGAGCGGCTGCGCGACATCAACTCGCTGCGCGTCATCGGCAATGCGCCGGGCAAGGGCGGCATCTTCTCCTTCGAGATCGAGGGGCTGCACGCCCATGACGTCTCGACCGTGATCGACCGGCGCGGCGTTGCGGTTCGCGCCGGTACGCATTGCGCCATGCCGCTCTTGAAACGCTTCGGCGTCACCTCCACATGCCGTGCATCCTTCGGCATGTATAATACCCGCGCCGAGGTGGATGCCCTGGCCGACGCGCTGGAATATGCGCGCAAGTTCTTTGCATAAGGAGTAGGCCATATGAGCCTCGACGATAGCGAACAGAAGATCGACGTGCGCGAAGGCATCGTGCATTCCAGCATTCCCGAAGATGAACTGGCGCGCCTCAGCGACGACGTCATCATGGCGCTGAAGACGGTCTACGACCCCGAAATTCCCGCCGACATCTTCGAACTCGGGCTGATCTACAAGATCGACATCGAGGACGACCGCATGGTCAAGATCATGATGACGCTGACAGCCCCCGGCTGCCCCGTCGCCGGCGAGATGCCCGGCTGGGTCGAGAACGCCGTCGGTTCCGTCGAGGGCGTCTCGGGTGTCGAGGTGGCGATGACCTTCGATCCACCGTGGACGCCGGACCGGATGTCGGAAGAGGCGCAGGTGGCGGTCGGCTGGTATTGATCGGCCGTTTCGACTAGCATGATGCTGGTTGAAAGGGAGCTTTGCCAATGGGCAGCCGTGAAATCATCAGCGTGGAGCTCACGCCTGAAATGTCTGACGCGGTGAATGCTGCCGTCAGTTCTGGGCAATTCGGCTCGGCTGGCGATGTCCTTCTTGCTGCGCTTGACCAATGGCAGTCTGGCCAACTGATTTACGGATACACGCCTGATGAAATCGACCACTTGATCGACGAAGGCGTGGAAAGCGGCGAACCTGTTGATGGCGAAGAATCCTTTGCGCGTTTGCGCAGTCGGTTCATTCAGGAATTCGGGGACAAGGCGTAATGGCCTATCGCCTTCATCCGAGGGCGGAAAACGATATCTACGATATCATGGTCCACATCGGCGGGGATAACCCGGCCGCGGCCTTGCAGTGGCAGGCGGATCTCTATGAGACATTTGCGATGCTGGGGGATTTTCCGGGCACGGGCGTCTTAAGGACGACCTTGAAACGGAAACTGCGGCTCTTCCCCAAGGGGAATTACCTGATTTTCTACCAGATTGCAGCGCGGCATGTGGTGATACTTCGCGTCATCCATGCTGCCCGCGATTGGCTGAAGCAGATACGGTGATGTCGGACTGTTGATCGATCGCGTGCGAGCGACTACATATTTGTAATGGAAGCACCGGACCTTGACCCCGGTTGCGGAAGGAGAATGGGCCTATGGGCTTTGCAGTCATGAGCATGACCGACACCGCGGCGGCGCGGGTGAAGGCGATCGTCGAGAATTCGGGACCGGAGGCGAAGGGGATTCGCGTCGGGATCAAGAAGGGCGGTTGCGCGGGCATGGAATACACCATCGACCTCGTCACCGAACCCAACGCCAAGGACGATCTGATCGAGCGCGACGGCGCGAGCGTCTGGATCGAGCCCTCGGCGGTTCTCTATCTGCTCGGCACCGAGATGGGCTTCGAGCAGACGACGCTGCGCTCCGGCTTCACCTTCACCAATCCGAACCAGACGTCCGCTTGTGGATGCGGCGAATCGGTCGAGCTGAAGCCTGCCGATCTGGCTGCTCTTGCCGCGCGCGGCGATGCCGTGGTGCCGGCGCGGTAAACAGGGCGAAGGCGGTCGCTCATTGCCGCCATTCAATCTCTGCCGGTATTTTATATCGGCTTCGGCTCACGGGCATCTTGTCGTGAGCATTTCGTCACAGGCCGCCGGTTTCGGCGGCTTTTTTCGTTGCGGTGCGCGCTGGAGCGTTTAAGACCGCATCCCATGCTTCTGCTGTTTCTCAAGGGCGCCGTGCTGGGTGTCATCATCACCGCGCCGCTTGGGCCTATCGGAATGCTGTGCATCAACCGCACGCTGGAGCGCGGCTTTCTCGCGGGCTTCTCCTGTGGCTTCGGCACCGCGATCGGGGACGCCAGCTATGCGCTCGTGGCGGTGACAGGCATTGCCGTTTTCGCCGAAACCATGTCGATGGCGACCTTGCCTTTGGCGATCGGCGGCGGATTGCTGCTCTTGTTTCTGGGCTGGCGCGGGCTGACGCATGATCCGGTCGAGGCGGCCGAGATCAGGGCAGGCGGGCTCTTCGCCACCACGGTCGCGACCTTTCTGCTCACCATTTCCAATCCGGCTACGATCCTCTCCTTCGGAACGCTGTTTGCCGGTTTCGGCCTGCTTGACGAGACAAGGCGCTTCAGCTCGGTTGCGATCGTTGGTGGCGTGTTTGCGGGGTCGCTCGCCTGGTGGTTTTGCTTAAGCGGCGCCGTCAGTCTGGCGCGTGATCGGTTGTCTGAGAATTTCACTACCAAGGTCATGCGGGCGACGAGTTGGCTGCTGATTGTGTTCGGTATCGTGGCGCTTGGTTCGGCGGCGTATACGTTGCTTGGCTGAGGGCTTTGTGGGTAGATGGGTGGTTGGCGTTGTACCGTGAGGCCCCCTCATCTGCCTGCCGGCATCTTCTCCCCGCTGGGGAGAAGGGACACTTGGCAGGCCGCTCGCTCCATCTCCCCTTCGCCCCAACGGGGAGAAGGTGCCCGAAGGGCGGATGAGGGGGCTACCGGCGCTGACGTTGGCCATTTTTTTATCCCGCACACATGCCTCTACCCCGGCAGGTATTACCCCCGGTTGATACGGCATCTGATCGGACGGGGCGCCAGAAGCTGCCTCGTAAATAGTTTAGTTTTATTGACACCTTCCGGCGCCCCGTTCGGCGGTCTGCTATCGTGTCCTGGTTCCTTTACCGGGTGATCGGCATCTTTTCAGAGATATGCTCGCGGGGTTGTTCTTGTTCTTGAGGCTTTCGCTCCCCGGGCATCCCGAATGGGCCGTCTTTGATCGACGCCGAGAGGGCCTCCGCGGCCCTGTCGCCCGCAGCACCTCGGCGCCGTTCCGCAAAACCCTTTCGGGCTTCACGGTCGGCCAGTCGCCGTCCCTTATGTGCATAGGCGCGTGGTATCGGCGAACCGACCTATGCACCCGCACACCAGCTCTTCGCTGGCGGGACCATTCCGCGACGCCCCTCGTTTCACCCTGCGTCAGGGGCTTCCCGAAAGCGCCGGCCCCGCCTCGCCGGTAACGCAACCGGTGTATCCGAAGACGGGACGGGGGCGAGTGTGGCGCAGGCGGAAAGCGCGGGGATGAAAAGACGGTTAGGTCACTGATTTCATTAGGGACCTGCCGATTTTCATCATAATCATGCCCGTTCTTGCAGCGCTGGAGGGCCGGCTATACCGATCCAGAGTGAAGGTGCACGCCATGCGGGAGATCTTCCAGTCGCTCCCGATAGTATTGAAATATATTATCATACTAATCGCGTGGAAATACATATCGAGATGGCAGCGTTGCTTGTTGTCTTCCCTGTTCAGCGTCGTTGCAAAGAGATTCTCTGTGGTTTCTTGCAGGTGAATCCGGTTATTAGAAATTAGTTCAATGTTAACTGCGCAAAACGGATATCCGTGATCGATATTTCGCTCATTGGAGGCCGAATTGTTTTCGATCCGTAATGTTTTGATTGCCGTTGTTCTTGTGATTTCAGCCGGGCTGACCGCTCTGGTGACCAGCAAGCTTCTTTCATCGCACGCCACATATTCGAATAACGGGCAGGTCGCTGCCAATGCGCAGCTCGACAAGGCGCTGTTCCAGGCGCTTCTGGCCTTCCGCAGCGAACGTGGCGACAGCGCGACCGCGCTGACACTTTCCGCGGCTGATGCTGCTGGGAGCATGGAGAGCGTGCGCAAGCAGCGCGCCATCGTCGATACGGCGCTGAACGAGGTCAAGGAAATCTCTTCCGGCCTCAGCACAGACACATTGAAGACAGTGCTCTCCGATCTCGGTGCCGGCTATGCATCTCTGGTTTCTCTGCGTTCTTCTGTCGATGCCGAGCTGGCCAAACCCGTCGACCAGCGCGATGCATCGCTTGCGCCACGCGTCCTTTCCTTCGGCAGCGAGTTCCTCGCCAAGCTGGAGACGACGTCGGCTGCCACTGAAGCCGAAATCCGGACGCTCGATAATTCGCTGATGGATCTGGTGCAGCTGCGCTACTTCGCATGGTCGGCGCGCGCAGCCGGCGGTTCGGCAACGGTTGCGGTCAACGGCGCGATCTCGGGCAACCGGGCGCTGACCGCGAAGGAAGCCTCCGAGCTTGTTGCCGGCGACGTGCGCATCGCTTTCGCCTGGGCATCGACCAAGATCCTCGCCAATCACCCCTCCGTTCCCGAGGCGATCAAGAGTGCGGTCGCAACCGCGGACACGACATACTTCTCCGGACCGTTTGCCGACAAGCGCGCCGGCATCCTTGCCGATCTGACGCACGATCGTCCGTCGACGATGGGCATCGACCAGTGGCGCACGGAAGCGACGACAGCACTCGGCACGATCGGCGACGTCGCTTCGCTGGCGATGGACGCGCTGGCCGCCAAGGCCGAGGCGACGCGCCAGGCAGCATTCGACACGCTCGTCTTTTACAGCCTGATGCTGGTCGCCACGGTTGCCGTAACGATTGCCGCTTTTGTGATCGTCGTCTTCCGCGTCGTCCGTCCGATCGGACGGTTGACGACCGCAATGAGCGTCTTGTCCGATGGACACACCAATATTCTGGTGCCGTACGCCGAGCGCGGCGACGAGATCGGCAACATGGCCCGCTCGGTCGAAGTGTTCCGTCTTGCCGCCATCCGCAACAAGGAGCTGGAAGCCGAAGCTGAGGTTAATCGCCAGCAGTCGGAGCGCGAGCGCATCGAAGTGCAGCGCCGCGCCGAGGAGGAAGCCGAAATCCGCCTCAATCAGGCAACCGGCGCGCTTGCTTCCGGCCTCAAGCTGCTGGCCGCGGGCGACATGACCTGCGAGCTCAACACGGCGTTTGCGCCGCAGTTCGAAGCGCTGCGTCACGACTTCAACACCTCGGTCATCCAGCTTCGCCAGGCGCTTGTCGGCGTCGGAAGCGCGGTCGACATGGTTCGCAACGGCAGCAGCGAAATCTCCGGCGCGTCCGACGATCTCGCCAAGCGCACCGAACAGCAGGCGGCCTCGCTGGAGGAAACGGCTGCCGCGCTCGAGGAGATCACCTCGAACGTTGTTGCCACCTCCAAGCGGACCGGCGAGGCGCGTGACGCGGTGCGCGAAACACGCAGCCGCGCCGAGCACTCGGGTTCGGTCGTGCGCAATGCCGTCGAAGCCATGCGCCGGATCGAGGATTCCGCGCAGCAGATCAGCAAGATCATCGGCGTTATCGACGAGATCGCCTTCCAGACCAACCTGCTGGCGCTGAACGCCGGCGTCGAGGCGGCACGCGCCGGTGAAGCCGGCAAGGGTTTTGCCGTGGTTGCCCAGGAAGTGCGCGAACTGGCGCAGCGTTCGGCAAACGCGGCCAAGGAGATCAAGGGCCTGATCGGCAACTCTGCCGTCGCCGTCTCCGAGGGCGTGCGGCTGGTCAACGAAACAGGCGAGGGCTTGACGGCGATCGAGCAGCTGGTACAGCACGTCAACACGCATATGGATGCGATTGCGACGGCCGCGCAGGAGCAGTCCGTCGGTCTCGGCGAGGTCAACACCGCCGTCAACCACATGGACCAGGCGACGCAGAAGAATGCCGCGATGGTCGAGGAGATGAATGCGGCGGGCGCTGGCCTGGCGCAGGAGAGCAGCAATCTCAGCACGCTGATCGGCGCCTTCCAGCTCGGCAGCCGCACCGCGCAGCTACGTGACGTCGCCCGCCGCATGCAGGAGCCGGCCGCTCCGGCACGGGCAGCTGCACCTGCACCGACGCGGGCGCCGCGCGCGGCTGCACCTGTCTATGCCAGCCATGGAAACGCGGCTGTTGCCAACAAGGATTGGGAAGAGTTCTGAGGACGGCTTCTCAGGTTGAATGAGCGGGCGCCCGGACCTTTGGTTCGGGCGTTTTACGTTTCCTTGATCCCACTCAATGAAGGTATCGCCCATTTCGACCATAGTGCGCCGTCGCACGCCGGCAGGGCGATGGGTGAAGGTTGCCGGTTGGAACAGTGCCGTGGCGCTGAAGACGATCTCATCCATCTTCGACGATCTCGATCCCGGCGACGCGCTCGCCGAGGTGCTCTTCGGGCTGATCATGGCGCTGACCTGGACGGTCGGGTCGCGGCTGGTGATGCGCGAGGAGGGGCTGGATATTCGGGGGCTGGTCATCTCCACGCTCGGATGCAATGTCGCCTGGGGCATTATCGACGCGGTGTTGCGCATTCTGGGGACGACGTTTTTCAGAAGCAGGCGGTTGCACCTGTATCGGCAGATCAGGGGCGCGAGGGATGAGGCTACGGCACTTGAGGTGATCCGCAACGAGTTTCCGACCGAGGGGACGGCGCTTGCCGTTGATCATGCCGATGCGGAGGCGCTCTACCGGTCGCTGCTGGCGCTTGCCGCCAAGTCCGAGCCATCAAGGGTTTCGTTGACGCGAAGCGATCTTCTGGCGGCAGTCGCGGTGTTTTTCCTAGTCGCGGCCACGGCCATTCCCGCGGTGATCCCATTCTTTCTGATCGACAGTCCAGAGCGCGCGTTGAGGGTGAGCAATCTGTTGCTCATCGGGCTTCTGTTTTTCACCGGCTATGCCTGGGCGCGCTTTTCCGGTGGGCGGCCGCTTTATGCGGGTGTGACCATGACGTGCCTTGGGCTGGTGATGGTCGGCATTGCCGTGGCGCTGGGCGGCTGACAGTGGGAGAAAGTGTTGTGGCTTCGGACATCGAGATAGGCGAGCTTTTCGGGCTTGGGGAGATCGTGGCGATCTATCCCTTGTTTCGGCAGGTCAGTACGCTGGATGAAGCGTCGTTTCGAGCTCGGCTTTCGGCAATGTGCGCGCAGGGCAACTATCGATGCATCGCGGCCCATCTGGACGGTCGGATGGTTGGCGTCTCAGGCTTCTGGACCGGCACGCAGCTATGGTGCGGCAGATATATCGAGGCCGACCATGTTGCGGTCGATGCGGATGTTCGCGGCATGGGGATCGGGGCGCGGCTCATGGCCTGGATCGAGGCGGAGGGCGAGCGTGAGGCGTGTGCGCTTTTTCGGATCGCGACGGTTCTTTCCAACCTGGGTGCAAGACGTTTCTATGCGCGCAACGGCTTCTTCGATGACGGGATCCTGATGGCGAAGGCGCTTAGCCGAGGCGCCGCCGCCTTTCCTGAGTACGTCGCCCAACGCGACCACGATTGACGCTTGCGGCGTGAGCGGGAGAGCGATCTAGCCGATCTCTTCGGGGATGAAACCGCCGGTCTGGCGTTTCCACAGGCGCGCAAAGAGGCCGTCGCCTTCGGCGAGTTCCGCCGGGCTGCCTTGTTCGATGATGCGGCCCTGATCGAGCACGACGATACGGTCCATCATGGCGATGGTGGAGAGGCGGTGCGCGATGGCGATCACCGTCTTGCCGCGCATGACGAGGTCGAGCTTTTCCTGGATGGCGGCTTCGGATTCGCTGTCGAGCGCCGAGGTCGCTTCGTCGAGAACGAGGATCGGCGCGTCCTTCAACAGCACGCGGGCGATCGCCACGCGCTGGCGCTGGCCGCCGGAGAGCTTGATGCCGCGGTCGCCGACATAGGCGTCGTAGCCCTTGCGGCCGTCCGCGTCGCGCAGTTCCGCGATGAAGCCGTCGGCGCTCGCCGTTTCCGCCGCCTCCTCGATCTCGGCGCGCGCGGCTTCCGGCCGGCCGTAGCGGATGTTGTCGCCGACCGAGCGGTGCAGCATCGCCACGTCCTGCGCGATGACGCCGATGTTGCGGCGCAGGCTTGCCTGGGTGATGTCGCGGATGTCCTGGCCGTCGATGCGGATGGTGCCCGAGCCGATGTCGTAGAAGCGCAGGAGGAGGCTCACCAGCGTCGTCTTGCCGGCGCCGGACAGGCCGACGAGGCCGACTTTTTCGCCGGGACGAACTGATAGCTGGAGGTTTTCGATGACCGGTTTGCCGGTCTTGTAGGCGAAACTCACGTCGTCGAAGCGGATTTCGCCTTTGGTGACGGAGAGATCGACGGCATCGGGTCGGTCGGTGATCGTGGGTGGGGTCGTCATCACGGGCATGGCGTCCTTGATCGTGCCGATCGCCTGGAAGATCTGCTGGCCCATCTGCAGGAAGGTGAAGGTGTGGCCGGAGAGGCGGTGGAGCACGTAGATGGCGCCGACGAACTCGCCGATGGTCAGGAACTGATGCACGAGGCCGGTGAAGCCGATCGAGACCATCGCCAGCCAGAGCAGCATGTTCAGCGCCACGACGATGAGCTCGGAGGTGCGGTAGATGCGCTGCTCGCTGTGCTGGGTGCTGACCGACTTGCCGATGACGCGGCGTATGGCGCCGGCCTCGCTGTCTTCGGCAGCGAACTGCTTGATCATCTGCATGTTGGTGTAGAGATCGGTAATGGCGCCGGCGACAAGGCTGCGTTGCTTGGCGGTGCTGCGCGAGCGCTCGGTGAAGACGGGCGCCATCTTGACCGCGAGCGCGACGTTGAGCGCCATCCAGATGGCGGCGGGTAGCGCAAGCTGCCAGGAGAGTGCGCTCAGCAACACCACGGAGCCGACCATCTGAAGCAAGAAACGTGGGATCGACTGGAAGGCGGCGATGATCTGTTGTTGGACGGCCGACGACACCTGCTGCAGCCGCGAGGCGACCTGGCCGGCGTAGAGATCGTGGAAGAAGGCGAGATCCTGCCGCTCCACCGCCTTGTGTCCCTGCCACTGGATGGCGGCGGGCATGCCGACGCCGAGCGTGTGCGACGTCAGCGTGTTGACGAGAAAGGAGGCGATCGGCATGGCCGGGAAGATGAGCAGGCCGAGGAATGTCAGGAACGGCCATTCGTCGTGCAGGAAGGGCGCCGCGCCCTTTTGCGTGACGCCATCGACGATGACGGAGAGGCCCCAGACCATGGTGAGGTTCATTACCTCGATGGCCATGGATGAGAGCGCGAGCGCGATCAGCACGCCCCGGAACATGGCGATGAAGTGCAGGAGGACGGCGACCGGCCCTTTCGACGGCAGCGGCCGATAGGGGATGTCGAGCGGCCGAATCAGGCTTTCGAAAGGGCGGTAGATCGCATCTGAAATCGACATCGGCTCTCGGGTCTGTTGGGGGATGACGGGCTCACTCGAACAGTGCCGGTGTTGATATGTCTTGAGGTGGTGACTAGCGGCGGCGCACGAGGAGTTCGTAGGCGGCAAAGGCGAGCGACATCAGTGCGAAGAGTCCCAATACCAGCGGGTAATTGACCGGCGCGTCGGCGTCGAAGAACTTCGGCACGCCGATGACGGCGACGGCGGATATCAGGGCGGAAAGCGCTGTTTCCTGGGCGATCATTCTGACAACAGGCGACATGCAGTGCTCCCTCGGCTGTGTGAACGGCGGCGTGAACATGCGGACACAGGAAGATTAGAGCAATCTCAGCGGGTATCAAGCGTTTGCGGCGTGGCACTTGGCGCGCGGCGCGTGCATGTTTTTGCTGTGGAGGCTGGCGGCGCGGGCGGCGGCTTGGTAGGCCTTCTATCTGCAATCTGTTCCGCCGCATGTCTCAATTCGCCCGAGGACAATCTGCCATGGCCATCCAGACGTCTCATTTCAAATCGACCGAGGAGGTCATCAAGATACCGGCGATCGGGCTAGAGCTCGGCGTGCGGGTCGATCCGTCGACGACCGACGGGGCGTTCTGCTTCATCGACACGGTCAACGCCCCGGGCTTCGGGCCGCCGCGCCATCGACACAAGGAGACGGAGGTTTTCCGCGTCATGGAGGGGCGGTATCTGTTCGAGGTGGATGGCGTGCAGTTTTACGCCGAGGAGGGCGATGTCGTGACCGTGCCGGGTGGAGCTGCGCATGCCTTCGTCAACGTCACCGACCGGCCGGCGCGGCAGTATATCCTGATCGCGCCGGGGCTCGATGCGCGGGCCTTCTTTCTCGGGCTTGCCGATGTGATGCGCGACGGGCGGCCGGATACGGCGGCGCTCAACGTTTTCGCCAAGACGTGGGATGTGGAGTTTCTGGGGCCGCCGCTTACTGTTCCGACTGAGTAACAGCCTAGCTGCTCAGTCCTTCTTGATGTCGATACCGGCCTCGATGGCGGCTGCGATGAAAGCCTTGCGTGCGTCCTCGTTGCTGCGCTTGCCCTTGATGACGTCGGCGCAGACGAGAAGCGCCTTGTCGAGCGCGGGTCCGTCTTCCGTCGGCCAGTCCTCGATCATCGCCCAGGAAGCAGCCTGGGTCGTGTCGATCGTCACATACTGGCCGGGTTCTTCGAGCGCCAGCGTGACGGGCTGCGGCCAAGGCTGCTGGGTGAGATCGCCGTCGGATTTTGCCATGAGACCGGTCGCCTGTTGTCTGTTGTCGCGTGGCGACCTGCTTAAAGCGGCGGGCGGGTGTGGGCAAGCGGAAAGACGCGTGACGCTAGCCATTGGGCGATGATGGCGGGTTCGTCGTCGTGCAGATGGTGATCGGTGGGTGATGAATGGCTGGTGACGTCGGCGCCGGCCGTCTTGAATTGCCTGGTGATTGTGACGGCGTCCTCGGGGGAGCGGCGGTCGTCGCGGTCACCGGAGAGGATGAGGACGGGCTTGGCGGGCATGGTCGGGATGATCGCGTCGGGATCGGGTGAGAGCGGGCGGATGAGGATGGCGCCGGCTGCGGTATCGGGATCGCGGATCAGGAGGGAGGCTGCGATGATGGCGCCGTTCGAGAAACCGAAGAGGATGGGTGGACAGGTGATCAGGCCGGTCTCGATTGCTGCCTGGATGAAGGTACGGAGACGTTCGGTCTGGAGCGCGAGGTCTGCCTTGTCGAGGGTACGGTCGGGGTTTCGGCGGAAGAAGGCGTAGCCGCTCTCCCAGGGGATCGGGCCGCGCAGCGAGATATATGGCCAGCCGGGGGCGGCGGTTTCCACCAGCGGCAGGAGTTCGGTCTCGTCGCGGTTGCTGCCATGCAGGAGGAGGAGCGGTGGGCGGGTGTCGGTGGATGAGGTCGCGCGGTAGTGGAAGCCTTCGAGGTGTGGCATGGGGGGCGGCTTCCTGTTGCTCGCTGGTTGCTCATAGGCCGTTGGCAGGTTCTCGGCCTAGCCACCCCACGGCGTCTTCCTCGGGCTTGTCCCGAGGATCTAAGCACGTTGCCCGGAATTCAACGGTGCGGATGAATTGGCGTGGGTGCCAGCGGTGGTTTTGTCCATGACCGTAACGGTTTTGATGGGCGTTGGCAGATCCTCGGGACGAGCCCGAGGATGACGGTCGAGAGAGGATTGTAACGCCAGATCAATAGGTTGGCGATGGCATGTGTCACTGTCCTCATCCGTCAACCGCCTGAACCGGATCACCCCCAAACACCAAAACGCCCGGACAAAGCCGGGCGTTTCGATGTCGTATCCTTACTCGGCCGCTTCGGCGTAGGCTTCCAGCGGCGGGCAGGTGCAGATCAGGTTGCGGTCGCCGAAGACGTTGTCGACGCGGTTGACCGGGGACCAATATTTGTCCACGCGGAAGGCGCCGGGGGGGAAGCAGGCCTGTTCGCGCGAATAGGGGCGGTCCCATTCGCCGACGAGGTCTTCGACCGTGTGCGGGGCGTTCTTCAGCGGGTTGTTGGCCTTGTCGGAGCGGCCTTCCTCGATGTCGCGGGCTTCCTGGCGGATCGCCAGCATGGCCTCGCAGAAGCGGTCGAGTTCGGCCTTGGTTTCCGATTCCGTCGGCTCGATCATCAGCGTGCCGGCAACCGGCCAGCTCATGGTCGGGGCGTGGAAGCCGCAGTCGATCAGGCGCTTGGCGACGTCGTCGACGGTAACGCCTGCGCTGTCGACCAGCGGACGGGTGTCGATGATGCATTCGTGCGCCACGCGTCCGGCCTCGGACTTGTAGAGCACGTCGTAGGCGCCCTTCAGCCGGGCTGCGATGTAGTTGGCGTTGAGGATCGCCACCTTGGTCGCCTGTGTCAGGCCTTCGCCGCCCATCATCAAGCAGTAGCTCCAGGAGATCGGCAGGATGGAGGCCGAGCCGAAGGCTGCTGCCGATACCGCACCCGAACGACCGTCGGTTTCCGGATGGCCGGGCAGATGCGGCGCCAGGTGCGACTTGACGCCGATCGGGCCCATGCCGGGACCGCCGCCGCCATGCGGAATGCAGAAGGTCTTGTGCAGGTTGAGGTGGCTGACGTCGGAGCCGATGTCACCAGGGCGGGACAGGCCGACCATGGCGTTCATGTTGGCGCCGTCGAGATAGACCTGGCCGCCATGCTTGTGCACGAGATCGCAGATCTCCTTCACCGTTTCCTCGAACACGCCGTGCGTCGAGGGGTAGGTGATCATGCAGCAGGAGAGGTTCTCCGAATACTGCTCGGCCTTGGCGCGGAAATCGTCGAGGTCGATGTCGCCGTTTTCGCGAACCTTGACGACCACGACCTTCATGCCGACCATCTGGGCGGATGCCGGGTTGGTGCCGTGCGCGGAGGTCGGGATCAGGCAGACGTCGCGATGGCCGTTGCCGTTGGCGATGTGGTAGTTGCGGATCGTCAAGAGGCCCGCATATTCGCCCTGCGCGCCGGAGTTCGGCTGCATGGAGAAGGCGTCGTAGCCGGTGACGGCGCAGAGCTTCTCGGTCAGATCGTCGATCATCTCGCGATAACCGAGCGCCTGATCAGCCGGCACGAAGGGATGGATATCCGAAAACTCCGGCCAGGTGATCGGCAGCATTTCCGCCGTGGCGTTGAGTTTCATCGTGCAGGAGCCGAGCGGGATCATCGAGCGGTCGAGCGCCAGGTCGCGGTCCGACAGACGACGGATGTAACGCGTCATCTCGCTTTCGGCGCGGTTCATGTGGAAGATCGGATGCGTCAGGTACTCGCTGGTGCGGGCGAGGCCCTTGGGCAGGCGATAGCTGGGCTCGAAATCGGCGACGGCGAAGTTGCCGCCGAAGGCGCGCCAGACGGCTTCCAGCGTCGCCGGGCGGGTGCGCTCGTCGAGGCTCATGCCGATCTTGGTGGCGCCGACCTTGCGCAGGTTGACGCCTTCTGCGACCGCCGCGCGCAGGATGACGCCCTGCATGTGGCCGACATCGACGGTGATGGTGTCGAAGAAGGTCTCAGGCTCGATCGTGTAGCCGAGCTTTTCCAGGCCCTTGGCCATCAGAACGGCCTTCTGGTGGACCTGCTGGGCGATCGCCTTGATGCCCTTGGGCCCGTGGAAGACGGCGTACATCGAGGCCATGACGGCGAGCAGCACCTGCGCGGTGCAGATGTTCGACGTCGCCTTTTCGCGGCGGATGTGCTGTTCGCGGGTCTGCAGCGACAGGCGGTAGGCACGGTTGCCGCGCGCATCGACGGAGACGCCGACGAGGCGGCCGGGCATGGAGCGCTTGTGGGCGTCCTGGACCGACATGTAGGCCGCGTGCGGGCCGCCGTAGCCGACGGGAACGCCGAAGCGCTGCGACGAGCCGATGGCGATATCGGCGCCCATTTCGCCAGGCGACTTCAGAAGCGTCAGGGCCAGGATGTCGGCGGCGACGATGGCGATGGCGCCGGTCTGGTGCAGGCGCGAGATCAGGCCGGTGAAATCATGCACATGGCCGTGCGTGCCCGGATACTGGAAGATGGCGCCGAATACGTCGACCGGGTCGAGATCGGTGAACGGGTTGCCGATGACGACGCTCCAGCCAAGCGGCTCGGCGCGGGTCTTGATCAGCTCGATGGTCTGCGGATGGCAGGCGGCGTCGACGAAGAAGGCCTTGGCCTTCGACTTGGAGACACGTTCGGCCATGGCCATGCCTTCGGCAGCGGCCGTTGCTTCATCGAGCAGCGAGGCGTTGGCGACGTCGAGGCCGGTCAGGTCGCAGATCATCGTCTGGTAGTTCAGGAGCGCCTCGAGGCGGCCCTGGGAGATTTCCGGCTGGTAGGGGGTATAGGCCGTGTACCAGGCCGGGTTTTCCAGGATGTTGCGCTGGATGACCGGCGGCGTGATCGTGCCGTAATAGCCCTGGCCGATCAGCGAGGTCAGGACCTTGTTCTTGTTTGCGGTTTCGCGCAGCTTGTCGAGCGCCTCGCGCTCCGTCATCGGCGCGCCCCAGACGAGCGGCGCCTTCTGGCGGATGGAGGGCGGCACGGTCGCGTCGATCAGCCCGTCGAGGCTGTTGTAGCCGATGACCTTGAGCATATCGGTCATTTCAGCCGGCGAGGGGCCGATGTGACGACGATTGGCGAAGTCGTAGGGCTGGTAGTCGGTAAACTGGAATTCCGTCGGCGTCGTCATTACGCGGTGAGCTCCTTGTAGGCCGCTTCGTCGAGCAGGCCGTCGGCATCGGCTGAATTGGCGAGCTTCAGCTTGAAGAACCAGCCGGCGCCCTGCGGGTCGGAATTGACCAGCGACGGATCGGCGACGATGGCGGGGTTCACTTCGGTGATCTCGCCTTCCAGCGGGCAGTAGACATCCGAGGCGGCCTTGACGGATTCGACGGTGGCCGCGTTGTCGTTCTTGCCGAAGGTGGCGCCGACTTCAGGCAGTTCCACGAACACCAGATCGCCGAGCTGCTCGACGGCGTAGGTGGTGATGCCGACGGTGGCGACACCGGCTTCGATCTGCAGCCATTCGTGTTCTTCGGTGAATTTCAGCATGGGATGGTCCTCTCTGGGGAATGGGGTGTTTGGGTGGTGTAAGTGGAGGCGATGGTGGAGGTTTTGCCGGGTGATACCCCCCTCTGCCCTGCCGGGCATCTCCCCCACAAGGGGGGAGATCGGCCAGTGGTGAGGTCTAGGCCAAACAATGAAGGTTGAGCGAGCGGGTGCGCCCAGCCAATCTCCCCACCTGTGGGGGAGATGCCCGGCAGGGCAGAGGGGGGCAATCCGCGCGCATCGCTAACGATAGCGGCCTGCGAACAGTGCGCCTGAACAGGCATTGCAACGATATGGATCGCCGCCGCGCTCATGGTCTTATCGCTTGTAGGTCGGAGCGACGAAGGGCAAGGCCGAGACTGTGACCGGCAGGTACTTGCCGCGAACCTCGGCGTAGACGACCGTTCCGACTTCGGAGGAGGCGACCGGCACGTAGCCCATCGCTACAGGGCCTTCGGCGCTGGGGCCGAAGCCGCCTGAGGTCACTTCGCCGATCTCGGTCTTTCCTTCCTGGTCGGCATAAAGCTTGGCATGGCCGCGCACCGGGGCCTTGCCGTCGGGCTTCAGGCCGACGCGGCGGCGGGTGGCGCCGTTGTCGATTTCTGAGAGGATGCGCGTCGAGCCCGGGAAGCCGCCGGCGCGGGCGCCGCCGGTCTTGCGGGCCTTCTGCATGGCCCAGACGAGGGCTGCCTCGACGGGGGTCGTGGTGGTGTCGATGTCGTTGCCGTAGAGGCAGAGGCCGGCTTCGAGGCGCAGGCTGTCGCGGGCGCCGAGGCCGATCGGCTCGACGTCGGGATGCTCGAGCAACCGCTTGGTGACATCGACAGCCTTGTCAGCGGGAATGGAGATCTCGTAGCCGTCCTCGCCGCTGTAGCCGGAGCGCGAGACAAGACAGGAGACGTCGTGCAGGCGGCAGTGGCGCACGTCCATGAACTTCATGGCGGCAACATCGGCCCAGAGTTCGGCCAGAGCCTCGACGGCGCGCGGACCCTGCAGCGCTATCAGCGCGCGGTCGAGCACGGTGATGTCGCAAGTGTCGGAGAGGTGCTTCTTCAGGTGCGCGACGTCGGCATCCTTGCAGGCGGCGTTGACGACGACGAAGAGGTGGTCGTCGAGATGGGTGATCATCAGGTCGTCGAGAATGCCGCCGTTTTCATCGGTGAAGAAACCGTAGCGCTGGCGTCCCTCGGCCAGCCCGAGGATGTCGACGGGAACGAGGCTTTCGAGCGCGAGTGCTACGTCCTCATACTTGCCCGACTTCGCCTTGATGACGACCTGGCCCATGTGGGAGACATCGAAGAGACCGGCGGCTGCGCGGGTCTGCAGATGTTCCTTCATGACGCCGGCAGGATATTGCACCGGCATGTCATAGCCCGCAAACGGTACCATGCGGGCGCCGAGCGACAGATGCAGGTCATGCAGCGGGGTTTTCTTCAGGGCAGCAGTATCGTCCAAGGACGCCTCCGGTGTTTGCGCGTGGGTTCCATGCGCGGGCTCAAATCTGAAGACGCGACTGCGCCTTGTCTTTCGAGCCCCCTCTGTCTGTTTGCCTGAGATTGTTATCCCTTCGGCGCGCGTTTCGAAGAACGCGTCTCTCCAGAGTTCCGTCTGCCCCTTGCTGGTCCTTTTGCCTGAGAGTTTCCGGGGCGGTTGCTCCTTCGGCACCGGCTGCGACGAGCCGGCTTCTCCCAACAAGGTTGAGCGCAATTATCTGGCGATGGCGGTGCTTGGCAAGGGGGAATGTCGCCGGCGAGCAATTTTTTGTCGCGGACTTCTTCGCCGGTCAAATTTTGGGTCGATCGGGACGGGTGGTCTCAGTCTTCTTCGTAAAGCTTGAGAGCCTGCTGCAGGGCCGCCTGCGGCTGACGCTGACCCATGGTCATCAGGTCGAGCGCGACTTCGGTGGAGTTGATGACGGCGGCGGATTCATCGGTGTCCTGGCCGGCGTCGGTCCGGCGCTTGATGTCGGCCACCTTGCGGGCATCCTTGGCGGCGGTGCTGGCGGAGACGCGCGGGGGAATGCGCAGCGCTTCAAACGCCGCGGCCGCCGTACTTGCCGAAATGGAACCAACCTGAACTGTCATGTGACAGATTTAGGACGGCGGACCTTCCCGCGCCGCTAAGAACATCGTTAAAATATTACCTTTTGTGATGGTTCTCGCGCCGGATTTGAGTTTTTACGCTATAGTGCAAATGTAGTGCGCCTCTATATCTGTTTCATTGCCTCGTTACTTCTTGCATTACTCAACAACAGAATAGTGCCGGTCCTTCAAAGGAGGAGTTCAGATGCGCCGCTTTCACTCTCTTGCCCTGGCCGGAGCGCTTGTCGTCACCGCCTTCATAGCCACGGCCTGCACCACGACGGAGCAGAGCCGCGATGCCAGCATGCCGCTAAATTCGGCCTGCGCCTACGGCTTCAACAATGACCGGCCGTGCAGCTATTGAGGGAGTGGGGTGAACCGTATCGATAGCTGTCAATTGGCAACGCACCCCGCCTGCGCTACACCAACGGCATGATCCAGGCTCTTCTCGTCGCCGTCGGCGGCGCCATCGGTTCCGTGCTTCGCTATTATGTCGGTCAGTGGTCGTTACGGCTGATGGGCCCGAACTTTCCGTGGGGGACGCTTGTCGTCAATGTTGTGGGATGTTTCGTGATCGGCGTTTTCGCGGAGCTGATCGCGCGGCGTTTCAATGCGTCGAACGAATTGCGGCTTTTGCTGATCACCGGGTTTCTCGGTGGCTTCACGACGTTCTCCGCCTTTTCGCTGGATGCGATCTCGCTGATCGAGCGCGGGGCGATGGCGTCGGCGGCGGTCTATATGGTGGCGAGTGTCGGGCTGTCGATGGCGGCGGTTTTTGCCGGGCTTGCGATGATGCGGGCGTTGATCTGAGGTCTTCTGAGATTCAGGTTTCCGTTTTTGCGTAAAATGCTCTAAAGCCAGCGGCAAAGGCCGCGCCTGGTGCCGGCAACTCTTTCCGAAAGTACAGACATGGCTGGCATTGAACATATTACCGTCGAAGCCGACGAGGCGGGCATGCGCCTCGATCGTTGGTTCAAGATCCACTATCCCGGCCTCGGATTCGGTCCGCTGCAGAAGCTGATGCGTTCCGGCCAGGTGCGTGTCGATGGCGGTCGCGTGAAAACCGATGCGCGCGTGCAGCCGGGGCAAGTGGTGCGCGTGCCGCCGCTCGATGTCGACGCCAAGAAGGCCGGGCCGATCGCCAGCCATGATCTCAAGCATGGCGGTGACTACGAGCTGTTGCAGCGCATGGTGCTGCATGAAGACGACAAGGTGATCGTGCTCAACAAGCCGGCCGGCCTTGCGGTGCAGGGCGGTTCCGGGGTGACGCGCAACATCGACAAGATGCTGGAGGCCTGGACGAGCCCGAAGGGCGAGAAGCCGCGCCTCGTGCACCGTCTCGACCGGGATACGTCGGGCGTGCTCGTCATCGCCCGTACGCGCGGTGCCGCGCAGAAGCTGACGGCGGCGTTTCGCGAGCGCGACACCAAGAAGACCTATTGGTCGCTGGTGAAGGGCGTGCCGCGCAAGCACGAGGACAAGATCTCGACCTGGCTGGTGAAGGAGCAGACGCCTGACGGTGACCGAATGCGGGTCTGCAAGCACGGCGAGGAGGGCGCCGATCACGCGATCTCCTATTACAAGGTGCGCGAGACGGCGGCGCAGAACCTCGCCTGGCTGGAGATGGAGCCCTATACCGGCCGCACCCACCAGCTGCGCGTCCACGCGCTGCATATCGGCCATCCGATTATCGGCGACCCCAAGTATTTCGACGACGACCACAATTGGGATTTCCCCGGCGGTATCCAGAAGCGGCTGCACCTGCATGCACGCAAGATCGACATTCCGCATCCGAACGGCGGGCGCCTGCGGGTGACCGCGCCGCTGCCGCCGCATATGGTCCAGACCTGGAACCTGCTTGGCCTCGATCTGGCTGAGGCGGATCGGGAAGATTTTGAATGAGTTCAGGCATGAAACTGGCATTGTTTGATTGCGACGGCACGCTTGTCGATAGCGCCGCGCTGATCCATGAGGTGATGGCGCGCACCTTCGTGCATTTCGGCCATGACCGGCCCGAACTCTCGCGGACGAAGGCGATCATCGGCCTGACGCTCGATATCGCCATCGCGCGCATGCAGGGCAAGCCGCATGTGGACGACGAGGCGGTGGCGATGACCGCGCATTACAAGGCGATCTACGCCGATGTGCGCGCCGAAGCCGGCGTCGACGTGCCGCTGTTCGATGGCATCAGCGAGTTGATCCGCACGCTGGCCGGCAAGGACGAGGTGCTGATCGGTGCCGTGACCGGCAAGTCGCGCCGTGGGTTGGTTCATATTCTTGAGACGCATGGTTTTTCGCGTGAGTTCATCGTGTCGCGCACCGCCGACGATTGCCCGTCGAAGCCGCATCCGGCCATGGTGACGGAATGCTGCAGCGAAACGGGGATGAATCCCGCCGATACCATTGTCATCGGCGACGCGATTTACGATATGCAGATGGCAAAGGCTGCGGGCGCCACAGCGATCGGCGTGTCCTGGGGCTATGCAAGCGTCGAAGACCTTGTCGCGGCCGGCGCCGATACGATCGCCTACCATCCGGCCGATATACTGAAGCATTTTTCCTGAGGTGAGCCATGCGTGATCTGTTGAACGACCTGTCCGAGGGGCTGAGCCATCCCGATCCGATCCGCCGCGCGCAGATCCAGATGAAGAAGGCGCTGCCCAAGCGCTTCTACAAGGACGTCTCGGTGAGCGAGGCGCAAGGCACCGACGTTGGCTTCGTCGTCGAACTCGACGGCAAGGCCGTGCGCACGCCGGCCCGCAATCTTCTGGCGGCTCCGACGCGCAAGCTTGCCGAACTGATGGCGGAAGAGTGGAAGGCGCAGGGCGACGAGATCGATCCGGGCTCCATGCCGTTGACCAAGCTGATCAACACGGCGATCGACGGTGTTTCGACCGACACGCAGGCCGTCTTCGAAGACATCTTGCGCTTTTCCGGCACCGACATGCTCTGCTACCGCGCCGAGGGTCCGGAAGAGCTGGTGGCGCGGCAGACCAAGCTCTGGGATCCGGTGCTTGACTGGGCGTCGAATACGCTCGGCGCGCGCTTCATCCTCGCCGAGGGCATTGTACACCAGCAGCAGCCGCAGAGCGCGATTGCGGCGTTTTCGGCGGCGCTGCGCAAGCACGACAATGCGATCGCGCTTGCCGTGCTGCACACGATCACGACGCTGACGGGATCGGCACTTCTGGCGCTGGCTTTTGCCGAAGGCGAGATCGACGAAAACGAAGTGTGGTCGCTGGCGCATCTCGAAGAAGACTGGACGATCGAGCACTGGGGCAGCGACGAAGAGGCGGAAGAACGCCGGACGCTGCGTCTCATCGATTTTCTGGCGGCCACGCGTGCTTTTTTGGCACTAAAGGGCTGAAATAGATTGCCATGACCGTCTTTATGGCGAAGATCGCGACTCTTAATGGGGTGGACGCGGTTTTTCGTCATGAATATGTTTCAGTCGGTTATTTCCAAGGTTTTACTGTCTTTTCTCGCGCTCGTTTCGGGTCTGGCGCTGATTTCCTGCGGCTCGCTGATGCCGAAGGAGCCGCCGGGGCCGATCTATGACGTGCGCAGCGCCGTGGTCCTATCCGGACCGAAAGTGCCGCCCGCCGTGCTTGCCGGTGTGGGCGATCGTGTCAACAAGGCGATCAACGCCACCGTTCGCACCGAGGTCTATCCACGCGTCGTGCTCACCATCCGCGTCGTTTCCGTCACCACGGGGCAGGGATACGACAAGAGCCAGAGCTCTGCCAATGTAACCGTCGATGCGGCTTCCGTCGACGACGGTACTGTCATCGCCGTGTCGAAATTCGATGTGCTCAGCCGCTCGAACCTTTCGGACGCATCCGACGAAATTCTTGCTGAAAACATCTCAGCGCGCATCCGGTCGATCTTCACGCTCAGCCCGGGGTCGGAATAAGCGCGCCGCAACGGGAGGTCGCCTTGAAAGAAATTCTCGAAGAGCTCGAACGTCGTCGTGACATCGCCCGCAAGGGCGGCGGCGAGGCCAGGATCGAGGCGCAGCACAAGCGCGGCAAGCTGACCGCGCGCGAGCGCATCGACCTCATTCTCGACGAGGGTTCCTTCGAGGAGTTCGGCATGTTCGTCGAACATCGCTCCAGCGATTTCGGCATGGAGAAGAGCCGGATCGCCGGCGATGGCGTGGTGACCGGCTGGGGCACGGTGAACGGCCGCACGGTCTTCGTCTTTGCGAAGGATTTCACCGTCTTCGGTGGCTCGCTGTCTGAGGCGCATGCCGAGAAGATCATCAAGGTCCAGGACATGGCGCTGAAGAACCGGGCGCCGATCATCGGGATCTACGACGCCGGCGGCGCGCGCATCCAGGAAGGCGTGGCAGCGCTCGGCGGCTATGCCGAGGTGTTCCAGCGAAACGTGCTGGCCTCGGGTGTCATTCCACAGATCTCCGTCATCATGGGGCCGTGCGCAGGCGGCGATGTCTATTCGCCCGCCATGACCGATTTCATCTTCATGGTGCGCGACACCTCCTACATGTTCGTGACCGGCCCTGACGTGGTCAAGACCGTGACCAACGAGACCGTGACGGCCGAGGAACTCGGCGGCGCGTCGGTGCACACGACGAAATCCTCGATCGCCGACGGCGCCTATGACAACGATGTCGAGGCGCTGCTGCAGGTGCGGCGGCTGATCGACCTGCTGCCGCAGTCGAACACGTCTGCGGTGCCCGAGATCGAATGTTACCAGTCGGTGACGGAGACGGATGCGTCGCTGGATACGCTGGTGCCTGCCAATGCCAACAAGCCCTACGACATCAAGGAACTGATCCTGAAGACGGCGGACGAGGGGGATTTCTTCGAGATCCAGGCGAGCTTCGCCAAGAATATCGTTTGCGGCTTCGGGCGGATCGAGGGCTCGACCGTCGGCTTCGTCGCCAACCAGCCGATGGTGCTGGCCGGCGTACTGGACAGCGATGCCTCACGCAAGGCGGCGCGCTTCGTGCGCTTCTGCGACTGCTTCAATATCCCGATCGTCACCTTTGTCGACGTGCCGGGGTTCCTTCCGGGCACGGCGCAGGAATATGGCGGGCTGATCAAGCACGGGGCGAAGCTGCTCTTCGCCTATGCCGAGGCGACCGTGCCGAAGCTGACGGTGATCACCCGCAAGGCGTTCGGCGGGGCTTACGATGTGATGGCCTCGAAGCATCTGCGCGGGGATCTCAACTATGCCTGGCCGACGGCGCAGATCGCCGTGATGGGCGCCAAGGGCGCTGTCGAGATCATCTTCCGCAAGGACATTTCAGATCCCGAAAAAATCGCTGAACACACCAGAATGTACGAGGAGCGGTTCCTGTCACCGTTCGTGGCGGCCGAGCGTGGCTATGTCGACGAGGTGATCATGCCGCACTCGACACGGCGTCGGCTGGCGCGCGGATTGAAGATGCTGCGCAACAAGGACCTTACCAATCCCTGGAAGAAACACGACAATATTCCCCTCTAAGGTGAAGATGTCGTGGAAAAATGATGAAAATCAAGTGGATGTGATGGGAGCATCAGAAATCGTGACTTCTCTGTTTTCAACCAGATCGCTAACGCTCCTCTGTCTTATGACTTAAGGAGAGACTTATGCCCAGTTTCGAACGCCTCAACGCGTACCAGCCCTACGCGCTGGCTGCGCTCCGTATTGTTACCGCCCTGCTTTTCATCGAGCACGGCACGATGAAGCTTTTCGCCTTCCCAATCCCACAGGGTGCCGGCGGTCCGCTGTCGCCGCTGTTCCTGTTCGCGGCCCTGCTTGAGTTCGTCGGCGGCATCGCGATCCTCGTCGGCTTCCTGACCCGTCCGGTTGCCTTCATCCTCGCTGGCCAGATGGCTGTCGCCTACTTCATGGCGCACTACCCGAGCGGCTTCTTCCCTGCCGTAAACGGTGGTGCCGAAGCAATCCTCTACTGCTTTGTCTTCCTGTTCCTGGTCTTCGCAGGCGCGAGCGCATTCGCGATCGACAAGCGCAACGCATAATCGGCGCGTTTGCCGAGACGACAATTCAGATGCGTCGGGGACGAGCGCATCGACCGATCGGCCCCTTCGGGGGCCGATCGTGTTTCAGGAGCCTTATCAGCCGAGACGCTCGGCGTGCCACTTCAGGTGATCGTCCATGAAGGTGGAGATGAAGTAGTAGGAGTGGTCGTAGCGCTCGTGCATGCGCAGCGTGAGCTTGATGTCGGTGTCCTTGATCGCCTCTTCGAAGAGCCAGGGGCGCAGGCCGTTTTCCAGGAAGCCATCGGCCTTGCCCTGGTCGATCAGGAATTCGGGGAAGCGTGCGCCATCCTTGACCAAGGCGCAGGCATCGTACTGGCGCCATGTGGTGCGGTCGGCGCCAAGATATTTTTCGAAGGCGGGGGCGGACCAATCGGCGGTCGAGGGCTCGACGATCGGCGCGAAGGCCGAGCAGCTCTTGAAGCGGCCGGGGTTCTTCAGCGCGATGGTCATGGCCCCGTGGCCGCCCATGGAATGGCCGAAGATGCCCTGGCGATCCATGTCCATGCGGAAGTGCGGGCGGATGAAGGCGGGCAATTCCTCGGTGATGTAAGTGTACATCTGATAGTTTTCGGCCCAGGGCTCTTCGGTGGCATTCAGATAGAAGCCGGCGCCCTTGCCCATCTGCCAGTTGGTCAGTTCGTCCGGGACGTCGTTACCGCGCGGGCTCACATCGGGGCAGACGATGATCAGGCCAAGCTCGGCCGCCATGCGGCGGTACTCGCCCTTTTCCATGGCGTTGGCGTGGGTGCAGGTGAGGCCCGAGAGGTACCAGAGGACAGGGCAGGGCTTTTCGATCGCCTGTGGGGGCACGAAGACCGCGAAGGTCATGTCGCACTTCAGGGCCTCGGAGGTGTGCGTGAAAACGCCCTGCATGCCGCCAAAGGCGGTCGCCTGGGAAATGATGTTCATTCTATTCTCCTGGTGGTGGCGTGACAGCCTTGGCGCGGCGGCACAGCCGATCGAATGTTTCGAGAAAACGGGAGCGGTCCTTCGGGCTGAAAGCGGCGTTGTAGCCCTTGCTTTCGCCTGTTTCGCGCAGATGCGCGCCGAGATCGCGCATGGCCGAGGCCATGCCGATATTGGTGTCGTCGAAGACACGGCCGGTGGGGCCGGTGACGAAGGCGCCCGCCGCGACGCAACGCACCGCGAGCGGCACGTCGGCGGTGACCACCACGTCGCCCGATCCGCAATGTTCGGCGATCCAATTGTCGGCGGCGTCGAAGGCATTGGAGACGATGACGTTGTGCACCATCGGATCGCGCGAGGGGCGCAGGCCGGAATTGGCGACGAAGGTCACTTCGATGCCGAGCCGCTCGGCGACCTTGAGGACCTCGGGCTTGACCGGGCAGGCGTCTGCGTCAACGTAGATATGGTGCATGGGTGTTTGTCGGTGTCCTGTCTATGCGCTCGTGCGATGGCTCCGGTTCGTTGCTTGGCGGCGCGAAGGGAGCGGGGGCTTGGTACCAAATATTTCAATCATTTGCGAGGGGGACCAGCGATGTCGTTGACCGGTGACATCGCTGGTTTCATCGATGCCGCGCTCGATCCTCACGTCTCCTTCAGCGTGCCGGCCTTCTTCGCGGCGAAGGTCGCCAGCACGTCCATCAGCGTTGGGTTCAGGCAGTCGTAGGGCGCAAGACCGAGTTCACCGAGGCGGCTGCGAACGCCGGCCATGGCGGAGGGCGGCGTGCCGCTCTCGATGATCGAGGAGACGAAGGCGGCGAAGGTGGGTTCGGGCCAGCCTGGTTCCTGGAAGCGTTCGGGGTGGACGAAGGACAGGCCCTTGAACGCGTGATCGCGCTCGACGGGACCGTACATGTGGACGCCGCACTCCCTGCAGGCGTGGCGCTGGATCCGCGCGTCCTTGTCGACGACCGCGAGTTTGTCGCCGTTTTCGAGGACGGTGACATTGTCGGTCGAGGCGACCGCGACCACCGAGAAGGCGGCTCCCTTGGGCTTCCAGCACTTGGTGCAGCCGCAGGCATGGTTATGGGCGACCGTGCCCTTGACCGCCACCTTGACCGGGCGGCTGGTGCAGGCGCAGACGAGCGTGCCGCCGCCGAAATTCGCCTGGCCTTTCTTGACCCCGCCATCGAGCGCGGGGTGGATCGATACCTGATATGCCATGCTCAGCTTCTCCTCCTCAGCTGCCGATGGCTCCCAAATCAGGACCGATTTGTGAAAAAGCCGCCGGCCATTTCAAAGTCGTGCCGCATTGCGTGGTGGGTGTGTCTTGGCGCTCCCTTAGCCCTGTTCGGCAGGGTCGGACGCTGGATGCAAATCTAACAAACCGGCCTTGTGAAAACCAGCGAATCCGCATGGTGGGATTCGCTGGTTTGGGTCGTCAGGTCAGCGTACTGCCCTGACCATGTCGACGTGGGGGATACCGTCCTCGAGATATTCCTCGGAGGTCGTCTCGAAGCCGAAGCTGCCGTAGAAGCGGGAGAGGTGGCTCTGGGCGGAGAGGTAGATCGGGGCTTGCGGATAGCGCTCTTCGCAGACGGAAATGGCTTCGCGCATGACGGCGTCGCCGAGGCGTTTGCCGCGATGATCAGGTGAGACGACGACGCGGCCGATCTTGGCGGGCGCGCGCTTGTCTGCCGGTGCGAAGATGCGGGCCGCGGCGATCAGGTCTCGGTCCTGCAGTAGGCGCAGGTGCAGGGCGTCCGCATCCTTGCCGTCGAGTTCGGGATAAGGGCAGTTCTGCTCGACGACGAAGACGTCGACGCGCATCTTCAGCAACGCGTACAGCTCGACGGCGGAGAGCTCATCGAGCCTCCGCGCGTCGACCGTATAGTTTGGCTGGGTGATCAATAGACCACCACGCCGCGGATCGATTCACCCTTGTGCATGAGGTCGAAGCCCTTGTTGATGTCTTCGAGCGGCATGGTGTGGGTGATCATCGGGTCGATCTGGATCTTGCCTTCCATGTACCAGTCGACGATCTTCGGCACGTCGGTGCGGCCACGCGCGCCGCCGAAGGCCGTGCCCATCCAGTTGCGGCCCGTCACCAGCTGGAACGGACGCGTCGAGATCTCCTGGCCGGCGCCGGCGACGCCGATGATGACAGACTTGCCCCAGCCGCGATGCGAGGATTCCAGCGCCTGGCGCATGACCTTGGTGTTGCCGGTGCAGTCGAAGGTGTAATCGGCGCCGCCGATCAGGTCGCCGTGGCGCTTCGTCATGTTGACCAGATAGGGCACGATGTCTTCGCCGACTTCCTTCGGATTGACGAAGTGGGTCATGCCGAACTTCTCGCCCCATTCCTTACGATCAGGGTTGATGTCGACGCCGATGATCATGTCGGCGCCGGCAAGGCGCAGGCCCTGCAGAACGTTCAGACCGATACCGCCGAGACCGAAGACGATCGCGGTCGAGCCGATCTCGACCTTGGCGGTGTTGATGACGGCGCCGATGCCAGTGGTGACGCCGCAGCCGATGTAGCAGACCTTGTCGAAGGGAGCGTCGGGGTTGATCTTGGCGAGCGCGATCTCCGGCAGAACGGTGAAGTTCGCGAAGGTCGAGCAGCCCATGTAGTGGTGGATCTTGTCCTTGCCGATCGAGAAGCGCGAGGTGCCGTCAGGCATGACGCCCTGGCCCTGGGTCGAGCGGATCGATGTGCAGAGGTTGGTCTTGCGCGAGGTGCAGGAATAGCACTCGCGGCATTCCGGGGTGTAGAGCGGAATGACGTGGTCGCCCTTTTTCAGCGAGGTGACGCCGGGGCCGACGTCGACGACGATACCAGCGCCTTCATGGCCGAGGATCGCCGGAAACAGGCCTTCCGGGTCGGCGCCCGACAGCGTGAAGTCGTCGGTGTGGCAGATGCCCGTGGCCTTTACCTCGATCAGCACTTCGCCGGCCTTGGGGCCTTCGAGCTGCACGGTCATCACTTCGAGTGGTTTTCCTGCCTGTACGGCAACAGCGGCGCGAACGTCCATGGTCGTCTCCAATATGCTGATTTGATCGGGCGGACTTTTGCACGCGTAAGGAGCGCGGCTCAAGGAAAAAGCCGCACCGCTTCGTAAAATCCTTGTCAGATGAGCGGCTTGCGCCGGTCTCTATACCGTCTGCGTCAAAACAGCCGGTCGATCGCGGTGATGACGGCGTAGCCGTGCATGGCGATGGCGGCGTAGAGGCCGAAGGAGACGAGCATGCGCTCGCCGCCATTCATTTCCTCAAGCTTCTGGCGCGGCTTGTACGAGCCGCCACCGATAAGGCTGACGAGGGTGAAGACCAGCAGGCCGATGACGAGATAGCGCGCCGAAAGCCCGATTTCGACGCCGACAGCGAGGATGCAGAGCGTGACCAGAAAGCTCGCCAGGATCTGCGACCGCTGGGTTCTGAATATCTGCCGCAGCACCTGGCCACCGTCGAAGCGCTGCATGGGCAGCAGATTGAGCAGGTTGAAGGCGCCGAGGATCAACAGGAAGACGAGGATCGGCGCGTCGGCGGCGGCAGGGAGGATGCCGTGATCGGCGAAGCTGTGGCCGAGCATCAGGATCGGCACCAGGAATGCCGACATGCCGGATCCCATCAGCGCGCAGGTCGCGACTTCGAACAGAGACCGGTAGGGCCGGCTGCCGATGGCGATGCCGCCGAGGAACGGAATGAAGACCATGCGCACGGACGTGTGGCCGAACATGCGATAGGCGGCCATGTGGCCGAGTTCGTGCAAGGCGATCACGACCGTGAGAAAGGTCGAGATCATCAGGCCGCGCTGCGTTAGGCCGAGGAAGGGCCATAAAAGCAGTGTCGAGAGGATAGCGAGCGCGACCTGCACGAGCGGATGTTCGAAATAACCCTGCGGCTGCGAGATGCCGGTCTTCAGCCAGCCATCAAGCGCCTTCATTTCGCGGTGGAGCGCCACGTAGCGGAAGATCAGGAAGGCGAGGCCGCGATAGCGATCCGTCTGGTCGACTTCCAGGACCGCGCGGCCATCGGCGGTGGGCCGGATGATGCGGCGCTCGCGATAATCCTTCCAGAAGGAGGCATCAAGCGTGCTGTCATCGACGATGGACGATTGGAAACCTTGGGCATTGGGGGCGAGGGCCACCAGCGGCTCGATCGAAAGCAGACGGCGCGTGGGGGCGTCGTTTCTGTCCTGATAGCGGTAGGTCTGCTCGACGACGTTGCCGCCCGCCTCCATCTGTCGGCTCGATATTACGTGATGGTGCCAGCTGGCGTTGGAACCCATCGGGTTCATGGCGGTCCACAGCGTTTCCGGCGTGCAATCGAAGGAGCGGCTGACATTCAGCGTTCTCAGCCCCAGGGGCATTCGCATCAGAAGCCATAGCATGCCGAGATTGATAAACAGCAGCAACAGGGCGGATTGCATGACACTCATCATTCACTCCATCCGGCATGGCCCGGATGGGTTAATATTAGCGTCGACGCGTTAACAAATGCGGAGCGGAACGTGACGGTCTGGTGTGCCGGAACGGGTCAGGCGAATTCCATGATGACGGCATCGACCGCGAGGCTCTCGCCTGGCTTGGCGTTGACGACGCCGACCACCAGATCGCGCTCGGCGCGCAGCACGTTCTCCATCTTCATGGCTTCGACGACGGCAAGCGTTTCGCCCGCCTTGACTTCCTGCCCCTCTGTGACGGCGATCGAGACGACGAGGCCTGGCATCGGGCAGAGCAGAAGCTTGGAGGTATCCGGCGGCAGCTTGACGGGCATCAGGCGGTCGAGTTCGGCATGGCGCGGCGTCATCACCTTGGATTTCACCGACAGACCCTGCCAATCGAGCCTGACGCCATTGAGGATCGGGCGCAGTTGCGCGGTGACCGGTTGCTTGCCGACCTTGCCGCGCCAGACCGGCTCGCCCGGTCGCCAGTCGGTGACGACGGTGACGGTCTCGCCAGCGATATCCATCTCCATCTCGAAGGGAACGGTCACGAGGCCGTCGAGCAGGCGCACGTCGATATAGTCGTCGCCGAGCCTGACGCACCAGTGATCACGCAGTGGATCGGAGGCACCGCGCAGCCTGTCGGCGAAGGTTTCGCGGCGGTTGGCTTCGATGAGCGAGGCGGAGAGAGCGATGGCGGCAAGGGTACCGCGTTGGCTCTCATCGGGCATCACCGGCGCGAAGCCATCAGGATATTCCTCGGCGATGAAGCCGGTGGACAGGCGGCCCTCGCGCCAGCGGGGGTGTTTCATCAGGGCGGAGAGGAAGGGGACGTTGTGTTCGATGCCATCGACCACGAAGCCATCCAGCGCCTCGCCCATGGCCTCGACGGCCTGAGCGCGGGTCGGCGCCCAAGTGCAGAGCTTGGCGATCATCGGATCGTAGTACATCGAGATCTCGGCGCCTTCGAAGACGCCGGTGTCGTTGCGGACAATAGCGTTGCCGGCCTTGCCTTCCTGCGGCGGGCGGTAGCGCGTCAGGCGGCCGATCGAGGGCAGGAAGTTGCGGTATGGATCCTCGGCGTAGATGCGGCTTTCGACGGCCCAGCCGTTGAGCTTGATGTCTTCCTGCGCGAAGGGGAGTTTCTCGCCTGCCGCGACGCGGATCATCTGCTCGACGAGATCGATGCCGGTGACGAGTTCGGTCACGGGGTGTTCGACCTGCAGGCGGGTGTTCATTTCGAGGAAGTAGAAATTGCGGTCGCGGTCGACGATGAACTCGACAGTGCCGGCGCTCTGGTAGTCCACGGCCCTGGCGAGCGCTACCGACTGCTCGCCCATGGCGGCGCGGGTGGCCTCATCGAGGAAGGGCGAGGGCGCCTCTTCGGCAACCTTCTGGTTTCGGCGCTGGATGGAGCATTCGCGTTCGCCGAGATAGACGACATTGCCGTGGGCGTCAGCCAACACCTGGATCTCGATATGGCGGGGATCGACCACGTATTTCTCGATGAAAACGCGGTCGTCGCCGAAGGAGCTCTTCGCCTCAGAGCGGGCGCGGTCGAAGCCATCGCGCACCTCGGCCTCGCTCCAGGCGATGCGCATGCCCTTGCCGCCGCCGCCGGCGGACGCCTTGATCATGACAGGATAGCCGATCTCGGCGGCGATCTTTTCGGCGTGCTCGGCGTTTTCGATGACGCCGAGATAGCCGGGAACGGTGGAGACATTGGCGGCGCTGGCGAATTTCTTCGATTCGATCTTGTCGCCCATGGCATTGATCGCCTTGGGCTTCGGGCCGATGAAGACGATGCCTTCCTTCTCCAGCGCTTCGCAGAAGGAGGCGCGCTCGGAGAGGAAGCCGTAGCCGGGGTGGACGGCCTGGGCGCCGGTCTTTTTGCAGGCTGCGATGATCTTCTCCGCCACGAGATAGCTCTCGGCGGCAGCGGCCGGGCCGATGTGGACGGCTTCATCGGCCATCTCGACATGGAGTGCATCGCGATCGGCGTCGGAGTAGACGGCGACGGTCGATATCCCCATGCGGCGCGCCGTCTTGATGACGCGGCAAGCGATCTCGCCGCGATTGGCGATCAGAATTTTCGTAAACATGAAGACTCCACCCGTGACCTGCGTTCCGAGTCTTAAGCATAAAGACTGGAACGCACAATCACGGATAGGACACGCACGGATAGGGCACGGAGAGAAGCGTCGCGGTCAGGCGACGGCCGCCTCTGTTCCGAGCCTGTCGTCGACGATCCGGAGCCAGCGGGTGCGACGCGGCGCCTCGGCGTAGTCGGTGAGGGTGAGCGCCGAGACGATCTGCGACCAGCGCGGATGGTTCGATGCCGGTAGCGTCTCTTCGCCGATCTGCATCATGACCGCCCAGGTGAGCGCCTGTACCGTTATGGTACCGCCGTCGCTGAGCGCGCGCAGGATGCGCATGACGTAATCCACATCCTGCCGGGTGATTCCCCGGCGATCGATAGCGCGGCTCTTGTGATAGGCGCCGCGGTTGTCCGATAGCGCCAGGCGCAGCTGATCGAGCGCAAACGCGCGCAGCTCGTCCGGCACATAGGCGGAAATCTCGATGACGTGGAGCACAAGCTCCAGCTCGAGCGCCGAATGGACGATGCCGTCAGTCGAGACCATGCGCATCAGCCAGGCGACGTTGATTTCGTCGAGAGAGCCTTGTGGATAGTTATATTGGACTATGAAGGCCGCGAGCTGCTCCACGAAATAGCTATTCCATTCGGGGCATTTCTCGGGGCAGGAATTGTTCAGTGCCAGCATGACGACGACGTCGTCGGCGGTCCTGATTCCCTCGGGAAAACTGTGTCTGCGCAGAAGATCGATGTCCTCCACGCCAAGTCGATGCTTCCCGGCGATGACACATGCCGGAAAAGCGAGTCGAATTTCGCTCATCTTTTCTCTCCAGGCCTCATCATGAAGCCGAAGATTCTTCTAGCGCCAGCGAATTGATGTTCTCTCAATAGGCGGAGTTAACAAGGTGTTTACGGCTCAGGCCTGTTTGACGGCTCGCGCCTGCACCCGTTCGCGCCAGATGATGAAGAGGCCGGAAGCGACGATGATCATGATGCCGATCCATTTGGAGAAGTTCGGGAAATCGCCGAACAGGGCGTAGCCCAAGATGGTGGCGGAGATGATCTCGAAATATTGGAACGGCGCCAATAGCGAGAGCGGCGCCATGCGGAAGGCCCTGACGACGATCATGTGCACATAGCCGGAGAGCGAGCCGAGAATCAACAGGAGCACGAGGCCGAGCAGCGATGCCGGAAGCGAGACGTCGAAATCACCGACGCCCATGCCATTTCCGACGATGAGCGCAGCGGACATGAAGAGCGTGCCGCCGATGCCGGCCATGGTCTGCATCGTCAACGGCGAATCGGCATTGCCGATAGCGCGGTTGAGGAAGAGATAGAGCGAATAAAGGAAGGCGCAGCAGACGGGCAGCAGCGCCTTGAGGCCGAAGACTTCATAGCTCGGCTGGATGACGATCATCGCGCCGCCGAATCCAACCACGATCGCCGTCCAGCGCCGCCAGCCGACCTTGTCGCCCAGAAAAAGCGCCGAGAGGCCGGCGAGCATGAAGGGTTCGACGAAATAGATGGCGAAGACGTCGGCGAGCGGCATGTATTTGACGGCGACGAAAAACAGCAGGCTGGCGGCCCCATGCAGCGCGCCGCGCAGCAGATTCATCCAGGGCCGCTTGGCCGACAGCGCGCTCCAGCCGAACATGATGAAGAGAATCGGCAGCGTGCAGACGAGCTGGAAAAAGAATCGGTAGAAAGTGACCTGTCCGGGCGACATGCCCTCGAACGTCGCCATGTACTTGGCGATCGCATCCATGGCGGGGAGGACGATCATTGCGCCGGCCATCAGCGCCATGCCTTGCAAAGGATTGTGCAGGTCGGTTTTATCGGACATCTTCGAGAAATTTCATTGGGCTGGGATCCAGCCGTTATAGACAATAAAATCTCTCGTTAAGAGATGCCGCAGGCGACATATCGCGTCGCCGGGAGCCAGTTGCTCTGGCTGGTCTCACTCCTCAGGAGAGAGATGGTGCGGTCGAGAAGACTCGAACTTCCACGGGTTGCCCCACAGCGACCTCAACGCTGCGCGTCTACCAATTCCGCCACGACCGCATCGTGGTAGGTGCCGGTTTGTGCCGGCGACGCAGCATGTAGCAAAAGGTTTTTCGGGACACAAGGGCCATGTGACAGATTTTTTCAAAGAAGGTGACAGCGTTTGTAAAGGCAGCAATTCGGAGCCATATAGATGCTCGAAAAAGCCCGCGATCATAGGCGCTGCGGGCCGCAAGGAATGGCTATGTTACGAACGGACCTCGATTTTTCCATGTTTCCACAGGCCGGGTCGCGCCCGGTGCGCTGGCGGATATCCAATGGGCTGGTGCCCTATCAGGAGGCTGTGGATATCATGGAGCAGGAAGTGGCTGATATTGCCGAGGGGGGCGACGAACTGGTGTGGCTGCTGGAGCATCCGCCGCTTTACACGGCCGGAACCAGCGCAGATGCACGCGATCTGGTGCAGCCCGACCGCTTCCCCGTTCATGCCACCGGGCGCGGCGGAGAATACACTTATCATGGGCCCGGCCAGCGGGTCGCCTATGTGATGCTCGACCTGAAACGACGCCGGCAGGATGTACGCGCCTTCGTGGCAGCGCTGGAAGAGGTGATCATTCGCACGCTGGGGGAGATGAACGTGCGCGGCGAGCGGCGCGAGGATCGCGTCGGCGTCTGGGTCTGTCGCCCCGACAGGCCGCCGCTGCCCGATGGGACGGTAGCGGAGGACAAGATCGCCGCACTCGGCATCCGCTTGCGCAAATGGGTGACGTTTCACGGGCTGTCGCTCAATGTCGAACCCGACCTCGACCATTTCGGGGGAATCGTTCCTTGCGGGATCTCGGCCTACGGCGTCACGAGCCTCGTCGATCTCGGCCTGCCGGTAACAATGGATGATGTGGATGTGCTGCTGCGCGAGGCGTTCGAATCGGTCTTCGGCGAGACGGTGAGCGGCTGAGCGAGTCATCACACGATGCTGATATTGAAAGAAAGGGCCGGCGATCCGTCGGCCCTTTCGCTTTTTCGCGTCTACTTGGTGCCGACGTCGCGGCAGGCATCGGTGTGCGAGGCGCCGCTGTCACCACCTGCCGTATGCAGGCCGTGACCTTTCGGCGAGTCAGCGCATGGGGGGAGTGGCTTGATGCTTGCCGTCGACATCTTGTCGACCGGCGGTGCGACGCGAACGGGAGCGAAGCCATCGCTGTCGTTGGTGTAATCGTCGGAATATTCCGGCGCCTTGTGCTGCGTGTAGTGAACGGGCTTCGGCGGAGCAACTTTGACGGGAGCGAAACCGTCGCTATCGTTGGTGTAGTCGTTCGAATACATCGGCTGGGCGAAGGCTGCGCCGGAAAGGCAGAGGGTAAGCACGGCTGCGGCGGCTGCAAATTGAATGCGCATATCAGATCTCCTCAATCCATTGTTGCACACAATGTGACGTCCATTACCCTCGGCAAGAGCGAGTTCGCGCCTCAATTGAGGCCGGATTGTGAAGAGTATCTGACAGTCGCTCGCACGTTTTTTTCACATGAAATCACGGCGCCGCGACTGTGTTTGATCGCTATTTGATTGGCCTCGCGATTCGCTAAACCAGCGAGTGACGAGGTGCCATCTCGGCAATCCGGAGATGATGTTTTCTGCCAAAACAACCCTGTTTTGACAGATAATGTTAGCCAGCGTTGCGCAGGTCGGCCGTGTCGATCAGTTCGTCCACCAGCTCGGGCGTGAGCTCGCTGAAGGTCTTGATGATGCGCGTCGGCTGCAGGCTTTCGATCGGGACGTCGGAATAGCCGAAGGGCACGGCGATCGAGGGGATGGCGGCATTGCGCGCAACGAGGATGTCGTTGGCGCTGTCGCCGATCATGATCGTGCGCTTCGGGTCGCCGCCGGCCTTTTCGATCGTGCCGAGCAGGTGTCCGGCGTCGGGCTTGCGCACCGCGAATGTGTCGCCGCCAGTAATGGCGTCGAAATAATGGGTGAGTTGCAGCCGTTCCAGCAGGGTGCGGGCTAGACCTTCCATCTTGTTGGTGCAGACGGCGAGCTTGTATCCCTTGGCCTTCAACTGATCCATCGCGTCGATCAGTCCGGGATAGGGGGCCGTCGCACCCGGCATGTTGTCCGTGTAATGCGTGATGAAGCGCTCGAGCAGTGCAGGAAATTGCTCGGGCTCCAGCGGGTGCCCCTGCAGCTTGCAGGCCCTTTCGATCATGACCTTGGCACCGTGGCCGACCAGATGCGTCAGGTCGTCATAGGTGACCGGCGCGAGATCGAGTGCTGCGATCGTGTAATTGAGGCTGTCGACAAGGTCGACATGGGTGTCGAGGAGCGTTCCGTCGAGATCGAAGACGACTAGGGCAGGGGTCAATGGAGTTTTCGCCTGTTCAGTGTTGGGATGCATCGGAGTTAAGCGATGAAGGCCGCAAAAGCAACGCTTTGACCCGGTTTGGCAGGCCTCGCGCATATGCTTCGGATTTCCAAAGCGCGACGTTATTTTGGCTTTCGTTTGACTGGCTGGCCGTGTAAACAACGCAACCAACGTAACAATGCGTAACGTAACACTGGGAGTAAGCGGCGCATGGACGCCCGCGAAATGAAGATCAAGGCCGCGGCTGCGGCACTCGCCCATGTCGAGCATGGGATGCGTCTTGGGATCGGAACCGGAAGCACGGCCGAGGAATTCGTGCGGTTGCTTGCCGAGAAGGTCGCGGACGGGTTCAAGGTCGAGGGCGTTCCGACATCGGAGCGCACGGCACGGCTTTGCGTCGAGCTCGGCGTCCCTCTGAAGTCGCTCGACGAGCTGCCGGAACTCGATCTGACGATCGACGGCGCCGACGAGGTCGATGCGGCGCTCGGGCTGATCAAGGGCGGCGGTGGAGCTTTGCTGCGTGAAAAGATCGTTGCCGCCACATCCGGCCGCATGATCGTGATCGCCGACGAGAGCAAGCTGGTGGAGACACTTGGCGCTTTCCCGCTGCCGATCGAAGTCAACATGTTCGGCCTCGTTTCGACGCGCATCGCGATCGAAAAGACGGCTTCGAGGCTTGGCCTTTCGGGTGAGTTGACGCTGCGCCAATCCGGCGACGGCAATTTCACCACGGATGGCGGGCACTACATTATCGATGCATCTTTTGGCCGTATTCCTGATGCAGAGGCGCTTTCAACCCAGTTGAATGCGATCCCCGGCGTCGTGGAGCACGGGCTCTTTCTCAATATGGCCGCGCTGGCGATCATCGCCGGTCCGGCGGGCGCGCGCGAGCTGCGGGCAACAAGGTAACAGGAGTTGGAACTCATGAATAAATTTGCAGGTTTTGGCCGTTTTGCTGCTGCGACCGTCATTCTCTCGGGTGTTGTCCTGGGCTCTGTAGCCCACGCGCAGGAAGCGTCGCCGGAACAGCTGAAGGCAGCCCGCGCGGCTATCGACGCGATCGGCGCCACCACCCAGTTCGACAACATCCTGCCGGGTCTCGCCGAGCGCCTGAAGGCCGACCTGATCCAGGATTCGCCGAACTACCAGGACCAGATCACAGCCGAAGTCGACAAGCAGGCGCTGGCGCTTGCACCACGTCGCGCCGATCTCGAAAAGGAAGCCGCGGTCACCTACGCCAAGGCGTTCACGGTCGAGGAACTCAACGCCATCGCCGCCTTCTACGGCTCGCCGGTTGGCCAGAAGCTCCTGAAGGACGGCCCGATCGCTTCGCGCGAAACCGTCAAGGCCGCCGACATCTGGGCGCAGGGTATCTCCCGCGACCTGCAGAAGTCGACCAGCACCGAGCTTGCCAAGGTTATCAAGCCGGCTCCGGCCGCCGGCACCGATCCGGCAGCTCCGGCCGCAAAGCCTGCTGCCAAGCCGTAAGGCTCGCATCATCGCTCAATACGAAGCCCCGGTTCGCCGGGGCTTTTGTTTTTGGCGATATCGATACTATATCAAGTCTTCCTTCCTTCTGACGATTCCTTCCTTCTGATGTTTTGTGCCGGAGATCCCCATGACAGCCTATGATTACGACCTCTTTGTCATCGGTGGCGGCTCGGGTGGGGTGCGTAGCGCCCGCGTTGCGGCGGCACTCGGCAAGAAGGTGGCGATCGCTGAAGAGTATCGCTACGGCGGCACCTGCGTCATTCGCGGATGCGTGCCGAAGAAGCTGTTTGTCTACGCCTCGCAATATCATGAGCATTTCGAGGATGCGGCCGGCTTCGGCTGGACCGTCGGCGAAAGCACGTTCGACTGGAAGAAGCTGATCGCGGCAAAGGATGCCGAGATCACCCGGCTCGAGGGGCTCTACAAGAAGGGTCTGTCGGGCGCCAATGCCGAAATCCTAGACACGCGCGCCGAACTCGTCGATCGGCACACGGTGCGGCTGGTCAATACCGGCAAGACGGTAACGGCGAAGACGATCGTGATCGCGACCGGCGGGACCCCGAACCTGCACGGCGCGCTGCCCGGCCACGATCTCTGCATCACCTCCAACGAGGCGTTTCATCTCGAAGAGCTGCCGCGCTCGATCGTGATTGTCGGCGGCGGTTATATCGCGGTTGAGTTCGCCAATATCTTCCATGGGCTCGGCGTCGACACGACGCTCGTCTATCGCGGGGCGGAAATCCTGTCGCGCTTCGACCACGACCTGCGCCGCGGCCTGCACGAGGCGATGGTGGCCAAGGGCATCAAGATCCAGTGCCACGACATGCTGAAGAGCGTGGCGAAGGGCGAGGACGGGCTTGTTGTCGGGACGCTGAACAACGGAACGATGAGTGCCGACGTGGTGATGCTCGCCATCGGCCGCGTGCCGAACACGCATGGTCTTGGACTTGAGGCGGCCGGCGTCGAGACGAATGCGCAGGGCGCCATCGTGGTCGATGACTACTCGCGCACCAATGTCGAGAACATCTATGCGCTGGGCGATGTCACCGACCGGGTACAGCTGACGCCGGTGGCGATCCACGAGGCGATGTGCTTCATCGAGACCGAATACAAGAATAACCCGACGAAGCCCGATCACGATACGATCGCGACCGCTGTTTTCTCGCAGCCCGAGATCGGCACGGTGGGGCTGACCGAGGAAGAGGCCGGCAAGCGCTACAGCGACGTCGAGGTCTACCGCGCGCAGTTCCGGCCGATGAAGGCGACGCTGTCGGGACGGACAGAGAAGATGATCATGAAGCTGATCGTCGATGCGGCAAGCCGCAAGGTTATCGGCGCCCATATCCTCGGCCATGACGCCGGCGAGATGGCGCAGCTGCTCGGCATCACGCTGAAGGCCGGCTGCACCAAAGACGATTTCGACCGGACGATGGCGGTGCACCCGACCGCCGCCGAAGAGCTCGTCACCATGTATGCGCCGAGCTACCGTCTGAAGGATGGCGTGCGGGTCTGATCCGCGCGCCTATTAGCTGGTGATGCGGGGCGTGCTGACGATCTTCATGAACAGCGCCTGCATGGCTTCGGCGATGCCGTCGGTTGGGCTGACGGCGAAGTAGAGACCGGGGCTTGCGCACTCCTGCATCTTCGTCGAGATCTTGCCTTCGAAGGGCTTGACCCAATCGTTGTAAAAGCCGTTTTCAGGCAGCGGCAGATAGGGCGTGTAGAGGACGGCGATCTTGATGCCCTTGTCCTTGAGCGCCGTGCAGCTCTTGACGTCGATGGGCTCGATGCAGCGGTTGCCATTGGCGCCGCGCGGGCTGGTGCAGCCTGACGACTTGGCGCTATCTCCGACACCATCGGCCACGAAGAAAACGATCTTCTGGCGGTCGGCGTCGCTTGTGCCCTTGCCGATGGTGCCCTTGATCTCGTCCTTGATGCCGGCGAGCGCGCTGTCGAAGCTCGTCTGCTGGTCGTTGTTGTAGTTCTGGTACGGGATGCTCATCAGCTGAATGGCGCTGGTTGCCGTCGCGACCTTGCCGAGGTCGTTGTTGATCTCGGCGACCTTGAAGAGCTTCGCGTCCTGCGCGGATTTGCCGAATGTGTAGGCAGCGACGCGAAACTGTTTGTCCATGGTCTGCGTGTCTGTCGCTTTCGCCATCAGCGCCTTGACCGCCTGAGCGACCACGTCGATGCGGATCGTTATCTTGTTGTTTCGGGCAATGTTGTAATAGCTGTTCTTGTCCTCGACGCCTGACGTCGAGACGATGTGACAGGCGAATGCGCAGGTGCCGTCGGAGCCAGACTTTGTTGCCTTTAGCATCTTGTCGATGTCGCCCTGCGTCGCGCCGACGCCCATCGAGGGCGTGTTGTCGAGCAGCATGTAGAAATCCATGTAGGACGGCGTTTCGTAGCGCGCGGTGGCGGTGCCCGAAATCGGCATGCTGGTCTGGCCGAGGATCTGCATGAATGTGGTCGGCACCCGCGTCTGGAAGGTGACGGATGACGTCAGCGCGCTGCCGGTCTTCATGACATCGACACTGACGTCGATCGGAAAGTTGGCGGCTTCGCCCGATATCTGCGAGCGGAACAGCTCCTGCGCGTCTGTCTTGCCCGTTGCAATCGGGCCGTCGCCGGTCATGGTCTGCGCCTGTTTCATCGCCGGCGACATTTGCGCGACGGCGCCGACGGCTGCGGCATCGGCTGCGGCCTGTAGCTGCGTGCGCATGCTGAGCGCATGCGAGAAATCGATCGAGAGGCCGGCAGCGCCGATCAAGGGAACAGCGAGAAGGGCGGTGATGAGGCCGAAATTGCCCGATCGATCCGCCAAGAGGCGATCAAACATACGCATTGGAAATATCCTGAAACGGGAAAAGTCATGGCTGAAAAAGCGGGAGCATCATGCTCGGCTGTCTGAAAACAGGACCATCCTTAGTGTCAAAGCATAAATTAGATACAAAGCGTCTTGGTATATCGAACGTTAAGCGCGCTGCCGGCGTTTGAAAACGCGGCCGCGAATACCTTTATAGGGCGTCATTGCATGGCGCGATGAGGCGGACAAAAGCGCGCCGAACCCCGCTATGCAAGATGAAGCTAAACGGCTATAAGCCGCCAGTATTTTAAAGACGGGATATCCGGCCGGTACCGGATACTGAGACAGGTGAACGAGATGGCACAGAATTGGACTCCGAACAGTTGGCGGCAAAAACCGATCCAGCAGGTTCCGGATTATCCGGATCAGGCAGCAGTTGCGGCGACGGAAGCCCAGCTGGCGTCGTATCCTCCGCTCGTTTTCGCAGGCGAGGCGCGTCGTCTGAAAAAGCATCTTGCCAATGTGGCCGAAGGTAACGGCTTCCTCTTGCAGGGTGGCGATTGTGCCGAGAGCTTCGCGGAACACGGCGCGGACAATATCCGCGACTTCTTCCGCGCCTTCCTGCAGATGGCCGTCGTCCTGACCTACGGCGCGCAGCTTCCTGTCGTCAAGGTCGGCCGTATCGCCGGTCAGTTCGCCAAGCCGCGCTCCTCGGGCATCGAAACGCTCGATGGCGTGTCGCTGCCGAGCTACCGTGGCGATATCATCAACGGCATCGAGTTCACCGAGGAAGCGCGTATTCCGAACCCGGAACGCCAAGCCATGGCTTACCGCCAGTCGGCCGCGACGCTGAACCTTCTGCGCGCGTTCGCGATGGGTGGCTATGCCAACCTCGAGAACGTGCACCAGTGGATGCTCGGCTTCATCAAGGACAGCCCGCAGGGCGAGCGCTATCGCAAGCTGGCGGATCGCATCAGCGAGACGATGGATTTCATGAAGGCGATCGGCATCACCGCCGAGAACCAGCCGAGCCTGCGCGAGACCGATTTCTTCACCAGCCACGAAGCGTTGCTGCTTGGCTATGAAGAAGCGCTGACGCGCGTCGATTCGACCTCGGGCGACTGGTATGCCACGTCTGGCCACATGATCTGGATCGGCGACCGTACGCGCCAGCTCGATCATGCGCATGTGGAATACTGCCGTGGGATCAAGAACCCGATCGGTCTGAAGTGCGGCCCGACGCTGCAGGCGGATGATCTGTTGAACCTGATCGACGTTCTGAACCCGCAGAACGAAGCCGGCCGTCTGACGCTGATTTGCCGCTTCGGCCACGACAAGGTCGCCGAGCATCTGCCGCGCCTCATCCGCGCTGTCGAGAAGGAAGGCCGCAAGGTCGTCTGGTCCTGCGATCCGATGCACGGCAACACGATCACGCTCAACCACTACAAGACCCGTCCATTCGAGCGGATCCTGTCGGAAGTCGAAAGCTTCTTCCAGATCCATCGCGCGGAAGGCTCGCATCCCGGTGGCATCCACATCGAGATGACCGGCAAGGACGTGACCGAATGCACGGGTGGCGCGCGCGCCGTGACGGCGGAAGACCTGCACGACCGCTACCACACGCATTGCGACCCGCGTCTCAATGCCGACCAGGCGCTCGAGCTCGCCTTCCTGCTCTCCGAGCGGATGAAGAGCGGCCGCGACGAGAAGCGGATGGCCGTCAACGGCTAATCGCTGATCGCCTGCTTAGACTGAATTGAATGAGCCCGGCCATCGCGCCGGGCTTTTTCATTGCACCAGCACAGATTGCTGGCACCGTGCGTCGGTAAAGCGCACATCGGCCTCGCCGATCTTGATGCCGAGCATCAGCAGGGTGTTGTAGAGCACGTCGTCGAGGGGCGTAGTGACGCTCGACAGCGTATCGGCGATTGCCTGCATGACCGCCTTGTTGGTTCCAAGCGTCAGGATCAGCAGCTGGATCTGGATATCGGTGCCGGCGATCAGCGACTGCACGGCGGAGGTCAACGTGTCTCTTGTCGAGACGTTCTTGATTGCCTTGTTGGTGATGTCGTTCGGCTGGAACGTCAGGCGCGTCTTGCTGGTGTTGGTGAGGTTGATATCGGCGAGCGCGTTCACCTTGAGGAGCAAGGCGTCGATGATGGTGGCCGATGTGACGCGCGGCTTGGTTCCGAAATTGGCCATGGCTGTCGGATCGACATCGCCAAGCGCAATCTCGGCGACCCCCGGCACGACATCGACGCCGATGCTGGCGCTTTTCGGGCCGCCGCCGAGGCAGGCGAAGCTCGCAAGCTTGGCTTCGGCATAGGCGGCCTCGACATAGAGCGGCACGCGCAGCTTGATGCCGGCGATGGTGCTGAGCCCCGTGACGCCGGCTTCGATGGCAATGCGGATCTGCGCGGTGCGGACGGCCGATCCGGTGGTGCCTATGGCGTTGGAGGCGATGCCCTTGGGGCGCTCGCCGATCGCGATCTTCAGTGTGACGCTGGTTAGCCCCGGAACCGTGCCGGCGAGATTGACGCCGACCTGCTTGCCCTGGTTGGCGGCGAATGCGCTGGCCGAGATGATGTCGAGCGCGCTTGCCTCAAGCAGCAGGTGCGAGCCGGAGCCGATCATCCGCTCTCCGACGGAGCCGAGGCTCATGAGGTTCTGCAGCTTGACCTTGATCTGCGTGGTGCCGAGCCCCTTGGAGAGCGAGGTGATCGCCTTGCTGACGGTTGGCGTCAGCCCTTGCGTGGCGGCCAGCGTGTCGAGCAGGCGCGGATAGGAGATGTCGGTTGCCAGCAGTTCGTCATAGGTGCCGGCGGTGAGGTTCAGCTTGGTCGCGAGAAGGTCGAGATAGGACAGAAGGTCGATATTGGCGGCGGCGAGTGCGTCGTAGTCGGCCACTTTCAATGAGACCGTCGTGCCGAGCAGGCCGCCGAGCACGGCGTTGAGAATACCGCCGTTGAGGCTCGCCAGACGGGAGCCGACGGAGAAGGCGGCGAGCTTGGAGGCGGATGCGGTTCCGGTCGCGCCGAGCGTCGGGGGCGGGATGATGGAGGCTGCGAAGGTCAACTGCGCCTTCTGCTGGATCGCAACCTTGACGGCATCGTAGGGCTGGGTGCCGGCCACAAAACGCTGCGCCGGAGGCAATGCTGGGTCGGCCAGATAAATCCCTGGCGTGTATTGGACCACGGCATCGTAAGTGTCGAGCTGGGCGGCGTTCAGCAGCTTGGTTCCAGACGATGTTGCGTAAGCCACGCCTGACTTTACCGCGACGTTGAGGCCGTTCTGCTGGTAGTTCGTGACCAGGTTGCTGGCGGCGTTGTTGATGTCGGAGGCGGCGACGATGGCGCCGATATCGCTTAATTGCTGCAGGCGCCGCTGCTGCAGCGTCATCGCGCCGAAGTCGACCCCGAGTGCGAGCGTGGAAATGATCAGCGGCGCCGAGAGTGCGGCCATGATCGCGATGTTGCCATCCCGGCGGGTGCTGAAACCCGCCAGATATCGCCTCATGCCTGCTTTCATATACCACCCATGCGGATCGTGGCGAAGCGGCGGATCTTGGTGTCCGGAAGCGGGAATGTGTAGAGATTCCAGATCGGTAGGGCGCTGGCGTCATACTCCGTCGTGACCGTGAACTGATTGGCGTTCGTGGGGTCGGTGGCAACGGTGACCTGGAGTTTCTTGCGGTCGATCAGTGGGTCGTTGAGGGTCGAGAGCGCGATGTAATTGTTGACGAGTTGGGCGCGCTCCTGCTCGGAAAGGCCGGCTACCGCGGTGCGCGCGGCATCGGCCGTCAATTGCTGCAGCGCATGGGCAGCGCTCAGGTAGATGCCATAGGCGATCAGGGTGAGAAGGACGAGCAGGAAGACCGGTGCAACGATTGCGAATTCGATCGCGGCCGCACCCTGCCGGTTGGCGAGAAGACGTCGGGCATTCCTCATGCACTGCACTCCTTGCAATGGCCAACGCCGCAGCGAAGACAACCGAAGGATACATTTAACCGTCTTAATTTTTGCTTACCTAATAAACCCCATGCGTGTACCTGCAAGATATCAGGGTGTACGGAAATGGCGCGCTATTCCTGTGGCCGGCTAATCTGTTCGCCGGCCTGGGATCAGTTGCCGAGCTTCTGGGTCAATCTGGCGATATCCTCGCGCAGCGCGGCGATCTCGGTCATCACCTGCATGTCGATCTTCTGGTGCAGCGACAGCACTTCCAGCTCGGCCTTCAAGTTGACTTCGTAGTCCTTCGCCGCCTCAAAACGGTCGCGCTCGGCCTGTCGGTTTTGGGACATCATGATGATCGGCGCCTGGATCGCGGCGATCATGGAGAGGACGAGGTTGAGGAAGATGAAGGGGTAGGGGTCGAAGGCGCGGGTCGAAAGGATGATGGTGTTGATCACGCACCAGACGGCCAGGAAGACCAGGAAGGTGGTGATGAAGGCCCAGGAGCCACCGACGCGGGCAATGCTATCCGCCATCCGCTCGCCGAAGGACGATTCGGCTTTCAGCGCGGCATTGATATCCGTCGAGATGATCTTGCGCGCATGCGCCTTTTCCAGCACGCGCTTTTCGATGTCGCCGAGCTCGTTGGCGGACTTGTCGAAATGCAGGTGGACGAAACTGGAGAGATTGTTCATGGCGCGACTCCGGATGACTCATGTTGGCGGGGAGTATTCCGTTCTGCGCCAGGAATGCAATGCGGCAACGTGCATGTCTGCCGTGCTCAGGAGCCCTCGGCTCGCAGCCAGGAATGCTGCGGGAAGAAGCGCTCGACGGTCTGCGCCTTGCCGAACATCACATCGTGCTGGAGATAGCGATAGTCGCGGACCAGCGGATCGATGCTCTTGGCGTCGCGAACCCAATCCGGCGAGGCGGTATTGTCGCGGGTAATCAGCTGGTAGCGGTCGACGATCGGGTACTTCTTCTGCACGCGACCAAGGAAGCCGGTATAGAACGGGTGCTCGTAGCCGGCGAATTTCAGCACATGATAGGGCAGCTGCGACGGGCTGATGGTGCCGACGTTCTGCTTCACGCCCTTGCGGTTCGACCAGATGACCAGCGGCGTTTCGTGCTCCTGCTTCATGACACTGACGGAGGCGCGGCGGGTGGCGACCTGGTCGGGCATATAGCCGGTGTTCGTGTAGACGCTGCCGAGCGGCGGCAGGTGGTCGCCCCAGAGCACGATGATCGTCTCGCGATCGCGCTTGGAGGCCCATTCTGTCAGCATCTTGAAGCTCTCATCGGCTTCCTTGACGCCCTGCGTATAGGTAGCGAGCGTTGCGCGGTCGGCGTCGGTCAGATTGCCGGTGAAGTCGACCGTGTTGTTGGCGTAGCGGTTGGCCTCGTAGGGGCCATGTCCCTGTAGGGTGACCGCGAAGAAGAAGAAGGGCCGGTCGAGCCCGTCGGCTTCCTGCATGATCTCCTTCATCAGGCTGTCGTCGGAGGCGAAGATGCCGCGCTTTTCCATGGTCGGCATGGTTTCTTCGGTGCGGAATTCCTCGAAGCCGAAATCCTTGTAGACCTCGTTGCGGTTCCAGAACCAGCCGCTGAACGGGTGCAGGGCACGGGCGGCATAGCCTTCGCCACGGAAGAAGGTCGCGAGCGAGGGGATGTCGTTGCGGATGTACTGCTGGTAGGGGATGCTGCCATAGGGCAGGAAGGCATTCGAGAAGCCGGTCAGCGCCTCGAACTCGACATTGGCTGTCATGCCGCCAAACTCGGGCGAGAAGACGTGGCCGGACTGCGCCGCGCGGATCGTCGGCATCGGGTCTTCGGAGAATTTCAGCGTCTTGAGGCGCGTCGGATCCCAGAAGGATTCGCTCATCAGCATGATCACGTCGGGCTTGTCGCTCGGGCCGCTGAGATAGCCGTAATTGCGCGAGGGAATGGCGTCGAGCGCCTGCGCATTGAGGCCGGCGGGCGAGGCGACGTCGGCCATCGGGATGTTGAAGATGAAGGCGAGGATGAAGCCGTTGCTGCGGTAGTTCTCTTTCTGGTCCCACATCATCGGCACGACCTGCAGGCGGTCGCGTATGTAGGAATACTGCGAGTAATCCATCAGCGAGCCGAAGGCGGCGATGACCGGAACCGTCAGGCAGAGATTGCGGATACGGTTGCGGCGCGCCATCTTCGGCAGGCGGCGCCAGGCGTAGCGCCATGCCAGAACGAGGCCGGTGACGGAGAGCAGAATGCCGACGGCAACCGCGATAGCCGTCATCGGGCGGTCGCGGACCATGACGGGAAGCAGCTCGAGGATCTGGCGGCCGAACAGCATATCCGAGGGGTAGAGCGGATCGGAAAGGTAGTGCTGTTTCTGATTGGAGACGAGCGCCGGCACGAGGACGAGCGGCAGCACGACCAGTGCAGAGAGGAAACGGCGGCCGAGGATCGCATCGACGCAGAGCATCACGATGGTCAGCATGACGACCGTGGTCATGCCAGGACGGGCCGTGGAAGACAGAAAGGCGCCGACGTCGGTTGCGCCGCCGCGCGCGATCACTTCGACCGAGAAGGTTGCAAGCAACGCCATCACGGCCGTCAAGGCGACTGCAATTGCGCCGCGCAAGATGGAAGGGCGGGTGTCAGCGCCAACGCCGCCATAGAGGGCCGCCTCGCGCATAGCCGCTCCGGACTTGAAAACTTGGGCGATCAATGGCGGAACTCCGGTGTCATCTTAACGTCATCGAACTGTCACATCTTCGTCATGAACGCTAGATGAACCATTGTTGTTTCGCGGCCTTAACGCTTTTTTGATCACAAACTTATCGGTAGTCGGTTGCCTGATTTCGCGCGGGCTCGGGACGGAGCCTCCTATTGCCGCGCGCGGGTGATCCTTGCGTGCCTTATTTAGCTGTCGTAGGTCATGGATATGTTCGCGTCAGAGGAGAGTTTGCATGCGCAGTTCGGTCGAGATCTACAACGTCAAGACGGGCGAGGCCCGTGTGATCTGGCAGACCGAGAGGCTGGTCGAAGCCCCCAATTACGCCCCTGACGGCAGCTATCTGCTCCTCAATGACGAAGGTCTGCTTTATCGCCTGGCGCTCGACGGCTCGGCGAAGGTGGAGCATGTCGATACCGGCTTTGCGACCGCTTGTAACAACGACCACGGGATTTCGCCGGATGGCAAAAGGATCGTCATCTCCGACAAGGTCGAGTTCGGCAAGTCGGCGATCTACACGCTGCCGATCGAGGGTGGGGCGCCGCAGCTGGTGACCACCAATCATCCGTCCTACTGGCATGGCTGGTCGCCTGACGGGAAGGAGCTCGCTTATTGCGGCATTCGCGGCGACCTGTTCGATATCTACACGATCGACGTGACCGGCGGCGAAGAGCGCCGGTTGACGCATGGCGAAGGGCGCAATGATGGGCCGGATTATTCGGCCGATGGGCGCTGGATCTATTTCAACTCCAGCCGCACCGGCCTGATGCAGATCTGGCGCATCCATCCCGACGGAACCGGCGTCGAGCAGGTGACGCACGACAATTGCGGCAACTGGTTCGCGCATCCATCCCCGAATAACGACAAGGTCGTGCTGATTTCCTACGATCCCGATGTGTTCGACCATCCGCGCGACAAGCATGTGCGGATGCGGATGATGGATATGGACGGGGGAAATCTCACGACGCTGTTCGAACTCTTCGGCGGACAGGGATCGATCAATGTTCCCAACTGGTCACCTGGTGGTGACGAGTTCGCCTATGTGCGGTATTTCCCGGTTGAGGCTTGAGCGATTGCATAGGGCGCGGTTTATCGGCATAGGTGGCGCGTCGGGTGCCCGCAGGCTTGCGGGAGAATCGGGAATTCGGTGCGAGACCGGAACGTGCCCAACGCTGTAAGGCCGACGTCTGCCGCTTGATGCCACTGGCGCTCTTTGCCGGGAAGGCGTGGCAGACGGATGACGCCAAGTCAGAAGACCGGCCCGACAATCATAGACTGACCGCCTGGACAGCGGCCGGTTGTGTTGTTGGGGATTGACGATGCGACCAGACCAATCTGGCTCTCTTGCGAGAGCCGGCGCCTTTTCGACGAGTGAGCGCGACGCCGTTTACAGAGCCATCGAGACCAGACGCGACGTGCGATCGGAGTTCCTGCCGGATGCCGTGCCCGATGATGTGATCGGACGGCTGCTGGCTGCCGCCCATCATGCTCCATCTGTCGGCTTCATGCAGCCGTGGAATTTCATCGTGGTGCGCGATGAGGCCGTACGATCCACCGTGTGGGAGGCTTTTGCCAAGGCCAATGTCGAGGCGGCGGAGATGTTTTCCGGCGAGCGGCAGCAGGCCTACCGCGCCCTAAAGCTGGAGGGTATACGCACGGCACCCGTCGGCATCTGCGTGACCTGCGATCCGGACCGCTGCGGCGACGTGGTGCTGGGGCGGACGCACAATAGGCGGATGGATTCCTACTCCACCGTCTGTGCCGTACAGAACCTGTGGCTCGCGGCGCGCGCCGAAGGCGTCGGCGTCGGTTGGGTGAGCATCTTTCACGAGGCGGATTTGAAGCAAGCGCTCGGCGTGCCTGAACGGATCGAGATCGTCGCCTGGCTCTGTGTCGGTTATGTCGATCGGCTCTACGAGGAACCGGAGCTCGCCGTGAAGGGATGGCGGCAGCGATTGCCGCTGGAAGAGCTGGTGTTTGCCGATCGCTGGGGCGGGGGCGCGTAACCCGCGACGCCTGCTATTGCTTCTGCGCCGGCGGTTGCTGCGGCTGAGCGCCGGGCATGGCCGGGTGCTTCAGGTCGATCGATCCCTGATCGCCGGCGAGGAACTGCGGCCCCACCTGGCGCACTTTGCCGGCGCTTGGATCATAGGGGCGATCGGGGACCTGCGCCTGGGGTGCGGGCTGTTGAGGCGTGGCCGGGCTCTCGGGCTTGGCGGCGGCGGTGTTCGGGGTTTCGATCGTGGTGATCGAGCTCTGCGGCGGCGGCGCGCTCACAGACTGGTTGCGGCGCATCTGTTCGTAATAGGCGGGCAGATTGCAGCTGCAGGATGATTTCTCGCCGGGCTTGCGGTTCTTGTAGGCGAATGCGTTCGGCATGGCGCTGTATGGGGCGCCCGTCGAAGCCGAGATCATGTTCTCCGTCTCGCCGCTGGAAACGTCGTGATAGTAGAGCTCGGTTTCGATGCCGGGGCACATCTGCTGGCAGGTGTTGGCGTCGCGGGCGAAATCGAACGAGGTGGCGTTCGAGCGGATGGGGAAGAAGCCACCGTCGCAACTGCGCACGCAGATCGTGTTCAGATGCGTGAGCGGCTGGCCGCCGGGCGAGAACTCGTAGGAGCGCTGCCGCTCGCCGCCGAGCGGGATGAAGGTGTCACTGCGCATCGCCTGATCGTCGATGCTGGGCGGGTTCGCATATTGCGGCTCGTCATATTGCTGCACGGGCGCATTGCAGTTGTTTTCGTCGAGTGCGGCGAAGAGTTCGTTGCGCAGGCGGGCGTCCGGGCTTTGCGCGCGCAGCTCGTCACGGCGCATCTGCAGGTCGGCGATGTTGTCGAGCATCTTCGCTTCGGCCTGTTCGAGCTCGCCGCAATAGCCGGCATTGTCGCCGCCGATCACCACCATGCTGCCGCTGCTGCAACCGCTGCGGCGTTGGTCGCTGCGCAGTTTGCGAAGCTCGAGGTTCTGTTCGGTAATGGCGCTTGCGAAGCGGCGTATTTCGGGCGACGCGCCGCCGCCGATCGTCTCTGGGATGGTCGCAAGACGGGCGCGCAGCTGACCGCAGATCGGCGCCAGCTGCGCGTAGGCAGGGGCGGAAAGGGCAATCAGGAGTGCTGCGGCCAGCGTGAGGCGTTTCAAGGCATCGTCCCGTACGTGAGCAAATACCAAATGGCGAAGGGCGGACCATGGCCCGCCCTTCGATATACATTGCTTGTCTTAACAAGCTGCCGCTCAGAGCCTAACGCATTTTCAGCGTCCAAGGCAAATCATGCGGGCTGGGACGCCTCGACGACCGCGAGGGCCGCCATGTTGACGACGCCGCGCGAGGTGACCGACGGCGCCAGGATGTGTGCCGGCATGGCCGCGCCGAGCAGGATCGGGCCGACATGCAGGCCATCCGTCATCGACTTGACGACGCCGAGCGTGATGTTGGCCGCATCGAGGTTTGGGAAGACCAGAAGGTTGGCTTCGTCGTGCAGCGTCGTGTTCGGCATGACGCGCTTGCGCAGCGTTTCGGAAATCGCGCTCTCGCCGTGCATTTCGCCATCGACTTCCAGATCGCGTGCGGTGTCGCGCACGAGCTGCAGGGCGTTGCGCATCTTGGTGGCGCTTTCGCTCTCACGCGAACCGAAGTTCGAATGCGAGACGAGGGCTGCGCGCGGCGTGATGCCGAAGCGCTTGATTTCCTCGGCGGCGAGAACCGCGGATTCCGCCACTTCCTCGGCCGTCGGATTGAACGTCACGTAGGTGTCGGTGAAGAAGGTTGCGCCGCGCTGCGAGATCAGCAGGCTGAGTGCCGAGAAATCCCGGACATTCTGGCGTTTGCCGACGATCTGGCGGACATCGCGCAGGTGCTTTTCATAGCGGCCTTCGAGACCGCAGATCAGCGCATCGGCCTCGCCACGCTTCAGCGCCAGCGCGCCGATAACCGTGGTGTTGGTACGAACGATGGTGCGCGCCGCTTCCGGGATGACGCCGCGACGGCCGACCAGCGACAGATAGAGCTCGACATATTCGCGGAAGCGCGGATCGTCTTCCGGATTGATGACGTCGAAATCGGACAGCGGACGGATACGCAGGCCGTAGCGCTTCAAACGTGTTTCGATGACCTGCGGACGACCGATCAGGATCGGCTTGGCGATGCCTTCCTCGAGCAGGACCTGGGCGGCGCGCAGAACGCGCTCGTCTTCGCCTTCGGAGAAGATGACGCGCTTCTTGTCGGCATTCTTCGCGGCCGCGAAGATCGGCTTCATGACGAAGCCGGAGCGGAAGACGAAGCGGTTCAGCTGGTCGAGATAGGCGTCGAAATCGGCGATCGGGCGCAGCGCCACGCCGCTATCGGCCGCGGCCTTGGCGACAGCCGGCGCGATGCGCAGGATGAGGCGCGGATCGAAGGGCGAGGGGATGAGATAGTTGGGGCCGAAGATCGGCGTTTCGTCCGAATAGGCGCGGGCGGCGACGTCCGACGGCTCCTCGCGGGCGAGGGCCGCGATGGCGCGCACGGCCGCCATCTTCATTTCCTCGTTGATCGTGACGGCGCCGCAATCGAGCGCGCCGCGGAAGATATACGGGAAGCAGAGGACGTTGTTGACCTGGTTCGGGAAGTCCGAGCGGCCGGTGCAGATCATCGCGTCCGGGCGGGCGGCGCGGGCGAGATCGGGCATGATCTCCGGGTTCGGGTTGGCGAGCGCCATGATGAGAGGCTTTTCGGCCATCTGCGCCAGAAGTTCCGGCTTCAGGACGCCGGCGGCCGAAAGGCCGAGGAAGACGTCGGCGCCGCCGATGTTTTCGGCCAGCGTCCGGGTGTCGCTCTTCTGTGCGTAGACGCTCTTCCATTCGTCCATCAGCTCGACGCGACCTTCATAGACGAGGCCTTCGAGGTCGTGGACCCAGATGTTTTCGCGCTTTGCACCAAGGGTGACGAGAAGGTTGAGGCAGGCAAGGGCCGCGGCACCGGCACCCGAGGCGACGATCTTGACCTCTTCGATCTTCTTGCCGGCCAGTTCCAGGCCGTTCAGGATCGCGGCGGCGACGATGATGGCGGTGCCATGCTGGTCGTCATGGAACACCGGGATCTTCATCTTTTCGCGCAGCTGACGCTCGATCTCGAAACATTCCGGCGCCTTGATGTCTTCAAGGTTGATACCGCCGAAGGTCGGCTCGAGCGCGGCGACGGTCGAGACCATGTGATCGACGGTCGTTGCATCGACCTCGATATCGAAGACGTCGATGTTGGCGAACTTCTTGAAGAGAACCGCCTTGCCTTCCATGACCGGCTTGGAGGCCAGCGGACCGATATTGCCGAGGCCGAGAACGGCGGTGCCGTTGGAGATCACGGCAACCAGATTGGCGCGCGAGGTGTAATCGGCGGCGGTTTCCGGATTGTCGCGGATGGCGAGGCAAGGGGCGGCGACGCCGGGAGAATAGGCGAGCGCGAGATCGCGCTGGTTGCCGAGCGGCTTGATGGCCTGGATCTCGATCTTGCCGGGACGGGGATAGCGGTGGAAGAACAAGGCCTGTTCATCGAGGCTGCCGCCTGCCGCTTTGTTGTCCGTCTTCGGTTTGTCGCTGTGATCCATCGTAATGCTCCAGGCTGTCGCACATGCTTTCATTGGAGCGCTTTCAATACATCAATCGAAAGACGGTAACAGCGAGAATTTTGATTCCTATTGCTAAAACAGCACAAATGTAAAAAACCGTGACAGCAAAGTCGTGGCGATTTGTGACGGAAGTCCCGCTGGTCCGGGCCGTGTCATCTTCCTGAAACACGAGTCTGGTTTTCAGAGACACAGATGAAGCATGGGGCACGGGCAGTATGCTTGTGAAGGACAATATGGATACGCGCCACTTCCGTACGCTCTTTATTTCCGACGTCCATCTCGGCTCGAAAGCCGCGAAAGCCGACTTCCTGATCGACTTTCTGAAGTACCACGAAGCCGACACGATCTTCCTGGTGGGAGACATCGTCGACGGCTGGCGCCTGAAGCGCAGCTGGTACTGGCCGCAGGAATGCAACGACGTGATCCAGAAGCTGCTGCGCAAGGCGCGCAAGGGAACGCGTATCGTCTATATCCCCGGCAACCACGACGAATTCCTGCGCGACTTCCCCGGCATGCACTTCGGCGGCATCGAAGTGGCCGAGCGGATGATGCATGAGGCGGCCGACGGCAAGAAGTATCTGGTGCTGCATGGCGACGAGTTCGACGTCGTGGTACGCAACGCCCGCCTGCTCGCCTATCTCGGCGACTGGGCCTACGACATGGCGATCATGATCAACATCGGGCTCGCCGCCATTCGCCGCAAGCTCGGCATGCCTTACTGGTCGTTCTCGGCCTGGGCGAAGCTTCAGGTCAAGCACGCGGTCAATTTCATCGGCGAGTTCCAGAAGGTCGTGGCTGACGAAGCCCGCAAGAGCGGCGCCGACGGCGTGATCTGCGGCCACATCCACCATGCCGTCATGGAAGACATGGACGGCGTGCGGTACATCAACACCGGCGACTGGGTCGAAAGCTGCACCGCTATCGCCGAACACGAAGACGGCACGTTCGAGCTGATCGAATGGCGCACCATGGGCGGCGCTGCCGCACCTGCACCGCTGGCGCTCGAAGATCACCGCAAGCGCGAGCCGGCACAGCAGGCCGCGTAATTTCCCGTCGCGATCTTTCAGATCGCGCTGCACTTAGCTCCTTGTTTTGACGCATGTCGTTATCGCAAAACCGCTTCACACTTTTGCGCGACATGCTCTGACATCTCGCTGTTGCGAAATGGCATTGTGCAGCTGCTGCCGTTGCCGTTTCGCGACAGTTTTGGCTTATTTTTGAAATCGGTTTGGGGCGACCTTATCTCGCCTTGGTTGCCCTTAAGGTGACGTGTTAGGCAACTTGCAGGTTCCTTTCAGGTCACACCGATGATTCCCGCCACGAATGCCTCTTTTACAGAGGTCGCGCCCGCCCATTTCCGGCTGCTGAGCGCTTTGTCTTACTGCGCGCCACTGCTTGTGAACGGTGTCGCGCTGCCGTTCTTTCCCGTCTGGCTGGCGATGCACAAGTTCAGCGACCACGAGATCGGCATCATCCTCGCCGTGCCGATGGTGGTGCGCGTGCTCGTGGCGCCGATCGTGGCCATGTATGCGGACCGGATGAAGGAGCGCGCCGATGTGCTGGTGTTTTCCGGCGGCCTGTCGCTGTTGACGGCGATCGCTCTCTACTGGACGGACACGTTCTGGCCGGTGCTGATCGTTTACACGATCCAGGGTGCCACGTTTTCTCCCTATGTACCCGTGGTCGAATCGATCGTCATCTCCGGCGTGCGGCGCTGGGGTTTCGATTATGGCTCTATGCGGGTTTGGGGCTCGGTCGCCTTTATCGCCTCGACGCTCGTCGGCGGGCGACTGATCGGAAACTGGGGCGGGCAGATGGTTCTGCCTGTCATGATCTTCGGTTTCGTCATGACCATGGTGATGGCGCTCTATTGTCCGCGCATCGGGCCGACGCGGCGGCGCGGCACACCCGTCGATCTGCAGCAGGCGACCGGCAGTTCGCTGAGGCAGCCACATCTGTTGATGCTGCTCATCGGCGTCGCCATCCAGCAATCGAGCCACGCGCTGCTGCAGGCCTTCGCGACGATCTATTGGCGCGATCTCGGCTTTTCCGGCACGGAAATCGCGTTGTTGTGGAGTGCTGGCGTCGCGGCCGAGGTGACGGTATTCTTCCAATCGAAGCGGCTCAGCCGACATTTCGATGCCTGGACGCTGATCCGTGTCGGCGCTGCCGTGTGCGTCTGCCGGTGGCTTTTGTTTCCGATGCAGTGGGGCTTCGTCGGCTTCTTCCTGCTGCAGTGCCTGCATGCCTTCAGCTACGCCTTCGTCCACACAGGCGTGCAACGGCGGATCATCGCCTCTGTGCAGGCGACGCAGGAATCGTCGGCGCAGGGTGCCTATTTCTTCTACAACGGGATGTTCATGGGGCTGATGACCATCGCGTCGGGCTACATCTACGCAGCACTTGGCATGGCGAGCTATTACATCATGGCGCTGACGGCGGTTCTGGGGCTAGGCCTCATCATCGTCGCCTACTACCTTCAGCCCCAGAGTGCCGGTTCCGGCGGGAAGACGAGCGAGCCGGCATAACGCAGGCCCGGTTCGCGATCGCGGGCGAGAAGCAGCGGTCCGTCGAGATCGACGAAGGCCACGTCCTGGGCCAGAAGCACGGCGGGCGCCATGGCGAGCGATGTGCCGACCATGCAGCCGAGCATGATCTGAAACTCGAGCCGCTGGGCTTCGCGCTTCATCGCAAGTGCCTCCGTCAGGCCGCCCGTCTTGTCGAGCTTGATGTTGATGGCGTCGTAGCGGTCGCGCAGGCTGGCGAGATCGCCAGTGTGATGGACGCTTTCATCCGCGCAGACGAGGATAGGGCGGTCGATCTCGGCCAGCAGTTCGTCCTTGCCTGCCGGCAGCGGTTGTTCGACCAGCGCCACGCCGCATTCGGCGGCAACCCGCAGATGGTGGGCGAGGCGATCCTCCGGCCAGCCTTCGTTGGCGTCAAGAATGATGGCGGCGTCGGAGGCCGCAGCACGCACGGCGCGAATGCGGCTCTCGTCGTCGCCAGTGCCGACCTTGACCTTGAGCAGCGCGCGGGCCGCGTTGGCGCGGGCGTGCTCGGCCATGATTTCGGGTTCTCCGAGCGAAATCGTGAAGGCCGTCGTCAGCGAATGCGGGGCGGTGAGGCCGAGCATGGCCGCGACCGACGTGCCGCTTTGCTTCGCCTCGAGGTCCCAGAGGGCGCAATCGACGGCGTTGCGGGCAGCGCCCGGCGGCATCGCCTGTTGCAGATCGGCGCGGGAGAGGCCGGCTTCGATCAGTGGCCGGGCGGCTTCGATCTGCGCGCCGACGCTTTCCATCGTCTCGCCGTAGCGACGATAGGGGACACATTCGCCGCGGCCGGAGACGCCGTTCTCACTCACGGTGCAGAGGATGACCTCCGCGCTCGTCTTGGTGCCGCGCGAGATGGTGAAGGTGCCCGCAATCGGAAAAGAGTCCGTCTGAATTTCAAGTGACCGTGGCATAAATGCAATCCTGCAAGCATGGAAATCTGGTGCGGCATCGTTATATTGCCTCAACGCCGCGACGCTATGTTCGCGAGTCGGCAATGTCGCCGTAAGCCTTGAGAGACACAAGCATTTTGAAGTCCGAGAACCGTAACGCCGCCTCACTGCACGTGGACGACCAAGCTCATGGTTCGGATACGCTCGTGCATCTCGAAGGCAATTGGCGAAGCGCCAACATACATCTCGTTCTCAAGGATTTCGACAAGCTTTCGGCCCACAAGGGCGGGAACCTGACGCTCGATCTCTCCGGCATCACCGATATCGACACGGCCGGTGTCTGGCTGCTCTGCCGGCTGAAGAAGCAGGTCGAGGATGCCGGCGGTACTGTCCATATCGAGGGCAGCAACCAGCATATCGACGAGCTGCTCGAATCGTTTTCCGAGGAACGGCCGAAGCCCGAGGCCGAAGAGGTTCCTCCGCGTTCGCTGCAGGAGCGGATTTTCGCGCCCATCGGCCGGATGATGTACGATCTGTGGAACAATCTTTCCGCGGCGATGTATATTCTCGGATCGGCGGTGCGCGGCGCGCAGATGAAATTCGGGCGCGGCAGCGGCGTTTCGCCGGCGTCGATCATCAATCAGATCGACCATATGGGCGTTCGCGCCACGCCGATCATCCTTTTGATGTCGTTCCTGATCGGCGCGATCATCGCTCAGCAGGGCGCGTTCCAGCTGCGCTATTTCGGCGCCGAAGTGTTCGTCGTCGACCTCGTCGGCATTCTGCAATTGCGCGAAATCGGCGTGCTCTTGACCGCCATCATGATCGCCGGCCGTTCGGGTAGCGCGATCACGGCCGAAATCGGCTCGATGAAGATGCGCGAAGAGGTTGATGCGCTGAAGGTCATGGGCCTGAACCCGATCGGCGTACTGATCTTCCCGCGCCTTGTGGCGCTGACCGTTGCGCTGCCGCTTCTGACCGTGCTTGCCAATTTCGCCTCGCTGTTCGGGGCGGCCGTCGTTGCCTGGGGCTATTCGGGCATCACCTTCGCCAACTTCATCGCCCGTCTGCACGAGGCGATCACGCTGTCGACCGTGCTATCGGGGATGATCAAGGCGCCGTTCATGGCGCTGGTTATCGGTATCGTCGCCGCCGTCGAGGGCTTAAAGGTAGGTGGCAGCGCCGAATCGCTTGGACAACACGTGACCTCGGCGGTGGTGAAGGCGATCTTCGTGGTCATTCTCATGGACGGGCTATTCGCCATGTTCTATGCAGCTATTAATTTTTAGGGATTTTGCGTGGACGAGCAGCAGACAACGACCAAGGACGAGGCAGGGCGGGACATCGTGCTTTCAGCGCGCGACGTCACTGTTGGCTTCGGGTCGAAGATCGTTCTCGATAATCTCAACCTCAATATCTACAAGGGCGAGATCCTGGGCTTCGTCGGCGCGTCAGGCACCGGCAAGTCGGTGCTGATGCGCACGGTTCTGCGCCTGCTGCCGCGCCGCTCCGGCCAGATCAAGATCCTTGGTCAGGACTTCGACGAGTTGAACGAACCGCAGCGCAACGCGCTCGACATGCGCCTCGGTGTGCTCTTCCAGCAGGGCGCGCTGTTCTCCTCGCTGACGGTGAAGGAGAATATCCAGGTTCCGATGCGCGAGTATCTCGACCTGCCGCCGGCGTTGATGGACGAACTGGCGCATCTGAAGATCCGGCTGGTGGGCCTGGCGGCGGATGCGGCCGACAAATATCCTTCGGAACTCTCGGGCGGGATGATCAAGCGTGCCGCACTGGCGCGCGCGCTGGCGCTCGATCCGGAACTGGTGTTTCTCGACGAGCCGACCTCGGGTCTCGATCCGATCGGGGCCGCGGAATTCGACGAGCTGATCGCCAAGCTTCGCGATACGCTCGGTCTCACCGTCTACATGGTGACCCACGACCTCGACAGCCTGTTTTCCGTCTGCGACCGCATCGCGGTGCTGGGCAAGAAGAAGGTGATGGTCGAAGGGACGATCGAAGACATGCTGGCCTATGACGACCCCTGGGTTCAGGCTTATTTCAAGGGCAAGCGCGCGCGTTCGATCGTGCCGCAGGATGGCCACGCTTCAGCCGACATCAGGCTGGCGCAAGATAGCCGCGGGAAGTGAGCGGATAAGATGGAAACCAAAGCGAACTACACAATCGTCGGCTTCTTCACGGTCCTGGTCATCGCGGCTGCCTTCGGCTTCGTTTACTGGATGGCCGAATATGGCCGTGGCGGACCGATGGCGGAGCTGATTGTCCGCATTCCGGGCTCGGCGAACGGATTGAGCGTCGGCTCGCCGGTGCGTTTCAACGGTATTCAGGTCGGTTCGGTGCAATCGCTGTCGATCGACGCCGATGATCCGCAGTTCTCGCTGGCGTTCACCGAAGTGCGCGTCGATGCACCGATCTATCCGACGACCAAGGCGATCCTCGAGATCCAGGGTCTGACGGGCGCTGCCTATGTCGAGCTTTCCGGTGGCCGCGTTGGCGAAAAGAACATCCTGCAGACGGCGGCGGAGACGGGCAAGCGCGCGGTCATCGTCGCCGACCAGTCGAGCGTCACCAACCTCCTTGCCACCGCCGACAAGATCCTCGACCGCGCCAACGATGCAGTCGGCCAGGTTCAAGGCTTCGTCAAGGATGCCCGTGGACCGCTGACCAAGACGCTGCAGAACGCCGAGACCTTCTCGGATGCGCTCGCCAAGAATTCCGGCAATATCGACAGCTTCCTGCAGAGTGTGGGCCAGCTTTCCGATACCGTGCGCAACGTGTCCGGTCGCGTCGACTCGACGCTGGCTGCGATCGAATCGCTGGTGAAGACGGTTGATGCCAAGAAGATCGATACGATCCTCTCCAACGCGGAGACGGTGAGCCGCAATGTCGCCGACGCCTCGGGCGGCCTGAAGGACGCCATCCAGAAGTTCCAGGAGACGGCGACCACCTACAACGACTTCGGCAAGAAGGCGCAGGCGACGCTCGACAAGGTCGACACGCTGGTGGCGCAGATCGACCCGGCCAAGGTGAAGGGCTCCGTCGACGACATCGCGCAGACGACCAAGGATGCGCGCGCCGCTGTCGCCTCGATCAAGGATGTCGCCAACACGGTGAATTCGCACCAGAAGGACATCGATTCGACGATCCAGAACGTCACGCAAATGGCCAACAAGCTGAATGCCGCGTCGACCCGTGTCGACGGCATCCTGGCGAAGCTCGATACGCTGCTTGGAGACGACAGCACGCAGTCGATGTTTACCCAGGCGCGCGAGACGCTGGAATCGTTCAAGAAGGTCGCGGACAATCTGAACAGCCGCATCGGCCCGATCGCCGACAATCTGCAGAAGTTCTCGAGCGGCGGTCTGCAAAACGTTCAAGCGCTGATCAACGATGCGCGTCTGACGGTGCAGAATTTGAACGATGCGATCAGCAATTTCGACAAGGACCCGCAGCGACTGATCTTCGGCGGGGACACAGTGAAACAATATGATGGCCGGACCAGGCGTTAACAGGGGAAGTCAACATATGGCTGTGTCGGATATGCGTCGTTCGCGTCTTATGAAGACCATGCTCGCTCTGCCGCTTCTTGCCCTGGCATTGTCGGGATGCGGGACGGCGGCCAAGAACGATACCTATGATCTTTCCGCGCCTGTCAGTGGCAGCGGCCCTTCGGCGAAGGGGCGCCAGATCCTGGTGCAGCAGCCGACGGCGCTGCAGGCGCTGAACAGCGAGCAGATCGTCATCAAGGTCTCGTCTTCCGAGATCCAGTATCTCGCCAAGGCGCAGTGGAGCGACAAGCTTCCGCGCATGGTTCAGGCCAAGCTCGTCGAGGCCTATGAGAATTCCGGCAAGCTCGGCGGCGTCGGCGTGCCCGGGCAGGGGCTCGCCATTGACTATCAGGTCGTGACCGATATCCGCGCCTTCGAGATACGCACCGGCGGCGGCAGCCAGGCCGTGGTCGAGATTTCGGCCAAGATCCTCAACGATCGCAATGGATCGGTGCGGGCGCAGAAGGTGTTCTCGCAGACGGTACCTGCTGGCGGCGGCTCCAACGAGGCCTTCGTCAAGGCGCTCGACCGCGCATTCGCCGGCGTCACCAGCGAGATCGTCGACTGGACGCTGAAGTCGATCTGATCGATCGGGACGCTGTTTGGGAGAGCGGCATGATCAGGATTCTGGGCGCTGAGGATGTCGAGGCGTTCAAGCGCATCCGGCTCGAGGCGCTGCGCCTGGAGCCATCCGCCTTTGCCAGCAGCTTCGACGAATGGGCGAAGCTTCCCGACGATGAATGGCGTCGACGGTTGCTTGCCGATCCCGTCTTTCTTGCTTTCGACGGCGACGAGCCCGTGGCGATCATGGGGCTGCTGCGGCAGCGGGCGGGCAAGATGGCGCATCGCGCGACGATCATCATGGTCTATGTGTGTCGGGAGAAGCGCGGGACGGGGCTCGCGCGCGGCCTGCTCGATCATGTTGTGGACTATGCCCGGCAACACGGCATTCGTCAGCTCGAGCTGACTGCCAGCGCCGAGAACCCAGCCGCGATCAACTTTTATCGGAATGCGGGGTTTGCCCAGGCGGGCCTGATACCGGGTGGTGTGCTGGAAGGCGACCGTGAAGTCGACGACGTCATCATGGTCAGGCGGATTGTCGACTGACGTCTTGTTCATCTTGCTCAAGACACAAAAAGGCCGAGCGCTGGGAGCCGCTCGGCCTTTTCGTATTTCCGCTGTCGAGCTGCTTAGAGCCGATCAAAAGACGCTATGCTTGCCATGTAGTCTCTTATCTTCTTCGGTTTCGCGCCGCAGGGCGGTCACGGTCGATGCCACAGATACGATAAACATGATGCTGATAAGGGCAGTAAGCACAGTCAAGATCGTGAACATAAGCAATCCTCCAGGATTTTGCTTTCACGTCCCTTAGTATTGGCTCACAACGGTCGTACGAGCCGACGCATAAGGGCCGTATACTTTGGACGCATCTACCTTCTGATCATAAAGCGCAACAGTTGCTGCAAGCATACCCGTCATCATTACCATCCATACTGCGTTAATCATGGTAATCTTGTTTGGCATATTCATCTTCCTTGTAGCGCCTATTTGCGCAACGCTTCGATTGAAAGAACGCGTCCGTTTGGAATTGGTTCCGCAGGACATTGACAAGTCGTTTACCAACGCCGATCTGAAGCCTCTTTGAATGCCTCGTTCATCTGGCGTTCATCTTCCTAAATCGGTTTATGCGTCTTCTCTAATCGGTTTAAAGGAGACGCGACCCATAACGCGTACGATCTCGTGATGTTCCCTCACGTCGCTGCGTACCCATGCCGCATCACGCACTTCCAGGATGTAGGCGTAGACAAATTCGAAGGCGAGGGAGAGTGCGACCGAGGTGATGACAAGCAGGATGAGCATCGTGGGTTTCCAGGAGTGAACCGATCCCTGATGGCATCGGCGGCGTTGATGCATCCTGTTATAGAGATCGCGGCTGAAGCGGCCTTGAATGGGCCGTTCATCCGGCATTCAGTCGCCCGGCGAGCCCCGGTCGCGCCCCTATCGCCACTGGGCGGCGCTTGGGGCAAATGACTTGCGGCAGGGCCTTATCCGTGACAAAAGGCGTCGAAACAAATGGCCGGGGCCAATGACGACAGCTTTCTATCCGGGGTCTTTCGACCCGATCACGAACGGACATGTTGACGTGCTCGTCCAGGCGCTGAACGTTGCGTCGAAGGTGATCGTCGCGATCGGCATTCATCCCGGCAAGACGCCGCTTTTCTCGTTTGAGGAGAAGGGTGAGCTGATCCGCCAGTCGCTGGCCGAGGTTTTGCCGGAGCGGACGTCGGATATTTCGGTTGTGTCCTTCGGCAATCTCGTGGTCGATGCTGCCCGTGCGCATGGCGCGGCGCTTCTGATCCGGGGCTTGAGGGATGGCACCGACCTCGATTACGAAATGCAGATGGCCGGGATGAACCGGCAGATGGCACCGGATATCCAGACCGTTTTTCTGCCCGCCGGCACGGCCTCGCGGCCCATAACCGCCACATTGGTCCGTCAAATCGCAGGCATGGGAGGCGATGTCAGTGCATTCGTGCCTGCCGCCGTCTTGAAAGCCCTTCAATCCAAGCGCAAATCCTAGGCATATTCGCCGAAACGGAGCTCACATGAAACTTTTCTATATTGCATTTGCCGGCGTGCTTTATCTCGCTTCTTTCGTCGGCGACGTTTTCGCCGCCGACACCATGACGATCCAGCTGAAGAGCGGCCCCGTCGTGATCGAGCTTGCGCCTGATGTCGCACCGAAGCATGTCGCCCAGATCGAGGCGCTGGCCAAGAAGGGCGCCTACGACAACGTAGCCTTCCACCGCGTGATCGACGGCTTCATGGCGCAGACCGGCGACGTGCAGTACGGCAACATGGAAAAGGGCTTCGACAAGAACCAGGTCGGCACCGGCGGTTCGGACATGCCGAACATTCCGGCTGAGTTCTCCAAGACCCCGTTCGTGCGCGGCACGGTCGGCATGGCGCGCTCGCAGGACCCGAATTCGGCCAACTCGCAGTTCTTCATCATGTTCGCTGACGGCTCCTTCCTGAACGGCCAGTACACGGTTGTCGGCAAGGTCATCTCCGGCATGGAGAACGTCGACAAGATCCAGAAGGGCGAAGGCCAGAACGGCGAAGTCAGCAATCCTGACCGCATGGTCAAGGTCACCATCGCCAAGAAGTAAGTTTCAAGACCAGTAGGAGAATAACAATGGCTGAGATCAAGGATCCGGAAAACACCATCATCCTGGAAACCACCAAGGGTAATGTCGTCATCCAGCTTCTGCCTGAAGTGGCGCCCGAGCACGTGGCCCGCATCAAGGAACTCGCACGCGAGAAGGCCTATGACGGCGTCGTGTTCCACCGCGTCATAAACGACTTCATGGCGCAGACCGGCGACGTGAAGTTCGGCAAGAAGGGCGGCGAAAGCTTCAACCCTGGTCGTGCCGGCATGGGCGGCTCCGAGAAGCCGGACCTGAAGGCTGAATTCTCGGCCATCAGCCACGTTCGCGGAACCTGCTCGATGGCGCGTTCGCAGAACCCGAACTCCGCCAACTCGCAGTTCTTCATCTGCTTCACGGATTCTCCTTGGCTGAACAAGCAGTATTCGGTCTGGGGCCAGGTCATCGAAGGCATGGACAACGTCGACAAGATCAAGAAGGGCGAACCGGTCGTCGATCCGGATTCGATCGTCTCGATGCGGGTTGCCGCCGACGTCTGATTGTGATTTCTGCTGGAACCCGCCCTTGCGCGAGAGCGCGGGGCGGGTTTCGCTTTGCCTGGACCAGCTTTCCCGGAACTGCCCTATGCGCGTAGACCTTTTCGATTTCGAGCTTCCCGATGAGCGGATCGCTCTGCGGCCCGCCGAGCCGCGCGACAGCGCGCGCCTGCTGGTTGTCGATCCCAATGGCGAAGCGCAGCTCTCCGATCACCGTGTGTCCGACCTGCCGTCCTTCCTGAAGGCGGGGGACGCGCTGGTGTTCAATGACACCAAGGTCATTCCGGCGCAGCTCGAAGGCATCCGTCACCGCGAGGGTGCGGGCGGCCAGCAGGTCTCGGCGACGCTGCACATGCGGGTGGGCGCCAATCGCTGGAAGGCCTTTGCCAAGCCGGGCAAGCGCATCAAGGCCGGCGACAGGATCGCCTTCGGGCATGGTGGCGAAAGCTGCCTTCTCGGCTCGCTCGACTGCACCGTCGAAGAAAAGGGCGAGGGCGGCGAGGTGACGCTGGCCTTCGATCTGTCGGGCCCGGCGCTCGACGAAGTCATCCATTCCGTCGGCCATATACCGCTGCCGCCCTATATCGCCGCCAAGCGCGCCGAGGACGAGCGCGACCGCGCCGACTACCAGACCATCTATGCCCGCGAGGACGGCGCTGTCGCCGCGCCCACCGCCGGGCTGCATTTCACGCCCGAGCTCTTCGAAGCGCTCGACAAGGCCGGCATCGAGCGGCATTTCGTGACGCTGCATGTCGGCGCCGGCACCTTCCTGCCGATGAAGGTCGACGATACCGACGACCACAAGATGCATCTCGAAAGCGGCTATGTCAGCGACGAAACCGCCGCCAAGCTCAATGCCGTGAAGGCGAGGGGCGGGCGGATCGTTTGCGTCGGCACCACCTCGCTCAGGCTGATCGAAAGCGCTGCGCAGGATAGCGGCGAGATACGCGGCTGGGCCGGCGCTACGGGCATCTTCATCACGCCCGGTTACCGCTTCAAGGCGGTCGATGTGCTGATGACCAATTTCCACCTGCCGCGCTCGACGTTGTTCATGCTGGTCTCGGCCTTTGCCGGCCTGGAGACCATGCATGCGGCCTATGAACATGCCATTTCGACAGGCTACCGCTTCTATTCCTATGGCGATTCCAGCCTTCTTTTCCGGAAAGACTAGATGACCGAGAACTTCCAGTTCACCCTCAAGAAGACCGATGGCGGCGCGCGCCTCGGCGAAGTCTCCATGCCGCGAGGCACGATCCGCACGCCGGCCTTCATGCCCGTCGGCACCGTCGGCACAGTCAAGGCGATGTATCTCGACCAGGTGCGCGAGGGCGGCGCCGATATCATTCTCGGCAATACCTATCACCTGATGCTGCGGCCGACGGCCGAGCGCGTTGCGCGGCTTGGCGGCCTGCACAAGCTGATCCGCTGGGACGGGCCGATCCTGACCGATAGCGGCGGCTTCCAGGTCATGTCGCTGTCGGGGCTGCGCAAGCTCGACGAGCAGGGCGTGACCTTCAAGAGCCATGTCGACGGCAGCCTGCATCACATGTCGCCTGAGCGCTCCATCGAGATCCAGGGTCTGCTCGACAGCGATATCCAGATGCAGCTCGACGAGTGCGTGGCGCTTCCGGCAGAACCGCGCGAAATCGAGCGTGCCATGGAGATGTCGCTGCGCTGGGCCGAACGCTGCAAGGTCGCCTTCGGCAACCAGCCGGGCAAGGCGATGTTCGGCATCGTGCAGGGCGGCGATATTCCGGCGCTGCGCGTGCGCTCGGCAGCAGCGCTTGCCGATCTCGACCTCAAGGGCTACGCGGTCGGCGGCCTCGCCGTTGGCGAGCCGCAGGCTGTCATGCTGAAGATGCTCGAGGAGACGCTGCCGGTCCTGCCGACCGAGAAGCCGCGCTATCTGATGGGCGTCGGCACGCCCGAGGACATGCTGCGCTCGGTGGCGCGGGGGATCGACATGTTCGACTGCGTGATGCCGACGCGCTCGGGCCGTCACGGCCTGGCGTTTACCCGCCGCGGCAAGGTCAACATCCGCAATGCCCGTCATGCCGAGGATATGCGCCCGCTCGACGAGCAGTCTAATTGCCCGGCGACGCGCGATTACTCGCGCGCCTATCTGCACCACCTCGTGCGCTCCAACGAGGCGCTGGGCGGCATGCTGCTCTCGTGGAACAACCTCTCCTACTATCAGGAACTGATGCAGGGGATCCGCAAGGCGATCGCCGAAGGTCGCTTCGCGGACTTCATGGCGGAGACCGAAGCTGAGTGGGCTAAGGGCGATATCGACCCGGTCTAAAGCTCAGATGCCTTTGCTCGCCGTATCAGGCACGATCTGGACGCCGCCGATCTTATAGCTGCCATCCGGCTGACGGATGACCTGATAGATCGCCGTCCAGTCCTTGCCGTCGCGGCCGGAGATCAGCACCTCGTGGTAGATCATCGCGCCGTTGTCGATCGAGCGACTGCGGCCGAAGGCGTAATTTCCGGGGTGATAGACCGGCTCGTAGCTCTTCTTGACCATGGCGAAGAAGACGTTCTTGTCGGGATAGACGGCCTTGATACCGGGGGCGGCATAGGAATAGGCCGCTTCCGGATCGTCCTGCAGGAAGGCCTTGATCTGCGCCTCGATCATCGACCGCGTGGTATCCAGCGGGTCTTCCGCGCGCGCCGGCGACAGCGTGAAAATCACGGTGAGACTGAGGATGAGGACTGCGACGAAGGCGCGCATCGGCAAATCTCCCACTATCCCGTGGCCATAGCCGCCACCCTTTGAATTGTAGGGCTTTCAGCGCGCAAGGAAAGAGGCAATCATTGCCGGCCGCGTGCGAATATTCGAGACAGGATCAGACCCGCGACGAGCACACCGGCGGCGATGAAGATGGTGTCGATGGGGGTGCCGATATAGAGCGGCCCGACATTGGCGAAGAGCAGGAAGGCGACGACGAAGTTCGCCCAGCCCCAGACGACGTTCAGTTCCGCCGAGCTTTCGCCGGAACCTGACATGCGCACGAATGGCGTGCGGAACGGCCGGCCACAGACGCCGTTGACGAAGTGCGGAATGCCGTTGGTCATGATGGCGGCGGCAAAGAAGTGAACGATAAAGGCGATCCAGGGCATCGGCGTCTCCAAGATGGTCATCCTGCCGGCGCGACGGGACGTCACGTTACGGGATGAACCAGAATTCCGGCAGGGAACGCATTGACCTAAGCTCTTGTTCCATAAGCGGGATCAGATCGTGTGGTAGCGGCGATCGAAATAGATCAGCGCCTGGCCGCCTTCGTTCTCCTTGATGGCGACCACCTCGCAGATCAGGATGTCGTGGGTGCCGCCATCAGAGACCGACTTCACCTTGCAGTCGAGCGAGATCAGCGCGTCTTCAAGCGCGGGCGCACCCGTTTCGAGCACCGACCAGCTGGCGCCTTCGAACCGTTCCTGCACCGGGGTCTTGCCGCCGAAGCGCCGGCTGAGGTCCTCATGGGCGTGCGACAGCGTGTTGACGCAGAGCACGCGGTTGGCGTTCACAGCGGGGTAGGCGGAAGAGCCGCGATTGATGCAGACCAGAAGGGTGGGCGGATCGTCGGTGACACTGCAGACGGCGGTTGCGGCGAAGCCTGCGAGGCCGGCCGGGCCATCGGAGGTGACGACGTTGACGGCAGCGCCGAGGCGGGCCATGGCGTTGCGGTAGTCCTGCTTGCGCTGGTCGGGAACAGCTTCCGCGATTGTCGCTGGCGCTTCCGGGATCATTTTGGCTGATGCTTGCATATCGGGGTCCTAGCGGATTTCGGATGTCGCGTCACGAAGGAAGCGCAGCATGGTGTCGTTGAAGCTTTTGGCCTCCGTCACGTTGACGGCGTGCGCGCCGAAGTCCGTCAGCGCCAGTTCGGCATGCGGCAGTCCCTCGGCGAGGCGCACCGATCGGGTGCATGGGACGAGGAGGTCGTCGCGGGTGGCCATGACCAGCGTGTGGGCCGCAATCTCCGACAGCCGGTCGTCGAGATCGAAGGCCCGGAGAGCCGCGATACGCCGCAAGATATTGGTCTTGCCCTGGAAATGGGCGATGGCGTGCCGCTCCTCGGCGTCAAGACGCTCGGCATTGTCGGACATCCAGACCGACGGATAGAGGAAGAGCGGCTGCGCCTTGACGAACATCTCGACGCCCGACCGCTCCAAAAGCTCGATCCTGACATCGAAGCAGCGGCCGGAATGCGGGTCCGCCTTGCTCCACGCGTTGACGAGGATGAGCTGGCCGATCATGTCGGGGCGGCGGAGCGCGATATCGAGCCCGATGAGCCCGCCGAGCGCGTGGCCCATGAAGTCGAAGCGCTCGATGCCAAGTTCCAGCGCGATCTCCAGCACGTCGTCAGCCATGGCGGCGATGCCGCCCGCCTCGGGCACCTCGCCGCCGGTGCGGCCGGTGCCGCGATGATCGTAGGTGACGACGCGAAAATCGGCTGATAGTGCCTCGATCTGCGGCGCCCAGTAGCTGGCTGCGCCGCCAAGGCCGGATGACAGGATGATGGTCCTGGCACCGGCATGGCTCTGGCCATGTATGTCGTAATGCATGCTCGTCACTTCTTGCCGATATGGGCGACGGTCGCGATCTCGACCAATGCGTCGGGTTTCACCAGGCCGCACTGAACGCAGTAACGGGCCGGCTTGTCGCCGGGGAAATATTCGGCATAGACGGCGTTGACGGCCTGATAGTTGGCCCAGTCGGTGACGAAGATGTGGTTCATTGTGACGTCTTCCATCGTGCCGCCAGCCGTCTCGATCACCGACTTGATGATCTCGAGCACGTGGCGGGTCTGGGCGCCAGCATCGCCGACATGGACGACATCGTTGTTCTTGTCGAAGGGCAGGGTGCCGGAGACATAGACGATGCCGTCGGCAAGCGTGCCTGGCGAATAGGGGGCGATCGGCTTCTGGGTTCCCTCGGGGACGATGATCGATTTTGGCATGATGTGTCCTCTTCTTTGCTCGTGATCAGGCTTCGGTGGGCGCTGCTTGTGAGATGACGCCGCAGAAATCGTTGACGGTGGCGACCCAGCCGAAGAACTTCTCGACGTTGTAGACGGTCGCCTGCTGGATGAAATCAGGCCCCAGGTGATGGGTCGCGTCTTCGAGCATCACGCCGAAAAATTCGAGGTGGAAGGCATCGCGCAGCGAGCTCTCGACGCAGACATTGGTGGCGATGCCGACGAAGACGAGATTGCGGATACCACGGGCGCGCAGCACGCTGTCCATGTTGGTGTTGAAGAAGCCGCTGTAACGGGTCTTCGGCACAAGGATGTCGCCCGGCTGCGGCTGCAACTCGTCGACGATCGCGTAGTCCCATGTGCCCTTTGCCAAAAGCTGGCCCTGCAACTCCGGTCGCTGGCGCATGGTCTTCAGCGCATTCGACTTGTGATAATTGGGCGAGCCCGGTCCGCCGGCCTCGACATAATCCTTGTCCCAGCCGTTCTGGAAATAGATGACCTGGACGCCCGCGGCACGCGCGGCGTCGAGCGTTTTCTTGATGTTGGCGATCGTGCCCTTGGCGCCCGTGATATCGAAGCCGGCGAGATCGACATAGCCGCCTGCGGTCGAATAGGCGTTCTGCATGTCGACGACCACGACGGCGGTTTCGCTCGGCTTCAGCGTGATCGGCTCGGGGCGGGCGGGGAGGGTGACGCTTTGCGTGCGCTCGCGCGGGGCCTCGTATCCAACAGGTGCGACGCTCATTCGGCGGCCTCCAGCATTTCGGTGACGTGGCGGCGGCTCTTCATCAGCGGCTGGACATACTTGCCGAACTTCTCGACGCCTTCGACGAAGTCATCGAAGGTCAGCATGACGCCGCCTGTGCCGGGCACCGCGGCCATCTCGTCGAGCATGGCTGCGACCTCCGCATAGGAGCCGATCAGCGTCCCCATGTTGATATTGACCGCCGAGACCGGGTTCGACATGTGGCGAACATTGGTGTCGGAACCGGACTTGGTATCGGCGGCACTCTGCAGGCCGAGCCACTTGATCGCTTCTTCATCTGCGCCTGCCTTGTAATGCTCCCACTTCGCCCAAGCGTCTTCCGACTTTTCTTCGGCGAGCACCATCGTCAGCACGAAAGAACGCACATCGCGTCCGGTCTTTGCTGTTGCGTTGAGAAGGCGCTGGTTGGTGGAGGCGAAGGCCGTGGGCGTGTTGACGCCAACGCTGAAGCAGAAGCTGTAATCGGCATAGGCGGCGGAGAACGCCATGCCTTTGTCGGACGATCCGGCGCAGATCAGCTTCACGCTTTCGGGGACCGGCTTCATCCGGCAATCGTCCATCTGGAAGAACTTGCCCTTGAGATCGGACTGGCCCGTCGTCAGGAGGTCCTTGAGGACGGTCGTGTACTCGCCGAGATATTCGTATCGGTCGCCGAAATAGTCGTCGCCCGGCCACAGGCCCATCTGGCTGTATTCCGGCCGCTGCCAGCCGGTGACGAGATTGACGCCGAAGCGGCCGCCGGAAATGCTGTCGATCGTGGTTGCCATGCGCGCGACGATCGCCGGCGGCATGACCAGGGTCGCTGCTGTGCCGAACAGCTTGATCTTCGACGTGACGGCGGCAAGGCCGGCCATCAGCGTGAAGGATTCCAGATTGTAGTCCCAGAACTCCGTCTTGCCGCCGAAGCCGCGGAGCTTGATCATCGACAAGGCAAAATCGAAGCCGTATTTCTCGGCCTTCAGCGTGATCTCCTTGTTGAGCTCGAAGCTCGGCTTGTACTGCGGCGCGTTTTCAGACAGCAGCCAACCATTGTTTCCGATCGGGATGAAAACACCGATTTCCATATTTGCTCTCCTCTTGAGGCAATGCGGCCAAGAACGTGGTTCGGCATTTTCAATGCAGGCGGCGTGCCAGATTGATAAACGTCAATAAAATCAGAATGATGCGATACGGCTGGGAATGTTTTATTTATCGTTTGGTCAAATTTTTACCGAACGATAAATTTCATGCCGAAAAAGCAGACAATACTGCTCAAATTTTTTGCCGCACTCGATAGCGCCCAAATATTCTGCAAGTCCGCGCGTCGCGACTATTGCCTACAACCGCGAGACGCGGCCTCACCAAGAAGTAACTTGACTTTTTGAAGCCGGATTTGGATATCGGGCAAATTCTTGAAGCGGCTGGCCTTTGCCAGGACGCACTGTCTTCCACACAGTTGCATTCAGCGCCCAATGGCGCGCCGCAAACTTTTTATGTCAATTGGGAGGCTCGCGGATGAGCACATCGTCGCTGCTGAAACGGTTCGCTGGTTACTATAAGCCGCACCGGGGGCTGTTCGTGCTCGATTTCGGCAGTGCGGTGACGGCGGGCCTGCTCGAGCTTGCCTTTCCCGTTGCCGTCACGATGTTCATCGACAAGCTGCTGCCGACCGGTCAGTTGGGCCTGATCGGACTGGCTGCCGTCGGGCTTCTTGCGATCTATGTCGTCAACGCCGGGCTGCAGGTGATCGTCACATATTGGGGTCACATGCTTGGTCTGAAGATAGAGACGGAGATGCGGGCGAGGGCGTTCGACCATCTGCAGAAGCTCTCCTTCTCCTATTTTGACAATCAGAAGACCGGCCATCTCGTGGCGCGGCTGACCAAGGATCTCGAGGAGATCGGCGAGGTCGCCCATCACGGCCCCGAAGACATTTTCATCGCCGTGATGACGCTGGTCGGCGCCTTTATTCTGATGTGGTGGGAACATCCGCCGCTGGCGATCGTGACCGCGCTGATCGTGCCGCTGACGGCCCTTGTGACGACGCGCTATGGCCGCCGGATGACGAAGACCTGGCATTCGCTCTACGGACGCGTGGCGGATTTCAACGCCCGCATCGAGGAGACGGTCGGCGGCATTCGTGTCGTCCAGGCCTTCGCCAACGAGGATCACGAGCGCAAGCTTTTCGCCGTCAACAATGCCGGCTATCTTTCGACCAAGCTGCAGGCCTATTGGGCGATGGCAGCCTCGACGTCGCTCTCCTATCTCTCGATGCGCTTCGTGCAGGTGGTCGTGATGCTTGTGGGCGCCTGGTACGTCACCAGAGGCGAACTCTCGGCCGGCGGCTTTGTCGGCTTCCTGCTTCTCGTCGGCGTCTTCTTCCGGCCGATCGACAAGATCAATTCGGTCATCGAGACCTATCCGAAGGGGATTGCCGGCTTCCAGCGTTATACGGCGTTTCTCGACACCGATCCCGATATCGCCGATATCATGGACGCCCGCAACATGCCACGCCTGACGGGTGACATCCGCTACAGCGACGTGCGCTTCGCCTACCAGGCCGGCAAGCCTATTCTCGACGGGCTCGACCTGACGATCAAGGCGGGCGAGACGATCGCCTTCGTCGGGCCATCGGGCGCAGGCAAGACGACCGTCTGTTCGCTGCTGCCGCGCTTTTATGACGTCACCAGCGGCTCCATTTCCATCGATGGCGTAGACATCAGACAGATGACGCTGGCGTCGCTGCGCTCGAGCATAGGGATCGTGCAGCAGGACGTGTTCCTGTTTGCCGGAACTATGCGCGAGAATATCGCCTATGGCAGGCTGGGCGCCACGGAAGCCGATATCCTCGACGCGGCCCGCCGGGCCCGTCTCGACGAAGTGATCGCCGGACTGCCGGCCGGACTGGACACCATCATCGGCGAGCGCGGCGTCAAGCTTTCCGGCGGCCAGAAGCAGCGTCTGGCGATTGCCCGAATTTTCCTGAAGAACCCGCCGATCCTCATTCTCGACGAGGCGACGTCGGCGCTGGACACGGAGACCGAGCGGGCGATCCAGCAATCGTTGGCCGAGCTGTCTCAAGGCCGTACGACGCTCGTCATCGCGCACCGACTGGCGACGATCACCGAGGCGGACCGGATCTGCGTGATCGACAAGGGCAGGGTGGTGGAAGAGGGCAGCCACCGCGACCTCCTGCGCCGCGCGGGCCCCTATCGGCGGCTGCATATGGCGCAACAGACGAGCGCGCCCGATGACGATGGCGCGCCGGATACCAAGAAGCTGGCGTAAGCTATGGGGTTGAGATCCTCACCTTAGGTGAGGATCTCGATTGTCTCATTCAATCCGATGCTTGGCCGGCTATGTTGTTAAAAGAACAACAATGCGATCACGCCATAACGCTACAGCAAATAGCTGACTGGCTCGTTGCTAACTGGGTGCGGGAAGACGCCCATCTCGACGCCGAAAACCGACTTCAGCACGTCCGACTGAACGATCTCGCTTGGCTTGCCGCGCGCCGAAATCCTGCCGTCGTTCAGCGCCACCAACTCGTCGCAATAGCGCGCGGCGAGGTTGATATCGTGGAGGACGACGACGATCGTCAGGCCGCGCTCGTGGCTCAGTTCGCGCAGCAGCGACAGAACGCCGGCCTGGTGGGCGAGGTCGAGCGCGGAGGTCGGCTCATCCAGCAGCAGGCAGCTGGCGTTCTGCGCCAGCATCATGGCGATCCAGGCGCGCTGGCGCTCGCCGCCCGACATGTTGGCAACGAGACTATCGGCGAAGCGCTCGAGATCGGTGCGCCGGATCGCATCCTCGACCAGATCGCGATCGGCCTGCGTGAATCGTCCAAGCGTGCCGTGCCACGGAAAACGGCCGAGCGCGACAAGCTCGCGCACCGTCATGCCATCGGTAGCGGGGGTGAACTGCGGCATATAGGCGATCTCGCGGGCGAAAGCGCGCCCGCCCCAGCTCGCCGCCGGCTTTCCCTGAAGCGCAACCGCGCCCGACGTCGGATCGACCTGGCGGGCGATCGTCTTCAGGAGCGAGCTCTTGCCCGAACCGTTTGGCCCGACAAGCCCATAGACGCGGCCCGCCTCAAGCGTCAGATCGACACCGCGCAAGATATGCTTCTTGCTGGCCTCGTAATGGATCTGCGACAGAGTGAGAAATTCGGCGGGCATGATTGGCATCTCCGGCTGCATGTGACGCGACGCCGGACATCCGGATCGCACGGATGTAACTGCAAAACTTCACTGATGATGTCAACTTATGCGGCGACGGGAATAGGGCGGTGCATCGTATTTCGTTCTCGGGCGAACGACGCGTCTCAAACCTCTGCAAGGATTGCCTGAACCACCGCTCGTGCCCTGAGCATTGTGTCGGGTCTTTGAGAGAGGCCACCTTCACCAGATAGCGGATCACTTCAGCCGCCGGTACGCCTTGGCGAAGCTGGGCGGCGGCGTTCTGGATGTAGCTGTCATATTCGTCCTCGAAGCCAGCTACGTCGCCGTCGCGCCATGTGCACCCGTCGGGCATGAGCCCGATGGGATCCCACATCGACCAGCCAATATCCCTCAGCTTCGACAAATCAAGTATGGATGACGACACGCGTTCATCCTTCAACGCTCATGCAGATGGGACTGTACATGTACATCTAAAAGGCTGCTGCGGGCGCCGGCACAAGCGGTGAGGGTCAGTTGCTGACAACAACAGGGCAGCATGGACTTTATTATCTTCGTTGCATCTGAAAATAGAATGCGCCCGGCTACAAACAATGTCAAAGCTG
>UBQW01000057.1 GCA_900467745.1 Hyphomicrobiales bacterium
GAAATCGTCGGCATCCGCGCCACCTCGAAGACGACGGTTACCGGCGTTGAAATGTTCCGCAAGCTGCTCGATCAGGGCCAGGCTGGCGACAACATCGGTGCTCTGGTTCGCGGCGTTAACCGTGACGGCGTTGAGCGTGGTCAGATCCTGTGCAAGCCGGGTTCGGTCAAGCCGCACAAGAAGTTCATGGCAGAAGCCTACATCCTGACGAAGGAAGAAGGCGGCCGTCATACGCCGTTCTTCACGAACTACCGTCCGCAGTTCTACTTCCGCACGACCGACGTGACCGGCATCGTTTCGCTGCCGGAAGGCACGGAAATGGTTATGCCTGGCGACAACGTCACCGTTGCCGTTGAGCTGATCGTTCCGATCGCGATGGAAGAAAAGCTGCGCTTCGCTATCCGCGAAGGCGGCCGTACCGTCGGCGCTGGCATCGTTGCCTCGATCATCGAGTAATCCTTAGGGTTATTTGGATTTAAAGAAGGCCTCGCTGGAAACAGCGGGGCCTTTTTCTATTGGGCGATCGAGGTTTTGTCACCGTGAACGTATCATCATATGATACGTCCTGCATCGGAGGCACGCTTGATCAGGTCGTTCAAGGATAAGCTCACGCAGTCGGTGGCCGACGGCTCGGTGCGAAAGGGATTCCCTTCAGAGTTGGTGCGTCGCGCGCAACTGCTCTTAACGGTCTTGGACGCTGCAGCCGGCATAGACGATCTTCGCTCACCGCCCGGCAATCGGCTGGAGAGATTGTCCGGCGACCGCAGTGGCCAGCATTCGATCCGCATCAACAAGCAATGGCGGATTTGCTTCGTCTAGACGGATGCCGGCCCCGAATGGGTCGAGATCACCGATTATCATTGATTGCAGGCATGGAGTTTCTGATCATGAGCACAAACAAACTGCCAGCCATCCACCCCGGAGAAATCCTGCGAGAACTCTATCTTGAGCCGCTTGAAATGAAGCCGTATTCACTGGCCAAGAAGCTGGGCATCCCGAGAACACGGATAGAGCGGATCGTCGCCCAGAAGGTGGGCATCACGACTGACACGGCGCTACGCCTTGCCAAATTCTTTAACACCACGCCTGAGTTCTGGATGAACCTGCAGGTAGCCTACGAGATCAAGATTCAGAGCGCGGCTCTCGAGACAGCACTGGCGGCCATCCCGGAACTCGACGCGGCCTAGCCGAACCGGCATCAGGCATCGTGACCTTGCGTTGCCGACGCGACACTTTATCTATGCCTTCCATAGTGAGGAATGGGAGGACATTTCATGAAGAAGCGCATTCTGTTTACGGGCGGATCCGGCAAGGCGGGGCGTCATGCAGTGCCGTGGCTGGTCAATGCCGGCTACGAGGTTCACAACATCGATCTCGTGCCGCTCGACCGTCCAGGTGTCACCAATCTGATCGTCGACATCACCGATAGCGGTCAGGTCTTTAATGCGCTCTCCATGCATCGCGACTTTCCCGATCTGGAAGCGGGCAGGGGTGTTCTTCCCTATGATGCCGTGGTCCATTTCGCCGCCATCCCGCGCATTCTGATCAAGCCCGACAACGAAACCTTCCGGATCAACACCATAGGCACCTATAATGTCATCGAAGCGGCGGTGAAGCTCGGTGTGCGCAAGATCATCGTTGCCTCCAGCGAAACCACCTATGGCGTCTGCTTTGCCGAAGGCCATCGCGACTTCCATCAGTTCCCGCTCGATGAGGACTATGACGTCAACCCGATGGATTCCTATGGCCTGTCGAAGGTGCTGAACGAGAAGACGGCGCGGGCATTTGCCGAGCGCTCCGGGGCAGACATTTATGCACTGCGAATCGGCAATGTCATCGAGCCGCACGAATACGAGAATTTCCCGACCTATTTCGCCAATCCGGAAATGCGCAAGCGCATCGCCTGGAGTTATATCGACGCGCGCGATCTCGGCCAGATCTGCCATCGCTGCATCGAAAAGGATGGCCTCGGTTTCCAGGTGTTCAACGCCGCCAACGATACCGTCTCGGCCAACACGCCAACGCGGGAACTCGCCGAGCGCTACTATCCGAACGTCAAGTTCACCCGCGAGATCGGCGAATTCGAGGGTCTGCTATCGAACCGCAAGATCAGGGAAGTGCTGGGCTTTCGCGAGGAGCACGACTGGCGCCGATACGTGAAGCTGTGAACGCGTTTTGGTGCGCACGCGAGGAATGGGAAAAAGTGAAAAACGCACTTGCCAATCTCCTCTCGGCGTCTTAAAGGGTGCGCCATGCTTCTCGACAATGCGTCGCGGCTTTCGCCAACAGGCTGATCGAGAAGCGTAAAGGGGTATAGCTCAGTTGGTAGAGCGGCGGTCTCCAAAACCGCAGGCCGTGGGTTCGAGCCCCTCTGCCCCTGCCATTTTCAAACTTCCTTATTGATTTTTCGACTATGCTTCGGCTGGGTTTTACCGGCCTGTCAATCATATGCAGTTTCTTGCATGTAACCGGTGAGCCGAGCCGCGCCGGAGACGAAAGTTGAAGTCAGTCACTTTTGATGAGCATGCGGTAAAGCCGCGCCTTGGGCCGCGTCTATCGCCGCGGGCCGTGTCAGCGGGCGCCGAAGCGATGGCTGGCGACAGTCAAGAGGCGCCCACGCTTTTGTCGGTCGTTGTGCCTTGCTACAACGAACAGGAAGTTCTTCCGCTCTTTTTTGAACGAATTGTCGATGAACTCGAGCGGATCGCCGATATCGATTTTGAGATCGTGTGTGTCAATGACGGCAGCCGCGACAACACGCTTGCCGTCCTGCTTGGTGCCTGCCGTGCCGACGCGAGGATCCGTGCAATTGACCTTAGCCGCAATTTCGGCAAGGAGGCTGCGTTGTCGGCGGCGATCGCCGAGGCGCGGGGTGATATTATCGTTCCCATCGACGCCGATCTTCAGGATCCACCCGAGCTAATCGCGAGAATGATCGAGAAGTGGCGCGAAGGCTATGACGTTGTGCTCGCCAAACGTATGGACCGATCTGCTGACACGCTGGCGAAACGCTGGACGGCCTCCGCCTTCTACCGCCTTCACAATGCACTGTCCGATGTCGAGATACCTGAAAATGCCGGCGATTTCCGCCTGATCAGTCGTGAAGTCGCTGATGCCTTGGCACAATTGCCCGAGCGTCATCGGTTCATGAAGGGGCTCTTCGCTTGGGTTGGCTTCCGAACGGCTGAAATCGAATACAAGCGCGAACCACGCGCCGCCGGAAAGACGAAGTTCTCGTTTTGGAAGTTGTGGAATTTCGCCGTCGAGGGGGTGACAAGCTTTAGTACCCTCCCAATGCGTATCTGGACTTATGTCGGCACATTTGTGGCGTTCTGCGCGGTTGTGCGTGCCGTGATGCTCACAGTGCGCACGCTGATCTGGGGTGTCGATGTGCCGGGTTATGCGTCGCTTGCGACGGCAATCCTGCTGTTGGGCGGCGTCCAGTTGATAGGCCTAGGCATTCTCGGCGAATATGTTGGCCGCATCTATTTCGAGGTGAAGGGGCGCCCGATCTATGTCGTGAGGGGCCGCTACGGGAGTAGGGTGTGACTGACGTTGCCTCACCGGCCGGGCCGGGGATTGAGGGGGCGAGCACTTCACTCACGCGCGGCGCGTTCTGGGTCGCCGTTGCGGCGATCTTTCTGGTTGCCACGGTTCTCAGAATCCCGACGCTGGTGACGCGGCCGCTATGGCTCGATGAGACCTACAGTGCCTGGTTCTCTGCGCTGTCGCTTCACGAGCTTTGGAGCGAGGTTCCCGGATATGAAACCCATCCGCCGCTATATTATACGCTACTCAAAGGGTGGCGGCTGCTTTTCGGCGCAGGCGAGGCCGGCTTGCGAAGCCTCTCAGTGCTGGCAAGCCTTGCCACCGTCTTTCTCCTTTCGATTTCGGGGCGGTTGCTGAAGGCGGGAAGGGCGGGCGAAACGATATTGCTGCTTGCCGGCTTACTTTTGGCTGTCAATGCCGAGAATATCAAATATGCGCAGGAGGCGCGGCCTTACGCGCTCGAGACGTTTGCCGCGACGTTGGCGCTCATTTCAGCTGCGGGTTTTGTCCGAGCTCTTGGTCTGCAGGCCAGTGGCAATTCGAAGGCGGCGGTGCGCTGGGCCATCATGCTCTCTCTCGCCGGCGGGCTTCTTCTTTGGTGCCACAACACGGCGCTCTTCATTGCCTTCGGACTTTGGTGCGGTCTGGCGCTCGCGATCCTCCTGTCGAATTCGTCCTGCAAGCCACGCATGCTCGTGATTGCATGCTGCGCCGGGCTCGGCGCATTGGTGATATGGTCGCCATTCCTGCCGTGGTTCATCAGCCAGAGCCGCAGCTTCAGCAATATGCAATTCTGGCTCAAGCCGACACCTTATGATCTGATCAGCGCCTGGATACTCGCTGGCGGCAGCCTCCCGCCGGCCGTGCTGATCATCCTGTTGGCGATCCCCGGTATGTGGGTGCTGTGGCGCCATGAAAGGGCATTGGCAGCCGGACTGTGTGTGACGCTGCTACTGCCTTTGTGCATCGTGTTGACGTTGAGCTTCGCGGTCAAGCCGGTCTACATCGATCGCCTCTTCGGCTGGATGGCGCCGCCGTTGATGGTGCTTGCGGCATGCGGAGTGGCTGGCATTTTTCGAGCTGCTCCGGCGCGTCTGACTGTCTGCGGGGTCGTCATCGCGCTAAGTCTCCAGTCGGTGACACAAGGATATCTGCGGCCCCCGATCGAGGACTTTCGCGCCTTGGCCGCTGACTTGACCGCGAACGTCAAGCCGGACGATATCGTCGTTGCGATCCCGAATGAGCTTGATGTCGCAATGAAATACTATGGCTCTACCGCCGGCTCGCCGGAGGTAATGTACCTGCCGGGCCCATTTCCGTACCGGGATAAGGACGACGGCCACATGTATGTCGCCAATCTCGGCGCCCCTCGGATCGTGCCGGCCGACGTCGTGGGCCTTGCCGAACGCCTTGCGGGTCATCCGCGAATCTGGCTGCTGACACGGCGAGGCGACCTCTATGATCCGGACAATCTGTTGCTCCGGGCGATATCCGATGTAAACCGGCAAACGGCTGAAGCCAGATACGGTCTGGTCGAGCTGCGGCTCTTCGAACGCGACCCTGGCGCGCGGCGTCTTCCATAAAAGTAAGCCCTGCGCATTGCAAAGAAGGGGAGGGCTATGGTAACAGGGGCCAAGATATGGGGGAGCCTCCATATCTGGCGGAGCGCTGACGCAGCCTTTTGGCGCGATGCCGCGCATCCGTTAATTTCGTTAAACTTTGGTTCCCCTCTTGTCTAATGGGGAATCGGTGTTTATGTAGGGGTTCAACAGACACGCGGTGCGTGGGGCTGATATGATCAGCTTTACGCGCCGTAATTGCGTGGGCAGTCGATGGCATCCAAATCAAATCCGCTTACGTTTCTGCAGCAGGTTCGCACGGAAACGTTGAAAGTTACTTGGCCGTCGCGCCGTGAAACGATGATCTCGACGATCATGGTACTTGTGATGGTTGTCTTTGCCGCGCTGTTCTTTTTTGCCGCGGACCAGTTGATCGGCTGGTTGCTGGGCTTCGTGCTCAATATCGGCAACTGATCGGGCGGAGATATAAGATGGCGGCACGTTGGTATATCGTCCACGCGTATTCGAATTTTGAAAAGAAGGTCGCGGAAGACATCGAGAACAAGGCTCGTCAGAAAGGTCTTGAGCATCTCTTCGAGAAGATTCTCGTCCCGACTGAAAAGGTGGTTGAAGTGCGTCGCGGCCGCAAGGTCGATAGCGAGCGCAAGTTCTTCCCCGGTTATGTGATGGTTCGCGCCAACTTGACGGACGAAGCCTACCACCTGATCAAGAACACGCCGAAGGTGACCGGCTTCCTGGGTTCCGACAATCGGCCCGTGCCGATCCCTGACTCCGAAGCTGATCGCATTCTCGGTCAGGTTCAGGAAGGTGTCGAGCGTCCGAAGTCTTCGGTCAGCTTCGAGATCGGCGAGCAGGTCCGCGTTTCCGACGGTCCGTTCGCATCGTTCAACGGCACGGTTCAGGATGTGGACGAAGAGCGTTCGCGCCTGAAGGTGGAAGTGTCGATCTTCGGCCGCGCAACGCCGGTCGAGTTGGAATACGCTCAGGTCGAGAAGGTCTGAGCTCGGATGTAAGTCGGCAACGGCTTATGTCCCCGCGGCGAAAGCCGCAAAGCGCGTGGAAGGTGAGGGCGCCTTAGCCGGGTCCTAAAATCCGAACCACGCAACCGCAGCCGCCGGAGCGATCCGGCATTATTGGTCGGGCAACCGGCCGTCAGTGAAAGGCAGAGAGTTATGGCTAAGAAAGTTGCAGGCCAGCTCAAGCTTCAGGTCAAGGCAGGATCGGCTAACCCGTCCCCGCCAATCGGCCCGGCGCTTGGTCAGCGTGGCATTAACATCATGGAATTCTGCAAGGCGTTCAACGCCGCTACGCAGGAAATGGAAAAGGGTATGCCGATCCCGGTCGTCATCACCTACTACCAGGACAAGTCCTTCACCTTCGTCATGAAGCAGCCTCCGGTCAGCTACTGGCTGAAGAAGGAAGCGAAGATCACGTCCGGTTCCAAGACGCCTGGTAAGGGCGCCACCGCAGGCAAGCTCACCAAGGCTCAGATCAAGACGATCGCTGAAGCCAAGATGAAGGACCTGAACGCAGCTGATATCGAAGGTGCAATGGCGATGATTGAGGGCTCTGCCCGCGCCATGGGCCTGGAAGTGGTAGGATAAGACCATGGCAGGCAAGCGCACCAAGAAGATCAACGAAGGTGTTGATCCCACGAAGCTCTACGCTCTCGACCTCGCTATCAGCATGGTCAAGGAACGGGCTGTCGCCAAGTTCGACGAAACCGTCGAAGTATCGATGAATCTGGGTGTTGACCCGCGCCACGCTGACCAGATGGTCCGCGGTGTTGTCAACCTGCCGAACGGCACGGGCCGTGACGTTCGCGTCGCCGTCTTCGCACGTGGCGCCAAGGCTGACGAAGCCAAGGCTGCTGGTGCTGACGTTGTCGGCGCTGAAGATCTCGTCGAGATCGTTCAGGGCGGCAAGATCGACTTCGATCGCTGCATCGCGACCCCGGACATGATGCCGCTCGTCGGTCGCCTCGGTAAGGTTCTCGGCCCGCGTGGCATGATGCCGAACCCGAAGGTTGGCACCGTCACCATGGACGTCGCTGGCGCCGTCAAGGCTTCCAAGGGCGGCGCTGTCGAGTTCCGCGTCGAAAAGGCTGGTATCGTCCACGCCGGCATCGGCAAGGCTTCGTTCGACGCCAAGGCTCTTGAAGAAAACATCAAGGCTTTCGCTGACGCCGTCATCAAGGCAAAGCCGGCTGGTGCCAAGGGTAACTACGTCAAGCGCGTAGCGATCTCTTCGACCATGGGCCCGGGCGTCAAGATCGAAGTCGCTTCGGTCACGGCCGCTTAATAAAGTTTCGCCGGCCTTCGGTCCGGCTCATCAGATTCCGGCCTCGCAAGGGGCCGGGATATTCCGGAGAAATCCGGAATCCTGTCCGAGATTGCAGGTGGTTTTCCCTTAATCACTTGGCCTGCATGAGACGGGTAAGGCCCGAATTTTTGAAGCTCTGCTTCATCGATTTGGTTCGAACCTTGGATGCCTTGTGCCTCTTAGCCTTTCTGGCGCGGAGCGCGAGGGGACAGGATCCTCAAGCGTCGCTTGGGATCATTCGTGATCTCAGGAGGCAAAGGCAACCCGATGGGGCCGGTCACGGTCTCATCTACTGGAGATAGGCAGTGGAAAGAGCGGAAAAACGCGAATTCGTCACGGAACTGAACGAAGTCTTCAAGGCTTCGGGCTCGGTTGTCGTGGCCCACTATGCTGGTGCTACAGTCGCGCAGATGAACGACTTCCGTTCCAAGATGCGCGCAGCTGGCGGTACCGTCAAAGTCGCGAAGAACCGCCTGGCCAAAATCGCCCTTCAGGGTACGGAAGCGGAAGGGATCTCTGGTCTCTTCAACGGTCAGACGCTCATTGCATACAGCAATGACCCGATCACCGCTCCGAAAGTCGTCGTGGATTTCGCCAAGACCAACGATAAGATCGTTGTTTTGGGCGGCGCCATGGGGACAACGACGCTCAACGCAGAAGCAGTCAAGTCGCTCGCGACCCTGCCTTCGTTGGACGAACTGCGCGCGAAGCTGCTGGGCATGATCCAGACTCCGGCTACCCGCATCGCAGGCGTTGTTCAGGCACCGGCAAGCCAGCTTGCTCGCGTGTTCTCGGCTTACGCCAAGAAGGACGAAGCCGCATAAGGCGGTTTTTTGCTGTTTATAAACAACCGGTTCGAACCGAACATAAGGAATTGATACAATGGCTGATCTCGCAAAGATCGTAGACGACCTCTCCTCGCTGACCGTTCTGGAAGCTGCAGAACTGTCCAAGCTTCTCGAAGAAAAGTGGGGCGTTTCCGCTGCTGCTCCGGTAGCAGTTGCTGCTGCTGGCGGTGGCGCTGCTCCGGCTGCTGCTGAAGAAGAAAAGACCGAGTTCGACGTTATCCTGGCTGACGCCGGCGCTAACAAGATCAACGTCATCAAGGAAGTTCGCGCTATCACGGGCCTCGGCCTGAAGGAAGCTAAGGACCTCGTTGAAGCCGCTCCGAAGGCTGTCAAGGAAGCTGTTTCCAAGGCTGAAGCTGCCGACATCAAGAAGAAGCTTGAAGACGCCGGCGCTAAGGTCGACGTTAAGTAATCTTGAACTGCATCTGGGAGGCTGGATTTCCGGCCTCCCATTTGCCGTTTCCCGGAACGAATTACCCAAAAGCCGCGTGAAAACGGCTTTTGGGTAATGGGTTCTTCAAGAGGATGGTCTCGAACCGAGACGCGCAGGCAATCCGGCCTCGTGATTTCGGGAAGTGAGACGAGTTTGAAGCGCACATTGCTTGACGGGGTCGACTGGCCATCGGTTCCCGTCCGTTGCAGGCCCGGATGCAATTTTGAAGGAGCGACGATGGCTCAGACCCTTTCGTTCAATGGTCGTAGGCGCGTACGCAAGTTTTTCGGTAAGATCCCAGAAGTCACGGAAATGCCGAACCTCATCGAGGTTCAGAAGGCGTCCTATGACCAATTTTTGATGGTTGAAGAGCCCAAGGGCGGTCGCCCTGACGAGGGCCTTCAGTCGGTTTTCAAGTCCGTATTCCCGATCACGGATTTCTCCGGCGCTTCCATGCTGGAATTCGTGTCCTACGAGTTCGAACCGCCGAAGTTCGACGTCGATGAATGCCGCCAGCGCGACCTGACCTACGCCGCGCCGCTGAAGGTTACTCTCCGTCTGATCGTGTTCGATATCGATGAAGATACGGGCGCGAAGTCGATCAAGGACATCAAGGAACAGTCGGTTTACATGGGCGACATGCCGCTCATGACCAACAACGGTACGTTCATCGTCAACGGCACCGAGCGCGTCATCGTGTCTCAGATGCACCGTTCGCCAGGCGTGTTCTTCGACCACGACAAGGGCAAGAGCCACTCGTCCGGCAAGCTGCTGTTCGCCGCTCGCGTCATCCCGTATCGCGGTTCCTGGCTCGATATCGAATTCGACGCCAAGGACATCGTCTACGCCCGTATCGACCGTCGCCGCAAGCTGCCGGTGACGTCGCTGCTGATGGCGCTCGGCATGGACGGCGAAGAGATCCTGTCGACCTTCTACACCAAGTCCGACTATGTTCGTGACGGCAAGGGCTGGCGCATTCCGTTTACGCCTGAGACCCTCAAGGGTGCGAAGACGATCAGCGACATGATCGACGCCGACACCGGCGAAGTCGTCGTCGAAGGCGGCAAGAAGCTGACCCCGCGTCTGCTCCGTCAGCTGTCCGAAAAGGGCCTCAAGGCTCTGCAGGCGACCGACGAAGACCTGTACGGCAACTTCCTCGCCGAAGACATCGTCAACTACTCGACGGGTGAAATCTACCTCGAGGCAGGCGACGAAATCGACGAGAAGTCGCTCGCGGTCATCCTGTCGCACGGCTTCGAAGAAATCCCGGTTCTTGGTATCGACCACATCAATGTCGGCGCCTACATCCGCAACACGCTGAACGCCGACAAGAACGAGAACCGTCAGGACGCTCTGTTCGACATCTACCGCGTCATGCGTCCGGGTGAACCGCCGACCATGGAATCGGCCGAAGCGATGTTCAACTCGCTGTTCTTCGACGCCGAGCGCTACGACCTGTCGGCCGTTGGTCGCGTCAAGATGAACATGCGTCTCGACCTCGAAGTCGAAGACACCGTCCGTGTCCTGCGCAAGGACGACATCCTGGCCGTGGTCAAGATGCTCGTCGAACTGCGCGACGGCAAGGGCGAGATCGACGACATCGACAACCTCGGCAACCGTCGCGTTCGCTCCGTCGGCGAACTGATGGAAAACCAGTACCGTCTCGGCCTGCTCCGCATGGAGCGCGCGATCAAGGAACGTATGTCCTCGATCGAAATCGACACGGTCATGCCGCAGGACCTGATCAACGCCAAGCCGGCAGCAGCTGCCGTCCGCGAATTCTTCGGCTCCTCGCAGCTGTCGCAGTTCATGGACCAGGTGAACCCGCTTTCGGAAATCACCCACAAGCGCCGTCTCTCGGCTCTTGGCCCGGGTGGTCTGACCCGCGAGCGCGCAGGCTTCGAAGTCCGCGACGTTCACCCGACCCACTACGGCCGCATTTGCCCGATCGAAACGCCGGAAGGCCCGAACATCGGTCTGATCAACTCGCTGGCCACCTTCGCACGCGTCAACAAGTACGGCTTCATTGAATCGCCGTACCGCCGCATCGTTGACGGCAAGGTCACGAACGACGTGCTTTACCTCTCCGCAATGGAAGAGGCGAAGTATTACGTCGCTCAGGCTAACGCTGAACTCGGTTCCGACGGCTCGTTCGTCGACGAATTCGTCGTTTGCCGTCACGCCGGCGAAGTTATGCTCGCGCCGCGCGACAGCATGAACCTGATGGACGTTTCGCCGAAGCAGGTCGTTTCGGTCGCAGCCGCTCTCATCCCGTTCCTGGAAAACGACGACGCCAACCGCGCTCTCATGGGCTCGAACATGCAGCGTCAGGCCGTGCCTCTGCTGCGCGCTGAAGCTCCGTTCGTCGGCACCGGCATGGAGCCGATCGTTGCCCGCGACTCCGGCGCTGCCATCGGCGCTCGCCGTGGCGGTGTGGTCGACCAGGTCGACGCGACGCGTATCGTTATCCGCGCGACGGAAGACCTCGATGCCGGCAAGTCCGGTGTTGATATCTACCGTCTGCAGAAGTTCCAGCGTTCGAACCAGAACACCTGCGTCAACCAGCGTCCGCTGGTCACCGTCGGTGACGTCATCAACCGCGGCGACATTCTCGCTGACGGCCCGTCGACGGACCTGGGCGACCTGGCACTCGGCCGCAACGCGCTCGTCGCGTTCATGCCGTGGAACGGTTACAACTACGAAGACTCGATCCTGATGTCGGAACGCATCGTCGCTGACGACGTGTTCACCTCCATCCACATCGAAGAATTCGAAGTGATGGCCCGCGACACCAAGCTTGGTCCGGAAGAAATCACGCGCGACATTCCGAACGTTTCGGAAGAAGCGCTGAAGAACCTCGACGAAGCCGGTATCGTCTACATCGGTGCTGAAGTTCAGCCGGGCGACATCCTCGTCGGCAAGATCACGCCGAAGGGCGAAAGCCCGATGACGCCGGAAGAAAAGCTTCTGCGCGCCATCTTCGGTGAAAAGGCGTCCGACGTTCGCGACACCTCGATGCGCATGCCTCCGGGCACCTACGGCACCATCGTCGAAGTTCGCGTTTTCAACCGCCACGGCGTTGAAAAGGACGAGCGCGCGATGGCTATCGAGCGCGAAGAGATCGAGCGTCTTGCAAAGGACCGCGACGACGAGCAGGCGATCCTTGACCGTAACGTCTACGGCCGTCTGATCGACATGCTGCGTGGCCAGGTTGCCATCGCCGGCCCGAAGGGCTTCAAGAAGGGCACCGAGCTGGCCAACGCCGTCGTCTCCGAATATCCCCGCTCGCAGTGGTGGATGTTCGCCGTCGAAGACGAGAAGGTTCAGTCCGAGCTCGAAGCTCTGCGTGGCCAGTACGACGAATCCAAGTCGCGCCTTGAACAGCGCTTCATGGACAAGGTCGAGAAGGTCCAGCGCGGCGACGAAATGCCTCCTGGCGTCATGAAGATGGTCAAGGTCTTCGTTGCTGTGAAGCGCAAGATCCAGCCGGGCGACAAGATGGCCGGCCGTCACGGTAACAAGGGCGTTGTCTCGCGTATCGTGCCTGTCGAAGACATGCCGTTCCTCGAAGACGGCACGCATGTCGACATCTGCTTGAACCCGCTGGGCGTGCCTTCGCGCATGAACGTCGGCCAGATCCTCGAAACCCACCTTGCCTGGGCTTGCGCTGGCATGGGTAAGAAGATCGGCGAGCTGCTCGACGAATACCGCAAGACGATGGACATCACCGACCTGAAGACGGAGCTGACGGATGTCTACGCTTCGCAGGCCAAGGATGAAGTCGCCCACTTCGACGACGACGCGCTGGTCAAGCTGGCCGAGCAGTCCCGCCGTGGTGTCTCCATCGCAACGCCGGTCTTCGACGGTGCGCATGAGCCTGACGTTGCCTCGATGCTGAAGAAGGCAGGTCTGCACGAAAGTGGTCAGTCGGTTCTGTACGACGGCCGCACGGGCGAGCCCTTCGACCGCAAGGTCACCGTTGGCTACATGTACATGATCAAGCTCAACCACCTGGTTGACGACAAGATCCACGCTCGTTCGATCGGTCCTTACTCGCTCGTTACCCAGCAGCCGCTGGGCGGCAAGGCGCAGTTCGGCGGTCAGCGCTTCGGGGAAATGGAAGTCTGGGCTCTGGAAGCATACGGTGCGGCTTACACGCTGCAGGAAATGCTCACGGTCAAGTCCGACGACGTCGCCGGCCGTACCAAGGTCTACGAAGCCATCGTCCGTGGCGACGACACGTTCGAAGCGGGTATTCCCGAAAGCTTCAACGTTCTTGTCAAGGAAATGCGCTCTCTGGGTCTTTCCGTCGAGCTCGAGAACTCGAAGGTTGACGAGCAGCAGACCGGCCAGTTGCCGGACGCCGCCGAGTAACCACCTGATAGGGTGCGCGCTGCCATGTAGCGCGCACCGTCCCAGCTCTGGCCCCGTAACGTGTTGGCCGGGAAGGGACGATTTCGCCGCATTCTGCGGTTATTGTCGTTTTTTCGCGATGGCGCGGCGCCCGGGATTTGCCGCTGATCATCGCAGTTTGAGGGCTTTCAGCCCATGAAGGAGACAGGCATGAACCAAGAGGTCATGAATCTTTTCAATCCGCAGGTGCCTGCGCAGAATTTCGATTCCATCCGGATCTCGATTGCGTCTCCGGAGAAGATTCTCTCCTGGTCTTATGGTGAGATCAAGAAGCCGGAAACGATCAACTATCGTACGTTCAAGCCTGAACGCGATGGTCTGTTCTGCGCCCGCATCTTCGGACCGATCAAGGACTACGAATGCTTGTGCGGCAAGTACAAGCGCATGAAGTACAAGGGCATCATCTGCGAAAAGTGCGGCGTCGAAGTTACGCTGTCGCGCGTTCGCCGTGAGCGTATGGGCCACATCGAGCTCGCCGCTCCCGTTGCCCACATCTGGTTCCTGAAGTCGCTTCCTTCGCGCATTTCGACGTTGCTCGACATGACGCTGAAGGATGTAGAGCGCGTTCTCTACTTCGAACACTACATCGTCACTGAGCCGGGCCTCACCGCGCTCAAGGAGCACCAGCTCCTGACGGAAGAAGAATACATGCTTGCTGTCGATGAGTACGGCGAAGATCAGTTCACCGCCATGATCGGCGCTGAAGCCATCTTCGAAATGCTGGCATCGATGAACCTTGAGAAGATCGCGGGCGACCTGCGCTCGGATCTGGCCGACACCACGTCGGATCTCAAGCAGAAGAAGCTTATGAAGCGCCTGAAGATCGTTGAGAACTTCATGGAGTCGGGCAACCGTCCGGAATGGATGATCATGAAGGTCGTCCCGGTCATCCCGCCGGACCTGCGCCCGCTGGTTCCGCTCGATGGCGGTCGTTTCGCGACGTCCGACTTGAACGACCTGTACCGCCGCGTCATCAACCGTAACAACCGTCTGAAGCGCCTGATCGAACTGCGCGCTCCTGGTATCATCATCCGCAACGAAAAGCGCATGCTGCAGGAATCTGTGGACGCGCTGTTCGATAACGGCCGCCGCGGCCGCGTCATCACCGGCGCCAACAAGCGCCCGCTGAAGTCGCTGTCCGACATGCTCAAGGGCAAGCAGGGCCGCTTCCGTCAGAACCTGCTCGGCAAGCGCGTCGACTATTCCGGCCGTTCGGTCATCGTGACCGGTCCGGAACTGAAGCTGCACCAGTGCGGCCTGCCGAAGAAGATGGCGCTTGAACTGTTCAAGCCGTTCATCTACGCCCGCCTCGACGCCAAGGGTTACTCCTCGACCGTCAAGCAGGCCAAGAAGCTCGTTGAAAAGGAAAAGCCGGAAGTCTGGGATATCCTCGACGAGGTCATCCGCGAGCATCCGGTTCTCCTGAACCGCGCACCGACGCTGCACCGCCTGGGCATCCAGGCCTTCGAACCGATCCTGGTCGAAGGCAAGGCCATCCAGCTGCACCCGCTCGTCTGCACGGCCTTCAACGCCGACTTCGACGGTGACCAGATGGCCGTTCACGTGCCGCTGTCGCTCGAAGCCCAGCTCGAAGCCCGCGTCCTGATGATGTCGACGAACAACATCCTGCACCCTGCAAACGGTGCACCGATCATCGTTCCGTCGCAGGACATGGTTCTCGGCCTGTACTACCTGGCGATCATGAACCAGAACGAACCGGGCGAAGGCATGGCTTTCTCCGATCTCGGCGAACTGCATCACGCGCTTGAAAACAAGGTCGTGACGCTGCACTCCAAGATCCGCGGCCGCTTCAAGTCGATCGACGAGGATGGCAAGCCCTACTCGAAGATCTATGAAACGACCCCTGGCCGTCTGCTCATCGGCGAACTCCTGCCGAAGAACGGCAAGGTGACCTTCGACATCTGCAACCAGGAAATGACCAAGAAGAACATCTCCAAGATGATCGACACGGTCTACCGTCATTGCGGCCAGAAGGACACGGTCATTTTCTGCGACCGCATCATGCAGCTCGGCTTCACCCACGCCTGCCGCGCCGGCATTTCGTTCGGCAAGGACGACATGGTTATCCCGGACTCGAAGGCGAAGATCGTCGGCGACACCGAAAACCTGGTCAAGGAATACGAGCAGCAGTACAACGACGGTCTGATCACTCAGGGCGAGAAGTACAACAAGGTCGTTGACGCTTGGGGCAAGGCAACCGAAAAGGTCGCCGAGGACATGATGGCCCGCATTAAGGCCGTCGAGTTCGATCCGGAAACGGGTCGCCAGAAGCAGATGAACGCCATCTACATGATGTCGCACTCGGGTGCCCGTGGTTCTCCGAACCAGATGCGCCAGCTGGGCGGCATGCGCGGCCTGATGGCCAAGCCGTCGGGTGAAATCATCGAGACGCCGATCACGTCGAACTTCAAGGAAGGTCTGACCGTTAACGAGTACTTCAACTCGACCCACGGTGCCCGTAAGGGTCTCGCGGACACCGCTCTGAAGACGGCTAACTCGGGTTACCTGACCCGTCGTCTCGTCGACGTCGCGCAGGATTGCATCGTCAACCTCGTGGATTGCGGCACCGACAAGGGCCTCACCATGACCGCCATCGTCGATGCCGGTCAGGTCGTTGCTTCGCTCGGCGTTCGTATCCTCGGCCGTACGGCTCTAGATGATATCGATCATCCGGTCACCGGCGAGCGTCTCGTCGACGCCGGCAAGATGATCCTCGAGCCCGATGTCATCGAGATCGAAAAGGCTGGTATCCAGTCGATCCGTATCCGCTCCGCACTGACCTGCGAAGTTCAGACGGGCGTCTGCTCGGTCTGCTACGGTCGTGACCTTGCCCGCGGTACCCCTGTTAACATGGGTGAAGCGGTCGGCGTCATCGCTGCTCAGTCGATCGGCGAGCCGGGCACGCAGCTCACCATGCGTACGTTCCACCTTGGTGGCACGGCAAACGTGGTCGACCAGTCGTTCCTGGAAGCGTCGTACGAAGGTACGATCCAGATCAAGAACCGCAACGTTCTGCGCAACTCGGAGAACGTCCTCGTAGCTATGGGCCGCAACATGGCGGTCACCATTCTCGACGAGCGTGGCGTCGAGCGCTCTTCGCAGCGCGTCGCCTACGGTTCGAAGCTGCACGTCGATGACGGCGACAAGGTCAAGCGCGGCCAGCGTCTGGCCGAGTGGGATCCGTACACCCGTCCGATGATGACGGAAGTCTCGGGTACCGTTCAGTTCGAAGACGTCGTCGATGGTCTCTCGGTTCTCGAAGCGACCGACGAATCCACGGGTATCACCAAGCGTCAGGTTATCGACTGGCGTTCGACCCCGCGCGGTTCGGACCTCAAGCCGTCGATCGTCATCATGGACGCGAGCGGCAACGTCATGAAGCTGCCGCGCGGTGCTGATGCCCGCTTCCAGCTGTCGGTTGATGCGATCCTGTCGGTCGAGCCTGGTCAGAAGGTTTCCCAGGGTGACGTGCTTGCACGTTCGCCGCTGGAAAGCGCCAAGACCAAGGACATCACCGGTGGTCTGCCGCGTGTTGCCGAACTGTTCGAAGCTCGTCGTCCGAAGGACCACGCCATCATCGCTGAGATCGATGGTACGATCCGCCTCGGCCGCGACTACAAGAACAAGCGTCGTGTCATCATCGAGCCGGCGGAAGACGGTGTCGAGCCGGTCGAGTACCTGATCCCGAAGGGCAAGCCGTTCCATCTGATGGAAGGTGACTATATCGAAAAGGGTGACTACATCCTCGACGGTAACCCCGCGCCGCACGACATCCTGGCGATCAAGGGCGTCGAAGCTCTGGCTTCGTACCTGGTCAACGAAATCCAGGAAGTCTATCGTCTGCAGGGCGTTGTCATCAACGACAAGCACATCGAAGTGATTGTCCGTCAGATGCTGCAGAAGGTGGAAATCACCGATGCAGGCGACTCGACCTATATCGTCGGCGACAACGTCGACCGTATCGAGCTCGAAGACGTCAACGACGGCCTGATCGAACAGGGCAAGAAGCCTGCCTATGGCGAGCCGGTTCTGCTCGGTATCACCAAGGCATCGCTGCAGACGCCGTCCTTCATCTCCGCCGCGTCCTTCCAGGAAACGACGAAGGTGCTGACGGAAGCTGCGATCGCCGGCAAGACCGACGGCCTGCAGGGTTTGAAGGAAAACGTCATCGTCGGCCGCCTCATCCCGGCTGGTACCGGTGGCACGATGACCCAGATCCGCCGTATCGCGACTTCGCGCGACGAGCTGATCCTCGAAGAACGCCGCAAGGGCACGGGCGCCGATGTCGCGACCCCGATGCTTCAGGATCTGGCTGGCGAAAGCGCACCGGCCGCCGAGTAATCGGCGCCCGGTCCCAGGACCAGATAGCAAGAATTGAAAACCGCCCGGAGCGATCCGGGCGGTTTTTTCGTTTCAGGATATGGAAGTGGAGAGCGGGGAGGGCGCGGCGATCAGCCGATCATCGGCAGGCAGTGTTCCATGCCATAGCCCAGCCGGGCTTTTGCCTGCGTGAAGTCGATCCAGAAGAAGCGAAACTGGATCGGGGCGCCGCCGCCGAATGGCGTGAGCTCATGGTGTAGCCATGTCTCCGGGTGGTGATCTTCGAGCTCGACATGAAAATAGTGTCGGCGGTGCCAGGCGATACCGCCGATCTTCAGCGAAAACCGGTAGTCGTGGACGGCAAGCGGGGTGAGGGGAGCTGATGGCTCCAGGCCGGTTTCTTCGGAGAACTCCCGCAGCGCCGCCTCGGCGATATCCTCGCCGGCTTCGACGGTTCCGCCCGGCACCTGCCAGAGCACGTCGGGAAAGTCCGGCTCGTCGAAAACGAGAAGCCGGTCGCGCCAAGTGGCATAGATGAGCACCTTCAGCGCATCCGGCTCCATTATCTCGGCTCAGCTGAAGCGAATGATCGCGACTTCGCCTTCGACCGCACCCTTGTAGGCGGATGCGTGCGGCTCTTCTTCCGGAATGTCGGTCAGCATGCCGATCTGGTCGAGGTCGGCCTCGATGAAACCTTCCTCGGACAACGCGTTCAACGCCTCGCGAACCGCGCTGTCGTCGTCGGCCGCCTTCAGCATGATGTGCAGATCGACACCTTCGCTGCCATCGGTCTCATAACCCTTGCCGATGATGATGAAGACCATCGGGCCTTCGTTGTTGTTGTCGTTGTCCGGGCTGGTAATCATTCTTCGTCCTTCGATTCGAGATTTGAATCTCATTTCAGGCACTTGGCCTCTGCAATCTCTGATTCCTTAGCCGCTTTCGCTGCAATGCCCAAGTTTATCTTGGCCACCGCACGCGATTTTGTCTAAAAGGTCAGGACGACGGCCAAAAGGCCGCGTTTCAAGGCCTTCTCGGGAAGATTATTTGTTAACAGCCTTGACGAGACGACGGGAAACCAGTAGTACCCGCGCCATTGGAACCCATGTGAGGCATGGCCATCTGGGGCGACACGCCCTCGATATCACCTCAAACAAGGTTCGAAACGCACGTTGAAGATATGTTGCCTGCACGCATGACGCATTTCTTTTGCGTCCTCTGCTCTTTGTGGTCCATCTGCGAAAACAGATCGGGCCACGTTTTGCGCATTGAGACAGGCGTGTGATCTTGCCGGAGACGGCGTGAGTTACGCCCGCAAGGGTTTGAGATTTAAACGTAAGGGATGGTTGAATGCCTACCGTAAACCAGCTGATCCGCAAGCCGCGCCAGCCAAACGTAAAGCGTAACAAGGTTCCTGCTCTGCAGGAAAACCCGCAGAAGCGTGGTGTTTGCACCCGCGTCTACACCACGACCCCGAAGAAGCCGAACTCGGCTCTCCGTAAGGTTGCCAAGATCCGTCTGACCAATGGCTTTGAAGTCATCGGCTACATTCCTGGCGAAGGTCACAACCTGCAGGAACACTCTGTCGTCATGATCCGTGGCGGCCGCGTGAAGGACTTGCCAGGTGTTCGTTACCACATCATCCGCGGCGTTCTCGATACCCAGGGTGTCAAGAACCGCAAGCAGCGCCGCTCCAAGTACGGTGCGAAGCGTCCGAAGTAATTCGGACTTTTTGTAAATTCGGCGCTGCGTGAGGTCCTCCGCGTGATAAAGCGCCTTAACGGTTAAGAGACGAGAAGTATGTCCAGACGTCACAGAGCAGAAAAGCGCGAGATCAACCCGGACCCCAAGTTCGGCGATCTCATCGTCACCAAGTTCATGAATGCGATCATGCTTGACGGCAAGAAGTCCGTCGCTGAAAGCATTGTTTACGGCGCATTTGACTCCGTGCAGAACAAGTCGAAGCAGGAGCCGCTGGTTGTTTTCCACGCCGCCCTCGACAACATTGCTCCGCACGTAGAAGTCCGTTCGCGCCGCGTTGGTGGTGCTACGTACCAGGTTCCGGTCGATGTTCGCCCTGAGCGTCGCCAGGCCCTCGCAATTCGCTGGCTGATCACTGCCGCTCGCAAGCGCAATGAGACGACGATGGTCGATCGCCTTTCCGGCGAGCTTCTCGATGCATCCAACAACCGTGGTAGCGCCGTCAAGAAGCGCGAAGACACGCACAAGATGGCTGATGCCAACCGTGCGTTCTCGCATTATCGCTGGTAATCCCGAACGGTTCCCGAAAGGCAGTCCATTATGGCTCGCGAATATAAAATCGAAGACTACCGTAATTTCGGTATCATGGCGCACATCGACGCCGGCAAGACGACGACGACCGAGCGTATCCTTTACTACACCGGCAAGTCGCACAAGATCGGCGAAGTGCACGATGGCGCCGCCACGATGGACTGGATGGAGCAGGAGCAGGAGCGTGGCATCACGATCACGTCCGCTGCGACCACGACCTTCTGGAAGGGTCGCGACGGCAAGATGCGTCGCTTCAACATCATCGACACCCCCGGCCACGTCGACTTCACCATCGAAGTCGAGCGTTCGCTGCGCGTTCTCGACGGTGCTGTTGCTCTTCTCGATGCCAACGCAGGCGTAGAGCCGCAGACGGAAACCGTCTGGCGTCAGGCTGAGAAGTACAACGTTCCGCGTATGATCTTCTGCAACAAGATGGACAAGACCGGTGCTGACTTCTACCGCTCGGTAGAAATGATCAAGACCCGTCTCGGCGCCACCGCAGTCGTCATGCAGCTCCCGATCGGCGCAGAGTCCGACTTCAAGGGCGTTGTCGACCTGATCGAGATGAACGCTCTCATCTGGCGCGACGAATCGCTCGGCGCTCAGTGGGACGTTGTCGAAATCCCTGACGACCTGAAGGAAAAGGCTGCCGAATATCGCGAAAAGCTGATCGAGACCGTTGTCGAGATCGACGAAGCCGCGATGGAAGCCTACCTCGAAGGCACCATGCCCGACAACGACCAGATCCGCGCGCTCGTCCGTCGCGGCACGATCGACGTCAAGTTCCACCCGATGTTCTGCGGCACCGCCTTCAAGAACAAGGGCGTTCAGCCGCTGCTCGACGCCGTTGTCGATTACCTGCCGTCGCCGCTCGACATTCCGGCGATCAAGGGCATCGACTTCAAGACCGAAGCCGAAATCGAACGTCATGCTGATGACGCCGAGCCGCTTTCCATGCTCGCGTTCAAGATCATGAACGACCCCTTCGTCGGTTCGCTGACCTTTGCTCGCATCTACTCCGGCAAGCTCGAAAAGGGCGCGTCGGTCATGAACACGGTCAAGGACAAGCGCGAGCGCGTCGGCCGCATGCTGCAGATGCACTCGAACTCGCGTGAAGACATCGAAGAAGCCTTCGCAGGCGACATCGTTGCTCTCGCCGGCCTCAAGGAAACCACCACTGGCGATACGCTCTGCGATCCGCTGAAGCCGGTTATCCTCGAGCGCATGGAATTCCCCGAGCCGGTCATCCAGATCGCGATCGAGCCGAAGACCAAGGGCGACCAGGAAAAGATGGGCCTCGCGCTCAACCGTCTGGCTGCTGAAGACCCGTCCTTCCGCGTGAAGACTGACCAGGAATCCGGTCAGACGATCATCGCCGGCATGGGCGAACTTCACCTCGACATTCTCGTCGACCGCATGCGTCGCGAATTCAAGGTTGAAGCAACCGTCGGTGCTCCGCAGGTTGCCTACCGCGAAACCATCACGCGTCAGCACGAAGAAGACTACACGCACAAGAAGCAGTCCGGTGGTACCGGTCAGTTCGCGCGCGTCAAGATCATCTTCGAACCGAACCCAGAAGGCGACGACTTCAAGTTCGAATCCAAGATCGTCGGCGGTGCTGTTCCGAAGGAATACATCCCGGGCGTTCAGAAGGGTATCGAAAGCGTTCTGTCTTCCGGTCCGCTGGCTGGCTTCCCGATGCTCGGCGTCAAGGCGACGCTCGTTGATGGTGCCTTCCACGACGTTGACTCGTCCGTCCTCGCGTTCGAAATCGCTTCGCGTGCTTGCTTCCGTGAAGCAGCCAAGAAGGCCGGCGCTCAGCTCCTCGAGCCGATGATGAAGGTCGAAGTCGTAACGCCGGAAGATTACGTCGGCGACGTCATCGGTGACCTGAACTCCCGCCGTGGTCAGATCCAGGGTCAGGAACAGCGCGGCATCGCGATCGTCATCAACGCCAACGTTCCGCTGGCGAACATGTTCAAGTACGTCGACAACCTGCGCTCCATGTCGCAGGGCCGCGCACAGTACACGATGACCTTCGATCACTACTCGCCGGTCCCGTCGAACGTCGCAACCGAGATCCAGGCAAAGTATTCCGGTCAGAAGTGACCGGAATACCAATTGACCGATAACAAGAATTAAGTCCCTCGCGGACTTGCAAGAATGGAGAGCCTAAATGGCAAAGAGCAAATTTGAGCGCAACAAGCCGCA
>UBQW01000089.1 GCA_900467745.1 Hyphomicrobiales bacterium
GGACGTGGACTGGCAAACTGATCTCGATCGCTGGCTTGCACCGTTTCTCGTAGCGCTAGGGCACAAGGTGCGGGCGCGGATGTGTCCTCTCTATGTCGCGGGTTTAATTGGTCCAGGAGATCGCAAGAGCGTTCAACCGATGGCGACGCGCGCTGGCGAGGTCGGCTACGATCAGCTTCATCATTTTGTCGCTGCCGGCGTTTGGGACAGTGCTCCACTCGAGGCTGCTCTGCTGAAGGAGGCAGATCGCCTGGTTGGCGATGAGGCGGGTTTTCTTGTCATCGATGACACGGCGTTACCCAAGAAGGGACGTCACTCTGTTGGCGTCGCGCCACAGTATGCCTCGTCGCTTGGGAAGACTGCCAATTGTCAGTCGCTGGTCTCAGTAACGTTGGCGTCGAGCGAGGTGCCGGTGATGGTGGGCCTCCGGCTATTCCTGCCTGAGAGCTGGACAGATGATCCTGAGCGTATGGCGCGGGCTCGTGTTCCGAAGAATCGACAGACTGCTTTGACAAAGCCGGAGATTGCGATCGAGGAGATCGACCGCGTCATCGCCTCCGGTGCGCGTTTCGGCTGTGTGCTTGCCGATTCAGGATACGGCTCCAGCGGAGCTTTCCGTCAAGCTTTGAGCGAACGCGGTCTACTGTGGGCAGTGGGCCTGTCGCGACGTCAGAACGTCTATCCCGCCGACGTTGCCCTGATCTTCCCCGTCGCGAAGGCCGGAAAGCCCCGCAAATACCACATCCCTGATCAGCCCCCGGTCGCTGCTGAAACGTTGTTGGCCGGAGGGAAATGGCAAAAAGTCAGCTGGCGGCGGGGCACCAAGGGTCGGCTGACATGTCTCTTCGCGGCCCGCCGTGTCCGTGTTGCGGATGGCCATAAGCACCGAATGCTCGATAACCGTGTGCAATGCATGCCTGGTGACGAGGTTTGGCTGGTCGGCGAGAGGCGGTCGACCGGGGAGCAAAAATACTATGTGTCGAACCTACCGGCCGACGCCACCATCAAGACGCTTGCTGCCACGATCAAGGCCAGATGGGTCTGTGAACAGGCCCACCAGCAGCTCAAGGAGGAGCTTGGGCTCGACCACTTCGAAGGTAGATCCTGGACGGGATTACATCGACATGCGTTGATGACGATGATCGCCTACGCCTTCCTTCAATCTCGCCGCCTCAAAGCAGCGGGACGGAAAAAAAAGAGTCTCGGGGCCGCCGCCACAGCCAAGCATGCCGGCCATTAGGCAAGCGATACTCGATCTCTTCGCACGACCTCCACCGCGACGATGTCCTCACTGTGATATGCTCCTTGCCAGGGCCGCAAATACTAAAGTGCCAAAGTAGTGCTAG
>UBQW01000040.1 GCA_900467745.1 Hyphomicrobiales bacterium
TCGTGCACCGCCGCCTGGACAGTGAGCGCCCGGCCTTCGACCACGGGTTCCCCCCAGCCGACGATACCTTCATCGGTCTCGATCTTCAAAAACAGCCAGCGCGGCGGGACGATGTACGTCGTCAACTTCGTAATTTTCATTCGGGCTCTCCTCAACCTTCAACATCTGTGCACCGCGCCGCTTGGCGGTCCTCCTGCTATTAAGCCGTCTACCCAATTACTAATACAAAAGCAATTGACTGGTATGATGAATTAAATTAGGTGAATTGCATGCCAAGGGAGGCATGGGTAGAACAGGGGAGAGAGATATGCGCATTTTCCGTGCAGCCGTTTTGCTTGGAACAGTAGCTTTTATGGCTGCCACGTCAGCGTTCGCGGCAGACGTCAAAATCGGCTTTATCGTGAAGCAGCCCGAGGAGTCGTGGTTCCAGGACGAATGGAAATTCGCCGATGTGGCCGCCAAGGAAAAAGGCTTCACGCTGATCAAAATTGGTGCTGAGGACGGCGAGAAGGTTCAGTCGGCAATCGATAATCTGGGCGCTCAGGGCGCGCAGGGCTTCATCATCTGCACACCTGATGTAAAGCTCGGCCCCGGCATCGTCGCAAAGGCGGCCGCGAATGACCTCAAGGTGATGACCGTCGATGACCGGCTTGTCAGCGCGGACGGAAGTCCGCTTGAGGACGTCCCCCACATGGGCATCTCGGCCACCAAGATCGGTGAAGCGGTTGGACAGACCCTCGTAGATGAGATCAAGAAGCGTGGCTGGGATATGAAGGATGTCGGCGCTATCCGCGTATCCTACGACCAGTTACCGACAGCAGTCGACCGCGTGAACGGAGCACTCTCCGTCCTCAAGACGGCAGGCTTCCCGGAGGCGAACATATTCGACGCTCCGCAGGCAAAAACAGACACGGAAGCTGCCTTGAACGCAGCAACCGTGGTCCTGAATAAGAATGCCGGGATCAAGAAGTGGGTTGCGATCGGTCTGAATGACGAAGCCGTTCTCGGCGCTGTTCGCGCTTCCGAAACTGTAGGCATTACTGCCGACAACATGATCGGCGTAGGCATCGGCGGCGCGGACTCCGCCATCAATGAATTCAAAAAGCCGACGGCGACGGGCTTCTTCGGTACCGTGATCATTTCACCCAAGCGCCATGGGTACGAGACCGCTCTTAATATGTACGAGTGGGTCGCAGATGGTAAAGAACCGGAGAAGCTCACGCTTACAGCTGGCCAGCTTGCGTTGCGCGACAATTACCAGTCAGTACGCAAGGAACTAGGCATCGAGTGATCTCAATCCCGGTGTGGACTTCGTCCGGCGGCACCAGGTCGCCGGACCTTCTTATGGGATGAGGCGATGCAAGAGTTTCTCGAGTTCAATTCGATATCGAAGGGTTATCCTGGTGTACAGGCACTCTCCAACGTCTCGTTCACGGTACGAAGAGGCACGGTCCACGGCTTGATGGGCGAGAACGGCGCGGGAAAGTCAACGCTCATTCGTGTCCTCTCCGGCGATCAGTCTGCCGATTCAGGCGAGATTCGTATAGACGGCGCGGCTCAAAGCTATCGGTCGGTACGGGACGCGTTCGACGCTGGAGTCATCGTCATCCATCAAGAGCTCCAGCTCGTTCCCGAATTGACGGTAGCAGAAAACCTTTGGTTAGGGCGCTTTCCCGGAAGGGCGGGAGTTATTGACCGTGCCAAATTGATTGACGTGGTACGCGGTAAGCTCGCGGAAATCGGGATCGACATCGATCCTAGAGCGAAGGTCGGCACACTGTCGATCGGCGAGCGACAGATGGTCGAAATCGCCAAGGCGGTTATGGCCGACGCGCGCGTCATTGCGCTGGACGAACCAACGTCCTCTCTCTCGTCCAGAGAGAGCGAAGTCCTTTTCGCGTTGATCGATCGGCTTCGCGCGCAGGGTAAGGTCATCCTTTACGTATCGCACCGACTCGACGAGATTTTCCGCCTATGCGACAGCCTCACTGTCCTGCGTGACGGAAAGCTGGCATCTCACCATGCCGATATCTCGCAGATCACCCGTGAACAGATTATATCCGAAATGGTGGGCCGGGAGATTGCCAATATCTGGGGTTATCGCGCGCGCGAACGCGGCGATGTTCGGCTCGACGTAAAGGACCTCGCAGGCCGTAAGCTACGGACACCCATCACATTCACGGTAAGGCAGGGCGAAATACTTGGCTTCTTTGGGCTGATTGGAGCTGGCCGCAGCGAGATGACGCGTCTGGTCTATGGTGCTGATGCTCGTTCCCAGGGCTCGGTGATGGTAGACGGCGAAAAAGTTCCGGCTGATAGCCCACCTAGCGCCATCCGGGCCGGGATCGTCCTCTGCCCTGAAGACCGAAAGTCCGAAGGAATAGTTCAAGGCAGGAACATCGAGGAAAACATCGCGATCTCCTCTCGCAGGCACTTTTCGCCTTTCGGCATCATTCAGCCAAAGAAAGAAGCGGAACTCGCCGAGCGATTCATCTCGAAATTGCGCGTCCGGACGCCTTCCAGGAAGCAAGATATTCTCAACCTGTCGGGCGGCAATCAACAGAAGGTCATCCTTGGCCGCTGGCTCTCCGAGCAAGGCGTCAAGGTCCTGATCATCGATGAACCAACTCGCGGCATCGATGTTGGCGCTAAATCTGAAATCTACGAAATTCTTTATGAGCTTGCGGCGCAAGGTATGGCGATCGTAGTCATTTCAAGCGAATTGCCGGAAGTGATGGGCATCACAGATCGTATTGTCGTCATGTGTCAAGGCCGTGTTGCTGCCGACATTGAACGCGCGGAGTTTGATGACCGGCGAATTCTCGCCGCCGCTCTTCCCGATATCGCAAATGCAAGCGAACTTCCCAACTAGCAGGTCCAGTCGCGATGACGTCTTTGAAAAAACTCCTCCTCGGCGAGCAAGGGCTCGTCGTTATCTTTGCCGTAGCTTTCGCGATCGTCGCTGCGACTGTTCCGAACTTCCTGACTGAACGAAACATGCTGGGGCTGCTCCAGTCCGTGGTGACGATTGGCATCGTGGCCTGCACCATGATGTTCTGTCTTGCCTCCCGGGACTTCGACCTGTCTGTTGGTTCGACTGTTGCTTTCTCCGGCATGATCGCAGTCATGGCCTCGAACGCAACTGGATCGATCATCATCGGATTGATCGCAGCTCTCCTGTGCGGTGGGGCAGTCGGGCTCGTCAATGGGGTTGTAATCGCTCGCTTCCGTATCAATGCATTGATCACCACGCTAGCGACGATGCAGATTGTGCGCGGCTTGGCATTGATTGCATCGGACGGGCGCGCCGTCGGCATCAATGACCCTGGGTTCTACCAGCTCGCATTGTCGAAATTCTTGGGCATCCCCTCGCCAATCTGGGTAATGGCGATTTTCTTCTTCGTGTTCGGCTTCGTGTTGAATAGAACGGTGTTCGGCAAAAATACCTTGGCGATCGGCGGAAATCCGGAAGCGTCGCGCCTAGCAGGCGTTAACGTGTCGACGATGCGCATCTGGATCTTCGCGCTTCAGGGCATAGTGTGCGCGGTTGCGGGCGTTCTTCTTGCCTCGCGCATCACCTCAGGCCAGCCGAACGCAGCCACAGGACTGGAGCTCTCGGTTATTTCGGCTTGTGTTCTTGGCGGAGTGTCCTTGGCAGGCGGTCGCGCAGCGATGACCGGCGTGATCGTGGGCGTGCTCATCATGGGCATAGCGGAGAACGTCATGAACCTGCTTAATATTCAGGCTTTTTACCAGTATGTCGTTAGAGGGTTGATCCTGTTGATGGCTGTGCTCTTAGATAACCTGCGATCAGCCGCGGCCGGCCGACGGAGCTAAGGGAACGCAACTATCGATTTGGGAAATCACGGCAGCTCATCCAATGCACTGCGGCGGAGATTGAATCGCTTCGGCGAACCCTGCCAAGCAGGGAGCGTCGGAGGGGCCCTGATCTCTGAAGCGAGTTGGTCCTCGCGATCGCCATGGGACTTGCGTCAGTGGAGGCCGCTTTAATAGCGGAAGAGAGCTTCCGGTCGAGCGCTGTCCTGTTAAGGAGGCCAGTCAGATTGTCATGGTCGGCAAAAAACGAAATCTGTTTGGCATCCCTGTCACGGTCGATCGCGATGGCGATCGTACGGCTCACCGAGGCGAGAAACTCCATAATCTCCTTGTCTTCCAGATAGGCGGCTCCCCTCCGCAAGTATGTTAGCCTCATTGACGCCTAAAGGACGCGCACGACCGCGGTCTCCGGAACTGAAAGTCGGCTCAGCGGTGTAACTTGCTCGGAGAACACCGCGAGAAAGGTGCCGCAAAGCTCTGGGCAAAACCGTAGCGATTTCTTGAGAGAGACTGCGGCACTACAACAAAATTACCGCCCTCACCTGCGGCGCTAATGCACGCTACCAACAGACGGGCTCTCCCGATCGCTCACTACAGGCCTGATCAAGTTGAACACCCCTATGAGCCGCATCGCTGCAGCGTCGTTGTTTTCCTGCCGGGCGACTTCGTAGGCTTCGAGACAAAGCTCCAGCAAGCGGCCAGGGCGTGATGGGACATCGATGGGTTCAATCATACACGTCAAGACAAGGTCTTTAACTGCCCTGCCCTTCAATGCGATCCTCCTAAGGGAACCCGAGACCGAGATATTGAATTCCTGCGCGTAATGTCCACCGCGGCTGATGGAGCTATATAGTTCACGCTCAACATGACCCCGATCTTCCTCGACTACGAGAGAGAGAAAGGAGTCAATGGTTAGTTCGTGCGCAGGCGTGCCGCTTAACTGCAACAGGTCGTACGCGAAATCATCGAGCAGAACTTCGCCCTTACTAAATACCCAAGTTATCATTCCGGCAGTCCAGCTGTGACCGTCAGTAGTTTCCATCAACAACTCCCCCGTAAGCAGAACAAGAATCCGATTCGCATTTCCATTGTAGCTCGGTCAGTCGACTTTGCTAAGATATGACAATCAATGTGCCTGGAAGCTGATTAGGCTGATTTCGGTAGCGCAGCTTCTAAATATAGGAACGCAGCTGTTCCGAATTGCGAGATGATAACGTCCCACTCCATTCCGGAAAGCAAGACGTCGACACCCCGTAGCTTTTGGAGGGGGGCGTTCACAATGACTGAGAATGCTACCTTCGACGACAGCAAAACCTCCTCAGCTGGACTGTTTTCCGTATATTTTGATACCCCGTCGTGAAAGAGGCGAAAATTCGCGGTTTTCGTCGAAACCCCGGTCACAAGCATCGCCGGGCTCGCGACACGCGGATCGAACAGAGCTCTGTGCAGCGCTTCGTCCCTCGAGAAGACCTCTCCGATTGCTCGGGCAAACGTCATCACAAAGCCTCGCAGATCTTCGTGCTCGCGACATTGGACGGCCTCGGCGACGGCCGATATGATGCGTGAAGCAACAATCTCCTTCAATGCAGTCAGCAGATCGTCACGTCCTTCAAACCTACGGTAAATATTGCCGACAGGGAGGCCGGCGACTCGTGCCACGGCGGCCATCGAAAAACCATCGACGCCTTCGTGCCGGAGCAATTCCTCGGCTGCCAAGAGTATTCGCTCACGGGCCTCTCGGCTTCGCTTCTGCTGCGGTGCCAACTTTTTGGCTGGATTGATTTCGTTTCTCGTCGTCATAATCCCTCGCTCGGGACCGACGTCTATCATGATTAGGCGCTGCTACTCCAGAACGAGCGATACAATGGGCGATCCGATATTTCCGCAACCGGAAGCCAATTTTCAAGGGCATCACCCAATTGAGGGATGATCCCAGCCGAGTTGAAGGTTAGACATCTCGCATATCTGAACCAGCGAATAAGCGAGTCGATTATGTCAACGAGTTTTTGCGGGAATCCTGGTCGTAGATGCGGGCTTCTCAGATCGGCTGCGACGTCACTGCTAATTGCCGTTGCAACGGGCTCAACAGGGGCTTCTGCCGCTGACGGATACGACCTACTTGGGCAGTGGGTGATACCCATTGCCGTGAGCTCAGACGGCTCGGTGATTGTAGGCTCCTATTTTCCGTACTCTGTAGGGAGGGCATTTGCACTGAAGTCTGGGGCGATCACCGACCTTGGATTGCTCCCAGGCGGTAATTTCTCGGGTGCTGCGGCGGTAAATGCCGATGGAACCGTGGTAGTCGGTTACGCCGACGGCGGTGGTGGTGTCTACCATGCAATCCGATGGACGTCAGCGGGAATGCAGGACATCGGCTCCTTAGGCGGTGGCTTTTCAAATGCCACAGGCGTTAGTGCCGATGGTTCGGTCATCGTGGGCTACTCGGTAAATGCTGACCCGCATACACATGCCTTTCGCTGGACTGGGGGAGGAATGGTTGACCTCGGCACGCTGGGAGGGGACAACTCCTATGCAAGAGGTGTCAGTGCAGACGGTTCTACGGTAGTCGGATATAGCGACATCGCGGGCAATGCATGGGAGCATGCGTTTCGCTGGACTGCCTCAGGCATAGTTGATCTTGGCACGCTAGGAGGTTCTTTTTCGCGTGCATTCGCAGTTAACAGCGACGGCTCCGTCGTCGTAGGTGAAGCCGTGACAACGGCTGGTACCTCCCACGCATTCAGATGGACGTCGGACGGAATGGTCGATCTCGGCGTGTTGTCAGGCGCAAACCATTCGATTGCTAGAGCGGTGAGCGCGGATGGCTCCGTAGTAGTCGGGGCCTCCTCTGACTTCGTGGGCAACAAAGCGTTTCGATGGACACAGGCAACTGGCATGATCAGCGTTGAAGATTGGCTGCGATCGAATGGCGTCACGGTCGCGACGGACTTCGCCCTCATAGCGAACGCCGTCAGCGCTGACGGAAACATAATCGTTGGTCAGACAGATTCAAGCTCCGGCTTCGTCGCAAGAGTGACGCCGACTGGCCCATCTGGTATCATAGATATCAGCGAGTATGCGACTTCCCTGGCTACAAAACCTGGAGTGAACATCGCACTGAACCTTGCCGGGACAGCGATGAACGGTGCCCATGGGGAACCGATGCGAAACCTTCTAGATGTCGGCATGCAATCCGTGTCGGTAACAGCCGACGGCGGCTATGCGAACGGCAATGGCTCGGGCGATGGTCGGTTCGGTGTCTTGGATTTTGCCTACGGAGTCGGGCTCGAAGGCGGAATCACGGCTCGGTTGACTGCCGGTGGCTTGACCACGCGTCAGGATATCGACACTGGCGGCGACTTCGATCTCAAAGGCTTTTATGTCGCCCCCGAGTTGACCATTCCTGTCGCCGGCCGCTTGCATGCGACCGTCGGAGGCTATTTCTCGCCTAGTCGAGTCGACGTGACGCGTGGGTATCTGAACGGCGGCCTACCAGACTTCTCTCGTGGAGAAAGCGACGTCGACACGTGGGCGGCCAAGGTCCGGTTGGACTGGCTTAACGCAGTTGAGATAGGCGATTGGGGCTTCACACCATATGGGAGCATAAACTACGCCCGCGCGAAAATGGATGCTTACAGTGAGGCAGGCGGCGCATTCCCCTCCTTGTTCGATAGCGTTTCGGACCACGCGACCGTGGCTAGAGTGGGCTTAGATGCCGTTGGCGAGATCCAACCCGGCGTTCGCGCCCTTGCCAAGCTCGAGTCCGCCTATCGTTTTGAAGGGCGGACAGTTGGGACAAGCGGTGAGATTATCGGAATTGCTCCCTTCAATTTCGACGGGCCGGAGATCAAACAGCTGTGGCTACGCGGCGGATTAGGGACGGAATTCGATACAGCATCCGGTGTCGTTTCCGTAAGCCTGAACGTGAGCACCGAAGGCGACGACCCGAGCGTCTGGGTGAAATCAGGATGGAGAGTCACCTTCTGAAGGTTACGGGCTGGCGCTTCCAGCGTACCAGGTCTTCCGATCCGCGCTTGTGGCGCTGGTTTGAGACCTGACTGGACAATCCGACCACTCGGCAGACCGCGCCACTCCGCTCTCGGTCCCCAATGGAAGTTGTCATAACCGCGGACGAATAGGTACGATCAGTTGGCTTCTTTGAGCGACATGCCTCTCGCCGTGACCAACAGCGGGAGTGTTGCTAGGCTAAGAAGGCTGATCGCCATGAGGTAATATGCGGGAACATACGCATCTCCTGTTGCTCCGATCAACCATGCCACGATGAACTGCGCCGTTCCACCGAGCACTGCGACAACGAGAGCGTAGCTCGTTGAGAGACCTCTGCTCCGCTTGCTTGGCGGCAGCGCGTCTATCACGGCCGCGAAAGTCGCGCCGCCGCTTACCATCGCCAGAAAAGGCAAAACCGCACACAGAATGATTAAATCTCGAGGATTCTGTCCTTCGATGACCGGCTTGAAGAGCGGAACGAGCAGTATCATCAACAGAAGGCGAGGCAACGCGATGACGAGCTTTCGAGGAAGGAAATCAGACAACCATCCACCCATTATCGACCCACCGAACACCGACGCCCCCACAACGATCGCGGCGTAAAAGCCAGTTTCCGGTAAGAGCTTCAACGTTTGGATTGCGTAGGTTGTCATGTATGTCGAGATGTAGATCGAAATCGTTCCGAAGCCGATCTGGGTAAAAATGGAGAAGATAACTGCCGAGTGCAAGCGATCGCTTTCTCTTTCGGCCTTCGTTAGGGGCGATAGGGTCTCTGGCAGAGAGTTTCGCAGGGCCAGGCCGATAGGAACGATTAGAAGTCCGATGAAAAACGGTACGCGCCAGCCCCACTCCGACAACGCCTGCGGTGTAAGGAAATAGCTTAAGCCCACGCCCACCACCCCCGCGAGAAGTGTCGCAATGCCCTGGCTCGCGGGCTGCCAGCTGGTCCAAATCCCCCGCGAGGATGGGGAAGCTGCTTCAAAAAGATAAACGGTCGCGGGACCAAGCTCTCCACCGAGCGCCGCACCTTGAAGAAGGCGCGCGATGACTATGATGATAGGTGCGGCAATACCGATCGTCGAATAGCCAGGCGTTGCCGCGATCATCACCGTGCCGATGGCCATCAACAAGATCGTCAGCAACAATGCGGGACGCCTTCCCGCTCTGTCAGCGTAAGCACCGATGATGATGCTGCCTGCTGGACGTGTCACGAAGCCAACCCCAAATACCGCCAAAGAAAGCAAGGTGGCTGTCGCGGGGTCGTCGGACGGGAAAAATGTCCTTCCGATCATCACTGCGAAAAACGCGTAGCTAGTGAAATCGAAAAACTCCAGTGCGTTCCCCGAAATAGCTGCAGCGACGATCTTGCGGCTCTGCTTCTGAGCCGCAAGTGCTTTCATTCCTGGCCCAGGGGCTGGTGTAGACTTCGAGCACATTGTCGGCTCCCGTTCTAGTTTACGAGCGGAGATGCTCGCGACCCGCTCTCCAGAAACGCAGCCGCACGCCTCAGATCGTGATACGCTTCAGCTTCGTGGAATCGCGCCACTACTCGCCGGAGACGCTCGATGCGCTCGGCCATCTGGGCGGAGGGGACTGGATTGGAAACGGAACTCAGGACCAACCTCAGTTCAAAGAGCAGCGCTCCGCTTTGTTGGCAGAGTCTCTCAGCGGCAGAAAATGCGCTATCCGCAGCCTCTGCCCCTAAGACCCCATGAGCAAGAACGGCTTTCAGGCGTAGCATGTCCGCCATCTGGTATTTCTCGCCGGTCTTTTCCCCAATCTCGATGGCTTCGTCCAAGACACACTCCGCCCTACCCGTCTCGCCTACATCCGCGAGACCCTCGGCGAGCGTCGCCATCAGACCCACCACCATGTGATGATGGTTTTCTGTTTTCATAACTCTCAGCGCATCCTCGATCAGGGGAAGACCTCTATTGGAGTCTCCTCGGCGGACTGCGATTTCCCCCCGCATCCCGCGACTGACCGCATTGAAAGCTGTCAACGAGTGTCGCTCGGAGACTTCCGCCAGCTGTTCCACCAACTCGCCCGCGTCATCCCAATCACCTTTCCAAACGAGCGCAGAGGCCGCGTATGCAAGAGCGATGCAGACAGGGATGGGATGCACATAAGACTTGGCTTCCGAAACTGCCCGCCTGCCAAGCCGTATTCCGGCCACACCTGAACCGCTGAGAACCAGGCACTTGGCATACTGCACAAGCGCTCTAATCCTCTGAGTGAAGACAACCAGGTTCAGACTGAGGTCGAGCGGGGCATCCGGAGAACATCCCACCGAGAGAAAACTCGACGCAGTGTCCAATTCTCCGAGATAGCTCAGAGAAACTCCGCGGACGCAGTGTGACAGCGCAACGGCCTCGGCGTCGTCCATTTCCGCTACGACAACCTCACACTCCTCAGAAATCTCAGCGCCCGTGTAGCAATCTCCAGCTCGCATTGCGTAGATATTGTATCCGGCCAACAGCTCAACCGTCATCCTCCGGTTGCCGAGTGAGGTCGCTATATCAAGGGCTTTGCGAAAAGCCACCGGTACCTTAAGCTTGGCGTCAGGGAGCACTATCCCCGAGATTGCGAGCGCTTGATGAAGGGTCGCTTCCTGGATTGTACCTTCGTCGTTCGCGGGCAACGAAGCCAGCGCCGTGGATGCCCAACGATAACATTCTGCAAGGAGCGACAGCTCAAGGAACACTTGAGCGGCCGACGATGCGAGTCTCGCACCTAGCGCGGCGTTTCCTTCCTGGCTGTAGGCCCACTCGAGAGCTTGCCGCACGTTTCCCAAAAGATCCCGCCGCTCCGTGGCGATCGCGCTCATTCGGAAACTCCCAATCGGAGGAGCCGCCCGTTCCAATAGTTCAGCCCAGTAGGTTGCGTGGGCGATCGCGCAAGCGGCAAACTCAACGGGGTCCTCTCGGAGGCGCTCGCTGCAATATGCCCTGGTCGTCTCCGAAAGGCGGTATCTCACCAAACCATCAGCATAAAGCTGCTGAGACAACAGCGATTTATCACTCAGGTTTTCAATAATATTGCCAACTGGAATAGTGCTATCGATGACCGCGAGTGCTGCGTCCAGCGCAAACGGACCAGAGAAGCAGCTAAGCTTCCTAAGCACAGATTTTTCCGTATCATCGAGAAGGTTATAGCTCCAGTCGTGAAGCGCAGCCAAAGTCTGATGACGAGGGAGTGCTGTCCGCCTCCCCTGCCAGTGTATCCCGAACCGATGGTCGAGAAGTTCAAGCATGCGACCAATCCCGTGTGTTCCTGCCCTTCCCGCCACAAGCTCGATCGCCAGTGCGACGCCATCTAGCCTTCGGCATATCTCAGCCGCTACGGCCGCATCAGAAGAACTCGGCTCCCCGCTCGCGCCACTTGCGTGGGCACGGTCCATAAAGAGAGACACAGCCGGAAACGACAAAATCTCTCGCGCTGTTATTTCAGATGACATCGGTGGCACCGCGAGCGGCGCGAGGTTGACAACATACTCTCCCTCGACCCGCAGGGCTTCTCGGCTCGTGACCAGAAGATGTAACTCTCCGCAAGATAGGTGGACCTGCTCCGCGAAAGAAGCGATGTCATCTATAAGGTGTTCGGCATTGTCGAGAATGAGAAGGAGACGCTTGTCGCGTAGGAAACTGATGAACGAGGGCAGCGGGTTGCTGGAAGGGACCGATGTATTCAACAAGGCGGCAACCGTCGGCACGAGCAACGTGCCATCCGCGATGGAAGCCAGGTCGACGAAGTAGACGCCGTGCTCGAATTCATCGATCACTTGGTGGGCGATTGCCACAGCAGCGGTCGTCTTTCCTAGACCGCCCACCCCTACGATGCTGACGAATCTCCGATCCAACAGTTGCTCTTGGAGTAAAGCGATATCTCGCTCACGCCCGACCATCCGACCAAGTCGCACAGGTAACGTCGAACCTATCAGACCACTCGGTTGAACAGTCGTCGCGGGGATGGGCTCGTTACCCGACCGCGTCGCTGAGAGCGAGAAGAGGTAACCACGGCCTGAGACATTGGTAATATACTGGCTGCCATTTGGTGCCGCCCCAAGTGCCTTGCGCAGACCGGAGATGTGGACACGTAAACTGACCTCGTCGACCACCGTGTTCGGCCACGCGCGGGCGGTCAATTCGTTCTTGCTTACAACCGTTCCACTGTTTTCGACCAACACCTGAAGCAGATCGAATGCTCGGCTGCCGATCTGCAAGGACTGCCCATCGCGCTCCAGAACGCGTTCCGCGGGGAGAAGACGAAAGGGCCCGAAAACGTGAGGCCTAATATGAACCTGAGTTCCCATACCTGCAGGCTGTACTCGCTGTTGCCCCTACGGTCGATGAGCGTGAGGCCGCCCACCGAAGCATCGCGAGCTTAGCGATTGGCACCGTTGTAAACGATGTAAACCAACGTATACCTATGCCTAAAGCCAAGCATGTGTTTCGGGACCCTGGGAATCGGGGATCATCGCCTGCACCAACTCAAACTTCCGAACCAACTCGGGCAGCGATCGAGCCTGCATCTTACGCATCATCCTGCCCCGGTGTACCTTGACCATTATCTCGCTAATGCCCATTTGGAAGGCGATTTGCTTGTTAAGCAATCCGCTGGTCACCGCGACGAACATCTCGTGCTCTCTTGGCGTGAGTTTTTTCGTGCAGGCCGTAACGGCGCGCAAGCTCTGGCTCACCTGACGTCGGGCTGCGCTCTTCCGCAACGCATGCGATACCGCATTTCGCAGCGAGTGTCGGTCAAGCGGCTTGAGCAGAAAGTCGATCGCACCAGCTTTCATCGCCTCCACGCTCTCCGACACATCGCTCTCAGCGCTCATGAATATGACAGGAAGCTGGATCCGCATTGAATTCAGCTGCCTTTGCAGTTCAATGCCGACCGCGTCGGGGAGCTGCGTATTGATCAGGAGGAGACCAATCCTCTCATCGTCAATCTGCTCCAGAAGATCGGCAGCGCTTGCGCAGGCCGCGACCTCAAATCCAAGATCGATGAAGAAATCCGAGAGCGATATCTGTATCTGACGATCGCCATCAACGACATACGCGACCGGACTTTCCTTAACGGCGGAGTTTGTTTCCGAGATTGTCTGAAGCAGCATGGCAGTGACCTCCTGTTGGCGAACCGTTTGATCTGATGCCCAAACTGTGCACCGGTCAGCGTGAAGCGGCGAGTTTAGATATGTTGGAAAACGAAAAGCGATGTTGGGAACATCAACATTTGGCGACAATACGCAGTCCGCCGGTTCGGCTCACCCGGACCTCACGCACAAAAAAGCCGGAGGCGAACCCCCGGCTTAGAGAACTTGGATGCTGTGAGCCGTTGGCATCACAGCGATTTTCGGATCAGGATGAGCTGGTCGATTTTCTTGCCGTCAAGCGAGATGTAGAGCAACAAGATCAGCGGGTCCGGCAAGCCCAGGCCGTCAAAATCACCTTTGACCTCACAAGTGGCAACCAGACTAGTTGCCTTGACTCGAACATCCAGCAGCGACATGGAAACACGGGAAGCGTAGAGTTCATGCTCCGCCCAAACGCGAACACCCGTGGTCCCACGGTACTCCACCAGTTGATCATTTATTGACGCATCCGGTGTGAAAGCCCCGAGAAGTAGTTCGACATTGCAGGTGTTGATACCTTCAAGAAGTTGAACCAACTCGGAGGGAGCCGAAGCGGCTTCGGCTCTCGATATGACAGATTGGGAATTCGACATTGGCGGTGATCCTAGTTGATCTAGCCAACGTAGCCAGTCCGTGAACATCGATCACGTTAAACCACGTTAAAAAACGTTAACATTATGGATTTGTTGATTTTTTCTAAGGTCGCGCCCGCCAAAATGAGTTCGAGCGCAAGGCTTCTTTCGGCAGCTCGCGTTCGAAGTCATCGCGGCCTTAGAGACGATCGACTGTTTCCATCGTCACGTCATCCACTTCCTGTGCTCAGTGAAGCGCTCGACTAAGAGATCTATAAACAACCTTGCCTTGCTGGGCATGTGGCTACGGTCCGGAAAGACCGCGGCTATCAATGACTCGGGGGCTTGAAACCCTGGCATCAACTTGATCAGCCTGCCGGCATCGATATCCTCCGCCACGACGAAGCTCGGGGCAAGAAATAATCCTTGGCCTCCGATCGCAAGATGCCTCAGGGTTTCGGCGCTGTTGGACACGACCGTCCCAGCGACCTTCACTTCGTGAGCGCTACCGGACTGGTCATTGAAACGCCATTGCACGCCGTTTGCGTAATATGCGTACTGAAGGCAGTTGTGGTCCGTCAGATCCGAGGGCTCTTCCGGTGCCGGGTGTCTATCCAGATACTCTGGAGAACACACCAGGAAATGCCGCCAAGAGGTTAGCTTACGAGATATCAGCGTGGAATCCGGGAGCAATGTGGCTCTGATCGCTAGATCGTAACCCTCCTCGATCATATCGATCATTCGCTCCCCGATATCGAAATCGATGGCCACCGTGGGATAGAGCTTTAGATACTCGTCCATGACCGGAGCGAGGAAACGGGCAATAGCCGTTGTGGCATAGATCTTGAGCTTTCCTCTAGGTGTAGAGTTCAACGCGCCTGCGGCGCGATCTATGTCCTCCAGTTCCGCCAAAATACGGGACGAGTGATCATAGTAGTAACGGCCCGTCTCTGTAAGACTGACCCTTCGCGTCGTGCGGTTTAGGAGACGTACCCCCAAGCGCTCTTCAAGAGATTGTATGTGATTGGCGACCATCGTCGTTGACATGTTCAGCTTACGTGCGGCCGCCGAAAATCCCCCGGTCTCAACGACTCGTCCAAACACCGCCAAACTTGTAAGCCGATCCATTACCCCATTCCCTGATCTTCAACCCAGACTTCATGATCCTTCCATATAATTCAAGATTATCCCAAGGCATATCTTGGGGCATTGTCGTTTCCATCCAAGATACACGCGATGTCAGATCGCACAGGAGACGACGATGGTCGAGTTACCCCGCAAAGAGGCATTTGAAGTCCCAAACAAGAATGACGTCGCGAGCGTCCCTGCAAAGGAGAGCGTTCAGGACGCCCCGTTGACTCCAGAAGTCGCTCCAAAGGCGAAGTCGAAGTCCGTCAAACGCACGGTCCTTGTCGCGGGGTTGCTTGCGGGCGCGGCACTCGCTGTCTACTACGGACACGACTATTGGACGGTCGGCCGTTTTATCGAATCTACCGACGATGCGTATGTGAAGGCCGACTACACGGCAACCGCTCCGAAGGTGTCCGGATACATCAAAGAGGTTCTCGTCAAGGACAACGATACGGTCAAAGCAGGTCAAGTGGTCGCTCGAATTGACGATCGGGATTTTCAATCCGCGGTTTCGCAGGCCCGGGCCGATGTGAAGGCTGCAGATGCCGCGATTGCCAATATCGATGCCCAGATCACGCTACAACAGTCGATCATAGCGCAAGCGAACGCTGCCCTAAATTCTTCACGAGCATCACTGGTCTTTGCCAACTCGGACGCCGATCGATCCCAGCGGCTTATCACCAACGGAGCCGCCACGCAGTCGAAGGTGGAACAGAGCCAGTCACTAAGGGATCAATCAGCAGCCGCTGTAGAGCGCGACAGAGCCGCCCTCGTCGCGGCGCAGAACAAAGTCCCGGTGCTCGACACGCAACGGGAGCAGGCCGTAGCTCAGCGCGAACGGACCCTGGCGACACTGCAACAAGCGGAGCTAAATCTATCCTACACGAACATCTTGTCCGCCGTGGACGGTACAGTGGGCGCGCGTTCGATCAGGCTAGGCCAGTTTGTAAACGCAGGTACCCAGCTCATGGCAATTGTTCCGCTGCATTCGGTCTACGTGGTGGCGAACTTCAAAGAGACGCAGCTTACTTACGTGCGCGCCGGACAACGTGTGGAGATTGAAGTCGACAGCTTTCCGGGAAAAACCATCGAAGGGCATGTCGACAGCATCTCTCCGGCGAGTGGCCTCGAATTCTCGCTGCTGCCGCCCGATAACGCGACGGGCAACTTTACCAAGATCGTCCAACGCATCCCTGTGAAAATCGTCATCGACGACGAGCGGCTGGTCGGCCTCCTCAGATCAGGAATGTCCGTCGAGCCACAGATAGACACAAAAGCTGCTCGGACAGATCCATAACCTCGCGGCTGCAGGTCGATAGTTCCTTCTTCTTCTCTCGCTTTAGCGAGTTCATCATCCCCTCACGGGGAGGAGACCAATCATGTCCACAGCTCAGCCGTCCACGCGGGTCGCACCTGCGCGGCTACCGCAAACTCGCGCCGCCAAGACACCACTTATGATGTGGATCGCTGTCATTGGATCCAACCTTGGCGCATTCATGGCGATCCTGAACATACAAATCGTGAATGCGTCGCTCGCTGATATACAGGGCGCGATAGGAGCCGGGACGGACGACGGTGGATGGATTTCCACATCCTATTTGATCGCTGAGATCGTCGTGATCCCCCTAACAGGCTGGCTGGCGAGGGTATTCTCCGTCCGAACGTATCTCTTGACCAACGCCATACTATTTCTGCTGTTCTCCGTTGCGTGTGCCTTTGCGGTCAACCTTCAACAGATGATCGTTCTGCGCGCGATCCAAGGTTTTTCCGGTGGTGTACTGATCCCGATGGCCTTCACGATCATTATCACGCTCTTGCCGAAGGCGAAGCAGCCGATCGGCCTAGCGCTCTTCGCGTTGTCTGCGACATTCGCCCCGGCGATAGGTCCCACCATCGGAGGTTACTTCACCGAGAATTTTGGCTGGGAGTACATCTTCTACGTAAATCTCGTGCCCGGCTCGATAATGGTCGCAATGCTGTGGGTTTCCCTAGACCCCGCGCCCATGAATCTCTCATTGCTGAAGAAAGGCGACTGGCCCGGAATAGTGACGATGGCAGTCGGCCTTGCCGCGCTGCAGACTGTCTTGGAAGAGGGGAACAAGGATGACTGGTTCGGATCGCAATTTATCTTGCGACTATCGGTTGTCGCATTTGTATCGCTGACGCTTTTCTTGATCATCGAGCTGCGGAGCGCTCACCCCCTTTTGAACCTCCGGCTTCTGACGCGAAGAAATTTTGCTTTCGGCACGCTGGCCAACTTTCTACTTGGCCTCGCCCTGTATGGTTCCGTGTTCGTGCTTCCAATCTATTTGACGCGCATCCAAGGGTATAATTCGGAACAGATTGGCCTCGTGCTGGCCTGGACGGGTATTCCACAACTGATTTTGATACCGCTAGTCCCAAGGATGATGAAACGGTTCGATGTGCGCTGGCTGATCGTCGCGGGGTTCGCACTCTTCGCAGTTTCAAACTTTATGAACGTCTACATGACCTCGGACTACGGCAGTGACCAGCTCTTCTGGCCGAATATCGTCCGCGCCATCGGTCAAGCGCTGGTATTCACACCGCTGTCCGTAATCGCGACCTCCGGAATCGAACCTGAAAACGCCGGCTCTGCTTCCTCGCTCTTCAACATGATGAGGAATCTCGGTGGAGCCGTAGGCATCGCGCTCATTCAGACTTTTCTGACGAAGCGTGAGCAGTTCCACTCGAACATTTTGACTAACTCCGTCTCCCTATTCGAAGACGCGACCCGCGACCGCATAGCGGCACTAGCGGGCTACCTAGCTGGTCACGGCGTCAGCGACCCGACGGTGGCTCAGCATAAGGCCTTGGTCGCCATCGCTCTCCGGATCAGAAAGCAGGCCAACATCCTGGCTTTCAGCGACACGTTCTTCTTGCTGGGCGTCGCGCTTGTCGTGGCACTAGCGGCGAGCCTGTTTTTGAAGAAACCGGGCCAACTGTCAGGCAGCGCGGGCCATTGAGTCAGTGGAGATGAAGCTATGAAAGTCAACAGCCTCGCGCTCGATGCCACGCTTGCGACTCCGATCGCCCCCGTGCTGAGCCTCATTGAGTGGTTATCGGGAGACGAAAGCCTAGCCCTGGATGACGTTGGCTTCGTAGGCGAGGTCGCGCAGCGCTTAGAACGGGCCGGGCTGCCTATTCATCGGCTAACACTTCACCTGACGACCCTTCACCCGGAGCTGATGGGAAGGACGATCGCTTGGGCACCCGGTGAACCAGTCGAAGTGCACGATCGCGAGAGGAGCGGCTGGATGTTGTTTTCCGGCAGCCCAATCACGCGTGCGATTAGAACCCGGCAGGTCATAGTCGCAGGTGAGCATGGCCGCGACGGGGAACAATGGCAAAACATCGATGTCTTTTCCGGTCGGCATCTTCGCCAGCTGATCGTTGCCCCGCTTTGTAACGCCGATGGCCCTGTCAGCGTCTTAGGACTGGGAACTAGAGAATCTAAGGGCTTCGCCTCCACCGACATGACCTATCTCAAGCGATTGATCCCAGCTTTGAGAACCGCCTGCGAACTTAGAGTGTTGAGGCAGACGGAGCTTTCGTTACTCGATACCTACATCGGTCCGATGACCGCGCAGCGCATACTCGCTGGGCGTATTCGGCAAGGCGAGGTCGAAACAATAGACGCAGCGCTCATGCTTTGCGACCTCCGCGGATTCACGGAGTTGTCGAACGAATTGAAACCGCAGAAGGTATTCGAGGTCTTAAACTCCTATTTCGACACGGTTATCCCTGCGATCGGAAAAAACGGCGGTGAGGTCCTCAAGTTTATGGGCGACGCTGTGCTGGCGTTCTTTCCAAGTCAAGATGCCGACCTGTGCTGCCGTGCCGCGTTGGCCTCCTCTATCGAAATCCTGCAGCAAATAAAGATTCACCAGTTTGGCGGGGTCAAGCTCAACGCGGGAATCGCCTTACATTACGGAGAGGTGAGCTACGGCAACATCGGTGCAGGCAGCCGACTCGATTTCACGATGATAGGTCCCGATGTGAATTTATTGAGCCGAATTCAGACGGCCTGCACCACATTGCAAACTCCGTTACTGATGTCGACGTCGTTCAACGAATATGCCCACGCTGATGGCGTGAGCGTCGGGGCGCACTTGCTCAAGGGCTTCTCCGAGCCTGTTGAGCTGATCAAATTAGCCTGAAAGTTTTGAACAGAGCTACGCCGCTTGGTCGCTTAGTCAGCGAGAGTCGGGCGGAATGCCGACGGGGCATTGCCTCGTGATCTCGAGCGCCATGCTAGTCGGCTGCTCAAGCCAACCGCGACTACCTTGGTATATCTACAGAAATCACCAGAAGTCGATACCTTCTCAATTGCCGCACAAGCGGAGCGAATTCGAATTTGGATTCATAAGGACAAGCACATCAGCGTCCCGCTGAAGCGAAAGGGGTTTTAGAGATGGACGACCAAACAAATCGAGCTACTCGCCGAAGCGTTATGACAGCCGGTCTGGGTCTTGCGGCAGCCGCCGCGGCCGTTCCGTTCGCGCATACGGCTTCTGCCGCCACGCATAGTTCTTCAAAGGAGACATCCAAAATGACCGGAAGTTACGTAAAGACCAAGGACGGCGTCGAGATCTTCTACAAGGATTGGGGCACAGGCCAGCCAATCGTATTTCACCACGGTTGGCCGCTTAGCGCCGATGACTGGGACGCCCAAATGATGTTCTTCGTCAACAAGGGCTTCCGGGTGATCGCGCACGATCGCCGAGGCCATGGTCGCTCGAGCCAGGTCTCCGACGGCCACGACATGGATCACTACGCTGCCGATGCGGCTGCGGTCGTCGAACATCTGGATCTTCGCAATGCCGTCCACATCGGCCACTCGACAGGCGGCGGCGAAGCTACACACTACGTCGCGAAACACGGAAAGGGCCGCGTCGCGAAGCTCGTCCTGATCGGCGCGGTGCCTCCAATCATGGTCAAGACCGCAGCCAATCCCGGTGGCTTGCCCATTGAGGTCTTCGATGGCTTCCGTACAGGCCTTGTCGCCAACCGCGCGCAGTTTTATCTCGATATCGCCAGCGGGCCTTTCTACGGCTTCAATCGCCCTGACGCGAAGGTATCCCAGGGTGTCATCGACAACTGGTATCGCCAGAGCATGGCCGGTGGCGCGAAGGCGCACTACGATGGCATCAAGGCATTTTCTGAAACCGACTTCACCGAAGATCTCAAGGTGATCGACGTCCCGACGCTCGTGATGCATGGCGACGACGATCAGATCGTGCCGATTGCGGACTCGGCATTGCTCTCATCGAAGCTACTGAAAAACGCAACGCTAAAGGTCTACAAAGGCTTTCCCCACGGCATGGCTACGACGCACGCCGATGTGATCAACGCCGATCTGCTTGAGTTCATCAAGTCGTAAACAGCGGTCACGTCTAGTACAACGCCCGCCACCCCGGCGGGCGTTTTGCTTTTAAGGGGCCCGGCCCGGCAGTGTACCTTTGTATGCTGTGACCAAGAGCCGAGTGATAGTACGCTCTGCCCATTATCAGGACGCCGACATAGCTCCGTCCTTGGGACCATCTGCAAAAGGGTGTCGCACAAATGACGTCAATGAATTCGCTCGCGCAACTCACCCCAGGACATACCGGCGCTATAGCAGACTTGGCCTCGCTCCCAGTCCCGCCTTCCACTCTCCGAAACGCAATACTCGAATGCGCGGCCGGGGTGGCGCGGTCCGATGGCTTGCAAGCCGTCGACATTTCGTCGGTCGCGGAGACGGTTGGGATTAGCGCAAATCACGCTTTCAGCCACTTTTCCTCGACATCCATTTTGATAGACGCTCTTTGGGACGAAATGATCGATGGCCTAGATATGAGAACGCCCGACGATCATTTTCCTCACGCCACTCTGCCATCTCGAGAGCCAAGGACTGTCGCCGGATATCGCGAGCCGACAATTGCAGAGATGATGCGTGATCCGTTAATTGCCTTGATGAACGAAGCAGACAGGATCGATGTCCGTCAATTCGCGCAGTTGATGGAGAGCGCGGCTCGGGTGCTACTCAGAAAATAGCCGGCCAGAGTCTAGTCCGGCCGCGAGCTTTCGAGAACCAATCTCTCTCTTTTACGAATACCCTGGATACCTACGTATAGCTGTCCCACAGCCACCAGACAGTTAACCTCTCAAGTGCTTGTAAATCATATGAAGGTGGGACCATGTTACCGGACAGAGATATTAATTGCTCTCGTAGGGAGGAAATCCCTCTTCTTCCCGTGAGCGTTTTCGCCAGCGGCTTATTCGCGCTGATTTGTTACGGTGTACTAGCACTACTTTGGCATAT
>UBQW01000036.1 GCA_900467745.1 Hyphomicrobiales bacterium
AATGGGGTCTAGATGTTGCTCCCGCTCAATTCGAGCGGACAACCATAGGACTCGCATCCCCCCTCGGCGTGAGCGTGGCTCTGATCTGGTCAATCTTTCCTTCGGCGTCACCGACACCGAGAATAGATTTGGCCTTTTCGAGAGCGGCCGGGCTAACCTCCCCAGTTTTTGTCGCCAATGCCAGCGCGACCTCCAGGGCTTGGCCACCCAAGATAGGGTCGTCCTCAGATGGCTCGACACCGTTATCGAGTTCGTACTGGGCGTAGGCCACAGAGTAGGCCGAAATAGCCGCCATTCGAGGATCAGACGTGTGCAGATAGGCCTTGTAGCTGCGATTGAGTGAGTTCAAACCAGCAACCTCAGCAGAGGCCTTGCGCTCTGTCGAGGTAACATTTGTCGTCCGCTCGGCCTTCCTGGACTGCGACCGACCAAAAGCTTCGCCTGACTTACCTCTCGCGGCCTTGCCCTGAGACTGTGAATTATCATGAGTGGAGCTGCTGCCTTTGCCACCGCTATTGCCATGACCACCGCCACCATTGCCGCCGCCGCTTCCCCCTCCATTACCACCACCGTTTCCGCCTTTCGCCGTGGCCGCGAAGTTAAAACCAGCGACGGCGAGGGGACTTGCGGCGAGTGCAAGCGATAGGGCAGCAATGGAAGCTAAGGTGGTGATGCGCATCGTTTCCTCCAGATAGAGCCGCCAACGAGACGGACTTATGGCGTTCAAGATGATTCCGAGGGTATCGAAAGATCGCCGATCCGACATCGGACGGAGGTCTGATACGGTTTGAGATAGGAACGACAAGACCGTTTAGCGTTAACCGCTGGCGCCGAAATGATGAGTTTTTTTCCTCGATAAGCCAAATTGGAGCGGAATGCGCATCTGCCGTCGTCCTCTATGGCGCTGGCGCCTCGCAGTGGCTTAGAAGCGCTGGCTAAACAGATGGTAGCTCGTTCCGTGAAGGATGCTTTTTTAGAGCAGTTCGCCATCACGCGGCGGCAAGACTATACGGGTAGGACTGCACAGTTTACAAAAGAGCGAGCGGATCGCCTTTTCTTTCGTTCGCTCTTTGGCCTCAGAAGACATTCACGTGATCTTGCTCAAATCTAACCCGGATCCGTGCGGTAACGGAGGTGACGATGGGTAGTCACGGGTGTCAGCCTACATTCCCCTCCGTTGACCGACTTGCATGCGCCAGTAAAGCACAGCTGCCGCAAAGGCAAACCCTGCGGCCCATCGCCAGTAGCTGCGAACAGCAGGTTGCACTGCCTTATCGGCCTGATCACCACCGAGGGCGACATGGAGTTGAGAACGGAGATCCGAGATTTCTTTTCGAAGCCAAGCAGCCTCCCGTTCAAGATCTTGAAGATCGACTTTTTGGTCTTCGCTGAAGTGGACCTTCGCCGTTTGATCGTGGATCTCGGCAAGTTGCTCCTCAAGTTCCACTCGGCTCTTGAACCCTCTTGTCCGCGTGTCCGTCATTGCCATCGTCCTCCGGTCAACTCTCAATAAAATGGAACGTGCGGCTTTTGCTAAAAGATGCGCCCTATTGTGCGTTAGTTAGGCCTGCATGGTTTAGCAGAGTTGCTTGATATCGCTTCGCCGCTCGCGCTTCTGATGCCTTTGTTCGAACCCTGGACTTCAGTCGAGGGGACCACAGGATCTACCGTCGCAGGCAGCGAAAACGCGCGCCTAATAACTCTAGAAACGGCTCAACATTCGATCGTGTACGTTCTCGAACCCGACGACCATCGCAGCAATAGCTATCGCTTTGTTACGATGGGTCGCATGCGATATGTAACCCTCCAATACCGCGACAGGACCAGTCATCTGGACCGTGATCGCACTACTGTCCATATCAGGGTCGGCGGACAGTGCTGCCTGGATCGTTGCTATCGTGGAAGCAGCACTGTGGCCTTGCGAGCAGCATTCTTCGTGCGTGAAGCTATCGGAACCAAACTTCATAACGGCACTCCTTCCGGTCCTCGCTTTGGAGAACCCAATCGGTGAATGCCACACTAATCTAGCTGCAGCCCCTTTGGTTCCGCTGGTACGACTTAGGTCCCTCCTTGCCGATGCCGGCGCAGGAGCATAAGTCGTTCCAACGGATCGCACATCGACAGGCTCTTGGAAGATTGCGCGACCTTGTTTGTCAGTGTTGCCAGTGCGCGCTCTTGGACGATGGCGCACCGCGGAGCTTCGTGCAATCGTAGTTGTTTTTGATATTGCATCGGGCTCATCGTAGTAAGCGACCGGAAATGGTGATGAAATGTCGATCCACCCATGCCCGCGAATCTCGCAAGTTGCTCGATACGTAGTGGCTCATTGAAGTGCTCTCTAATCCATTGAATGGCCTTGGAGACCCGGCGCATCGCAATCCAGGCGATCTTGATTGCTGCAATATGCGCCGCCGAATGGAGCTTGTCTCGTCCGGCATTGATGAGAGCTGAACCGACGACTACGTCTTTTCTTTCAGTGCATTGAGCTCAAAAAAACGAACCCATCAATGCGATAGACGAGAAGGGACTGTTGGTGCTATCAAGATGTTTGGCCCCAGAATTTCAGTGCCGTTTCATCGCATCTCAATGTCTGCGCGGTGATCAACGCGGTATAGCGGTCAGAACGACAGTTGAACCTTCATCGATCTGCTCCTGTCGCCGGCCGTTTCGAAAGCCGTGATCACATCCTCCAGCGGGAACGTGCCCGTCAGAAGTGGCTTGAGGTCAACCCGCCGCTTGTTGATGAGTGCGACGGCAAGGCCGAATTCCTCATGAAAGCGGAAGGTGCCCTTCATCTCGATTTCCTTGGACACGACCATGTTCTGGGGAATGGAGACATCGCCGCCAAGTCCGAGCTGCACCAGAGTTGAGCGCGGGCGCAACACTTCGAGACCGGAGCGCACGGCGCGCTCATTGCCCGAAGCCTCGAACTGCACGTCAAAATACCCCCTGTTAGCAGAATAGGACGACAATTCCTCCGAGCTAATGGCGACATTGATGACCCGGTCGGCGCCGATCTCAAGCGCCTTTCTCAAGACTGTGTCCATCACGTCGGTGGCCACAATCTCGCGGGCGCCATGGGCACGCGCCGCGATGATGGCGAGTGCCCCGATCGGGCCGCAGCCGGTCACCAAAACCCGCTTGTCGGTCAGTGCGCCAGCGCGGTTGACGCCATGCAGGGTGACCGCGAACGGCTCAGCCATTGCCGCCTCGTTGATCGACACCCCTTCCGCGACCTTGTGGCACTGATAGGCTTCGGCAACGAGACGCTCACGGAACGCACCCTGAATATGCGGCATGGGCATGGCCGAGCCATAGAAGCGCATGTTCAGGCAATGGTTCTGCTGGCCCTTGAGGCAGTATTCGCAGGCATTGCAAGGACGCGACGGCGATACCGCGACCCGATCGCCGATAGCGAGGCCGGATACGCCCTCGCCCAGTGCCTTGACCGTACCGGCCACCTCGTGGCCCAGGATCATCGGCTCGCGCACGCGGATCGTTCCGAACCCGCCGTGCTGGTAATAGTGTAGGTCGGAACCGCAGATACCGCCGGCTTCGATCGCAACCTCGACCTGTCCCGGTCGAAGCGCTTCGACCTCGCGGTCCTCGATGCGAAGGTCCTTGGCGGCGTGGATGACGACGGCTTTCATGGGATTTCCTTACAATACCGGGGTCAGAAGGTCGACACCTGCAAAATGAGCGGCGAGGTTGTCGCGCACCAGTTTGCCCATCGCCTTTCTGGTTTCGATCGTACCAGACGCATGGTGCGGTTGCAGGAGAACATTGTCGAGCGTCAGAAAGCGCGGGTTGAGCTTCGGCTCGCTCTCGAAGACATCGAGTGCCGCCGAGCCGAGCTTGCCAGCTTCCAGCGCGTCAAGCAGGGCGTCTTCATCGATGTTGGAAGCACGCGAGATGTTGATCAGCATGCCTTCCGGCCCGAGCGCCTCGATCACCGGCTTGGACACAACGTGGCGTGTCACGGCCGAGGCGGCGAGCGTCACGAAGAGGAAGTCGGCATGCCTTGCCAATTCGACCGGATCGGCGATGAAGGTAATGTCCTTGGCAAAATCCTTGGCTGAAACGTCGCTGTAGGCGATATCCATATCGAAGCCCTTGAGGCGCTTGGCGACTTCGAAGCCAATGCGGCCAAGGCCAAGCACGCCGGCCTTGCGGCCCCAGACGCGACGCTTCAACGGATAAAGGCCTTTTGATGCCCAGCTTCCGTCCTTGACCCAGGTCTCCGCTCCGATCATGCCGCGCGACTGAGCCAGCATCATGGCGACGCCGAGATCGGCAACGTCATTGGTGAGGACGTCGGGCGTATTGGTGACGCGGATGCCGCGGGCGCGGGCCGCATCTAGGTTTACCGCATCATGACCGACGCCGTAGACCGAGATCACTTCTAGTTTCGGCAGCTGGCCGATCAGTTCCGCCGAGGCGCCAAGCTCGCCGCGTGTGGCGATGCCACGGATATCGGCGCCGTGCTGCGCCAGGAAGGCCTCGCGATCGGCCGCCTCGTAAAGCTTATGGACTTCGAACTGCGCTTCCAACTCAACCATATCCCATTCCGGATAGGTTCCGATCATCAAGATGTTCGGCTTGCTCATTGTTTCCTCCGTCTGTTTTGAACCCGGTCTCAAGGACACCTTGACGACGCCAGATATTCCAGCGCCGCCTCGACGATCGCCTCCAGCGGTTGATTGATCTCGATCGTGACCACCCGGTCCTCGCCATGAGGAGGCTCAAGCGTCGCGAGCTGGCTGTCGAGCAGCGATAACGGCATGTAATCGTGACTGCGGGCCGCCATTCGCGCGGCCAATACCTCGCGATCCCCATGCAGATAGACGAACACAACGGGCCTGCCGGCCAATGCCCGAAGCCGATCGCGATATGACCGCTTCAGCGCCGAACAGGACACGACGACATCGCCGTCGCCACCCAGCATCCGGCCGAGCGCATCGAGCCAGGGCCCGCGGTCGGCATCGTCCAATGGCGTACCTGTCCGCATCTTTTCGACATTCGCCGCGGGATGAAGGCTGTCGCCTTCGATGAAATCGGCGCCGATGCGGTGGGCGAGATCTTCTCCCACCGAGGACTTGCCGCAACCGGAGACGCCCATGACCACGACGTGGCCGACGCCAGCCCACTTATCAGAGGCTGATTGTGATGCCGCCATCGACATAAAGCGTGTGTCCATTCACGAAAGATGAGGCTTTGGACGACAGAAAGACTGCCGCACCGACAAGCTCCTCGACATCGCCCCAGCGACCGGCCGGCGTGCGTTTCTCTAGCCAGGCCGTAAATTCAGGGTTGTCGCCTAGCGCCTGATTGAGCGGTGTCTTGAAGTAGCCGGGCGCCAGCGCGTTGATCTGCAGGCCGTGTTTTGCCCAGTCGGTCGCCATGCCACGCGTCAAGTTTTTCACGGCGCCCTTGGTGGCCGTATAGGGCGCGATCCCGGGGCGTGCGAGTTCGCTCTGTACCGAGGCGATATTTACGATCTTGCCGCGGCCGCGACCGATCATGAAGCTCGCGACCGCCTGCCCGACGTAAAAGGCGCTGGAGATGTTGGTCTTCAACAGCTGCTCCCAGCGATCTACCGGGAACGCTTCCAGCGGACTGCGAAACTGCATGCCGGCATTGTTGACCAGGATATCAATCGGACCAACGTCTCTTTCGATCGCATCGACGCCGCGATTGACCGCGTCTGCATCCGTCACATCGAAATCGCTGGCCGAAACCCGGACGCCGATGTCTGCCAGTTCGCGGACTGCGACATCAAGCTTGCCGCGATCCCGACCGTTGAGCACGACCTCGGCACCATGCTCGGCAAGACCGCGCGCAAGCGCGAACCCGATCCCCTGTGACGAGCCCGTGACGAGCGCTCGCAGACCACCAAGGTCGAAAAGCGGGAACGTCATCGCGCTCAATCCTGCGCCGAGAGATCGTGGATCGCGGCACTCGTGACGCGGTGATAGACCTTGCCGTCGAACATGCTCAGCAGGTGCTGTGTCTGTTCGCGTGACTGGAAACGTGCGTCACAAGCCATGGCGCGCTCAAGCGCTGCGTGATCCGGATAGGTGATGGCCAGAAGCAGGGGCATGGACGGCGCACCCTCGTCGCGCTCGAGCTCGAGGCAGACGGCAACGCTCACCGCGCCGTCAAATTTGGTCCATAGCGGCGTCAGCGTTTTCTCTACGAAACTGTAGAATTCGTCCTCCTTGCCGGCCTTGATCGTTCCAACGAATTCTGCGTAACGGATCAGCATGTCATTCCTCCTCATTAGGCCTTCGGGCCATCGTAAAACTTCATCAGGGCGGCATTGTCCGCTGCACCGAGCCCCGCGGAGACCATCAGCCGGTGGATCTCCATGCAGAGCGATGTCATGGGCATTGCCGTGCCGGTGTGGACCGCCAGCGACTGCGCGGCGGAGAGATCCTTCACCATGTTGTCGATCCTGCCGGTGGGCGAGTAATCGTTGCGCGCCATCTTGCCCATGAACTCCTGCAGGATCGCGCTGTCGGCGCGGCCGCCACTCAGCGCCGCAGGGATCCGCTGCGCATCGACACCGGAATCGATTGCCAGCTTGGTCGCTTCGGCCACGGCAACGAAATTGAGCGCGCACAGGACCTGATTGATAAGCTTGGTCGTCTGCCCCGCGCCGCTCGGGCCCATCAGGGTCAAGTTCTGGCAAAGATCGTCGAGGATCGGCTTCGCCTCGGCAAAATCGGCGGGGTTACCACCGGCCATCACCGTGAGCTTGCCTTCGTAAGCTTTTGGCGCCCCGCCGGAGAGCGGGCAGTCCAGCCACTTCAGGTCGGCCGCCGCGGCGTCCGCATTGAACTGCCTTGTCAGGATCGGGTCGATCGACGACATGTCGATCACCACAGTTCCGGCCGCAGCGCCCTTGACGACGCCGGTGGAACCGAACACCGCTTCGCGGACGATCGTTGCGGAGTTGAGGCTGAGGACGACGGCGTCGGATCGCGACGCGGCGTCGGAAGCGGTAGAGGCTGCCTCCGCGCCCTGGGCGGTCATCTGCGCCACCTTGGCCGGATCCACATCAAAGGCGATGACGGTATGACCGGTTTTCAGGAGACGCGAGCCGATTGCGTGACCCATGACGCCGCAACCGATCAAAGCAATTTTCCGTTTTTTCGACACAGCTTTTCCTCTCCTCCCGACCAGGGGGCTCAATGTGATAGCCAAAACGAGTTACGAGGCGGTCAGCCGATCTCTGATCTAAGGAAGGCTTGCAGCTCGGGCGTTCTGGGATTTGTGAAAAATTCGGCGGACGGCCCCTCTTCGTGGATGATGCCATCCTTCATGAAAATTGTCCGGTTTGCGACCCGGCGCGCGAAACCCATTTCGTGGGTCACGAGCAGCATGGTCATGCCCTGGCGAGCGAGATTCTCGATGACGGCAAGAACCTCGCCGGTCAGCTCAGGATCGAGTGCCGAAGTCACCTCGTCGAACAGCAGGACCTTGGGGCGCATGGCAAGAGAGCGGGCAATTGCCACGCGCTGCTGCTGGCCGCCCGAAAGCATATCAGGATAGGCATCGAAGCGATCGCCGAGCCCGACCATCGACAGGCAACGCTGCGCTTCGTCTCGGGCGGCCGCCTTGGTCTCGCCTTTCACCCGAACGGGGGCGAGCATGATGTTTTCGCCTGCGGTCAGATGCGGGAAGAGATTATAGCTCTGGAAAACGATGCCGACGTCGCGCCGGAGCTCCCGCAAGGCCGCTGGCTTGCGCGACATGGCGTGACCGGCAATCTGGATACGGCCGCTATCGACCGTTTCCAATCCGTTGAGACAACGCAGAAACGTGCTCTTTCCCGAGCCGCTCCGCCCGATCAGTGCAACGACCTCACCGGCCTCGACATTCAGGGACACGCCCTTCAGCACTTCGAGCGGGCCAAAGCTCTTGCGGATATCATTTGCGATTACGACAGACATGTTCACCTCACGATGGGAATGCCGGGGCAGCGACCTATGCTGCCCCCTGCTTCCATTGGGCTTAGAAGGACGGCAGTTCGGGCATCGGCGTCTTCATCCACTTTTCGTAGATCTGGCCGAGCTCGCCGCTCTGCTTGTGGACGAAGAGAACCGTGTTAAGCCAATGCAGTAGATCCGGGTCGCCACGGCGCAGACCCACACCGTAGAAGCTCTGCAGATAGGTCGTCTTTTCCTCGAACTTGTCGGGATAGCGCTGCTGAAGCTGCGCGCCGATATAGTTCACGGTCCCGATCGCGTCCACCTGGCCGGCGACCAGCGCGTTCAGCGTTGTGCTGTCATCGTCGAAGCGGACCAGCTCCATTCCCGGAATATTGGCCGCCGACAGCACCTTCTCATGCGCGGTTCCGCGCGGCACGCCAACTTTCTTGCCTTTCAGGTCATCCAGGCTTTTGATCTCGGTGCCCTTCGGCGCGATGATGACCGACTTGTGGCCGCCATAGGGGTTCGAGAAGGCGACTGACAGCGCGCGCTCGGTATAGATGCCGAAGCTCGCGACGACGAAATCGACCTTGCCGGTTTGCAGCGACGGAATACGGCTCTGGCCCGTGACCGGGACCAGTTCCAGCTGGACGCCAAGATCCTTGGCGAGCAGCTTGGCAACATCGACGTCGAGACCGTCAGGCTGCATTTCAGCGTTCGTGATGCCGAACGGCGGAACCGAAAGGTCGACACCGATCAGTACTTTCTTGCGGGCGATAATATCGTCAAGAGAGGCGGCGGAGGCCGCAGTTGCGCCCAGAGCGATGGCGAGACCGATCAGGGGCATGAATAGGGATTTCAGGCGCATGTTGTATCCTCTCAGTTTTGGGTTCCGGTTTTGATCAGCGACCTTCTTCGTGTCGTTGATGATGATATTGCCTAGGTGCGGGCTCCGCGCTTTGCAGAGCGGCTTTCGAGCCAGAGGCTGAGCTGGGTAAGCGGGAAACACACCGCGAAGTAGAATGCAGCCACGGCCAGGAAAGATTTCAGCGGCTCGAATGTCGCATTGCTGACAAGCTGGCCGGCTCGGGTGATCTCGACGAAGCCGATGATCGAGGCAATCGAAGTCTGCTTGATGATCTGCACAAGAAAGCCGACGGTCGAGGGCATGGCCAAACGGATGGCCTGGGGTGCAATTACATACCGAAGGACCTGGTAAGGCGGCAATGCCAGGGCATCGGCACTTTCCCACTGCGCCTTCGGAATGGCCCGCAGCGCGCTTTCCCAGATGGCGCCGAGAAAGGCGCTGGAGTTGATGGTCAAGGCCACGGCGGCAGCCGAGATGGCGCTGACCTCGAAGCCGAACAGCGATGGGGCGTAGTAGCAGATGAACATCAGGATGAGCAGCGGCAGCCCTTGGATGAACTGCATATAGGCGGAGGTCGCTGCGCGCAGAGCTTTCGAAGACGAGATCCGCATCACGGCGAGCGCGATACCGACCAGCCCTCCGCCCACGAATGCAATCGCAGTCAGCGTCAATGTCCAGCGCAGCGCGTAGAAGATGAAGAAGAATTCCGGCGAGCCAAAGGTGCGCATGTCAGATCCCCCGGAATAGATTGCGGCGTGAGCGGCGGAAGATCAGCAACCCGGCAAGATTCAGGATGGCGCGGAAGACGAAGTTCATCAGGACGTAGACAGCGGCGATGACGAGATAGACTTCCATCGTCCGGAAGGTCTCCGAACTGGCGATCATCGCAGCTCCGGTCAGGTCCTCGACGCCGATCGCCGACACGAGGCTGGTCGAGAGCATCAGCAGGACGCATTGCGATACGACCGGGGTGAAGACCTTCTCGAGCGCCGGCGGCAGGATGACGAAGCGCAGCGTCTGGAAATAGGTCATCCCGAGGCTTTCGGCCGCCTCCAGCTGACTGCGATGCGTCGCCTGGATCCCACCGCGGACGATCTCGGCGATGTAACCGCCATTGTTGAGAACCAGAGCGATGAAGACCGAGGTCAGCGGCGACATGCGCACGCCGATATTCGGAAGGCCGAAGAAGATAACGAAGATCTGCACCAAAAGCGGCGTGTTACGCATCGCCTCCACGTAACAGCGCACGAGGAAGCGCGGCAGCCAACCCGGCAAGGTGGAGGCGACGGCACAGCCGACGCCGACCGCAATGCCCCCGAAAATACCCACGAATGCCAACAGCATCGTCAGCCAGAAGCCGCTGATGAACTGTGGTAGGTAGTTTAGTAATGGGCCGAATTGGAAAGTGTAATCCATGCTAACCTCGGCTTTCGCGCCTTACAGTTCCAGTCTTCACTCGGTTCCCAGCGGCCGCACGCGGATATTCTTGCCCGCCTGCGCGATCGTATCGGGATGGCAAAGATCGAGTGCTGCCGCAACCAGCCACCACGTGTGGTCGGCCTGCCGGATGATGAAGCATTCGGTGCTGTGACCAATCTGACCGAATTCCATCGCGTGGCCCATGCAGATATGACCGATTTCGTCGGGAAGGCCGACGGACAGGCAGACATGCGCGCCATAGGCGGAATGGCGGTAAGTCGGGTCGCCATAGCGATCGCCGCGTTCAGCGGAACGCTTCAGCTTGACCGGATCGAATTCCCAGGTCTTGCCGATGTCGTGGCAGAGGCCGCCCGCCAGAATGATATCGCGATCGACCTTGGCCTCGGGGTAGGTGGCCTTGAACTCCTCGTAGATCGACAGAGCCAGACGGGTGACGCCGCGCAGATGCGCATCCTGTGTGCCGCGCTTTAAGGAAAAGATGTTCGGGCTGCCCTCGCCCTGAATGTCGATGACACGATCGAACGACGAGCGCTCGAGAGCGAACACCCAGGCGTCGATAACCTTCTCGCGCAATTCGGCCGACTGGATATCCGCTATCTCCGGCAAATCTTCGAGGATGTGCGCACGGGAAATGGTCTTGTACATTTTTTGAACACCTGGATGAACTGCTTATTGAGTGAGCTTATGAGTGATTGAATTCAAAATCCAATTAGGATATTGCCGGGTATCGATCGAATTTTTCTATGGATTGACATGGCTCTCAGCTTTTCGGCAGTCGAGGCTTTCTACTGGGCATCGCAATTGCGCAGCTTCAACGCCGCCGCGGAGAAGCTAAGCATTACCCAACCGACAGTGTCCTATCGGATCAAGGAATTGGAGGAGCAACTCGGTGTGGCGCTGTTCATCCGGCAGAAGCGCCAGCTGCAATTGACCAGCGAGGGCGAGGCTCTCAAGCATTATGCCGAGGCTATGATCGGCATTGCCAGGGACATCGAATCCAACATCAAGACGCGCAACACCCGCCTCCCGACGCTCAGAGTGGGCGTGATGGACAGCTTCGCCGTGGTTTGCCTACCGGCCTTGCTTGATGAGCTCGACGGCCGCTTCCCCGAAACCCGCGTTGCAGCTACCGTCGACACCAGCCACAACCTTGCCCGACAGCTTTCCGAAGGGCTCCTCGATATCGCAGTCCTGTCGACACCACCCGAACACGGCAACGTTGCGCTGGAACTGCTTGGCCGCCAGACGGTGGAATGGTTCGCGAGCCCCAAACTTGATATGCCGCGCGAATTCGTCTCGGATGCGATGCTTCTTCGACAGCGGATATTCTCCACGCCCGCCCCGTCCAATTTGCATGCCCTGACGACTAGTGCCTTGAGCGGCAATCGCGAGCTCGGGCTTCGCCTGAACGTCTGCAACAGCCTTGGAGCCATTCTCAATCTGGTCGAAGCCGGTACGGGCATCAGTATCCTGCCGGGCAGGTTGCTTCATACGCAGCTGAAGGCAGGAACAGTGCATTTGCTGCGAACGCACTCCCGCCTCCCGATGCAGGATGTGTTCATCGGCACCAACAAGGGCGCCGTCGTGCGGGCTTTACCGCAAGTGGCGAAAATGATCCGCAAGGTCAGCGTCGACGTTGCCTTCTGCGGGTGAGACGCGTCACACCGCCTGAAAGCCCTCGAACCCGGCCGCGACCTCCTTTGTCAGCGCAACGAAAATCTTGGCCGCAGCGCTTCGGTACGCGTCCTTGCGTTGCATCAGGACGGCGGTCCGCTGCAGGCGCACCGGATCAAGCGCAATCGCGATCAGGTCCTGATGGGCAAATGCGATCGTTGCAGGCAGGAGCGTCGAAAGCCGCGTCCTGCGGACGATCTCGACCACAGCGCTTATGGAATTGGCCTCTATCCGAACACGCGGCTGAATACCGTGCTGCCGACAGAACCGGTCGATCTGATCGCGGGTGGCGAACTCCGCGCTTAGCAGCACCAATGACTCGGCGCTCAAGGTCTCAAGCCCGATCGATGTTTCACAGGCGAGAGCATGATCCCTGCTGACAACCAAGGCAAGGGTCTCCACCAGCAGCGGATCCAGATCAAGGTCAGGTGCCATGGTGGCAGAAAACGCGAGGACCGTGGCCGAAGGCACCGAAACAGGCGGCAGTCGTCCCCCTGGTCGGCCAGGGTGGAGGTAAGCCAAAAGGGATATTGATCATGGGGCTGAACTTCCACCGTGCTGTCGGTGAAGAGTATCTCGATTTCCTGAAGCTAATCGCAGGGCAGATCGCCTCGCGGCTGCAAGCGCTGAGGCATATGAGACGGAACGTCAACGGGCGGCGGCCTTGGCGGAAGCCGCTGGAATGCGCGAGCAAGCTGCCGTTGCGCTAGAGCAACTCAATCGTCAGCTCTCCTCGGAGGTTGAACTTCGAACCGCCGAGCGAGACCGGATGCGGGACCTGTTCCAGCAGGCGCCAAGCTTCATGTGTATCCTGAGCGGACCGGATCACATCTTCGAGCTCGTCAACGACGCCTACCTGCAACTGGTCGGAAACCGTCAACTTCTCGGTTTGAGCGTGAGGAAAGCTTTGCCTGAAGTGGAAGGCGAAGGGTTCTTCGAATTGCTGGATGGGGTGTTTCGGTCGGGCAAGCCCTACATTGGCCGGAACCTCCAGGTGTTACTGCAGCGCGAGGGCGACGCGGAGCCCGACGAACGATTTATCAACCTAATCTACCAGCCGATATTCGATATAGGCGGCAACGTCACTGGCATCTTTGTCGACGGGTTCGACGTCACGCATCAGAAGCGGGCGGAAGATCAGCTTCAGAGCCTCAATCATACCCTTGAGCAACGCGTCGAGCAGCGCACCCACGAACTGCGCTCCGCGCTCCTCCAGCTGGAAAAGGAAACCGTCGAGCGCGAAACTGCCCAAATAGCTCTGCGGCAGGCTCAGGAAATGGAGGCACTCGGCAATCTTACCGGCGGCGTCGCACACGACTTCAACAACCTTCTGCAGGTCGTGAGCGGCAATCTGCAACTTTTGTCCAAGGACATCGACGGCAACGCAAGGGCGGAGCAGCGCCTGGAGAACGCTTTGGCCGGCGTCGCCCGAGGTGCGAAACTGGCGTCGCAACTTTTGGCCTTCGGGCGTCGCCAGGCGCTGGAGCCCAAGGTCGTCAATTGCCGCAAGTTGATCCAGAATATGGATGACATGCTTCGCCGCGCCTTGGGAGAAGAGATTGAGCTCGAAACCGTTGTGTCCGGTGGGTTGTGGAACACGCTGATCGATCCCAGTCAGCTGGAAAACGCAATCCTCAATCTTGCAATCAATGCCCGGGATGCGATGGATGGCCGCGGACGGCTGACGATCGAGACAGCGAACGCTGTACTCGACGATGACTACGCCCGCATGCATGAGGACGTTCGTCCTGGTCAATACGTCTTGGTCGCCGTAACGGACACGGGATCAGGGATACCATCCGATATTATCGATCACGTGCTCGAACCATTCTTCAGCACCAAGTCCGAAGGCAAAGGAACGGGTCTAGGACTTTCCATGGTCTACGGATTCCTGAAGCAGTCCGGCGGCCACCTCAAGATCTACTCAGAGGTTGGCCATGGCACGACGATGAAACTCTATATGCCGCGCACCATGCAAATCGAGGACGGGCTGGCGAACTCGAATGCTATCCCGGTCAAGGGTGGCACCTAGACCGTTCTCGTGGTCGAAGACGACGACGGAGTTCGGGATACCTCGGTCGCACTTTTGACCGATCTCGGGTATCGCGTCCTCAAAGCCCACGATGCCCAGTCCGCCTTTGCTATCGTCAATAGCGGCATACCGATCGATCTTTTGTTCACCGACGTCGTGATGCCCGGCCCTATGCGCAGTACGGAGCTTGCCAGAAGGGCAAAGGCGCTCTTTCCTAACATGGCAGTGCTCTACACGTCGGGCTACACTGAAAACTCGATCGTGCACGGTGGCAGGCTAGACGCCGGCGTGGAACTCCTCTCCAAGCCCTATACCCGCGAAACACTCGCCCGGAAAATTCGGCACGTCCTGAGCAACGCGCGCCAGCATCAGATTGCCGTGGAGCGATTGGAACGGCAGGAGCAAGTGCCTCCCTTCACACGGAAGGTCGGTCGAACGGAAAGTGCGAGAGTACTCGTGGTGGAAGACGAGCCATTGATCCTGATGTCGACGGTCGATATGGTCAGCGAGCTCGGCCATACGGCTCACGAAGCCGGCTCAGCAGAAGATGCGCTTGCGTTGCTCGAAACCCATGACGTTGATGTCCTGCTTACCGATATTGGCCTGCCCGGCATGTCGGGGACCGATCTGGCCCGACAGGTCCGGGAGCGTTGGCCTTCCGTGCGCATCGCGTTTGCAAGTGGTGACGATATCGCCAAGTCGGCCTCTGGTACAGACAACGCACTTCATCTGCCAAAGCCATTCACGATCGACGGATTGGCCGAGATCCTGTCGAACTCAGCGGAAAACATGTGAATGAGATCCGATGCCCGTGGTGTGGCAGATCGAATTGCTGACGGAAGGCATGGTGTTCATTTGCGCAACAGGTGGCTGCGAGGGTTGATCTATCGTACTGGTTGTCTTGGCGGAACTGCATTCGTAAACGAACAAAAAGTCTTTAGATGGATCCGCTGTCATTAGCTCGTAATCTCTTAACACGCCTTCTCCAACCTGGTCCGGCGGCTCCAATGGACGCTCGATCAATATCTCAAGCAGGCACGTGAGGACGAAGTTGCAAAAGTCAATCGGCGCCACGGTTAGGGAAAGCCAATCAATCTCCGGAGGAAAGTGAACAGTTTTGAGGCGAGGAGGCCGCAATCTATCTTAGGAAGGCGGCGCTAGAGACCCGAGGCCGATCCGGATACGTGCGAGTGGCGTTGCGAACTTCCAGACGACCAGTCCGCCATCAAAACTCCATGTCGCCTGACCTGAAAGAGCGGTTGGCACCAGCTTTGAGAGGACAAGAGCCCCATAGCCTTCTTCGTGCGCCAATAAATCTGCATAAGCCACGGCTTGCTCAGACCAAATAAGCTCGAACATATCGACGCCTTCTTCACTGGTCATTCGCCACGTGATGGATATGCCGCCGACATCCTCAACGCCGAAGCGCATCGCATTCATGATCAGTTCGTGGAAGGCCATTCCAAGATTGAGAACGGCATTGGCGTCAAGAACGATCTCCGGGCCGATAATCTGAACCGGCTGCAGAGCTTCGAAGGGTTTGAGCTGATGAGCCACCAGATCGGCAAGGCTGACGCCGGCCCAATCGACCTGCGAGAGAAGATCATGCGAATGTGACAGCGCCATGATGCGCTCCCGGACCCGCTTCTCAAAATCTTGGATTGAGCGAGACCGTATTGCCGTCTGCCGGATGACAGCCAGGACGACAGCATACTGATTTTTAACGCGGTGATTGATCTCGCGCATCAAAAGGCGGAGGCGGCGGTCGCTCTCGCGCGTCTCCGAGATGTCCCGGGCGATGCTGGATGCACCGACGAGCTGGCCAGCGCGGCCTTTGATGGGGGAGATGGTGATCGAGATCGGGACCATCCGTCCGTCCCGATGGCGCCGGGTCGTCTGGAACGGCTCGATCCGCTCTCCCAGCTTTAGCCGGCGCAGGATATCCGCTTCCTCATCCCGTTTGTCATCAGGAATGATCAGATAGATCGGCTTTCCGACTGCCTCGCTTTCCGGAAAACCGAACATCCGCTCGGCAGCCTTGTTCCAACTAACGATCGTACCGAAAAGATCCTTGCTGATGATTGCGTCGAAAGAAGACTCGACGATGGCTGCGAGGCGTTCTGCGCTATGCTCTTCCATGTACGACCGCTTGGCTTATTGCTATTTCGCTGGGGTGATCTAGGCAGGCGCCCGACAGATCAACCCGGCACACCGCTAGAAAGTTCAAGGCGCTCGCATTTTTGCTGAAGCTAGCGGCTCCGCTGACCTCTATTGCGGTCAGGCGCGGTCGTAGGTAAATGACGTCAGCAACGTCGTTACGAAATTGCTGGCCCGTTCCTTGACCAACGTCTCCGTCCACTCGTCAGTGCCGCGAAGCCTCAGATCCGTGTAGATACTGTCGACCGCAGCTTCTTCGATCCGCTTGATGTGCGTCTTAAATGACGCCTCACCGCGGGCATGATACATGTCACGGATGACCATGCGCAGGATTTCCTGAATCGCAATTTGCCAGGACGTGTTGATTGCCTGAAGTTCGTTCGTATCCGGTGCCATGGTTGGCTCCTCGAAACTGAGTAAGTTCGGGAATGACGGCGTCACGCCCTGATCTGTACCACGAACCCATCCAATTGAAGGCGGGTCCCTGGATACTAAGCCTGCCGGGCCTTGCGTGCGGCATAACGTCTGTCGCGCTCAGCCTTGCGGGCGGCCTCGTCTTGAACAACCCGTGATATCCGGGTATTTTCGGCCGACTGTCGCGCCTCGATTTCAGCTGTCGCTGCTGCCACGATGGCTGCCTGCTCTTGGGCCGCAAGAGTTTCGAGGCGGGTGCGCTCCTCGACTTTCACTCGTTCCCGTTCTGCACGGCGTGCTTCGCGCGCTTCAACAAGCGAGATGCGCTCGGCCTGTCTGGCGGCCTGCGATGGCTCTGCCGCCGTCTTTGCTGCTCGGTATGCTGTGAGAAGTGCTGCCTTGGCGTCTGCAGCAGCGGAGCGTCGGTCAGTGAGTTCGTTGTTCCTGGCTTGTCTCAAATTTTTATCCTGATGTTGGTATTCGGGATGATCAGCTGGATTTCGATCGTTTGGTACGCGGGGCGGATGTTTCGGAGATCCGGTCGGCTTGCTCCTTGGCGAGGCGCGCTTCGCGCAGCCTGAGGGTTTTGGCATCACGTGCATGCGCAACAGATAGGAGCTCTTCCACCGCGTTATTCTTGGCAAAGAACTGGGTCTGGAGATTGCCGAAGGCGGTCTCGGCCTGCTGGCGGGATTTGCTGTAAGTCTCGGTCATGGGGTGTCTTTAACGTAGGCCACGAGGCCAAAACAAAAAAGGCCAGGCGAACTGCCTGGCCTCAAACTGATAATCGCTTCCGGCAGTGCCAGTACATCCGTGGTCAAAGGGAAGCAGATATCGATTAAGCGGACTGCAGATTGCAGGCCGACATTTTGCCCGACTTCATGTCGCGCTCGAGTTCAAAGCCGATCTTCTGGCCTTCGACCAGCTCGCGCATTCCGGCGCGCTCGACGGCAGAGATGTGAACGAATGCATCAGCACCGCCGTTGTCAGGCTGGATGAAGCCGAAGCCCTTGGTGGAATTGAACCATTTTACTGTGCCAGTGGTCATGATGAACCCTTTCAAAGCATAGAGTGAGGAACCGCGAAGCAGGCGCTTCGCAGACGAAAACCGACTATTTTTGAAAGAGAAGTTCGCTTAGAGCGCGGTGCCAATCGCGCGGTGAACAAAGCTCGGCAAGCAAAAGATCGATAACCAATCAATAGGGGAATGGGAGCCGGAGGTCAACGGTTAGTTTTGATATTTGCGAAGTTTTATCTTCTAGTTGTAATTTCCAGACGTAATCGGAGAGCCAAACCGTACATTCAACGAAGCCCTTCGCTAAGAGCGGCGAAGACTCGTACAGTCGCGCCAGAACAGTAAACCTTGGACGTAGTTTGCTCTGCCACGCACGCTGCGTCGGACGAGCAAGAGGGCGGACTGGGTCGCTCGAAGCAGAAACGATCTGCCGATCGAAGATCCAGCCCGCCGCGCCTGGTCCGCTACTACCTCCCCTGTCGATCAAGTTCTCTAAGCGCTGCCCGGACTTCATCGATTGACACAGGCTCATCCGTACCGGGCAACTTCCGAAGAGCCGGTTTCGAATCAACCGCGTAGAAATCCGACGCCCAAGCCGCGAGGATCGCGCGTCTGTCGTCCTGCGAAAGTGATCGCGCCCGCACGACATCGCTCGGCCGGCGGAGGTGCATCCCCTGCATCGATACCGCTGGGCCTATGGCGACTGCCCGGTCGACCGCCTGCTGCAAAATGGCATTTTCCATGACATCACCTCATTGCACGTGGGGATCGCGGTCGCCTCGCATGCGAGAGGCCGCAACCGCTGACGTTTCGGGAGCCAGCAGATCATGCTTGGCAGCGAATGCTGCAAAGAGGCCACGCGCCGTCTCTGCTTCGATGTCTCCCCATGCAAAGGTTGCTGTGAAAGGCGTCGTCGACAAAGCCTGAATAGGCTCTAGTTGACTGCAGGATGAGGTCGAAGCGATTTCGCTTCGACCTTTTCCTCTTCCAGTATCATCTGCAAGGTCGGCTAACCCCTCACCCTATCCTTGGAGTAAGGAATTCAGTTTGGTGACACTCCGGCTCGTCCGATGTGGCACTAAGGTTTGACGCTGACAAAAGTGCCTTCTTGAAGCCGACGACGTTGTCGACTGAAGCCAAGCGAAACAGACGATCAGTACTGTCACAGCAATACTCGACGCAGAGCCCGCTGCTCGAGCGAGGAAAACGCAAGCTCTGAGGGCGCTTCGCCGCGCTCAGCCAGACCGGCAATGTTAGCGAACATAGACATCACTTGGGATGGTCGATGTCGCCGGCCCCGGTGATCATACACCGTTGCGGCCGACGCGATGTCGGCTCGCTTTTTCCATCAGCTAGAAAGCAGTCGTTATGATTGAAGAAAAGGAATTTTCCATTAGCAGCAACGGTGACCGCTGGTCGTTGGAGGTGCTCGATGGCGACATGACCGTCATCCATAAGGCGAATGAACCATCCGGCAGTCACGAGACCCGCACTTCGCTTGCGGCCTTCCTCGACGAGCGAGCCGGAAAACCGGAGCATGCCGCTCTCCTCCAGGTTCTCGGCCAATCTCGCGATGAAATAGAGGATCAGTTGAAACCGGAGAAGACCGAGACGCAGTCTCTACAAATCGCAACTGAGTACCTGCTTCTGGGCGGTCGGCGGCAGGCAAAGGTCGATGACAACATCGTCAGCACCCGAAGCTGTGAGGGCGACCCCTCGGCAGCTGACGCATAGTGGCAAACTCACGTGGCGCCTCTGACGGAGAAAGAGCAGCGCGACATCATGATCCACCTGCCGTCTATGACCGATCGCTAATCAGAAAGGTTCTACAGGTGACCAAAGACAACGATCTCGGCAGCGATGCTGCTCGAAGCGATCCTGAAACTGCCGACCAAGACCGCGAGGCACTGAAGAGACGCGCGGAGGAAAATATCGAGCGGTCAAAGGGAAAGAAGAACGACATTGACCCGGATGGTCATAACGAAAAGCGTGACAATCCAGCGCCCGGGTCCGAAGCGGCAGAACCGTCCCCGGAGTGAAGTGCAAAGCTCTCAGTTGTTCGAGCAGATGGGAGCGTCGCGATGGCGCCGCTTTCGACCTTCCTTTTTCGATGGCATCACAGTGCGTTGGCATACAGAGCCCTCCATCAAGTCGCCAGCCTTACAGGATCAGCGATTAAACTTCCGTTGCTACAGCATAAGAAGTCGTCGTTGATGCTCGACGCGATAAATATCCCACGCGGCGATGATCACTTACCCTTTACATCGTTCCCAGGGACGCAACCTATTGGTCCGCCAATGCACGTGAGGGACGACATGAGTGAAATTCCTGCTCCGCCAAAGATCAACAAGGGCAGCCTTCAAGAACTGATGGGGGGCCTGAGTGACGGCATCATCCTTGTTGAGCAGGGTGGACGTATCGCCTGGGCCAATGCCGCAGCCATCGCCATGCATCGTGTGGGCAGTATCGACGAGCTCGGCAGCGATGCGATCGGATATCGGCGAACGTTCACTCTGCGGTATCGGAACAATCATCCTCTGGAGGAAGGCCAATACCCGATGGAGCGGCTTCTTGCCGGGGAAACCATCGACGACGTGACCGTCGAGATATCGCCGGCAGCCGATCTTGATTTGGTCTGGGTGCATACCGTCCGCACGATGTTCATCACCGACGCTGGCGACAAGCCTGACGCACTGGCCCTGATCATCAGAGATGAGACTCCACGATTCGAGGCAGAGGAGCGGTTCGAGCGATCGTTCAACGCCAATCCTGCCCCTGGCCTGATCTGTCGGCTCGACGATCAGCGGTTCATCCGGGTCAACGAAGGATTTCTTGAGATGACGGGCTTCACCAAGGACAATGTCATCGGCAGGACCGTGGATGCAATCGGGCTGTTCTCGAACTGCGACACCGGGGACGATGCCCTATCGAAACTGACCGATGGCCGGGTTATTCGCCATCGTGAGGCCTTGGTACCTCTGCCTGGAGGCGGCGACCGGCTTGTGATCGTCGCCGGCGAGCCGATTTCCGTGGTCGAAGACCCGTGTATGCTGCTTACCTTCGCCGATCTCGACGCAAGGCGAAAGGCCCAGAACGCTCTCCGTCAGAGCGAAGAGCGCTTTTCAAAATCGTTTCGGCTCTCACCTGCCCCAGCTGCAATTTCAAGGCTCGACGACTTCGTGTTCACGGAAGCAAACGACGCATTCCTGCAGATCTCGGGTTACGCGTTGACGGAGGTTGTCGGCCGGACCGCCGGCGAACTCCGTCTATGGGAGGACATTGCCGCCAGACGCGCCGTTGAGCAGAAGCTGCGTGACAACACCTTCGTCCGCAATGAGCCGATGCGGATGAAGCAGAAGGATGACGGAGTTGCCGACTGCCTTGTTTCCGCTGAACGCGTGGAGATCAATGACGAACAATGCGTCATTTGGGCCCTTCAGGACGTAACGGAACGCCGGCGCAGTGAAGCGCAGCTCGTCGAGGCGATCGAAAGTGTCATGGCCGACACGTCCTGGTTCAGCCGCTCCATTGTCGAGCGTCTCGCGACCTTGAAGCAAGGGTCGACGACAACGTCGACAGCCGGACTGCTGGAGCTTAGCGAGCGGGAGCGGGACATCCTCGCCCTGATCTGCAAAGGGCAAAGTGATGCGGAGATGGGAGAGACGCTGCATCTCTCAAAGAACACCATTCGCAACCACATCGCATCCCTATACGGAAAGATCGGCGTTAACCGACGTGCGGCCGCTGTCATCTGGGCGCGGGAACGCGGCTTTACAGGTGGCCCCGACGGAAAATCAACAACGCGTGGGGGTACAAGATCGCGTGGAAAGTGACGCGGAGCCCGCAAAAAGGTCATTTGATACTAATTGCGATAGTACTTTCCACTCTGAACTTTCATCGGGAACGGTTCTATTTCCAACATCATGACGCCGGCGAGTTCGGTGTCACATGATCGAAACGCTGTCTAAGGAAAGGCTGCATTATGGATAAGAACCGTATCGAAGGTGCCGCAAAGGAACTGAAGGGCACGATCAAGGAAGTTGCTGGCAAGGTCACCGGCAACAAGGAACTGGAAGCAGAGGGCAAGGTCGACAAGGCCGCCGGCCAGGTGCAGAGCACTGTCGGCAAGGGCAAGGACGCCATCAAGGATGCGTTGAAGTAACTGTCCTGCGATCAACCGGCTCGCCGACACTGGCGAGCCGCCGATCACCCATCAAAGGTCAATCCCGATGTTATTTCCGCTGTTCACGAGCGCGGCACCTGCCGCGAATTCCGTCGCGGCAGGTGCCGCGATCAAATGCCTCCTGGCTTATACCCATGGTCTCGAAGACTGCCTGATCGACGTCGAAATAGCAGACGGTGTCATCATGCTCACCGGAACGGCGTCATCGCAGCAAGCCGCACGCGATGCGACCTCGCTTGCCGCCGACTTCACGTCGAAGCCGGTGATCTGCAACCTGCAGGTCGCCTCTGTTTCGCGCTTCGCCTGAGCAGCTGCGCGGCAGATTCAAACGCTGCATTAAAAACAAGGAACCTACCATGAAAAAGATGATCATCCTCGCACTGTCGGCAACCGTTGCTCTCGCATCGGTCGCTTCGGCGGCCGGCACGCATCACAGCAAAAAGCAGCATAACCAGCAGGTTGCGTCGCAACCTAAAGAGCGACTTGGAACACTGTCGTGCGAAGTCGCTGGCGGCATCGGATTGCTCATCGGTTCGAGCCGCACTGTCGACTGCCAGTTCAAGCAGCGCACTGGCAAGGTCGAACGCTACACCGGAACGATTGGCAAGCTCGGTATCGATGTGGGCGTAACCGGAAAATCCTATCTGAGCTGGATCGTCGTCAACACGACGCCGACAACAGTCGGTGAAGGCAGCCTTGCCGGGACTTATGTAGGAGCATCCGCTGGCGCATCTCTCGGCGTCGGTCTCGGCGCGAATGCGCTCATCGGCGGCAACGCCAAGAATTTCGGCCTGCAGCCGCTGAGCGCGGAAGCGGGGACCGGTCTGAATGTTGCGGCTGGCGTCTCGCGCCTGCAACTGCGCAAAGCCAGCTAAATCGGCGACCACCCTTTGAGCAGGCAGTTCGAAAAGGACCTTGGCTCGAAGGTGGTCAGATCTTAGGACATACCCTATCACCGGGGCACCTTAAAGCCCCGTGCTATCGCGCCGAACTTGGCAGCGCCATTCTTCGAAAGGACACGCTCATGACTGATCCAATCAGCGTCACCCGTCGATCAGATGACAGAGAAGGTCATCTGCTGGATACAGCAATTTTGAACAAGATTTCCTGGAGGGCCGTCTTTGCCGGTGTTGCACTTGCACTCTCCGTTCAAGCCCTCTTGAACCTTCTTGGCCTTGGCATCGGCTTGGCGGTTGTCGATCCATCTTCCTATGGTAACCCCGCAGCGGCAACTGTCTCGACAGCCAGCGCTGCATGGTTCGTTGCCTCAGGCGTCGTCGCGTCCTTCGTCGGCGGCTACATCGCCAGCCGCCTGTCTGCCCGGCCCAGTAGAACGACCGGTGGTTATCACGGCCTGACAGCATGGGCTGTCACCACCTTGCTGGTTCTCTATCTGCTGACCACATCTCTAGGTGCAGTTGTCGGTGGCGCGTTCAGCGGCGTTTCAAGCATGCTTGGCGGTGTCGGCCAGACGGCGTCAACGGCGGCAAGTGTTGCAGTGCCCACCTTGGCAAATAACGGAAATCCGTTTTCGGGCATCGAACAGCAGATCAGGTCTGCAACAGGCGGCAACGATCCCCAGGCGCTACGCGACACTGCCGTTGCTGCGCTGCGAGCAGTGATCACCGGGGATCAGGCGACACTGGACGACGCACGCAACAAGGCTGCAGCCGCGCTCGCTCGCGCGCAGAATATACCGGTCGATCAAGCCAAGACACAGGTTGCGGACTACGAGGCCCAATACAAGCAGTCGATTCAGATGGCGAAGCAAAAAGCCATTGAGGCCGCTCAGTCGGCCAGCAAAGCGCTGTCAACGGGCGCGATCGTGGCGTTCGTTGCGCTTTTGATCGGGGCGATCGCAGCCTGGTTTGGCGGCGTCGCAGGCACGGTGCGAGCCGGAATGCGACGACAGTAAAGAGATGACGATGACGACCTGCGCATAGCCAACTGATGCCGCCAGCCTAAAAAGGTTGGCGGCGCACTGCGTCAAGCAGTCTTTCATCGCAATTATGTCAGCAACCGACAGTCGCGGGCTGATTGCTAACCCTACCTGCAATCGAGTTCCCTAAGCGCAAGCTGAACCTCGTCGATTGAGAGCGGCTCATCCGTCCCGGACAATTGCCGAAGAGCCGGCTTCGAATCGACGGCATAGAAGTCAGATGCCCACGCGGCAAGGATGGCTCGCTTGTCATCGACCGATAGAGATCGGGATTTCACGACGTCGATCGGCCGCCGGAGCTGCATGCCCCGCATCAATACCGTCGGCCCCATGGTAACTGCACGGTCGACCGCCTGCTGCAAAATGGCGTTTTCCATGAGATCACCTCATTGCACGTGAGGATCGCGGTCGCGTCGCATGCGAGAGGCAGCAATCGCTGGCGTTTCAGGAGCCAAAATATCATGCTTCGCCGCGAATGCTGCAAAGAGGCCCCGCGCCGTCTCTGCTTCAATGTCGCCGTGAAGCGCCGCCTGACACGCCTTCATAGCAACAGAGTGCGCCGTGTCCCTGAACGATGTCGGCCATTCGGCAAGGTGTCGATAAGCGTCCATCACACTGCGAACTTCTGCAGGGAAGCCCAAGCCGACAAGAATGGTGACGGGTTTTGTGAACATATCGGGTTTCATCGCTCTCTCCTTTCCAACCCGGAATGTTGACGAGCGCCACCGCGGTGGCGCCCTTGGACCTAGTGGACAAGCTTAGGAATTAAGCCGCCTTCTGCGCTTCGATCTGCGCCGGGGCGGCGGACGTCAAAGCAGGCGTGCTCTGGATCGAAATTTTTCGAGGCTTCAGTGCCTCGGGGATCTCACGGACGAGCTCGATCGACAGGAGACCATTGCTGAGATCAGCCCCATTGACCCGCACATGATCGGCAAGTTCGAACCGATGTTCGAACGGACGGCCAGCAATACCGCGATGCAGGTAGCCATCTGCCGAAACTTCCTGCTTCTTGCCGGTGACGGTCAGCAGGTTGGAGCGGAAACTTATGTCGAGATCGTCCTTTGCAAAGCCCGCTACCGCGATAGAGATGCGGTATGAGTCGTCGCCTGTTTTGACGATATCATAGGGCGGCCAGTCATTCGTCGAACGGGCGCGCTGCGCATTTTCCAGAAGATTGAAGATCCGGTCGAACCCAACGCTCGAGCGGTAGAGGGGTGCATAGTCGTAAGATGTTGCCATAGCCATATCCTCCTTGAAGCAACATGGGTACGGGAATGCCAAAAGCGGCGCTCCCGGCGAAGCCAACCCTGTCTCAGCGGCTGGCGGCAAACGATTTGGTTTTGACGATTTTCCGATTCAAGATCAGCTAGGAAATTTTTTTGCCGACCCAAGTTGCCCTATCGTCAATTTACTGACCGACTGAGGATGCGATGCGGGTACGCCGCCTTGAACTGCGAGATCATTGCGGATGCCTGCTGCAATATCCGCTCGGTTGTTTCCGGCGTGTCGCGTGCCAGCTCATCAGCGTTTACGCGGATGGCTTCCGCCATATTGGCCGACATCACAGCGAAACGGCCCTCACCGTAGACGAGAGATTCAAAGTCCGGAATGCGGTAGAGTATATGCGCGGTGGTGAGACCATAGCCATTGAGTTGGCGCTCCAGATCCGACGAGAATAGCATGCTTCATCTCCATTTCGTGACATTGCGAAGGTGGCGCAAAATCGTGCAGCTATCAACGGCTTTTTTTGAGCTCTACGATGCGGTTTCTTGTTCCTTTACAGCATGTTAGCAGCCACCTCGCCTGAGTGCTAATTTTTCTTCTCGACCCTCTTGAAATCGAAAAATCTCGAAAATAAATTTTGCCCGCGAACGCTCAAGTGAGGTTCGTACCCGCCCGGACTGGCAATCCGGTCCGGGCAGGGATTTTGCGTCATCTTTTTTGTCCAATGGAGGAAAACATGTCGTTTAGACCGCTACACGATCGCATTCTGGTCCGCCGGGTCGAATCTCAGGAGAAGACCAAGGGCGGCATCATCATTCCCGATACTGCCAAGGAAAAGCCCTCCGAGGGCGAGGTCGTCGCCGTCGGGCCTGGCGCGCGCAACGAGGCCGGCCAGATCCAGGCGCTCGACGTCAAGGCGGGCGATCGCATCCTGTTCGGCAAATGGTCCGGCACGGAAATCAAGATCAGCGGCGAAGACCTGCTGATTATGAAGGAAAGTGACGTCCTGGGCATTATCGAAGCTCAGGCCGAGCAGCAGCGTGCAGCGTAAGCCTGCCCGCCCATCAGTCAAAAAGCTGCCTATTGAAGGAGTGAACAAATGGCTGCGAAAGAAGTCAAATTCAACACCGATGCACGCGAACGCATGCTGCGTGGGGTCGATGTCCTTGCCAACGCCGTGAAGGTCACGCTTGGTCCGAAGGGCCGCAACGTCGTCATAGACAAGTCTTACAGTGCGCCGCGCATAACCAAGGACGGTGTGTCGGTCGCCAAGGAAATCGAACTGGAAGACAAGTTCGAAAACATGGGCGCACAGATGCTGCGGGAAGTGGCATCGAAGACCAATGATCTCGCCGGCGACGGCACAACGACCGCGACCGTTCTTGCCCAGGCGATCGTCAAGGAGGGCGCCAAGGCGGTGGCGTCAGGCATGAACCCCATGGACTTGAAGCGGGGCATCGATCTTGGCGTCGATGCCGTCATCAACGAGCTCAAAGCCCGCGCACGCAAGATCACCAGCAATTCCGAAATTGCCCAGGTCGGCACTATCTCGGCCAATGGCGACAAGGAGATCGGCAAGTATCTAGCCGAAGCGATGGAAAGGGTTGGCAACGAAGGCGTCATCACGGTCGAGGAAGCCAAGACCGCCGAGACCGAACTCGAAGTCGTCGAAGGTATGCAGTTCGACCGTGGCTATCTCTCGCCCTACTTCGTGACCAACCAGGACAAGATGCGGGTCGAGTTCGAAGACCCCTATATTCTGATCCACGAAAGGAAGCTGACGAACCTTCAGTCCTTGCTGCCCGTCCTCGAAGCGGTCGTGCAGTCCTCCAAGCCGCTGCTGATTATTGCTGAAGATGTCGAAGGCGAAGCGCTTGCAACACTCGTCGTCAACAAGCTGCGAGGCGGGCTGAAGATTGCCGCCGTGAAGGCGCCGGGCTTCGGCGACCGCCGCAAGGCGATGCTCGAAGACATCGCCATCCTGACGGGCGGTACTGTCATATCCGAAGACCTTGGCATCAAGCTCGAAAACGTGACGCTCAACATGCTTGGCCGAGCCAAAAAGGTGGCGATTGAGAAGGAAAACACGACGATCATCGATGGCGTCGGTTCCAAAGCCGAGATCGACGGCCGCGTCGCCCAGATCCGGGCGCAGATCGAGGAAACCACCTCCGACTACGACCGCGAAAAGCTGCAGGAGCGTCTCGCCAAACTCGCTGGCGGTGTCGCCGTCATCCGTGTTGGTGGCTCCACCGAAGTCGAGGTGAAGGAGAAGAAAGACCGCGTCGATGACGCCCTTCATGCAACCCGCGCAGCTGTCGAAGAAGGTATTCTGCCCGGCGGGGGCGTCGCGCTGTTGCGGGCTGTGACGGCTCTCAACACTCTTGCGACCGCCAATCAGGACCAGAAGGTGGGCATTGAGATCGTCCGGCGCGCCATCGAAGCTCCTGTCCGCCAGATCGCCGAGAACGCTGGTGCGGAAGGTTCGGTGATCGTCGGCAAGCTCCGCGAGAAAGCCGACTTCTCTTTCGGCTGGAATGCGCAGACCGGCGAGTACGGTGACCTCTACGCGCAGGGCGTCATCGATCCTGCCAAGGTCGTGCGTACCGCTCTTCAGGATGCTGCCTCCGTCGCCGGCCTGCTGGTGACGACGGAAGCGATGATTGCCGAAAAGCCAAAAAAGGACGTTGCTCCGGCAAGGCCCGCAGGCGCCGGAATGGACTACTAAGCAGGTGTGCCTGCCACGAAATGGCGGGCACTCTCGCTGAAGAATCAGATGGCGAGCCATCTTTCACAGGAAGATCTGCGCATTTGCGTCGATGTCGTTAAGACAATCGCACGCGAACGCGGAATAGCCAGAGAGCCGGCAGCGGTCGCGGAACTGATGACAGCCGTTGCCCGCAATTATAACAGGGGCGTCCGCACCTACGACCAACTGGTGGAGGCCATGAAGGCCGCCACCTGACAGGAAGCGCCCGGCTGATGACCGGCCGGGCGCTTCCCATACGCCGCACTATCCATGAATTTGCGGATCCACTGAAATTCGGGCGAGTGATCATCGCCGATGCGTCGCATGAACCGCTTGCTCCATCCATCCGGTCAAGCAGTCGGGAAGGCGGCTCGCCGAAGAGCGAGGGGGTTGAGGGGCTCTCAAAAACCCTCCGGCTTCAGCGCAGCGAAGTACTGAGCGGCCGCGGTGACTTTGTCCTTTCATCCGGCGTGCAACGTTGCGCATCTGCTGACGGGAGCCGAATGCGAACGCGAAGAGCTGGTCCATGCGGAAGCTGAAAGCGACGCCTGACGACGTGAATATCATCATTCATCTTATCATTGTCGTGAGCTCCTCCCGCTCCGCCGGGCCGCTCGGTAAAGAATTGCTAGTCGCCTATCGGGCAAACGAGCATCTTCGATGCTTACAGTCTTCGGCCGTCACGACCGAGGCGGCGAATTACCGAAGGAACTCTGGGGCGCAACATTTCAAGAGAAAGCAGTATCCCTTCCAACGCCCCTCTAAGCGCCTCCCACGTCCAGCAAATTAAGCTTTGGCAAATAGCCAAAATTTGATCCCTGGGTAGGGGATAAGCGTATACGCCCATCTGTTTGCCGAGGCCTGTATTTCTTGCGAGGAAAACGCAATGATAAATGCGCCCGATCTCCCCGCCGCTGTTGAACCGGACGGGTGCCCTGTTTTGAAAAACCTTACCGTGCTGTTGGTAGATGACGACTTTACTTTCGCGAACCGGCTTGGCAAGGTCCTAGGAGATCGCGGTTTGGATGTCTGTGCTGCACCACCGTTGAGGAGGCGGAGGCCGTTATTTAAGTCTGCCGCTTCGACGTAGTGATAACGGACCTGCGTATCGGCAATGACAGCGGCCTCGACCTCGTTGAGTTAATTCACGAGGTTTCGCTTGATACAAGATCAAAGGTGCTGACGGGATATGGTCACGTCGACACGGTTGTGTCCGCAGTGAAACTGGGTGCCACTGAGTTTTTGAGCAAACCGGCAGATGCCGATGAGATTTTGGAGATACTGGGAATAGCGCAGCAAAACGGGCAATCCGGTGCGCCTTGCCTGGAGTCGGCCCAGGAGGTGCGCTGGGAGCATATTAACAGAGTGTTCGCTGAAACCGGGAACAACATTTCGATGACAGCGCGGCTCCTGGGGTTGCACCGGCGGACTTTGCAGCGACTTTTGGCCCGTGGTCAACGGCGTAGATGATTGCGACCCAAAAATCCTTTCTGTTTTGATCCGGGCTTCGAGCACTCCGTAATAAGTTTGCTCCACGCAGAGCACTACTAGTGGAGCCGGCTCCACGCCCCGGGAGCTGACGCGGATCTGCATAGGATCCGCAGGGGTCGGCGGCCAGTCCGCCGGCCCTTTATTGGAGGAAGTCATAAATGGACTACGAAGACGGTATGACCGTGTTTTACGATCCGTTATCAAGACAGTAATCGTTGTTTTCCGGGGGGAAACCACGATGCTGAAAGGGCCTTTTGAAAATGCCCGTAGTGGTGTTGCTGCCGGTGAAGATCTATGCGTCAAACTCGGCTGGCGTTCGAACGCGCCCAATAACGAAACACGCAAAGACGGGATTTAGATCGAGAAAATGCCGGGCTGATAATTCGGCCCGGCACTTCCACTCACATCTTGGGAAGCAGAACTTTATCGATAACGTGGATCACGCCGTTCGACTGTTTGACGTCAGCGATCGTCACGGTCGCCATGCCTCCCGCCTCGTCGGTTAGCGTAATCTTGCCCATGTTTTCCTTGGCCTTCAAAACACAGCCGCCAACTGTCTTGATGTCATGTTCGCCACCATCATCCTTGATCATTTTGGCAACGGTGCTGGCCATTGCGTCCGCGGCGACCACATGGCAAGTCAGAATTTTGACGAGCTTGTCCTTGTTCTCAGGCTTGAGGAGAGTCTCTACGGTTCCCTTCGGAAGCGCCTCGAAGGCTTCGTTGGTGGGAGCGAACACGGTGAACGGCCCTTTCCCTTCGAGTGTGGAAACGAGGCCTGCAGCCTTGACGGCAGCGACTAGCGTCGTGTGATCCTTCGAATTCGCGGCATTTTCGACGATGTTCTTGTCCTCGAACATCGCCGCTCCACCGACCTTAGGGTTGGCGGCATATGCAGCCAAGCTGCCTGTCATCATGCTGGCCAACGCGACTGCCGAAACTACCAGAAATTTCTTCATGATCATCTCCTCTCAATGCCGGCCTCTTGGCTCGGTAAAGGTTCTACGGATGACCACCACTCCGGTTCAAAAATCGGAGAAAGATCGTGCAAAATGATCTGGAGACGAGGTTGTAAGCAGGTCCGCGATTGTTGGATCGATGATACTCACCGTCAAATTCCAAGGATTGGCTGTATCAACCGCAAAAACCTGCTCTTGAAGCGTAGCGGCGCCTCGGTCACGGCAAGACATATGCAGTCTTTGCCAGCATTAGCCTTCGGCTGATGCACCAAGCTGTCGTCGGCCATCTCTACATCACCTCGCGCAAATGTCGAAACCTCATCGCTAAAGCTCCCATCAAGTACCAGCGTGAGCTCCACGCCTCGATGTGAGTGCTCCGGAACCGGTTGGCCGGCGGGAATTTTTAGCAATCGCACTGTCGTCGTTTCGTCGCCGGTTGGGATCACCATTTGGGCGGCACCGCGCCCGAGCTTGCGCCATTTCAGGCCTCCGGCTGCGTCGATATAGGTTCTAAGCGGCTCCGGGTATGTGGGATCAGGCGGCGAGCGTTTCTTGATGGGCACAACCTTGTCGATCTGGCCCGCATCGATCCTAGCTTTGAGACTCTCCCAGCTTTGTGACACCTCGGCTTCATCAGCAGGTTCGCAGTCGATAAAATAGCCGCCAACGCTTTCCAGCATCGAAAGCTTTGATCGGCAGGCGGGGCATAGAGCGAGATGGGTAGCCACGGCAACACTCCAACCCTCAGCCAGCATCCCGGCAGCATATTGCTGGAGCATGTCGTCATCCAGATGATGTTCGATCATTTGGCTTCGTCCTGAAGCGCTGCGCGCAGTTTCTCGCATGCAAGCCGTATCCTTGATTTCACCGTTCCAATTGGGATGTTCAGTTTTTCTGCTATAGTCGAATGAGTAAGACCCTCGAAGAACGACATTCGAAGCACTTCCGCATATCTTTCCTTCAAACGCGTCATTGCCCGGCCCAGCGCCACCGCACTCTGATGCCGCTCTATTGCCAAGTCGGCGGCCTCGAATTCCTCTGGCACGAAAGCCGGATCGTTAGGATCAAAGTCAGGCCTCAAACCTCTGCGAACCGAGTCGATCATTTGATTTCTGGCTATCGTAAATATCCACGTTGACGCCTGCGCCTTGGAGGCATCAAAAAGTGACGCCTTGTGCCAAACCCGCATCATCGTCTCCTGCGCCAGCTCCTCTGCCAGGATTCGATTTCCTCTCGTCATCTTCACCATGTAAGAGCGCACACGGGGATAAAAATGCCGATAAAGGGTCTCGAACGCGCCAACATCGCGCCAATCTGCGACCGCGGACATCAGCACTTTGATCCGGTCCGCGTCTAACCTAACGCTTTCTTCCTCCAATTTACCGACCTTTCGAGCCCCGCCCGGCGTCGGCCACCCTGTTGCCTCGACACGGGCGGCTCGACGTAATGCGGTTCGGCGCGGCAGTTGCATCCTCATGGGGCAATCTACGCATCAACATTCCGCTGGATCAAAAATCGCGTCGAAAATTTGCTCGAAGGCCTTGATGGCAGCTCTCATCGACTCCGGCGGCCACTTCATACGCGCGAAACAACGCCAAAGATCCGCTGCGTGACCCAAAAGCCGGCGCCCGATGCGACCGCCGACAAGACTGTTCCCCAAATCAGGTCAGCAATCGTTAAGGCGGTCGACCAGTTTTTCAGGGTGGACTGGTTGGTCAGGTCATAGGTGGCGTAAGCCATGAAGCCGACTGCAGCGCCGTAGATGATTGCTGTCGTCACTGATCCTGAGATCAAACCCCTCCTGACCGCGAGAAAGGTCAGCTCGCCGGCGTAGATCAGGTAAAATGCAATGGCCGGCGCCAATCGGAATTGCGGCGCAAGCATGTCGCCCAACGTCGGTCGATAAAGCCGGTCGGCCATGGTGCTCAGCCAGACAAAATCGATGGCCACGAAAGCGATAAGCGTTGCAGTATAGGCGGTCAGGTAAGTTTTCATACTGCGCTCCCAGGTGGATTTTCAAGCTCAGTTTATGCGCGTCCAGTCCACGCCCTTGCAGATCAGACCGGCGATGACACAGCCTTTCGTGGTCATCCGGGCGCCGTCGACCTTGACGGTCAGCTTGTAGCTCAGGCACGTTGCGGATCGAAAGCGGTGCCGGAGTAGCTGCCCTCGCTGTCCTCCTTGATCGACATAACCAGTTTGTCACTTTCTTTTCCTTTGGCGTGCCGGCCTTTATCCATGTGTTGACCGCTCAGATATCAGCACCGCAAGGTGCAATACGCACACGCGCATTCCCGTCTCAGCGGGCCCAGTTGCCGTTTATATCGGCGGCTTCAGCAGGAAATGCCGCTCCAACAAGAATAACGGGAATTGCCAAGGCAAACGATTTCGCTCTGTTTCTGTCAAAGAGCGCCTTCTTCGGGATTGTAGCCATCGAGATGGACCTTGAACGTCTTGGAGCCCACCGCGTCGAACGCGTGCCAGTTTTCGGTTTAGGATGTGCTGGGGGCGTCTCGGGCTTGTGGATTGCGGCGCGATTGGCAGCCTCGCGGCCAGGTTCGGTTGTGCTTCTTGTCGCTGTGGAGACCTGTACGCTTGCGTTTCGTCTGGACAAGCTGACGAAGGCCAACATTGTCGCTACCGCTTTGTTTGGTGATGGTGCCGCTGCCTGCATAGTCAGGGCGGGCGACGCGGGAGTGGCTGAGATAGAAATGAGTGGCCAGCATACCTGGCGAGACACACTCGACATCATGGGATGGAGCGTCTATCCCGAAGGTCTGGGGGTTATTTTCGACCGCGCTATTCCACCATTCGCTGAGAGCAATCTTCGCCCCGCGATCGAGGCGATACTCTCGAAGTCCAATCTCAACGTTCAAGATGTTGACCGCTTCGCGTGTCACCCCGGCGGCGCCAAGGTCATCAACGCGCTCGAAGACGCCCTGACGCTCAAACGCGGGACGCTCGACCATGAACGCAATGTTCTCTCCGAATTCGGAAATATGTCTTCTCCGACGGCCCTGTTCGTTCTTGATCGGCTTATTGCCTCGCGTCTGCCGCCACGTACGCTGCTGACCGGGATGGGACCAGGTTTTACAGTGAGCTGTGTCTCGCTAAAGCAACTTCATGATCTGGCCGATTCTCTTGCTATCGGCTGTCACCGTTGAGCGCGTGGGTGAACTATGGCTCGCAGGACGCAACACTCGAGCATTGCTAAGACGAGGTGGTCGGGAAGTTGGCCGAGAGCATTACGGCTTGATCGTCGCGCTCCATGCGCTTTGGCTGGCATGCCTGTGGATTTTGTCATGGAATGTCACGGTGGATTTGACTTGGCTCGCTGCGTTCGCCCTTCTCCAGGCTTTGCGGCTCTGGATACTGCTGACGCTCGGCACACGCTGGACGACACGTATTATTGTGGTGCCCGGGGAGACGCTTGTTGAGGCGGGGCCCTATCGCTTTATGCGGCACCCTAATTATGTGGTCGTTGTCGGCGAAATCGCAGTGCTTCCATTGTGCCTTGGCCAACCGCTTCACGCGCTGTTATTCTCTATCGCAAACGCGATCGTTCTCGTCGTCCGTATCAAGAGCGAAAATGCAGCGCTTTCAGGATCTCGACATGCTGCCCAGGTCAAAAGCTTTGGAAGGGTCTGGAAAGTGGTGACATGAAGATTGCCGCATTCGTAGGGGCTCCAACTGGCATCGTCAGTGCTCATCAGTCTGGCGCGTTTGACGCTGACAAGACAGCGGTGCTTGACCCGTTGGTCCAGACCGCGAGCTCTGTACAGGCAATCAACGAAGCATGGCTTCTGGTCGCAATCCTGACGGCCTGCGCGATTACCGCTCTTCCTTTCGCAACGCGAGTAGCGCCCGGCGAGGATGGAGCCTAACCGATCCGACCCAATGATTGTACGCCTAGCTAAGCCACGATGGCAATGATTGCTCGTGGCAGCAAACATTGACCCGTTTCCCTGAGATTTTAGAAAATGATCGTGACAATCGAGCCGGAAGGCAACATCTTTCTGTCAAATCGGCCTTCGTGAATATCCACGATACGGCGGACAATCGTAAGGCCTATACCAAGGTTGTCTCCAGCGCTCTTAACGGTGTTCAGGACCCAATCTTTTGGGTCCTGATCCTCAACCGATATGAAATCGGGCCCGGCGCGAACCACGATATGTGTGCCGGCTGGCGTGTGCCGGACCGCGTTTTCGCTCAGGTTTCGCAAAGCATCGCGCAAAAGTGCAGCCACCCCCTGGATCACAGCGGCCTCTCCGACAGCTATAAACTCCAAGGAATGGGCATTCTTGTAGACCCAGGGCGCCAGCTGCTCGACCGTGGACGACGATAATTCGACGAGCTCTACTGGTTCGAACACGCCGTGATCGAAACTCTCCAGGCGAGCGAGCGTCGTTAGTTGACCGACAAACTGCACGAGATCATCGAGGTCTGCTTCGACCCGCCTTGCACGGGGGTGATCGATATGCCCAAGTTCCAGCTTCATCGCAGCAAGCGGCGTTCTGATTTCGTGGGCGATACCGGACGTCAACGTCTTTTGCGATTTCATCAGCTCCGCGACCCGTTCGAAAGCTCGATTGACGGCCACTGCCAGATGCGCGACTTCGCGCGGCATTTTGTCGAACTTCAGGTGCGAGTTGGAGTTCATGGGATCAATTTGGTCAGCCGCGTCAGCGGCCGCACGAACCGGTCGCAGCGCCTGCCGTACGGAGAGCAATGTCGCGCCAAAAACGAGAACGAGGAGGATGCTCATCGGAACAACAAGGTGCTCGATAATCTCGTTCCAAAGTACTGCTGACACGACATCTCGCGGATCACCGAGATTGGCAACATCTACGAGAAAACGCCGACTTCCGAGGACTACCGCGCGCCCGCCCACCAAAGACAGTGGCTTGCCAGGCTTCAGCGATCGAAGCCAGAAGTTCGGCCGATCTATATCCCTGGGCAGAAACCGATCCTCACAGACGTACTAGATGATGATTTTTAATTGAGTTTACGATGTTGAGGAGTGTCACTATCGCGTATTTCAGATACGCGATAGTGACAGTAATCTTGATGGCCCGACGTAAATGATGTAACTTTTCCGTATCTGAAATACGCGAAAGTTCCATATTGTGCCCCTTTATCTCGTTGGCGAAAACATCGATAAAACCCGTAGCCACCGACAAGCGGAGGCTGGGAAACTGGTCCAGCTCATGCGCGGCATCTACGTCGACGCTGATGATGATATAGATCAGACGGTACGCGGCCATGCGGTGCGCATCGCCAAATACCTCTATCCGAATGCCTACCTATCGGCCGCCAGCGCCGTGCTGCTTGGCCCCATGCGTGATGGCCGCCTGTTTCTGACCGGCCGCCGCGTGCAGCGCCAGCGTATCAGAGCGCTCGAAATCATTCAGAACAAAGCGCCGGACCACCCCTCTGTCGCCCAGGCGGCAGTCGGCGATGACATGGGCGAGTTCCGCGTGGACGTGTCTTCGCTGCGCCAGCGTTTTCTGGAAGCCTTCCGCATGCGTAGTGAACATGCGGCCTCATTTGACGAAGACATGAAAGAGGCAATCGCTGCACGGCTGATCGAAGAATACGGAAGTCCGGAGAGCGCCGCCGATGCGGTGTTTAAGCTTGCCCGCGACAATGACTGGCTTAACGAAGGGAGTGCGGCTGAGCGTTTCCTAAAACGGAAGCCAACGGCCGCTGTCGCCGTTACCAACCAGGCTACGCTCGACCTAATCGTGGCGTGGCATGGCGCCGCAATCGGCAACTTGGTGCATGATGGCTTCGAATGGCGATGGAAGCCATCCGATCCGGATGGCCCGCCGCTTGTGCGCCAGACCACGCCCGGCAAATTGCCGCCCTTCATTGAATCGCTGTTGCCGGAAGGCTGGTTGAACCGAGTGCTGAACAGCCCGGACGAGCGGGCGGAACTGCGCACCGGTAAGCGCTATATGTCGAACATCACGATCGTAGAGCGAGCGAGCGAGCTGACGACGCTTCCAGCCGACATTCTACTGACGCGGCTGGCCGGCTTCACGACAAATCACCTGTTTACAGGGACCTATGTCGGTCCCGGCCGGGGTGATATTCATGATACGTTCGAACAGAACCTGGCAAAAATCTTCGCAACGGGCGCAACGCCGCGCCTGTCAGGCGTTCAAATCAAGGCGCCAATGTTTCTCGACGCCACCGGTACGCTTATGCCCAGTTCGAACAAGCCGTTCACACATATTCTCAAGCCCGCCGGAACATCGGGATTTGAGGCGCTGCCCGCAATAGAGTGGCAGTCCATGGAACTTGGCAGGGCGGCCGGGTTCATCGTGCCCGCCATTGCGCTTGTCGCCATGCCGGACGGCATGCCGCATGCGCTTGCAGTTGAACGGTTTGATATCCGCACAAGTCTTGACGAAATGCGCCGTATGGCGCTCGAAGACATGGCATCCGTTCTCGGCGTTCGGGCGGAAGACAAATACACAGGCACCATGGAGCGGATTGCGGCAGCCCTGCGTCCCCTCTCCACCGACGCCGATACCGATTTACTGCTGGTCTTGCGGCGGGCTCTGTTCGCGTGGCTGATCGCGGACGGCGACATGCACCTGAAGAACATGGCCGTCCTGAAAATCGCGGAACCAGGCAGAGGAGATTTCAGCTCGGTCCGTATGGCGCCGCTCTATGACGCTGTAACAACGCGGGTGTTTCCGAACCTTCAGAATGACCATATGGCGCTGAAAATCAGCGGCAAGGACGAACGGTTGAAAAGAGCGGATTTCCGCCGGTTTGCAGCGACGGCAAGTATTCCGGCGGCGGCGGCGGACACGGCCATGGATGAACTGGCGGCGGCCCTTGCGCGCGGCGTGGATGAGCTTGCTCTGCCGGACCCGCTGACAGACGGTTCAGTCGGCGCTGAACGGGCGGCGCAGATGCGGGAAATTGTCCGCGAGCGTTTGGCCGCTTTTGATTAGCATCGAGCTAAATTCGACCTTAAGCAATGGGTCGCCCGGCAGGACTCGAACCTGCAACCAATCGGTTATGAGCCGACGGCATTGAGCTACAGGACCGCTTTCGCATGTTGACGGAAGCGCGAATGGATTGGCGAGCGTCCCGCATAATCAGCTTCCGTGTCGTTTTGCATTTAACCGGGTCTTCCTCAATTTGTGTGGAGATCGGTCAATTTGATTGGCATCATTCGCGCCCTGAGCAGCTCTGGTCCCGCCAGGCCATACATGCGCGCTTGATCGTCTTCAGTCGGTTGATCTGGCCTTCTGCCTGACCGTTGCTCCAGGGCAGGTCGATGGCGTTACAGATGGCGTCGATATTACGGCGAAGTACCCGGGCAAAACGGGCTACGAAGGCGAGACCAGAATGAATGGCATCGTCGATCCACTGGCCCAGTTTCGCCGAGGTTCGGCCACGAAATATGCCGCGAAATCGCATGGCGAAGCTGCGCAGAACAGTAAACGTCCGTGATCCCTGTTTGAGGGCATCGACTTTCCGCGCCTGATTGATGGTCAGTGCGCCGCGCGGCTTTATGCAAAGAGTAGCGGCGACAATGGGTGAGATCAAATGACCGGTTTGCGGATCACGAACAGGCACATTGTCAGGTGCTTTGTCAGAGAGCCCAATGCGAGCCGGCGCAGCATCAACCTTATCCTCATCCGCTTCCGGCCTCTCGGCGCGGCGCCATGTTGCCAGGAGGCGTTCAAGATTAGAAAAGCTGCCGGTGTATCCTCGGCGCTTTATGTCATGAAACAAATGCCGACCACGGCGGTTGCCATCCTTCCAACACTGGGTGAGGAACGCTTCGAAGTAGAGAGGTGATGTCGGCTGTAGCGCGCCCCTGCGTCGATCGGGTGGGGTTTCGAACGTCAGCCATTTCGTGATGCTGCGTCGGCCATATCCTGTGCGACGTGCAATGTCCGAGCAGGTCAGGCATTCTTTGCTCAAGGCGTGCACTGTCTCGAACACATCCTTCCGGGACTGCCGATGCGCCCGGCGAAGCTGATTGCGCCAAGGCGTTTCAGGCGTCTGCTCTTGCAAAGCCCGATCGCCATGATCGTTTTCGATATCCTCGTTTGGTAGCAGGGCCCTGCCTGTAGCTCGACCGGAGAGGCTCATCTGTTCCTCGATAGCAATACGAAGATTTTGGATGAGATGAAAGCGGTCCGCCACCTGAGACGCCTGGGGCGCACCTTCACGAGCGGCCTGCGCGTAAAGTCCGCATCGATCTCGGCTGACGACCTCAATGGAAGGGTGCTGCTTCAACCATCGTGCAACGCTCCGGTCTTCGAGAATGTCCATAACCTTTCGTCGTTCAAGATCAACGATGATCGTGCCGTAGCGCCAGGATTTCCTCCAACTCCAGTCGTCGATCCCGATGATCCGTGCCGCGGGGGCGTCGTCTACCCGTGAAGCATTGCGCTTCAGGTGCCGAAGGATGGTGTCGTCGCTAATCGGCATCCCAAGCCGTCTCATCAAGCGCTCTCCGGGCCGTCCGCCGGTGCTGTGCCCCATCAGGCCAATTATCTCGGCGACCCTCGTTGTCCTGCGGGCGTAAGGGGAGGCAATCGCCGGGACCCGGTCTGTGAATGTTTGTCGTCTGCACTGCCGATATGTGCAACGCCAACGGCTCAACTGAAGCCTTACCGTCACTTCCTTGCCTTGGACCGGCAGGTCCTGAAGATTGCGGTACGACCAGCCATGCCGACTTCTGCTTTGGTTTTGGCAATCTGGGCATGTGCCAGAGGATGGCCCGCAAGCAGACACAACCCAATCACCGTCGTCGCTAAATACGACGCTCTGCACTTTAATGCCCGGACCGGGCGACCATTTCGATCTCGTTCGCATGCCCCGCCCATAGCGCCGTGACCACTAACGATTTGTTAACCACACAAATTGAGGAAGACTCAATTAAGTGCCAAACGGGAAAAACAACAGCCGCAATCTCACGGTTAACTGCCAAACGACAGCAGGGCGGGGCTCTTGCGCAAGGACGATAGCTCTGCTGGTCCAGTTGGCGTCCCGTCTAGCTGTTCGGCATTAAACGACGAACTTGATGACGACGATCTGGAGATCGGGCATGAATATGTCCCGGGGGCAATTGCTTAACGTCGTACTTGTCGTGCCCAGCAGGCCTCGGTTATTCCACCGGGCCCGTGTACACCTTCCCGGAGGTGGTGCGGTGAAACGACCGTTCAATTGCAGACGCGCACTCTCTCCAAGTGATATCCATCATCATACTGGTCTTGAACAGTCCGACGCTCATACCAGCACTGGCGAGCGTAGTAGCGCGGTCCGCCGTTGTCGATTGAGCCGGCAACAATACCGCCGATTAGCCCTGCCGCCAGCCCGCCGGCGATCGCGCCGCCGTAATCGTGATGGTGATGGTGCCGCCGCCAATCTGGTCGAGGACCATCCCATCCTCGATCATCCCAACCGCGATGATCCCGCCAACCCCCGCCGTAATATTCCTGGGCATCGGCGGCGTTGACTGTCGGTGACAGAGGGGTCGCGACCGCAGCGACCGCTAAGTCGAGAAGAACTGTTTTCTTCAACATAGCTCAGCTCCATGGCTGGGTGAAACTCCACCCGTACGATCAGTTCATCTAACGTTATGCTCTGAAAGCTGAATTCACGATGAATGGCCCTCGCTCTCGCTGCTCATTGCCTTCGTCCCAGGTCAGGTCAGTGCCATTGTCTGAGATCATCCCGGGCGTCCCACGTAAATCCATGACGACATCGAGTTTTCGCGTCAGACAGAGACTTAAAAGGGATGAGTAAGCGACCAGCGCATTCACTTGTGGAGACATCGAGGATGGTAAGGCCGATGGCACCCTCAGGCACCTCTGACATCGGGATCACGGTCCGGCCGGTCATCGCGCCGGACCAGCTCCCTATCTTATTGCCTGGCCTCACGCTCATCGCTGCAAAAAACGACGTCACGCGTAGCCGTGACTATTCCTTCGCGAAATCGGGTATGACAGGCGGTGCAGGTTTGGAGCATGAGGTGAAACGCATGCTCGGCTGCCATCTCTGAAAGGGATACTTTGTTCATGGTGCGGGTTCCCAGCGGACCGCCACCCATTGGGTCCCCGGGCTTCATCCGCATGCCGTCTGCCATCTTGTCCGGATTAAGCTCGGCAAATAAGACGAGTACGTCCGCGTATGTCTTCAGGTCCTGCGCGAGCGCCGCGAACCTGTCGTGATCAGTTTGGATTGCCTCGGTAGCCTTCGATCCATCGGCAACGGCCAGCTTTGAAAAATGATCGGCAAGGGCGTCGCCTGCTCATGAGCTTATTCCGAGGGCCGCGTTTTTGAAGCGAGGGGCGGAATACGTCTCCGGAGACTTGAACATCTCTGCGATTGCCTTCGCAGATGCCGCGATTTCCTTCATATCCTTCTGACGAGCAGCTACGACATCATCTATCGCTACGGTACCGACTGGAAACGCGGCGAACAGCGCCGAAGCAACGATTGACGGGACTAAATGGGATTCTTTAATAGGGACGCCGTTCGGGTTGTAATCCATCGTTGTCGCGTCGGTCGTCGTTTTGAGTACCCTTCGAATAGGTCCAGTTTGATACGCCATAATATCTGCGCGGGCCATCTCAGGCTATGCGTTCCCCTTCCTCTGAATAAGATCGCTCCACCGTATAGTCCGCGTTCCTAGCCTGACACACGAAGTGGAACGATCAGTTCCTTGGCCTCAGCTGCCATAAAAGGCTCAAAACAAGTAGCACTGGTTACTTGGACCATGGTCGCAGGTGATCTGGGACTGAGGCCCGGGGTTCGGAACCGCACGCCAGCGCCGTCGTTCATTGCCAACGATCAAAGGATCGTGCAAAGAACCAAGGAGGATAAAATGAACACTAAAGTCATCGTCAGCACGGCAGCAGCAGTTGCTCTTCTGGCGGGCGTGGCGTTCGCGCAGTCTTCTACTGTGAACGGCGCAGCTGGTGGCGCAGTAACCGGCGCGATTGTCGGCGGCCCGGTCGGTGCGGCGGTTGGTGGTGTGGCTGGTGCCGTGGTCGGCACCGCGATCGATCCGCCGCCGGAAAAGGTAGTTACCTACGTTCGCGAAGCGCCCGCGCCTTCGGCAAAAGTTGTCGTCAAGGAGAAGGTCGTCGTTGGCCAACCGCTCCCCCAAACGGTCGTGGTTACGCCTGTTCCCGAGAACCCGAAATACTCCTACGCGATCGTCAATGACGAACGGGTTATCGTCGAACCTTCATCGCGGAAAGTCATCCAGGTCATCAACTGACCAAAGATCGTGACGCGGCCTTAGCCGCGTCCTTTCGCCGTTGATCTCAGTATAATCCGACACGAGCAGCATTCGTCTGGAAGTGCCTCCTACCTGGCTGAAGGCGCCTGGTCGAACCTATTCGAAATTGGCGCGATGCATAGAAGCCGACGATGCGTGCAGCGTTGTATGCACCGCCGGCCGCATACCCTTGTCATAGCCAGCCGCTCAGAAGACAAATAATTGAAAAGATGAGATATTCCTGGATAACCGCAGGACCGTACCGGAACCATCAGCTCGCAGCGGGGTTATCGTAGCGGATCCGTTCACGAAGATCCGAACACGAGAGGAAATACCATGAAAAACGTCATTTTTGCCACCGCGCTCGTATGCGCCTCGTCGGTTTCGGCCTTCGCCCAGACCGCTCCCGCTGCCAACAGCAATGGCGATACACCGGCGGTTGCCACCCCCGACACGAAGAACCCGACCGCGCCGGTCGAGGGCGCCAATAGCTTCACTGAAGCCCAGGCCAAAGACCGTATCGAGAAGGCTGGCTATACCGACGTCAAGGACCTGAAGAAGGACGACAAAGGCATCTGGAACGCTGCGGGTATGAAGGACGGTAAAGCCGTGTCGATCGCCCTCGACTACCAGGGCAACGTCGTCGCCAAGTAACCCAAGGAGATCACAATGAGAACTGTAACCGGACTGTATGACGACTACAGCGATGCCAGCGCCGCGGTCAGCGCGCTCGAATCCGCTGGCGTGCGCTCTGACGATATCAGCATCGTCTCCAACAACGCCGACAAGCGTCATGGCGATTCCAACGCGGCCGAAGGCGCCGGGACAGGCGCCGGCATTGGCGCGGTCGTCGGTGGTGCGGGCGGTCTTTTGACCGGCCTCGGTCTGATGGCGATCCCGGGCGTCGGTCCCGTCGTGGCTGCCGGCTGGCTGGCTGCGACAGCGGCAGGTGCCGCGGCTGGGGCCGTTGCGGGCGGTGCGACCGGCGGCATCATCGGAGCGATGACGAGCTCTGGCGTCTCCGAACGCGATGCCCACGTCTTCGCCGAAGGCGTTCGCCGCGGCGGGACGCTCGTCACCGCCAAGGTTGACGACGCATTGGCTCCGGAAGCCGAGGCAATCCTCAAGCGCTCGAACTGGGTCGATCCGACTACACGCCGGGCTGCCTACGAAGAGCAGGGTTGGACGCGATTCGACGATACGCTCGACCCCTATGATGCAGACCAGGTGGAACAAGAGCGCCTGCGTTATCGTCGCACGGGCTTGTGATCGATAAGACAGGGCGCCCCTGGGGCGCTCTGTCCCTCCACACCGTTCCCCGAAGAGCTGAACGACATGACGCGACGGTTTTGACGATGATCCGTGCTGGGAGCAAAGTCTTGTGCCTGGTCCATTGCCCAATGTGCCCGGTGACAGCTGAACGGAGGGATTGATGCGCACTGCCAAAACCGACAGACTTGAAATCGCATATTTTGAGCATGGTTCGCTCGGAGGCTGGCCGGTGGTGCTTAGCCACGGGTTCCATCGGTTCGCGCCGGTGTATCATGGCATGGCAGTTGGGGCATACCGGCCCAAGGTGCGTGCTCGGATCGACCTTGTAGGCCTTCTTGATATGCTTCAGTGGGAGTAAGTGATGCACGTGCATGAAGTCCCTCCCTCGATCAACATATCGAAGCCAAAGTCTATTAGGCACCCCTGGCAAACCGCGCCGTAGTGGCTGATGAATACAGCACGGGCGGCCCCTACTTCTCTCGTAGCGGTTTACCCGTACCTCAACGACGGCACCCTCCGAAAAATTCACATCGGGGCCCGGCTCGTCTGGATACGGCTGATCCGAAAAAACCACCGGGTGCCGTCCAGTACAGAAAAACTGGGCTCCTCCATCTCAAGTTAGGCGGTGCAGAGACATACTCTGCGGGGGTCCGACATGGCAAATAATGGCTATCGATGGCAAAAATTGTCGTCAGACCTCGCTTCGCTTCAGCAGATAGTCCAAGCCCCCTGCCCGGTACCAACGGAAGCCATAGGGTTCGAGAACCATGTCGTGTTTCCCGTCTTTGGCACGGCTGTCGTGGCCATCTAAAATGTCGATCAGCACGCCTGCGTCTCCATCATCTTTTAACGCAAACGAGACTTCCACTGGCTTATCGTGAAAGCTGTGGATGATGGTCACCACGTTCTTTCGCCACTCGTAGCGCATTATGAGAACGCCCGGGTCACCGCAGTCAATCACCTCGAAGCCGCCCCAGCCGATCTCAGGTGCCTCCTTACGTGCCCGGATCATCCGCTCAGTCCAGTTTAGCATCGAGTCCACGTCCCGGCGCTGAAACGCGACGTTGACCTGGTCGAAGCCGTACGGTCCCTCCGATATTACCGGAAGAACCGGCTTTTCGCTCTTCGTGAAGCCGCCTTGCGGTTCGTCTGACCACTGCATGGGCGTTCGCGCACAATTGCGTTCCGGCAGGGACAGGTCATCGCCCATCCCAATTTCGTCGCCATATCGCAAGACTGGCGTTCCCGGCAACGAGTACATCAAGCTGTAAGCAAGCTTCAGGCGCCGGATGTCTCCCCCCAGCATGGGTGCCAAGCGCCGCCGGATGCCGCGATCATAGAGCTGCATGTTCTTGTCCGGGCCGAAGGCAGAGAAAACCGTCTGTCTTTGGCTCTCGGTCAGGCGTCCAAGATCCAGTTCATCATGGTTTCGAAGAAAAACACCCCATTGCCCTGTTTCTGGGCGTTGCTCAGTATCGCGCATGGCCTTCGCGAGCGGTCGGGTGTCCGCGCTCGCCATCGCATAGAACAATGCTTGATTGACGTGGAAATTGAACATCATCTGCATGCGGTCGCCATCATCACCGAAGTATTCGAGATTCTCTTTAGGAACCACGTTGGCTTCGGCCAAGATGATGCTGTCGCCCTTCCTCCACTGAAGAAACTCGCGGAAGGTACGCAGCATGTCGAACTGCTCCTTCGGCTTGGTTACGTCGGCACCCTTCTCGGCGATGACGAATGGCACTGCGTCCATCCTGAAGCCCGAAACGCCAAGCTGGATCCAAAAGCCCATGATCTTCAGGATTTCAGCCTGCACAAGGGGATTCGCAGTATTGAGGTCAGGTTGGAAGTCATAGAAACGGTGGAAGTAATATTCCCCTGACTGCTTGTCACGGGTCCAGGTGGATTTCTGAACTCCTGGGAAAACCACCCCCTCTTCGGCGTTCGCCGGTTTGGTTTTAGACCATACGTACCAGTCGCGGTATCGAGAGTTTGGGTTCGAGCGGGCGTCCTTGAACCACGGGTGCTGGTTGGATGTGTGATTGACTACAAGGTCGATCAACACCCGTATCCCTCGTTGCTTGGCGCCATGCGTAAACTCGACGAAATCACCGAGAGTACCGTACCGCGGATCGACGTTGTAATAGTCGGAGACATCATAGCCGTCATCCCGTCCGGGAGATGTCTGGAAGGGCATCAGCCACACCGCTGTCACTCCGAGCCCGGCCAAATAGTCGAGCCGTCGCTGCAGGCCTTGGAAATCCCCGACGCCGTCGCCGTTGGAATCCATGAAAGTTTCAACCGAGAGGCAATACACGACGGCGTTCTTGTACCAAAGGTCGTTGATCAAAGCATCACTCCAGCAAAACACGTTGCTGACGGAAGGCTTGCGTGCGGGAAAGGTTCCACCTTGAACTGGTGGCTTGCAAGAAGCCATCTGCGGCGTCCTGTCGGATCAAACGATAGGACCGCCGATGTCGCAATCCCATCTCAGGAATCAGAAGCGCCGTGGCTCCTCAGGCTTGTTCCCAACAATCTGATCGACGCGCTCAAGAACATCTGGCGTGAGCCTCGACCTTTGATCGAGCGCTGAGAGATTGTCCTGAAGCTGCGAAAGTCGCGATGCTCCAAGGATGACCGTCGAAACATGCTTGCACGCCAGGCACCATGCCAGCGCAAAATGAGTCATCGACATCCCAAGCTCACTGGCAAGCTTAGACAGCTGACGGACCTGCTCTACCTGTGTTTTGCCCGCATCGCTGTTAAGCCGCTCTTTCAGCCACTCGTAGCCGGGCAGGTTCATACGGCTATCGGCCGGAATTCCGTCGTTGTACTTGCCGGTCAGCATCCCTGAGGCGAGTGGCGACCAGATCGTGGTCCCAAGGCCCATGAGGTCGTAGAGCGGCAGGTATTCGGACTCCACCTTCTGTCGCTCGAAGATGTTGTACTGAGGCTGTTCCATCGTCGGCGGCGCTAGGCGCAAATCCTTCGCGACGGCGTAGGCTTCCGTCAGCTGTTGGGCGGACCATTCCGAAGTGCCCCAATAGAGGATCTTCCCCTGGGCGATCAGGTCGTTCATCGCACGGACGGTCTCCTCAATGGGAGTGTCAATATCCGGGCGGTGGCAGAAATAAAGGTCTAGGTATTCAACCTGCAGCCGCTTCAGCGCGGCGTGAGCGGCATCGGTTACATGCTTGCGAGATAGCCCTCGTTGAGTTGGCTTCTCGCCGCCCCAGAAAACCTTGCTTGACACAATGTAGCTATCACGGCTCCAGCCAAGGCTGCTGAGTGCCTCGCCCATGACCACCTCGGAATTGCCTTTCTCATAGCCCTCGGCATTGTCGAAGAAATTCACTCCGTTGTCGTAGGCGAATTTCATCAACTCGACGGCGCTTCCCCCATCGACCTGTTTTCCGAAGGTGACCCAGGAACCGAATGAAAACTCGCTGACCTTCAATCCAGACTTTCCTAAATGGCGATATTGCATGACGACTCCAACATGCTTGTTTGCGAATGCCGACCAACTGTGGCAGCTCTAACCAACAGTTAGAGCGCATAAGAAGATGGGCGAATAAAATTTTGGCTACAGAAAAAGGGGGGAGACGCGGTAGAACGAATAGCTACGCGACGCCCGCTGCGCAATCTCAGTCGTCAACCACAGCGCTGCGCTTCCGCCACGGCAACTATTCTTTCGCCATGCGCTGCGTTGCAGGCCTCGGCCGCTCGTGGGCGACGTTGATCTCGTCAGGTGTTTAGGACTGCCTTGAGTTCAACAACCCGCACCGTGCGCCCGATGCCGTCCAGGCTCACCGCATCAAAAATATCGGTACCGCAAGATCAGCGTGTCCGAGCCGGGCACAGTGCTTGGAATTGTAGGGCAACTGGATAGCCGCTCGCCATAGAGCCATCCAACGGCTCGCTGGTATTTGCGTCGATCAAGATGAACTCGTTGCCCATGGTGCTTGACCCCGAGGGGTTGGGGCCAAGGAAAAGGTAGGTCTGGTCTGTGATTGTCGTAAAACGACCGGTAGATCATCGGGACCTCTCGCGCCGGCGGCCTCATTCCGTAAGGTTGCACCCGCTTACGTTTTTCACGCATCCTGAAACTCTAGAAATGGTCTCCGCCGTTGAACGGGCTTCGATTTAGACATCAAGGCGTTCACGCGCGAAATCACCGACCCGGGTGGAGTAGTTTGAGGTGAAAAGGGCAGCCTCTCTCAAGGGGGCCTGGCGCGCAGTTTGACGGTGTTTGCGACTGCCCACTATAACTTCCAACCCTTGAGAGGATGTTACCGGCGAGCTTGTTCTTGCTCACTTTCCGTATGGCAAATTTCTTTTGTGGCGCGGGCACGTAGTTCGCTTCGCAGGCTGCTCATCATTTTTTCGGCGTGCCTATTTCATTTCGTTGAATGAGACCGCGCGCTCAGCTTGTTTCCATCGGGGTCGCGAAGATATGCCACAAAGGCTCCGTTCGGCCGCTCCGCCGGCGGGCTCTCAATCGCCGTGCCACCGTGGGCGGTGCCCGCGTCGTGCCATGCGAGAACATGGTCGCGGCTGGCCGCGGCGATACCGATCGTCCCACCATTGGCTGCGGTCGCCGGTTTGCCATCGATCGGTGTTGTGATCATGAGCCGACCCCCATCATGGATGTAGATAAGGCGGCCTCTCGCATCCATCTCGCCGGGCTTGCCTCCCAAGGCAGCGAATGTGGCGTCGTAAAAGCGTCTGGAACGCTCTAGGTCATTGCTGCCGATCATGATGTGAGTGAACATGCTTTTCCTCTAAAATCAGTTGCTTCTTTCGATGCACTCACGCACGTTCAGCGCTCGAACTTTCGCAAATATTGCGCCGGCGACGTACCAAGTGCTTTCTTGAACATCGTAATGAACGCGGAAACGGATTCATACCCGAGGTCCCCCGAAACCTGCTGTACCGTCGACCCGGCCGCAAGGCTTCGGATTGCAGTGATCAATTGCAGCTGCTGCCGCCAACGACCAAAGGTCAAGCCGGTTTCCTGTTGAACGAGACGGGCGAGGGAGTTTTCGCTCATTGCTACACGCTGGGCCCATTGCGCCATGGTGCTTCGGTCAGACGGGTCCTTCACCAAGGCAGACGCGATACGATCCAATCTCGCCTCGGCAGTTAGAGGTAGATGGAGGTCCTCTATCGGCATCCGCGACAAGGCCGACAGAAGCAGCGTTGTCATCGTTTCCCCACAAGCAGCTGCGACCTCGGATTGGGTAGCCATCTCCATGATGAGCTCTCTGACGAGCGGTGACAGCGAAAAAGTACAGCATCGATTCGGGAGATCGGCGGCATTCGGCTCGATGAACAGAAAAAACAATCGCGCGTTCGCGGTCGCCACGTTGCTGTGCGGCATGCCGCCAGGAACCCACACACCGCACTGGGGCGGGACCATCCATATGCCGCTCGGAACACGAGATGTCACGCCGCCCCGCGACGCCATGACCAGCTGCCCTTTTCTATGCCGGTGCTCTGGCGCCTCGCGTTCGTTTTGCGAGACGTCGATCCTCACCGCATGCGCTCGAAGGCGCGATTGCTCAGGATCCTCCTCAAGAAGGGCGCCTGAAAGGGACAACGGATTTTGGTGGAATTTCGTTATCATCAGATGATATCTCTAAATCCCTCTTGGTGCCTTGTCGATAGTGTCCTTCGAAAGAATTCGGAGAATGTCGATGGCACTACACGAACCGTCCTCCCGTTGGTGGTCTGATCTAGTCCAGACGGAATTCCGCCTGCCTCAGAAGCGCGATCGTGGCGACGGAACCCTGCCGTCACTCGATCCGCACATCCGGTTCGGCCTGGTCTCAGGTACGCTCAGGACGACGAAAGTCCTGCTGGCAAGGGTGCGTCGGTTCTTTGCTCACCGGCCCCGGACCGCACCATCTGTTTCGTGCGCAGACCCAGTTGAAGCCTGTATGCATGCCTGCATCGCGGCTACGTTCTTCTGCTACGTCTCGGCCGAACTCTATGGCCTCACCGACACCGCGAATGAGCAAGGCGCTTCGCGAAGGAATCACTCGTCCGGAGAGGACTCATGAGCGCTCGACCAGTTGTCACCACCGGGAACGTGCTCTTTTCGTTGAAGACATTCCTGGCGGCCATGCTCGCCTATTTCATCGCCATCAGGTTCGACTTGCCACGGCCATTTTGGGCCGTCGCCACCGTTTACATTGTTGCTCATCCGCTGTCCGGCGCGATCTCTTCGAAATCGGTTCACCGACTGCTGGGGACGCTGATCGGTGGAACCGCGACAATTATTCTGGTTCCGAACCTCGTGAACGAACCGATCCTGCTTTCAGTAGCGATCATCGCCTGGGTGTCGGGATGCACGTTCATCAGCCTTCTCGATCGCACGCCACGCAGCTATGTTTCACTCTTGGCCGGCTACACCGTGCTTCTTGCAGGGTTGCCACTGGTCACGGCGCCGGTGAATACGTTCGACACGGTCGTCGCCCGCGTCGAGGAGATCGGCCTTGGGATCCTGTGCGCTTCGATCGTCAGCCACGCCGTTCTTCCAGTCCATGTCGGAACAACCCTGCTGGGGCGGATTGATGCCTGGATGGCAAGGGCGCAAGCGCTCCTTGCGGCAACAGCAACTGCCGAGCAGGATGAAGCCCAAAGCAGAGCGGAACGATACGCTTTGGCAGCGGACGCTGCCGATCTGCGATCATTCACAACCCAACTTCAATATGATGGATCGAGGTACCGCCATGCCGCTACGCTGGTAAGATCGCTACAGGACCGTATGGTGTATCTCCTCCCGTTGCTCAGCGAGCTGGAGGATCTGCGAGGCGCAATGGCCCGGCTCGATAGCCCGCAGGCGAAGCAGGCTATGTCCGCGATCAATGCCCTCGGATCGTCTGCATCAAACGCATCCGGGATCTTGACGGTCGAATCTGATCTACCGGCCTCTTCCGAAGCGCCTCGATCATGGGAAAGCCTGCTCCTTGCCAATGTTGCGCGCAACCTGAGGGATGTTGTTGAGGTCTGCCGTGTGTGTCAGTCCCTTCGGGAGGCGAACGAGAATACAGCACGAGCCGCTGGCCGCGTCGCCTCTCCCGACCCTGTTCCGCGGCCGCATGGTGATATCGGGATGGCGGCGCTATCCGCGCTGGCGGTCGCGATCTGCCTGGCAACTTCCACTGTCTTTTGGATTGCAAGCGGCTGGACCGACGGGATGACATTTGCGCAGATTTCAGGCGTGCTGTGCTGCCTCCTTGCGACGATGGACGATCCGGTTCCAGCCATGCGCAAATTCGTCAGCGTAACAATCGGTTCGAGTATCGCAGCCTTCGTCTACGGTTTTGCGGTTCTGCCTACGATCGACGGTTTCGTACCGCTCGTCGCTGCCCTCGGGCTTTTCCTAATACCTGCGGGAATTTGCCTTGCGATGCCTTCGCTCGCCATCGTCGGCATGGGGCTCTGCATCAACTTTCCGCTTCTACTCACCCTCCAGTCACATCAGAGCAGCGACTTCACGACGTTTGCAAATTCGAGCGTCGCAACTGTTCTCGCGATCGTCTGGACGATCGTGGTCTGCAGCGTCTTTCGTTCAGTCAAGGCTGAGACAAATGCCCGTAGACTGTTCTCAGTCGTCCAGAGGTGCGTCGTCCGCATCGCGTCCGGCCGACATACCGCCCCGCATGTCATGCACCATCACGTGATCGATGTGGCAGGCCTGTCTGCCGTCAGGGCATCAAAGCTCCCTCCCACCTCGGACACCGCCGACGTCGACCTGATGAGGGATTTGCGGACAGGACTGAATATCAAAGCGATGCAAGAGCTGTCTGAAGAAGCGTCAATGCTGGTCAGCCTCAAGGCGGAGCGGATCTTCTCCGGACTTGAGACCCTTTACCGGCTTGCACCCGCCGAACGAGGTGAAGCGCTGGGACATACGCTCGAGCTACTTGACGACCTTATCCTTTCGCTTGGACATGCGACCGACGCCCACATGGCACTCCTTGTGCGCGCGGCCGCTCTTCGTGTGTGCCTCGCCCCGGAGGCGGATCCTCCGACCTTGATAATACCACCCTCAAAAAGGAATGCAGCGTGACCGGACAATTCGACCTCTATGGGGTATTCCTCCCATCTTTCTTGGCAATTGCCTTGTTCGCCTACGGACTCTTCCGCATGATGACGTCGCTTTTCGCGCGGATCGGTCTTTATCGGGGCGTATGGCACCCCTCCCTGTTCAATCTCGCACTCTACATCACCCTCGTTGGCGGGCTATCTGCCATTTTCAACTGGTTGCAGACATGAAGAACTTCACGATCACCTCGGGCAGAGCCCTTTTGACATTATCCATGGCGAGTTGCGCGGCCGTTCTCAGCTGGCACCTGTGGTCGTTCTACATGGAAGCGCCCTGGACGCGGGACGCCCGTGTGGGAGCGGATATTGTCCGACTGGCACCGGATGTCTCCGGACCAGTCGCTGCGGTTCTGGTCTCCGACAATTCTCAGGTGGAAAAAGGACTGCCTTTATTTCGGATCGGAACGGACCGCTTTGAACTTGCGGTGCGCGAGGCAGAGGCTCAGGTAGAAAGTACGAAGGCCGCGGCGGATCTCGCCACAATTGAGTTTGAGCGATATCAGTTGCTCGCCTCCCGAGAGGCGGCGAGCTTGAAAGAGCGGCAACATGCAGAAAGCCAGATGCGCCAGGCAGATGCCGCCCATCAATCGGCGCTCGTCGCTCTTGATCTGGCGAAGCTCAATCTTGACCGGACAACCGTGAGAGCTCCGTCCTCGGGGAAACTCACGAACTTCGCTCTCCGTGCCGGGAACTATGTTACCGCCGGAAATGCGATCGGAGTGCTAATCGAGAGCGAGGCTGTCTACGTGGCGGGCTACTTTGAGGAGACGAAACTTCCAAGGATTCACATCGGCGACGCCGTGAAGGTCGACATAATGGGAGAGCCGCAATCTGTTCGCGGCCGCGTCGCGGGTATCGCGGCGGGCATCGAAGACCGGGAGCGAAGTGAAGCTATGGGCTCGCTTGCTAGCGTGGCTCCGACATTCTCGTGGGTCCGTCTCGCCCAGAGAATTCCAGTAAGGATTGAAATCGACAGTGTCCCAAACACCGTCCGGCTAATCGCTGGTCGGACCGCAACGGTTTCAGTCGAACCGAGTAACAACTAGGAGGCGCCTCCATCTTACGCTTGGAACTGAGATCGCATCTTTCAGGTGCGTCACCCTTCATCCAGCTAACGCTGGATTCGAGGGTGCTGCAATTGTGCTCAGCCATGCCGATTTGAGGCACCTGCAATAATGGCTTCTATCAACCTGTCGGCCCCCACGGGCTCAAACCTCTCGCCCTGAACCGATACGAACCCTCGACCCACCGACCAAACATTGAATATCCAGGACGATGAACGGCTGAGGCCGTTGCTACCGCGCCTTGCCTGATCCTGCATTTGTTTAGCCGGCCGCTATCGGATCATCGATATCTTGACTCTGGAAGTGGTCGATCAGAAAGCGAGCGGCCGGTCCGGGAGGTGTGTCCGTTCTATAAACAGCCTGAAGACGGTAAGGGCCGCCTTTGCAGTCAGGAAGATCAAGTTGGACGAGGCGACCTGATTCGATGTCATCACGCACCATCGGTTCCGGCATGTTGCCCCAACCGATGCCTTCCTTGAGCAGCATGTGCTTGGCGCCAAGATCGGCTAGACGCCAAGTATGGTTTCCGACGACAGCAAACTCGGTGCCTTGGGTCAGTGGCGATCTGTCTGTCAGGACTAGCTGGATATGGCCCCGAGCTGCGCCCGGTGGATGCGAGCCGCCCGCCAGTGGATGGTCCGGCGACGCGACAGGAATGAGCTTCACGAAGCCCACCCCAATCCGCTCCAACCCCGCGATCTCAACATCGAGTGGGCCACTAATGCCGATCGCGGCGGTTCTATTGAGCACGATCTGTGTCACGGCGCCCAAAGCTTCGACATAAAGGCGAAGGGAAACGCTCGGGAATTCCTTCCGAAACGCCTTCAGCGCGTCCATGACGCGGGCGGCAGGGAGCATGACGTCCAGCGCAAGGTGCACCTCCGGCTCTACGCCGCGGAGCATGCTCTTCACCTTGGCTCGAAGATTATCGATGCCGTGGGCGACGCTTTTGGCTTCGGCAAGGACTGTCCTTCCCTCCAAAGTCAGCTGCGGCTTCTTCGTCGAGAGCCGGTCGAAGAGCGTAACGCCCAACTGCGCTTCGAGGTTGGCGATCGTGTAGCTGATCACTGAAGTCGCGCGGTTGAGCTTCCTGGACGCGGCCGCAAAACTGCCGGCCTCGACGACTGTGATGAAGACTTTGAGCTGATCCAGCGTCGGCTGGCCGGGATCTGACATTTCTAATTCCTCGAACGTTTTCGCCGAAATTATCTGAGTTTTCCGAAACGTCTAGGGGACATACCTTCAATCCATCGAATTCAACCGCCGGAGCAGACAATGTCCTATTTGTCTAACGCTGACATCGAGCAGGTTATCCTGCCCTCGACCCGTGACCTCGGAGGCTTCTCCGTTCGCCGGGCTCTGCCTGCGGCCATGCGCCAGATGGTCGGGCCATTCATATTCCTCGATAGTTTCGGGCCCGTGCGGTTCGGTGCTGGCGAGGGGATTGATGCCCGCCCTCACCCACATATCGGTCTTTCAACACTCACTTACCTTCTCGAAGGTGAGCTGCTGCATCGTGACAGCGAAAGCTACGTGCAATCGATCAGCCCCGGGGAAGTCAATTTGATGGTCGCCGGTTCCGGCATTGTCCATTCCGAACGCACGCCGGACCACATCCGTAAGGATGGGGGTAAGCTAACCGGCCTGCAGAGCTGGATCGCTCTCCCCAAGCAATCAGAAGAGGCAGCACCGCTCTTCCAGCACATCGGCGTCAATGAACTGCCCACGATCAATGGTGAGGGTATCGATATGAAGCTTCTCGCCGGCACCCTGCACGGACGGCGCTCACCTGCCAGCACCTTCTCTGACCTCTTCTCTGCAGAGATCCAGCTTGAAGCTGGAGCACGCTACAGGATCGACGGTGAGCATATCGAGCGAGCGATCTTCTTGGTCGCCGGTGCAATCGAGATCATCGGCCAGGACGGCACCTACGGCCCGGATCGTCTGATCGTGTTCAAGCCCGGCGCAGAGATCGTCGTGAAGGCTAACGAACCAGCGCGGTTTCTTGCCTTCGGAGGCGAGCCGCTCCCTGAAAAGCGTTTTATCCGCTGGAATTTCGTGGCCACGGACCAGGAGCGCATTCGTCATGCTGCCGACCAATGGCGCGAACGGCAATTCCCCGGCGTGCCGGGCGACGACGAGTTCATTCCCCTCCCCGACAACTTCAACTGAAGCCCTATCAATCAAGGAGAAAGACAATGACGACCTATGCAATCATCGGTTCTGGCGCGATCGGCTCTGCACTGGCTGAACGCTTCCACGCAGCAGGCATTGATGCCGTTATCGCCAACACGCGCGGTCCGGCGTCGCTTCAATCAATCACCGAGAAGTTCGGCACCGAGGTAAAAGCTGTCGAACTCGATCGGGCTCTTCAATCCGACGTTCTTATTCTAGCTGTGCCTTATGACGCCGTACCGGAAGTCGCTAGCAAAAAAGCAGCCTGGGATGGCCGCACCATCGTCGACGCGACGAATGCTATCGACTTTCCTGCTTTCGAGCCGCGCGACCTTGGTGGTCGGCTGTCTTCGGAAATTGTCTCCGATCTTTTCCCGGGCGCTCAACTCGTAAAAGCATTCAACACGCTCCCGGCCGCCGTCCTGGCTGCCGATCCGGTGAAAGCGAGCGGAAAGCGCGTTCTCTTCCTATCAGGTAACTTTCCGGAGGCCAGCAAGAAGGTAGCAGATCTGATCGCTCTTTTGGGCTTTGCGCCGTCCGACCTTGGCAGTTTTAAAGCCTCTGGTTCTCTGCAGCAGTTTGGTCAGCCGCTGGTCGCACTCAACCTGTTGAAAGACTGAAATCGTCCCATAGAAAGAGCTATCACACCAAAGGCAACATGGATTTTTGACAACGTGACTGGTCGATAAAATCGAACGTAACGCATCAAATTATGCAGCTTTTTTCGAATGATGAAAAACCCGATGTTGCCTCCATCCAATTCACCCACTCCAACGGAGCAAAGCAAGATGACCAAAGTTCTCGTTCTGTACTACTCGTCCTACGGCCACATCGAGACAATGGCAGGCTCGATCGCTGAAGGCGCAAGAAGCGCTGGCGCCAACGTTACGATCAAACGTGTCCCAGAAACGGTCCCGCTTGACGTCGCCGAAAAAGCTCATTTCAAGATCAACCAGGACGCACCGATTGCGACGGTAGCGGAACTCGCCGACTATGACGCGATCATTGTCGGTACCGGAACTCGCTTTGGCCGCATGTCGTCGCAGATGGCTTCTTTCCTCGACCAGGCCGGTGGCCTTTGGGCACGGGGAGCTCTCAACGGTAAGGTGGGCGCTGCGTTCGCGTCGACAGGTACGCAGCATGGTGGACAGGAAACCACCCTGTTTTCGATCATCACCAACCTCATGCACTTTGGCATGATCATTGTCGGCCTGCCCTATAGCCACCAGGGCCAGATGAGCAGTGACGAGATTGTTGGCGGCGCTCCGTATGGGGCAACGACGGTGGCCGGTGGCGATGGGTCACGCCAGCCTTCGCAGATCGATCTCGCCGGTGCATTCCATCAGGGCGAGATCGTCGCCCGCACGGCTGCCGCCCTCGTCGCAGCTCGCGGCTAACGCCGCACATCACTCTCCCATTTTTACCTCCAACCAGACCAGCCGATTGCGATCGGCTGGCAAGGAGAAGTCATGTCCTCGCTTTTCTCAAACAAGGTCGTCGCGGTCACCGGTGCAGGCTCTGGGATCGGTCGAGCGATAGCACTTGGGCTCGCTCGCGACGGCGCGACTGTGCATCTCGCTGATCGCGATGCCGAGGGTCTCACCCAAACGGCAGAGCTCATCCGCGCCGAAGATGGCCGGGCATTCACAACCCAACTCGACGTAGCAAGCGAGCTTCAGGTTGTCGGATGGGTCGAACAGATCGGTTCCATTTCCGGCCGGCTCGATGCTGCCTTCAACAATGCCGGCATTACCGGTCCGGCAAAGCGGATCGAAGACTACCCATTGGAAGATTTCCAGCGCGTAATCGCCGTCAACCTGCAGAGCGTGTTTCTGGGAATGAAAAATCAAATCCCGCTGATGAAACGCAGCGGAGGCGGCTCAATTGTCAACACGGCTTCTGTTGCGGCGTTGACAGGCCCCGGTGGTATGAGCGCTTACGCCGCCTCCAAGCATGGCGTGCAGGGCTTGACCCGCGTCGTTGCGATGGAAAATGCAGCGCATGGCATTCGCGTCAACGCAATCGCTCCTGGCTGGACGGAAACGCCGATGGTGGCGGCGAACAGCCAGCAGAACCCCGCCTTTGCCGCACTCGCTCAAAACGCCATTCCGGCCAAACGTGGCGGCAAGCCCGAGGAGATTGCAGCAGCTGCGATCTGGCTCGCGTCCGACGCCGCCTCCTATGTCACTGGACACATGCTGACCGTCGACGGCGGCATGACGATCGGTGGTTTTGAACTCTGACACCGAACCTCGAAAGGAAAATCCCATGTCGGAACAACACGAAGCGCTGAAATCACTCGTCCGCCGCAACACATTGGAAGTGCAGTCCGGCGGCAATTTCGAACTTTTCGACGAGCTGTTCGCCGATGGCTTTCTGGACCACACACCGCAACCGGGTGGAACGCCAGACAAGGGGGGCGCACGTCGCCTTTATCATGCTCTGCGCGAAGCCTTCCCCGACTTCCACGCAGAGATCCATTGGCAGGCGGTCGACGGCGATATCGTCACGACCTTCAAGACCTATCATGGCACCCACAAGGGTGTTGTCCTCGGGATCGAGCCCACCGGCCGCAAGATCAAGTTCGAGACGGTCGACGCCATGCGCATTCGCGACGGTAAGATCGCAGAACACTGGGGCGTCGCCAACCTCTATTACCTTCTACAGCAGCTAGACGCCCTGCCTCCTTCGGCGCCGAAAATCCCCGAAGTTTAAGGACAAGTGTCATGACCACAACTAATATTCTCGACGGCAAGGTCGTCATCGTAACCGGCGCATCGAGCGGCATAGGCCGGGCGATCGCCATCCGGGCTGCCGAACACGGCGCGAAGGCCGTCATCGTGTCGGACGTCGTCGAAGCGCCGCGTGAGGGCGGCGAACCCACCGCTTCTGAAATTCGCAAGCTCGGAACCCAGTCGATTTTCATGAAGGCTGATGTAAGCCGCAAAGCTGACAACGACGCATTGGTCGCGGCCGCCGAAGAATTTGGCGGCGTCGATGTCATGGTCGCCAATGCCGGGATCACCCTGAAGACGGACGGCGCAGATGTTCCGGAAGACGATTACCGCCGCCTGATGTCGGTCAATCTGGATGGCCCGCTATTCGGCGCCGAGGCAGCTTCCCGTCAGATGAAGGCGCTAGGCAAACAGGGCAGTATCGTTTTGATGGCGAGCATGGGCGGGATTTCTGGCGCTGGCATCACAGTCGCTTACTCGACGAGCAAGGGCGGCGTGGTTTTGATGGCGAAGTCGCTCGCCGATGCTCTTGGCCCGGACGGCATCCGCGTCAACGCGGTAGCACCCGGCACCATCGACACGGAGCTCCTTCGCACGAGCCCCGGTATTGCTCAGGCCTCCGAGGGTTTTCGCCAGAGAACGCCGTTGCGGCGTCTTGGAAAACCGGCAGAAGTCGGCGATGCTGTCGCGTTCCTTGGCTCCGACCTATCGAGCTACGTATCAGGCACCGCGCTGCTGGTAGACGGAGGGCTTCTTTCCGTCATCTGAATTCCACGACGCTCCAGTCGGACCCGCGCCCTCAAAAGCGCGGGTTTTTCTTTGACCTGATCGTTCGAAATTTTCGACGATAATCTCCGACATTATCCAGCTTTTTCGTTTGATCGTTCGGTGGCAATTTCTCCTTACGACGCAGCCACGATGGCTACGCCCCAAATCAAGGAGAAACGTCAATGTCTTATTCCGAAGTCATCGCTCAGCGCGCTGATACCCTTTCCAAGTCTGCCCTCGTTCACGGTGTCACTCCCCTTGCCGGCCGTGTCCTTATCGCCGCGATCTTCCTTCTGTCCGGCATCAGCAAGATTTCGGACCCAGCCGGCACGATCGGCTATATCAATATGGTCGGCCTGCCCTTCCCGCCCCTGTCCTACAGCGCAGCCGTTGTGACCGAAATCCTGGGCAGCATTGCCCTGATCCTCGGCTTCCAGACCCGCATCGTCGCTCTGATCCTTGCCCTGTTCAGCGTTGCGACGGCACTGACATTCCACAACAACCTCAGCGACCTGAACCAGTTCATCCACTTCTTCAAGAACATCGCAATGGCGGGCGGTCTGCTGCAGGTCGTGGCGTTCGGCGCGGGCCGTTACAGCCTCGACGCCCGTCGCTAAGCGAAGCACCTGCTCGAAAGAAAAGCCCGGACCATAATCCGGGCTTCTCGCGTTTTTACTTACCCCATTCCGGGCCGCCGTCCGTGCAGGTCTGGCCCCCATCGACCGGCAGGACGATCCCAGTGATCCAGGCAGCTTCGTCACTTGCAAGAAAAGCGACGGCCGAGGCAATCTCTTCAGGTTGCCCTGCCCGTCGCAACGGGATCCGGTCCCACGCCTTTTCGAGAAGCGCGTCGTCATCCATGATGGCATCCACCATTCCCGTAACAGTAAGTCCCGGTGCCACTGTGTTGGCTCTGACGCCGAACTTGCCCAGGTCACAGGCTGCTGAGCGCGTCAGGTTTGCCACGCCACCCTTTGCAGCATTATAGGCCGCATGGCTCCAGCCGCCACCAAGGGATGAGACGGAGCCGATGTTGACGATCGAACCCTTGGTCTCCTTAAGATGCGGAACCACTGCACGACTCATGTAGAAGACACCGGAGAGGTCCGAGGCAATGCACTCGTCCCAATCCTGATCGCTGGTCTCCTCAATGGTGCCGACAAGATTCATGCCGGCTGCATTGACGACAGTGTCGATGCGGCCGAAGCGCTCCACGGTCGCGGCAACAAGGGCGTCGCAGTCCGGCCGTGAAGAAACATTGGCGACAAAGGTGCCGCTGCGCTCAGTCGGCATCTTCGAGGCAGCTTCCGACAACCGCTTCTCGGTTCTGCCGGACATCATCACGGAAGCTCCTTCCTCAAGAAGCCGGTTGGCAATGGCGGCGCCGATACCGGAACCCCCGCCCGTTACGATTGCTACTTTTCCTTCAAATCGCTTTGACATGACACACTCCTTCAATCTCCGTGGCGAAAGCCGCGGTAGTGTTGGTTCCGTGTTGGGTTGATTGGATTGGTTTACTTCGCCGGGAAGTCGGCGGAACGAGACAAGGCTTCCCAGGCGAGGACGTTTGCCTTCAGGTCATCCGCCTTCTTCAGGGCTGCGTCCGCGGCGTCGTTGCCGAGGGGAAGATGGTGCGGAGGCTGCTCAGCCAGCACGGCTTCCCGGATGGCTTTCGCCGCACGCGCCGGGTCGCCAGCCTGTTTGCCTACCGATGCATGGTAAGCCCGACGTGCCTCGCCTGCTGTGCCATCGTAGTCGTCGATGGATGCGGAGACCTCGCTTGACGAGCCTGCCCATTCCGTCCGGAAGGCGCTCGGCTCGACCGTCATGACATTAATGCCGAGAGGAGCGACTTCTTTCCGAAGCGTGTCCGACAGGCCTTCCACGGCAAATTTGGTGGCGCAGTAGTAGCCGACGCCGGTGTAACCGACCAGGCCGCCGATTGATGTCAGATTGACGATCGTACCACTGCGGCGGGCTCGCATATGTGGAAGCACCGAATGGATCGTGTTCGCGGTGCCAAAGAAATTGACATCAAACAGGCGACGGGCGTCGGATTCGGCGGTTTCCTCGATCGCACCGAAGAAGCCGATCCCGGCGTTGTTGATCAGGACGTCGATGCGGCCAAAATGTGCTTCCGCGGCGTCGACCACCTTCTGGCACTGTTCCCGGTCGATCACGTCGAGTGGAAGGATCAGGGCATCGCCCTTCTTTTCCAGATCCACGATCTTGTCGGTATTGCGGGCAGTGACCACAACCTGTTCACCGGCTTCCAGCAGGTGTTCTGCGATGTAGCGACCGAAGCCTGTAGAGCATCCGGTCACGAGCCAGACTTTGGGGCTTTGCGTGCTCATTTCATATACTCCTTTCCGTATCAGACCTGCGGGGACCGCTGCTGGTAGCCGCGGAGTACGTCTTCAACGCACAGGTCTGGAACCTTCGCCATGAAGGCTTCGACGTAAGATGTGCTCATATGCAGTTCGAAGTCGGAGGCGTGCCGCCAGTCTTCGAGCACCATCCACGCGTCGGGAACGTCATTGGACTGGTGGATCTCGTAGCGTAGGCAGCCTTCCTCGTTGCGGGACGGGGCGACGAGCTGAAGCAACTCATCGCCGAGGTCCTGCGAGCGGCCCGGCTTTGCGGTGAAGTAGGCCACATTGGTCAATTCAGCCATTTCGGGTCTCCTTGTTTAGAAAAGCCGATGCAGTTTTCAGACGCCGTTGATTGCTATGATGCGCGACACGGCCGCAGCCTGCCGCTGTGCGGCCAAGGGCGCGTACTCGGGGGATGCGAAGAGCTGACGGATAGCATCCTTATCCGGAAACTCGATAATGAGCATGTTGGTGGCAGTCCAGCCCTCCAACTCCAGCGGGCTTTCATCGATCGCGATGAGCTTGCCGCCGGCTTTGGCGACGAGCGGCAAGGCCTTCGACCGGTAGTCTTCGATCGACTTCATATCATGGATGTCGAGGTCAACGACGAGATAGGCAGACATGTTATTTCTCCTTGATTGTGAGTTGGTGGATGCGCGCCGCCTCAGGGAAGGTGGCGCCATTTGACCATGCGGTCCTTGAGATCGAGAGTGCCGCCGTCGACGGTGAATGAGCCATCGCCCCTGTGATGCAGGGTTCGGCGTTCCTTTCGGCCTTCGTTGACCCACAGCCGTTTGGCTTCCAGAATGAACAGGTTGTAGGGTTCGACATTACGTCGATCGATAACCTCACATTCGATATTGGCCAGACAGTCGGCAATGAGAGGCGCAGACACGTCTTTGGCTTTGCGCGTCTTCAAGCCGAAGCGCTGGAACTTGTCGACGCGATCACCCGAGCAGTTTCCGACATCAACAACCGTTTCAGCGAGGTCGAGACCCGGCACGGCGATCACGCATTCGCCAGTATCCTTCAGTGTCTCGTAACTGTGGTCCCAAGGACCGATCACGCAGCCGATGAGTGGCGGTGCGTGCTGGATCATCATGTGAAAGCCCATGGTCATCACATTTGGCTTTCCCTTATCGCTGGTCGTCACCATAACAATCGGGCCAGGCTCCAGAACGCGATAGGTTTGGGTTGCGGATATCTCTTTCATTTCCGATCTCCCTTGAAGGGGTCCCTGCCGTTGGCAGGGACCCGTTAGGGCCAGCTGGTTACCAGCCCTGTTCCACTGGCAGGACGAACAGCTCGGCGACGTCGACATGCGACGGAGCCTGGGCAGCGAACACGATAGTGTCGCCGATATCCTCGCCCTGGAGAAAGGTCATCTGGCCGGCCAGCTCGTCCATCTGCGTGCGATAGCCCGGATCGGTGATGTGATCGTAGAGCTCCGTTGCAACGGCGCCTGGCTGGATGCAGGTCACGCGGATGCCATGCTTCTGGCCGACTTCCATGCGCAGGCCGTCAGAAAAGGCCGTGACTGCATGCTTGGTCGCGCAATAGACCGAGAGACCCTTGAAGACCTTGCGGCCCGCGATCGAGGACATGTTGAAGATGTGGCCGGAGTGCTGCTTTATCATCTGCGGCAGAACGGCGGCGGTCGTGTTGAGCAGGCCCTTCACGTTCACATCGACCATGCGGTTCCATTCGTCGACCTTGAACTGATCGATATCGGAAAGCGGCATGAGGCCGGCATTGTTCACCAGGATGTCGATCGCGCCATAGGTTTGGACAAGCTTCTTGACGCCCGCTTCGATCGAGGCGGTGTCTACAACGTCCATTTCGATCACCAGAGCTTCGCCACCCTTGGCTTCGATCTGCTTTTTGACATCTTCCAGTTTTTCGGTGCGGCGGGCTGCGATACCGACCTTCGCGCCGGCCTCAGCAAGCTTGACGGCGGTAGCAGCGCCAATGCCGCTCGATGCGCCGGTGACCAGTGCGATCTTTCCGTTGAGATTAGTCATTGCCTTCACTCCTTGTCTTGAAGCCCACCACCGCGGTGGGCGTTTCCTTTTGACAAGGATGAAATTATGCCTTTGATCGCCGCCCTTCTCTCGGGCCCTTGCTCGACCTGTCGCGATCTTGCTCAAAACCGCGACAGGTCGAAAAAACCTAGCCGCGCCGATAGTGTTTTGGCGGAAGACCGGTCTCGCGACGGAAAACCTGGGCAAAGTGGCTCGGGCTTGAATAGCCGACGGACATGCCGATCTCTATGATACTGGTGTCAGTTTCCTGCAGGAGCAGCTGTGCCCGCGCCACGCGCTGGCGAATAAAGTAGCGTGACGGAGAGAGGCCGGTCGCCTTCTTGAACAGACGGCTGAAATGAAATTCGCTCATTCCGACCGTCTCGGCGATTTGGGCCAGATTGAACGGTTCGGCGAGATGCTCTTCCAGATAGGCGACCGCACGCCGGAGCTTGAACCCGGGAAGCGCGTTCTGCCTGTCTTCGGCAGCTTCACCGGACGCATAGTTCCGGATCAGGTGGACAGCAAGGCTTTGCGCAAGGCCCTGGATGAACAGCTGACTTCCCATTCCTTCTGCCGTCAGTTCTTGATGAACGAGCGCCAGGAGGTGAGACAGTTGCTGGTCCTTGCCGCCCGAAATGTCGCGTAGTGCCGGCGGAGCCGCGCAACCCAGCACATCATAGGTAATACGTTCGAAGAGCGGAACGGATAGATAAAGATGCATGACCTGGAAAGGTGCATCACCAATCGCACGCCAGCGCATCTCGTAGGGAGTAGGGGAGCGGGTCAGGAAAAAATCGCCGACCGTGACTGTGTTGGCGACCCAGTCGCCGTCAAGGTCACGTTCCTCAACGACCGCTTCGCCCGACATAACCCAAACGATCAATGGCTCCGCAACAGCGGGAACGAGAAAGGGTTCCTGCTTGTTGAGACGTGAATAAACCTGCACGAACATGTCGTTCCACGCTGGGCTATCTCCACTGACCAGCGTACGACCGGCAATATACTGTTCAAGCCCGAGCGGGGACGTCCGCTCGGGCCTTGCAATAACCTCTTCTTTTTCGGGCACGGGTGCCTCTGGATAAATGGGGTTTCCAGTAACGGCTGGGATCGGGCGAAGAACGTTTTGACGGGATGGTTCGATATTTGCCAATGCAGACCCTCTCTACAAACGGGCATAGTGCTGAGTTGCCGGACGCTTTGATGAAACATCTCTCGGTTCACATCTCCGCCCACAACCACCATCAATGATGCAATGCAGCATTTGGTTTCGTCCAACAGGAATATAAATCCGGTCTCATCCCACTCTTTCAAGCAAATGAAATCCCCATCAGCGTCGCAGGTGAGTATCTCCGGCTTCGCGGCACCCTCAGGAAACTTGCGGCGACATCTTTCTTCATAAGCGACCGCAAGCCAGCGCCATTGCCTGGTAGTGCTCGAATGAACATGACTTCTTCACTGACGAGCAAACATCGCCCATGGCGATCGAGGAGCGATAGAATGACGCTTCAACGAGGTTGCCTGATCCTACAAAATTCGACCCTCGGCGCTCGTAGAAGTGTCATTTGAAAGACGGCGACGGCGCACTGCCAAAGGGCCGGGTGCCTAGCACTACTTTGGCATATTTTTAGCTGGTGACGATTTTTGGGATTCCCAGGAGAGGGTTTGCGTGATTCATGAGAGGTCGGCTTATGGAGGGCCGATCAAGGGACGTGGACTGGCAAACTG
>UBQW01000030.1:0-21614 GCA_900467745.1 Hyphomicrobiales bacterium
TAGGCTCAGGACTCGTTAAATCAGAGCCAGAAGATGACGGCGGCTGCGATGCATATGCTTGAGAAAAAGGTGTGAGCGCACCGGTCGTATCGGGTGTGAATTCTGCGCCAGTCCTTGAGCCTGCCAAACATGTTCTCGATCTTGTGGCGCTTTTTGTAGAGTGTCGGATCGTGTGGGATCGGCACTTTTCGATTGGCCCGCGATGGAATGCAGGCCGTTATTTTTCGTTGCGCCAACGCGTCTCGAAACCAGTCAGCGTCATATCCCTTGTCGGCTAGAATCGTCTTAGCCTTGGGGAAAGCATGCAGCATCTGCGCGGCACCTTTGTAGTCACTCATCTGCCCCTCGCTCAGAAGCAGGATCAATGGTCGACCGTGACCATCGCAGACAGCATGTAGCTTAGAGTTCAACCCGCCCTTGGTGCGTCCGATACGTCGGGGAACATCCCCTTTTTTAGCAGACTGGCTGCGGTGCGGTGGGCTTTCAAATGTGTAGCGTCGATCATCAATTGCTCAGGCTTGCCCCGTTTTGCCGTCAGTTCGGCCAGGATGCGATTAAACACGCCAAGCCTGCTCCACCGGATGAAGCGATTATAGATCGTCTTGTGCGGCCCATATTCTTTGGGAACATCACGCCACCGCAACCCATTACGCAGAACGAAGATGATGCCGCTCAAGACAAGCCTGTCGTCAACGCGAGGAACGCCATGGGATAGCGGAAAATATGGCTCGATACGGCGCATTTGCGCTTCTGATAACAACATCAAATCACTCATGGCGGTCCTCCGTTCAATTCAAATGAATCAAAACTGAAGAAAGCACGCAAGTGATTTAATAGGTCCTGAGCCTAGCTATTCGTGTGGATAGAGCATGTAACTGATCATCGCGTCCTTTACCTCGGCATGCTGTTTAACTTTTTACCCTTATTTATCCCAGTCCCCAAGACCGCCAATGATAGTCCTTTTCTCCAGAGGCGCAGATGTTCTGCACCCGTTCAAAGAGGAAAAGGTCATGAAAAAATATCTTCTTACCACTGTCGCACTTCTTATGATCATCTCGCCAGCAGCGGCCGAAGCCCGCTGCTTGCCGAACACCGCGGTCACCGCCGCGAAGGCTGTTCCTGTCATTCAATACAAAACCACCACGATCGACGGCGTGAAGGTTTTCTATCGCGAAGCCGGTCCCAAGGACGCGCCCGTCCTCCTGCTCCTGCACGGATTTCCGACCTCGTCACACATGTTCCGCAACCTCATCCCGCTGCTCGCGGACCGCTACCGCGTGATCGCGCCTGACTATCCGGGCTATGGCCAGAGTGACGCACCTGATCACACCAAGTTTGAATACACATTCGCGAACCTGACCAACATCGTCGACAAGCTGACCGAAAAGGTCGGAGCCGATCGCTACAGCATGTACGTCATGGATTATGGCGCACCGATCGGATACCGGCTGGCGCTCAAACATCCCGAGCGGGTGGAATCGCTGATCGTGCAGAACGGTAACGCTTACACCGAAGGCCTCGCCGCATTCTGGGATCCAATCAAGGCCTACTGGGCGGAAAAGACACCAGAACGCCGGGAAGCTCTCGCCGGCCTTGTCACGCTCGAGACCACGAAGTTCCAATACACCGACGGGATGGGCGATGTCGCACATATCAGCCCCGACAACTGGGTCGTCGATCAGGCCTTGCTCGATCGACCGGGCAATAAGGACATCCAGCTGGATCTCCTGGGCGACTACGGCAGCAATGTGCCGCTCTACCCGCAGTTCCAGGCCTTCTTCCGCGAGCGCCAACCGCCAACGTTGATCGTCTGGGGCAAGAACGACAAGATTTTCCCAGAGCCCGGCGCGCACCCCTATCTCCGAGATCTCCCGAAGGCCGAGATGCACATTCTCGACAGTGGTCATTTCGCGCTTGAGGACAAGCTCGACGTGATGGCGCCGCTGATCCGCGACTTCCTCGACCGCAAGGTTTGCAACTAATCCACACAGGCCCCCGCGGGGCCAACGGCTCCGCGGCCACCCCCCATAGGAAAAAGATCATGAGCAATCCTCTTTCGGGCACCCAGGCAACTGGGGCGCCAGCCCTTTCGATCGTCCTCGTACATGGCGCTTTTGTCGATGGCTCCGGATGGCAACAAGTCCATGGCGAACTTGTAGACCGTGGGTTCGAAGTGCTTGTCGCTCAACATCCGACGATCGCACTTGAAAGTGACGTTGTCACTGTAGAACGCCTTATCGCATTGGCTCGCCATCCGGTCCTCCTGGTGGGCCACAGCTATGGCGGAGCGGTCATCACCGAGGCCGGTGACAATCCCAAGGTCAAGTCGCTGGCATACATCGCGGCTTTCGTGCCGGATGTTGGCGAGTCCGTCGCAGCGCTGAATGAAGCCCCGGCGGAGCCCGGCGAAACGAAGGCGCCGTTGTTGCCTCCGCAGGATGGCTACCTCGTTGTCGACCCGGCCCGTTTTCCGGAAGCGTTTGCTGCCGATGTCGATCCCGCCACCACGCGGTTCTTGGCGGCGGCGCAGCTACCCTGGGGTCTCGCGGCAGTCATTGCGCCCCTCACGCATGCAGCCTGGAAGACCAAACCCAGCTTCTATCTCATCGCTTCCGCCGACAAGATGGTCCCCCCGAGTGCGCAGCACCGAATGGCCAAGCGTGCCGGGGCAGAGGTGACCGAAATCGAAAGCAGTCACGCCGTGATGATGTCGCACCCCCGGGAAGTCGCAGCGTTCATTGAGGCCGCCGCCTCGGGTGCAACGCCAGCCCAGGGAACCGGACGATGACCCGGCCCGTCACCTACCACCGAACCACCAGCGTTGCCGGCGTGAACATTTTCTACCGGGAAGCGGGAGAGCGCGGCACTCCGGTCGTGGTCTTGCTCCACGGCTTTCCGAGTTCGTCGCATATGTACCGTAACCTCATTCCCGCGCTCGCCGACCGCTATCATGTGATCGCGCCCGACCTTCCGGGGTTCGGTCTCTCAGAGATGCCTTCGTCGAGTGACTTCGAATACAGCTTCGCGACATTCTCAACCGTTGTCGCCAGTCTTCTCGAACAGATCGGTGTTGAGCGGTATGCGCTCTACGTCATGGATTATGGTGCACCGACCGGGTTTCGTGTCGCACTCGCGCACCCGGATCGGGTAACCGCTCTCATCGTCCAGAACGGCAATGCCTATGAGGACGGCATGGGCGACTTCTGGGCACCGACCCGCGCCTACTGGGCAGACAATGGCCCGGTAAACCGCGACGCGATGCGGCCTTTTCTGTCGCTCGACGGCACACGCTTCCAGTATCTCACTGGGTCAAAGGACGAGGCGCGGATCGACCCCGCCTCGTGGCTATACGACCAGCTCTTCCTCGACCGCCCGGGCAGCGTCGAAATCCAGCTGAATATTATCCACGACTATCGGACAAACGTCGTGCTCTATCCGGCATTTCACGCCTATCTGCGCGACCATCGCCCGCCGACGCTTATCCTGTGGGGCGAGAATGATCCCATCTTCCTGCCCGACGGCGCGCGGGCCTACCTCCGCGACCTTCCAGACGCTGACCTGCATTTTTTCGATACCGGACATTTCGCCCTTGAGGACAAGGCGGACGAGATGATCCCGATCATGCGCGACTTCCTCTCCCGAAACATGACCCGCTAACTGAAACCCAAAAGAGGATAATGACCATGTACAACAGCAAATCCAAGCCGAGCGTCCTTCCGACCGGTGGCGGTGCAGCCCTCATCGATCCCTCCGACGCGCTGATCCTGCTACTCGATCATCAGTCGGGATTGTTCCAGACGGTCAAGGACATATCCGTGTCTGATCTGCGCCGGAATGTGGAGATGATCGCCAGGCTCGCCACTCTCTTGAACATTCCGGTGATCACCACCGCTTCGGAACCTGCCGGCACCAATGGTCCGCTGATGCCAGAAATCCATGAATTGGCTCCGCACGCCGTCTATGTGCCGCGCAAGGGGGAAGTGAATGCGTGGGACAATGACGATTTCGTCGCAACAGTTCGCTCGAGCGGCCGCAACACCCTCATCATGGCAGGCGTCTGGACCAGTGTCTGCGTGATGTTTCCGGCACTCGACGCCCGTGTCGCCGGCTACGACGTCTATGCGGTCCTCGATGCGTCGGGTGATCCAAGCGAAATGGCCTCGCAGATTTCGCTTGCCCGTTTCGTGCAGGGCGGCGTCAAGCCGACCTCGACCAACGCGTTGCTGTCTGAGCTTCACCGGACCTGGGCACGGCCCGAGGCTGCCGAACTTGGCAAGCTCTATGGACTTGCCGCTCCCAACTATGCTGCTGTCGCCGAAAGTTATGCCCGGGCGCAGCAAGCCGCGCGAGAGGCGCTATAGCGTCGCATTCCCAATGCCCTGCGAACCGACAATACAATAAGGAGATACGATGTGACCTATGGCTTTATGGATATCGCGATCACTCTTTCAGTTCGCAGGGCGCAAGCGGAAATGGGAGCGGATCGTTTGTGGTCCGACTTCAAGGGGCACCGGGAATTCGACCGGTTTTCAATCAGGGAGACCGCGTTCATTGCCCAGCGCGACAGTTTCTATATGGCATCGGTTTCGGAGACAGGCTGGCCCTATGTCCAGCACCGCGGCGGACCTCCGGGCTTTCTCAAAGTGCTCGACGATCGCACGCTTGCGTTCGTCGATTACCGCGGCAATCGGCGGTATATCAGCACCGGCAATCTGGCTGAGAACGACCGGACATGCCTGTTTCTGATGGACTATCCCGCACGCACACGTCTGAAGATCTATGCTCGTGCCGATAAACTGGCACTCGATGCGGATCCAGTGCTCACGGCAAAAGTCACCGATAGCGATTATGGCGCCAAGACTGAGCGCATTTTCAAACTCAAGCTCGAGGCGTTCGACTGGAATTGTCCGCAGCACATCGAGCCGCGGTACACTGAAGCCGAATTTCTTTCGGCCTCACAGCACCTGATCGACAAGATTGCACAGCTGGAGCGATAAAATGCGTCGCTGCGAGAGCGCGTCGACACGCGAGGAAAAGATTGAAGTGCTAACGTCAGCGGACATCCGCCGCACCCATGGCAAGCTGGGTGCGTTTGGTCGCGGCGTCTGCGCCCATGACAATCGCGCTATCCAAAGACTTCTGGAAATAGCGCATAGCCTTGTCGGGCCGCCTGTTTCCGGCTGCAATCATTCCTGCAACGCGCCAAAGATCCGGATGCCACCAACGCTCTTCTCGTATGCCAGTTTCTGCAAGCACAGCGCGCAGACTATCCTCAGCAAGCTGTAGTTCGCCTGCGGCAAGATATGCCTCCGCCAACAGGCTCCGGTAGAAGGGCACGCGAGCACGCCAGTTCCCCCGAAGCAATCCGCTGATACTGTCTTGCATCAGGGTAAAACCTGCCTGCTCACCTCGAGAGGACTGGATAGCGCCCGCGAAAAACTTGGCTGTCCCCTCGTAAATGCCGACGCTTTCCCGCCGGCTGACGTCGGCCAGTTGGTGCTGAAGCCGCGAAGCAGTTTCGAAATCACCCTCCACGAAAGCGATCGGAAGGGCCGCAAGCGAGATCGCATTGCCCAAGGAGATCATGTGATCGAGATCGGCGGCACGATCAATCGCCTGACCGGCCAGCCGGGAGGCACGATCAGAATCACCCTGCAGCCAAGACAGAAATGCCTGAGACAAACGAATACCGGCAGGCAGATCGACCTGGAACCTGGACAAGCCGTGCCCCTCCTCCAGGTGACCCCATTCGTCCATCAGCGCCTCCAGGTGGGCCGATGCCGAATTGAAGTCGCCTGCATAGATCTTGATATGCGCTAACAGTCGTTTGCCGTCGGGCGCCGTCGTCCAGTCCAGAGCCTTTGCTGCCGCAAACTCGTTCATCTTGCGTAATGCCGTGCGGGGCCGGCCGGAATAGGCCAGAAAAACGGCCTGTCCGCACACCGATCGTATTTGAAATTCCGCGTCGCGTGACCCGTTCGCATGAAAGATGCTTTCGCGCCAAGCATCATCGGTTTGCGGGTGCATGTGGCGCGCCAGTGTCATGGCCCAAGCCCGCGCCGTGGAGAGCTTGGCTCGGCCCAGTGGCGCGAGCCCCATGAAGACAGCGCTGTTCGACCCGGCAAGGTCGATGGCTTCCAGCATTTCTCTAAACGCCGATAGTTCTTGCCACAGCGGCAAGGCAGCGACCACCAGTTCGACACCCAAAGCCGCATCGCCTGCGGGATCAAACGCCCAGCCGATGGCTGCGCGAACGTCGTCGATCTGCCTTCGATATTTGCCGAGCCATTCGCGAGACGTCTGCGACGACCATTCCCGTTCGGCGATCTGCAGCTTGTCCTTTGTTCGGACGGCAAAATTCCGTCTTGCCTTTTCTCTGTAAAGAGAACCTGACAGACGCCGCGCGGCATAGGCACCCGTGCTTTCGGCAAGTCTGTAATGCACAGTCCCGCCGTCGTATTCCTCTGATACCAGCGACTTTGCTACGAGCTGCGAGAGTGCGTCCCGCCCGGTCCTCGGCTCCAGGGCGCCGGCGGAGTACATCGCCTCCACGTCGTCGGCGTTGAAACGGCCGGAAAATACCGAAAGCAGACCCAGCAAGACCGCCTCACGGTCTGGAAGAAGTCGATAGCTCCAGTCGAGCGTCGCTTCTAAGGATTGATGGCGCAAGGGTGCATCCCTTGCTCCCCGGTTCATCGTATCAAAGCCATCCCTGAAGAGGTCATCGAGCGCCGAGGGTGCAAGAACACTGGCCGTACCGGCGGCCAGTTCGATTGCGAGTGCCAAGCCGTCCAGCCGTGAGCAGATCGAAACAACACTGCGGACATATTCATCAGTAGGCTCTGTATCGCCTGAACCATACGCCTTTGAAATGAATAGCTGGATTGCCGGAAACTGTAGCGCGTCGCTGATGGACAGCGTCGTCGTCTGGTTGGGATAAGCCAATCCTGAAAGAAAGTGGATCTGCTCGTGCCGCGTCCGTAACGGCTCGCGGCTGGTCGCAATGATCCGCGCCGAAGGAACGTCCGCGGATATCCTCTCAACGATCGTCGCGGCCATCGCGATAACGTGCTCGCAATTGTCGATGATGAGAAGCAGCCGGTTGCTGCGAAGGACGTCGATCACGCCTGCGATTGGATCGTCAAACCCCAGCGACACGCCGAGCGCGGACGCGATCGCTGGCACCACAAATCGCGGGTCGCTCAGCGTCGAGAGATCCGCAAAGGCGATGGCTTCGTTTGCCCCGCAGGATTGCTTAGCAACCGTGACCGCGAGAGAGGTTTTTCCCGCGCCGCCTGGCCCGACGATGGTGAGATAACCCGGTTGGTTGAGCTGCTCGGAGATTTGTCGGATCGCGTCATCGCGGCCGAGGAGCTGCCGCGTTTGGGGTGGAGCGATATGGTGACTCGTAGTTGAAGCGACTTGCCTCGCTGGCGCTGGAATGTTGCTTTCCAAGCCACCAACGAATTTGTATCCCCTCCCCGGGATCGTGGCAATGTACTCGGTAGAGGGATCGAATTGGGCCAGCGAACGTCGAAGATTGCCGACATTGACCTTCAAATTATGGTCGTGAACGATATAGTCTGGCCATACGTGCGCAAACAAATCGGCTTTGCTGACAACTTCGCCCGCTCGCGACACGAGCAGGGTCAGGATGTCGAAACCTCGCCCACCGAGGCCGACGGGTTGCCCCTTGTACAGGAGGGATTGAGCTTCTGGCAGAAAACGGAAATCTCCGAACTGGAAAGCGGTCTGTTTCGACAATGTCTTGAACCCGAGATCGTGTGACACCTTGCTCTCACAATTTATAAAAATTCGACGATATACCGCACTAGCCAGTTTTCAATACCGGCGGGAAGACGGTCCCGCCACCCAGCCAATTCAATTCTCATCGCAGGTATTCCACTCGCGGACAATGCACGACGTCCCGCTCCAATTGCTCTGTTTTTGATCCCATAATTCCTTTATCTTCTTTCGGCGAAATTATGATTAGGAGCCCTCCTTTGGATTCTTGTTCCTCCAATTATTCGTGCCCTACCGAAGAAGACGCCATTGAGGCCAAAGCTTTCATCGATCTGCATAATGCCGCACACAGCCTATTGACGGCCGAGGAACGGTTTGAATGCGTTTCGACAAATGGCGGATGCATGATTTCTCTTCCGAGCGCACCTGCGATCGGTCTCAACCGCATCCTCGGCCTCACCAAGAGTGAAGATCTCGACGAAGCCTACGATTGGATGAGGCAAAGGGCGGGAAAAAGGTTTTTGCAGGTCAACACGGACGCTGCGTCCGACGGGGTGAAACGCTGGATCCAGTCGAAGGGACTAACGACATATGGCCCTGGTTGGGTAAAGTTGCGACGTCCCGCGGAGGTGGCTTCTTTTCCATCACCGAGCACAGTGAAGACACGAAAGGTTCGGCACGATGAAGCGAGGGTATTCGGTGCCATGATGTGTGCCGGTTTCGGTTTTCCGGAAACCCTTACCGCCTTATGGGCTGCGATCGTCGGACGAGATGGATGGTCATGTTTTTACGCGTTGGACGGGGACACACCTGTGGGAACGGGAGCAATGTTTGCTTCAGGATCTTTCGCGTGGCTCGGCGGGGGAGCAACCGTGCCGGGCTTTCGGAACCGCGGCGCGCAGAAAGCGCTTATACAGGCTCGACTGGAAGACGGCGCGAACCGTGGCGTGTTGACCTTTGTGGTCGAGACTGAGGTGCCTTCGGCTGAAAAGGCCAACATCTCTTACGCCAATCTAGTGAAATTGGGTTTCATGCCAATCTACAACCGGAGTAACCTCATCATATGAGGCGTTATTGTTGCGCGCCGAGGTCTCACACTGACTAATTTGACCGGGATCCTGTTGCGACCAATGTTGGATGACACCTCGCCTTGATGGGAATCAAACTCGCGGCGAGCTGTCAGCTAAGATCTAAACGCCTGAAATTAGTATGCATCCCAGAGGATGCCGAATATCGGCATCCTCTACAGTGGCCGCACGCAGTCCAGAAATCAGACTTCCTCGACGATCGGGTTGCGCAGGATGCCAAGCTTGTCGATTTCAACCTCGACAAGGTCACCAGGCTTCATCCAGAGCGGAGGGGTGCGCTTGGCGCCAACGCCGCCTGGCGTGCCACTGGCAATAACATCGCCAGCTTCAAGGCGGGTAAAGCTCGAGCAATATTCGATCTGCCGCGCGATGTCGAAAATCATCTGGCTGAAGGTGGCATTCTGCACAACCTGACCGTTCAAACGTGTCTGTATGCGCAGATCCGGCAACGGGCCGAGCTCGTCCGGCGTCATCATCCAGGGACCGAGGGCGCCCGTATCCGGAAAATTCTTGCCCGGCGTGAACTGGTGTGTGTGTTTCTGGAAGTCTCGAATGCTACCGTCGTTGTAAATGGCATAGCCGGCGACGTGGTTGAGCGCGTCTTCACGTGAGATATACCGGCCGGGCTTGCCGATGATGATGGCGAGCTCGCCTTCGTAATCGAGATCGGTCGAGACCTTGGGGCGCACGATCGGCGCCAGATGGCCGGTCTGGCTATTGGCATAGCGCGCGAAAATGGTCGGGTTTTCGACTGCCGAACGGCCGGTTTCCTGGCGGTGCATCTCGTAGTTCAGCCCGACGCAAAGGATCTTGTCCGGGTTCGGCACGACGGGCAGCCATTCGATATCGGCAAGGGATGTCGCCGCAGCGGAGGCCGCAGCCTCCGCCACGCCCGCAAGGCCGGCCGTGATGGCTGCCTTGAGATCGGCATAACGGCCGGCAAGCACGGCACCGACATCGTGGAAGCTCTCCTGGTCGACAACGCCCCATGTGGTGCGGCCGGCTGTTCTGACGGTGGACAGTCTCATACGTTCTTCTCCTTGAGTGCTAGGAAGTGGCGGGCCGTCAGGCCCGCTGCATGTGATCGGAAATGCGGCTACGCTCGCCGAAACGCTGGATGGTGCGGTCCGGGAAGATCAACGCGAAGGCGGAAATCGCACCGATGATGAGGATAGCGGCGGTAAACATCATCGCGTTCGCATAGCCCTCCGGAAGGTGCTCGGGGCCGGCGCGCTGCACAATCATGCCGGTGATGGCATTCGATGCGAGGGCGGAGACGGCATTGGCGGAATAAATGACCACGATGAGCTTGCCGCGCTGGACGGCCGGAGCGACGGCACCGAGCGTGATCGGGCCATAGATGGTGGTGAGGCTAGGCGCCGCAAAGGCAATAGCGATCAGCACCAGCTGCAACACACCGCTGACATGAACGGAACCGATCAGGGCAAGACCGCTGACGAGCAGGGCATAGCCGGAGGCACTGCCGAGCGTCGTGCGCTTGCTGACGCCGCGCTGCAGCATCCGCTGTGCGATCCAGGAGCCGATCAGAAGAAGTGGCGACTGGAAGATGTAGACGGCGGAAATGACGCTACCGGTCTCTACCTGGCTGTAGCCCAACCCCTGCTGCAGGAACGGCGGCAGCCAGGTCGCGGACATGCCGACGATCCAGTAGGACATGGTCGACATGATGATGACGCCGATAACCGTTGGATCGAGCCAGAGCTTGCGGGCGGGTATCGGTGCCTCGGAAGGCTGGCTTGCAACGGTCTTTTCGTTGCTCGCCGCATAGGGACCTTCGCCGCCGATGAACAGCCAGGCGAAAATCCAGCAAATGCCGATAACGCCGCAGAACAGGAAGCCGGTGCGCCAGCCATACTGGACGATGATATAGGTTAGCAGCGGACCGCCCGCGAGTAGACCGACGCTTATGCCCTGAAGAACGACGGCACTTGGCACACTTCGCTTTTCCGGGCTGAACCAGTTATGCGCGGCATGCAGTGCTGTCGGCAGGCCCGGTCCCTCGCCAAGACCAAGAAGGATGCGGCAAACGACCAGAACCGTTACCGAACTGGTGAAATAGATCGGAATCTGCGTCAGCGACCAGATCGCCGCCAGCACCACCAGGATCCACTTGATCGGCACGCGACCGATTACGAACAGGCCGACGAGCACGCCCGAGATCGAGAACAGCAGGAAGAAGCTGCTGCCGATCAGGCCGAACTGCTGCGGCGAGATCTGCAACTCCTTCATCATCGGTACCGCGGACAAGCCGAAGACGAGCTTGTCGAAGAAATTCAGCGTCTGAAACAGGAAAAGTAGGGCGAGAACCGCGAATGGGCGCCACGCACTGCCTTTCTGGATTACCGTATCGGTCATGTTTTCCTCCCAGAACCGTATCAGGATGTGATCAGCAGATCGCGCCGCGCCTTATGCGAGGCGGCGATGCAGATCCGAAAGTTGTTCGTTGAGATCGGCGAGCGATCTTGCCGCGCCGAATACGTAGTGGTCCGGCCGGACGATGGCGGCGACCGCACCAATGCGGTCGAACCAGTCGGCCAGAACTCCGTCTTTCTCCTGAAGAACGGAGGCTTCACCATTGCCCTTGCCCGCAGGAACGACGGCATGCACGGCAAAGCCTGCGAGCTGCGCGCAGAGCCCAGCCCACTCGCCGGACGCGATCTTGCGGCCATCGAGGAGGACGCGCCAACCGGTACCCGTTACCTTGTCGAGCAGTGTCGTGGCCGATGGCTCTAAGATCGAGGGCTGCGGAAACAGGACACCTCTCGCCGGCGTTCCTTCGGCTGCAATCAGGCCTTCCTCGATTGGCGGAACGATATCTTGGCGGGTAATCGTCAACGGCTGTCCGCCGCCCTCGGCAAGAATGCGCGCATCGCGCGCTTCGGCCGCTGCCGGATCGCGCTCGCAAATATTCTGGCCGATCGCCTTGATCTTGCCGGTCAGCGTGCGCACGTGGCGGCGGCGTTCGACGGTATAGGTGTCGAGAAGGTCGGGTGAGGACTCTTGCCTGAGTACACGGTCGAGCTTCCAGACGAGGTTCGACACGTCCCGCAGGCCCTGGCACATGCCCTGGCCGATGAACGGCGGCTGCTGGTGGGCGGCATCGCCGGCAATGGCAATGCGGCCGCGCCGCCATTCGTCGGCGACGAGGGCATGGAAACGGTAGGCGGCGGCGCGCCATAGCTCGCCATCTTCCGGTGAAAGCCAGGGCGCCAGCAGCATCCAGACATTTTCCGGCTTTTCCATTTCGCGCGGGTCTTCGCCGGGCAACAGCATGATTTCCCAGCGACGATGATTGTTCGGCCCCATAATGAAACTCGTCGGGCGCGCCGGATTGCAGAACTGCGCGGATGTCGAGGGAAGTTTAGACAGGGCTCCGTCCAGAACCTGGACATCGACGACCAGCCACGGTTCGTCGAAGACGAGATCTTCGAGCTTCATGCCGGACAGCTGACGGACCGTGCTCCAGGCGCCGTCGCAACCGATGACATAGCGCGCGGAGACGGTGCGGACGCGACCATCGGCATCCTTCAGCTTGGCCAGAACCTCTTCGCCCGTGTCGGCAATATCGATCAGTTCGGTGCCAAGTTCGACTGTTACGCAGTCGAAGCTTTCGGCATGGCGGCGCAACGCCACTTCCACCGGCGGCTGGGTGAAGACCATGCTTGGCGTATAGCCGAGCGGATAGGGCTTTGCGACCATGTCGATGCGACGGATGAGTTGTCCCTTGGCGCCGAAATGCTGGGACGCGGTGAACGGTGCGACATAGGGCAGAACCTGATCGGCAACGCCCATATTGTCGAAATGCCGCAGGATCTCGTGATCGATCGCAATTGCCCGCGGCTTGTCGTAGATCTCGGTCAGGCGATCGACGACCAGGGTTTGGTGGCCTTTCTGTCCGAGCATGCCGGCGGCAACGGCACCGGCCGGGCCGAAGCCGACGACGAGGATATCGATATGATCGGAAACTTCGCTTTCAATATGCACTGGCATGCCTCTAAAAACTGTTCGTCGGGTCGGTCTATTGGGCGAAGGCGATGGCGGTCTGGGCCTTCTTACAGGCCTCGCTCTTGGGTGGCGCGATGCCCCAGTGATCGGTCCGGCCCGGTGGCCAGACCCACTCGGACGGGCCTTTCACCCGGTAGTCGTCATCGACCTGGAGGACCTCGGCCGTGTATTCGATGACGACGCCGGTCGGATCGAGGAAATAGGCAAACACATTGTCCCCCGGTCCATGACGGCCGACACCCCAGCCGATCGGATAGCCAGCATCGACGATCCTGCCGGAGCCGCGCATGACCGATTCCAGGCTCGGAACGAGGAAGGCCACATGGTTGAGCCCGTTTTGCTGCGCCTCGGCCAGCACAACAGCATGGTGATCGTCGTTGCAGCGCAGGAAAGCCATCAGCTTGGAGCGGTCGGTAAGGCGAAACCCGAGGACTTCCTGATAGAAGGTAGTCAGAGCCCCGATATCGGCGCTATTAATATTCACATGCGCCAGGCGGGTCGGACGATTTTCGACCTCCGTGCCAGCCTTACGGCTGTCGCCATGGACGAATTCCAGCACCGAACCCTGCGGCTCGCGAATGACGAAGCGGCGGCCGCCGGAGGGGGCATCCGCGTCTCCGATCGTGCGCAGGACCGTGCAGCCCGCTGCCATCGTTTTGTCGAGAAGGTCGGCGAGATCCTCCGCGGAACGGACGCGAAAGCTGATCTTGCGTAGTTCGGCACGTTCTCCCTCCTTCAGTTCCAGCACATGGAAATCATCTCCGCTGGCCGCCAAGAACACCTTGCCGTCCGCCTCGGCGACCACTTCAAGGCCCCAGACACGTGTGTAGAAATCAACGGAACCGTTGAGATCGGGCGTCGACAGCTCAACGCTGCGCAGCGCCGAAACGGGAAAGTCGCTCATCTGAAGAAACCTTGTCCAAAGCCAGATATTCTTGCGCGTTGGCGAATGTCAGCCGTTCGCGCAGGGTGAGATCCGCGAAAGTCGCCTCGATACGGGCGACCGGGTCCGCCTCGCGGAAATTGAATGGGTAATCCGTGCCAATCAGCACCTTGTCTTCCCCGAAAATCGAAACGAGCCGGCGCAGCGTCTCCTCGTCGAAGACGAGCGAATCCACATAGAGGCGGCGCGCAAGCTCGACGGGCGCTTTGGGCATCACTTCCCCGACGGCCGGAAAGACTTCATACCCCTGCTGCAGACGCGGCAGCAACGAGGCGAATGTGCCGCCGCCATGGCTGAACGCGATGCGCAGCTTCGGAAATTTTGTAAGAAGTCCGCCTGTGATCGCCGAGGCGGCCGCAAGCCCGACATCGGTCGGATAACCAAGGATCTGTTGCAGGGGGGCCGGCCCAACGAGCCTGTCCATGCCGGCCGGCCTGACCGCATGAACAAAAACGGCAGCACCCAGCGCTTCCGCTTCCGCAAAGAACGGATGCAGGCGCGGATCGCCGACCGGCATGCCGTTGATGTTGCTGCCGATCTCTACGCCGGCAAAACCCAGGTCGCGTATCACGCGATGAAGTTCCGCGATGGCGAGATCGAGATCCTGCAGGGCAACGCCGCCGAAGCCGGCGAAACGCCCCTCGCCCTCCGCGACCAGAGACGCGATCGTATCGTTGACATGGCGCACAAGATCATTGGCCGGGCTGGCGTCGAGCCAGTAACCGAAGAGTTCCGGCATGGGCGACAGCACCTGCAGCCTGATCCCTGCACGATCCATTTCCGCAAGCCGACGTTCGGCCATCCAGCAGGCATCGCTGACGGTGCGGTAAGGCTTATCGTTGATGACGATGGTGGCGTGGCATTCGCCGGCACCTACCATGCTGGGCCAGCCTGCTGTCGACACGCCACCCGGCGCCCCCGGGAACCGTGACGGCACGACATGGCAGTGGATGTCCACGGCGCAGCAAGTGCACGCCGCTCTCCTCTCCGGCATAGATGTGAAGGCTCCAACCATTCGATCTCTCCCTGCCGTACCTTTAATTATGCAAATTTTGGAACGCAAGCCAAAAATTTATAAATTCCAAGTCGGAGATGATCTGTGTATATAAAATAGGAAGTCATCTGAAGCTGGGAGCATCATGAGTATCGGGATTGTCCATCGAGACGTTGAAGCGCCTGCTACCTTGGCCACCGGCATCTATGAGCGATTGAAAGCCGATATCCTTTCCGCACAGCTAGAGCCGGGGCGGAAGCTGCAACTTCGGTTTCTCATGGAGCATTACGGTGCGGGGCAAACACCGCTACGCGAGGCGCTCAATCGGCTGACCACGGAGGATTTGGTAGTCGGGAAGGAACAGCGCGGTTTCTTCGTCCAGTCCATCAGCCTGGAGGAGCTGGCGGAACTGACGAAAACACGCGGCTGGGTCGAAGGAACCGCACTACGGGAGTCGATAGCGAACGCTACTCCCGCCTGGGAAGAAGCGCTTCTGGTTGCTCATCATCGGCTTGATCGAACCCCGAGATCGCTCAACCCTGACAATTTTGAGAACAATCCCGAATGGGAGCGCTGCCACCGGAAATTCCATGCCCTGTTGATCGGCAACTGCGGTTCTCGTCCGTTGATAGCGTTTTGCGAGCAACTCGCCGACCGGCTTTCGCGATATCGAGCTCTATCGAGCCGAAAATCGTTCAGAGTTCGCAAGGTTGGTGAGGAGCACGATGCACTGTTGCGCGCGGTGCTAGATGCGAAGTCCGAGATAGCGGTTGAACTTCTTGTCGCACATTATGGAAGGACTGCTGCTTTCATTCAGCAAGGCATTTCCAACCCGGCGTGATCAGATCGAATAATGCCTCTGCTTTGAACGGAATCGAACTAACGACCTATTGTTCTTCCCTACGCCAACCCTATGGGATTGCTCACCAGGTGACACCTATTTCGCGCAGCAGGGCGGTCACTCAGACAGGTCGCTTCTCGGGCCGTCGCCTTCTACCAAGGGCGATACAATCGCCTCTCGATTGTCCTAACTAACGTAAGCGAATAGAAGTGGCTAAAGCAGCGGCCGTCCCGCCGAGGTTGCCTCGGCGTAGGTGACGATGCTCCTGATGGCCTGAGGATCAACTGCCCTCACGTTACGCTCAACAAGAGGACTGCTTGCCACACATGGATCGGTATGTGCAGCATCATCTTGCTCAAGCCTCGTTTCTACTGGAAAACGTTAACGGGTTCGCGCTATGTTCACATGACATCACAGGACACAAATCCAGACGTGTAAACCTTGTGGACATGTCGAATGTTTCAAGCCTGGAAGCCACACGAACGATACACCGGCCGGATTTGACGATAACGTGCGTTTTGCGGACATGACGCCGAATGGATGAAGATTGCAAAACTGATGACGACGGCACAACATATAGTTGCTCTTCTCCGGAGCCATATCGACGGGGATGACGCACGTTTTATCTCCGTCGCGACGCAGCTTGCCGCCCATGAAGCCCGGCAAGGACATGGCAAACTCGCGCAGGAACTGACGGAGCTGATCGATGCCGCCAAGGGCAAGGGTCAGAATGTTGGACGTCGCGGTTCCGGACCGGTCGCAATTGCCCAGCCAAGGGGTGAGCTGACCAACCTCCTCGCTGCCCGCTTCTCCGATACCCGCCTAGCCGACATGGTGTTGTCCGGTGAGCTCAAGGAACGTCTTGCGCGCGTCCTGACTGAACAAAGACAACAAGAAAGGCTAAAATCACGCGGTCTATCGCCGCGGCGTAAGCTCCTCCTGGTTGGCCCCCCTGGTTCGGGCAAAACGATGACAGCGGCAGCGCTTGCCGGCGAATTGAAGCTTCCGTTGTTCACCGTGCTCTATGACGGCTTGATCGGAAAGATGATGGGCGAAACTGCCAGCCGGCTCCGCCTTGTTTTTGATGCCATGGCCGTCCAACGTGGCGTCTATTTCTTCGATGAGTTCGACGCGATCGGCTCGCAGCGGTCGGGGCCAAACGACGTCGGCGAAATCCGCCGCGTACTCAATTCGTTCCTGCAGTTCATCGAAAACGACTATGGCCCAAGCTTAATTATTGCCGCAACGAACCACCCGGAGCTTCTGGACAAGGCCATATTCAGACGTTTCGATGACGTCATCACCTACGGTCCGCCAGATGCTTCCGTGGCGCGCGGCATTATCGAAAATCATCTAGCCACATTCGACCTGAAGACGGTGGATTGGGTGCAGATACAAGACGCCGGTCACGGCCTTAGTCAGGCTGAAGTCGCTCGTGCCGCAGACGAGGCCGCAAAGACCGCGGTCCTTTCCGATCGCAACGATATCACGACCGCAACGCTGCTCTCCACGCTGGCCGAGCGGAAGGCATCCACCAGCTAAAGCGCGAAGCAGCGAGTATCATGGCGCGTCCTCCCCGCAATCGTCCCCATTTCCATCTCGAAGGCGGCGGAGAGGCCGAAGCCTATACCTCGCCTCGCACGCCGCGCGATGGCCTGCCTCCTGTTCGTGCTCGAGCCGCCCACGCTCAAAAACTCAAACAGTCGCTCGACGCGGCGGTCGCCGCAGCGCGTAACAAGCTGGCAGAACGCAATCCGGAGATCGCCGAAGGAGAAAAGGGCTTTTACCTTGAGTTCAATCTGGACGCCGGAGACCGCGGTTTTGTTGACGCACTGGAAAACAAGCCCGGCAATATCGAGCTTGTAGCGGTTCGTCCGCAACCTGACGCGGATGGAATGATTTCGGCAACGGTCTTTGTACCTGAGAGCTCGGCGGAATTTTACGGAAACCGTGTGGAAGCCTACCGCACGCAAGAGAGCCCGAGAAGTGGAAGACCGAAGAACGAACGCCTGGTGGCTCGGATCGAGGATGTTCGCATTGCGGCCGCGAAATCGCTGTTCACAGACGATCCGACCACCTTCCCCGACGCTGGACAAATTGTCTGGTGGGAGGTCTGGATCCGCGACGAACGGCTCATCCAGTTCCGCCATGTGGCGCAGCGCCTTAACATCACTGTCAAGGATCACACTATTAGATTTCCGGAACGCGTTGTTGTGCTTGCGCTTGGCGATGTGGCAGCAGTCACCAACCTGATCGACAACAGCGATGCGATCGCTGAGCTCAGGCTGGCAAAGGACACGCCAACACTGTTCTTGGAAATGCCTGCAGCCGAGCAGATGGACTGGGTCGGCGATCTGGCAGGCAGGGTTGATCCGCCAAGCGCACTGGCTCCCGCAATCTGCATTCTCGACAGCGGCACGGCGCGAGAGCATCCGTTGATCGAGCCGGCGCTTACGGCTGACGATATGCATACGGCCGTGGATGCATGGGGAACTGCAGATACAAGCTATTGGAACGGCCACGGCACCTCCATGGCGGGCGTTGCGCTTTACGGGGACCTCGAAGCAGCACTCTCCACCGGAGAACAGATCCATCTCGGACACGGGCTGGAGAGCGTCAAAGTGCTGCCGCCGGCTGGCGAAAACGATCCTCTCCTGTACGGAGCGATCACAGCGAGCGGTATTTCCAGAGCCGAAGAGGTAGCGCCGGGGCGACCGCGTGTCTTTTGCATGGCCGTGACAAGTGATGTCGGGCTGGGGCGCGGCCGACCCTCCTCCTGGTCGGCAGCGGTGGATCAGATCTGCTATGGTCAAGGCGATCGACGACGTCTGATGGTTCTTGCGGCTGGCAATCTGCGCGACGAGATCAATGCCGGAACATATCTCGACGCCAATGATCTGGCAGAGGCCGAAAGCCCGGCCCAGGCGTGGAACGCTTTGGTCGCGGGTGCCTACACAGACAGGATCACCATCAATCATCCCGATTACTCCGGCTGGGCGGCGGTCGCGCCTGCAGGCGACCTCTCTCCGGCAAGTCGCACGTCCGGCATCTGGGACCGACAATGGCCGATCCGGCCTGACGTGGTCTTTGAGGGCGGCAACTATGCACATGACGGGGTGAATGCAGCGTCCGCGATCGACGACCTCCAGATGCTGACCACGCACTACCGGCCGCATATGCGGATGTTCGAATCCTTCGGTGCGACGAGTGCGGCGGCGGCGCTTGCCTCTAACCTGTGTGCCGGGATCATGGTGGGCCGGCCGGGACTTTGGCCTGAGACCGTGCGCGGACTTGCCGTTCACTCGGCAGAATGGACGCCCGCCATGCGCACCCGGTTTGATGCAGCCGGTACGCAGACACAGAAGATGGCGATGCTCCGCCGTTACGGCTGGGGTGTTCCCGCTCTCAGTCGCGCGCTGATGAGCGCCAGCGACGATGCGACCTTGATGGTGGAGGATGCCTTGCTGCCTTTCAAGAAGGGTAAGAGCGGAATCAAAACGCGCGACATGAACCTACATGCGCTGCCCTGGCCCAAGGACGAACTCCTCGCGCTTGGAGCACTGGATGTCGAGTTGCGTATCACGCTTTCCTATTTCGTTGAACCCAACCCAGGGGAACGAGGTTGGACCAGACGTCATCGCTATGCGTCGCATGCCCTGCGCTTCGCGGTGAAACGATCGCTTGAGAGTCTTCCTCAGTTCCGGCAGCGCATCAACCGGGCAGCGGAGGCCGAAGAGAACGGCGCGATCGGCGCTGGAGCCGGTGGTGATGACTGGGTGCTTGGGCAGACTAGGGATCGTGGTTCAGTTCACTCTGACATATGGCGCGGCAGTGCCGCAGCACTGGCAGACCGCGACGCGATTGGCGTCTTTCCTATCAGCGGCTGGTGGAAAGAAAAGCCGGCGCTTCAGAGATGGGACCGTTCGGCACGATATGCGCTTATCGTCTCCGTCAGGGCGCCAGATGCAGATGTCGACATCTATACAGCCATCGCCAATAAGATTGGTATCGAGGTACCCGCGGCGTAACCGGATCATCATAGACGACGGATAGTCCCTTTGCCTTGAAAGGGATCAGAACCCACAGCGCTATATTGGAGTAGAGCACGATAAGCAGCGATCACCGCAATATCAATTGGGTAGCTCACACCTTTAGTGAGGTTCTAGTCACTAATTCTCTCTGCGCCTGCCAACGATGGTGCTGATCTCCTCCTCGAGATGCCGCCCTCGGTAAACGAACGACGTCTCGTGGTGCGCATATTGGCCATGTCGATCAGCGCTGAGCCAATTGTAGGAGCCGATACAAAGAAGGTCCGTGTCGATCGCCACGATCTTGCTGTGCAACTTCGGAAGCTTGTGCAGCCGAACGCCGGTCCTTGAGAAAGCCCTCTCGACGGCTTTGTCGTTTTGCATTTAACCGTAAGATTCCGGATTAGCAGTTTCAACAAGATAGCCCGGCACTTAATTTGAGACTTGGCACTTAATTGGGTCCTCCTCAATTTGTGTGGAGAGCGGTCAATTTGATTGCATCATCCGCGCCCTGAGCAGCTCTGGTCCCGCCCGGCCATACATTGCGCGCTTGATCGTCTTCAGTCGGTTGATCTGGCCTTCTGCCTGGCCGTTGCTCCAGGGCAGGTCGATGGCGTTGCAGACGGCGTCGATATCACGGCGAAGTACACGGGCAAAACGGGCTAGGAAGGCGAGACCAGAATGAATGGCATCGTCGATCCACTGGTCCAGCTTCGCCGAGGTTCGGCCACGAAATATGCCGCGAAATCGCATGGCAAAGCTGCGCAGAACAGTAAACGTCCGTGATCCCTGTTTGAGGGCATCGACTTTCCGCGCCTGATTGGCGTTCAGTGCGCCGCGCGGCTTTATACAAAGATTAGCGGCGACAATGGGTGAGATCAAATGACCGGTTTGCGGATCACGGACAGGCACATCGCCAGGTGCTTTGTCATAGCGCCCAATCCGAGCCGGCGCAGCATCGACCTTATCCTCATCCGCTTCCGGCCTCTCGGCGCGGCGCCATGTTGCCAGCAGGCGTTCAAGATTAGAAAAGCTGCCGGTGTATCCTCGGCGCTTTATGTCATGAAACAAATGCCGACCACGGCGGTTGCCATCTTTCCAACACTGGGTGAGGAACGCTTCGAAGTACAGAGGCGATGTCGGCCGTAGCGCGCCCCTGCGTCGATCGGGTGGGGTTTCGAACGTCAGCCATTTCGTGATGCTGCGTCTCGTCGGCCATATCCTGTGCGACGTGCAATGTCCGAGCAGGTCAGGCCTTCTTTGCTCAAGGCGTGCACCGTCTCGAACACATCCTTCCGGGACTGCCGATGCGCCCGGCGAAGCTGATTGCGCCAAGGCGTTTCAGGCGTCTGCTCTTGCAAAGCCCGATCGCCATGATCGTTTTCGATATCCTCGTTTGGTAGCAGGGCCCTGCCTGTAGCTCGACCGGAGAGGCTCATCTGTTCCTCGATAGCAATACGAAGATTTTGGATGAGATGAAAGCGGTCCGCCACCTGAGACGCCTGGGGCGCACCTTCACGAGCGGCCTGCGCGTAAAGTCCGCATCGATCTCGGCTGACGACCTCAATGGAAGGGTGCCGCTTCAACCATCGTGCAACGCTTGCCACGCTCCGGTCTTCGAGAATGTCCATGACCTTTCTGCGTTCGAGATCAACGATGATCGTGCCGTAGCGCCAGGATTTCCTCCAACTCCAGTCGTCGATCCCGATGATCCGTGCCGCGGGGGCGTCGTCGACCCGTGAAGCATTGCGCTTCAAGTGCCGAAGGATGGTGTCGTCGCTGATCGGCATCCCAAGCCGTCTCATCAAGCGCTCTCCGGGCCGTCCGCCGGTGCTGTGCCCCAGCAGGCCAATTATTTCGGCGACTCTCGTTGTTCTGCGGCCGTAAGGGGAGGCAATCTCCGGGACCCGGTCTGTGAATGTTTGTCGTCCGCACTGCCGATATGTGCAAC
>UBQW01000030.1:21627-21878 GCA_900467745.1 Hyphomicrobiales bacterium
CATGTGCCAGAGGATGGCCCACAAGCAGACACAACCCAATCACCGTCGTCGTTGGATACGACGCTCTGCACTTTAATGCCCGGACCGGGCGACCATTTGGATCTCGTTCGCATGCCCGCCCATAGTGCCGTGGCACCTAACGATTTGTTAACCACACAAATTGAGGAAGACCTCGTTTAAGTGCCAAACGACAACCGGTCAAAGAACAAGAGCTTCACCCGGTCACGCCTGCGATTGCAGAAGGCAAACAC
>UBQW01000028.1 GCA_900467745.1 Hyphomicrobiales bacterium
GGCGCTGTGTTCGCCGGCGCAGAGCCAGTATTAAACATCACATCGACCCAGTAATTCTCCGCGCTGAACGTGGCAGTCGGGAACAGGCTGGTCGCTCCATAGCGGTAGACACCGTTGCCGCTGGCAAGCGCCGTGAGCGGACCGCTAGTGACCGCCGACGTGAAGTAGTTGGTGGTAGACGAATAGCGACCCGTGTCGGTGTGGTACGACGCGGTATAGACCTGTCCTGGCGTCAACGAAACCGGACTGGTGAAATATGCTGTCTGCCAGCCGCTCGCCGTTTCGTTGGTGAAGGTCAGCGTGGCAAGCTGAACACCTGTGCTGGACCATAAAGAGCCGGTATGTGTGCCCGTGTCCTGGGTGCCCTTGTAGAACCGGATGCCGCTTACGGTACCCGCCACCGACGTCTGGAACCGGACCCCAAGTTCAACTGCGGAGTTATCGTCGGTGTTAACGACCGCCGGCGTCGAACCGGAAAAAAGCGAAGTGAAGCTCGCACCGCTTACTGAAACCGTACGTCCTGCCGATGGTGTCTCGAGATTGATGCTGTCATCGACAGCGCGTGACAGAATGGTATAGGTGCCCGCGGCCTGTGGCGACCATGTGTAGGTCCAGTTCTCGTCACCAACGGCTGGATGCCAGCTTGCTCCGTTATCTGTCGAGACCTCTACCCCGGCAATGACGCCACCGCCGGCATCGACGGCAGTGCCACTAATGGTGATGGACGAACCGACAACCGCCGTCGATGGCACAGATATAATCGAAGTTGGCGCGGTGCGGTCGGTCGAACCGGTTGCCGCAATCAGTCCAGCCTGCAACGTGCCGGGCAAGACGCCCATATCGGCCAGCAAATTGACCATAGCCTGCTGGACACGGGAATCGGTCGGCGTCGCCTGATTGTCGTGGTTGTCGCTGAGGCCCCACGTCCAATAGACTGTACCGGCGCCGAATACCAGCGCGCCGCTTGGCGCGCGATAGAGTGTTAGATTGTGGGTGGAAACGGCGTCGCCCGTCGTATTGCCGTAGTCGAGCAAATAGGTGCTGACAGGAAGCGTCGTCGATGACAGCTTCACGAGGCCGGCCGGGTCGAACCCATTGTCGACAGCCTCGTCCCACTCGTAACCGAGGTAATTCTTGGTGAGCGTTGCCGTCTGGCCGGGCTGGAGATTAGCGATGCTGGTGTTGCGCCAGAAGCGCAAGTTCGCATCGTCGTAAGTGACAGTGATCGCCTGAAGATTGTTGCCGACATCATCGACCTTGAACAACTGCCCGGTGAGCGAGTTTTCTGGATTTCCGCCGCCGACGGCTGGTGGGCTCAAGCGTGGATCGCGGAAGGTGCCGGTCCATTCGCTCGAAGGGTCGATGCTGGCGCCCGGCGACCATGTCTCCTTGTAGGAGATCAGCGTGCGGTAGGCTGTGCCGTCGGCGCTATAGGCGTTGCCCCAGCGCGTGCGCCAGTAAACCTCGTTGCCGCTCCAGAACATGAGGTTGACACCCGCATCGCGCGCGGCTTCGACATTGGTGCGCTGCTGACCGGACCAATATTCGTCATGACCCGCATCGATATAGGTCTTGTGGTTGAGCAGCAAGCTACCGTAACGATCGGCATCGACGCCCGAGATGTAGGATACATCGTAGCCGTTCTGTTCCAGCCAGTAGATGCCGGCATATTCGGCGCCGAACAGATAGTCCTGCGGACCAGCGTAGGTGCCGACGCCACCGCGTGTGGCGATCGGGCGGTTGTAGCTGACGGCATAGGCGCGCCCAGCGCCCTGGCCAGTCGCCGGGCCGTTGCCTCCATAGAAGTTCGCCCCGCCCCAACCGTTATAGGCCTGCCAGGTCTGATCGGCGGTCTGAAAGACAACGTCGCTGTGGCTGTCGTCGTCGCGAACGATAAACGGAATATGGTTCTCGCCGAAGGTACCGTCCTGGCGCACAAGCTTGGCAATGTAGACGCCAGAAACCGCATCATCGGGTACCGTCCAGGAAGCCGAAACCGACCAGTTACCAGCGTCCACCGTGCCAGTTGCTGCGTTTCGCAGCGGATCGGGCTGATCTTGCACGCCTGTATGCTGGATCGTGTCGACTTTGCGCGCGCCCATGCCGCCGTAATAGCCAAGGCGGTAGATATCGATGCGGTAGTTGCTGGAATCCGTGTTGATCTTGAAGTTTATCACCTTGCCGTTATCGACACTGATATCGGTGGCGAAACCTTCGATGTTGGAGCTGCCGGCACCATCGATGCCCCACTCGCTCTCAGGGTTGCCCTGTTTCTGGTTCTCAAGCACAATCGCATTGCTGGCGGTTGCCGCGGCTGTAGCTGCAAATGAACCAGTCGCGGCAAAGCTCTGCGTTGCGGTTTTCTGGGTCAGCTGCGCCGTCGTCACGGATCCGGTCAATATGCCCGTGCCCTTCGTTCCACCATTGCCCGCCTCTCCACCGCCAGGCAAGGTTCCGTTTTGAGCCGTCGCGCTGTTCCAGTTTGCGGTTCCAGTCCATGTCGTGGCAAACGAAAGGTTGCGATCGAGCAGCGGGTCGCTGACCGAAGCGCCCATGACAGCCTTGCCCGTTGCAACGTGATCCGGGCCCTCGACCAGCCGGGTTCCCGGCAACTGCCCGTCGGCCTGCAGAATACCGCTATCCTTCCCGAGATCGAGAATTCGCGTCGGCGAGGTGTAATAGCCACAGCCACAGACGCTGAACGGCATGCCGAACGAGTGGACATGAGGACCGGTGACTTGTGCGGTCGCCTGACCTGAGGGCGTCACATCCAGTATTACGACGTGGCCGGAATCGCTACCTCCCGTCGAGCCTGCGCCAGAACCGCGCCCGCCGGACGCCCCGCCTTGGCGCAGAAATGGTGCAAGCGGATCCGTGCCCATAGAACCGCGCGCAAAGTGCGCGCCGTGCAACGACGATCCAACGCCCGACCCTTGGCCAAACGCAACAGCGCTCACAAACCCAGGCGCTGCGACAGTTCTTGAAGCCGTCGCGCGCCTGCCATCTGCGGCACTCCTGGCGAGGCCTACCGGACCTTGTTCTCGCAGCTGCAAACCTTCGTCGGCATGGCCTTCCATATCGCCTACGACATCCCCGCTTTCATCAGAACTGCGATCGCTAAGGGCGGCTCCGTCGCCGGGCTTGTCGATATGAAGATCATACGTGCCCTGCTCGACCGCCTGTGTCGGCGCGGGGACAACCCCGGTTGCCTCCTCGGCCTTCGGCGCGGCAACGCGCGCCTTCGCCGTTCCGCCGGTCGTCAGCCACCAACGGGGATCGAATAAATCCGTCAACATGGAACGAGAAACCCACCGGTGCGCGCTGCGATACATGGATGCCCCTCTCGACTACTTGAATGGATTGCCGCTTCGAAGATCATATTCTTCAGTTAGCTTTAACTATATTCGAAAGTCGCGATAAACGGTGCTACCTACTTCGATCGAGTGGCAGACTAACCTTTTTGCTGGTGGATTTCTTCAAAACTAGATTTGACTTTTCCCAGGGGATCCAACCCGGTCAATCGGCCTCGGGCCTCCAGACGTTGCCTCCGTCTTCCCGAGTCGCACGCAAGATATTGATAGGAAGTGGCTTTCTCGAGACCTTGCATGATGCGCGATCAGCGCAGCTCGTCATGGCGGCGGCTTCCTTCAGCACGCCTTGCGGCACGCCCACACCGCGAGCGACCAGACATCGAACAGCGACGACATTGAAGAGCCCGGGATACCATGAGAGCGCCGCGACGACCCTGAGCGCTTCTGACGACAGACGTGCGACGCGCCACTCATGAATTCAGGACATAGGCTCATCCGGAAATGAGCGCCTAATCGTCATGGACGGGTGAGCATATGTTTCCTTCAAACACACCGAGGTCCGGGATCGCGATGTCGCAAATGCCCGGAGCCTCAGCAGTCCAAACCATGAACCGCGAATATAGACCCATCCGGGACTGACGGCCTAATCCGACGCATGGCAGTCACCACATTCAAGGGTCATCGGCAGAGAGATAATGAGATGAAGAACATCGCCACAAGTGTCGCAATGACAGCGCTCGCAACGACCGTAACCGAGGCGCAGGAGCGCAAGCGCGTTGCCCCGTCGGCCGTCTATGAAGTCGCCCCGGGCTTGGGGCACTTCACGGACGGCGTTCTTTTCGGCGAGGTCTGGGAGCGGGCCGAACTTGAGCTACGCGATCGCAGCCTCGTCACGGTCTCCGCGATCGTCTCGACCGGAAAGACGCCACAGCTCGGCGGACATGTGCGCCGGGCGCTGGACAACGGCGTCACGCCCGCCGAAATTGGGGAGCTGATAACCCATCTTGCCTTTTATTCCGGATGGCCCAACGCGGTCTCAGCCGTCATGGAAACCCAAAAAGTGTTCGAAGAACGAGGCGTAGCCCCGGTAGAAGACAGCGATGGCAAAAGGATCGAACTTGAGGCTGCTGCCGAAGCGATGCGCACCGCCGCTGTCAATGCCCATGTCTCCCCGACGGCACCGGCGCTTGCCGCTCTTACGAACCGCGTTTTGTTCGGTGATCTCTGGCAGAGGCCCGATCTCACCGCACGTGATCGCAGCCTCGTAACGATGGCAGCACTCATCGCCATGGGGCAAGCTGAACAACTCCCCTTCCACGCGAACCGCGCGATGGACAACGGATTGACCAAAGGTGAAGCCTCAGAGGTCGTCATGCACGTCGCTTTCTACGCCGGCTGGCCGAGAGCGATGTCGGCCGTGCCGGTTCTCAAGAGCGTTTTTGAGACACGCGAAGCCAAGTCGTTTGAGGTATCGACTGAGATCAAGGTCACTCCGGCCGGCCAGGACCGGGCGCGTGCACCGGAAGCATACTTCACAGGCGATGTCGAAACCTCCGGCTTTTACCGGAGTGACAGTCCGTCGACCGTCAGCGGCGCAACCGTGTCTTTTCCTGCGGGAGCGCGCACGGCGTGGCACACGCACCCGCTAGGCCAGACACTCTTCATCATCTCCGGAACGGGCTGGGTGCAGAAGGAGGGCGCGCCTGTTCAGACGGTCCGGCCAGGTGACGTCGTGTGGATACCAGCAATGATAAAGCACTGGCATGGCGCATCGGCAGACGAAGCGATGAGCCACTTCGCTGTCGCAGAAGCGCAAAACGGCAGCGTGGTTACCTGGATGGAGAAGGTTTCCGACGAAGACTACTTTGCGGGCCGTCCCGGCGAATGACCACAGACCTCATGAGATTTCGAAGGTACAGACCTCTTTTTCGGTGCCTGACCACGCCGCACAGATAGCACTGAGCGAAGATCGGCTGGCGGAAGTTTTTGAACAATATAGGATAGAGCGTCGCCGACGCGTCCGCCGGCGATCGCACGGGTTTCAGAAACCAATGAACAGAGCCGTCTCAGCGTCAAATGATCTCGTTATTCGAACCGCGTCGCCGCTGGACGTCCAGGTTCTGGGCGCGTTTGGAACGCTTCTTGTAGCACTTCATCACAAGCTTGACCCTCAGCGCTTCATTGAAACAACCAGAACTACGCCAGCGAATTATACCGGTTTTCTGGAAAGGAAGATCAGCGATCCGAACGCAATGCTTTTTGTCGCCGAACAAGGCGGCATATTGCTGGGCTACGTCTATGGAGAAATGGAAGGTCATGACTACATGTCCTTGCGCGGTCCAGCAGGGGTCGTACACGATCTCTTCGTCGACGCCTCCCGTCGGCGCGAAGGTATCGGGCGTTTGCTCATCGTCACCATCTTGTCTGAAATCAAGGCGCGCGGCGCCCAACGCGTTGTCCTCTCCACGGCTCACCAAAACAAGACGGCACAACAATTATTCGCCGCTCTCGGATTCCGAGCAACTATGATCGAGATGACCCGCGAGCTTAAAGACTAGCCGAGCGCTTGGCAGGCCTCCCCTCAACCTGCTCTCCAGGAAATGTTATGTCTACCCCTGAACTTACATCAGCGCCGAAACAAATCTCGGTCGGGATGACCTGGCTGTTTGCGATCGTCGGCGGTGCCGCAGTCGGCAACCTTTACTGGGCGCAGCCTCTGCTTGCCACGATCGCGAAATCGCTCGATGTGCCAATCGGTTCGGCCGGTGCCCTGGTGACGATGACGCAGATCGGATATGCGCTGGGTATCGTTATGATCGTGCCACTCGGTGACGTCGTGATCCGGCGCAGGCTCATTCCGCTCGTCATGTTCCTCTCGGCCCTGGCGCTGCTGGCAACCGCGCTGGCACTATCTTATACGATACTGCTGGCATCTCTTACCGCCGTCGGCCTGACAACGGTTGCGGGGCAATTGCTCATTCCGCTCGCAAGCGACCTTTCCAGCGCAGAGGAGCGTGGGCGAACGGTTGGAACGATCGTTGGTGGCATCTTGATTGGCATCCTGCTCTCACGCACGATCAGCGGCGTCATCGCGGACGCCTTCGGCTGGCGCGCCGTCTATTTTCTCGCCGCGGCGACAACCGTATCTTTCTCGGTTCTGCTGACGCGCGTGCTGCCGGCTGAAAGCAAAAGGCCGCCTATTGCTTACGGTCGGCTGCTTGCCTCGGTGCCTGCCGTCGTCCGCAAACACAGATCAGTGCAGGTCACTTTGGCCATCGGCACCATTGGCTTTTGCACATTCACCATGTTCTGGACAGGCCTCACGTTCCTGCTGAGTGCGCCGCCATTTTCCTACTCGCTCAGCCAGATCGGCGCCATGGGCATCGTCGGTTTGGCCGGTTCGCTTGCCGCGCGACGCGTCGGCTGGCTGCACGACAATGGCTATTCCGCAGCCGGCACAGGGGCTGCGCTTATATTGGCACTGGTCTCGCTCGGCATTGGCGCCACGGGGTCCACCAGCATTATACCGGTCGCCATCGCGGTGCTGCTCTTTGACGTCGCGATCCAGGGCAACAACGTTCTCAATCAGACCCGCCTTTTCTCGGTGGAGCCGCAAGCCCGCAGCCGCCTCAACACTGCTTTCGTATCGTGTAATTTCCTCGGCGGCGCGGTGGGCTCCCTGCTGGCCGGCTTTCTCTGGGAGTTTGCCGGCTGGATGGCCATCATGTCAGGCGCAATGGGCCTGATCTCATTGGCGTTCCTTCTGTGGGTGGCGCAGCGCCGGCATATCCAAGTCTCGCACGAAAGTAATAGATAGCTTTCACCTCCGTCTGGCAGCAGGAAAGTCTGTGCGCGCGGCTTTTGCCGCGCGCGCAGGGCGTGGAGCATCAGCCACGTGTCTCTTCAACGTCCCCTTCCTCGACAGGCCTTTTCGTCCGCATCACTTTCAAGACGAAGACAAAGAAGGCGGGCACGAAGAAGATCGCGAGGATGGTCGCGGAGATCATGCCGCCGAGCACGCCCGTTCCGATGGCGTTCTGGCTGGCGGCACTTGGTCCCGTCGCAATCGCCAAGGGAACGACGCCGAGTGTGAAGGCAAGCGACGTCATCACAATCGGGCGGAAGCGCAACTTTGCGGCTGCGACGGCCGAATCCAGCAGCGACCTGCCTTCGGCGTAATAGTCCTTGGCGAACTCAACGATGAGAATGGCGTTCTTCGCCGATAGACCGATGATCGCGATCAATCCGACCTTGAAATAGAGGTCGTTCGGCATGTCGCGCAGCATCACGGCCAGCACCGAGCCGATCACGCCCAGCGGCACGACCAAGATGACCGAGATGGGAATGGACCAGCTCTCATAAAGGCCCGCGAGGAGCAGGAATACGAACAGGATGCTAAGCCCGAACAGGAACGGAGCCTGGCTGCCTGATGTGATTTCCTCCAAGGACTGGCCGGACCATTCGAAGCCGAAGCCTTCTGGCAGTTCAGACGCCAGACGCTCCATTTCAGCAATGGCCGCACCGGTCGATTGCCCCGGCGCCGGCGCACCGGAGATACGCACGGTGGGATAGCCGTTGTAACCGACGATCTGCGGCGGGCCCTTCTGCCATTGCGCGATCGCGAAAGACGACAGCGGCACCATGCCACCGCTCGCATTGCGAACGTTGATCTTCAGCACATCCTCGATCTGCAGGCGGCTGCGATCCTGCGCCTGCACGATCACGCGCTGCATGCGTCCTCTATTCGGGTAGTCATTGATGTAGGAAGACCCAAGATTGGCCGTGATCGCGTTATTGATGTCCGAGAACGTCACACCGAATGTGTTGGCCTTCTCGCGGTCGATGACGAACAGAACCTGCGCGGCATCCGGCAGTCCTTCCATGCGTACGCCTGTGACGACCTGGCTTTGTGCAGCCTTCGCCATCAGTTCAGCAGTTGCCTGCGCAAGCGCCGCCTGTCCGAGACCAGCACGATCCTGAAGACGGAAGGAGAAGCCGCCGGTTGTGCCGAAGCCCTCGATTGGCGGCGGCGACAGCGCAAAGGAGGTCGCGTCCTTCAGCGCGAAGAGCTGCATGTTGGCACGGTTAGCGATGTCCTGCACCGAGTTGCCCTCGCCGCGCTCCGACCAGTCCTTGAGCGTGACGAATGCAAGTCCCGCATTGGCGCCATTGCCCGAGAAGCTGAAGCCCTGAATGGCCACGATGTTGGCAACGGCCGGCTCCGCCTTGAAGATCGTTTCGATCTTCCGGATGGATTCGATCGTACGGTTTGCACTTGCTTCCGGCGGTCCTTGGATGTCGACGATCAGAAAGCCCTGGTCCTCGTCGGGCACGAAGGACGTCGGTAGGTTGACGAAGAGGTAGCCAAGCCCGACGGCAAGCGCGAGATAGACGACCATCATGCGGCCCGCGCGGCGTGCCATTGCGGTAACGGATGCGGCGTATCCGTTGGTCAACTGCTCGAACTTGCGGTTAAACCATCCACCTGGCCCACTCTTGTGATGATGACCGCCCTTGATCGGTTTCAGGAAGGTCGCGCAAAGAGCAGGCGTCAGCGACAATGCCAGGAAGGCCGAGAACAGGATCGAGACAACCATGGTCAGCGAGAACTGCCGGTAGATGATGCCTGTCGACCCCGGGAAGAAGGCCATCGGAATGAAGACCGACGATAGAACAAGCGTGATCCCGAGGATTGCGCCGGTAATCTGCCCCATCGCCTTGCGCGTTGCGGCCTTGGGCGACAACCCCTCCTCTGCCATGATGCGCTCGACGTTTTCGACGACGACGATTGCGTCGTCGACCAGGATGCCGATCGCAAGAACCATCGCGAACATGGTCAGAACGTTGATCGAAAACCCGGTCGCATACATGACGGCGCAGGTGCCGAGCAACGCCACCGGCACAACAAGCGTCGGAATGACGGTGTAGCGAAAGTTCTGCAGGAACACGAACATCACGATAAAGACCAGGACGATCGCCTCGAGCAGGGTGTGGATTACCTTCTCGATCGAAGCGGAGACGAACGGACTGGTATCGTAGGGGACGCTATACTCGACGCCCTTCGGGAAGAAGCGGCTCAGCTGGTCCATCTTGGCCTTGATGGCGGCGGAAACCGCAACGGCATTGCCGGTCGACGATAGCTGAATGCCCAGCGCTGCCGAAGGCTGACCATTGAGGCGGCTGGTGAAATTATAGGACTCCGCGCCCTGCTCGATGCGCGCCACATCCTTCAACCGCACTGTAGAACCGTCGGGATTGGCCCGCAGGATTATCTCGCCGAATTGTTCCGGCGTACCCAGCTGACCCTGCACCAGAACGGTCGCCGTCAAATCCTGGGTGATGGGGTTCGGACTTGCTCCGATCTGCCCCGCCGCCACCTGTGCGTTCTGCGCGGTGATCGCCGCATTGATGTCGTCCGTGTTGATGTTGAGGCCGACCATCTTGTCGGGATCGATCCAGACACGCAGCGCGCGCTGGGCGGCAAAAAGCTGCGCGCGCCCGACACCATCGATGCGTCGGATTTCACCGATGACGCTGCGATTGATGTAATCGCCGAGTTCTACCTCGTCGCGACTGCCGTCGGTCGATGTCATTGAGACGATCATCAAGAAGCCGGAACTTGCTTCTTCCACGGTCACGCCTTGCGTACGCACGGTGGCGGGCAGTCTCGCCTCGACGCGGCGGATCGCGTTTTGGACATCGACCGATGCCTGATCAATATTGGTGCCTGCCCTGAAGGTGGCATTGATGCCGACCGAGCCGGAATTGTCCGAAGTCGATTCAAAGTACATCAGGCCGGCAACGCCGTTCAGCTCATCTTCGATCTGGCGTGTCACGCCCTGGTAGATCTCTTGTGGCGATGCGCCGGGATATGCCGTGGAGATCGTCAGCTGCGGCGGTGCCACCTTGGGGTACTGCGCGATCGGAAGAAACGGGATGGCGATGATCCCGGCGATGGAGATGAACAACGCGAAGACCCAGGCCAAAATCGGCCTGCGAATGAAAAGCTGTGCCATAATCGATTACTCCGGTGCCTTCGCGGGCTCTTGAGACGAACTTGCCGATGGAGCGGCAGGCTTCCAGGCTTCGGGCGCCACCTTCCCACCCGGCTGGACTTTCTGAACACCGTCGACGATCACGGTCTCGCCCTGTTTCAAGCCGCCCTCGACGAGCCACTCAGAGCCGTGTGCTTGCCCAAGTGTGACCTTGCGAAGCTCGGCGACATTGTCGGCGCCAAGCACATAGACCTGCGCCTGACCGGTATCGTCGCGGATGACCGCACGCTGAGGAACAGTAAAGGCATCATGCCTCACTGCCTGCTCGATCCTGACACGCACATACATTCCCGGCAGCAGATCGCCCGCTCCGTTGGGGAATTCCGCCCGCAGCGTCACCTGGCCCGTGTTGGAATCGACATTGGCGTTTGCGAACAGAAGCTTGCCGGGTTCGCCGTAAAGTGAACCGTCGTCGAAGACCAGTTCGACCCTGGCTTCGCCTGGAGCCGTGCTTGCCAGCGTACCGGCAGCCACTGCTCTTTTCAGGTTGAGCAGTTCCTGCGCCGATTGCGTGAAATCGGCATAGACGGGGTTGACCTGCTGGATCAATGCAAGGTTGGACGTTCCGTCAGCAGTCACCAGAGCGCCTTCGGTAACGAGAGCGCCACCGATCACACCCGAAATTGGCGCCCGAACATCCGTGTATTCAAGATTGATCTTCGCCTCATCCAGGCCCGCTTCGGCAGATGCGACATCCGCGCTTGCCTGAGCGAGATTGACGGCTGCGGTGTCGTAATCGATACCCGATGCGATATTACGGTCACGAAGGCTCTTTTGGCGCTCGAGCTGCAGCCTGGCATTGTCCTGGATGGACTTTGCGCGTTGAAGAGCGGCCTCGGCGCTCGCTACGCGAACCTTGAACAGGCGTGGATCGATGCGATAAAGGACGTCGTCCTTTTTCACCGTTGCCCCCTGCTCGAAGACACGCTCCTGCAAAATGCCGGAGACGCGCGCCCTGACTTCCGAAATACGGGTCGCGGCAATGCGGCCGGGAAGCTCGTTGATGACAGGCACATCCCTGCCCTTAAGTTCTATGACGGCAACTGCCGGCGGTGGCATCGCTGATCCTTCCTGGGCCAACGTGACCCCGGAGGCAGCAACCAGAAAAGTGGTGGCGATAAGGCACAGTTTCAGGCGCGCCGTTCTACTACGCTGCATTGGATATTCCTTCTTGAATTTCATCGCCCCACCAGGGTGCGTCATGTCTTCTCTACGTAAGAGAGATAGATGGATCTTATGCCGTCGAGAATCTCGCGCCGTTCGACGTCCGGCCACGTATGAAATGTGAAAAGCTCGGTACAAAAGAACCCTGTCAGCGCGAGATAGGCCATGAGCGCTGCTTTGGGCTTGGCACCCTCCGCCATCTTTCTCAGATCAAGATCACACCACTCCCGCATCGTCTCCTGCAGCTTGTCGCCGCTTGCCATCGAAGCGCTAACCGCCATCGCAACGGCGCGGTCTGTATCGTCAAGTGTGCTTTCGGCTGAAGCGATGCGGCCGAAAAGCTCCGGGTGCGGGGTATCGCCGGCTGCCTGTACGCATTCCTCGACATGCGCCACATCAGCCTTGAACTTGCGATCGACAAGCGCCTCTAGCAATCCGCTTTTAGACTTATGGTCGTAGACCACCCGCGCTTTGCTGACGCCAGCCTCCTGGGCGACGGCATCGATCGAAAGGCCGACAGCCCCCAGTCGCACGACGACGCGCTCGGCAGCATCGAGGATGTCGTCTTCGGTGATTTTCCTGGTACGGCCCATCGCACGCTCCTGTTCGGCGATTTATTTACGAACGATCGTGTTTAAATGCAAGTGGGAAATTGGCCTGCGCAGTCTAGGCGTCTGGATGCAATTGTCGATGGCCAGAACAGTCCTCCTGGTCTTCGACGCCAAGAAGAGTTTGACGAGTAAAAAGCGACGTTACCGTTCATCGCGCCTGCCCTGATTTTTGAGGATTTCCACGAGGGATCGTCCGAAGTCATGTGTTTCGCAGCAACGCTAATTTGACGTTTTGCTCCGCGTCTCGGATCAGCCAGCGCTGTCGACGACTTGCCGAGAGAGTTTACAAGCGCCGCAGATCGGGACACGCCGCAACGAGGGCATCAAAACATGAGGACGCTGAGTAACCGGCCGCTTTTTAGGAGGCGCCGGCGCCCAAAGCTAAAGGCCTTCCTCCGTCGGCTGATCCGCAGCCGAGAAGGCGGTATCTATAAATCAAGTCGTCAAGCGGGCCGGAAGGTTACATGGAAACACAAGGCACCATGATCATTTCATTGGGATCACATCAACATGCGATCTTCCTGCGGCAATATTGATGCTACAGGTGGGTTAAACATTGGTGAGAGCGACGCTCGCGCCGTAATGCCACCTTGGCGGATTGGCTTGGCAGTGTCGACGTCAAGCATAAGGTCGTTTTTTTGCGTTGACGACCGCGACACCTCATTGCGGCGCTGCATCTCGCCTATTGGATTGCCACAAGATGGCCGGGCGAAACTTCACGATACTCAGGCGGCCGAACCTCGAAGGCCACTGGTCGGATCGGGCTTTTCAGTTCCTCGCTAAGGCCCAGCTTTCTCTCATGTCGACGGTCAGGGTCCGGGATCGGGACAGCTGCCAACAGCTTTTTGGTGTACTCGTGCTGGGGATTGCCAAAAACAGCCGCCCGAGGTCCGATCTCTACGATTTCACCCAAGTACATCACTGCTACCCTGTGGCTCACTCTCTCGACTACCGCCATGTCGTGAGAGATAAACAGGTACGATAGGTTCAGGCTCTGCTGCAGGTCGAGCAAGAGGTTTATCACCTGCGCCTTGATGGAGACGTCGAGCGCAGAAACACTTTCATCCGCGACGATTACTTTCGGCCTTAGTGCCAGCGCTCGCGCAATACAAACACGTTGCCGCTGCCCGCCCGAGAATTCGTGTGGAAATCTTGTCGCCATATCCGGCGACAGGCCAACCTTCGAGAGCAGTTCAGCGACCACGGCCTTTGCCTCTTGGCTAGTCCCCATACGATGCTCAAGGAATGGCTCAGCAATTGCATCTCCAACCCGGATCCGAGGATTGAGGCTTGCAAACGGATCCTGAAATATCATTTGCACGGTTTTGCGCATCTCGCGCATCTGATCCTTGTTGAGGCCGAGGATTTCCCTGCCATCCACCCGCACTGATCCACTTTGCGGTTCGATCAACCGCATGATTGCACGACCGGTGGTCGATTTTCCGCACCCAGATTCGCCAACCAAAGACAATGTTTCACCAGCATGCAGGCTGAACGAAACGTTCTCGACGGCATGTACGCGCCCGGTAAGTTTTCCGAGAAGTCCAGTGTGAATGTCGAAACGCTTGGTCAGGTTTTTGACCTCGAGGACCGGCCGCTCGCCCGACGCAACAGTGTCGACAACATCGGCAGGCACATCGGGATGACCCGTCTGCGGATCGACGACAGGAAAGCGCAGAGGCCTGTCTCGTCCATTCATTGCACCAAGCACCGGAACCGCAGCCAATAGCGCGCGCGTATAAGGATGTTTGCCGCGTCGGAAAATATCTGGTGTCGCCCCAGTCTCCACTTCCTCGCCCCGGTACATGACAACCGTTCGATCGGCGATCTCTGCGACGACACCCATGTCGTGGGTAATGAAGAGGACCGATGTCCCCTCCTCCTCCTGCAGGACTTTGATGAGGTCTAGAATTTGGCCTTGAATGGTGACGTCGAGAGCAGTTGTCGGCTCGTCGGCAATCAGAAGCTTGGGCTTCGACGCCAATGCCATCGCGATCATCACCCGCTGCCTCATTCCTCCTGAAAGGCGATGCGGATACTCATCGAAGCGGGATGCTGCCGAAGGGATCCGAACCTTCTCGAGTAGCCTGATTGTCTCAGACCTAGCCTCAGCCTTCGACATAGACGAGTGGCACAACAACGCCTCTGATATCTGGTCTCCAACTGTAAAGAGTGGGTTCAGCGATGTCATCGGCTCTTGGAAGATCATCGCCACATCGTTGCCGCGCACCTGCCTCATGGCAATTTCAGGCAACCTGAGCAGGTCTCGTCCACCAAGAGAGATGCTCCCCTCTATACGGCTGGAGTCCGCCTCCAGCAGACGCATTATGGAAAGTGCTGTAACGCTCTTGCCTGAGCCGGATTCCCCGACGACCGCGACAGTCTCGCCTGGCGCAACACCAAAGGAAACGTTTCTCACCACGGACTTCCATGCACCGTCAACGAGGAACGATGTCGTCAGGTTTTCCACCGACAGTACCGTACCATCGGTCTGTCTCGCCTGTACCTGGGAGCCTGTCATGATATTGCCTCTTCAAATGCCGATGAGATTTGGTGATTAGTCCGGCCAGCGCAGCGCGGCGTCGAAACGATGTCTGCTGCGATTTTCGAGCGGGGTCGCGATGATCTCATTGGACGCGCGCGCCTTATCGAGCTCTTCGGCGAGCCGCTGGGCGACGACTTTCTCTTGTCCCGGATGCAGATTGCATGGATCGAGGTAGAAGTACCGATGCTCGACTTCGTGGTCGCGAACGATGATCGGCGGATTGCCGCGCGCCAGCGCGTCCGAAAGATCCCATGCAGTGATATGAGCCTCTTGCGGGGCGACGATGACACGCATTCGCTCAAGCGGATTGTTCGTGGGATCCGGCTCGATCAGCGCCGTGACGCCAGGCCGACCGTCCAGGGCCTGCTTCCATAGCTGAAGATAGCTGGTTTCCCGCTCGCGGACACCTTCATGATCGCGCGTCTCCCAAGCCTCGAGTGCCGCCATGACACCAGCAATGCTTTCCTTCCCGGCCTTCATGCCTCGCCCGATACCCATATTTTGAAGGAAAGCATGACGAACGAGTTCTTTTTGGCCAGCCACAATCCCCGAGGTAGGACCGCCCAGGAATTTGTGACCCGAGTAGATCGCGATGTCGGCACCCTGCTCGAGGAATATCCGCAGATCGTATTCCGATGCCGCATCGACAATCACGGGAACGTCTTTGGCGTGGGCAATTTCGACGAATTCTATCAGGTTCAACAATCCGTAGTCGACGACGTGGTGTGACACCACGAAAACAGCTGCTGCCGTCCTGTCGGTGATCGCATTCTCCATGTGGTAACGATGTGTCGAGGTCGCTTGACCCACAAAGACCACCTTGCCGCCAGCGATCCGGATGGCCTGGTCGACGGGTGCACCATAGCTTACCACGTGGCCCATCTGAACAAGCACCTCGTTCTTGTCGGTGCTGACATCGGGGAGCTTTTCGATTGCCAAAAGATCGTTGCCAGTAATCGTTGCCGCGACCGCCAGCGAAATCCCGGCGGAGCACGACGCGGTAACGAAGCCAGCCTCACCGCCCGTAAGCCTCGCGATGATGGCACTCGCCTTGCGCTGAAGGTCGTTCACTTCAACGAACTGCGGCAATATGGCGGAAATGGCCGCGATGGCCTCGGGAACAACGATGGACGCCCCGAGGCTGGTCATCGTGCCCGATACATTGATCACCGGGCGAAGGCCGAGCGCGCTGCGAATATCATCTGACATGGGTTTCTCCAATTTCCATGGCCGCGTGAGGACGGAAGCAGTGATTTGCCCTATCGACGGCTATGCCATAATAATGTAATACACACGCATCCAAATATGAGGAGCGTGTAGTTGGGACGTAATTCTTCACCTGCGGCCCACCCGGACGCCGAAACCGACAGCATCCAAGAGAACGCGACGCGCCGATCGAGAGTGAGCGGGATTGATCGCGCGCTTCAAATCATCGACTACCTTTACGAAACTGGCGGGCCGGCTGGCAGCTACGCGATCGCCAAGGCCCTGAAAGCCCCACTTTCCACAATCTACGTGATCGTTGATGATCTCGTTGAGAAGAACATGCTTATGCGCCAGCCGGACGGTTCGCTCTGGCTCGGCGCGCGGCTCTACCATTACGGCCTTGCCTACGCCCGTTCCCTTGATTTCATCAGCGTCGCGACGCACGAAATGCATGATCTTTGCCGAGAAGCCGGTGAGACCGTTCAGCTTTGCGGTCGTGACGGAGACCATATGCTTGTTCTCGCAATGGCGGACGGACCGAGCCATTTTCAGGTAGCGTCGCGCATCGGTACGCGCGTCCCCTTGAATTGGACTGCGTCGGGTCGCCTTCTCGCTGGGCATTTGCCGCAAGAAGAACGAATCGAACTTTTCAGGCGCTGCGCGAAGTCTTCTCCGACCGGACGAGCGGAGATGGACCCGGAGGTCTTGGCGTCGTCGGCCGGGGCTGCATTCCAATCGAGACTGTCGATCCAAGCTGGTGAATCCGACTACGCAGTGGCCTGCATAGCGTCGCCGATCTGTGATCGGGATGGCCAGTGCGTCGCAACGATCTCCATCGTTCTTCCCGAGCAGAAGGCCTTCTCTGACGAAAGCCGCTACACGGCGCACGTTCGCGAGTCCGCTGAGCGAATTGAGAAGGTTATGGGATGGCGCAATCACTAGGCTCTCCTCCTTCACTCGTGCAAGGCGACAATCGCCTCGATTTCAACAGTGATGTTTCCAGGTAGCGAGCCAAAGCCGACAGCCGACCTCGCATGTTGGCCAACTTCTTCACCGAACACGCCGATGAGGAGATCGGAGCAGCCGTTGATGACGCTGGGGTGCTCCTCGAACAGCGGTGCGGCATTGACCATTCCCAGCAGCTTCACCACCTTTCTCACGCGCGACAGATCGCCCAATGCGTGGTGCATGACGGCGAGCAAATTAATGCCCGTCAGGCGCGCGTGCGCATACGCATCGGTAACATCGACTTCAGCCCCGACCTTTCCCAGATGCATAAAGCCATCCGCCTCGCGCGGACCTTGGCCCGAAAGGTAAAGGATATTTCCCTCCAGGACATGAGTGACGAAGTTGGCAATGGGTGGAGGTGCTGGCGGAAGCTCGATACCGAGCGCCAATAGCCTTTCGTAAGGCGAACCTATCGACGTGGCCGTTACAGTAGACGTGTTCACAAGGACTCCTGTCCGTATTGGTCGTTCGACTTAGCGATATGAATAACCGTGGCTGTGGCGCACGAGCTTGCGCGCGCGCGGGATGTAGCGGCTTGCCGCAATTGCCTCTCGTCCAATTACCGCGTATCGCGGTTCGAACACCTTCGTGAGCACTGAGACATCGCCATTGGAATCGGTGGCCTCGATGTCGGCATCGATCAGATCGAAGATCGTGAAATCCGCGCGCTCACCGACGCTGAGGCGACCGTCCATGGGCAGTTTGATAACCGACGCAGGCGCGTGCGTGACCGCTTCGACGACCTTATCAAACGGCATGCCGACACTGAGCAGCTTCGACATCGTTGTCGCCAGGTCCCAGACTGGGAAGTTCATCGAATGTCCGTGTAGGTCCGTGGAGATCGAGAACGGCAGCAAGCCTCGCGCTATCGCGGCTTCAGCCACCTTGAACGAGAAGGACGCGCCGCCGTGACCAATGTCGAGACGAATACCCTCTCCGGCGCATTTCTCGGCAAGATTGAAGAGGTCTTCATCTTCCATGATGCTGGAACCGGCCTTGCCGTTGAAGCAATGTGTGACAACGTCCCCCGGCCCCAGGATCTCCAGGACCTCGTCGTAAAGGGCGGGCGGTTCCCCAACATGGACCATCATTGGTATCTTGAGTATCTTGGCAATCTTCTTGCCGAGCTTGACAGGTGTGACACCCCATGACCCCGTGATGACGTGGCTCGCTCGGACCTTGAGACCAACGATATGCTCGCGGTTTTCCTCATAGCATTCGAGAATACGATCGAGGTTGATGTCACGAATGTCGCGCAGTTCGGTGACGCGGTTGCAGGCCACAAGACCGATCGAGCCAAGGTTCAAGAACGCTTTGATGCGCTCCTTCGAGGGTTCGATGATGTATTCGCGGAACCCATGAAAGTTGGCTTCACCTGCCGAGCCCGCATCAACGAGGGTCGTGACGCCGCGTTCAGCGCCGCATTCAGATGGGCGGATCGAAATATCGGTACCGCCATGCCAGATGTGAACATGAAGGTCGACCCAACCAGGAGAAATCCACGCGCCCTTGCCGTCTACCCGTGTCACATCCTGGGAGACGCTAAGATCAGGTCCGATAGCGGCAATCCGTCCATCTCCGTCCACCAGAATATCGGTCTTCTGTCCTGGCGCGCTTGCGCCGAAGGCCATCGGCTTTACGTTGGTGATGAGCAGCGCGCTCTGCTTTTTGCCATCGTTCATTTACAAGTCCTTTCGAAGTTTTGGATCGAGCATGTCACGCATTCCATCGCCGACCATTTGCAGCGACAGGACGGACAGTATGATGGCGATGCCTGGGAACAGGGTCATCCAGTCAGCTTGACCGATATACTGGCGTCCCGCGGCAATCATTGTGCCCCAAGTCGGAATTTCCGGACTGACGCCGAGGCCAAGAAACGACAGCCCCGCCTCAGCGAGCATGGCGCTGGCAAAGAGGAACGTCGCTTGAACGAGTATCGGCGAGAGCAGATTTCGTAAGACATGCCGGGTCATGATATGGAACGTTGATATTCCAAGTGCCTGAGCAGCTTCGACATATGGAAGCTCACGGATGACCAGCGTCGAGGCGCGGACGATCCGCGCCAGGCGTGGCGCGTAGACCACAGAAAGCGCCACGATGACCGTTGCAAGCGAAGGCCCGAGTGCCGCGACCAACGCAATCGCAAGAAGGATATCGGGAAATGCCATCATTGCATCGATCAAACGGGCGATCGGCGTGTCGAGCTTCTTGAAGAAGCCTGCAAGTAGCCCGAGCGTAACGCCGATGAGAGCTGAAAGGGCGACAACCGCTGCACCGACAAGCAATGACAGCCGTCCAGCGAAAATCGTGCGCGAGAGCACATCCCGACCGAATTCATCCGTACCAAGCAGATATGTTCCACTCGGCGGTTTAAGGCGATTGACGATGGATAGTTTCGATGGAGAGTAAGGCGCTATCCAAGGGGCGAACACTGCAAGCAGTACGAAGATTGCCAGGATCAGGATACCGGCGGCAACGGTTTTGCGCTTGAACAGGCGGCGCACGAAATTACGCTTGTGACTGTTGGACGACTGTATCGTGATCTCGGTCATCAGTAGCGCACCCTCGGATCAACGAGCAGGTAGAGCATGTCGATCCCGAAATTGATCAAAACATAAAGCGCGGCTATCACCAGCAGCGCACCCTGGATGACGGGATAGTCGCGTCGCAACACCGCTGTCACCACAAGGTTTCCGACGCCAGGAAGGCCAAAGACGGTCTCCGTTACGACGGCACCTGAGACCAACACGGCAGCGGTCAAACCGAGAACCGTCAGGATGGGTATTAGCGCGTTCTTCAATGCATGCTTGAGGATGACGCGGCGCTCCACCAATCCTTTGGCGCGCGCCGTGCGAATATAGTCATCACCAAGCACATCGAGCATCGACGCTCGGGTAAACCGTAAGATCAGGGCCGAGGAAACGATACCCAAGGCGATCGCTGGCAAAGTAAGATGATACATCCGCTCCAAAAAGGTGGAGCCGGGGCCACCATAGCCCGAGACCGGGAAGATGTTGAAGCGTACGGCGAAGGTCTGCATCAATATCAGTCCGAGCCAGAAGCTCGGTATGCTGGCCGCGAGCATCGCGAGCGTCGTTGCAGCTTGGTCGATAAAAGACCCCCGTCTATATGCGGCGTAGATGCCGATCGGGAGCGCTATGACGCTGGCGATCAATAGCGAAAAGATCGTCAGAAAGAATGTCGGTTCAGCGCGGTCCATGAGGGCCGATGTGACCGGCATGTTAAGAAAAATCGACTGGCCGAGATCACCTTTGAGAAGCTGCCCGACATAGTAGGTATATTGGACAATCAACGACTGATCGAGCCCCAGTCGGCTGCGCAGGTCCGCAATATCCTGAGCGGTTGCGTCAGGGCCCAGCATCACAGCAGCCGGATCACCGGGCGTCACCCGAACGATGATGAAGACGATCGTAACGACGAGAAACATCACAACGATCATTCCGGCTAGTCGCTGGAGAATATATCGGATCATGGAGTTGGCCTCAGACGTGATGCCGCGAGCAAGAAGGGAGGTCCGCCCTATTGGCGGACACCCCCGCACTGATGATCACTTCTTGATCGAAGCGTTCCAGAAATAGGGCCAAGGAGCCGGATCGACGCCTTCGAGCTTCGTTGACTTTGCTGAAACTGCATTGAAGTCGCCGATCTTCATGTAGGGCAGCTCATCGTACATCGCCTTCTGCACCTCAGCCCACAGTGCGACACGCTTTTGCGGATCGACTTCGGAAGTAAACGCGTCAACAGTTGCCTTGCGGGCCGGCGTATCCCACCATCCTGGCGAACTCGGTGAAAGGGAACCGATCAGTGCAGGCTCAGGTAGGAACGGGCTATGGGTGATGTAGATGTCCCAAAGCTTCGCGTCGGTTCGACGCTGGGTCAGCGTAGCCCAGTCGACCACCTGCAAATCAACGGTGAACCCAGCGAGCTTGAGATACTCCGCGGCAACCTGCGCCATCTTATAGTGGAATTCATACTGGCGGCTTGTCAAAATACGGATCGGCTCACCGTTGTAGCCGGCGTCCTTCGCCGCTGCTGCAGCCCCCTCCGGATCAGCAATATTATAGTTTCCTTCAACCCCTGCATCGGTGCTCCATGCAAAGGGTTTCGGATAGATATCCCCGTCCAGGGCATAAAAATCCGTGCTGCCGAAAGCGGCAGCGAGCATGTCTTCCATGTTCAAAGCCTGACGGATTGCCTTACGCACTGCGACGTCCCTGGCCACGCCTTCCTTTGTATTGAAGACAAAGACCGGGTAGCCAAAGGGCTTGAGAATGACAGGCTGCGAAGCGCTCGAGGCTTTCAGCTTGTCGAAGGATTCGACCGGAATTGAATCTGCGTAATCATACTGTCCTGAAACAGCCGCCTCGACGCGAGTGTTGGCATCAGGAACCGGCACAAAACGGATTTCATCGAGATACTGGTGGCGTGCGCCCCCATAGCCGGTGCTCTCTTCGTTGCGTGACTTGTAGCCGTCAAAACGCACGAGCTGAATATATTGATCAGCCTTGCGTTCCTTGAGCATGTAAGGCCCGGTGCCGATGAAGTCCTTCATCGGCTCGTCCTGCTTCTCGGCGGGTATGATGATGGCCGCCGAGTTGTTGAACGCGAGAAGCGATGTCAGCGGCGCATAGGGCTGCTTGAGAACGATTTTCACAGTTGCCGGATCAGAAGCGGTAATAGTTTCGATGAAACCTGCGACCTGCTTGCCCCTAGAGGCGATTTTCTCCCATCGCGAAAGCGATGCAACGACGTCGTCAGACGTCATGTCGGTATTGTCGTGGAACTTGATCCCTGTGCGCAGCTTGATCGTGTACGTCTTACCGTCTTGGCTGACTTCGGGCAGGCTTTCTGCGAGCAGCGGAGTAACATTCCACTGCTTGTCGAACGTGTAGAGCGTTTCGAAAATGTGCTGTGTGACGATACCAACGAGGTCGGCCGTTGACGTCATAGGATCCAGCGTTGGCGGTTCGCCAATAGTGGCTACGTTGATGACGCCACCCTTCTCCTGAGCTGCAACAATGGATGGCAGGGCTATTAGCGCGGTTGCCAATACCAAGGCGTGCCTTAGCTTCATCTCAATTCTCCCGGTTCATTGTTCCATTATTATGCTATATGCGTTTTTATTATATAATACCGTCAGCTGGCCACGTGTCAATCGCGCGCCAGTTTTTGGCAGTCGGTAAAGAGATTGCTTGGGCGTCCGGGTAGTGACGGACTTCGAAATTTACTCAACCACCCTCAGGTCGCGCCACCGGGGTCCCTCAGGTGAAGCAACTTGCCCAAATCGGATCGTTTGGATGGTTGGGCAGATCAGTCGACAAGTTTGGGGGGCTGGGTCTCGCCGGCAAAACGCGCGAGTAGATCGCAAGGACGCCCGCCCGTGTCGAACGCACGCTGAAACGCCCTTTCCTGATGATGGACCAGAATTTCAGGCATCAAATGGATCCCGGACTGCAGCGAACTTACCATTCGCGACCGGCGGCGGGGTATAAGCGTCACGCGAAGTGAAGTGCGCAGTCACAGAAAACTATGAGCCGCTTTATCTGGTACACTAGCTGAGATAGCCGATTATGCTCAGCACGTCGCAACATGCTCTGTTAACCATTTCAAGGCGATGATCGCCCCTATTCTCTGGACCGCGAGGCCCAATTGAACCAGATTTCAGGAGGTCCACCTTGCCACTTGGTATTCGCCTTTTTGCGCTTGTCGGAATCTCTATCACCAGCGTTTTCGGCGCATCACCCACCGAGGCGGCGGGCATGCAAGTTCCCACTTGGCTGACTAGCCACGTCGGCGAAGGTGACGGTCAAATTGCCCAGATTGTGCTGGAACGAGCACGAGCGCTCTATCTGGCCAAGGTCAGCGAAGGCAAAGTGAAGAACACTTGTTACTTCGCGATGGATGCCACCCGGCCGAACGATTTAACTGGAGAGAAATCAGGCGGTCGCTTCTACACAATCTGCGAGGCAGAACAGATTTTTCGTGTCGTATCGTCGGGTCATGGGAGCGGGCGTAAACTGACTGGTGTCGTGGATTTTTCCAATGGACGGCAATGCGCTAAGAATTTCGGCAACGCGCAGGATTCCAATCTAACTGCGGGAGGGGCTTACCTCACAAGTGAGATCAAGACTTCTTTCAAAGGTTACTACAAGAATGCGTCGGGCCAACAATCTCCGCTGACCCGCTCCTTTGTTCAATTCGACGGAGCGGGCGATACCGCCAATGCCAGGCAGCGAGCGATCGGCGGACATCCGGCGTCTCTCATCTCGGGCGTTTGCATGCTGAAGAAGCCAGGAAGCCCGTATGCGAACTCGGATGGATATGTGCCGTTCGGCAAACTTGTGAACTATGAAGGTGGGCGGAGCAATGGCTGCACGACCTGGTCGCCTTTGGACGCGCCTCAGATTCTATCGACGGTTAAAGACAACCCGACGACGATCTACATTTACCCAGAAGCTCGAGACATTGCAGCGGTGTCAAAGACTTTGGCAGCGGGCAAATCGCTCAACGGGTCTGGAACTTACTGGAACGCCAGCTGCCTGATAGCAATCGGCACTCCGCGGTTCTGGAGCAAGGAAGAGCTCGAACCGCGCATCAGCCAGTACAAACTGAATAACCCTGCTCCACCAGGGAAAGCGACGCCTATTTGTGCCGCTAACATCAACTGAACGGCGCCTTTGTGAAAACGCACCATATGGTCAGTCGTGGCGGAACCTAGAAATGACTACGCCCTACACACTTCACCTGCGAACATCCCTTCGAGGACGTACGACCGACCAACGGAAACACTTCAGCAACCGATTATTCACGATACGACTAACAGACGCTTTCAACACTCCTGCCTATCGCTGTATCGGCAGCGCCAGGCGAGTTTAGTCGTTGCCTGTCAACCGTCCGGCTTAGACAGCCTAAGGGTAACGCACGAGGTTACTGAGGACGTCGCCACCGATCCCCGATGGGGCAAGAGGCCTTGGACAGTATCCGAGCTGCCTGACATCGAGGTCCTGAGCAGATCGCGGCCTCTGTTCCACAGTGATAGACCAGCATAGTTGCAAGTCCTTGCCGGGTTCGAGGTCAGCTCTCTGCAGACGGTAAATGTGCCACCCTTACCAAGTCAGCTTTAAGCCGCGCCGTCTCCAGTCCCAATTCGATAAACGTAAGCGCATGCTTTGCCAGGGCGACGTTATCATCCCAGAGATTTCTCCAGATCGCGGTCTTCAGCGACAGGTCTTTGTCGACGATGGTCGTCGAAAACGATTCGAACGTGACATAGTCGTTCCATCCGATCGCAACGAGAGCGTCAAAGATCGACGCAAAATCGATGTTACCGGTTCCCAGATAGCCGCGATGACTTTCCCCGATATGAACGTAACCGATCTTATCCGCGGCGTTTCGGATTGCTAGGCCGACATCCGCCTCCTCGATACTCATATGAAAGGTATCCAGGTGCAGGAAGACGTTCGATGCGCCGGTGTCGCGGATGTATGCCATTCCCTGCGCCGCAGTATTGAGCATGTTGCTCTCGAACCGGTTGACGATTTCAAGGTTCAAGGTCACGCCCGCAGCCTTTGCTCGATCAGCGACTTTCGATAGCGTACCGACGCTCCGATCCCACCCCTTTCGAGACAACGAGTGTTCTTGCTTACCGTGGGCCGAGCTCAAGATGCCTGCTAATTTGGTGCCGCCAAGATCGCGAACGAGCGCCACGGCGCGATCGAGGATGGCCTCACCGTTGGCAACAATCGACGGATCGTCGCTGGAGATATCGCCATTTGCAGGCAGCCCCATGCTTACCGCGACATCGAGGCCAAGCTCTCGAATGCGGGACGCAAGCCACTTAACATCGACCTGCTCCGGGTCAAGGTAGGAAAATTCCACGAGTTTGAAACCGAGTTCGTGAGACCGCGCAAGGGTCCTCTCGATCTCATCTTTCGAAGATCCCGCACTCCAGACAAACGAGTGGACACCGATTTTGGACATGACATCAATTTCCTGATTTCACTGTAGAATGAGCCCCGCCAAAACCCGGAGGTTCCGACGGGGCACCGGGAGGAGACCTTAACGAGCTGCAGTCCAGCCCTTGTAGTCCTTGATGTTGTCTGCCGTGATCAGCTGAGGATCGAGGAGGACGGTAGCCTCTGCTGGCTTCTTCCCGTTGAACAAGTCGACCGCCATCTTTAGCGAGTCACCCGCCATTGTGTAAGGGTCCTGGGAAGCCGATGCCTTGATCATCGAGTTTCCGCTGGCAAGCGACTTTTCGATATCCGGCGCGCCGTCAACAGCGGTGAAGAAGAACTCGTTCCGGTTCAGCTGCTTGGCAGCAAGTTCCGCACCGATCGCTGTCGGATCGTTGATCGCGAAGACAGCGTCGATCTTGTCAAACCGGGTCAGAAGGCCCTGCATGACGGCCAGGCCACCGTCGCGCGAACCCTGCGCGTTCTGGTCGTCTGAAAGGATCTTGATGTCTGGGCTCTGCGTCAGGACGTTCTTGCAACCCTGGACGCGGTCGATGATCGAAGACGATGCTGGGCCGTTGATGATGACGACGTCGCCTTTGCCCTTGAGCTGATCGACGATGTACTTGCAGGCTTCCTCGCCTGCCTTGATGTTGTTCGTCATTACGGTGACGTCAGCGCCGGGCGCGGAGACGTCGAATGCTGCAACGATCACACCTGCTGCCTGCGCCTTCTTTACAGCTGGCGCAATCGCCTTGGCGTCAACGGCGTTCAGCATGATGATGTCGACGCCAGCCGCGACGAAGCTATCCATCTGCGAGACCTGCTTATTGAGGTCGTAGTCCGCTGAGACGGAGGTTACCTGGACATTCGGGTTGATTTCCTTGGCGCGGTCTTCGATGCCCTTGATCGTGGCGACGAAGAACGGGTTGCCGAGAAGACCGACCGAGATGCCGATCTTCTGAAGTTCCTTGGCAGAGGCGGGCATTGCAACGGCAGCCGCGAGCGCGGTACCGACGAGCAGTTTAGAAAACAGACGCATACTTTCCTCCATTTTGGCGCTCCCCGCGCCATTGCTCCGGTAATCCCGGTTTCTTGAGCCGCACCTCATGTGCGGCTAAGCCCTTTCAGCCGATAGCGGTCGAGCGCCACAGCAACGATGATGACAAGTCCCTTGATGATGTACTGCCAGATGTCGGAGACCCCGACGAGGATGAGACCGTTCGACAGCACTGCGATAATCAGAGCCCCGATCAGCGTGCCCCATATCGAGCCGACACCACCGACGAAGCTGGTACCCCCAAGGATAACCGCTGCGATCGCGTCCAGTTCGTAAGCCTGACCGAGCTGCAGACCGTTTGCCGCATAAAGGCGGGCCGCGGACATCACTCCACCGACGCCCGAGAGAAGCCCAGACATCGAGTAGACAAAGAGTAGGACGAGTGGCACCTTGATGCCCGTCAACCGTGCGGCTTCGACGTTGCCGCCCACTGCGTAGATCCAAGTGCCGAGTACGGTTCGCTTCAGAATGAACCAGGAGATTACAATGGTGGCGAGCGCGATGATCGCGAGCCACGGAATTCCGAAAAGAGAGCCGTTGCCGATGAAATCGAACGGGAGGTCGGCGTTGAAGACCGTCGTGTCGTTACCGAGTAACCGGGCTACGCCACGCATCGCCGTCAGCGAGCCGAGCGTCACGATGAACGGTGGCAGCTTTAGAAACGAGATGATGACACCGTTGACTACGCCGCATGCAAGGCCCACGCCAATCGCCGCGGGGATACCTAGCATCCCGATCTCGGGATAAAGCGAAACGATGACACCGACCATTGCGGATGCTGCCAGGATCGAGCCGACCGACAAGTCGATACCGCCGGTCAGGATCACGAAGGTCATGCCCGCGGCAAGTACCGTGTTGATCGAGGCCTGCTGAGTGACAATCGAAAGATTGTTCACGCTGAGAAAGCGGCCGCTCAAAAGATGGAAACCGATTGCCAGAATGACAAGAACGGGCAGCATCCCAAGTGCGGTCAATGTCGACCTAAATTTTGCCTTGCTGGCGTTTGTGTGATCGGTCGATGTAGAGGTCATGATGTAATCCCGTCGTCTATGGTTTCAGGCCTCAGGCTACTTTGGATGCCGATCCCGTGGAGAAGGCCATAACGGCCTCTTGGCTTATCGGGTGATCGGGCGTTGCATGAATCTCGCCAGCGATGCGGCCTTCGCGCATGACAAGCACACGGTCGGCAATGCCGATGATCTCGGGCAGGTCGCTCGAAATCACCACGATGGCAATCCCGCTTTGCGCGAGTTCGTCGATAATCCGGTAGATTTCCGATTTGGCACCGACGTCGACGCCACGCGTCGGCTCATCAAAGATGATGACCCTGGGTTTGGTCTCGAGAAGACGCGCGATAAGAGCTTTCTGCTGGTTGCCACCCGATAACGCTCCGACGTTTATGCTTGCGCTCAGCGTACGAATGGAGAGTGACTTGATTGCCCGGGTGGCACGCTCCTTTGCAGCAGCGAAGTTCAGTATGCCTCCGCGACCCGCATCCTTGCCGATAACGCCGATGTTGATGTTCTCGTTAATCGTTAAATCGAGGAAGAGCCCAAGCCCCTTTCGATCCTCGGTCAGGTAAGCAATCCCGGCATCCATGGCGTCACGTGGTCCACCGATGGTTAGCTCTCGCCCGTCGAGGGTCACTGTTCCAGATGTCTTGCTGTCTGCTCCAAAAATAAGCCGCGCGAGCTCGGTTCGACCTGAGCCGACAAGGCCAGCGATACCCAAGACCTCGCCAGCCTTTGCATCGAAGGAGCAGCCATGCACGCGGCGACCATCGCCCATGTCCTTGACGGCCAAGACAGTCTTGGCCGCCTGTAGAGGTGCACGGTGTTCCTTTTTGTAGAAGGACGACAGATCGCGACCCACCATCATTGCCACGAGCTTTTCGGCGGACAAATCATTGCGATCAAGCGTGCCGACATACGCGCTATCGCGCAGCACGCTCACCCGGTCAGCTAGCGCGTAGATCTCTTCCATGCGATGGCTGATATAGATAATAGCAATCCCCCGCGCCTTCAGGCCGGCGATCACCTCAAACAGCCGTTCAGTCTCCCTCGACGTCAGTGAAGTTGTCGGTTCATCCATCACGATGATCTTCGCGTTGGTCGTCAAAGCACGTGCGATCTCGACCATTTGGCGCTCACCCAAAGAGAGAGCGGCGACAAGTTGCGACGGCGCGAACGAAATGCCGAGCTGCTTGAGGATTGGCTCAACACGACTGCGGGCCTCAGCTTTGTCCACGACACCATAGCGAGAAGGTTCTGTTCCGAGAAACATGTTCTGGGCAACGGTGAGGTTAGGGGCGAGCGACAGTTCCTGATAGATCACTGAGATACCGTTTGCCTTGGCCTTAAGCGGATCTCCTGCCACGATCGGCTTGCCATCCACGAGAACAGCGCCACCTGGATCAGCCGTATATGCCCCGGACAGGACCTTCATTAGCGTTGACTTTCCAGCGCCATTTTCCCCCATCAGAGCATGAACTTCTCCCGGGTAGACCGTGAGCGACACCTTGGTCAGAGCCTTGGTGCTCCCGAAAGTCTTGCTGATGTTGCGCATCTCAAGCACAGGAGCGCGCTCCGTGTTCCCTCCAGTTGTCATGCGTGAAACTCCTTGCGTGGCCGCACCACCTCAGCCTCTTCGATCTCGATCAATGATCTCCAAGCTTTGCGATAGGCCTCAAGCCCGAAGAGCGGCATTGGTTCTGCCCGTGTCGTTTCGTTTCTGAATGGAGATTGCCCGACGGTTTCGAAGACGAGCGCAGCCGCCCCGAATGCGCTTCCCTCAGCGGTCGCGCTTGAGTAAATGTCCTGCGAGGGACGGAGCTCAGCGAGAAGCTCGGCAAACAAACCTGTTTTCACCAGGCCGCCGTCAATGACGATCGAATTTTCCGACCTTATCAGATCGAGGCACAAGTCTGTCATCAAGGTGACGTAGAGAAGTGCAGCAGCTGCCCGCTCCTCACCCTCGACAAGCGGCCCTACGAAGCGGCCGTTGAACCCCTGCATCGGACCACCTGGGGCAAAGGACGGCAGACCGAAGACGCCCTTTGCGATCACTTGCGACAGTGCATCAACACTAACGGGCTTATTCCAACCGCCGCTCGCAAGCTCGTACTCTCTTCCGCCCATGAAACGGATTGTCGGGGCAGCTTGTCCATCGACGGTAACATTGGCCAGCATGTCACGATGCTCATCGAGGGCATCCAACGGGCAAGCCGCATTGAAGATGACGACCCATGTACCGGTTGACACGAGCGTGAAGTCGTCGAACCCGACCGAGCGATAATAGTAAAGCGCCGAATTGCTGTCGTGGACGCCATTATGGACTTGGACTTCGGCGCGGTTATCACCTTGGAGCGGGCTTCGCCAATTTCCGATAGCGGCACCCGCGCGTACAAACGCCGGCATCTTCTCTCGCCAGCCCTGACGATCTACCAAGCTACTAAAGTCTTCGTTCAGAGGTGCCCAGAGATGAGAGTGGCAACCAATGTAGGAGACTTCCGACACCTTGCTGCCGGAAAATTTCCAGGACCAGTATTGCGGATATGCCAGGATCGCTTCGGCTCTCCCCAGGCTTTCCGGTTTGGCCGCCTCCAACCAGAGAATGTGCCGGCCGTAGTTGAACCCGAGGGGGAGTTTGGGCGAATAGGTCTCACTGAAAGCTGGAGCCAACATGTCGATGCGCTGCGTAAGCATCTCCGGCGGCTCTTGCTCATAGTCGAGGATCGGATGCGTCAGATGGTCATCGTGGACGAGCGCAAAGGTACACCCATGTCCGGAAAACATGACGTGCCCGACCGCGTGATCGTCAACAGCGCGCAGCAATGCGTTCGTCATCCATTCAAAGAGCGCTTCATCATCGAGCACACGAATCCCGTCGCGCTCGCTCCAGCCCGGCTTTGTCCTGGATTGTGCAAGTATCGTTCCATCCGCGCCGAACACGAACAGCTTCGAGTTCGTCTTACCCAGATCGAAGACAGCAACAGCGGTTCCAGAGGTCATCCCTGCCCCCCGACCGCTGCGATCATGATCGTGATCCCCGCGTCTTCGAGCATTTTCGCGCCGGCATCCGACAAGCCGTCATCGGTGACGATCGTCCCAATACGTGAAAGCGGCAGGACAAGGTTGCGAGGCTGAATGGAAAGCTTCCGGCTATCCGCCAGCAAGACGATCTCGTCCGCGCAACTGCTCAGTTCACCGATCGCCTTGGTCAAAAGCGGATGCGACTCTAAAAGCCCTTCGCCGCTAATACCCTGCGTGCCGAGGAAGAAGCGGGAGGCGAAGAAGTCCGGCGCGCCGGCCGACGCATCGTGGATGATACCAGGCTCTCTATATAGAACGCCGCCAGCCAGGATCAGGCTGCAAGTGCCGTGCTCACCTAGATAGGCAGCAAGCGGCATGGAATTAGTATAGAGGCGGACATTGCGCCGGGCCAACTGCAGTCCCAACTGGTAGCATGTTGAGCCCGCGTGAACGATGATCGAGTCTCCGTCCCGCACCAGGCTCGCAGCTTTCTCGGCAATAGCGCGCTTGGCATCAACCGCGATGTCGCGGTTCTCATCGTATGGCCGCGCTGACAGGCGACCAGAAGCAGCCGACTCGTTCGCGGAGATACCACCGTATACTTTTCGGGCGACGCCTATTTCATCGAGTTTGTCGATGTCACGTCGGATCGTTGCTGGAGAAACACCGAGCCGCTCCTGAAGGTCGCGCACAGATGCGAACGGCCTCTCTTGAAGCATCTCCGTGATCAGGCGATGGCGATCGGAATCGTTCAACTATATGCCTCCACTGACGTTTCTCCCTACGTCTTTGACGAACTATAATCACACACAATCAGCAATCGCAACATACAAAGATGTAAAATCTTCACCGTTGACGATATTCGATCACATTTATATGGTTGAGCCAGAGTTCGCTCATCACTGGGCGACAATCGTCAGGAGGAAGCATTCATGGATCGACCAGACCTAAGGGAAACGAACGTGTTCAAGGAGTTCCTCCGGCTTTCCAGCGAGATCGGAAGCGACATCCTGAAGACCCAAGGCGCTGGTGGAAACACGTCGATCAAAGATGATGGTGTCATGTGGGTGAAGGCTTCTGGCACTTGGCTCGCCAAAGCCGAGGCCGAGGACATTATGGTTCCAGTGGTTGTGGACCCACTCGTCTCTGCATTACGCGACGGAGACCCCCGCGCGGAAAAATCAACAGATTTCATAGTAAGCGAACTGAACTCAAGCGGGCTCAGGCCTTCCATCGAGACAAGCTTCCACGCAGCGATCAAAAACCCCGTCGTTGCGCACTATCACTGTGTCAATGCCATCGCACTCGCAGTTCTTGAGAACCGCGACATTGAGTTAGCGCATCGGATGCGGACCGTTGCGGACCTCACATGGGTGACCATCCCCTACCGACGCCCCGGAACCCCGTTGGCGAAGGAAATCGAAAAGGCGGCTGCGTCTCGACCGGATGTCTTGATTCTGTTCAATCACGGGATCATCGTATGTGGTGACACCCTCGAGGAGGTTGCGGACAGGATTGAACGCGTTACGAAAGCACTGGCTGGGGTCACACGCGAGACGATCAGCCCCGATCTCGCGACACTCGACGCTATTGCCGAAGGATCCGGATTCCATCCTGCGCGAGACCACGACAGTCATGCGGTCGCATTGTCCGAGGTCAACCGGGCAATCGCCTTGGGGGGATCCCTGTATCCCGACCATGTGATCTTCCTCGGAACCGAGATCGGCGTGCTGCAGGACGGCCAAAGCGCGGCAGATTTCCAAGCTGCCTTGCACAACGAGGGCCGAGACGTGCCGAAGATGTTGATTGTCCCAGACAAAGGCGTTCTATTGTCGAGCTCATTGACCGCTGGCGGTGAAGTGATGGCACGCTGCTTGGCCGAGGTGGTTGGCCGCATCCCCAGTGAAAGCAATGTGGTCTACCTGTCCGAAAGCGATGAATACGAGCTGACCAACTGGGAAGCCGAGCAATATCGACAGGCGCTAGATCGTGGATCGGCGAGGCAGAGAGCGTGACAGCGAATTCCGGACCCGCCGCCGCCATCGGAATCGATATCGGAACATCTGGCGCTCGTGCCGCTGCGGTAGACGCCGATGGTAACTCTGTGGCGTTCGCCGCAGCGCCATTCAGATCCGATGAAGAACTGCGGCAACCGGCTGCCTGGTGGCTTAGGGTGAAAGAGGCGATCGAGCACCTCGCTGCGGGAACAAATCTCAGTGCCGTCAAGGGTATCGCCGTTGACGGGACATCCGGCTCTGTTCTTTCGTTGGACGCTTCGAACGAGGCTACAGGATCGGTGCTCATGTACAATGAGCCGTGCCCTGACGGCGAGATCGTCAACCGCATCTCAAAACACGCTCCTCCCGGCGCAACGGCGATCGGCGCAAATTCCGGCTTGGCCCGCGCCATTTTCCTATCGCGCGAGCGAGACGTTGACGCCGTGGTACACCAGGCGGATTGGATCCTCATGAAGCTGGGATGCCCCGGGCGGATCAGCGATGAAAACAACGCGCTCAAGTCAGGCTTCGACCTCGACTCGCAGGACTGGCCAACCTGGATCGAAGCGGCCGGCATGGACACCACGAGACTGCCTCAAGTTTACCGGGCGGGCACGAGAGTTGCCCGAGTATCAGGATATCTCCGTCAACTAGGTGTTCCCGAAACTGCTTGGTATCACGCAGGTACTACTGACGGATGCGCATCGTTTCTGGCCACTGGAGCATCCGCCGTTGGTGACGCTGTCACGGCGCTTGGCTCGACGATCGTGCTGAAGTTGGCATCCGATCGACCGATCAATGCACCGGCGTACGGGGTCTACTCACACCGGGTGGGCGACTTTTGGCTGGTCGGCGGCGCATCAAACAGCGGCGGGAACGTCTTGCGTGCGTTGATCGGCGATGAGCGCCTGGCAGACCTGACAGGCACAATCAATCCCGGCCAGCCACTGGGTTTAGGTCTCTACCCGCTTCTTAGGCCAGGCGAGCGCTTTCCGATAAACGATCCCCACTATTTACCAAGGCTCGAGCCCCGGCCTGCCGATGATGCCGCTTTCCTTCAAGCGCTGCTCGAGGGAATGACGGATATCGAGCGCCTGGGTTACGATCGCTTGCGTGAACTGGGTTCCCCGACGTTGACCAGCCTACGCACGGTGGGAGGCGGCGCACGAAATCCGGTTTGGAGTGCCATGAGAGCCCGCGCAATGGGGATCGAGCCATTGCCCGCGATTTCCGTTGAGGCGGCTGTCGGAGCCGCCGCACTTGTTCTAGCTAATAGAGGTGAGCATGTTTAGCCCGTCTCGCACCGACCTCGCAGCGTTGGCGCAGGCTTATGATGTGTTCTTCGTTGATCAATTCGGCGTACTTCGCGACGACGTCGGACCATACGAAGGCGCCGTCTCCGCATTGTCGACACTGGCATCACATGGAAAGCGGATCATAATCCTTTCTAATTCAGGTCGAAGCGGCGACTACAATTCCGAGCGCCTTATTAAACTTGGTTTTGCGGCGAACAGCTTCGAGCACTTCGTCACGTCTGGCGATGTCGCGTTTGAGCTTCTCTCGCGCGCTAATTCGCCTGTGACGAAATCCGCACGCTGCTTCACTGTTTCGAGCGGCGGAGATAGCAATCTGGCTGACCGTCTAGGCCTGGTGTCTTCAGACACCGCTCGCGATGCCGACGTCGTTATCATTTCGGGTAGTGAAGCAGAGCGTATCTCGATGGATGAATACCGAACAATTCTTCGTCCCGCTGCTGAACGACAGATACCCTGCTACTGCACAAATCCCGACATCCACAAACTGAATGGAGGACGGATCGCACCGGGAGCCGGAAGCATTGCAAAGCTCTACGAGGAACTTGGTGGCGACGTGCGTTGGCTTGGCAAACCATATCCGGAGATTTACGATCATGCCTTGCGTGTCGCAGGTGTTACCGATCGCAGCGGTGTCTTGTGTATTGGCGATAGCTTGGAACACGACATTCTCGGCGCACAGATGGCAAGTATACCTTCAGCACTAGTCCGAACGGGCATTTTGGCTGAGATGACCGAAAACGATCTAGCCGCGCTATCGGGAACCCTGTCCGCCCATCCAGACTTCGTTATAAACCAATTTACGCTCTAACGATCTCTCGTGGTTAGTCGCCCGCCTCTCTACGGGACGACGTATCCCGCAGCCTTGGCCGCGATAGCGGTCCACTCGGCGACGTTAGCGAAATGGCAAGCGATCCAAGCGACAGCCACAGCTGCCGCAGTCACGCCATAGACCTCAACGATCTCGTTTAGCAACGCAATATGATATACGGTAGGCGCCATGTCGGCGGAGAAATGCCTCGAGACCGCATTAAGTTCATGATGTCACCATCAAGATCCACTGGCTGCTCTACCGGCAATGTTCGCCGCGATGTGAACGCGATCGAACACGCGTGTGCGACGCCTTCCTGAAACTCCTCTGCCACAATGACAGCCGGTCAGAGTGGAGCTGTAGATCGAAATCAGACCGGTTCCGACCGCGCTTTGCGTCATGAGCGCCCCTGTATGCCCGCTTCGTTGCATCTCTTGCGATCCTCCGAGCATCTCAACGCAGGATATCGACGTCCTCAATAGAAATGCCCGCGAACCTCTCGGATCGCCGTCTTGCACCAGCGCCACCCGAAAGACCGACGTCGGCTGAAGAAGATTACTCGCATTTTTCCAATCCTAATGCAGGTTAGGCTTCGACTGGTACGGGGCCGGCTTTGCTTAACCGAAACTGAACCGCCACGTTCAGGCCCAGTCGAACCACGCATGTGATCGTCTTGGGTTCATAACACACGGGAAGAGCAATGTCGCTCGAACAGGCCCCCACCTATACACCCGCATCGAGGATATTAAGGAAGGAAAAAACGGCGGGAGCCGCCACTCATCTCTGCGAATACGGCATCGCAGCTTTTCCGCTCCTTGCAATGGATGCAACCGGTCGCGCAGCAGCACAAAAATCCAAGCGCACCTACATAGCGCTTGCGCTTTTGGCCGCGACGTCGATTTCCAGCCTCAGATATGGCCGTGGCATAGTGATGATCAGCAACATAATAGGTGAGATGCCTCGCAATAGGCTCATCATCCAGGACGAAGCTGGACGCGCTCTGATCGAGACAGGGCCTGCGAGTGACGAAGACGAGAGCTACACAGCTGACCACGATGGCACAACCGGCGATCTGCGCCCACACCCCAGTCTAATGGCAGGTGTGGACCAATGCGCGATGCACAACGCAAATTGCATCGTCGATTGCCAGCCTAAAGGAGTAGCGCTCACCAGTGAAACCAAATTCGCCGATGCGCGTTATTCGGCGACTTTCACGGAGTAGCGGGCATGATCAAACCACTGGTTAAACCGCTTGCAACGGGTAAGCTTGTCTGTGCGCTGGTGAGTGCCAGCATTTTGGTTGTCACCGCTGGGCCGCTATTGGCCAATGAACCGCCAGCGATACCGGTGACCGCCGTCATAGCGCGCAAGGCGGTACTCGATCGCGTGATTAATGGCATCGGCACGGTCGCGCCGCTGCAATCCGTTACGGTCAGGCCACGCATCGACGGCCAGGTCGTCGACATATCTTTCGACGAGGGGCAATTGTCCAAGCAGCTCAGATGCGTTTTAGACCGATCCTCATGACTACAATGGCGGCACTGCTTGGGGGGCTGCCGCTTGCCATTGGACATGGAGCAGGGTCTGAACTGAGGCAACCGCTCGGATACGCAATTGTCGGCGGCCTGCTGGTCAGCCAACTGCTTACCCTTTATACGACCCCGGTCATTTACCTCCTGCTTGACGGCCTGCGCCGATCGAACAAGCCCCACCCCGTCCAGACAGCCGGCCAGCAAGCGGCCTGAAATTCCAATCGGAAACAAGATGAACCCATCAGTCTATACGTTTGCAATCGCGGCCGCGACGGCAACTGGTGTCGTCGTGCGCCCTTTCCGGCTTCCCGAGGCGTTATGGGCGGTCGCAGGTGCGGCCTCGATCCTTGGCCTTGGCATCCTAAATCCTGGCCAGGTCTGGACGGGCGTCACGAAGGGGACAGACGTGTATCTGTTTCTGATCGGCATGATGCTGCTATCAGAACTTGCCCGCAAGGAGGGCCTTTTCGATTGGGTTGCGGCAATCGCCACGTCTTATGCCAAAGGCTCGCCAAAAAGGCTATTTCTCCTAATCTATGTCGTTGGCGCAATCGTCACAGCGTTATTGTCCAACGACGCCACGGCCGTGGTGTTGACGCCAGCCGTCTATGCCGCCTGCCGTGCAGCCAAGGTCAACAACCCACTTCCCTATCTCCTGATCTGCGCGTTTATCGCCAACGCCGCCAGCTTCGTATTGCCGATCGCCAACCCGGCGAACCTGGTTATTTTCGCCGGCGGCGAGATGCCGTCGCTCGAACGTTGGATGACAACGTTCCTCGCGCCTTCGATCGGAGCGATCGTCACCACATTTGTGGCGCTTTACCTGACGCAGCGTAAGACACTGGCTTGCGAGACGTTGGCCATCGACGTTCCCCGCCCAGATCTTTCGCTCCCGGCTCGCGTCGCCGGCGCAGGGTTGGTCATTACCGCCATCATCCTTCTTGTGGCGTCCGCCGCACATCTGGACTTGGGCATGCCCACCTTCATTGCGGGCACAATCACAACGCTGATTGTTCTTTCCGTTGTCCGGCAAAATCCACTTCACATCATCCGTGAAATTAGCTGGAGCGTTATACCGCTGGTCGCGGGTCTTTTTGTTGTCGTTGAGGCTATCAACCAGACGGGGGCAACAGCACTGCTCGCGCAAGAGCTACGATCTCTGAGTGCTCATTCCGAAGCACGTGCGATTGCATTCGCAGGAGTTGGCGTGGCGTTTTTATCGAATGTCGTCAACAACCTTCCCGCGGGGCTGTTCGCGGGTAGTGCCGTCGGCCTGGCGCAGGTTTCTGATCGGGTGGCAGGTGCAGTGCTTATCGGCGTTGATCTTGGACCGAACCTTTCGGTAACGGGATCCTTGGCGACAATTTTGTGGCTAGCGGCTCTCAGGCGCGAGGGGATCCATGTGAGCGCGCTGTCATTCCTGAAAATCGGGATCGTGGTGATGGTGCCGTCCCTTATCGTTGCGCTGGCTCTGCTTTGAAGACGGGATTGCGCGCGCCGCTTAGAACACAATGCTTGAACCTTGCAGAGCCTCCCGGAGATAGTCGCAGGAAGTGCCTGATCGAGGAAAGCTGTCAGTAAACGAGGTCGATGATTGCCATTTCCTGGTCGCGGACTATGTCCTTGCTGGGATAGTCGAATAGGACTCGTTGGATGCCCCGCCAGAGAGGGCTAAGCGTGTCTCCGGTTGATGGGAGAGAATGTTGCAGAAGCGCAAACTCGGAGGATCCGGTCCAGAAGTTTCCGCGATCGGCCTCGGCTGCATGGGGTTAAATCACCATCGCGGACCCGCCTTGAACAACGAAGACGCGGTTTCTCTTCTCAGAGCCGCATTCGATTGTGGCATCACGCTTTTCGACACGGCCGAGATCTATGGTCCTTACACGAACGAGGGGATCGTGGGAGAAGCACTCGAACCAATTCGCGACGACGTTGTGATTGCGACCAAGTTTGGCTTTAGGGACGGCCGTCCCGGTAATGGCCTCGACAGTCGCCCGCAAAGTATTCGCCGAATGGTCGAGGCCTCTCTGTTTAGGTTGAAGACCGACAGGATCGACATTCTTTATCAGCACCGCGTTGATCCGGATGTACCGATGCCTGACGTAGCCGGAGCGGTTCGCGACCTAATTGAGGAAGGCAAGGTTTTGCATTTTGGCCTTTCGGAAGCGGATGACCAGTCAATCCGGCTCGCACACGCCGTGCAGTCGGTCGCAGTACTGCAAAGCGAATACTCACTATGGTGGCGAAAGCCCGAGGACAGTGTTCTATCGACAGTGGAGGAACTGAGCATCGGGTTTGTTTCATACAGCCCACTTGGGCGCGGCTTTCTTTCGGGAACGATGGGTGAGAGCACGAACTTCGATGCTCCGAACGATCAACGCAAGACCAATCCGTATCTTGCGCCCGCAAACCGCGCGGCAAACCAGCCTATCATCGATGCGATTCAATCAGTCGCGAAAGAGAAAAATTCCACCGCCGCACAGATCGCGATCGCGTGGCTTCTGGCTCGCAAGCCGTGGATCGTTCCAATTCCAGGAACGACGAAGATCCACCGCCTTGAGGAAAATGTCGCGGCGGCAGCGATTGAATTTTCCCAGGAGGAGATGGACAAGATCGATAACGTGTTCTCGACGATAACGCCTCGCGGCGACCGCTACGCGACGGCACCTCGACCGCAAGCCCAAAGATGATGGCTGCGGGGAAGAGCGACGCTCCTCGATTGGCGACATCAGCTTGCTTGCGAGCGAGGCCCGGTCAAAGGCTCTAACCAAAGAAATCGGCGTCTTCTTCCGCGAGGTATTTCCTCGCCGCTTCTGCATCGATGTCGACGCCGAGGCCTGGTGCTTCGAGGACGTCGACCATGCTGTCTTTGACGATCTGCGCCGGCAACCCGATCACCAGATCCTCCCACCACGGGTCGGATGCCGATGGGTATTCAAAAGCCACGTAATTTGCGGGCAGCGTCGCACAGACATTGATCAAGGCGCCAAGGCCTAGCAGACCGTTCGCGGTGCCGTGAGGCGCCATCAAAATCGAATGCATATAAGCGTGTTCAGCGACCCACTTGAGCTCTGCAATACCGCCGATATCAGCGGGATCGGGTCCGATTACGCGCACTGCCTGGGTTTCGATCAACTCTTTGAAGTTGTGACGCAGATAGATTTGCTCCCCGGTGTGGATGGGGGTCGAGGTGGAGGTCGTCAGTTCCCGGTATGCTTGAGGGTTGACCCAAGGCACGTAGTCGCCGGTCAGCATGTCCTCGAGCCACATCAGATTGTACTTTTCGACCGCTCGAGCGAACTTGATCGCGTCCGGCAACATCCATCCCGGTCCGCAATCGAGCGCGAGGCTAACCTTGTCGCCGAGAACTTCCTTCATTGCGATGACGCAGTCGAGCATGTGATTGAAACCGCGCTCGCTAATCACGCCTTGATCCATGGCGCCGTGGTAGCCTGCCTTTTTCTGCGTGACGCCATAATGAAAGTCGTCGATCGTATCCTTCATGTTCGAGTGAAAGGAAATGCCCTGCTTGACCATGAAGAAGTTTTGCGGCTGCTCTATCATCCACTTGACGTCGGCTGCGTAGTCTTCCGGTCGGTCGCCTGTCCGTTTGCGTCGGATCGAGCCATTATAGACCCGCACCTTATCTCGCACCTTGCCGCCAAGCAGTTTGTAAACTGGAACGCCGGCGGCTTTGCCGGCAATGTCCCATAGCGCGTGTTCGATCGCGCTGACCGCCGCACCATAGGGTTTAAACGAGCCGCGCTGGCGGATTTTGAGCATCACGCGCTCGACATCGGTCGGGTCCTCACCGACAAGCGCGTCGCGAAAATGCAGAACCCATGGCTTGAGATAAGACTTGGTGAATTCGACTTCACCCAGTCCGTAGAGACCTTCGTCGGTAACAATACGCACGATTGGATGTCTGCCGATAACGGCACAGCGTAGATCGGTGATCTTCATCTTCTTTCCTCTCTGCTCCTGCTTCAGCTCCAGGTGCGGTCCCAGGAATACTCGTCATCCCAGCGGTCAGTCGGCTCCCAGATGCCGGAAACGCCCGGCTGCAAATGGCGCGATATCACCTCGTCGACGACATCATCTATTCCCAGGCCCGGCTTGTCCGTTACCGTGATGAAGCCATCCTTTACCAGTGGCTTGGGAAGCCCGGCGACAATATCGTCCCACCAGTCAACGTCGGCGGAGTGGTACTCAAGCGCCATGAAATTCTCAGTCGCTGTCGCAACATGCGCAGCCGCCATCGCTGCGATCGGGCTCTCGGCCATGTGGATCGCCATTGCAACACCGTGATCTTGCGCCATGTCGCCAATTTTCTTGGTCTCGAGAATTCCCCCACTAGTGAGGAGGTCAGGGTGGATGACTGAAACCCCGCCGCTTCTCAGCAGAGGCTCAAAGCCCTCTTTCAGATAAATATCCTCGCCCGTGCAAATCGGCACGGTGGTCGCATCCTGCAACTGTCGATACTGCTTAGAAAATTGCCATGGGATAACATCCTCAAGCCAGGCCGGGACGTATTTCTCGATGCGCCGCGCGAGGCGAATGCCATTTTGCATCGAGATATGGCCGATGTGGTCAATCGCCAGCGGCACGTCCATTCCAATCACTTCACGGACCTCGGCAATATATTGCTCGAGAAGATCGAGGCCCTTGTCGGTGAAGTGGAGCCCGGTGAACGGATGCTGGACATTATGGAGATCGTAGGACGCATTGCGCATGCGCCGCTCGTCGATCGTTTTCAGCGGACCGCGGGTTGGATCGTTGCGATAGCCTTCAAGTGATCCTGCGGGAAATACCACCGCTCCTGGCACATCTGCGATCTGCATAAGCCCCAGGTCCATTTTAAGGAACGTAAAACCAAGGTCCATGCGCTGCTTCAGACGCTTGCCGGTCTCCGTGCCGCTTGGAACGGTCGCATCCGTATCGCAGTAGACACGGATCTTTTCTCGGAACTTGCCGCCAAGCATCTGGTAAATCGGCACGCCATAAGCTTTGCCAGCAAGATCCCACAAGGCAATCTCCACGGCCGAAACACCGCCACCCTGCCGTCCATGCCCGCCAAACTGCTTGATGCGACGAAAAAGGCGGTCGATGTCGCAGGGGTTTTCTCCCAGCAATCGGCTCTTCAACATCAAGGCGTAAGTCGCACTGGCACCGTCTCGCACCTCCCCCAGGCCGACGATCCCCTGGTTGGTATAGATCTTCAGGAGCGCAGAACTGAATGGCGCGCCGACAATTTCTGCGACACGCATATCGGTGATACGCAGTTCGGAAGGTTTGGAATTTGAGTTAACACGATTGAGCGCTGCTTCGGCTTCATATGCCTCTCGCATGATATGATCCTCGTTCTGATCGGCAGACTGGTCGCCCGATGGTCAACACCGCGGGAAACGTTGGTCAGTCCAATGCAATCTCGTGATGTTGAAGGTAGTCGCGGTTCATCTCGACGCCGAGCCCAGGCTTTGTGCTAAGTTTCAGGTGGCCGTTTGAGACTTCGAGTGGGCGGTCGATGAGATGATCATATTTTCCGAGGTTCCATTCAGAGGTTTCTAGTTTGTAGAAGTTCGGTACGGTCATCATCACCTGTGCGCCGGCAACCACATTGATCGGGCCAGCTGCGTCATGCGGCGAGACCGGAATGTAATAAGCTTCGCAGAGCGCAGAGATCTTCTTGAGTTCGGTAATGCCGCCGGTCCAGGTGACATCCGGCATGATATAGTCTGCAAGCTTGTTTTCGAGTACGGGGACGAAGTCCCATTTCGTGTGACCACGCTCGCCCCAGGAGATGGCAGCGCTTACTTTCTCGCGGACCTGCTGAAGGGCTTTAAGGCTTTCTGGTGGGCAAGGCTCCTCGAACCAGTCAATCTGTCCTGCCTCCTCGAGGCTTCGGCAGAGGCGAATTGCGGTTGGAACATCGAAACGGCCATGAGCATCGATGAGAACATCGACATCGGGGCCGACCGTCTCACGGATGAGTGCCGTGAGTTCAGCAGCTTCCCGCTCATCCCTTCGCGACATTGCGCCATCGAGATAACCATCTCGCTGTTCTCGCGCATATCCATCGGTAACGCGGCCTTGTTGGGGAAAGGGGTCGAACTTCAGTCCAGTATGACCGGAATCAACGATGCCTCGGATCTCGCGGACAATAGCCTCTTTGCTGGTGAACTTCGTCTGATCGGGATGGGTATATAGCGCGATCTCGTCGCGCACAGGGCCGCCGAGCAGTTCATAGATCGGCTTGCACAGAGCCTTTCCTCGGATATCCCAAAGTGCGATGTCGATCGCGCTTACGCATTCGACCGCGGCACCGCGGCTTCCCATATAGGTGAAGCTGCGAAATATCTTGTGCCAGAGATACTCGATGCGTGCGGGATCCTCTCCCCTGAGCGTCTGTCCGATCTGACGCAGGATGGTGCAAAGAGCGCGATTGGCGAGCTTGGTCGTCGTGGTGATCTCCCCCCAACCGCTCAATCCCTCGTCGGTCGTGACCTCAACGAACAGAAACTCTCCCCAATAAGACGCATCGGATTCTATGAGCCAAGGCCGTACACCGGTAATTTTCATCTGAGCTACCTTCGATTATGTCGGATGGGCTATTCGGATGGAAATGAGTTCTGGTCGGCCCTGTCTATCCCGCGCGGGCCGCGATACGGGCTCGCATGTGTTCCAGGAGATGTCGACCTGAGCCTTCGACATGGCGAGCGATAAGCTCAGCCGCCGCGTCTGCTTCGCCCAATTTTACATGCGCGATAAGCTCCCGATGCTCGGTCAGAATGGCAGCGCGGCGGGCAAGCGTGAAATTGAAGCGCCGACCGACGGCTCGAAGCACCTCACGGTGTTTCCACCATAGTTCCGCGGCATGCCGGTTATAGTGCTTCTGGTACATCACCGTATGGAAAGCGGTATCGAGTTCGCTGTGCTTGAAAGTGTCGGCAAAGTTGTTCTCTTCAATAAGCGCCTGAATGCGTTCGAGCTCGGCGATGTCCTCCACCGTCGCCATCGTTACGAACCATCGCGTCAGTGCCGGCTCTATCAGCACCCCAATCTCGTAAATGTCTCGAACGAAATCCTGATCGATTGGCCGCACGCGAGCGCCGCGATTAGGTACGAAGGTGACAAAGCCTTCTCCGCGCAGCAGCTGCAGGGCCTCGCGAACAGGGTTGGTTGAGGTCCCATGGCGTCGGGCAAGATCGGTTACGACCAGCCGCTCGTTCGCTACTAGCCGACCCTCGATGATGTCGTCTCGTATCAGTTTGTAGAGAGAGGCCCCCTCGCTTGATGCTCCATCGGCGTCAATGCCTTCGGGTGGCCTAGCTCTGAAGTCAGCAGTCTCGGTCAATACACTCCCCATCAGTACTCTAAATACTCGACTATCATGCAAATCTGCCGCAAACAATGTACGATTTTGCAGATTGACAGACATTCCTTGATCTGAAAACGTGCGATCTGCCCGAGGGGATACACTGACTTGAGGAGGTCGGCCCAGCGGATGAGGACCGTTCGCCATGGGCAGAGCGGCTTGGGAGAACTTGGAGGATACCTATGACGAGGATTTCACTCGGCGGTGCCATCCTGCACGGCACGGTCTCGACTGCCCTGCTTGTATCACTTATGTCTACGTCGGCAATGGGAGCATCGGTGGACCTAAGCAAGTGGTCACCGGAATACGTGCGTTCTATTGCAGGCACTCAGGATTTCGATACTGCTGCAGAATGCAACAAGGTAACGCCGCTCGACTACAAAGGACGCCTGACGTTTTGGTACCAGGGCATCTTCGAGGGCGACCCAGATTCGCTTCGGGAGTATTACAAGGAGTTCTTCGCGACATTTCGCAAGACCTACCCGAATATCCAGCTCGAGGAACAAGGCCTTACCTACAACGATCTTCTCGACAAGTTCCGCACCGCGCTCCTTGGTAATGCGGCCCCGATGGCCGTTCGCCTGCAAATTCTCGGCGGCGTCGAGTTTGCTTCCAAGGGTTATCTTCAGCCTCTGAAACCTGAGGATATCGGCTATTCCACCCAGGATTTCTGGCCGGGCGCAATGAAGGCCGTGACTTGGGATGGCGTCTCCTATGGCATTCCGACAAACAACGAAACAATGGCGTTCATCTGGAATGCCGATATCTTCAAGCGTGCGGGTCTCGACCCGGACAAGGCCCCTGCAACCTGGAATGACGTTGTCAACTATTCCAAGCAAATCCACGATAAGCTCGGCGTTTCCGGTTACGGGCTGGTTGCCAGAAAAAACGCCGGCAACACGCCCTATCGCTTTATGCCGCAGCTTTGGGCATATGGCGGGAGCGTCTTCGACGAAACCTCTCCTGATCCAACGTACAAGGAAGTCGAGCTCGCCAGCCCCCAGAGCAAGGCAGCACTGCAGGCATCCTATGACATGTACGTGCGCGACAAGTCGGTTCCCGTTTCGGCCCTCACCAACCAGCAGGCCGATAATCAGCCACTCTTTTTGGCTGGCCAGCTCGGCATGATGGTTTCGCATCCGTCGGACTATGACGTCATGCTCGACCTTCAGAAGAAGGCGACGGCAACCGACAAGGAAAAAGCGCAGACTGTCATCGACAACATGCGTTACGGCCTCATTCCGACAGGCCCCGACGGTAAGCGAGCCGTCGTCTTCGGCGGCTCAAACATCCATATCCTCAAGCCCGAATATGTAGAGGGCGGTAAGGTGGACGAGCCCGCAGCCAAGGCCATCGCATGCATGTGGGCAAGTCCAGAGTGGTCGTTGAAACTGGCGTATGTGGGATCGAACCCCGGAAACCTGAACGGCTTTAAGACTAAGTGGATGAAAGATCGTCTGGAAAAGATCAAGTTCCTCGACGTAACCACCTCGATGCTGCCTTACGGCATTCCGTTTCCAGCGCTGCCGCAGTCACCCGAGATCATGAACATTATCGTCCCGGACATGCTTCAGAACGCATTGACTGGAGCCATGACGGTCGATCAAGCGGCAGATGATGCTGCCAAGAAGGTCAAGGAACTGATGGACGGTGGCCTCTAGTCGAAGTCCGACAAACTGACCGGCTGCCGCACAATCGGCAGCCGATCTCTTTTCCACGGATGAAGGGCTTCGAACAGTGACGACTTCAATCGGAAAGGCCGACGTGCCCCTGGTCCCACGGAAGGGCACCTCAACTCTCCTGCGCAGGATATGGGATCACCGCTTTGACTATGCGTACGTGCTACCGTCCATCGCTGTCATGCTTATCGTCATTGCGTACCCGATCTACTACACGATCGAACTGTCGTTCTTCAACACGCCCCCGGGCCTACAGCTTCGCGACAAAATCTTCGTCGGCATCGACAATTATACCGCGATCTTAAAAAGTCCGGTATTCTGGACGGTCACCAAGAACACGCTTATCTGGACGGTGGGCTCGACCTTCATCTCCTTTGTCCTTGGATTTGCCTGTGCGCTGGCGCTCCATCGCGACTTCGCTGGCCGTGCGATCCTACGCGCGATCCTGATTATCCCATGGGTCATCAGCGCGGTTGCCGCGTCTTATATATGGAAGTGGATCTACCATTCGGACTTTGGCGTCATTGGAGCGGTCCTGGTGGGTCTTGGTCTTGCCGAACGACCACCCAATTTCATCGACAATGTCGATACCGTCCTTGCCTCACTCATCGTTGTGAATATCTGGCGAGAATTTCCATTCGCTATGATCATGATGATGGCGGGCCTCCAGACCGTTCCCGATCAACTGCTGCGCGCCGCAAAGGTCGATGGGGCCAACGCGTGGCAACGCTTCTGGCATGTCACTTTTCCACACGTCAGGAACGTCTCGACCGTAACAGTTCTTCTTTTGGCAGTCGCCAACTTCAACTCCTTCATCATTCCCTGGATCATGACAGGTGGAGGACCGTCGAATGCATCTCATATTTGGATCACGCATATCTATGAACTGGCTTTCGGCCGACAGCGTTGGGGCGTGGCCTCGGCATACTCTGTCCTGCTCTTTATGATCTTGATGTCCTTTGGCTACTTCTACGTCCGCGCGCTGAGCAGCAATGACCAGAAGGGAGAGGCTGAATGAGTACGATCACAGAAACCGCGCAACCGCGGCAGACCCGTCGCCGTAACCGGATAGATGGATGGCGGTGGGGTGGACGCATCTTCCTGGTTTTCATGCTGCTTTACACAGCCCTGCCAATGGTCTGGATGTTGATCACGTCGATCAAATCCGGCTTCGCCGCGATGCAGTTCCCCCCGCAGTGGTGGCCTGACCAGCCTACGCTCGCCAGCTACCAGAAGCTGCTCGATCCGCAAAACAGCGTCGGTCAGGACTTTCTGCGGTTCTTCTGGAACAGCCTTTTCGTCTCCACCGCAACGACAATTCTGTCGGTCATCGTTGCGGTCCCAGCAGCCTACGCGTTCTCGCGTTTCACCTTCCCGGGCCGAAACTTCATGTTTTTCGCCGTACTGCTCCGTAACATGTTCCCGGCTGTCATCTTCCTCGTACCACTTTTCATCCTCATGCGTGCAATCGGACTGGTGAACACCCATGGATCCCTCGTTCTAACCTACCTTACCTTCGGCTTGCCGTTGGCGATCTGGCTTCTGAAGGGGTTTTACGACAACATCCCCATTCAGCTTGAACAAGCAGCACGCATTGACGGTGCGACGCGTTTTCAGGCCTTTGTCCTGATTGTGGTGCCACTGTCCACCCCGGGCATCATCGCCACGGCAATCTACTCCTTCATCGGCGCGTGGAACGAGTACATCTACGCATACACTTTTCTATCAAAGAACGACCAGTTGACGCTACCGGTGGGTATCCAGCGTTTCTTTTCGGAAAACACGACCGACTTTCCAGGCCTCATGGCGGCAAGCTTCATGATGAGCGTACCCGTCGTCGTCCTGTTCTTGCTTCTGCAACGATACTTCGTACGCGCGCTCACAGAGGGCGCGGTCAAGCACTAGGGAGTTGCCTGTGGCCCACGTGGTCTTGAAAGATCTGATCAAGAATTACGGCAGCTTCAATGCCGTTAAGAGTGTCTCACTAACGGTCAACGATGGCGAGTTCGTAGCACTTGTCGGCCCTTCAGGCTGCGGCAAAACCACGACGCTTAACTTAGTTGCCGGCCTTACCTCGGTGACATCGGGCGATATCTTAATCGGCGACCAGGTCGTCAATGACCTCGACCCCAAGGACCGCGACATCGCGATGGTGTTCCAGAACTACGCCCTCTATCCTCAAAAATCGGTCTACAAAAACCTGGCGTTCCCTCTCCAGATGCGCAAACTGCCCAAGGACGAGATCGATAGGAAGGTCAAAGAGGCGGCGCGCGTCCTCGACATGACGCAATTACTTGAGCGCAAGCCACGCGAACTTTCCGGTGGGCAACAGCAGCGCGTGGCTTTGGGCCGCGCGCTTGTCCGCGACCCGGCTGTGTTTCTAATGGATGAGCCCCTCTCCAATCTCGACGCAAAGCTCCGTGTCCAGATGCGCTCCGAAATCAAGCGTTTCCATCAGGACCTAAAGGCCACGATTATCTACGTGACCCATGATCAGCTCGAGGCCGTGACAATGGCCGACCGAATGGCGGTAATGAACGGCGGCTATCTGCAACAGTACGACACGCCGGCACAGGTTTTTGCAAATCCGGTGAACATGTTCGTCGCAAGCTTCGTCGGCAGTCCGGCGATGAGCCTTGTGCCGCTTGAGGCATCGACGGTCGATGGGAACACTACGTTGACCAGTGCTGAGGGTTGGCGTCTTGAACTCTCGCCCGAGAACGCAAGGAAAGTCACCAAAGCTTCGTCCAGGAAGGTCGTTCTGGGAGCACGTCACTCGACGATAAAACTGCACAAGAACGCGGCTCCAGGGTGCGTGCCTGCCAAGGCTTACACTGTTGAACCAACGGGAGACGTTACCTTCGTACAGGCATTTTTATCCGGTGCCATTGTCAATATCAGCGTGCCACCGGCCGTCAGTGTCGCGCCAGATGAGCAGATTTGGCTGGAGTTCGATCAGGAGCGGATGCACCTGTTCGATGGCGAAACCGAAATGGCGCTCAGGGCTGATTAAATGGTGTCTAAACGCAATACGAGGCGTCGATGACGGTGAAGCTGAAAATCACAGCAATAAAGCCATATCCTGTGTGGGTCGGCATACGCAACCAGATGCTGGTCAAGGTCGAGACTGATGGCGGCATTGTTGGCTGGGGCGAGAGCGGCTTGAGCGGGCGCGAAAAAGCAGTTGCCGCTGCCGTCGAGCATTATCGCGAATTCCTGATCGGCCGTGATGCTATGCAGATCGGCCGCATCTGGCAAGAGCTCTATCGAAGTCAGTATTTCGAGGGCGGTCGAGTCCTGCAGGCAGCTATTTCCGCGATCGATATTGCGCTGCACGACATCAAGGGCAAAGCACTGGATGTCCCAGTCTACGATCTATTGGGGGGCAAACAGCGAGACCGGGTGCCGACCTTTGCCTCAACCGGTGACGAGGCGGAGGGCGATGCTGCGATCGAACGTGCAATCGAACTGCACGCTGAGGGTTGGCAGGCAATCCGCTTCTTCCCGGCAGGACAAGGCAATCGAGACATCTTCGAGCCGCGCGAGTCGATTGGCGCAACCGCTGCGATGTTGAACAAGGCACGCAACGCATTGGGCGCCCACGTTGTCCTGGGCGTCGACTACCATCACAGGCTATCGGTGGCTGAAGCGGCAAGCTTCTGCGCCAAGCTCGAGCGCGGCGTTCTGGACTTTCTCGAAGAGCCGATTAGAGACGAGACGCCGGCTGCCTACGAGGCGCTGCGCAAGATGACCACCATTCCATTTGCCATCGGCGAGGAATTTGCGAGCAAGTGGCAATTCCTACCTTACATCGAGAGCGACCTCCATCAGTTCAACCGCATCGACGTCTGCAATGTCGGTGGGCTTACCGAGGCGATGAAAGTCGCAGGTTGGAGCGAGGCTCACTACGTAGACCTTATGCCGCATAACCCGCTAGGTCCTGTGTGCACCGCTGCGACGGTTCATTTCGGCGCTGCAGTGGCCAACTTCGCTTGGCTGGAGACTAGGGCCCCCGAGGTCAAACTAGGGTTCGATAACTCTGACTTCTTTCCCGTGCAACCAAGGCTCGACGGAACCGAGTATCCGGTAAGCGACCTTCCCGGCCTCGGAGTCGAGGTCAATGAGGATGCAATTGCGGCTCAGAGCTTTCGCTTTTGGGAAGCCCCTCATCTCAGGCGGCGCGACGGTTCCGTCACGAACTGGTAATCACCGAACACTGGAGTTCATCATGATAAAGACCCAAGACATTCAGCGGCCACCGAAAGAGTTGATCGACGCGCTAAAGGAAATCGGTGCGGCGACTATTGCTGGTACGCTCGGCCACATGGGATTTCGCAACCCGCACATGGTCGGCCCCGTCTCGCAGGCTCGAGGTAAATCGATCGTCGGTCCGGCGTTGACGCTCCAGTTCCTGCCACAGCGACCGGATCTCTTTAGCGAAGGCGAGTATGCGGATCCGGAGACGCAGCTACATAGACATGTCCTCTACCATGTACAGGAAGGCGACGTTGTCGTCGTCGATGCCCGCGGCGACATGAGTTCCGGCGTTTTCGGCGATATGATGTCGACCTATTTCAAGGGCCGCGGCGGTTCGGGGATCGTGATTGATGGTTGCATGCGTGATCGGCCAAACGTAGAGAAACTCGATCTTTCGCTCTGGCTGCGAGGCTGGACGCCGAACTATCATGTTCAAACAAGCATCTACCCAAACGCGGTCAATGTCCCGATCGCTTGCGGGGGTGTCACCGTGATCCCAGGCGACATCATTGTGGCTGACGATGATGGAGTCGTCGTACTGCCCGTAGCAATGGCCGCAAAGGTGATTGAAGAGTCACAGACGCACCATGACTGGGAGGAGTTTTCGCGCTTGAAGCTGATGGAAGGCGGTTCGCTGCAACGCTACTACCCATTGCATGACGACGCCAGGGTCGAATACGACGAGTGGCGCGAAAGCGTGCGGATGACACCGGAGTAAGGGCCAGTCACCTGCTAATCGTGAAAATCCGCAGCCGAAACTTCATAATGCCCTTAGACTATGCGCACAGATAATAGCGCGTTCAGCGGAACATTCACTCCGATTGCCACAGATCAAATACCTCATTGTTAGGACGTTATTTTTGCCTTGCCAGCACAGATGGCCTAGAAGCTAGTGATGACTGCAATACCTGGGGTTTCGGCCTTATCCAGTGTCATCAACTCAGGAATGGCCTCCTGAAGGCCGATCCGTTTCGAGATCAGCTGGCCGGGCTCCATCTTGCCCGAGGTGATCATCGCCAGCATGGCGTCGTAACGCCAGGCTTGCATGCCGTGGCTACCATAGATCTCCAGCTCATGGCCGATCACCTGCGCCATCGGGATCTGCGGCGTCGCGTGTTCGCCAATCATCAGACCGACCTGCACATGGCGGCCGCGGCGGCGAAGGTTCTTGATCGAGTTGAAGCAAGTTGTCGGATGACCGAGCGCGTCGATCGAGACATGCGCGCCGCCCTTTGTGATCTCACGCACGGCCTCCACCACATCCTGTCCACTCCCAGCATTGATGGTCGCGACTGCCCCGCATTTTCGAGCGAGTGCCAGCTTGTCTTCGGTCAGGTCGATACCGATGACGTTGGCGCCAAGCGCAGTGGCAATCATGATGGCCGACAGGCCGACGCCGCCGCAGCCATGCACCGCTACCCAGTCACCGGGGCCGGTACGTGCCTGATCGGCAACCGCACGAAAAGAAGTGGCGAACCGGCAGCCTAGACTGGCAGCTGTCGCATCGTCGATGTCTGCCGGCAGAATAACGAGGTTGGTATCGGCGTAGTCGATCGCCACATACTCGGCGAACGATCCCCAGTGAGTGAAGCCGGGCTGGAACTGGCTGGGGCAGACCTGCTGGTTGCCAGAATGGCATTGCGCGCAATGGCCGCAACCCGAGACGAAAGGCACGGTCACACGATCGCCGACCTTGAAACGCATGACCCCCTTACCTGTTGCTACCACCTTGCCGGCCAGTTCATGGCCGGGCACATGCGGCAGCTGGATATCCGGATCATGCCCCTTCCAGCCGTGCCAATCGCTGCGGCATAGTCCCGTTGCGCCGACCTTGATCACCACGCCACCGAAGGTTGGCTCCGGATCGGGAAGCGTCCGGATCTCTGGCGTCTGTTCGAACGCTTCGTAGTACATAGCCTTCATAAAACATTCCCTCGAACTTCATAATATCATCCCGATCTTGCACGGCATCGGAGCGCATGATCGCCTTGTCAACGCTATAACAATCTTGCTGCTCTTACAAAGCCTGCCTGTTCCAAGGGGCGTATGAGCGACCCCTGATGATCCTAGTCTCACGCCTTCGCCGAGATCGAGCTCAGTTCTTCAAGATCGAGGTCGCGTTCGAGCTCACGCAGGGTCTCGTCATCGATCTCACCAGCGCGATGAAGACGAATGAGTTCTCGGCGGCCAGCCGCAACAGCCGCGAGAACCACGTCGAAATGTGCCTGCAACATCGGTGCATAGTCTTCCGTACGGGCCGCGTAGTCGATGATCGCGGTTGCGCGGTGTTCGTATCGTTTCAGCAATTGCGGATGGATCAACGTGCCGGCCTCATCGTAGGCCAGACCCTGAACGGTCGAGAACTGCACCTGCGCCATCGCAGCCTCGGCCTGGCTCATGGTCATCGGGGCGCGTTCTGTTTCCGCCTCCCCCAGACCCGCCCAGGCAATCACCCTGCCGAGCGTCGTGCCCTGTATGAGCACTGTGCCTGCGATCACCACGAAGGCCGTGATCAAGATGAAGTCTCGCTCTGGAAAGTCTTCTGGCAAACTCAGCGCGAGCGCCAGCGTGACGACACCACGAACACCTGCCCAACCAAGCACGGATGCGCCTCCAAACCCCAGAGGAAGGGTCCTTGCAAGCCCAGCCGAGTTGCACAGGCAGACAATGCGATCGGCGGCAAACACCCACGTGAAGCGCGCCAGCACCAGCGCAAGAAGAACAACGACAGCCGGAAACGCCATCGATTCAATTACCGCACCGAAGCCGCCGCCACGCTCGATAACGTCCCTCAGAGACAGGCCGATCAAGATGAAAACTGCAGCTTCCATCAGGAAAATGACGACCGTCCAGAACGACGTTCCGCGCATACGCGTTGCAGCCGAAAAAACCGTGTGATGATGCCAGGACGCGATCAGGCCGGTCGTGACGGTGGCGATGACGCCGGACACGTGAAGTTGCTCACCAAGAAGGTAGGCAACCCAGGAAAGCAATGCCGTGGAGGCGATGATCAGGTAATCATCTCGCAATCGACGAATGAGCTTGACCCAGATCGTTCCCACCACAACGCCAACGGCGACACCTCCTGCAGCCAGCAGCGTGAATGTGCCAACAGCGTCAAACGCGCTGAAGGTCCCGGTTGCCACGGTTGCCACGGCGAACCGGAAGAGAACGAGACCACTTGCGTCGTTGAGTAGACTTTCGCCTTCAAGCAGTATCTGGAGGCGGCGCGGCAGCTTGACGCGCTCTAGAACCGCGCGCGCCGACACGGCATCGGGCGGCGAAACAATTGCACCCAATGCCGCGCACGCGGCCCACGGCAGCGACGGCATCAACAAATGAACGATGACGGCGATCACAGCTGTGGTGAAAAACACAGCGCCGATAGCAAGCGAGGCGATGCCGAGCATGTGACGACGCAGCCGCTCGACCGCTATTGACCAAGCACCGTCGAACAACAAGGGCGGAAGAAATATGACCAGCACAAGTTCTGGATCGACAGTGATCGCCGGCAGGCCCGGAAGGAAGGCTAGAATTGCACCACCGGCCAGAAGCGCCACGGATGGAGGCAATCCTAACCGATGTGCAATGTAATGAAGCGCGATGATCGCCACAAACATTGCGATCACAAGTTCAAAGAGATGCGTGCTGTCCATAGGTCTCCCCACCACAATGGCCGAGACATAAGATGACGAACCTCATGGAAAGGCAACATCCTGGCTTGGATCAAGCAAACTTGCCTCTATTAGCTTGGAACGCCTACCTTCAAGTATCTCCTCGCGCAATAAAGAAGCGCCTCCTGATTGCCGCCAGCGCTCAGGCCAAGTACGCGCCCAAACAATACTCGGTGCGTCCCCTGATCGACCACATGTGCAAGCTCGCATTCGAAACTGACAAGAGCGTCCTCAAGCACCGGCGCGCCAGTCTTGCCTTCAACCCAGCTGCCCGTTGCGAAGCGCTCGGTCATCGCCGTCTTGCCGCCGAAAAGGTTGGACAGCGCTTCATGGTTCGGGGCGAGCGTGTTGACACAGAAGAAGCGCGCGGTTTCAAAGGCAGGAAAACAGGAATTCGTCCTGTTGATACAGGCTAGAAGCGTAGCGGGCGTATCACTGACACTGCACACCGCCGATGCAGTAAAGCCGCAAGGCCCGTCGACGGCCCGCGTCGTTACGATGTTAACCGCCGCGCCGAGACGCGACATGCCGTGGCGGAACAGAGTGCTTTCCACGGTCTCGAAATTGTGCCCCATGATCCCCATCTCCGGCTCCTAAATCCGTTCCGGTCGCTTCAAGCCCATCCGATCGCGCAGCGTTGTGCCCTCATATTCGGTACGATAGAGGCCGCGATGCTGCAGGATCGGCACGACCATGTCGACGAAATCGGTCAAGCCATCGGGGAAGTGCGACGGCATGACGTTGAAACCGTCGGCGGCCCCAGTTGTAAACCAGGTCTCGAGTGTGTCGGCGATATGTTCGGGCGTCCCGCAGAGAACCCAATGCCCGCGCGCTGCGGCCATGAGGTTATAGACGTCCCGCAGTCGCATATCCTCGCGGCGTGCCTTGTCAAGCATGACCTTGGCGAAGGCGTGGTAGTTGTCGGATGGTTTCAGATCGATGGGGACAGGACCGTCGAGGTCGTAGACGCTCATGTCGATACCGAAACGATCTGACAGCAGCGACAGGGCATTGGTTTCGCTGATGAAGCCCTGCAACGCTGCGAGCTTGTCGTGCGCCTCGCGCTCCGTGCGGCCGACGATTGGCATCACGCCGGGCAGCACGACCATGCTGTCTTCGGTACGTCCGTAGTTCGGCAGGCGATCCTTGACGGACCGGTAGAAGTTGCGCGCCTCGTCGAGATCCTGCGTGACCGAAAAAACGACATCCGCCGATTTGGCCGCCAGTTCCTGACCAGGGCCCGAGCCGCCAGCCTGCAGGATGATCGGTTGTCCCTGCGGCGCGCGACCGATATTCAGCGGACCCTTGACCTTGAAATGCGCGCCCTCATGATCGAGGCAGCGAACCTTGGCCGGATCGATATAAAGCCCGGTTTCACGATCGGCTGCGATCGCGTCATCCGCCCAGCAGTCCCATAAACCACGCACAACCGTCAAAAATTCCTCAGCGATCTCGTAGCGCTTGGCATGATCGGGATGGATGGTGCCGAAATTCGCCGCCGCCGTCGGATTTGCCGTGGTCACCGCATTCCAGGCCGCACGACCGCCGCTGAGATGATCAAGTGACGCAAAGACGCGGGCGACCGTAAACGGGTCGCTGTAGGTGGTCGAGACGGTGGCACCGAGCCCGATGTGCTTCGTCGCACCGGCAATTGCCGATAGCAGCGTGAGCGGCTCGAGCCGCGCCGTGTAGGAGGGGTGGGCGGCTGGATCTGCGTGCAGGTTGTCGCCCATGAAGATCATGTCGAACAGACCGCGCTCGGCGTCCTGCGCGATCGCGCGAACCTGGTCAATATTCTGGAAACTGTCGATTGCTCCAGGCATCCGCCAACCGGCGACATGGCTGCCGGTCCCGAGAAGAAACAGGCCGAAGTGAATCTTGCGTGTCATGCTGTGCTTATCTCCAGAAGACGTAACGGCGCTCGACGAAGCTGATCGCGCCGAAGAACACGAGGCTGATCGTCGAGGCGACGATGATGGCTGCCCAGACCTTGATGAAGTCGATCTGCAGCACCGCCTGATAGATGACCCAGCCAAGGCCTCCGTAAGCGCCGAGCATCTCGGTGACGATGGCCACCAGAACGCTGCGCACGGTGGAGACGCGCATGCCGGCGATAATCAGCGGTAGCGCGGTCGGGAGGCGCAGCCGCCAAACGATGGCAAACTGTCCCGCGCCAAACGAGCGGATGAGATCGACAGTCTTGCGATCGATCCGGTCGAGGCCGGCAATGGTGCTGAGAAAAATCGTGAAGGACACAGCGATTGCCACCATCACCACCTTCGACGTCATGCCCATGCCAAACCAAAGCAAGACGAGTGGCGAATAGGCGACGACGGGAACCGAGTTGATGGCGGTCGCCAGCGGCAGGACAACGCCGCGCGCGGCCGGGATGATGGTGACGAGGACCGCAAGCGACATGCCGATGGCGCAGCCGATCACATATCCGGCGATGGCCTCACCCGCGGTAAAGGCGGTGGCATCGAGAAGATTGCCCGCATCCGATACCAGTCCGGAAAGGATGCTGGAGACCGACGGAAGCACATAGGCAGGCAGATTGAAGCCGCGCGCCGACAGTTCCCATATGACGGCGATGAGCAGCGCGCCCGCGATGCCGCGCCCGATCTGGCGCAGGGTGTCCGTGCGTTGAGTGCTCATTTCTCGATCCCCCAGAAAACGACATGGCGCTCCGCAAAGGACACGGCGCCGTAGAGCCCCATCCCAAGACAGGCAGAGACGACGATGGTTGCCCAAATGCCGACGACGTTTTCATTGTACATCGCCTGCAGCAGCAGCACGCCGAGGCCGGTCGTGTCGCCGAACCATTCGCCCACGATCGCACCGACGAGGGCCAGCGAAGAGGCGAGCTTCAGCGCGACGAAGATCTGCGGCAAGGCGGCCGGCAGATAAATGCGCCGCAAGATCTGTCCGTCCCTGGCGCCGAAGCTGCGCATCAGTTGAACCTGCTTCGGATCGACCGATGAAAAGCCGAGGATGGCGTTGACCGTCACCGGCAGGAAGCTGACATAGAAGGAGATCACCGCCTTGGCCAACAGCGTGTTGCCGAACCAGAGCACGACCACGGCACCGAAGGCAATGACCGGAATGGTCTGCGAGACGATGAAGAGCGGAAAAAACAGTTCGCGAAGCGCCGTCCAGCGATGGAAGACGACCGCGACCGCCACGCCGAACAGGCTGCCGGCGACGAAGCCGAGCGCCGTCTCAAGGAAGGTCCGCCACAGTCCGGCAAGATAGGCGCCGGGTGTCGCCATGATGTTGACGGCAATGGCGCTTGGGCGCGGTAGATAATAGGGGCGGATGCCGAAGGCCATGACGATCACTTCGATCGCCAGCAGCCCTACGGCCAGCCACAGGATAGGCTTTACCGCGGCGTAGATCCTGCCCGTCGTAATGACGGGCAGGCTTGTCGCGGATGCATTCATTCCAGTCACAGGCGTCGTTCCTCGGCCGGGATCTTGTCGATGAAGGAGGCGTTGAACGTCCTGTCGAGATCGACGGGCTTGGAGATCACGCCATACTTGGCGAGCAGATCGTTGGCCGAGCCGACGGCTGCCTTGTCGATCGTGAAGATGCCGTCGGTCGAAGCTTTGCCTGCCGTCATCAGCGTCTTGATCTCCGACAGCATGAATTCCTGCTGGGCACGGTCGAGCGTAGGGGCGATCTTCATGATGATGTCGATCGCTTCCTTCTCGTTGGCGAAGGCTTCCTTCCAGCCCTTGACGCTGGCGCGCAGGAACTTCTCGACGAGTTCAGGCTTTTCGGCGGCGGTCTGTTCGGAAACGATCAGCGTATCGCGCGGGAAGGAGACGCCGCTGTCCTCGGGCACGAAGAGGTTGAGGTTTTCCTTACCGACGCGCTGGTTGATGACGTAGAGCTCGTTGTAGCGGGTGGCGGTCACGACATCGACCTGCTTATCGACGAAGGGGGTGACGGAAACCTGCTGGGGCTGGATATCGGCTTCCTTCGGATCGATGCCGGCCTGCGACAGCATGGCCGAAAGCACGTGATTGGCGCCGGTGAACCAGGTGGTGATCTTCTTGCCCTTGAAATCGGCGACGCTTTGAACCGCCCCGTCCTTGTGCGAAACGAAGACGAACGGCGTGAGCTGGTGGGCAACGCCGATGCAGACGATCGGCAGGCCCTTGTCGCGTCCGGCGAACACGCTGTCGGTGCCGCCGGAGAGACCGAAGGTATCGGCGCCGGTCGCGACGAGGTTTTCGGTCAGAAGGTTCGGTCCACCAGGATTGATGGTAAGGTTGATGCCTTCATCCTTGTAGTAGCCCTTTTCGAGAGCGACATAGAAGCCGGCGAACTGAGCCTGTGTAAGCCACTTCAGGCGCAGGCTGGCATCGACCATATCCTGCGCGGCGGCCGGAGCGGCACCCATGCCGAGTGCCGGAAGCGTTATGGCGGCGGCAGCAAATGCTGCGATCACGTTACGTCTGTTAAGCATGAAACCCTCTTTTATCGTCGTGACTTGTCGTTGCCCTCCCATTGATGTGCTTATTGCCGGAAGTCAGAGCCTTCCCTGTCCAGCTGGCGCAGGAACGCCGGCCACTCCCGTTCGCCGGCAATAAGAATGTCGCCCTTGCTCTCCCAGAACTGGCGTGCCGCCTTCTCGCAAACATCGTGCGGGGGTATGACGAGCTCGGCACCCGAAGCGCTCGCAGCCTGAAGATCGAGCTGGATGCGCGCGGCGCGCTCGAAATAGTAGAGCAGCATGAAGGCTTCGCCGGGCGTGCGGCCGATGGTGAGGATGCCGTGATTGCGCATCAGCATCACTTTGTTACCACCGAGATGGCTGATAAGGCGCTCCTGCTCTGCCAGATCGATGGCGACGCCCTCATAGGCGTGGAAAGCCTGGCGCTGATAGAAGCGCATGGCGAACTGGCTGAGCGGCAGCAGGCCGTCCTTCTGGCACGATACCGCGACGCTGGAATCGGAATGCGTGTGCAGCACGCAAACGGCATCGTGGCTCGACTTGTGCAGCGCGCCGTGAATGACGAAGGCGGCCTTGTTGACCGTATAGGGCGTGTCGTCGAGCTTGTTGCCCTCTATGTCGATCTTCACCAGGCTCGACGCAGTGATCTCCTCGAACAGGAAGCCGTAGGGGTTCAGAAGGAACTGATCCTCGTGGCCAGGCACGCGCATCGAGATGTGGTTGTAGATCAGATCGTCCATGCCGAGGCGGGCAACCATGCGGTAGCAGGCGGCGAGATCGACGCGCGCCTTCCATTCGTCTTCGGCGATATGGGCCGGGCGACCCGAATAGTACTCTGTCATAATCTGTTTCCTCATGCTTCAATCAGTGTCCAGCGACCTGGAAGGATTTCATGCTTTCCTCCTCGATTGCCTCGAGAAGGGTCTTCTTCAGCGCAATGAATTCGGGAGACGTGACGATATCGGCCTTGCGCGGACGTGGCAGATCTACAACCTGTTCCAGCTTGACCTTGCCCGGGCGCGCCGTCATGACCAGCACGCGGTCGCCGAGGAAGATCGCCTCGTCGACGTCGTGAGTGATGAACAGCACCGTACGCTTGTGCTTCTGCCAGACATCGAGCAGCCAGCGCTGCATCATCGTGCGGGTGAGCGCATCGAGCGCGCCGAACGGCTCATCAAGCAGCATCAGGTCGCGCTTGAACAGGAAGGTGCGCATCAGCGCTACGCGCTGGCGCATGCCGCCGGAGAGCTGGTTGGGATACTGCTTCTCGAAGCCGGCGAGGCCGAACTCGGGAAGCATGTCCATCGCCAGCTTGCGCGCCTCCGCACGCGGCATGCCCTCGATTTCAAGGGCGATGATGGCGTTGTCGATGACATTGCGCCACGGCAGCAGCAGATCGCGCTGCGGCATGAACGAGACCTTGCCGAGCAGATCGGAAGCCGTGGAGCTGACGCCCTTGAGGCGCAGGATGTTACCCGCATCAGGCTCTTCCAGACCGGCAAGGATGTTGAAGAGCGTGCTCTTGCCGCAGCCGGACGGGCCGACCACGGTAACCAGCTCGCCGGGGCGAATGGACACCTCGAGATCGCTCAGCGCCTTCGTCGCGCCGAAGGTCTTGGAGACGTTCCGCAACTCGATGAGTGGCTTTCCGTCATCAACCGCATCGCCGGATTCAAGCAAGGCAGGCGCCGGCAGGGCGGCCCGCGCCTTTTGCGGCTTCAGCAACTCGATCAACCCCATGGCGCCGGATGCCGAACCACGAGGGAAGAGTTCCGTTGGCGTTATCGCCCTGTCAGTCATGAGCACGACTCCTGTCACGTATGCAAATCTTTGTCGAAGAAATACAAGCAAGCCCCATGCCAGATGCAGAACCCCGTATTTTTTCGCTCAAAAACAGACCTCCGCCTAGGAAAGGAGCGGCCACCACGCTGAGAAGCTCCACTTCGACGTAGTAGTTATACAGGATTATGGTTTTATGCATGCATATAATAGATATTCGTGTTCTCGATGCGCTATTTGTTGTGCACGACGTGTGTATTTTTTAGCCACCAGGCATCAAGGTTCGAACTCTCGGCAAATAGCCGCCTTGGCGGATCGCTTGCACAAAAAAGACCGGGAACGAAATCGTCCCCGGTCCTCGAAAGTTGACAAAGAAAGCCTGGACCTAGGAGAGCGCCCGCTTCATCATCTCGAAGAAACCATTGTTCGACGCCTTCTCGACAACGCGGGCGTTGACCTGGAACTCAGGCCAACGATTACCGAGAACCGGCGGATGAACGGCGGAGAACCCCCGGGTGATTTCACCCGCGGTCTCGATCCGGACAACCGCGTCGCGCGCAATCTCGATCAGATCGGGATTAAGCGCCATGGCGCAGGTCAGGGAGTCGGGATGCGTGCTGATGGGGCGACCATACCGCACCTCTGCCGTCTGGCGAGGCGTAGCCGAAACCTTGCGGTAGAATTCCGAAAGCGGCGTCTTCATGCCGAAGATTTCATCGAGCTGGTCCGCTTCGAACAGGCTGGAGCGCATGGTGAGCGTCCAGGTCGAGAGCGTGATGTTGAAGCCCGCCTCGAAGACGATCTTCGCCGCTTCCGGGTCAATGAAGAAGTTGTATTCCGCGCAGGGCGTGATGTTGCCGACCGAGTTGTCGGTGCCACCCATAATCCAGAGATGGCGAACAGCCTCGGCGATACGCGGCTCCTTCATCACCGCCAACGCGATGTTGGTCAGCGGCGCCTGGGCGAGGATGTCTATCTCGCCGGGCTCCGCCATCACCTTCTCGATGATCGCATCGACGGCATGCATCGTCTCGGGCCGCTGGCGGGCGATCGGAAGGTTGGCGCCGCTCATCCCGTCATTGCCGTGCATGGTGGATGCTTCCCACGGCTTGACCATCGGCCGGCGCGCGCCGCAGTAAACCGGAACCTTTCCGGAGAAGCCGGCGGCCTCGATGGTCGCCAGCGCGTTTTCCACCTGCTGGTCGAAGGGCACGTTGCCGACGCAGACGGTGACCGCCTCTAGCGTCGACCCCGGCGTCTTCATCGCCAGCAGCAGCGAATAGGTATCATCCCCTGCGGTATCGGTATCGATAATCAGCCGCATCAGTAGAACTCGAATCCCATGGTGCGGGCATGATAGTAGAGCCCACCATCCTGCACGATCAAAAACTCGGCGCGGGTGTTGCCATCATTGTGATGGCTGTGCTTGGCGGCGGCCGGTGTCACCAGCGTTGCCCAGGGCGACCAGTCGCATTTCTCTTCGGCAACCAGGGAGTAAGCGGGATCGCCGGCAACGACCAGCGTGATGGCGGCCGAATTGTGCTTGTGCGGAGGCTGCGCGCTCTTCGGCTTCAGCGTGTTCAGCGAGAGCGTCATGGTCGGCGTTATGTTGCGGGCCGCTTCGGTCTTCTCGGCCGAGAAGATCAGTGCGTGACCGGATGTCGAGGCATTGGCGTTCGAGCTGTAGACCACATCGAGCTGATGTGTGATTTCATCGGCCGGATAATGCACGAACTGCACCGCGGCTTCCTTGCCGGTGACCGGCGCGGAGGTGTCGAACTTCAGCTGCGGATCGTTGCCGACAGCCCAGAAGACGCAATCATCCTTGGCAGTGATCGCCGACCTGATGCCACCCGGCAGAAGGAAGACATCGCCCTTGCCGAGCGTCGCCGTCTCGTCACCGACAACGAGGCTGGAACTGCCCTTGATGACGTACCAGATCGACGCTGTGTTCACGAGTGTCGTATCCAGTGTTTCACCGGCCTTGACCACACCATAGCGCGCCAGCATCAGTGGCGTCGTTGCGGCAAAGCCGCATTCCATCTGCTGGGACTGGTCGCAGTTGATGAAGCCGGTCTTCTCCATCTTCATCGCTTCAGCCGGCTCGTCCATGAAGATGTGCCCAGGCACCGCCGGAAGCTTTATATTGAAGGCATTGCCGGAATTGAAATAGCGGCTGCGCGCCTCCGCCGCGTTGGCAGGCTCACGCGGCAGTTGGACCGGCATTTCGGCCATGTCGTTGGCTGTGCTCATCATGCATCTCCTTTGTTGAACGAAACACCCGCTTCCTCCAGAAGCAGGTCGAGAAGAACGGACGCCCCGGCTGCAACATGATCCGGTTCGGACCATTCGTCCGGGTGGTGGCTGATGCCGCCCCGGCAGGGAATGAATATCATGGCGGACCGCGTCAGCGGCGCCATCTGCCGGGCATCGTGTCCGGCTGCGGAAAGAACGTCCAAGCGCGACAAACCACGCCGGTCCGCGGAAACCCGGATCGCCTGCTTCAGCCCTTCGTCGAAATCGTTCGAGGGCGCATCGACGAGGCGACGGATCTCGACCCGGCAGGCGCCGGCTTCTTCGCGTGCGATTTCCTCGAGGCGGGCGCCGCACGCTTCCAAAACCGTATTGTCGGGATGGCGCAGATCGATGCGGAAGATGACCTTGGCCGGGACGACTGACGGCGCATTAGGCTCGACCACGACACGGCCGATGGTGAACTTGATTACATCCTCGTCAGCCATCGCATCATGCATCCGCGTCGCCATGCGCGCGAACGCCTGCACAGTATCCTGCCGACGGCTCATCGGTTCGGTGCCGGCATGCGCCTCGCGGCCGGTGATCGTGATGTCGTAGGTTTTCTTGCCCTGGATGCCGGAAACGACGCCGATGACGGCGCCTTGCGTTTCCAGCACATCGGCCTGCTCGATATGCGGCTCGATATAGGCGTGAATGGGAAAGCCGAGCGCGCGACGGGCCAGCGCGGGGAACGCCGCACGCAGCTCGCCAAGGGCATCGCCGACGCTGACGCCATCGGCATCGCGCACCGCCATCACGTCCTCAGTTGTGCGCAGGCCGGCGAAGAGTTCGGAGCCCATCATGCCGGGAGCGAAGCGACTTCCCTCTTCATTCATCCAGCCGACGACCGTGATGGAACGCTCCGGTGTCAGGCCTGCTTCCGATATCGCGGTCACCGCCTCCAGGGCCGCGAGCACGCCGAAGGCCCCATCAAAAAGACCGCCTGTCGGCTGGCTGTCGATGTGACTGCCGGCGACGACAGGCGCCAGTTGGGGAAGTAATCCTTCGAGCGTGAGAAACAAATTGCCCGCCGGATCGGTCGAAGCCTCGAGGCCAGCCTCGGCACCCCAAGCAATGATCCGCCGCCAAGCCAGTATTTCCTCACCCGACAGTGCCTGCCGGTTGACGCCGCCTCCCGGCAGCGCGCCATCCTCGCCGAGCGCCATCAGGCGGGTCCAGAGCCGGTCGGGAGAGATTGCGGGCCTCACCATGTCTTTTACTCCGTCCGCATCACCTGACCGGGATCGGCACGCGGATCGCGCACCTTCCATGCGCCCTGCTCGACCTGGGCGATGAAATCGGACACGAGGGAATTGAACAGCATCGGCTCTTCGAGGTTCAGCGTGTGACCTGTTTTCGGGAAGATGGCGAGACCTGCGGCCGGCAGCATCTTCTTCAAGTAGATCGACGGCTGCAGGCAATGGTCGTCCTCGTCGCCGGTCATGACCAGCGTTGGCACCATCATCGCCTTCAACTGCTCTTCGAGATCCCAGAAGGAGGGGCGGCGGCACTGGACACCGCGCATGGTATTGGCGGCGCCGATAGCCGAGTGATGCGACAGGCGCTCGGCAAAAGCCGCCCAGCCGCGAGGATCCTTGTTCTGGAACTGAACCCGGCTGGCGCCGAGCGAATAGATCGTGGAGAACCCGGCCGGATCCTTCTCGAAATTATCGGCAACCTTCAGCGAGGTACTGCGGAAGTAATCAGCCGTTTCCCGCTCCGTGCCGTAACCGGCACCTGCAACCGTCAGCGACAGCGCGCGCTCCGGCGTGCGAAGGCCGAAATGCAGGGTGGCGAAGCCGCCCATCGACAGGCCGACGATATGTGCCTTCTCGATGCCGAGCTCATCGAGCACGGCAACTGCATCGTCGGCGGCGTTGGCCTGCGAATACATCTCCACATCCGCAGGAATATCGGATGGCGCATAGCCACGGGCCGCATAGGTGATGCAGCGGTGACGACGGGCAAAGAAGCTCATCTGCGGTTCCCACGCATCGTAGTTGCCGCCGAACTCGTGGATGAACAGGATCGGCGTCCCGCCCTCTCCTGCCGTCTCGTAGTAAAGCTTTGTTCCATCCTTGGCGGTCGCGTACATCTGAAAGCCTCTTTGCCTCGTATCGTCGATGGATCTGCCGGCCCTAGAAAAGGGCCGGTACGTCGTTAAGCGTGCGCGCGGTCTCGATATAGCGCGGCAGGCCCTCGCAGAAACGCTCGGCCCAAGCCGATGGCACCGAGGTCGAGACCTTGATGAACCGATCGCCAAAAGCGGCCGTGTGATAGCGACCCTGGCGGATCATTACGCCCTCGCGGCGGGCAGCCTCGACGATGGCCTCGGGAGAAACGCCGGTAGAGGCGGTCTCGAGAACCAGGAAATTGCCGTGCGAGACTGGGATCGGAACCGAAAGGCCGGTGGCTTTTGCCGCTTCGATGATCATTGCCTTGTTGGCGCTGTCGATGCGACGCACGTCCTTCATCCACTCATTCTTCACCGAAAGCCCGGCCATGGCAGCCCGCTGGGCCACGACCGATGCGCCAAGCACCGAGGTGGAGGCGGCCGAGAACTCGTCGACGAGCTTCGGCTCCGCGACGAGAGCGCCGATGCGCATGCCGGCGAGACCGAGCCACTTGGAGAACGACAGCGAAACCACCGTGCCCTCGGGCGCGACCTGCAACACCGGCGTATGGCCGTCGGCGAAATCGCGATAGGTGCAATCGTGGATCAGAAGTGCGCCAACCGAGCGCGCGATTTCTGCAAAGGCTTCGATCTCTTTGCGCTCATAGCGGATGCCGAGCGGATTGTTCGGATCAACGATGTAGATGATGGCGCAACGCTCATCGACGTTGGCACGCAGCGCGTCCGGCGTCAGCTTGTAGTTGACCGAGGCGTCGTAGATCGGAATCTGCACCACTTCGGCGCCGGCCTGCTCGGCGAACATGCAGGGCCACTTCCAGGTCGGGTCGGTGGTGACAAGCGTGGTGCCCGGCTTTGCGCGCGCCTTGCAGATCATGGCAAGCGCATTGACGCCGCCTTCGGTGACAAGCGCTTCGGCCGAGGTTCCGGCAACGCCGAGGTCGGCAACGATCGCGCTGCGCAGCGCCTCGAAGCCCATCGGTGGGGCATAGGCATTGAACTCGCCGGCTTCGACCGAGCGGATCATGGCTTGCGCGACCGCCGGATGGGCGGGCACGTGGTTGGTGTTTTGCCCCATCCACGCCAGGTCAGGCGTGGAGAACAGATCGTCGAAGTAGCGGTTGCGGGTGCGTGCGTCAGCCATGGATCAGATCACCGAGCCGCGCGCTGCAATGCCGCCGTCGATCGTGACGACCGTGCCGCTGATATAAGCGGCTTTGGGCGATGCCAGGAAGACGCAGAGATCGGCGACTTCCTCGGCGGTTGCCGGACGCTTGCCCGGATACTTGTCGTAAAGCTCTTCCCAGCGGCCTTCGTCGCCGAGCATGTCGATGGCCTTGCGCTTCATGATCTTGAACATGCGCGGGGTATCGACCGGGCCCGGATTAACGCCGACGACGCGGATGCCTTCATCCATGCTGCGGCCGCCGAGCGCCTTGGTGAAGCTCATCAGAGCGGCATTGCCGGTGGAGCCGGCGAAGTAGGCAGCGTCCCAGTTTTCGCCGGAATTGCCGATGACGTTGATGATGACGCCACCCTTGCCCTTACGGCGCTTCCAGAATTCGCGTGCCAGCGTGATGTAGCCGAACACCTTGAGATCGAAGCCGCGGCGGATCGATTCGTCGGTAACGTCCTCGATCGAACCGGCCGGGATATCGCCGGCGTTGTTCATCAAGATGTCGTAGTCGCCGCAAGCCTTGTCGAGCGCAACCATGGCCTCGGTCGTGCCGAGATCGGCTTCATGTACGGTAACGTTGACCGGATACTGCGCCAGTTCGGCCTTCAGCTCCGCCATCGCCGCGCCGTTACGGGCAGCGAGGTGAAGGTGACATCCTTCAGCGGCCAGTACCTTCGCGATGGCATGACCGATGCCCTGCGAGGCTCCAGTGATCAGCGCCGTCTTTCCAGCAAGATTAAGTTCCACCTGCATCTCCTGTGTGAATACATATTTCGCTTTCTTGCATACGCCGTTTTATCATCATGTCCATAGGCGCGTTACTAAAATATCGAAAATTTTTGCTCTCTATCAGCGACTTGTGGAATTTATTCGCAATCTTTGCAAATCGAAAAGGCACGGAGTCCATTTTATCGGCAATATCGCATTTATTTAAGAAAACGTATTTCGTGTATACGAATATCTATTGCGCGAATACTGAAATGACATAATGTCACATTCACGCCTTCGGGCACGAACGACACCTGAAACAGACGGCTGGAATATCCTCATGGCAGATGTGTCCCTCAAGAATGTGGGGAAGACTTACGAAAACGCCTCGGCGAACACGATCGAGAACCTGAACCTGGACATTCGCAGCGGTGAGTTCGTGGTGCTTGTCGGCCCGTCGGGCTGCGGCAAGTCGACGACACTGCGGATGCTGGCGGGCCTTGAGGAACTGACGGACGGCGAAATCTGGATCGGCGACCGGCGTGTGGACGAACTGGAGCCGCGCGATCGCAACATCGCCATGGTCTTCCAGAACTACGCGCTCTATCCGCACATGACAGTGGCGCAGAACATGAGCTTCGGCTTGAAGCTTTCGGGCATGGATAAGGCAGAGATTCGCCGCCGTGTCGAGGAGGCAGCAAAGGTCCTGGATATCTCAGCCCTGCTGGAGCGGCGGCCCAAGCAGCTCTCAGGCGGCCAGCGCCAGCGCGTCGCCATGGGTCGCGCGATGGTTCGCGATCCTGCAGTCTTCCTGTTCGACGAGCCGCTCTCCAACCTAGATGCGAAGCTGCGCGGGCAGATGCGTGCGGAAATCCGCCGCCTGCACAAGCGGCTGAAGGCGACCACCGTTTACGTTACCCACGACCAGGTCGAGGCCATGACGCTGGCGGACCGCGTGGTGGTGTTGAACAAGGGTCTGATCGAGCAGCAGGGAACGCCGCAGGAACTCTACGAACGTCCCGCAACCCGCTTCGTCGCCGGCTTCATCGGCAGCCCGACTATGAATTTCCTGCCGGCCGACGTCGTTATGGAAGGCGAAACACCGACGCTGAAGTTCGCTGGCGCCACGCTGGCCGCTCCGACCGATAAGCTCGAAGCGTTGAAGGCCTTCGCCGGCCGCCGTGTCGAGATCGCTCTGCGCCCCGAACATTTCCTGGCCGACGGCGCAACCGAAATCACGGTACCGGTCGACATGGCCGAACTGCTCGGCCCGACGACGCTCGTTCATTTCACGCTGGAAGGCGTCTCCTGTTCCGCCATGCTGCCGCCGGAGCTCGCCGCGGCCGAGGGGCAGGCGCAGTCGCTGCGCATCGCCCGTGATCGCATGTCCCTCTTCGACCCGAATACCGGCCGCGCCATCTGACGCGACCACCGCCTGCACGACATAAAATCAAGGAGAACAGCTGATGAATGCCCGCATACTCTTTCTCGCCGGCCTGCTTGGCGCCACCGCGCTTGGCGGCACCGGCGCATTTGCCCAGGACAGCGCTGCCTGTACCGGCGAGACCGTGACGCTGCGCATTCTGCGCACGCCGGGGAACTACCCCTATCCGGCGCCGATGGAGGCCTGGCAGAAGGAAAATCCCTGCGTCAAGTTCGAGATCAACGAAGTTCCATTCGCCCAGCTTGCTGACACGATCTCCGTTCAGGCCGCGAGCTCCAATCCGCCTGACGTTCTGGTTTACGACGGTCCGAACACCCAGTCCTACGCCGCCTCCGGCATCCTGCTGCCCATCACCAAGTACCTGCCGAAGGGCTGGGACGAAGATATCCTGCCCGCGACCAAGGCCGAGCACAGCTACGAGGGTGAGGTCTATTCGCCCGGCATCGAGCAGACCACCGTCGCCATGTACTACAACAAGAAGCTCGTTGAAGCCGCCGGCATCAAGCCGCCGCAGACGCTCGACAAGGCCTGGACCTGGCCGGAAGCACTGGCTGCTTTCAAGGCCTGCCAGCAGGGCCCGGCCGGCGCACCGAGCGTCTGGGGTCTCGGCCCGACCCGCTTCGGCAACGGCCAGCCCGGCCTCGTCTATCAGGACCTGATCTACCAGCGTTCAGCAGGCGACCCGAAGGCCGATCCGGAAAGCTCCGCCTACAAGACCTTCTGGGCACTCTCCAAGGACGGCAAGTCGGTCGAGGGATACCTGAACACGCCGGAAGCGATCGAAGCGCTGAAGTTTTACCAGTCGCTGTTCAATTCCGAAGGTGTCGCGCCAAAGGTCGGCATTCCGAACGCCTTCTTCGACGGCAAGGCCTGCTTCTACATCGACACGCCGGCAGCCGGCAGCGCGCTGATCAAGGATCCGAAGATCGAGTGGGGCATCACCCCGATCCCGTACTTCAAGACCCCGATCGTTCATACCGGCTCGACCACGATCGGCGCCACGGCGCGTTCCAAGCATCCCGATATCGCCGCAAAGTTCGTGGTCGACATGTCCACGGGTGAATACGCCTACATGAACGTCAGCCAGCGCGGCAACCTGCCGACGCTGAAGAGCCTGTTTCCACGCTTCGAGACCTACAACTCTTATCCGATGAAGGTCTTCGTCGATCAGCTGCAGGAATGGGGCCAGCCGCGTCCTCCGGGTCCGAAGTTCGCCCAGTACGACAAGCTCGTTACCGATGCTCTGCGTGCCGTGGCCTTCGGCGGTAATCCAGCCGACCTGATGGCGGACGCCGAGAAGAAAGTACAGCGAGTTCTCGATCGCTAAGCATTGGACGCAAGAATGTCGGTCTCAAATACCCTATCCACGGCTTCGGCCAAACCAAAGACGCGAAAGCCCGCCACGAAGCGGCAGAAGCGCGATTGGCTGTTTGCGGCCGGCTTCCTTGCGCCGTTCATGATACTGTTGCTGGTCTTCCAGTACGTGCCCTTGCTCGTCATGGCCCGCAACAGCGTCTATGATTACTCCCTGCTCAACCCGGCCGCCGCCAAGTTCGTCGGGTTGCGCAACTTCACCGACATGATCGACTATGACGATGCCGCCGTCTCCTTCGGCGTCACCTTTCTCTTCGCGCTTGGCGTCGTCGTCTTCGTCATCCCGGTGGCCTTCTCGCTGGCATTGTTTCTCAATTCGAAGCTCCCGGCGCGCGGCCTTGTCCGCACCATGATCATGCTGCCGGTCGTGACCTCGTCGGTGGTTGTCGCCACCATGTGGTCTTTCCTGCTCGACCCATCGAACGGGCTGATCAACGGCGTGCTGAACATCGTCGGCATCGGCAACCAGCCCTTCCTGACGTCGACGAGCCAGGCGCTTCCAGCCCTGATCGCCATGACGCTCTGGCAGCAGGTCGGCTTCGGCGCCATCCTCTTCCTCGCCGGCCTGCAAGGCCTGCCGGTAGAACTGACCGAGGCCGCCCGTATCGACGGCGCCACGCGCCGCCAGGTTCTCTGGAACGTGACGATCCCGCTCCTCTCCCGCACGACGCTCTTCGTCGTCGTGATCATGACGGTGTTTTCACTGCAGGCCTTCGCGCCGGCCTTCCTGATGACCCAAGGCGGACCGCAGGACAGCACCAACCTGATCGTCTACCACATCTACAACAGCGCCTTCATCATGCAGCAGGCCGGCTATGCCTCGGCACTATCCGTTGCGCTGCTGCTTGTGGTGCTTGCCATCTCCATGGCGCAGATGGCCCTGCTGCGCTCCCGCTGGAATTACTGACATGAAGAAGCAACATCTCCGGCGCGGCGCCATGGTCGCCCTCGTCATCGTCGTCATCCTGTGCTGCTTCCTGGCGCCCTATGCCTGGATCGTCTCGTCGTCCTTCAAGAACCAGCTGACGCTGTTTAACGACGTTACGCCGCTCTCCTGGCGCGCCTTCCTGCCCGTCGAGGGAACGTTCGAAAACTATCGCACGCTGTTCGAGCGCACCAACGTGCTGACCGCGCTGATGAACACCGCCATCGTTGCCGGCGGGCAGGTGGCTCTGACGCTGCTGCTCTGCTCGATGGCAGCCTATTCGCTGACGCGCATCCGCTTTCCCGGCGCGAAGATCGTTTTCGTGCTGATCCTCCTCACTTTCCTGCTACCGATCGAGGCGATGATGGTGCCCCTCTATCAGGTGGTTTCCGGCCTCGGCCTCTCCAACACGCTGCTCGGCGTCATGATCCCGTGGATTGCCAGCCCGTTCGGTCTGTTCCTGCTGAAGCAGGCGTTCGAGGAACTGCCGGTCGAACTCGAGGACGCCGCGCGGATCGACGGCGCCGGTCATGTGCGCATCTTCTTTTCAATCGTGCTGCCGAATGTGAAGGTGCCGATGCTGACGCTTGGCCTCATCACCTTCCTGTTTTCGTGGAACAGCTTCCTGTGGCCACTCGTCATCATCCAGGATCCGGCAATCCAGGTCATCCAGGTGGCGATTGCCCAGCAGGGCTCGCCGACACAGTTGCCGAACTGGGGCGAAACCTTTGCCGGCGCGACTGTCGCTACCGTTCCGCTCATCCTGCTCTTCCTGCTGTTACAGAAGTATTTCACGCAGGGCATGACCACCAGCGGGATCAAGGGCTAGGCCATGAACGCACCGGCACGCGGCCTTGCCCCGCTTTCGACACTGGACGCACCGATGGGCGGACAGATCGGCTATCGCGTCCTCGGAAGCGAAGGCGATTGGCTCGTGCTGATCCACGGCTGGTGCGGCAACGCAGAGCATTGGAACGCGATCGCGCCCGAACTGGCGCGAGACCACCGCGTGCTGGCGGTCTCGCATCCCGGTTTCGGTGGCACGCTCCCGCCGCCGCCAGCCGGCCAGACGATCCGCGCGATGGGCGCTGCAGTCGCACATCTCCTGACTCATCTTAGCATCGAAGGAGCGACGTTGATCGGTCACTCGATGGGCGGCCCGATCATGACCGAGGTGGCGATCATCGCACCGGACCGCGTGAGGGCCTTGATCGGCCTCGATACGTTGACGGACCGCGGCTATTACGGTCGTGTTCCCGACGACGAGCTCGTCAGACGCCACGAGGAGTTCGCCGCCGACTACGCGGGCCGCATGCGCGCCATGATCGACATCATTGTGCATCCCTCCACCGACGAGGCGATGCGCCAGTCGATCACCGACAGCATGATCGCCTCGGCTCCCGCCGCCTTCGCGCTTGACGTCAAGGACGACCTCTTCGCCTGGGACGCGCAAGAGCGCTGGCCGCTCGTCGCCTGTCCCGCCGTGATGCTCAATTCGGCCTGGGTCGCGCGACTGGCGGATCCGGCGCCAATGGACTGTTTCAGCAGCACCGATGTCGTCGAATACGACTCTGGTCACTTTCCGATGATCGAAGCTCCCGTGATGATTGTGGAAAAGCTCCGAACCTGCCTTGCTACATTCGTATACCCACTCACCACCCATTGAATGCAGAGCGAAAAGAAAAGTATAAATGCCGCCAGCAAAATACAAATTGGCCATTCGCAGTTCCGCGAGAGGAGTGACCGTATTGGATCAGGATGACACGCGTCTGCCCGAGGCGGCAAACGGTATGCGCGCTCCGACCCGCGCCGGCGAGCTGCGTGAGCAGCTCGAGCAGATGATCCTTAGCGGCAGGCTCGAACCCGGCGAGCGGCTGGACGAGATGGAGCTCGCGCGCCGCTTCGGCCTGTCACGCACGCCGGTGCGCGAAGCAATCAAGGCGCTGCTGGCGATAGGACTCGTCGAGACGCGCGGCCGGCAGGGCACCCATGTTGCCCTGCTCTCCATTCCGGCGCTGATCGAGATGTTCGACGTGATGTCGGCTCTTGAAGGTCTCTGCGCCCGACTCGCCGCCCGCCGCGCGACACCTGCGGAGCGCGCTGGTATGCGCAAGGTGCACGAGGAACTGGTCGAAGCCTACAATTCCGGTGACCCTGTCGCCTTCTACAAGGTGAACCAGAAGTTCCACGACCAGCTTTACGAGGCGGCCCACACGCATTTCATCGCCGACCAGGCGATCCAGCTTCGCCGCCGCATCGGTGCCTACCGCATGCGCGCCACCTACCAGCCTGGCCGCATGCTGAGCACGCTGACCGAGCACGTCCGCATCATGGACGCGATCGATGCCGGTGATCCGGAAGGGGCGCGCAAGGCGGCCAGCGATCACGTCCAGCTGCTCGGCGATCAGCTGACCGATTTCATTTCGTCGTTGCCGGCACATATGAGCCGCGCTCAGTAACACGAACGAGCTTCGCGCTCGCAAGGAGACCGCGCGGCAATCGTCGCGCGGGAGGAGGAAACATATGCCCGCATCAGAACGCCCCGTGATCCTCAACCAGCTTGGCCCGGAACTCGGCAAGACGCTCGAGGAGCATCCTTCCCGACCCATCGTGATCCAGAGTTCCTTTCCGGACGAGCCATGGAAGATCGTGCCCGAGGCCGACATTCTTGTGACGGGAGGCTTTGCCAACTGGAAACAGGCGCCGCGCGACTGGCGGTTTCCAGAGCGGCTGAAATGGGTGCAATCGCAGACGACGGGCATCGAGATCTATCCACCGACCCTCCTGCGGGATCGGGTTATGACCTGCGGGCGCGGACTGAACGCACTGCCGATCGCCGAGTTCGTCTTCGCGGCGATACTGCGCAGCGAAAAGCGGCTGGAAGAGACGCGTGCCCGCAGCGAGGCGGACTGGCGCCGGCACGACATCGGCCGCCTATATGGCAAGACGCTCGGCCTCATCGGCTACGGAAGCCTCGGCCAGGCGATCGCCCGCCGGGCGCTTGCCTTCGACATGAATGTCATGGTCAACCGCCGCACGGCCTGGGAGGGTGAGCGGGGCATCGCAGCGGCCGGGATCGACGAGATCTTCGCAACCGCCGACCACCTCGTCATCGCCGCGCCGCTGACATTGGAAACGGAAGGTTTGATCGGTGCCGACCTCTTCCGCGCCGCCAAGCCGGGCTTGCACATCGTCAATATATCCCGCGGCAGCCTCATCGATCAGGAAGCGCTGGTAGCGGCAATCGTTGCGGGAGATATCGGCAGCGCGACGCTCGACGTGACCACGCCGGAGCCGCTGCCGGACGGTCACCCGCTCTACACCTTGCCCAACGTCTTCATAAGCCCGCACATTTCATGGGCGGGCGGTGATCAGGACCGGGTTTTCCAGGACCGGTTGATGAAGAACCTCGACGCCTATCTGAATGGCGAAGAGCTCGAGGCGCTGGTCGATCCCGCGCGCGGCTACTGACCCGGGTCGACCTCACTCTGAAACCTCGCCCCGAAGCGTCGGACGTCTGCGGTGGAACGACGTCCTCGTCTGGTAGGCTCCGCCGGCCCGGCACAGTAAAGCCTCGGCGAAGGGGCGACCGACGAACTGGAAGCCGACGGGAATTCCCTTGGTGCTCTCACCGCAAGGCATGGTGATCGTCGGGTAACCGCAGACGTCGAAAGGCGCCGTGAACGGCCCGATGGCAAGGATCGCGGCGGGGTCTTCGCCGAGCGATGACATGAACTCCAAAGAGGGGCCGGCAACCGGCAATCCGGGCACCATGAGCAGGTCGATATCGGCGAACATGCGCGCGATCCGGCCGTTGAATTCGCGGCGATCCTCCAGCGCTACCGCCATATCGCGCGCCGTGTAGGCACGGCCGCGCTCCAAAAGAGCGGACAGTCGCTTGCCATACTCCGCCTTGCGCGCCGGATAGGTCGCTTCATGCGCTATCGCGCATTCGACCGCGCACTGCACGGCCCAGCCGCGCAGCACCAGATCGGGATCGGGAAAGCTGACATTCACGAAACGGGCGCCAAGCCCGCGCATCACCTCGACCGCCGCCTCGATCGACGCCACCACCTCGTCCGTCGCGCGTGACGCAATGAAGGCCCGATCGATGCCGATCGTCAGGCCGTTGGCATCGGCGGACAGAGCAGCGGCGAGATAGTCATCGACGGGAACCTGCGCGGCGGACGGATCCGCCGCGTCCGGCCCGGCGATGGCGCCGAGAAGAGCCGACGCATCGGCCACGCTGCGGGCCATCGGCCCGACGTGATCGAGAGAGTTCGCAAGGGGAAAGACGCCGTGGCGGCTCACGCGCCCCCATGTCGGCTTGATGCCAACGACACCGCAGCAGGACGACGGTAGGCGAATGGAGCCGCCCGTGTCGGTGCCGAGTGTGCCATAGGCAAGGCCCGACGTGACCGCCACGCCCGAACCCGATGACGACGTTCCGGTCCAGTGCGCGGCGCCAAAAGGATTGATAGGTGGTGTGATCGACGGATGGTGATCGGCATAGACGCCTTCAGTCAAAGTCAGCTTGCCAAGCATCACGGCACCCGCTGCCCGCAGACGCGCCGTCGCAGTCGAGTCCTCGCCTATCTCCTGACCGGCGAAGACAGGACTGCCAAAACCCGTCGGAATGTCGGCGGTGGCGAAGGCATCCTTAACGGCTAGCGGAATTCCATGCAGTGGTCCGCGCCAGTTCCCAGCCTTGATCTCGGCATCCGCGTTGCGCGCTGCGGCGAGAGCCACGTCCCGCGCAACGGCGGCATAGGAGTGTAGTGCCCCGTCATGCGTAGAGATCCGCTCGAGCATGAGTTCTGTCAACGCAACCGAGGAAACCGCCCCCCTGCGCATGACCTCTCCAAGCTGGGTAAATTCGGCAGACCACAGGGGCTCGTTACTCATCAGTCATCCTTTTTTGCATGTTCGATACGGCATAGGCGCACTCAATTCAGCCTAAAAAATCACACTTGTCAAAATTGAATACATATTAGGCAAATATTGCATTTTATAATCAGCGAGGACTGGATTATGCACCGCCCATCCGCATGAACAGTCCGTTTTCAGGCAAAAATGCCGAGTCTTGAATTGGCATGTATATTGCAATCATCTTTCTGCATACACAAAATGGGGAACTACATCATGAAGCGCAATTTCAAGCATAGTGTTTTCTCACTTGCATTTCTTGCCGCCGCAATCGGTGGCTCGGTCTCGACCCATGCCGCGGAGGCCATTTCCATTCGGCTGAAATGGGTCGCCCAGGCGCAGTTCGCCGGCGTCTACGTCGCTAAGGCCAAGGGCTTCTACAAAGACGCCGGTCTCGACGCGACGATCAGCCCCGGCGGCCCGAACATTAACGTCGAAACACTGGTTGCCTCAGGCGCGGACACATTCGGTATCGCCAGTGGCACTGAAGGCGTTCTCTATGCACGCGAAAAGGGCCTGCCGCTGATCTGCATCGGCATGTCGCAGCAGATGACACCATTCGCCTATGTTACCTACGACAGTTCGGGCATCAACTCGGTCAAGGATTTCAAGGGCAAGTCGGTCGCAACCTGGATGACCGGGCCGCAGTTCACGCTCTACTCCGTGCTCGCGCATGAAGGTTTGTCGCAGAGCGACGTCAATGTCGTCTCACAGCCCTTCTCTATGCAGCCCTTCATCGACAAGCAGTACGAGGTCGCGACCGTGACGCTCTACAACGAGCTGAATACGCTGAAGGAACAAGGCATCAACAACATTAAAACCTTCCTACCCGACGATTCCGGCGTGACGACGCAGCAGGATTCGATCGTCACTTCGGAAAAGATGATCAAGGAGAAGCCAGAAGTCGTTCAGGCCTTTCTCGACGCGACGCTCAAGGGATGGAAGTACGCCTTCGAAAACAAGGCCGAAGCCACGGATATCATAATGGCGGCAGGTTCCGGTCTCGAGCGCAAGCACCAGGAGCTGATGCTCGATGAAATCGAAAAGCTGATGCGCGCCAAGCTCGGCGGCAGCCAGGGCCTGGGCGCCATCGACATGACATCGATCAAAGCCGTTCACGACAGTCTGATCGAATACAAGGCACTGAAGAAGCCGGTCGATCTGGAAGCCGCCTTCGATCAGACCTTCTGGGGCAAGACGCCAGCATCCGCGAAATCGATGTAATCGAACCAATCGGAAGCGGATCCTATTTGGGTCCGCTCCCGTCTCGAACGTCAAATACGCGTGGTGTGGAGAACCGCTCGCTCACGCTGCCGCGCGGCTTGGGGCGGTTTGGCCTATATCTCAGGAGTTTTCATGAGGCGACGTCTTTTCCTTGAGCACCCAGCGGCCGGCATCGTGCTTGCGGTTTTCGCTTGGCTGGTGCTCGTGCCGTTTTTTGACGTGCCACCGCGCTATCTTCCGGCGCTCGGGCGCGTGATCGCTGACGCCGCATCCGTCAGCTCCGAACTTTGGAACAGTTTCCTGCACACTCTGGTCGAGACCGTGCTCGGCTTCGTCGCCGGCGTGGCGATGGGGGCCGGTTTCGGCGTCCTTTTCTCCAGTAGCCGGTTCCTCGAGCGCTCGGTATTGCCACTCTTTGTTGCGCTGCAAAGCGTTCCCGTGATCGCTTTCGGCGCCATTGTCGTCATCTGGTTCGGCAATGGCATTCTCGCCAAAGTCGCTATAGCACTTTACCTCACCTTCTTTCCTGTTTCGGTTGCCACTCTGCGCGGCTTGCAGATGGTCGACGAAAAGCGCGTCGCGCTGTTTTTGAGTTTCGGCGCATCGAGGGCCCAGATCTTCTGGCGCCTCGCCTTGCCTACTGCGATGCCCTCGGTCGTCACCGGTCTGAAGCTCGGCGTGTCGCTCAGCCTGATCGGAGCCATCGTGGGCGAGTGGTTCGGCGATAATGTTGGACTTGGCGTGATGTTGTTGCAGGCACTCTATTTTGAACAGGTAGAGCGGGTCTGGGCCTTGATCGTCATCTGCGGTCTGCTTGGGGCGCTGCTTTATGGTCTTCTAGCTCTCCTTGAAAGGAAGTACGTCTGGTGGCGAATCGTCTGAAAACCGTGGCCACCGAGGCTGTTCCTGTCCTTTTCGCCATCGCAATGCTTCTCATCGTCTGGGAGGTTGCTGCGTCCTTCGGCAACATACCGCAATATGTCTTGCCCGCACCAAGCGCCATAGCGTCAGCCACCATGACGTCGCTACCACACATTGCCGACGGCCTTTGGTTGACCACGCTCGAGGCCATTTCCGGCTTCATACTTGGGTCGGCGCTCGGTTTGCTGTTTGCCTGTTTGTTTCTTCTCATGCCGACGCTGCGCATCCTGCTACTTCCTCTGATTATCGCCTTGAACACGGTTCCGTCGATCGCCTTCGTGCCACTCGCGCTGTTGTGGTTCGGCATGGGTGCCGCCTCGAAGGTCGCAATTGCAGCTCTCGCCGTTAGTTTCGCGGTGTTGTTGTCGGCACTGGAAGGCTTCTCGCGCACTGAAAACGGACATCTTAATCTTCTGCGCAGCTTTGGCGCTGGTCCGTTTGCGCTTCTGTGGCGCCTGCAGCTTCCGGCTGCCATGCCGTCCATCGCAACTGGCTTGCGCATTGGTCTTGCACGCAGCACTATCGCGGTAATCGTCGCCGAGATGCTCGGCGCTTACAAGGGTATAGGTCAGATCGTCTATCGCGCCACCGCAGAGATGGACTCGCAGACGGTCTGGTCGGCCATTCTTGTATCGTCCTTGACGAGCCTTTCGCTCTACGGCCTTTTGGTCGCAGCGGACAGGCGCCTGGTCTGGTGGCGGTGAGATGACCCAATCGTCATATGCGATGAGACGTCTTCTGCTTGGCGGTTTGTAGAGCCGCAAGAACTGATCTCTCCGAGCGAGCAAGATACGCGTCCAATTTATCCGATGCCGCCTCGATGTCCCCGGCCTCTAGCAATACAAGAAGCTCGCAATTCAGGGCGATGTAGGGATCGTGAAGATGGGCGGTATCCTCGAACTGAGCGAACACCAAGCGGAGCTCCGCCAGAACAAGTTCAAAGGATGCGCTTAGCCGCGGACTATCGCATAGCTCGACCATCGAACGATGAAACTCCATATTGATCGTGCCGACGCTTCTCCAGTCGCCAGCCTCACGCGACGCCTCGGTGCGCGTCAGGAGTTCCCTCATGCGCGCCAATGCCGGGTGTGTGCGCACAGCGGCGCGAACGGCGCCTTTCTGGATGACATGCCTCACCCTGTAGATGTCCACGACGGAAGCCTCGCCCGGAGTGGCAACGAAGACCCCGCGGTTGGGTATGTGAACCAACAGGTTCTGGCTGGTCAGCAGCCGGAATATTTCGCGCAGTGTGTTGCGCGAGATCCCGAACTGGCCGGCGATCTGCTGTTCGGAAAGCTTGGCGCCCGGCGCCAGTTCGCCTGAGATCAACATCTCGCGGATCTTTCCCGCAATCTGCGCCGTGAGCGGTGCGTCGTCCATTTCAGCAATCGCCGCAGACATTCTCAATGCCCTTTCCCTGCAAATCCGAGACACCATATCGACCTGAGCGCATGCGAGCCGGGCCTACCACCCACTCCGCAGCACGCTTCAAAAACACGCACCGCACATATTGTTCAACAATCGATATTGCTTTATTGAACAATAATCTGTGACGTCGGTATTTTCAATGGAGATGGAACATGGCGGCAATCGATCTGAACAGCGATCTCGGCGAGAGCTTCGGTGCGTGGCCGATGGGCGACGACGCCGCCATGCTGGCGACGGTGACTAGCGCCAACATCGCCTGCGGCTTTCATGCCGGCGATCCCGCGGGAATCCTGACGGTTCTCAAGGAAGCCGCGCTCCGTGGCGTGGCCGTCGGTGCCCATATCGGTTACCGCGATCTCGTCGGCTTCGGCCGGCGCAACATGGATCCGTCGAGCGCCGAACTCGTCGGCGACACGGTCTACCAGATCGGCGCACTGCATGGCCTGGCGAAGGCGGCGGGAACGAAAGTGCGCTACGTGAAGCCGCACGGCGCGCTCTACAACACTATTGCCCATGACGCCCGCCAGGCAGCCGACGTCATCGAAGGTATCAAGGCCGTCGACCCCGACCTCGTGCTGATGGCACTGGCCGGCGCTCCCATCGTGGAACAAGCGCGAAAGGCCGGGCTCACCGTCGTTTGCGAAGCCTTCGCCGACCGCGCCTATAACATTGACGGCAGCCTCGTCAGCCGCCGGCTGGACGGCTCGGTGATCCACGACCCGCAAGCCGTCGCCGAGCGCATGCTGCGCATGGTCAACGAAAGCCGCGTTGTGGCAATCGACGGAACCGTGATCGCGCTCGACGCGCAGTCGATCTGCATTCACGGCGATACGCCTGCTGCCGTCTCGATCGCCCGCACGCTCCGGCAGACGCTGGAAGCGCGCGGCGTCGAGCTGAAGTCCTTTGTCGATATGTCGTCATGAGCGAGCGCCTGCGTTTCCTGCCTTCAGGCAGCGACAGTTTCCTCGTCGAACTCGACGATCTCGCCGCCACCCTGACCCTGCTCGACGCCATACTGGCGGCGGGGATCGAAGGCGTGCGTGAAGTCATCCCGGGTGCGCGCACCGTCATGGTGCGCTTCGATCCGTGGCTGACAAACGTCGCAGGGCTTTGCGAAAAGATCACCGCCCTGGACCTTTCCACGCGCTCGTCACGTGGCGGCGAACTATTCGAAATCCCGGTCACCTATGATGGCGAAGACCTTGGGGATGTGGCCGAGATGCTCGGCTGCACGATCGAAGAGGTCATCCAGCGCCACACCGAGGCGACGTACACAGTCGCCTTCACCGGCTTTGCCCCTGGCTTCGCCTATATGACCTCAGACGATCCACGCTTCGATGTCCCCCGACGGAAGAGCCCTCGCGTAAAAATCCCGGCCGGCTCGGTTGCCATCGCCGGCAAGTTCGGCGGCATCTATCCGTCCGACAGCCCTGGCGGCTGGCAGCTGCTCGGCAAGACCCCGCTCGCGATGTGGGACACGACACGGGAGCGCGCCGCACTGCTGGCGCCCGGCGACCGCGTTCGCTTTCGTGACATCGCCAAAGGCGCTGTCATCCCTGTCTCTTTGCGCAAGCCGTCGGTCGACAAGGTCCTAGTGCAGAAAGCCGGATTGCGGGTCACCCGCGCGGATCGTCCGGCGCTGTTCCAGGATCTCGGCCGACCGGGCCTGGCCAGCCAGGGCGTCTCGGAATCCGGCGCGCTCGATCGCACCTCGATGATCGAGGCCAATCGGTGCCTCGGAAACCCGCGCGATGCCGCCGTAATCGAAGTGCTTTTCGGTGGCTTCGCCATCAAAGCCGATCGGCCGGTGACCGTTGCGGCAACCGGCGCGCCCTGCCCTTTGACGATCCGTAGCGCGGCTGGTGGCGAGAGCAGCGCCAATTTCGCAAGTCCGATCGCCCTTGATGCCGGCGACGAACTCGTGCTGGGAATTCCACCCGAGGGCATGATGAGCTACCTCGCCCTGCGCGGTGGATTTGACGTCCAGCCGGTTCTCGGATCGGCGGCCACCGACACACTCGCCAAGGTCGGCCCGGCGCCGATCGGGTCCGGCGACGTTCTGGTTGCGGCCGAGCGTCGATCACTTGCTGTTTTGCAGACCCACGCCGAACAGCGGCGCCTGCCGCGCGCCGGCGAAGTCGTGACGCTCGACATCGTGCTCGGCCCGCGCACTGACTGGTTCACCGAGCAGGGCGTCGCGACGCTGACATCGCAGGAATGGGACGTGACGCCTCAATCCAGCCGCGTCGGCATGCGCCTTGACGGCACGGTGGCGATCGAGCGTTCCGACAATGCGGAACTGCCTTCCGAAGGCACGGCACTCGGCGCGATCCAGGTGCCGCATAGCGGCCAGCCCGTGCTCTTCCTTGCCGATCATCCCCTGACAGGCGGCTATCCCGTCATAGGCGTCGTCGCCAGCCATCATCTCGACCTCGCCGGCCAGATCCCGATCGGGGGCCGCATTCGTTTCAATCCGATCTCCGCCTTTGAGCCGCGAGAGGTCATCGCCGGCACCGTGCCGAACAGGACACTGATTTCATGAAAAAGCTGCTCATTGCCAATCGCGGCGAAATCGCCATCCGCATCATCCGCGCCGCCCGCGACTACGGCGTCGCCTCGGTTGCGGTTTATTCGGACGCCGACGCAAGCTCGCTTCATGCCGAACTTGCCGACGAAGCCTACGGTCTTGGCGCTGGACGACCTGTCGACACCTATCTTAATATTGAGAAGATCCTCGAAATCGCCAAACGGGCTGGCGCCGATGCCGTGCATCCGGGCTATGGTTTTCTTTCGGAACGCGCGGAGTTCGCGCAGGCCGTCATCGACGCCGGGCTGATCTGGGTTGGGCCCGCGCCTGATGTCATCAGGGCCCTTGGCGACAAGGTCGAGGCACGGCGGATTGCCGAAAGCGTGGGCGCACCGCTCGTAAAGGGCTCCGCCGGCCCGCTGGCCTCTGCCGCCGAGGCCGTCGCCTTTGCCCGCCAGGCCGGATTGCCGCTGGCGATCAAGGCCGCATTCGGCGGCGGCGGGCGCGGTATGAAGGTGGCGCACCATATTGACGAAGTCGGCGAGCTCTTCGATTCCGCCGTTCGCGAAGCCGTCGAAGCCTTCGGCCGTGGCGAATGCTACGCCGAGCAGTTCCTGGAAAAGCCGCGCCACATCGAAGCGCAGGTGATTGCCGATAGCCACGGCAACACCGTCGTCCTCGGTACTCGCGACTGCTCGCTCCAGCGCCGCAACCAGAAACTCGTCGAAGAAGCACCGGCGCCCTTCATCACCCAAGAGCAGCGCCAGCGCATCCATGATGCCGCCCGCGCGATCTGCGCCAAAGCCGGCTATACCGGTGCCGGCACGGTTGAGTTCCTGCTCTCACAGAACGGCACGATTTCCTTCCTCGAGGTCAATACGCGCCTGCAGGTCGAGCATCCGGTGACCGAGGAAACCACCGGCATCGATATCGTCATCGAGCAGCTGCGAATTGCCGATGGCGAACAGCTCTCGGTGACAGAGACGCCTGCATCGCGTGGCCACGCCTTCGAGTTCCGTATCAACGCCGAAGATCCGGGCCGCGGCTTCATGCCGACGCCCGGCCTCATCACGCGCTTCCGCGCACCGTCCGGTCCAGGCATACGCCTCGACACCGGCGTGGAGAGTGGTTCGGAAATCCCCGGCCTCTACGATTCCATGATGGCCAAGCTGATCGTGACCGGCGCCACGCGCGAGGAAGCGCTTGTTCGCGCCCGCCGCGCACTCGCCGAGTTCCGCATCGAGGGCGTGGCATCCGTGCTGCCGTTCCATCGCGCCGTTCTCGAGGAAAAGGACTTTACCGGCGAAGACGGCTTCAAGGTCTTCACCAACTGGATCGAGACAGAATTCCGCGGCGTTGCCTCCTCGCCGAGAATAGAGCCCCCCGATGGCAGTCTCATCCGCAGCTTCATCGAGATTGACGGCAAGCGCCATGAGATCGGCTTGCCGGCGGCGCTGTTTTCCGGCCTCGCCGTTACCCCTCAAACAGCTGCGCCCCAGGCATCCCATGAGCGCGAGGGCGCCGTGACCGCTCCCATCCCGGGTACCTTCCGGCAGTGGCTGGTCGACGACAATGCGACGGTTGCCGAAGGCGAGATCGTTGCGGTCATCGAAGCCATGAAGATGGAGACGCGCGTTGCGGCGACCAGGGCCGGCACAATCAAGCTCAGCGCCAAGGTCGGAGATAGTGTCGGCCTCGGCGCGGAACTGGGTATTATCGTGTAAGGACAACGATAGCTCAAAACAAAGGCGCCGGCGGGTCTTGCGATCCGCCGGCGTCTTTTGTTCGGATGATAAAAGAGCGATCAGCTCTGCCGCATGAACTGCTGGATGCGGCTGTCGGCCGGAGAGCTTTCCAGCTCCTGCGCCGTCATGTTCACGACGACATGACCGTTTTCCATCATCACGACGCGATCGCTGACGCGGCTGACGAAACGCATTTCGTGCGTAACGATGATCATCGTCATTCCCTCTCTGGCAAGACCCTCGATGACCTGCAGCACCTCTCCGACCAATTCAGGATCGAGCGCAGAGGTCGGCTCGTCGAACAGCATGATCTCAGGGTCCATGGCGAGCGCGCGGGCAATGGCGACACGCTGCTTCTGGCCACCCGAGAGCTGGTGCGGATACTTGTTGGCATGCGCTGCCAGACCGACGCGGGCCAGATGGTTCATCGCCGCCGCGCGCACAGCCTGCTTGTCGCGATTGCCGTGATAGCGCGGGCCGAAGGTCACGTTCTCAAGCGCCGTCATATGCGGGAAGAGGTTGAACGACTGGAAAACCATGCCGAGACAGGTCACGCGGTGATGGAAACCGGTCACCATGCGGTACCCCTTGGCATCTGCCGTGATCCACTCGTTTCCATCGAGCGTGATGCAGCCGTCGTCGATGTCCTGCAGGGCGTTGATCGTACGAATGAGAGTAGTCTTGCCCGAGCCCGAGGGGCCGATGATGCTGAGCACCTCGCCCTTGCGCACCTCGAGCGATACATCGGCCAAAGCCCGCTTGTCGCCGAAGCTCTTGACTATACGGTCGATGCCGACCACGACCTCTTCACCGACGCGGCGTTCATCTCCTTCAGCGCCTGCGTGGGCCACAGCTGCCGGCACCGCGATCTCGGCGCCGGTCATCCTGGAAATATCGAGACGACCCTCGAGGCGGGCCAGGAAGAAGCTGAAGATCGAGACAACGAAAACATAATAGAACGACACCGCGACCAGCGTTTCGATGACCATGAAGTTGCGGGTGTAGAGCCGCTGGCCGACGAGCAGTATTTCCGCAAGCGAGATGACCGAGACAAGCGAAGTCAGCTTGACGATGGTGATGAACTCGTTGCCAAGCGAGGGGAGCGCCACGCGAATTGCCTGCGGCAGGATGATATGCCGGTATTTGCCGACGGGGCGTACGCCGAGCGCGTGCGCTGCCTCATGCTGCCCCGGATCGACGGCGATAAGGCCGGCGCGGTGGATTTCCGCAAGATAGGCGGTTTCGGATATGACCAGCGCGATCAAACCGGCCCAAAAGGGAACCGAAAGCACCGGCCCGAGTGCCGGCATGAACTGGGGGAGATTGTAGACGAAGATCAGCAGCACCAGCAGCGGCAGGCTGCGGAACAGCCAGATATAGGTCTTGGCAAACCAGCGCACCGCACGAAGGCTTGATTGCCGCGCAAGCGCGAGCAGGAAGCCGAGCACGGTACCGATGACCCAGGTCAGTACGCCGAGCCACGCCACGAGCGCTGTCGCGCGCCAGAAGTCGGGATAGACAAAGAGGCTGAGGAGGTAGTTCCAGTCGAAATTCATGGGCGGGTATCCCCAAAAGAGCAGCGGCGCCGAAGCGCCGCGCATTCCGGTGTTGATTGGTCAGGCGAGCGCCCCACCGGCGCCCGCCCGCAACGCTTACTGCCCGACAGCCGCCTTGAATTCGGCTTCGGTCGACTTGGCCACGCCGTACTTGGCAAAAAGCGCCTCGTAGTCGGCATCGCCGTCAAGCTTCGCCAACGTATCGCGCAGGAACGATGCGACCACAGTGTTGCCCTTCTTCACGCCGAAGCCGACAATAACCGGGTAGAGCTGTTCGGTGGAGGTGACCTTCAGGCGGCCGTTCAGCTTCTTGGCGGCATCGGCAAGCACCGCCGAGTTTTCCAGCTGAGCATCGACGCCACCAGACATCACGGCCTGGGTTGCCTCGGGCGAAGTTGGGAATTCGCGGGAATCGATCGGGTTGGCCGAGCATACCGATGCGTTCAGCTTCTCGAGTTCCGGGATCCAGGCCGCACCCTTGATGGAGCCGACGCGCTTGCCGCAAAGGTCTTCAGGCTTGACAAAGCTCTGGCCGCCGGCCGCCGAAACCGCGATCGAGACGCCCGTCTTCATGTAGGGGATATAGTCGATCTGCTTGGCGCGCGCCGCCGTCACGTAAAGCGTGGAGGCGATGACGTTGAACTGATCACTTGAAACGCCGAGGATCAGGTTTTCGAAACGTGTGTCATGAAAGGAAACGTCGCTGCCGGTCTTCTGGCCGATCAGCTTCATCAGCTCGACGTCGAAGCCGGCCGGCTGGTTGGCGTCGTCGAAGTAATTGTAGGGCGGATAGGTGAGATCGACACCGATCTTCAGCGTTTCCGCATGGGCCGCGGTCAGGGGCGCCGCCAACATGACGATACCAGCAAGGAGTTTTTTCACGGACTGTTCCTCTCGATTGATGGCTCATTTTTGTTGAACAATTTTGAGATTGCAATCCCCTGCTATGCATAAAGTTTCATCAAGGGGCGGATTTCGAGCAGATCGATAGCCCGCGTCTCGGCAAAGGCGCTTGACGTGCACCGGGCAAGCAACTGAAATGTCGAAATAAAACGAGATTCTTCAGCGACAGCATGTCAATAGACCAAAAAACACGCCGCAACGAAACATCCAGTTCACAAGCAGCATGCGCTGCATCCGGCGTTCATCGAAAGAAAGACCCCATGACCTTGGCGTCTGTAAAAATCTCCTGCGCCACGGTCGACATCGTGATATGGGAGCAGCGCCTCTCTTGACATGCGTAAGTTGTTCAACAAAAATCATGGACCAAGGAGACCGCATTGAGCAACCACAATCCCGCCGACCGACCGCTTGTCCTGACGCAGACCGCCGCGGGCCTGCTGCGCGACAAGATTTTGCGTGGAGAGCTTGCGCCCGGCGCACCGCTGCGTGAGGTTGTGTGGGCGGAGGCGCTGAACGTTTCGCGCAATACGCTGCGCGAGGCACTGCGCGATCTGGTTGCAGAGGGGTTGATCGAACATCGCGCCCATTACGGCGCAACCGTGCGGGCGCTGAATTCAACCGAGATCAGCGAGATCTATGCGATCCGCATGACGCTAGAACTGCGCGGTGTTACATGCAGCGCCTATGCCTCGCAGGAGGCGATGTCCGAACTCGTTGCCCGCGTCGAGGCGGTTCAGCGCGCTGCGCTTGCCAAGGACTGGCAGCAGTGCGGCACCGCTTCGCTGGAATTTCACCAGCAGATCGTCCATTTCATCGGCAGCCCGCGATTGAACGACGTGTTTGCGACTGTCGCAGCCCAGGCCCGCCTCGCCTTCTCGCTGGCGCCAGATGCTCGCCGGTTCCAGGAGCCGTGGGTGGCACGCGATGTAGAGATTTGCGGTCTGCTCTGCGATGGCGACCGCACGGCAGCCACCCGAGCACTTGAACTCTATTTGCAGGAATCCGAACGTGTGGTGCTGGAAGCTGCCCGCGCGCAAAGCCTGCCCCGCCCCACCAAAACATTGGCGGCGCCCGCCGATTGACGGCAGCCCGCCCGGCATATCAGGAGAAAATGACGGATGAAGCCCCAGCCGATTACCAGCACACCGCAAGACGCAGCAAGCCGCAAGGCGATCAAGCCGGTGATCTGTTATCCCGTCGAGACGCTGCCCCGCCCGGACCTTGCGGCGTACCGCGCGTTGCGCGACGATCTGGAGTTCGTCGAGCGCGTGGTCGTGCCCCCGCGTGATGCGGCCTGCTGGACCGTGCCTGCCGGCCATTTCTGCCGCATCCTTTCAAGTGAAGGCTCGCAGGTGGGCGATCTGAATCTTTTTAACGCCAACAACCTCGAAGAACGCCTCTTCACCGGCAAGACCCGGGCGCTGAACGGCACACATGTCGGCATAGGCGACCAGCTCTTCTCCAATATGCCCTATCTGCGCCCGATCGCGACGATCACCCACGACACGCTCGACTGGTATGGCTTCGACGAATTTGGTGGCTCGGTTCACGACGTCATCGGCACGCGCTGCGACCCCTATACGCACAATCTGCTCAGCAATGGCGGCCAGTACCACCACTGCTGCCATTCCAACCTGACGCGCGCTTTTGCCGCGAAGACTGGCAAATCTCTGCAGGAGGCTGGCACCTACATTCACGACGTGCTCAATGTCTTCATGTGCACAGGCTTCACGCGTGATACCGGCCAGTATTTCATGAAGGCCAGCCCTGTTCGCCCCGGCGATTATCTCGAGTTCTTCGCCGAGATTGATCTTCTCGGCTGTATGTCGGCCTGCCCCGGCGGCGATTGCTCGTCCGAGCATTCCTCAGACGCTGTCGCCTGCTATCCGCTGGTGGTCGAGATCTACAAGCCGGCCCGCACCCCGCAAGACTGGAGCGCGCCTAAGGTCAACGGCTATGACGGCACGCACGGCCTTTGAGCCACGCAAGGAGCATCCGATGACAGGCTCCCGCGACATGCTCGCGGGAGTCTTTGGCTGAGGCGTGGCTATGCACCGGAAAGCCTTGCTCGCTTGAGAGATCGAACCAATCCGCGTTTGCGACGTTGAGTCACTATGATTTTCAGAAAGGAGCAGTCCGATGAAAAGGACGTTAGCCGCAGTTTTTGCTGCAACAATCGTACTCGTCGGAGGTTTTAGCCCGGTGATGGCGCGCGACCACCATCATCATGACAACACAGGACGCGCTATCGCCGGCGGAGTTGCCGCAGGCGTCGTTGGCGGACTGATTGGTGGCGCCATCGCGAACTCCGGCCCCCGTTACGTCGATCCGCCACCGCCGCGTCCGCGTTGCTGGTATGAGGATCGCGAGGTCGAGAACGCCTATGATGGCGGATCTCATGTCGAGTCGGTACGCGTCTGTAACTAAGGCGCATTAACACGAAGTGTGCATTGAGCCCTGCCATGCCGCGCGCATGGCAGGGCTCGTTGCGACGATTACAGACTTCACGATTTGATCTTGTGGCGATAAGCTCGCTTCCGGCAGGGAGGCCGCATGATCGACAAACTGGAATTCTTCATCGCGGTTGCCACCGAAAAGCATTTTGGCCGTGCTGCCCAGGAATGCGGCATATCCCAACCCTCCCTTTCCGCAGCCATTCGCCAGCTGGAAGATCAGCTGGGCGTCATTCTCGTGCAGCGCGGTTCGCGTTTTCAGGGCCTGACACCGGAAGGTCAGCGCGTGCTCGAATGGGCGCGTCGAATTGTTGGTGATGCTCGCACCCTGCGCGAGGAAATGCGCGCTGCGCGCGCTGGCCTTGCCGGTCATATAAGGATCGCCGCTATACCGACGGCGCTTTCCATGCTACCGCAGCTGACCGCGCCCTTTCAGGAGCGCCACCCAGACGTCACCTTCTCGATCGTCTCGCGCAATTCATTGCAGGTGCTCAGCATGCTTGAGAACCTGGAGATCGATGCCGGTATAACCTATCTCGAAAACGAGCCGCTCGGGCGCGTGACGAGCGTTCCGCTCTATGCCGAACAGTATAATCTCATCACCGCCGCAGGTAGCCCGTTGTCCGATCGCGAAAGAGTCACCTGGAAAGAGGTCGGCGACATCAGGCTCTGTCTATTGACAGCCGACATGCAAAATCGACGTATTATCAATCAGTTGCTGTCGCATGCGGGGGTAACGGCGCAGCCCACCCTCGAATCCAACTCGATGATCGTCCTGTTTTCGCACGTGCGTACCGGCCGATGGGCCAGCATCATGCCGCGCAATGTCGCGAAATCATTCGGCTTTCCCGCCGAAATCCGGATGATCCCGATTACCGAGCCGCAGGCGCATCATGTCGTCGGCCTGGTCGCAACGCACCGTGAGCCCTTCACGCCTCTGGTCTCCGCGCTGCTTCACGAGGCGCGCATACTCACCGACAAGCCGGACGTTCAATAGGAAAATCCTATCGGCCGACGGGACAGCTTTATTGATCGCTTCGTCCTTCCCTGAGAAAGTTCTATAGTGATTTGACGGTTCCACATCGTCGGCCAACGGCTTCTGGAGGAGGCTTGCCGAACGTCTGTGAGCGTCGCTGTTGGTCTGGGAGGGCCGCTGATGAATATTCGTGTCGCCAACGGCGATGTTCGCGACCGGGTGCGTGATATCGTCGAGCGTCTCAAGACGCTCGAGGGGCCGATGCTGCCGATCCTCCACGAGATCCAGGACGTGTTTGGCTACGTGCCATCTGAGGCGCTTCCCGTTATCGCGCAGGGGCTCAATCTGTCGCGGGCCGAAGTCCACGGTGTCGTTACCTTCTATCATGACTATCGCAACCACCCGGCCGGCCGACATGTGCTAAAAATCTGTCGCGCCGAATCCTGTCAGTCGATGGGCGCGGACCGTCTGGCCGATCGGGTGAAGGCGGTGCTCGGCATCGATTGGCATGGCACGACGCCGGATGGGGCGATCACGCTGGAGCCGGTCTTCTGTCTCGGGCTCTGTTCGTGCTCGCCGTCCGCGATGTTGGACGGCGAGGTGCATGGCCGGGTCGATCTCGCCGATATCGAAGAGATGATCGCGGAGGCACGCCGATGAGCGTTCGGATTTATATTCCGCGCGATGCGGCAGCGCTGGCGCTGGGTGCCGACAAGGTCGCAGATGCGGTTGCCAGGCAGATCGCCGATCGCAGGATCGATGCCGTCATCGTGCGCAACGGTTCGCGCGGCATGCACTGGCTCGAGCCGCTGGTCGAAGTCGAGGTGGCCGGCGAGCGGATCGGCTACGGCCCTGTGAAGACGAGCGATGTGGCGTCCTTGTTCGACGCGGGGATGATATCTGGCGGCGATCACCGGCTCTGTCTTGGCGCGGTCGAGAAGATCGCGTTTCTCAAGCAACAGACACGACTGACATTTTCCCGTTGCGGCGTGATCGACCCGCTGTCGCTTGCCGATTATGAGGCGCATGGCGGGCTTTGCGGCCTGCGTCGTGCCGTCACGATGCAGCCGGCCGATATCGTCAGTGACGTCACCCAATCCGGTCTGCGAGGCCGCGGCGGCGCGGGTTTTCCGACGGGCATAAAGTGGAACACCGTTCTCGATGCACCGGGAGCGCGAAAATATATCGTCTGCAATGCCGACGAAGGCGACAGCGGTACGTTCGCCGACCGAATGATCATGGAGGGCGACCCCTTCGTGCTCGTCGAGGGTATGGTGATCGCGGGGCTCGCGACCGGTGCCACCAAAGGCTTCGTCTATATCCGCTCGGAATATCCGCATGCGATTGCCGCCATGACGGAGGCGGTGGAGATCGCGGCGCGCGCTGGCGTGCTCGGCCCTTCGGTTCTCGGTTTCGGCAAGGCGTTCGACATCGAGATCCGTGCTGGCGCCGGCGCCTATGTCTGCGGCGAGGAAACGGCGCTCCTAAACAGCCTGGAGGGAAAGCGCGGCGTCGTGCGCGCCAAGCCGCCATTGCCGGCGCACAAGGGGCTGTTCGACTGTCCCACCGTCATCAACAATGTGATCTCACTCGCTTCCGTGCCCGTGATCATGGAAAAGGGAGCTGCCCATTATCGCGACTTCGGCATGGGCCGTTCTCGCGGCACGATCCCGCTGCAGATCGCCGGCAATGTGAAGCACCCCGGACTTTATGAGGCGGCCTTTGGGCTGACCTTGGGAGAAATCGTCGACGACATCGCCGGCGGCACCGCATCGGGACTGCCGGTCAAGGCGGTGCAGGTGGGCGGGCCGCTGGGCGCTTACTTCCCACGCGCGCTGTTCGACACGCCGTTCGACTACGAAGCCTTCGCTGCCAAGGATGGGCTGATCGGGCATGCAGGGATCGTTGTCTTTGACGACAGCGCCGACATGCTGAAGCAGGCGCGGTTTGCGATGGAGTTCTGCGCCGTGGAGAGCTGTGGCAAGTGTACGCCCTGCCGCATCGGCTCGACACGCGGGGTGGAGACGGCCGACAGGATCGCCAAAGGTATCGAGCCGGATAAGAATCGGGCGCTGCTGGCCGATCTGTGCAACACAATGAAGTTTGGTTCGCTTTGTGCGCTCGGTGGTTTCACGCCCTATCCCGTCTTGAGCGCCATGGCGCATTTTCCTGACGATTTTGCGCCTGGGTCGGTAGTGGAGGCTGCGGAATGATGCGCGCTGATGCTTCCCAAACCCCGCTTGACCCTGCCGACGATCAACCGAACATGCAGGTAGATCATAAAGTGGCCGGCGCAGCGCCAGCCTGCCCCAGCGGATTGGACGGATGCGCAGAGCCAATCTCACGGCTTGCGCGGGAGACTTCGCGCTGGGCGAACAGCGCTCGGCGCAGAGGCCTCGATCCCATCGCATCAAACCGTTCAGACAGGTCCAGACAGGAGGCACACCATGTCCCTCGTTCATGAAATCGACTACGGCACGCCGGCCTCTGCCTCCGAAACCATGGTGACGCTCACCATCGACGGCAACCAGATCACTGTGCCCGAGGGTACCTCGATCATGCGTGCCTCGATGGATGCAGGCATCGAGATCCCGAAGCTCTGCGCCACCGACATGATCGACGCCTTCGGCTCCTGCCGGCTCTGTCTTGTCGAGATCCAGGGACGCAACGGCCTGCCCGCGTCCTGCACCACGCCGGTTGCGGCTGGCATGGTGGTTTCGACGCAGACGAACCGGCTCAAAGACGTCCGCCGCGGCGTGATGGAACTCTATATCTCCGACCACCCGCTTGACTGTCTTACCTGTGCTGCGAATGGCGATTGCGAGCTGCAGGACATGGCCGGCGCCGTCGGTCTGCGCGATGTGCGCTACGGCTACGATGGTGAAAACCACGTCAAGGCGCGGGATAATGGCGGGCTCAATGCCAAGTGGGCGCCGAAGGACGAAAGCAATCCCTATTTTACCTTCGATCCGGCCAAATGCATCGTCTGTTCGCGCTGCGTGCGCGCCTGCGAGGAGGTGCAAGGCACCTTCGCGCTAACCATCGAGGGCCGGGGCTTCGGCTCGCGGGTTTCGGCCGGGATGCATGAGGATTTCGTCTCTTCGGAATGCGTCTCGTGCGGCGCCTGCGTGCAGGCCTGCCCAACCGCGACGCTGACCGAGAAGTCGGTGATCGAGATCGGCCAGCCCGAGCATTCGGTCGTTACCACCTGCGCCTATTGCGGCGTCGGCTGTTCATTCAAGGCGGAAATGCGCGGCGAAGAACTGGTGCGCATGGTGCCGTGGAAGGATGGGCAGGCCAACCGCGGGCATTCCTGCGTAAAGGGCCGCTTCGCCTACGGCTATTCCAGCCACAAGGACCGCATCTTGAACCCGATGGTGCGCGAGAAAATCACCGATCCGTGGCGCGAAGTGACCTGGGAGGAGGCCTTCGCACATGTGGCCTCCGAGTTCCGTCGTATCCAGTACCAGTATGGCCGCGAATCGATCGGCGGCATCACCTCCTCTCGCTGCACCAATGAAGAGACCTACCTCGTGCAGAAGCTGGTGCGCGCTGGCTTCCGCAACAACAATGTCGACACCTGCGCCCGCGTCTGTCATTCACCGACGGGCTACGGTCTCGGCCAGGCCTTCGGCACCTCGGCCGGCACACAGAATTTCGACAGCGTCGAAAAGAGCGATGTGATCGTCATCATCGGCGCCAATCCAACGGATGGGCACCCGGTTTTCGGGTCTCGCCTGAAAAAGCGGCTGCGGCAGGGCGCCAAGCTGATCGTCATCGATCCGCGCCGCACCGATATCGTTCGCTCGCCGCATGTCGAGGCAGCCTATCATTTGCCGCTGAAGCCGGGCACCAACGTCGCGGTCATGACCTCGCTGGCGCATGTGATCGTCACCGAAGGGCTGTTCGACGAGCGCTTCATCCGCGAGCGCTGCGACTGGTCGGAGTTCGAAGACTGGGCGGCGTTCGTGGCCGAGCCAAACCATAGCCCCGAGGCGACTGAGGCGTTGACCGGCGTGCCTGCAGATATGCTTCGCGGAGCTGCCCGCCTCTATGCCACAGGCGGCAATGGCGCGATTTATTACGGGCTTGGCGTAACCGAGCACAGCCAGGGCTCGACAACGGTCATGGCAATCGCCAACCTTGCAATGGTAACCGGCAATATCGGCCGTCCCGGCGTCGGCGTGAACCCCTTGCGCGGCCAGAACAACGTGCAGGGTTCCTGCGACATGGGCTCCTTCCCGCACGAATTGCCGGGCTATCGCCATGTCTCCGACGATGCGACACGCGACATCTTCGAGAAGCTCTGGGGCGTCAAAATCAGCGACGAGCCTGGCCTGCGCATTCCCAACATGCTTGATGCCGCCGTCGATGGGTCTTTCAAAGGGCTCTATGTTCAGGGCGAGGACATCCTCCAGTCCGACCCTGACACCAAGCATGTGGCGGCGGGGCTGGCGGCCATGGAATGCGTCGTAGTCCACGATCTCTTCCTGAACGAGACGGCAAACTATGCGCACGTCTTCCTGCCGGGCTCGAGTTTCCTCGAGAAGGACGGCACATTCACCAATGCCGAGCGACGCATCAACCGCGTGCGCAAGGTCATGAGCCCGAAGAACGGCTATGCTGACTGGGAAGTGACGCAAAAGCTGGCGCAGGCGATCGGCCTTGCCTGGAACTACGAGCATCCGTCCGAAATCATGGATGAGATCGCGCTAACAACGCCGAGCTTCGCAATGGTCTCCTACGACTATCTGGAAAAGATGGGGTCTGTGCAGTGGCCGTGCAATGAAGCGCACCCCGAGGGATCGCCGATCATGCATGTCGATGGTTTTGTGCGTGGGAAAGGCAAGTTCATCCGCACCGAATACATCGCCACCGATGAACGCACCGGCCCGCGCTTCCCGCTGCTTTTGACGACAGGGCGAATTCTCAGCCAATATAATGTCGGAGCCCAGACGCGCCGCACCGAGAATGTCGTATGGCACTCCGAGGACCGGCTGGAGGTCCATCCGCATGATGCCGAACAGCGCGGCATCCGCGATGGCGACTGGGTGAAGCTGATGAGCCGCTCGGGCGACACGACACTGCGCGCGCTGATCACCGATCGCGTCTCGCCCGGCGTGGTCTATACAACTTTCCACCATCCGGACACGCAGGCTAACGTGATCACCACCGACTTCTCCGACTGGGCAACCAACTGTCCCGAGTACAAGGTGACCGCGGTCCAGGTCTCACCTTCCAACGGCCCGACAGACTGGCAGGTCGAGTATGATGAGCAGGCGCGGCAGAGCCGACGGATCTCGGGCAAGCTCGAAGCGGCGGAGTAAACCATGTCACACAGCACCAACGACAAGCTCGTCTATATGGCCAACCAAATCGCGGGCTTCTTCGCGACCCAGCCCGAAGGCGAGGCCGCACAGGGTGTGGCCTCGCATATCAACAAGTTCTGGGAGCCGCGCATGCGCCGGCAACTGTTCGAGATACTGGAGCAGGATGAAAACGGGCTGAGCCCCCTGGTGTTGCGGGCCGTGTCGCTGATCAAACGGCCGTTGTCGGAAACACCCAGTACGGAAACGACCGTCTGACAAACACCATCCCGCCGATGCAGATAGCATCGAAGATAACGGCGCCATTGCGCCGACAGAGGTCATGCGCTTCGGCTATCACCTCCCAACCATCCAGCATCCTCCAGCGCACTTGAAGGTGACACGCGATTACCAATCGAGCTCGGTTCGTTAGAACTGAAGCGGCCTGATAATTGCAGCTAGCGCAATTAAATCGAAATCATTCGTGCAATTGTTTGCGCGAGCTCTTCCCTTCAATATCTCCTCATCAGACGAACGCGAGGTTCGCCAGGGCGGCTTCAGGCCGCCGTTCAGCTCGTCGCCACTTGAGAATTGAGATTGAGATCATGAAGTTGCCCTCCCTACCCCAACTCCTGAGCTTCAACGCAGGCTATGTGGACACGCTCGGTTTTCTAGCGCTATCGGGTCTCTTCACCGCCCACGTCACCGGGAACTTCGTCACGCTCGGCGCAACGGCGGCACTCGGTCTGGGCGGAGCGTTGTCGAAGCTATTGGCACTTCCCGTGTTCTGCTTCGTCGTCTTCGCATCGCGCCTGACGTGTTTGAAATTGCAGGCTGTGGATCGTTCCCCGATCCGCCCGATGCTGATCGTGAAGCTGGCTTTCCTCGCCGGTGTCGCGATTTTCGCGCTCTATCATGGGCCATTTCACGCGGACGAAAACATCGTGACGCTTGTCGTCGGACTTGCTCTCGTTTGCGCGATGGCCATCCAAAACGGGCTGCACAGAGCCCATCTGTCGAAGGCGCCTCCCTCAACCTTGATGACCGGAACGACAACGCAGATCATGCTCGATCTAGCAGATCTCCTGGTCAGCGCGAAACCGGAAGAGACGGCAGCACTGAAGGCACGGATCTTGAAAATGGGCATGGCCGTTGTCACGTTCGCACTCGGCTGTGGCCTCGGTGCCGCCGGTTACATGTTTGCTCCCGCCGCAGCCTTCACCCTGCCAGCCATTCTGGCCACAATCGCACTCTTCGCCAGCACTGCAGGTGCCGACGCATAAGTCTCACTCTCACGACTATTGGACCAAAGAAGAAGGAAGACCGCAATGGACACAATTGGCGAAGTCGGCGGGTTGGCAAGTCTGATCGCACCGATCCTCAAGCCGATGGCATCGGGCCTCGAATTCTTCGGTGTCGGCGTCATCCTGGTCGGCGTGGTTGTCGCGACGGTGAGTTACGCGCGAGATCTGATGTCACCTGCCAAGCATGACGCCTACGACAGATATCGCGCGAACCTTGGACGCGGCATCTTGCTCGGGCTCGAAATCCTGATCGGCGCCGACATTATCGCGACTATCATATCGCCCTTGACCTGGGAAAGCGTCGGCCTGCTCGGGCTGATCGTCCTGATCAGGACCTTTCTCAGCTTCTCTCTGGAAGCCGAGATCGACGGTCAGTGGCCATGGTCCAGGGCGTCGAAAGGCGGCACGGAACCCCGTTGACCACAAGGGCGATAGTGCGTCCACTCCTAATCATTCACAAAACCAGCAGGAAAACCAATGACTTCAACCCTCGAATTTGGCCTCGACACATTTGGAGACGTCACCACGGCGGCAGACGGTCAGCTTCTTGCGCAACCTCAAGTCATCCGCAACGTGATCGAAGAGGCCGTTCTAGCAGACCGGCATGGCATCGATTTTTTCGGCATCGGCGAACACCACCGAAAAGATTTTGCCGTGTCCGCTCCCGAAGTTGTTCTCTCGGCGATTGCGGCGCGCACAGAACGCATACGATTGGGATCAGCAGTCACCGTGTTGAGCTCAGACGACCCCATACGCGTCTTCCAGCGGTTCTCCACGCTCGACGCAATCTCCAACGGACGCGCCGAGGTTATTCTGGGCCGTGGCTCCTTCATCGAATCCTTCCCGCTTTTCGGCTACGATCTGTCGAAATACGAAGAACTGTTCGAACAGAAGCTCGACCTCTTCTCTGAACTCGTCACCAAGGATGTCATCGATTACGAGGGAGACTGGCGACCGCCCTTGAAGGACCAGCGCATCTACCCTCCGATCGGCGACGGCCAGCTGAAGACGTGGATCGGCGTAGGCGGCAGTCCCGAATCGGTGATCCGCGCAGTAAGGCACGACATGCGGCTGATGCTGGCGATCATCGGCGGCAACCCGCAACGCTTTGTGCCCTATGTGGATCTCTACAAGAAAGCGTCCGAGCAGGCGGGCCGGCCCGCGCGTGAAGTTGGCGTCCACTCGCCTGGCTATATCGCCGAAAACGATGAAGAGGCTCGCCGCGATCTGTTTCCGCATTTCAAGAAGATCCGTGATCGCCTCGGCAGGGAGCGCGGCTGGCCGCCGGTAACAGAGCGTGATTTCGACAACGAGATCGAACACGGATCACTTTACGCGGGATCGCCGGAAACGGTCGCGAAGAAGATCGTCAACCTCGTCAGAACACTTGGTATTTCGCGCTTCCAGATGAAGTATTCGGCTGGTCCGATGGAGCACGAAAAGCTCATGAACAGCATCGCCCTCTACGGCACCAAGGTTATCCCGCTGGTCCGCTCAATGCTGGCGCAGCCCTGAGCCTGACCCGATGCGGAGAACGATATCGCCCTGCGCCGCACCGAGAGGATCGAATAGTCTTCGGCCCTCCCGGTGCTTCGGTGTAATCCTTTCATTTAGGATCTTCATCCGACAGTGTCGGCACGACAGATCCTGGTTCGTTCTTGAAGGGTAAAAGCATCGGAGGAGATCCCCATGAAGCTCTATTTCAGCAGAAATCCAAATCCACGTCTGGCCGTTGCCGTTGCCAGGCACCTGGACGCAAACATCGAATTTGAATTCGCGTCTCCTCTGGCGCCTGGGCAATCGGAACGCTACCTGCCACTTAACCCCAATCTCCTGCTTCCAATCCTCGAGCGCCCGGGACGATCGCTATGGGAAACCGACGCGATTGCCTGTTACCTTTCCCGACATACCGGTTCGAATTTCTGGTGTACCGATGATGATGAACCGGAGATGATCCGCTGGATCAGTTGGGCGAAGGACAATTTTGTGAAGGCATGTGACGCGGTCCATTGGGAGCGCGGGACAAAACCGCGTTATGGCATTGGTAGCTGTGATGAAGCGCAGGTCGAAAGCGGACTGAAGCAGTTCCACAGGGCCGCAGCCCTGCTTGAGGCCGAACTTGCCGATCGCATGTGGCTCGTTGGCGACACGATCTCCTTCGCGGATTTTCGCATGGCAACCTTCCTGCCGTTCAATGATGCCGCAAAATTGCCGGTGTCGGACTATCCCTCCATTCAGCGCTGGTCGAACCGACTGACTGAGATTGACGCCTGGCGCGACCCTTTCCATGGGCTCGAAGCACCGCCGATGCCGCCACTGCCAGTTTGAAATCGGCGAAATGCCGAGGGCATTTCGCGAAGTTTGAGTTGACGTTTTCAACGGCGACGCCACACTTGTGAACTACAGCAATGTGGGAGGACGTTGATGGAAGACCCAAACCAGTGGCGCCACATGGCAAGCGCCCCGAAGGACGGCAGCCGGATCCTCGTGACGATCCATCCATCCGAACAGGGACCGGCGCAGGTCGATCTTGCCTACTGGTCTAACGGCGATCGGTTTGGTTCGGAAGGCTGGCGCTCATCCGACTCTGTCCCCGGCCGTATCATCGAATATCCCGATCCGGAGCTGAAATGTTGGATGCCGATGCCTTTGGCCAATGTCGGCCAGAGCTCGCTGCCCTCCCCATGGGAAGGCGACGATATTCTCCAGCTCGATGGATCCGGGATCTAGCGCGATTGCCGCGCATCCCGAAACCATAACACATGGATTGGCACAGCCACGGCCATGTCTTATCCGTGGCTCGCGTCGTTGGGCACCAGCGGCTCCACATCCTTGACCTTGGCGCGGTGGAAAATGAACAGCCCTGCCAGTACGATCACGGCAGCGCCAATCAACGTCTGTCGATCGGGAAACTCGCCGAAAAACATCCAGCCGAAGATGATCGCCCACAGCAGCAACGTGTACTGAAGCGGGGCCAGCAGCGAGGCAGGTGCAAGCTTCAGCGAGCGGGTAATCATCAGATGCGCGGAGCACGACACCACGCCGAGCAGTAGTAGCGCCAGCAACTGGCTTGTGCTGAAAGCGCTCCAGCTCCCGACGCTAAGCACCGCCCCGACAGCGAGACATCCAAGCGTCTGCAACGTAACCAGCGTGGCGTCAGGCGTGGATCGCAGGACACGACCAAGCACCAGTGTCAACGAGAAGGAAATGCTGCCGACGAGACCGAACATCGAGGGCCAGGACAACATCGCAGAAGATGGACGCAGCGCGATGACGACGCCGATGAAGCCGATCAGCACCGCCAGCCAGCGCCGCCAGCCGATCCGTTCGCCAAGCAGGAAATGCGATAGAGCAGCGACGTAGATCGGACCGGCCATGTAGAAGGTCATGACGTCGGCCAGCGGAAGATAGGCGACGGCGGCATAAAATAGCCCGGTGTCAGCGGTAGCGAGGATGACGCGCGCGAGCTGCCATTGCGGCTTCTCCACCCTATAGAGTGCCGCGACCGGTTGGCGCGACAACATCGGCCCGAGCACGAAAAACGCGCCGAGCGAGCGAACCAGCAGAACCTGACCGACCGAAAAGCTGGCCACGAGCCATTTGCCCATAGCGTCGTTAAGGGCGAACATGAAGTCGCCGACGAGCATCAATGCGATACCAACCAACACGGCGTTTCCGCCCGCGACAAGAGCCGCCTGCTTGTTCATGATTTTCAAGGCGCTCCGTGACGCCATTTTGTGACGCGGTTCTAGGGGCAACGCAGGTACACGGTTCGCCGCACCACGCCGATGCCCAATTGTTCGGCAGATGCATAGCCCGGTGGCAAACCCTGTTGCAAGCAAAGAAGCAAATCTTAATGATGCCGCGTTGAGGTGCGTCCACAGGCATTGAACTGTGTTGAATGCCGCAATAGCTCTGCGTCCGCAAGAAAGCCAGTACTTCGCGTCAAAAGCGGCGGGATCTTAGCTTTCGGGTTCTGAGGGAGCGTTCTCTTGCGAGCAGTGAAAGCTCTTGGCCGCCAAGCTCTCCACCCTCACCCCTGTGCTTGCCACAGGGGCCAACCACGGCGCTGGCGGGTCGCCGGCGAACAACTTTAGGACAAATCTTCAAACCGCAGGCAGCCTCAGTTCAGTGCATATCGCCAAATCATTCCGTTTACGCTTAAGGGTTACGTCGATCATTCGGCGATCACAAATCTCGAACTGATCTTCAACTAGATGAGCGTTGAAGCTTGCTTAGAAAAGAGTGCCCACCATATAACGCGCGGATGACAGACTCGAAGATTTTCGTGGGCATTCGGCCTATCCGCAGTAGCAGCGACAAACCAACCCAGCCGAGTGCGCCCCGGTGCCAGTGGGATGGCTGCGATAGCCCTGGTGTCCAAAGAGCACCGGTCGGGAGCGCCGCAGAGGGACTTTACCTGTCTTTCTGTGTGAAACATTCAAAGATTTACGCCAAGGGTTACAGTTTCTATCCCAGCCATTCGGACCCCGTCGTCGCGAGGTACCAGCTTGACGCAGCTGCGGGTAAAATTGCCACGCGCGGGGTGAGGACCGATCGAGAACACCGCGAGGCTCCACTACCGTCGTCTATCCCGTCGGGATCAGCGAAATCACTCAGAGCCCGAGGGATAGCGAACAGGTCCCACGCGGCGGCAGCAGCACCGCAGATCAAGCTCAAACCACTTGAGGTCAAGGCGTTCGAAGTCTTGGGGCTCGAACAGGTTGCAACGTCTGAAGAGATCAAAAGCCGATATAAAGAGCGCCTGAAAGCCGATCATCCCGACGCGAACAGTGGTGACCGCAAATCAGAAGATCGCCTGCGGGCGACAATCGAAGCATACCGGATCCTGAAGCTCAACGGTTTTTGCTAGAGGGCAGTCGTGTCCAGGGCCGGTGCTTTGGAGGATGCCTGTATGGGAAATAAGGCGGATCAGCAACATTTGAGCAGATTGTGCAGGGATGAGGTTGCGTTGTAAGGGACCGTCCGAAGCGCCGGGCCTGCCTGCGGACGTCGATCCGGAAATCAGGCTTCCGATCCCCGGCGTCTGTTTGTGATTATTCGCGCATCTTTTCGTCGGGATCAAAGTTGGTTTCCGCAAGCCGAGTGAAGACTTTCGCGGGATACATCGGCCCATATCGCGAAAAGCGAAAAGAGGGGCTCGAGAAAAAGATATTCACCATCGAACGCGCCCACATGGTTAACGCTTCGTTAACCATGTGGGCGCTAGAAATTATTGATCATCCCGCCGACATCAGGTGGGTGCCCGCTAAGCGTCGGCCTGCAGATGAAACAACTACTCCCGGCGTTCTATCGCCGTCTAGGCTTGTTTACGGCACTGGCGTCCATCGCGCTGCCCGCGCATGGCTTCGCTCAATCGGCCTGGTCCGGGGCAACAGACAACGATTTCAGTAACGCGGCGAATTGGACCCCAACGGCGCCCGACGCCAACGATACAGCACACGTCGACGCGGGGTCTCCACAAGTTTCCAATGATGCGACCGTCGGTCATCTGGACGTGAATGGCGGCAACGTCACCATCAGCAATACCGGCGTTTTGACCAGCACGAATGGCACGACGATCACGTCAGGCAGCGTCAGCATCAACAGCGGTGGCGTGATGAACTCGGACGTCAGTCTCGATGGCGGCAGCTTGTCCCTCGATGGCCAACTCAACGGACAGCTCAATCTCAACAATGGCAATGTCTCAGTCAACGGCACGCTCGGCAGTGCCATTGTCGCAACAGGAACCACACTCACGAACAACGGCACCACAGGCCAGGTCAACGTCTCCACCGGCGCAACGCTCGTCAACAATGGCGCAGCGACCATCGACGCGGTGACAAACGCGGGCACGACGTCAAATGCGGGAACCGTTGGCAGCGTCACAAACACTGCAGGCAGTTTCACAAACGATGGCACCGTGACGGGAAAAACGACCGTCTCGGGCGGAACAGTCACGAATAACTTCGTCATCACCGACGCCGATGTCGCCGCGGCCGCAACCTTCGTCAACAATAGTGGGGCCACCGCCGCAACGGTCACGAATGCCGGCACAGCGTCCAATGCCGGTACAGTCGCAAGCCTCACCAACACGGCAGGCAGCTTCACCAACAATGCCGGCGGCACTATAACCGGGAAGACCATTGTCGAAGGCGGAACGGTTACCAACAATTTCGTTATCACCGACGCTGATGTCGCCGCGGCAGCAGCCTTCGTCAACAACACCGGCGCCACCGCCGGCGCCATCACAAACGCCGGGACCACCACCAATGCCGGGACGATCGCCTCCGTGCAGAACGACGCCGGGACGTTCACCAACAATTTTGGCGGAACTGTTACCGGTGACACGAACATCGCCGGCGGCAGCGTCACCAACAATGCCAGCCTCAATAGCGTCGATGTCGGCACAGCCGGCACGTTCACCAACACCAGCGGGGCCACCGCAGGCGCTGTCACCAATGCCGGCACGGCATCCAATGCCGGCACCACCGCGAGCCTGACCAACACCGCCGGCAGCTTCACCAACAATGCCGGCGGCACGATTACAGGAACAACCACCGTCAAAAGCGGAACGGTGACGAACAACTTTGTCATCACCAATGCTGATGTCGCTGCCACGGCAGCCTTCGTCAACAACACCGGCGCGACAGCCGGCGTCGTTACAAATGCCGGGACGGTCATTAATGCCGGAACGATCGCCTCCGTCCGGAACGACGGCGGGACATTCACCAATAATGCGGGTGGAGCAGTTACGGGCGCAACGACAGTGGCCGGAGGCAGCGTCGTCAACAATGCGACATTGGCGAATGTCGAAGTGGGCGCTGCCGGCACCTTCGTCAACAACAGCGGCGCAACGGCCGCTACCGTGACGAATTCAGGAATGGTTGCAAACGACGGAACGATTGCAGCACTCCAGAACAATGCCGGGACATTCTCCAACACCGGTACGATTTCAGGCGCGGCAACTGTTTTCGGCGGCTCGCTCGTCAACGATGGCACCATATCGGGCGCCGTCAGCATAGACGACGGCGGCCTTCTCTCAGGTAGCGGCACTGTCGGCGGCATCCTAGTGAATGCAGGCGGCGTATTGGCGCCAGGGCCAGGGATTGCAACGCTTGGCGTCAATGGGGACGTAACATTCGCCGCCGGATCCACCTACCAGGTCGACATTGCGACGGGAGGCGTCTCCGACAAGGTCGATGCCACGGGAGCCGTTTCCATCCAGGGCGGAACGCTTGCCGTCAAGGCAGCGACCGGCAATTACGCCGCAGCAACCAGCTACACGATCCTGACCGGCGGCAGCATTGCGGGTACGTTCGACACTGTGACAAGCGACTTCGCCTTTCTGTCGCCAACCCTGACATACGACGTCACCACCATCGACATGCGACTGGACCGCAATAGCGTCCAATTCGCTGATGTGGCAAATACGGCAAATGGCCGGGCTGCCGCTGCGGCCGTCGAACAGATGGGATCGGGCCGTGTGGTCTACGACGCGGTTCTGTCGCTTGATTCCGCCACGGCCGCGAGTGCCTTTGCGCAGCTGAGCGGCGAAGCCCATGCCTCTGTCAAAAGCGCGTTGCTATGGCAAGGCCGCTTTCCGCGGGAAGCGATTCTCGACGAGATCGCCTGGGGGCCGCACCAGCGGGAGACCGACGTCACCTTCTGGACCTCAGGACTTCTGTCGTCCAACGTCCTGTCGGGAGGAAACAACGCAGCCGGGATCGACACCCGCGTCGACGGCGCCCTGTTCGGGGCCGATGCACCAGTGTCCGATCACTGGCGTGTCGGCGGTGTGGTCGGCTTTGGTCAACAATCGTTCGCCCAGGTCGACGCAAACTCCTATTACGCCGGGCTTTACGCCATGGGCGATATCGGCCCGGTGCAACTCGCCGGAGGCGCCATCTACGCACACAATGACGCATCCACGCAGCGCGATATCGCATTCGGCACATTTACGGACCACCTATCGGCAAACTATGCGAGCGCCACCAGCCAGGTCTTTGCCGATCTTTCATGGACTTACGAGTGGGACGCGCTCAAAGTTCAACCCTTCGCAAGTCTCGCCTACATCAATCTCGACACTGATAGCTTTGAGGAGAAGGGTGGCGACGCCGCACTCTCTGCAGCCGGCGCAAACGCCGCAATCACCTCTTCGACGGTTGGATTGCGCTGGGCTATGGACTGGCCGGAGAACGAATTGCCCCTCTCCGTTTCCGGATTGCTGGGCTGGCGGCATATCGCAGGCGATGTAACGCCATACTCGCGTATGGCGTTTTCTGGTGGCTCGCCCTTTATAATCGAAGGTACCGAGATGCCCCGCGATTCCGTCGTGGCGGAGATCGGCGTCTCCGCGAAGCTTTCAAAGTCGGCGCGGCTGACGCTGAACTACGCCGGCGAATTCGGCAAAGGCCTGCGCTCCAACGCCATCCAGATGAACCTCGTAACGAGTTTCTAGGCTGTGCCGCCGCGATGGCCAGCAACCGCCTGAAGCGCTGAGGATACTTATCCCGTTATCGTATTAACGACGCGGAACCAAGCTGCGCATGCATCGGCATGAGCGGCACAAACAAACACGCGCAATCCTCACCTAATTTAACGCATATCGATTTTAAAGTTGACGCGCGGAAAGTTTAATGATGAATAGGCGACGTCGGTTGGCTCAGGAGGCGGCCAGGTCCGGCGGTCCCAAGCACAAGCCTCGATAGGTTTCCGGGAGGAAAAATTGATTATTTCTCGCATCGCAAAGTCGCTGCTCGTTTCCGCCGCTTTCACGCTCGCCGCCGTTACCGCGCAGGCAGAAGGCATTGGCGCGTCGCTGCTGACGCAGCAGCATCCTTTCTACAACGAGCTCGCAAAGGCGATCACCGCTGAAGCCAAGGCCAAGAACGTCTCGGTCGAGATCGCGATCGCCAATCAGGATCTGAACAAGCAGCTTGCCGACATCGAAGACTTCATCGTCAAGGGCGTGGACGTCATCATCATGTCGCCAGTCGACAGCAAGGGCGCGCTCGCAGCCGTCGCCCGCGCTGAGGCAGCAGGCATCAAGGTTATCACTGTCGACGTTCCGGTCGAAGGCGCCAAGGTTTCATCCTACATCGGCACCGACAACTACGCCGGTGGCGTCAAGGCCGGCGAACTGATGGCTGAGCAGCTCGGCGGCAAGGGCAATGTCGCGATCATCGACTATCCGCTGGTCCAGTCGGTCGTGAACCGCGTCAACGGCTTCAAGGAAGCCATTGCCAAGCACCCTGACATCAAGATCGTGTCGATCCAGACCGGCATCACCCGCGCCGAGGCTCTGGCCGTCGCGCAGAACATGTTACAGGCAAACCCCGACATCAACGGCATCTTCGGCTTCGGTGACGACGCGGCTCTTGCTGCAGCGGTTGCGGTCAAGTCCTCCGGCCTCACTGGCAAGGTCAAGGTCATCGGCTTCGACGGCATGCCTGAGGCGATCAAGGCGGTCGACAGCGATCCTGACATGGTCGGCGTCATCCAGCAGTTCCCGGACCAGATGGGCAAGCTCGCCGTCGATACCGCGCTGGACCTCAAGGCCGGCAAAGACGTGCCTGCTGAGCAGCCGATCGTCCCCGGCGTCTACGTCAAGAAGCAGTAAAGTCCTCCCAAGGCGCACTGTGCGAAGGTCCCAAGTCTCGCACAGTGACCGCTCCTTCCGGCGGCCGGGTTCTTTTGAAGGGCTGGCCGCCGGAAAGCAGCGATATCCTCGCGACAAGTCAGAGCGCCCCACGCATCTGCCCGATGCCTGCGGCTCTTGGTGAAAGGTGACGCCATGCAAAGCTGCGGCGACAACGCGATCCTAGAGATCAAGGACATTACGAAAGTCTTCGGTGCGGTGACCGCGTTGAAGAACATGCAGCTGAAGGTTCGGCCCGGCAGGGTTCACACGATCCTCGGTGAAAACGGCGCCGGAAAATCGACGCTGATGAAGATCCTCGCCGGTGTCTACCAGCCGACATCGGGCTCGATCCTTCTCGACGGCAAGCCCTATGCGCCAGCCAACCCGCAGGACGCGGCGGCAGCGGGCCTGACGATCGTCTTCCAGGAACTCAGCCTCTGCAACAATTTGAGCGTCGCCGAGAATATTCTCGCGACCCGCGAGCCGACAAGGGCCGGTTTCATCAACGACAAGGCACTCGTGCGCCAGGCCGCGGCGATCGTCGCCGATCTGAAGCTGCCGATATCCGTCCAGGAGCGCGTCGGCGACCTGTCGATCGCCCAGCGCCAGCTGGTAGAGATCGCCAAGGGGCTGAGCATCGACGCCAAGGTCGTTATCCTCGACGAGCCGACGTCCTCGCTCAGCGACAGCGAAGCCGAGATCCTTTTCGAGATCATCGCGCAACTGAAAGCGCGCGGCGTGGCCGTAATCTACATCTCGCACCGCATGGAAGAGATCATGCGGCTAAGCGACGACATCACCGTCGTGCGCGACGGCAGCTACATCACCACGCGCGATAAGTCCGAAGCCACGATCGACGAGCTGATCGCCCTGATGGTCGGCCGCGACATGAATGAGATTTACCCTCCGCGCGACGTGCCGGCTCCAGCGCTTGACGAAAAGCCGGTGCTGGCAGTGAGCGGGCTTTCCAGCCACGACGAGTTTGAGGATATCTCCTTCGATGTGCGCCCGGGCGAGATCCTCGGCTTCTTCGGCCTGATCGGTTCCGGCCGTTCGGAGGTGATGAAGACCCTCTTCGGCATGACGCAGCCGACATCGGGCACCATCTCGATCGACGGTAGCGCGGTAACGATCACCTCCCCCGTCGATGCCATTAAGCGGCGTATCGGCTTCGTCACCGAGAACCGCAAAGAAGAGGGGCTGGTGCTCAGCCACAGCGTCGAGAGTAACATCTCGATGGTGGCGCTGGACAACTATTCCAGCCCCTTCGGCTTCCTCAAGCGCCGCCGCGAACGCGACGACGCGAAGGTGGAAGTCGGCCGGCTAGCCATCAAGACGGCGTCGCTCGAGACCTCGGCGGGATCACTGTCCGGCGGCAACCAGCAGAAGATCGTGTTGGCAAAGTGGCTGCTGACCAAGCCGAGGATCCTCATCCTCGACGAGCCGACACGCGGCGTCGATGTCGGCGCCAAGTTTGAAATTTACAAGATCATCCGCCAGCTGGCGGCGGAAGGCACGGCAATCCTGCTGGTGTCGTCCGAACTTCCCGAAGTCATCGGCATGAGCGACCGCGCCGTCGTCATGAGCGAAGGGCGGGCCACCGCCATCGTTGCCGGCGATCAGATGACACCGGAGAAGATCATGAGCTTTGCTACGGGATTTGTATCATGAGCGACAGACACGCAGCCAATGCCGCATTCCGGCAGGTAATGAAGCAGTATGGCGGTATTTTCCTATCGCTGATCGTCCTTTGCGTGATCTTTTCGATCACCAATCAACGGTTCATGTCCGTTGCCAACTTTCTGAACGTGCTGCAACAGGTCTCGGTCATCGCGATCGCCGCCTTCGGGATGACCTGGGTGATCCTGCTCGGTGAGATCGACCTGTCGATCGGATCGATCATCGCGGTCGCCGGCATGGTCGGCGCGCAATGTTTCGCGTTCGGTATGGGTTTCGTTCCGGCACTCGTCCTGACGCTCGCAGCCGGCGCGCTTTTGGGTCTCGCCAACGGCGTGCTGACGGCGAAATTCCTGCTGCCATCCTTCATCGTCACGGTGGCCACGATGGGCATCTATCGCGGCATGGTCAGCCTGCCGACGAACGGCGCGCCTGCCATGATCATGGAGCCGACCTGGACGGCCATTGGCACCCAGAGCTTCATCGGCATCCCGATCGTCATCTGGGTCGTCGCGGTACTCTTCCTGTTCAACCACATCCTGCTCAGCAAGACCAAGTTCGGCCGACGCGCTTATCTGACCGGCGGCAACCGCGAGGCGGCTCTGTATTCCGGCATCAAGGTCGATCGCCTGAAGATCATCATCTTCATGATCTCGGGCATCATGGCGGCGATCAGCGGCATCCTGCTTTCCTCGCGTCTGTTCTCCGCCCAGACCAACGCGGGCATGAGCTACGAGCTCGACGCCATCGCAGCAGCCGTTCTCGGCGGCACCAGCCTTGCCGGCGGCGTCGGCACCATGATCGGCACGCTGATCGGCGCGCTCATCATCGGCGTGCTCAACAACGGCATGAACATGCTGTCAGTGCCTTACTTCTACCAGCTCATCGTCAAGGGCCTCGTCATCCTCGTCGCCGTCTATCTCGACGTGCGCTCCAAGCGCGCCAAGCAGTAATCCTCAAGAGCAAGAAGCCATGTCGAAAATCCTCACCATCGGCGAAATTCTGGTCGAAATCGTCGCTACCAATCGCGGCAACGGCTTTCGTGAAGCCGTGCCGCTGATCGGTCCTTTTCCTTCGGGCGCACCGGCCATCTTCATCGATCAGGTCGGCAAGCTCGCCCAGGATTGCGCGATCATCTCGCGCGTCGGTGATGATGATTTCGGCTGGGTCAACATCAACCGCCTGACCGAGGACGGCGTCGATGTCTCCGGCATCGAGATCGTTGCACATGGCACAACCGGCAGCGCCTTCGTGCGCTACCGCGAGGACGGCAGCCGCGCCTTCGTCTTCAACATCCGCCACAGCGCATGCGGTGAGATCGAGCTATCGGACAAGACGCTGGCTCTGATCGACGGCTGCACCCACATGCACGTCATGGGCACCGCTCTCTATGCCCCGAGCGTGGTGAGGAGTATCCTGACAGCAGTCGAACGCATCAAGGCCGCTGGCGGCACCGTGTCCTTCGACCCCAATCTGCGCCCTGAAATCCTCGATAGCCCGGGCATGCGCGAGGCGCTGCAGACCGTGCTCTCAGTGACCGATCTATTCATGCCGAGCGGCGAGGAACTCTTCCTGTTCGCCGAGGCAAAGACGGAGAAGGAGGCGGTCGCCGAACTGCTCGCCAAAGGCATCAAGGCGATCGTCATCAAGCGCGGCGAAAAGGGCTCCAGCTACTTCGACAGGACCACCCAGATCAATCTCGAGGGCTACAAAGTCGAGGAAGTGGATCCCACCGGCGCCGGCGACTGCTTCGGCGCGACCTTCGTCACCTTTTGGCTGAAGGGAATGCATCCCGCCGAAGCGTTGCGTTACGCCAACGCATCCGGCGCCCGCGCCGTCACCAAGGCCGGCCCGATGGAAGGCGCATCGACCCAAGCCGAACTCGACGCCCTCATTAAAGCGCAAGGACAAGCCTGACATGCAGAAAAGCTACCTCACGGATATCGCACAATGGCGCCACGGCAGCGGCGTAAAGGGCATTCCCTCGATCTGCTCGGCCCATCCCCTCGTTATCGAGGCGTCGATGCTGCATGCGCTGAAGCAGGGCGCCCACCTACTCGTCGAAGCCACCTGCAACCAGGTGAATCAGGATGGCGGTTATACCGGCATGACGCCGGCCGATTTCCGCGACTTCGTGGAAAAGATCGCCGCCGATACAGGTTTCCCGCTTGAAAAGCTAATCCTCGGCGGCGACCATCTCGGTCCCAATCCATGGAAGAGCCTGCCCGCTGACGAGGCAATGGCGAAAGCCTCCACCATGATCGAGGCCTTTGCCAAGGCCGGCTTCACCAAACTGCATCTCGACACCAGCATGGGCTGCGCCGGCGAGCCGGTTGCCCTGCCCGACGCGATCACCGCTGAGCGCGCTGCCAAGCTCGCTGCCGTGGCCGAGGCGGCGCTGCAGGGCATGGACGGCATCAAGCCTGTCTACATCGTCGGCACCGAAGTGCCGATCCCCGGCGGCGCCATGGAAGAGATCGAAGAACTTGAGGTGACCAAGCCAGAAGCCGCGCGCGAAACCATCGCCATTCACCGCCAGGCTTTCGTGGCCGCTGGCGTATCCGACGCTTTCACTCGAGTTGTCGGCGCGGTTGTCCAGCCTGGCGTGGAATTCGGCAATGAAAACGTCATCGCCTACGCTCCGGAAAAAGCGGCTGCACTGAGCGCCACGCTTTCAGACATGCCGGGCATGGTTTTTGAGGCTCACTCCACCGACTACCAGACCCGCGACATGCTTCGGCAGCTCGTCATGGATGGTTTCGCTATTTTGAAAGTTGGCCCCGGCCTGACCTTTGCACTGCGCGAAGCCTATTACGGGCTCGACCAGATCGCTGAGTTCCTGTTTCCAGACAAGCGCAAGGAGACGCTGATCGCCACCATCGAGCGTGTTCTGACGGCCGATCCGAAGAACTGGGACAAATATTACCACGGTTCGGACGACGATAAGCACATTCAGCGTCACTTCAGCTACAGCGACCGTATTCGCTACTACTGGCCGCAGCCGGAGATCGACGCGGCCGTAAAGGCACTATTCTCATTGCTTGATGGCGTGCAGATCCCCGAGACCCTGATCAACCAGTATCTGACCGGCGCCTATGTCGGCGTGCGCAACGGCAAGGTCAAGCCGGACGCACGTTCGCTAGCGCTTGCCGCCGTCGACCGCGTGTTGGAAGATTACTTCGAAGCCTGCCGCGCCTAAAGGCGCGGCTTGCACCGGCGCAAAAGTTTTGATTGAAATGCGTCAAATATTTCAATCGATTAAATAAGAATGAGTGGGACGCGCGTTTGTCAGACAGGCCGATCAGAACCATGGAGGACTTTTCCGAGTATGTCGGCCTATCGCGGCCGACCGTTTCGAAGTACTTCAACGACCCGGGCTCCGTCCGGCGCAAGACCCGCGACATCATCGAAGCTGCCCTCAAGGAGAGCGGCTTCCGTCCCAACCTCTTTGCGGTCAATCTCAATCGCCGACGCAGCAACATCATCGGCATCATCATTCCCAACTCCACCGACCCGTTCTACATGGCGCTGACTCGCCGGGTCGAGCTCATCGCCAATGATGCCGGCTTTCTCGCCTTTGTGCTGTCGTCGGATGGCAATGCCCTGATGGAAGCACGCGCCATCGAAACGCTGAAGTCGATGAACGTCGCAGGTGCCATCATTGCCCCGCTTGGCGTGCAATCACACCATGAGACCCTGCTTGCGCTGTCTGCGTCGATCCCGCTGATCTTTGTTGACTCGCCACTGGACGACGTCTCTCCCTTTGTCGGCACCAACAACCGCCAGAGCTTTCAACTGATCGTTGACTATCTGTGCCGGTCCGGAGAGCCGCCGTGCTATCTCGGTATGCCGTCGGTCAACACCAACGCGTCGACCCGCGAGACGGCCTATATCGAGGCGATGACCGAACTTCGGATGGAGCCGATCGTGCTGCCGATCGAAAAGGCGGCGGGCTGGGACTTCGAGAAATTTGGCTATGAAGAAACGAAGCGCATTCTCGAAGGCGGGGGCTTCCCGACCGCAACCGTTCTTTGCGCCAATGACCGCGTGGCATTCGGCGCCATAGCAGCAGCCTTTCAGGCAGGCGTGAAAATCGGCCGCACGCCCGACTGCAGCCTGCGCATCGCCGGCCACGACGACCACCCTTTGTCGCGCTACGCCTGCCCGCCGATCACCACCGTCGCGCAGAGCTACAACGACATCGGCCGCATTGCCATGCAGTTGTTGCTGCAAAAGCTCGACCAGGAAACAGAGGGATCGGCTTTGAGCGTGCCCGAGCAGGTCCTATTGAATGCCGAGATCATTCTTAGACAGTCGGCCTAGACGCTGTCAGGTCGAGCGTCGCCCCCCGCCTTAAAGGAAGTCATCGCGCCTTGGTGTGAAGGTATCGATCAATAGTCCTTTCTCCAGTGCGACCACGCCGTGAACAAGGTTCGGCGCGACGATGAAACTGGAACCGGCATCGAGCCTGGTTGTCACTCCGTCAATTGTCACGTCGAAAGCACCCTCTGCGACATAACTTACCTGCGTGTGAGGATGCGAATGCAGCGCGCCGATCGCACCTGGCTCAAAGCGGAAAGCGACCAGCATCGCCTCGGGGCGATGCGATAGCACGGCGCGATTGTTGCCGGGCGCGACTTCTGTCCAGGTGATGTCATCGGGAAGTGTGTAGTGATCGGCCATCATAATCTCCTATCGGGCAAGCCAGCCGCCATCGACTGGCAATACCGTGCCATGAACATAATCGGAAGCGCGCGAAGCGAGGTAAACCGCCGTGCCGGCCATATCCTCCGCCTTGGCCCATCGGGCGGCCGGAATGCGCTTCAAGATGTCGGCGCTGCGCTCGGCATCGGCGCGAAGCGCCTCGGTGTTGCTGGTCTCGACATAACCGGGCGCAATGGCGTTCACATTGATGCCCTTCGAGGCCCACTCGTTCGCCATCAGCCGGGTGATCCCGGCCAGCCCACTCTTCGCCGCCGTATAGGACGGAATTCGGATGCCGCCCTGGAAAGAAAGAAGCGAAGCGATGTTGATGATCTTTGCCGGCGACTGTCGTGCCAATGCAGCCCTCGCGAAAGCCTGGCAGAGGAAAAAGACGGATTTCAGGTTAGTGTCGAGGACCGCATCCCAATCCTCTTCCGTAAACTCCAGCGCATCGGCGCGACGGATGATGCCGGCATTGTTGACGAGGATATCGGGCGAGGCGCCGGCGGCTAGGGCGCGTTCGATGACGTCCCTCGCCTCCCCGGTATCGGACAGGTCCGCCTTGAGCGATACGAACCGGCGCCCCGTCGATATGACCGCGTCCGCTGTCTCGTCCATTGCCGAGCGGCCGACACCGACGATATCGGCGCCCGCCTGCGCCAAACCAACCGCGATAGCCTGGCCGATGCCGGTGTTGGCGCCGGTGACGATAGCCCAGCGGCCGGTGAGATCGAACAGGCTCATCGCAGGTCTTCCATCGGCACCTTGTCCATGTCGGTAAAGCTCATATTATCGCCAGCCATCGCCCAGATGAAGGCGTAGCGGCCGGTTCCCGCACCAGAGTGGATTGACCAGCCGGGCGACAGCACGGCATCGTGGTTCTTCAAGACGACATGCCGCGTTTCGCTGGGCTCGCCCATGAAATGGAAGATGCGTGTCTGCTCCTGCATGCCGAAGTAGAGATAAACCTCCATGCGGCGATCATGAACATGCGCCGGCATGGTGTTCCACACCGAACCCGGCTCGAACCTCGTCAGCCCCACCAGCAATTGGCAGCTGTCGCAGACATCGGGGTGGACATATTGGTTGATCGTGCGGGCGTTGGATTCTTCCGCCGAGCCCACGATCACTTTCCTCGCCATCTCGCCGGTGATGTGCACCGTGGGGTATGTGCGGTGCGCTGGCGCGCTCAAGACGTAAAAGAGCGCCGGCGCCGCCGGGTCCTTGCTGGCGAAGCTCAAGGCGCCCTCGCCCATTCCGACATAGAGCGCCTCCTGGAAGCCAAGTTCGTAAGGCTTGCCCGCGACGCTGACCGTGCCCGCACCGCCGATATTGACGATGGCGGCCTCGCGCCGGTCGAGAAAACGCTCTGTGCCGGTCTCAGCAATGGCAGCGATCTCAAGCGGCATCGTATCCGGCATGACACCGCCGACGATCATGCGATCGAGATGGCTGTAGGTGAGATTGACTTCACCTGGCCGAAACAGATCCTCGATCACGAAACCGTCGCGCAGGCCCTGCGTGTTGCGCCGTGCGGTATCTTCGGGTCCGACGACCTGGCGTACTGATACTGAAATGGTCACGGGCAATGCCCCTTCTGTGTGTTGGGTGGGATCAGGTGAGCACGACATATTCTGTCAGCTGGTTGATCGTCGTGTCCGCCTTGTCGACATCGAACACCTTGGTGCCGTGGCTCATGATGACGAAGCGGTCGCAGACCTGATAGGCGTGGTAGATGTTGTGGGTGACGAGCACGCTCGAGACGTTTTCCGCCTTGAGCTTCAGCACCTGGTTCAAGAGCGCCTCAGTTTCGCGCACCGACAGCGCAGACGTCGGCTCGTCGAGGAGCAGCACGCGCTTCTTGAAATAGACGGCGCGGGCGATGGCGACAGCCTGTTTCTGGCCGCCGGAGAGATTGCCGACGAGTGTATCGGGGCTATCGATGCCGGAAATGTGCACCGCGTTTTGCAACACCTCCATGGCAATCTCGCGCATTTCGCACTGACGCAGGAAGCCGAAACGATCGGTAAGTTCGCGGCCCATGAAGATGTTGCGGGTGATCGAAAGCGAATCCACCAGCGCCGTATGCTGATAGATGGTCTCGATACCGGCATCGGCGGAGTCCGACCGGCAGGTGAACGCCGTCTTCTTGCCGTCGACGCTCAGATAGCCGTCCGTGGGCTTGTGGATGCCTGAGATCAGATTGACTGTTGTCGACTTGCCGGCGCCGTTGTCACCGAGCAACCCCACCACTTCGCCTTCGCCGATATGGAAGCTCAGATTGCGCAGCGCGGTCAGCGCGCCGAAGCTTTTCGAAATGTTGTGCAGTTCAAGAAGATTGGGGGCCGACATCACGCAAGACCTCGCCGCTCGATAAGATGGTTGAAGATGGCGGCCAGCACGATCAGCGTCGCGATGAACATGTCGAGATAAAAGCCTGGCGCACGCAGCAGCAAAAGCACGTCGGTGATGGTGTGGATCAAGAGCACGCCAAGGAAAATGCCGATGATCGAGCCCCGGCCGCCGCGAAGCGACAAGCCGCCGATGACGCAAGCCGCGATCGCCTGAAGCTCCAGTCCGGCGCCCTGCCCCGGCTGCACGCTGCCAACACGCGCGGTTGCAATGATGCCGGCCACCGCCGCCATGCCGCCGGCGATCGCGAAGGCTACCAGCTTGACGCGGTTGGTGTTGATGCCGATCGCCTCGGCCGCACCGCGATTGCCGCCGGTAGCGAACACATGGTTGCCGAAGCGGTGACGATGGACGAGGTAGTGGAAGCCGACGACGAATAAAACGATCCAGATGAAAGCGGCATTGATGCCAAGCAGCGTGCCGGAAAACAGGCTGGTGAAGATCGGCTCCGGATCGAAGCGAACCTGGACCGCGCCGTTATAGAGCAGCACCGCGCCGCGCCAGAACAAAAGGCCGCCAAGCGTCACGATAAAGGACGGCAGCCCGAAGCGCAGGGTGATGTGGCCGTTCAAGAGGCCGATCATGATCCCGGCCAAGACGCCGAGCGGCGCGGCTATGAAGGCACTCATTCCGGCGCCGACAAGGCTTGCCATCAAGATGGCGGTGAAGGTGTAGACCGAACCGATGGAAAGGTCGAATTCTCCCGCGATCATCAGCACGCCGGCGCCGAGCGCCAGGCAGCCCAGCACAGGGATCGCCTTCATCAGGATCGTCAGGTTTTGTGGCGAGAGGTAGCGGAACTGATCAGGATAGAGAAGCGCGCCTGCGATGCAGACGATCTGCAGCGTCATGAAGACGAGGAAGATCGCGCCTGCCGGCATTGCCATGATCTGCCGGATCATCGGTTGTTTCTGCGTCCGCGACCGGGGCGCGGCACTGGTCTCAAGAATTGGTGTCACGGTCTGGTACTCGATCGATTGGAGACGGAGAACCTGCCGGCCTGGCCGGCAGGCCCCCACGAAACGCGGTTAGCGGAAGCTGCCGATCAGCGGCTTGACCGAGCTGATGCGCGACTTGTCGAGGAAGGCGCCCTGGCCGGTGTCGACGTCAGTCGGGGTCAGTCCGTACTTCTTCGACAGCGCGATCTGCGCGATCGGGTAGTAGCCTTGGAGATAAGGCTGCTGGTCCATGGTCGCGAACATCGCACCAGACTCGACCGCATTGACGATCTCGACCGCAAGGTCAAACCCGCCGAACGGGACCTTTACACCTGCATCCTTGATGGCGCCGGCACCGACGGTCGAAGTGACCGAGCCCGTGCCGAACACGGCCTTGACGCCCGGGTTGGCGATCAGGAACTGCGCCATGATGTTCTGCGCCTCGGCCGGATCAAGCCCGGCGCGAACTGTCTCGACCTTGATGCCGTTTTCCTTCATCGCCTTCTCGATGCCGCCACCGCGCGCGACCGCGAAGCTGGCCTCGGGGATCTCGCGCGGGTTGAAGACGACGTCGCCGGATTTCAGGCCGAATTCCTTGATCATCCGGTTGCCGAGCTCGTAGCCGGAAGAAAATTCGTTCATGCCGACATAGGCCTGGCGGCAATTGCCCTTGGCGCCTTCCAGATCGTCATTGTTGAAGCCGATGACGACGATGCCGGCCTTGACCGCCGCGCAGATGCTCTCGTCGAAGGCATCCGACGACGAGATGGCGACGGCGATACCATCGACGCCTGCTGCCGTCGCGCTTTCGATCAGGTCGTTCTGGCGAACCGGATCGTTATTGGCATATTGCACGTCGAGATCGACGCCAAATTGAGCCGCCGCGTCCTTGGCGCCCTTCACCACAGGGTTGAAGAACTGGACACTCGGATCGAGATAGATGATCATCGTTGCCTTGACGTCGGCGGCCAATGCCGTAGATGTCATCATCGTGGCGATACCCGCGGCAAGTGCTGCGGTTTTCAACCTGGTCAATTTCATTTGCGTATCCTCCCTTTGGATGTGCAATGCGGGTCGAAAGACCCAAGTCTCGGCTGGCGGGCTCCGACCAAAGATCACGCCGGCCGAGATTTTCCTCCCAGGCGTTCCGCTTCTCCCAAAGCGGGAACGCCCTATCCGTCACTCCCCTGTCAGCCGAACCACGGCGTCGGTCGCCCGAACGTCACGTGCACGCCCTTGAATTGGGAATACTCATCAAAGCCATAGCGGCCGAGTTCGCGGCCGAGGCCGCTTTTCTTGTAGCCGCCGATCGGCAGTTCCGGCGTGCCGTCGATGACGCTGTTGATCCAGCAACGGCCGGCGCGAATGCGGCGGATGCTCTGCATGGCGTTTTCGAGATTGGTCGACCAGACCGAGGCGGAAAGACCAAACTCGCTGGCATTGGCGAGCGCGACGGCTTCATCCGCGGTCTTGAAGGTCAAGGTCGAAAGCACCGGTCCGAAAATCTCCTCGCGGGCAATCGACATCTCGGGCTTCACGCCGGCAAACACGGTAGGGGCGTAATAGATGCCCTTGTCCTTGCCGACGCGCTCGCCGCCGAGCAACAGTTCGGCACCGGATGCGATGCCGGCTTCCACGTAAGAATGGACCTTGCCGACATGGGCTTCGGAGATCATCGCGCCGATCTTGGTGCGATCGTTCAGCGGATCGCCGAATGTCACTTTGCGCGAGATGTCGAGCAGGCGCTCCATCAATGCGTCGCGTATGCCTTCCTGAACCAGGAGCCGGCTGCCTGATATGCAGCACTGCCCGCCATTGTGGTAGACGCCATAGGCAATGCCATCGGCGGCAGCCTCGAGGTCCGCATCGGCAAAGACGATCTGGGGCCCCTTGCCGCCAAGCTCCAGCCCGACGCGCTTGACGCTGCGCGCGGCGATCTCGCCAAGCTTTGTGCCGACGCGCACCGAACCGGTGAAGGCAACCATGTCGACGCCAGGATCTTCAGCAAGCACCTGGCCGGCCGGATCACCATAGCCGGTGACGACGTTGAAGACGCCATCGGGGATGCCGGCCTCGCGCGCCAGTTCCGCCATGCGGATCGATGTGCCGGAGGTGAATTCGGACGGCTTGAGGACGACGGTACAACCGGCACCGATCGCCCACGGCACGCGCTCGGAAGCGATGATGAACGGGAAATTCCAGGGGGTGATGATGCCGACGACGCCGACGGCTTCGCGCAGCACCAGGCCTAGGCGATCGTCGCCGATATTGTTGTGGGCCTGGCCTTCCAGAGCGCGCGCCTGTCCGGCGGCATAGGACCAGAGGTCGGCGCAGAAGCCGATCTCGCCGCGTGCCTGCGCGATCGGCTTGCCAACCTCAAGGCTTTCGGCCAGAGCCAGCTCTTCTTGGTGCGCGAGGATGAGATCGGCCACCTTGAACATGAGCCGCGAGCGTTCCGCACCGGACATGCGCGGCCATGGGCCTGTATCGAAGGCCCGGCGGGCAGCCGCAACCGCCAGGCGGACATCATCGGCCGAGGCTTCCGGCCAGGTACCAACGACAACGCCCGCGTGACCGGGGCTGACACGGTCAATCGTGCGACCAGACGCGGCATCTACCGACTTGCCATCGACAAGCATCTGGTAGCGGGATTTAATGTTCAGCCGCGGATCACCGGAATCAGGCGCAATGAAATTGGACAGCACGTTTCCCTTAAAGCCGACACATCGTGTCGGCCCTCCCTTTTTATCCGGTTTCAGACCACCGGATTTATGTTGCGTTTGAATTGTATGGTACTGTATGGTGGTTTAAATTGGATGTCAACGCATGACGGCGACGAAAGACATGAACCTCGAATCCTTGAAGATTGAGACCGGCGAAACCGCTGCGGCCCAAGTGGAGCGTGACCTGCGCGAGCAGATCATCAAGCTGGAACTGGCGCCGGGCACGCGACTTTCCGAGCAGGAGATCGCCACCCGCATGGGTGTCTCGCGCCAGCCGGTGCGCGAGGCCCTGATCGCGCTCGGGAGATCAAAGCTGGTCGATGTGCGCCCAAACCGGGGCACGGTCGTCGTTCGCATCTCGGCGCGGCAGATGATGGAGGCGCGCTTCGTGCGCGAGGCGCTGGAGACCGCCGTTGCACGCCGCGCAAGTGAGACCTTCGACAGCTGGACGCGCCGCCGGATCGACACGATCATCGGCAAGCAGCGGATGGCCATGGAAGCACATGACCACAACGCATTCCGCCGCGAGGACGAGCAGTTCCATATCGCGATCGCGGAGGGCGCCGGCTGCAGTCTTGCCTGGAGTGCCATCGCCGACATCAAGGCGCATATGGACCGCGTCTGCAATCTGCAGCTTCGCCACCCCGATTCCATGATGCGGCTGATCACCGAGCATGAGGCCATCATCACGGCCATCGACGGACGCGATGCGGACGCCGCGGTGGCTGCCATGCGCGCGCACCTCAACGGCATTCTGTCGGACCTGCCGCAGATCGAAGCGGATCATCCAGACCTGTTCGAGTGAACGCAGAAAGGGCGTCGAAACCGACGCCCTTGTGACTTTCAGCGAAATCAGCGGCTTGCCATCACCATTTTGCAGAGGCTGACGAGGCCTGCCTCGAAGCCGCCGGAGCGTACAACGTCCTTGCAGCTAGCCTTGGCCTTGGCGCGGTCTCTGGCGGACATGTCGTTGATCATCGCCAGGCTGCGGCTGCGGCTGCGGTCGCCGCCGGTATCGCCATTGGCATCATCGCCGGGATTGGTTGCGCCGGGGCCTCCGGGATTGCCAGGTGTTCCAGGCGTACCGGGGACACCTGGTGTACCTGGATCCGTGCCCCCCGATCCGGAACCGGGAATTGCGAGGCTGATTTCGGCTAGCGTGTTATCACCCAAACCGACGTTGGCCATGGCAGCGACACTGGGGCCAGAACCGCCAACGTTTGCGCCAACACCGGCGTTGACACCATTCGTACCGCCGATACTCGCGGTGACGTCAGCGTCAACTAGACCGCCGCTTGTCGAACCGCTTCCGGTTGAGCCCCCACCGACCGTGGCATTGGCGTTTATGTCGGCGAGCGTATTGTCGCCCGCCCCAACATTGGCGATAGCGCCGACAGTCGCGAGGTTCGATCCGCCAACCGTCGCACCGACATCCGCGTTGACGCCATTCACGCCGCCGATGTTGGTGTTTGTTCCGAGATCGACGATGCTGTTTGTGCCGCTACCGCCGGAGGTGCCGCCAACACCGAGATTGGCGTTGACATCGGCAAGCGTGTTGTCACCGGCACCAACATTGACCACGGCATCCACATTCGCGATGCTGGACCCGCCGACGGTTGTGCCGACATCGGCGTTGACGCCGCTTGCTCCACCGATCGTTGCTGTCGTTCCGACACCGAGGCCACCGGACGAATTGTTGCCGCCGACCGTTGTGGCGCTGTTGATGCCACCGGAGCCACCAACTGTCGCATTCACGCCAAGGCCGCCGGTCGAATTACCGCCGACATCAGCGTTCACACCGCCGGCCCCGCCGACGGAGACATTGGCGAGGTTCGAACCGCCACCAACCGTGGCATTGACGCCGTTGGCGCCGCCGATGGACACGTTGAGCCCGCCGCCATTGCCGTTGATGCTGATCCCGTTCGATCCTCCGACGTCAAACGCCGCTGCCTGCGGTGGAACGAGGACGCTGGCGCAGCCGGCGGCCAGTATGGCAATCGTTGATTTCAAGTACATCATTTTCTCCTCCGTTATGTCCTGAAAGGGCATGAGCCCCAGGGCCAAAGACCCAGGTCAAAAGCGGAAGTGCGCACTCCAGATCGTTTTAGGCGAGATCAAGCGTGATCCACAACCTTCCAACAACCTTGTCGGGATAAAGTTCCAAGCTGCCAGTCGGTTCCTGTGGTCGTTAGCGCACCAATCAAGGTGGCTAAGTAAACTTTAACGCCCGTCCGGCAGTTCGCGCTGAAAGCTCCCCACGAGCGACGAAGTGACCGCGAATGGGACATTTATTGCGCATCCCACAGGATCGGCCAGCCTGCGACCGATCTTTAAGAACCATCGCTTCTGGTCAGGAAGCAGCGCGAGTTACAATGCTCGCACCCCACTCTTCAACGGAGATCTCCCCGCGCGCGCTCAGTGCCGTGCAGATGAAATGCGACAGTCTGTCTTGCCGAATAACGGCAGCACTCAGACGACCAGTCCTATAGGCTGCGGTATCAAGCGCGATACGGTTGTCATAAACTTCCGGGCGCAGCGAGTTTGTGATCGTATGACCATGCACGACCATATGGTCGAAAGGGTCAATGTGGTCGAGGAAGCCCGCCCGGATCCAGCGCAGATCGTATTCGTCCTGTTCGGCGAGGGGAAGACCGGGGCGTATTCCCGCATGTACGAAACAAAACCCGCCGATCTGCCTATAGGTCAGCGCGTTATCGAGCAAAACGGCGTGATGTGGGAAAGCGCTTTGTATGTCTGCGGCTATAGCCTTGAAATCAGGCACCGGCCGCCGCGAATAGGCGCTGAGGGTTGCCACCCCTCCCCAGTCCATCCAGTTGACGGCGTCCGCCGGAGACAATTCCCCGCGAAGCAACGAGCGCAGATAAAAATCGTGGTTGCCGAGGATGAGCTGCGAACCGGGGTACAGCTCAAGTGTCGAGGCGACCAGATCAAGCACAGCTGGACTTTGCGGGCCCCTATCGATCAGATCACCGAGGAAAATCACGATTGGTTTTGATCGGCGTTCCTCAGCGACGGTGGCAATGTGGCGCAGTAGAACCTCAAGCAGATCAGCGCGTCCATGAATGTCAGCAACTGCATAGATATCGGACGTAGCATGATCATTCATATCGGGGATTTTCTCCCGGGGCCTATATCACCCCGCTGACGTTTGACACGACACAGGTCTATGCTACCGCCCGATGCTTAGGCAAGGTGTTTAAGGGAACTGGGCTCAGGCAGGATGCTGCTGGACGCTCAGACCGCCATCCACCGTCAGGCAGGTGGCGTTCATGAACGGGCATTCGTCCGAAATCATGAATACGGCCGCCATGGCGATCTCCTGCGGGGTGGCGATACGTCCACCCGGGTGCAACTTCATCGTTTCGGCCTTTGCCGCCTCAGGATCGGGGAAACCATTCCAATAATCGATGACCTTCTGGGTCGCGACATAGCCGGGCGCCAGCGCATTCACGCGGACGTTCTTCGGCGCATATTCGAGCCCCAGCGACTTGGTCATGCCCAGCAGCGCATGCTTTGCCAGCGGATAGGGAAACGTATGCGGGATGATGGTAAAGGCATGGGTCGAGGCGATGTTAAGGATCACGCCTCCGCCTTGTTCGATCAGCCCAGGCAGAACCGCCTTCGAGCAGTTCCATGCGCCCTTAAGATTGATGTCGAAGCAGCGGTTCCATTCCTCGTCGCTGGTCTCCAGCGGCTCGGAAAACACGTTGACGCCAGCATTGTTGACCAGCGCGTTGATGCGCCCGATCTCGGTTTCCGCCGCGCTGACAGCCGCAACAATTGCCTTGGCATCGGTGATATCGGCCGAGCGCACGCTGACGCGATAGCCCTCATCCTTAAGCTTCGCAGTTTCTTCTTGGAGTAACGCCTCGTCGCGATCGATCAGAAACAGGCTCGCGCCTTCCCGCGCGAATGCCTTTGCAATCGCAAGGCCGATGCCCTGCGCCGCGCCGGTAATCATTATACGCTTGTCGAGCAGACGATTGGACATGACGGACACCCTTACCACTCGGCGAAACTGCCGTCCTCGTGACGCCAGATCGGGTTGCGCCAGCGATGCCCCTCTTTCGCACGTTCGATCACATAGGCCTCGTCCACCTCGATGCCAAGGCCGGGGCCCTGCGGGATAGACACGAAACCATCGGCATAGTGGAACACCTCCTTATTAGAGATGTAGTCGAGGATGTCGTTGCTCTTATTGTAGTGAATGCCGAGGCTCTGCTCCTGGATGAAGGCATTGTAGCTGACGGCATCGACCTGCAGGCAGGCCGCAAGCGCGATTGGACCAAGCGGGCAATGCGGGGCGACCGCCACATCATAGGCTTCCGCCATCGCCGCGATCTTGCGGCATTCGGTAATGCCGCCAGCGTGGCTCAGATCCGGCTGGAT
>UBQW01000034.1 GCA_900467745.1 Hyphomicrobiales bacterium
GCGAATTCGATTAGGAAGCCATCGCCTACGATCTTGAAGATTCGACCGTTGTGGAACGTCACGGCGGGCTCGATAACGCCGGAACGGAGTACCCGGAGGTTCTCCACCGTCGCGACTTCATCAGCCTCCATCAGGCGAGAATATCCCACCACATCGGCAACGACGATGGCGGCAAGGCGCCGCTGAAGAGATGGATCTGTCATCTGAGGACAAGCCTAACGACTGAACTCGCAGGGTATTGTTCGCCCTTGGGTGAGTCAACAAGTCGTCAGAGGTTCAATGTTCAGTATCGGCCTTCAGCGCACGAAATAGGTGCCGCCTTCCCCGCCATCCCTTTAAAAGCTGGTCTTCCGCGTCTTCAGCAATATGTTTGTCTCAGTCGTGTTGATGCCGTCGACCAGTCTTATGCGGCGCAGGGTTTCGTCGAAGGAGACGAGGTCGCGGTCTTCGAGTTCGGCGATGAAGTCCCATTTGCCGTTGGTGCTGTGGAGCGCGCGCACCTGTGGCAGGCCGCGCAGCTGATCGGCGACCTTGTCGGCGAGTTTGCCGAGGACCTCGATCATGACGATGGCGCGCACGCCGGCGGCGCGGGTTTCGTGGCCGGTGCGGATGGTGAAGGCGGCGATGGTGCCGTTGGCGACCAGTCTGTCGATGCGCGCGGCGACGGTGGCGCGTGAGGCGCCGGTCATGGCGGCAAGCGAGGAGACGGGTGCGCGGGCGTTGTGGCGCAGGGCGCTCAGAAGTTCCTGATCGAGGTCGTCCATGGTCTTACTTTGCAGGAGAGGGGTTTCACTTTGTATCGCTGGACTTGGCAAACTGTCAAATCATGCTGTGAAACTGGCACTTTTTCATCTTTTTGTCGCCGTGGCGATGTCAGATATTCAATCGAAGCAGTGAGCAGGAGAACAAGATGCAGGCACAGTCGCGATCGGTCACCCTTATCGGTGCGCCTTTGGAAGAGGGCTCCGGCCGCAGGGGGGCCGCGATGGGGCCGACGGCGCTGAGAATCGCTGGCGTCGACCGCGCGCTTGTCGATCTCGGCCATGATGTCGCTGACGCCGGAGACGTGCAGATCGTGCCGGCCCGTGACCTGCCGACCAATCCGAAGGCGCACAATCTGCGCACCGTCGGCGCCTTCACGCGGGCGCTTGAAGCCGGCGTCTTCGAGATCGCCGATGCCGGCCGTTTCCCGATCATTCTCGGCGGCGACCACAGCCTGTCGATGGGCACGGTATCAGGGATGGCGCGCTATGCCGCCAAGCAGAAGCGGCCGCTTTTCGTGCTCTGGCTCGATGCGCACTCGGATTTCAACACGCCGGAAACGTCACCATCGGGGAATATTCACGGCATGCCCGTCGCCTATTATTGCGGCCAGGCCGATCTCTCCGACATCCTGCCGCGCGACCGGCCGCTGGTCGATCCGAAGAATGTCTTCCAGGTCGGTATCCGTTCGGTCGATGCGCCGGAGCGCGAGCTGATCAAGGAGCACGGCGTCAACGTCTTCGACATGCGCTCGATCGACGAGCAGGGGGTGGCGGCGATCATGCGCGACATTCTCTCCAAGGTCGAAGCGGCGAATGCGCTTTTTCACGTCAGCCTCGACGTCGATTTCCTCGATCCTGACGTCGCGCCCGGCGTCGGCACGACGGTGCCTGGGGGAGCGACGTTCCGCGAGGCGCATCTGATCATGGAGATGCTCTGCGACAGCGGGCTTGTCTCCTCTCTCGATCTGGTCGAGCTCAACCCGTTTCTCGACGATCGCGGCAAGAGCGCCCGCGTTCTCGTCGAGCTGACGGCCAGCCTGTTCGGCCGCCGCATCTTCGACCGCCCGACGCGCGCCGCATAACAAAAAGGGGACGACCATGAGCAGTTCAGCCAGATTGATCGATACGGAGCAGCGCCTGGGCGCCCATAACTACAAGCCGCTCGACGTCGTCCTGACGCGCGGCGAGGGCGTTCATGTCTGGGATACGGATGGCAAGCGCTATCTCGATTGCCTGTCGGCCTATTCGGCCGTCAACCAGGGCCATTGTCACCCGAAGATACTCGCCGCCATGGTCGAGCAGGCGGGCAAGCTGACGCTCACCTCCCGCGCCTTCCGCAACGACCAGCTGGCGCATCTCTACGAGGAACTCGCGGCGCTGACGGGATCGCACAAGATCCTGCCGATGAACTCCGGCGCCGAGGCCGTCGAGACGGCGATCAAGGCCGTGCGCAAATGGGGATACGAGGTAAAGGGCGTGCCGGAGGGCAAGGCCGAGATCATCGTCTGCTCCGACAACTTCCATGGCCGGACGCTGAGCATCATCAGCTTCTCCACCGATCCGGATGCGCGCTCAGGCTTCGGCCCCTATACGCCAGGCTTCCGCACCGTTCCCTTCGGTGACGCGGAAGCCTTTGCGGCGGCGATCAACGAGAACACTGTGGCGGCGCTGATCGAGCCGATCCAGGGCGAGGCGGGCGTTATCATTCCGCAGCCGGGCTATTTCAAGACGGTGCGCCAGCTCTGCACCGACAACAAGGTCACGCTCATCCTCGACGAAATCCAGACCGGGCTCGGGCGCACCGGCAAGCTGCTGGCCGAGGAGCATGAGGGTATCGAGGCCGACGTGACGCTGATCGGCAAGGCGCTGTCGGGCGGCTTTTATCCTGTGTCCGCCGTGCTTTCGAATTCCGAGGTGCTGGGCGTCTTGAAGCCAGGCCAGCACGGCTCGACCTTCGGCGGCAATCCGCTTGCCTGCGCCGTGGCGCGCGCGGCTTTGAAGGTGCTGACGGAAGAAGACATGATCGGCAATGCCGAGCGGATGGGAAACTACTTCCTCGAGGGTCTGCGGTCGATCCGCTCGAACATCGTGAAAGAGGTGCGCGGTCGCGGGCTGATGATGGCGATCGAGCTGGTGCCGGAAGCCGGCGGCGCCCGGCAATATTGCTACGCGCTGAAGGACCTCGGCCTTCTCGCCAAGGACACTCACGAAAACACCATCCGCCTGGCGCCACCGCTTGTGATCACCAAGGATCAGGTCGAGTGGGCGGTGGAGCAGATCGAAAAGACGATCGTCTGAGACTTGGCTGCGTTGAACGGGCCCGCGATCCGTTCGACGCCTTCCCCTCGGCTGCATTCCCGTTCTCACCGGGCGAAAAATCCTGCCGGTCGGTTTAGATTTGGGAAACACTCTTTCTTTACAGTCCTGAGTAACCGTAACGGTACTCTTCATATTCAGAGAACTGGCGGCTTGAAGGCAAAGTGCATCGACGCCAATGGTGGCGTGGTTGCTTCTGCCCTGGCTTTCGACAGTTGGGACATTTTTAATGACGACGATCAATTCTCCGAGCTTCAGTGGCGACACGCTTGAGATCATTGCCTTCCGCCTGCACGACCAGGAATTCTGCGTGAAGACGACGACCATCCGCGAAATCCGCGGCTGGGCGCCTTCGACGCCGATCCCGCATTCGCCGGCCGACGTTATCGGCGTCATGAACCTGCGCGGCTCGGTCATTCCGATCATCGACCTTGCCTTCAAGCTCGGCATGAAGAGCACCGTTGCCAATGAGCGCAGCGCCATCGTCGTCGCCGAAGTGCACAACATGGTCATCGGCATGCTTGTTGATCGCGTCTCCGACATCCTGACGATTTCGGCCGATCAGGTGCAGCCGGTTCCCGAGGTTACCGCATCCTTCGACCGCGCCTTCTGCGAAGGCATCATCGCGTCCGAGAACGGCATGATCTGCTTCCTGAACCTCGCCAAGATGTTCAAGGAAAACGAGACGGACGATCTGGTCGCCGCCTAAGCGCCATTCGATACAATCCGATCCCGCCCCGCCCGAGCAGTCCTCCGGCGGGGCGATCTCGTTTTTGGCCTGCTGGTCGCCGCTCGCCGGCCCGCTGCGGCTCGCTCGCAGGCGTGGTTTTTTGGGCGCGCCACCTCTTTAAACTTTCGCGGCTTCCCACCATATCCTGAGCAAGTTCTTCGCCTCGGTTTTTGCCGCCGGCGAAGAAACATGGCTCGCCTCTTGAGGGAGCTCAATCTCAGTCATCGGCCTGTGCCTTATGAGGGCAGGGCGATTTAAGGAGGTCTATTGATGAATATTGAAAAATACTCCGAGCGGGTGCGCGGTTTCATCCAGTCGGCGCAGACCTATGCGCTGGCCCAGGGTCATCAGCAGTTCTCGCCCGAGCATGTGCTGAAAGTGCTGCTCGACGACGACCAGGGTATGGCCGCGTCTCTGATCGAGCGCGCCGGCGGCGACGCCAAGGCCGCCCGCCTTGCCAACGATGCCGCCCTTGCCAAGCTGCCGAAGGTCTCCGGCGGCAACGGCCAGATCTATCTTGCCGCACCGCTCGCCAAGGTTCTCTCGACCGCCGAAGAGGCATCGAAGAAGGCCGGTGACAGCTTCGTCACGGTCGAGCGTCTGTTGCAGGCGCTGGCGATGGAATCGTCCACCGCGATCACGCTGAAGAATGCCGGTGTGACGGCGGTGACGCTCAACCAGGTCATCAACGAAATCCGCAAGGGCCGCACGGCCGATAGCGCCAATGCCGAACAGGGCTTCGACGCGCTGAAGAAATTCGCCCGCGACCTGACGGCGGAAGCCCGCGATGGCCGGCTCGATCCCGTGATCGGCCGCGACGACGAAATCCGTCGCACCATCCAGGTGCTGTCGCGTCGTACCAAGAACAACCCCGTGCTTATCGGTGAACCCGGCGTCGGCAAGACGGCGATCGCCGAAGGCCTGGCGCTGCGCATCGTCAATGGCGACGTGCCTGAGTCTCTGAAGGACAAAAAGCTGATGGCGCTCGACATGGGCGCTCTGATTGCCGGCGCGAAATATCGCGGCGAGTTCGAAGAGCGGCTGAAGAGCGTGCTCAACGAGGTGCAGGCCGAAAACGGCGAGATCATCCTCTTCATCGACGAGATGCATACGCTCGTCGGTGCCGGCAAGGGTGACGGCGCGATGGATGCCTCGAACCTGCTGAAGCCGGCGCTGGCCCGCGGCGAACTGCATTGCGTCGGCGCGACCACGCTCGACGAATACCGCAAGCATGTCGAGAAGGACCCGGCGCTCGCCCGTCGTTTCCAGCCGATCGTCGTCGAAGAGCCGACGGTCGAGGACACGATCTCGATCCTGCGCGGCCTGAAGGAGAAATACGAGCAGCACCACAAGGTCCGCATCTCGGATTCGTCGCTTGTGGCGGCCGCCACGTTGTCGAACCGCTACATCACCGACCGCTTCCTCCCCGACAAGGCGATCGACCTGATGGACGAGGCGGCTGCGCGCCTGCGCATGCAGGTCGATTCCAAGCCTGAGGAGCTCGACGAACTCGATCGCCGCATCATGCAGCTGAAGATCGAGCGCGAAGCGCTGAAGAAGGAAACCGATGTCGCCTCGGCCGACCGGCTTGTCCGGCTCGAGACCGAGCTCGCCGATCTGGAAGAGAGCGCCGATGCTCTGACGGCCCGCTGGCAGGCGGAAAAGCAGAAGCTCGGCCTTGCCGCGGACCTGAAGAAGGAACTCGACGATGCCCGCAACGATCTGGCGATCGCCCAGCGCAAGGGCGAATTCCAGCGCGCCGGCGAGCTGACCTACGGCGTCATTCCGGAGCTTGAAAAGAAGCTTTCGGAAGCCGAAGCGCAGGACAATGATCGCAGCGCCATGGTGCAGGAGGTCGTGACCCCCGACAACATCGCGCATGTCGTCTCCCGCTGGACCGGCATTCCGGTCGAGAAGATGCTGGAAGGCGACCGCGAGAAGCTGCTGCGGATGGAAGACGAGCTGGCGAAGTCGGTGATCGGCCAGGGCGACGCGGTCCAGGCCGTGTCGCGGGCGGTGCGGCGTGCGCGCGCCGGCCTGCAGGATCCGAACCGGCCGCTCGGCTCGTTCATCTTCCTCGGCCCGACCGGCGTCGGCAAGACGGAGCTTACCAAGGCATTGGCCCGCTTCCTCTTCGACGACGAGACGGCGATGGTGCGCATGGATATGTCCGAGTACATGGAGAAGCACTCCGTGGCCCGGCTGATCGGCGCCCCTCCCGGCTATGTTGGCTATGAGGAAGGCGGTTCGCTGACGGAAGCGGTGCGTCGCCGGCCCTATCAGGTCGTGCTGTTCGACGAGATCGAAAAGGCGCATCCTGACGTCTTCAACGTGCTGCTGCAGGTGCTCGACGATGGCCGCCTGACCGATGGCCAGGGCCGCACCGTCGACTTCCGCAACACGATGATCATCATGACGTCGAACTTGGGCGCCGAATATCTGACGCAGCTAAAGGACGGCGACGACAGCGATCTGGTGCGCGAGCAGGTGATGGAGATGGTGCGCGGCCACTTCCGGCCGGAGTTCCTGAACCGCATCGACGAAATCATCCTCTTCCACCGCCTGAAGCGGGACGAGATGGGTGCGATCGTCGACATCCAGCTGCAGCGGCTGGTGAAGCTCTTGGCCGAGCGCAAGATCACGATCGAGCTCGACGACGAGGCCACCCATTGGCTCGCCAACAAGGGCTACGATCCGGTTTACGGCGCGCGGCCGCTGAAGCGGGTGATCCAGAAGTACGTCCAGGATCCGCTCGCCGAGCAGATCCTCGGCGGGCAGGTGCCGGATGGTTCGACGGTGAAGATCACCGGTGGGACCGATCGGCTGCTGTTCCGGACAAAGAGCGCTGGTGTCAGCGAAGCGGCGTAAGCGGATTGGTGTTTGAGATGAGAGACGGCGGCTTCGGCCGCCGTTTTTGTGTTTGGTGTTTGGGGTGCATCGCTGACGTTGGCGTCTGTGGCACCCCCCCCTGTCCTGCCGGACATCTCCCCCACAAGGGGGGAGATCGACTCGCGGTGGGGTTTGCGCCAAACAACAAAGGTGGAACGAGCGGGCGCCCCCAGCCAATCTCCCCACCTGTGGGGGAGATGCCCGGCAGGGCAGAGGGGGGCGCCACACGGAAAAACGCCGGCGGCAGCGACCGGCTCACCTCACCGAGCCGAAATCCCGGACCAACCCAAAAAACCGCTACTTGCTCGCCACCTGCGGCGGCGGCTGGTTGCCGAGCAGCGTATCGATCCGCTTGCGCTCGTCCTCGAACTTGGCAAGCGCCGGACCCGCGAGCGACTTGCCGCCGGGCAGGCGCACACGCAGCGGGTCGACCTTGGTGCCGTTGACGATCATCTCGTAATGCAGATGCGGACCGGTCGATTCACCCGTGGTGCCGACCCAGCCGATCACCTGGCCCTGGCGCACCTTGGCGCCGGGGACGACACCCTTGGCAATCGCGCTCTGGTGATTGTAGGAGGATTCGTAGCCATTGGCGTGGCGCACGATCGTCTGGTTGCCGTAGCCGCCACTGTCCCATCCGGCCTTTTCCACCGTGCCGTTGCCGACGGCGATGATCGCCGTGCCGCGCGGTGCCGCCCAGTCGACGCCGGTGTGCATGCGGGCAAAGCCCAGGATCGGGTGGCGGCGCATGCCGAAGCCGGAGCGGAAGATGCCGTTCGGAACCGGGTTGCGCAGCAGGAACTGGCGAATGCTCTTGCCGTCCTGGTCGAAGTAATCGATCGAGCCGTCTTCCGGATCCTGGAAACGGTAGAAGCGCGTCTGGGTATCGCCGAAGCGGGCGTTGACATAGAGCAGCTCGGACTGGTCGGTCGCCTGGCCGCTGGCATCGGCCACCGAGAAGAAGGCCTCGAGCGTATCGGTCGGGCGCAACTCGGCCTGGAAGTCGACGCTGCTGGCGAGGAGCTTGATGATCAGCGCCGTCATGTCCTTGGTCATGCCATAGGAGAGGGCGGCGCGATAAATGCCGTCATAGACGCGGGGAAGATTCTGGTTCGACGGCGCGGTCATGGCGCTGTCGTCAAAGGCGGTGGCGATCGCATCGAGCTTAGGCGGCTCGCTGCCGGCCACGTAGTGGTCCGTATCGTCGAGTGCGACCGTGACGACGTGTCTCGAACCGCGATAGACGCTGGCGCGGATGATCTTCGCCTGCTCGCCCTTCTGCAGGATGCCGATGCGCAGCACGTCACCCTTCGACAGGTTCTCCGAGCCGAACAATGGCGCCAGATAGGTGGAAAGACCCTTCGCCTGCGGTTCGGGATAGCCCGAATCCATCATGGCCTTGACGATCGGCGTGTCCTGGCGAACCGGCACGATATCGTCGGCGAATTCCTCGGTCTGCGGTGTGATCGATTCCGGCGCCGACACCGTCATGTTCTGCTCGAGCACGCGGGCGGTCAGGCCCGATGCCAGGTCGACGTCGTTGTCGTCGGTGGAAAAGCGCTGCGGGTCGACATAATAGAGGGCTGCCACCTGCGAGGCGCCGTCTGTCAGCACCGAGCCGTTGGAGCGGACGTTTTCCTCGATCTCGTCGAGCGACATGCCGGCGGCGATCTTCAGGTTGGAACCCGATGCCGGATAGGCCTCAGTCTTCAGGCTGACTTCGGATTCGACGTCGGAACCGTAGATCTGCCCGGTGCGCACGCCCGGCTGCGGTTCGGGCTCGTCGGCCGAGAAGATCGAGAGCGGGTTGAAGGCCGGGTAGTCCTCGGTGGCGACGTGATTGGCGGCAAGCGTCATCTTCACGCGCGCGAAGGGCTGGCGGCGCACCACTTCCTTGTCGCCTTCATGGACGACGGTCGAGACTTCCATGATCTTGCGATCGGACGGCTTGGCGGCAATGGCAGGCGCGATCAGGCGACCGCCACGGGTGACGTCGGCGTCGGGATTGGCGGTGTTGGCAATGCTGGCATAGGCCTCGGCGGGGATCGCAAGCTGCTGGCGGCCGTCGAGGGCGGCAAACAGCGCCACGCCCATCAATACGCTCGAGGTGATGCCTGTCAGGAAGGTGCCGGAAAGCCAGCGCAGCGAAACTTCGCGGCGGTCGGGCGCACGTCTGCCATCGGCGAGAAGGGCTGGCTCGTTGCCGAACGAGCGGATCATCATCTTCTCAGTCACCATGGCAAAGGCGTCCGCATCCTTTCAGCTGATCGGGTCAACCAGGCCCAGAGGGCATTGGGGTGGCCGGAAAAGTGCATAGTTTACATATGGGAGTCAAATGAGCGGACCCGAATGGACCGGCCACGACGTTCACGCTGCCCTTGAGACCACCTGATTGTGAAAATGTGAGGGCAGACGGCCTCGTCTCATGCTTTTGCAGTCCTATATAGAGGAGGATGCTTGCCGGAAGCCTGCGCCTAAGGGGTGTGTTTCCAGCACCCAAACAGGTCTTCTGGAAATTCCCTATCAAAATCAGTCGGTTGGCAGAAACTGCGATTTTTTGAAAAAGGCTTGTTGACTTGTTCGGCTTA
>UBQW01000069.1 GCA_900467745.1 Hyphomicrobiales bacterium
TCCTGGGTGCTGCCTATAATTTGCTCTACGTCACGATCGGCAATCTGCTGGGCGGTGTGATCATGTTGGGTCTAGGGTACTGGATACAGGAGGGTTCCTGGGGTCACGAGGCGCACTACAAGGTCTCGACAGCGCTGCACGAAACAAAGTGATTGAGCGCGCCACGGTAGGCCTCATGCGTAACGATCGGCGTTGATCTCGTGCAGGAGACTGCTCCAGCGCTTCCAATGCCCCCCTGAACAGGAAGCGGATCTCTGCGGCCTTGGCAGTCCGTCGCTCCCGCGCGCCCAACGTATGTTTTCCAAAATACGCGAGCGGCACTGCTGGTGATATAAGCGATTTCGGATGTCAACTTTTCGAAAGGCTTCAGCGGGCGAGATTTGATCACCTCACGGTTGAACAATAATATAGCTAGCCTATCTCCTCGACACCCGGATGAGGAGAAAATTCAGTGGTTGTCGAAAAAGAACTGATTTCCAAGATAACGTGGCGGTTGATGCCGTTTCTCGGACTGCTCTACCTAATCGCGTACATCGATCGCCAGAATGTGAGCTTCGCCAAGCTCGAAATGGTTGATGCGTTAGGGATGAGCGAATACGCCTATGGCTTGGGCGCGTCCCTATTCTTCATCGGGTATTTCATCTTCGAGGTGCCGAGCAACCTTCTCCTCGATCGATTTGGTGCGAGTAAATGGTTCGCGAGGATTTTGGTTTCGTGGGGCCTCGTCACCATCGCGTTGGCTTACACGCAGAACGCTACGATGTTCTATATCCTGCGGTTCCTGCTTGGCGCGTGCGAAGCAGGATTTTTCCCCGGGGTGCTGTATCTACTTACCCTTTGGTTCCCCTCATCGTACCGTGGACGCATGGTCGGGCTCTTCATGATTTTCTCTGCTCTGGCCAACGCAGTGGGCGCACCGCTAGGCGGAGTGCTGCTCGATCTGGACGGCATCTATGGTTACGCTGGCTGGCAGTGGGTATTCCTCGCGACGGGCATCCCGGCCGTCATCGCTGGGTTCGTCACATTGTTCTACCTTTCAGACCGTCCTGAAGACGCGAAATTCCTTAGCCTCAAGGAAAAGGAATGGCTGAAAAGTAGACTGGCTTCCGAAAATTCAGGGATGGAAGCTACCGCGGGCGACGGCTTCAAAGCTCTCATCAATCCACGGGTACTTTTGATGTCGGCTTGCTACGTCGGATTTCCGCTTGCGGCATACGGGCTGAGCTATTGGCTGCCGACGATCGTCAAGGGCTTTGGAGTGAGCAACACCATAAACGGATTTCTCAACATAATCCCATGGATTATCGTTGCTATCGCGCTTTACGTGGTCCCCGCCCGGGCAGACAAAGCACCTGCCAAAACACCATACATTGTATTCCCCGCAGCAATTGGAGCGATCTGCTTGGTCCTCTCCGCCGTCATTCCAAACCACGTCCTGCAGTTTGCCTTTCTCAGCATCGCTGCGGCAGGTATTTTCGCCGGCCAGCCTGTCTTCTGGAGTCTTCCATCTCGGTTTCTGAAGGGCGCTGGAGCTGCGGCAGGCCTTGCTGCGATCAACTCTGTCGGAAACCTTGGCGGCTTCGTTGCGCAGAACGTGGTGCCTTGGATCAAAGACACGACGGGGAGTACCATCGCTCCCATGTTCTTTCTTGCGGCATGTTTGGCAATCGCAGGCGTTCTGGTTCTTGTCGTTGGTCGAATGATCCCTCGGACAACGGATGCGACTGCGACAACTCGGTAGCTGGCCTGCGACCGCAGGTCAGCCAGACCGCTTTAGAGCGTACGAGTTAGCAAACGTCGTTCTGTATGCACGGGCCAACCGGTCGCTGGCGGGTGATCAAGATAGGCGGGTTTGCGTGTTCCGTGCTGTGAAACGGAATGAGGTGACATTCTGCTGTTCGACCGACGCGACGTCCATCAATTCGATTAGGTCAAAAGCCTTGCCGCAGCCATTGATCGTCACGCGCAGCTAATTGCCCACGAACTTCAAATCGGTGGCTAGAAAATTGCGCTCTTGGCCGCGGTCGTTGATGAAGAGGACGTACATCGGGTCTCAGACGTTGTTTCAGATATGTCTTTTGGACTCCCTATATGAACAGAATGTTGATCGATGACGATCACCCCAGTTTTGGTGGCCCTCAAGTCACTTTGCCCCTTCGGATGTTGCATTTGGGGAATGTTGAGCTGGATCGTAACTGCAAACACCACACTCAGAACAAAGTCTGCCTCCGTAATCGAGATAGTGATGGCCATGGTCTTTGACTGCGTCGTTGATAGGATCGCGGACGCGCCGAGGCAAGGCGCAGCGTCTATCAATCGGCCGAGTTCGCCACCCAGCACGAATGCCAAGATTTAGTGATGTTTTGTCGGCTGATTGCCTGGGAAAGCTCTGCGACGTCCGCGATGTCTTGCAGCCGGCGGTGTAGGTGGCCTAGATCTTGAAGGTCTTCACAAAGCGTCCTGCTTGCGCATTGGCGTGTGAGATGAACAGCCTACCGATTGGCTTTTCGCCAAACCTGCACATGGTCGATGAACGCCCGCAGTCCCGCTGACGGCAGCCGGCGGCTTGGATAGAAGAGGGCGATACCTGGATAGGGCGGGGTCCATTCCGGCAACAGCTGTACCAGTCGGCCATCATCAATATCGTTCTGTACTGACCGGAGCGAGACGTAAGCTACCCCTGCGTGCTGACGGGCGGCAATGACGCTGAGCTCGGTGCTGCCAGCTATCAGACGACCTTTGACGTTAACGGAAATCGCTTCGCCGTTCCGCTCAAGCTCCCAGTCGACGAGCGAGCCGCTCGGAAGTCTCGCACGAATGCATTCGTGTACGAGAAGATCACCTGGTGATGAGGGCGTAGGCCTTCGTGCCAAATAGGCCGGAGAGGCTACGAGCACGAAAGATTCGGTCTGACCCAGCGGAATGCAAACCATGTCTTTCGGCACGACGTCTTGCAAACGGAGCCCGGCATCGAAGCCCTCCGCAACGATGTCTACAAGCCTTCCTTCGGTGACAAGGTCGACTTTCATGTCCGGATAGGTGCCCAGGAAGTCCAGGACTAGCGGTAGAATACGCTCGGCTCCGCCTTCCGACGTGTTCAGCCGTATGATTCCAGTTGGGGTGGCGCGAAGATGATCGACCGCCTGTAGCGCCTCATCGATTTCGTTCAGCGCCGGTCGGACGCGTTGTAACAGGGCCTCGCCCGCCTCCGTCAGGGAAACACTGCGGGTCGTGCGGTTGAAGAGACGGATGCCCACGCGCTTTTCAACATTGGCGACCTGATGGCTCAGTGAGGACACTGCAGTTTCCAGTTCCTTGGCCGCGCCGCGGAAACTGCCGGTATCCGCCACTACGGCAATCGCCCTGAGGTCCGAAAGGGTCATTCCCGACATTGTTCAGTTTCCTTCAACGAGCTGTACGGCGCTGTCCCACTTATAACATCGCGAGCTTCGATTAGATATGGCGCTCCTCAACACGGAGAAAAAGATGACCAAAACCGTTCTTATCACCGGATGCTCTTCAGGTTTCGGGGAAGCTGCTTCACGCTTGTTCGCCGACAGGGGTTGGAACGTCATCGCGACGATGCGTACTCCGACGAAAGCAGACCGCGACTATCCGAATGTCCACGTGACCAAGCTCGATGTCCAGGATCGCACGACTATCAAATCCGCGGTCGAGGAAAGTATTGCGCGCTTCGGTAAGATCGACGTTGTGGTGAACAATGCGGGCTACGGTCTCTTCGGCATCTTCGAAGGCACATCGCGAGAAAAGGTGCAGGACCAGTTCGAGGTGAATGTGTTCGGCGTTATGGACGTCGTGCGCGAGACCCTGCCGCACTTCCGCGCAAACCGCTCGGGAATGTACATCAACGTGAGTTCGGGAGCGGGCGTGTTTGGTCTGCCGATGATCTCGCTATACAACGCTTCGAAGTTTGCGCTGGAGGGTTTCTCGGAATCGCTGTCCTACGAGTTGGCAGCACTCGGAATTGGCGTGAAAATCGTTGAGCCTGGCGGTGTCCTAGAAACCAAGTTCGGACAACGCAGCGGCCAGGAGTTTTCTTCGATCGCGACGCCTTCGGACTACGACGCTTTCATCGCGGGAGCGGGAGCCATCTTCGACCAACTTCGTCAAAGCCGCGGGTTGGCAACCAGTGAGGAAGTCGCGCAGGTGATCTACAATGCGGCAACGGACGGTACAGACCAGCTGCGTTATGTTGCGACAGAGGATATCAAACCACTTGTCGACAAACGTCGTGGAAGCTCTGAGACCGAGTACATGGCGTTCATGCGCGCCCGCATGACACCAAAGCTCGGCTAGCTGCGTGCTTTAGGGCCGCGTCCACCGTGAACGCGGCCCTCTTTGTGTCTATTGGCCAGTCGTCTCATCGGCTGTCTGCCGTATGTGGACCGGCGAGCATGTTGTCGCGGGCGTCGCGCGCAATTTTCGCCTTTACCCGAGGCGACGCTCCCGCTTGCTAGCCATTTGGATTGACCACGTCCGAGACGGGCTTGTCTGCGCTCTCCCCTGGCTTAGCCATGACGACATACGCACCCGCGATCACAATCCCGGCTGCGAACATCGCTGCCACAAATGCGTACATTCGACGGGGGGCATTGCTATCAGTAGACATACGCTGTTTCACTCCTATCAAAATGCGAAAAGAAACGGGTAAACAGTGTGTTGGGTTCCGAGGCTCCAATAGAGACTCAACGAAAGATCGTTGGTCTTCTCCGCAGGTTGCCGTGTCTATGTCGTACATGACGTCGGTCGCGCGCAGCGCCAGAGTAGACCAGTTGGTCTGCATCTACGGAGGGACGGAGTAATCTTCTTAGATTCCTGAAAGTCGAACCTCCCTTAACCACCGGAAACTACGATCGAATCCGGCTGGCAGAAGGCGTCACTTTACTAACTTTGGGACGATACTCACTAAGATTCGGACGCAGATTAATTCGAAATTCGAACTATCTCGTTCGGACCGCCGAACAATGTGGTTCGGGGTGGTCGAACAATCCATTTGGTGAGAACGATTGCCAGAGATCGAGGTGCACCTCATCCACAATCGGAACTCTCATGTGAACGATTTCCTCAGAGACCCGTTAAGGAAGGCCTCGTACCGATCGGAAATCCGTTGCGTTTTTTAATTTTGTCTTTGGGGTCCTTAACGGCCTTAACTTGGGTTCTCTCTTTCTATTTTGCCTTGCAGATGCAAATATGATGGCCGAAGTTCGTTTCCTCTTTCCTGGAATTGTGTTCCTATCCGTCAGCCACAGCTGACACTCAAGGACGTCTCATGAGCCCCTTCGACCTAGCTGCAGTGACTTTCACAGGCGGAGTTCTGATCGGCGCGACGTCGATCGGGGCTTGGTTCTGGGCCAGAGGCAGGTTGATCCGACGAAGGTTAAACAGCCAGGCGACTCGAGACCTCGCGATGCAGTCGGTGCTGGCAATCGATGACCTCGTAGGGGCCTGCTATATCGCGGCTCACGATTACCCCGAATACGACGTCGACGAACCTGAGAACTTCTTCCTCCATTCCGATGATCCTGTGCTCGTGCTTCCCAAGGATGCGGACTGGTCCCTTCTAGACCGCGATCTCGCCGACGAAATCAGATGGCTGCCCAACCGGCTTCGCAATGTACGCGATGCGTTGGAGTCGATTGAAATCGAGCCACCGGACTTCAATGATCTGTTTGAGCATCGACAAGACGACTACGCGCGCCTCGGCTTGCGCGCGATGGACCTCGTCGAGCGCATCTGTGCTGAGCACCAGCTGCCGTTGCCGAGCCGCCCTAATTACTACGACCCTCGCAGTGAGTTCGTTGCAAAGATTTCGGAGATGGAAGAGTTCTGGAAGCGGCGAGCGCAATCCGCGGGGCAGGTTCCGAGTGAACCATCCAACGTCACACCTATATTCGGGCGAAGTACAGCGCCAGAGAGTGCGTCAACATAACTGGCATGCGTAGGAGTGCGGTTAACGGCAGTTCGCGTTCCATCGCCTTCGGCATTGCCGGCAGTTCAAGTACTGCTCGTCTCACGCTGCCCGATGTGACCGGAGACTTCTAAATTGTCCAAAGAACCCAGGTCGGTGGATATTGTGGGTGACGGCTAACCCCGTCCAGAGTCTCGCCAAGGCCAAGAGGCTTCCTATTTCTGGGCTCGCCAGCTTTGCACGAGTTTTGGTGGAACCGACTTGAGCTCATGTCCACAAGAGGCGTCCGCACCAGAGCCGCACGTCGATAAGCGCAGTACTAAGACTTTGCCAACATACTGCTTGAGTGGATCGAAAGGCGCTGCCTTCAAAATAGCAGCACGAAAATCTCTCTCGAACGCCTCCCGAGCGGGAGCAGGTGACCCCTTCACAACAACGACGGGCCCGCGTACCACAGCGCCACGGTCATCGATGACGAAGTAGCTAATGCCGTCCACTCTTGCCGCTCTTGTATCTTCGCTCACCAACAAGTCGAGTTCGGCTGCGACAAGTGAGAAAGGCGCGACCTGAGTGGGGCTCTGGGCGTGCACGTTCGCGCCCGTTAGCGACAAAGCCGCGGCGCAAGTCGCCGCCGCTTGGAGAAACGTCCGCAGTATCCGTCGAATATTCGATCGTTGAAACATTTTCAGTCCACTCTAGCCCCAACGAGTTTTAGCGGTCACCGTCAGCTCTGCAACGATTGATCGGTCTGGTAGTAGCGAGCATCGGTGCTTCCATCGCTTGGCGTGGCATTTTGGCAACCGAACAAGGGCCCTCTAAATTCCGGCAGCGGTCGACAGCTGAGCCAGCAACATCTCAAGCGTGCACGGAGAAAGAGCGTCTCGCCTTCGTCATCGCAACTTCTGTCGCTCGTGCAACTTTCTAAGCAACGCCCAAACCATTTCGCGCGCCGGGCGTTGTGGTGGGCAATCGACCTGTGGATTGCATTCCTACCGGGCTTCCGTAACGGAAGAAAGAGATCACCCATGCCCAGAGCGACCGAGATGTCCATCGATAACCGGAAAGCGATCGATGCAGCTTATGTTGCGGCCGTCGACGCGACGCGACAACTTGTTGTCGAAATCCACTACGCTACTACAGTTGCCCAGCTCGAAGTGACTTCGATCCTAATGAAATCGGTACACGCTGGATCGGTTTGCCACGGTCAAGCGGTCACGGGTATCCGTGAAGTGTCCTCCGCCATGGCCAAGCTTGGCCACGACGCGATCGAAGCGGTTCAAGTGTTTCGGGAGCACGCCGCGACCGTACAGAAGGCGCGCTCGGCTCGCGAATCTTGAAAAGCCGTTTCGTTCAGCCCCGAAATGACAACGTGGTCAAAGCGCACTACGCAGCGGTTTTCGTCAATTTGGCAGCGATCTCCGCAGCTTCTAGTCGAGCTGAGGTCTTGTAAGGATAGTGTTTCCAACACCACCATTCCTGGGAATCGGCTGTGCCGAAGCCAAAGCCAGCCCAGTCGCCGCAGTGGCACTTAGCCCGTCACAACGCCACCTTCGAAGATGGGGTCAAAATCCAAAAGCGCGATGGCAGCCCCGTCGGGGCTGAGGATTACAAAGCGTCGCATTTGAGGTGACAGGTCCGGGAAGAACGGGCGGTTCAAGAAACACATCTCTCGACGGCTGACGATTCGGCCCGATCGCCAGCTGTCGGAAATTGACTTGATCTGGTCTGCTTGTGTCTTCGTGCCATCGCACTCGATGATCGCGTAACCCTGTTTGATCAGCCAGCGCTCCGAGTATCGCACCGTCTCGTTCCGTTTGCCGGAAAAGCTGTGTGTGTCGAACGCTATATGGGTATCCACACCCATATGATTGACGCGATAACCGAGCCTAGAGAGTACGGCTGCGGTCTCTTTGCCCACCTGGACGAAACACGGGCTCGCTGCAGCCTCGACGAACTGGCGAATGTACCGCTCCCGCTCGGCTTTCGGTGCGACGGGATCGCCAAGGACGAATGTATGTCCCATTTTCGTCGCGTATGCCAAATAGCCTGCGTCGTCACCGAAGTGCTTGAGGTTTGCCTGAACAGCAGTGGAATAGGCGACGGCGAAGTCTCCGTGTTGGCGACAGAGCGCGAGCTTTTGATCCGAGGTAGCTTCGAGCGCGGGGATGTGCGCGATCCGACGCTCCATGAAGCTATCGATAATCCGTCTGATGTTCGGCATTCATGATTCCCCGCCCGTATCTGACACCTGCACACAGTTTGCGAAGATGGCCAAGCGCAAAGCGCGATTCAGCGAGCGCTTGTACGAGGTTTGTCCGCTGGTGTTGCCATCGCGCATTGTTTTGCCCATGGTCCCCCAATGGAAAGATCGAATCCCGAAAAGGCAGTCATTATCGGTGCTGGCCTCGCAGGTCTGACAGTCGCGTATCAACTCGTCAGAAGGGGAATAAGCCCGCTCTTGCTGGACCAAGGGGTGTCTGTGGGTGACACATGGCGAAGCCGACATCCCCAGCTCTCTTTGAACACCCACCGAAGTGTCTCGCACATGCCGGGCTTTACCTATCCCGAGAGGACCCCGGCGTTTCCGAGACGGGATGACGTCGTGCGCCATCTCGGTGACTTCGCGCGAAAACACGAATTCCGAGTGCGAAACGGTGTGGAGGTCGTTTCCGTCGCGCACGATGGAATGTTCACGGTGGAGACGAGTGAGGAGACGATCTTCGCTACGACCGTGATTGTCGCTACTGGACGCGACAGACGTCCGGTGGAACCAGCCATCGAGGGCTTCGACACTTTTTCGGGACAGAGGAACCATTCGTCAACATTTGGTGACGCCATGGGCTATGCCGGTAAGCGCGTGCTTGTAATCGGAGGTGGGAATTCCGGATTTGATGTGGTCAATCATTTGGCTCGAGTTCCGGGAACGCGAGTGTGGCTATCCGTCCGGTCTGGGTCGGCGATCTTGCCTAAGCGCTTTAAAGGCCTCGCAGTCCATCGTTTCTCGCCTCTCATAAACATGTTTCCGGCGGCCGTGTCGGACTTGGCGATAAACCTGATCCAGAGGATGGCGTTTGGCGATGTCGGCCAGCTAGGTCTTCCGACGTCAACGAAGGGCGCAGCTACCAGGTTGCGCAACGAACAGATCGCCATTCCCGTCGACGACGGTGCGATCAGATCGATCGAAGAAGGAAAAACGCTGGTAGTTTCCGAGGTAGACCGCATCGACGGTGCGTACGTTAAACTTCGTGGCGGAATGCTTATCGAGCCAGATGCCATCATTTCAGCTACTGGGTACTCTGCTGGCCTTGAAAGCTTGCTCGGCGGTCTAGGCGTCGTGGACGGAGCGGGAAATCCCGTCCGCCGTGGCAACGACACTCGCTGCTCAGTTCCCGGTCTTTTCTTCGCGGGAATGACGCCAGGACTGGTAAGCTATTTCCACAACGCTGATAAAGAAGGACGCGAGATCGCTAGGGTGATCTCCGCGCGTTGACGACATACTGGCAGGCACCTCTGTTGTCCGGTGGCCGGGCGACCATTTCTGGAGATCGCCTCAAACGATTCAGACACTCGTTGCCGAAGCATCGCTGTAACGTCTCGGGTCCGGCATGACGCGCTACCCCTAGATATCAGTTTGAACGGGGGATGGGTTGCCCGATGCGGTCGCCCGAACACCAAGTTTTCACCTTGCATCCCGCCGCGACCGACTTACGTTTATGTAAGACATGAGGAGGTGCCATGTTTTTACGTGACGAAGCTGAGATGTTGCGACGAGTGCCGATCTTTTCCAAGATCGACGCCGCTAAACTGAAGCTGTTGGCATTCGCATCGGATCGTAACATTTACACCGCTGGAACTGCGCTCTGTCATCAAGGTGACCGTGGCGATGCCGCGTTTGTTATCCTCTCGGGCAATGCCGAAGTCTACGTTCATACCCCAGCTGGGGATATGAAAGTTGCGGACGTCCAACCCAACTCCATAGTGGGCGAGATCGCGATACTTTGTGACACCGCCCGAACGGCGACAGTCAGGGCCGCCACGGAGGTGGAGGCGCTCCGGATCAGCAAGGAAACCTTCCTCAAGTTGGTCAGCGATTTTCCAAATATCGGTGTCGGCATGATGCGCGGCCTCGCCAGTCGCTTGGCCCAGACGACCAGTGAGCTGACATCGACGCTGTCGACGGAAGTGTAGCGAAGCGATGTCACGCCGTGACTTAGCGCCTTAGGTAGACGACCTGCAGATGCAGTCGCGGTTGAAGCGAGCACGACCTCGCTGGTCCGCGTCATTTTTCAGCCTCGTTGACCCGGAACGCCACGAGGAAAGCCAAGTCACAAACGAGTTGTGATCACATCGCTGGCGGACCGGGTCCCCGGACCGTGATAGACCGCCTCGATGTTGTTCCCGCTTGGGTCCAGTAGGAAGCAGGCGTAGTAACCTGAATGGTAAGAGCGTTCGCCAGGAGGCCCATTGTCTCGCCCTCCGCTCGCAAGTCCGGCGGTGTGGAATCGCTCAACCGCGGCACGATCCTCAGCTTGGAAGGCGAGATGTATCCGGCTCTCGTAGTCTTCTGATCTGTCCACATAGAGCTCGTCAGAGCAGAAATACCCTTCGCCCTTGCTGGTAATCCGCCGCCCCAGTGCCCCAAGGATGGC
>UBQW01000038.1 GCA_900467745.1 Hyphomicrobiales bacterium
TTTCATTGGAGGAAATCATGACCAGTATATCAAGTGACAACGGACTAAATTCCGCGACAGGCAGAACGAAAGGCGCCCTGACCGCTTTCTTCGACAACCGAAGCGACGCTGATCGAGCCATCGTAAGGCTGAGGTCAGCAGGCCTTGGAGACGTGCGGCTGATGGCTGGCTACGAAGCCGATGGCGAAGCGTCCAGCTCCAACGATGCCGGCAGCTTCTGGTCGAAACTCGGAGACTGGCTTTTCCCTGACGACGACCGCAACCTTTATGCGGAAGGACTTCGCCGCGGCGGTTTCCTTGTCTCGGCTTCGGTCGATGGCACGACCTACGAGGCAGCCCACGACATTCTCGATGACGATGGCGCAGTCGACATCGATGAGCGCGCTGATCTCTGGCGAACCGGTGGGTGGAGCGCTGCGCACGATCAAAAGCCGAGCGGTTCTCAAGGCGACATATACCAGGCCGATGCCGTAGCCGGCGCTGCGACCGGCATCGGGCGCTTCTCGCGCAGTGGCGAGGCGAGCTCTGCCCGCGTGCGCGCATATGATTTGACGGAACAGCTTCCTGAAGACGTCGTCGACGACGTACTTCCAACTGGACATCAGCGAACCACAGGCGACCGACGTCAGGATCCGCTCGATCAAACCATGAGTCCGAACGAGGAGCTCGACGCGTTGCGTCAAAAGCAGAGCTTTCCAGGCGGTCGCTAGCGAGAGCTTGCTTGTGTGATGGAGATCGCGACCTACAATATAAACGGCATCAACGGGCGCCTGGATGTCCTCCTTCGTTGGCTGAAGGAGGAAAGGGCCGACGTGGTTTGCCTGCAGGAACTTAAGTGTTCCGACGGCAAATTTCCCCATCGGGAGTTGGAAAGGGCCGGATATGGCGCCGTTTGGCAAGGTCAAAAGAGCTGGAACGGCGTCGCTATTCTTGCAAGAGGTCAAGAACCTCACCTAACTCGCAAGGGGCTGCCAGGTGACCCCGACGATAGCAACAGCCGTTACATTGAAGCCGCCGTTGATGGCATCTTGATCTGTTGCCTGTACCTGCCCAATGGCAATCCAGCACCCGGCCCGAAATTCGACTATAAACTTCACTGGCTCAAGCGCCTTCATGAATACGCTGCTGAATTGCTCGATCTCGACGTCCCTGCCCTTCTAATAGGAGATTTCAACGTCATTCCGACGGATTTGGACGTCTACAAGCCAGAACGGTGGCTCGATGACGCTTTGTTTCGGCCCCAGGTTCGCAAAGCATATTCCGACCTGGTGGCACAGGGCTGGACCGACGCGATCCGGCATCTGCATCCAGATGAGCGTATCTACACCTTCTGGAAATACTGGAGAAACGCGTTTGAGCGCAACGCAGGTCTCCGCATTGACCACGCCCTGCTTAGTCCAGCTATCGCGCCCTTTCTGAAGACAGCGAGCGTTCGGCGTAAGCCGCGAAGCTGGGAGCACACGAGCGACCATGCGCCGGTGGTATTCGAGATCGACCGGCCCGAGACGTGACAAAGGCAGTTCGGGCTATGCCTGACACCCCGGGGCGGCCGAGACGGACTGCATTTGGAAAGGGTGCGGCCCAAGAAGAGCAACTTCGAACCCCGACGCCATCGCTTCACTCCGCGTGAAAACAGCGGAGAATGTCATGGTCTGTCCGCTTCATCAGCCCCTATTTAAGGAGGGCCCAGTTCTTTTGTCGCTACGGGCCCAGTTTTGCATGTCGCCTGTCACCTGTCATGTAGCCCATCGCTCGACCAAGAGCGCCGAGGTTGAAAACAGGGCTCACACCTGTTGACCCAACTTTATCAAGGCTATGTCACCCGAAGGTGACATGTGGCCAGCCAAGCTAATCGGCTTCATATCGGCCGTAAGCGTCCTGGCCCGGCCCCCGGATAAGATGGGCCGCTGTCCGGATCCGCAAGCTCGACCATATGCGCTGTCATCAGAGCAATCCAAAACTCCAGCACTCATGGTGGCACTTTGAGCTGACGACCGCGATCGGAGCGGTCACGGGCGCGTGTCCATGAACACGTCCTCTGCTATAGGGACATCCTTGGACTGACGGCCATGTGGGCACCGACAGACGCAAAGTAGGTGAGGACGCAGTGCAACCGGGACAAAGCCAAGGCATTGCAGAGCGGACCGTGATTACATTTGCAAAAAGCCGACATCATTGTCGGAACGTGAACGCCATAAACGTCCTTGAGACGATGTAAACGATGAGAACTGCAATGGCATCACACCTGAACGTGCAAGGCATATTTGCTGCCGCAACCGTAAGTGACCTTTCGACGGCATTGATGTGGTACGAGTGTTTCCTCGGTCGTCCAGCCGACGACCATCCGCTTGCCCAGATGGCGCAATGGCGCAATTTGAGCGCGACGGGGGGCCTCCAGCTTTGGGGAGACAAGACGCGGGCGGGAAGCGGGGTGATGACGATCGTCGTCCCCGATCTCGCCGTCGAAATACAGCGATTGTCGGCGCAAGGCATCGTGCCCGATAGCGAGGCACGCGGACCCTTTGGCGCCGTTGCGAGTTTCTTTGATGCCGACAACAACAGGATCGTTTTGGCCGAGCCTGCAATAGACTGATCACCTGGCGCGATGATTGTGACCGAGACAAGGGAGTGAGGACATGGACATGACCGAGTTAAAACCTGCCAAGGATCTGGCCGCTACACGGGTGTCACGGTTCGAGAACGAGAACCCTGACTATGCCAAGGCACGGATGGCCCTACTGGCGGAAGAGATAGAAGTACGGCGTCATCTGACCCGCCTCGCCGAGCAACGCCGGCGCCTGCCCTTAGGCCCGGCGATCGAGAAGAACTACCGTTTCCAGGACGAAAACGGCAGCGATGTCGGCTTGATTGACCTCTTTGGGTCCCACGACACGCTTGTGACCTATTTCTGGATGTTCGGCCCACAGCGTGAACGCCCCTGCCCTATGTGTACGAACTTCCTTGGTGGGGCAAACGGGAATGGAGCCGACATCAAGCAACGTGTTGCCTTCAAGATACTTGGCCGGAGCCCGGTGGAACGTCAGCGGGCGTTCGCTATAGAGCGAGGCTGGCGTGACCTCGATTTCGTTCAGACGGTAGGCGACGACTATGCGCGAGATTTGGGTCTGTTGGATGATAAGGGTTACGAGTATCCAGGCCTTACAGTCTATCAAAAGATAGATCAGCAGGTCCATGTGTTCTACAATGGCGAAATGCCACCACAAGCAGCCGACCCCGGGCAGGATCCAAGAGGAGCCGTCGATATCGCACCTCTTTGGAATATTCTGGACCTGACGCCTGCGGGGCGAGGGACAGACTGGTATCCCAAACTCAATTACTGAGGCGCAACCGCGCAACCAATTAGGCCATCCACGCCGGTGGTGGCGCAGGCGCGGTCTTCGAACACCTCATCTCCCTTAGTTTCGGGGCCGCCGCGCGCAGTGGGAAAGAGGCGTATTGCGCATTCAAAGTGCCGCGGCGGTTGACTGCGAGCAATCTCTTGATTGGTTCAAGCCTGACAGGCGGCACTGCCATGCTTCAAACACCGTAAATTTTGAAACGCCTTGGCTGTAACAAGCAAGCGCAACCGTGGATACTGATGTCACTGCCAGATCGAGGTTTTGATGACATTCTTGCGCTCCACCCGTTGCCGTCTTTTGCTAGCAAGCACCGTGTTCTTCCTTTTGGGAGCTGCAGTCTTTTCCTGTCCGTTGAAGAGGCCTGATTTCATCTGGGCTGCTCCCGTGGCGCTCGGTATCGTCTTGCTGATCTTTAACTTTGGCAGGTTTGAGTCCAGAACAGGCGTTGCCGTCAAGGAATGGCACCTCAAGGATTGGCAACGCGCATCCGATATCTGACCTCGATTTGGACCGATCGGCGAAAGGTCGGACCTTCGAGCGTTGTTCATCACGCGCGCATGCTGTCCCATTGGCCCGCAACGCTGATCGCGATGCAAGCTCAATGAGTACCGGTCGTGCGATGGCCGCAACCTGATACCGCGTTGCGAGATCGCCGCATCCTCAGAGCCGTGCGACCACGATACGAAAACCGTTGCCACGCCAAAAACCATCGGGTTCCAGGCTACCGCGATAGGTACAGCAAGCCTTGAGTTTGCCGCTGGAAAAGCACCCTCCGCGCAGCACACGGCGGATAGATGGACCGGCGTCCGGCGCCTCCCGGCCGTCGTCGGCATAAGGATATCTGTAATGCGGTGTCGCCATGTCGTCGCCCCAAAGCGTGGTCGCCCACTCCCAGACCTGTCCCGCCATGTCGTAACACCCGTAAGGCGACCTGCCCTTCGGGAATAGGCCGACCGCACAGGTGGTGTTGAACCCGGCTTCTTCGGAATTCGAGGCGTCGTCCTGCCATGTTGAACCCCAGGGATAGACGATCGTGTCGGCGCCCTCGTCGGGCTGATCGCCGCGCGCGGCGCGCTCCCATTCCGGCTCGCTCGGCAGGCGCACGACCTCATCCGACAAGATGCGTCCCTCGTCTCGCCAACGTTCAGTCAGCCAATCACAATAGGCGCGCGCATCGCGCCAGGTGAGGTCCGTTGCAGGAGCATTGCGGCGATCCGCGGCAAAGCCGTCAGGACTGCGCCAGAGGCGGTTCGTCGCCTCGACGAAGGCGCCGTAATCGCGGTTGGTCACCGGGTAGATGCCGATCCGGAACGCCTCGACCGCAACCGTATGCGCAGGCGCGGAGTTCGGATGCGTGTCAGAACCGAAGGTGAAGGTGCCAGCAGGAATTTCCGCAAGTGCCTGCAGGTCACGCGGATCGCCCCAGCGCGAGAGAATACGAGCCGCCTGTTCGCGTTCGCGCGCCGAAAGCGCGCCATTGCTCACGATGGCAACGAGATGTGCCTTCAAGGGTTCACGAAGCCGACTGCTTTCGCTCAAAAGTTCGGCGGCAAGGAGCGCTCCCCGAAGGACCTCCCAGCCATCGCCTGCGAGCAAGGCCTCCACGAGCCCTTCGGCTGCCGGTGTGCCTGAAAGACGTCTTGCCAGTCCCTTTAGAACCGGTGTCCAGAGGGTTGGGTTCTTATGATAGGGTTGGACCGCTTCTTCAGGTGATTGCGATGCAAGATGGCGCGCCGCCAGCAGTTGACGGACCCGGGTCACGGGAAAGAGTGCGGGATCGTCGTTCTTGCCTCTCAAGGCATCGTAGGCAAGACCGCATAAAAGGCCCGCTGTCTTTTCGTCGCCGGCAATCCGGGCGACCCAGCGATCCGTGATCGCTTCGGCGGTTTCCCCAGCATCTGCGCATGCCATCGCCATGGCGAACTGTGCCGGGTTGGCGGCCGCAGCGCCAAGGGCGACATTCGAGCCCGCCAGATCGAGCCCTGCCAGGCGGGCTGCAGCATCGATGCGCTGCGTCTTCAAAAGCGGGAGAAAATCGTAGCGAACGCAATCAGCTGGAAGCGGCCAGCTCTTGACGACGGATATCTCTCCAAGTGCCAGCAGACGGATCCGTGGGTGGGTCTTTTGGAACGCCAGCGCATCGGCGAGCACGCGGGGACCCTCTTCGCCGGCAGCCTCAAGCGCGTCGATAATAATGAGGACGGTGGCTGATGTATCAGTCAGCATCTGATCGTCAATAAGATCGCCGATGCTGACGCCAGCATCTCCCAGGAGGGTCTCCAAAGAGCTCGATCCGGTCACGGAAATATAAAGGGGGACGACGCCCTCTAAACCCCAGTGCTCCTCGTGCACGGTTCCCAGATCGTTCCGGAATACCGCCTGCGATTGCAAGGCCGACGCGCCGACAGCCAGCCTGGACGCAAGACTGCGCGCAAAGCTGGTCTTGCCGCTGCCCGTCTCGCCGGAAAGGATCACCGCAGCATGGTCGCGCACCATTTCCAGTGCCGTGAAATAAACCGGAGGCTCGGGTTCTGTCTGATCTTCCAGTTTGCGCAGCCCCTTGGCTGCCTTGTCTTCGAAGGTGAAGTTGACGAGGAGCGGGATGTAACCCGTTGCGAGATCGGCCACCGATCCGTCTGGAAGACCAAGGAGCGGCGCCTGCGCAAACGCCCGCGCTTCGGCAAGGATCGCCTCCAATCTTGGAGTAAGTGGCCTGTCGTTCATGCCGGTCATTGAAACAGCTTCGCCACGTCGGGGTTGTGGAAACGTTGGATCTCGATCGCATAGCCAGCGGGATCTTCAAAGAAGAAATGCTCGCAGAAACGGCCGCGCAGCATCTCCGACTGACCTGAGACGCCGGCCTCCTTGAGTTTGGCGTGCCAGCCCTCGACATCCTGCGAGACGATCGTGAGCAACACTGCGCTCTTTTCCTGGTGCTTTAGGTGGCCGCGATTTCCGTCGACAATGCCGAAGTAGCAGTTCTCGGCGATCCGGTAGATGCGTGCGAGGCCCTGGTCGAGGACCAGTTCGAAGCCAAGGGTCTGTTCGTAGAACGAGACCACTGTGTGGATGTCGTCATAGTAGAAGAAGGTGATCGAATGGTCTTTTTTCATGGTCGGTCCTCACATGCGCGGGCGATGATCTCAGGCGATAGCCTCAGGAGGTGATCTCAGGCGATGGTCAACGTGCCCTTGTGATCGATGGATAGGCCGGCGATCCCCTCGCGCGCAGCGAAAACATCGACGGGATGCACGAGGTAAAGCCAGGGCGGATTGGCGTTGAGATAGGTCAAGCAGGCTGCGTACGCCGCTTCACGCGCCTGCGCTTCGACGGCACTGTTGGCCGAAGCGATCAGGCGCTCCGCCTCTTCGTCGTCATAGCCCTGCCACCACACAGCCTTCGGGACGCTCGAGATCTTGTCGTTCAGGATCCTATAGGTGCTGTGCGGCGATGAATCGAAAATCGCCATGTCTCCCATTTCCTTACGGCCGATCTGGCGCGCATATTCCGGCCGGTCGGTCTCAACTTCGACCTCCACTTCAAAGCCAACAGCCTCCAGTGCGGTTGCCACGAAGCGGCTGACCTCAATGGCTCGCTCGGGCATGAAAGTGGGCGTGCGCAGTTTGATCCGCTTGCTGCCCCTAACCTGCGCTAACAAGTGGCGCGCGCGCTCTGGATCGAAGACGATCGGTGACAGTCCTGCCGTCGCCATGCCCAGATGATGAGGGCTGACTATGCTCGATGACGGAACAGCTAGGCCGTGGAAGATTTCTTCTGCGATGCGCCCAGTGTCCACGGCGTGATTGGCGGCAAGTCGGGCCTGCGGCGAGCGGAATACACCGTCCTGGCAATTGAGGTAGAACATCACCGACAGCGTATTGACCGCCTTCCCCCTCTGGAAGCGATCATCGAAGTCAAGACGTCCATCGACGCGTTCTAGGTTGAGCGCTACGTCGACGGCACCCGATGTCAGCATCGAAAGGCGTTTGTCTGCGGATGCCTCGGCAATGGCAACGATCTTCCGGGGCTCGCCATTGCCGACGACACGCTCGAGCACAGCCTTTGCCTTGGGTTCGAACGAGCGAACGCGAAATGGCCCTGTTCCAAGGATCGGCTGGCCGTCACTTGCGAGCCTGCAGATGTAGAACTCCGAGAAAATGTCGAGAATATCTGCAAAGGGTCGGGGGTTAAGGACAACGACAGTGGTGTCGCCTTCTGCGGTGATTTTTGCATCGGCCAGATAGCGAGCGTAAGACCACTTCATGCCGAAAGTATCGACCGCTTCGAGAATACCATCGATGAATTCGATCACATCAGCGGCAACACAGGGCTTTCCGTCGTGGAAATTCGCACCCTTGCGGATGGTAAACCGCCATTCCCGGCCGTCGTCGCCGTGCGTCCAACCGGAAAACAGTGCCGGCAGCACCTGTCCGTCATGCCATTTCAAAAGCGGCTCAAACACCAGGTTCTTGAGCGTCAGTACGCTGGTGTCGTCGGTCACCCGCGTCGGTGGCAGGAAATCAACCTTTTCAAGACTGATCGTCAGTGTGGACATTGCGGGCCTCAGTCGAGTTCGCTTCGACGACGGGGATTGAACCAGTCCGCAAGGGAATCGCCAATCAGATTGAAGGACAGCACGGCAAGCAGGATCGCCATGCCGGGCGCTAGCGCCACCCAGGCAGCACCACGCACGAATTGCAGGTTGGCCGACACGTCCGCTCCCCATTCCGCCATGGGCGGCTGCGCGCCAAGGCCAAGAAAACCAAGACTTGCGGTCTGCAAGATGGCGCTGCCAAGGGCCAGCGTCGACTGCACCAGCAGCGGACCCAGCCCGTTGAGAAACACATAGCGAAAGAGCACGCGCGGTGTCGGCAGACCGAGTGAGACGGCAGCTTCCACATAGGGCTTGACCGAGATGCTGAGCGCCTGGCTTCGCGCAACACGGGCAAACTGCGGTGCCAGCGTAATCGCCACGGCCAGCATCGCGTTTTCCAGGCTGGGGCCGAAAGCCGCTGCAAGCGCAATGGCAAGGACGAGCGCCGGAAACGCCAGGATCGCATCGACGATACGCATGATGACGCTATCCGTCCAGCCGCCGGCAAAGCCCGCAAGCATGCCGAACGCAACGCCGACGACAAAGGCAATCGCGACCACGCCGACCCCGATGGCAAGTGTTGCCCGGCCGCCATGCATGATGCGCGTGAAGACGTCGCGACCAAAAGCATCTGTACCAAGCCAGTGGCTGAAGCTCGGCGCGGCAAGCTTGTGCAGCACGTCTAGCTTGGTCGGCGAATAAGGCGTGATCATTGGCCCGAAGACGATCACCAGCACGAGAGCGAGCAGGATGAGGCTGCCGGCCATGGCCAGCGTGTTCTTGCGCAGGAAGGTGAAAAACTCTGACATCGCGCTCACTTCATCTTCTTGCGGACGCGCGGATCAAGAACGCCGTAAAGCACATCGACCACGATAGAGGTGAACACGAAAAGCAGTGCAAAGACCAGGGTCGTGCCCTGGATCACAGGATAGTCGCGGTTCTTGATCGCCTCGAACATGTAGCGCCCGATACCGGGCCAGGCAAAAATTGTCTCCGTCAGGATAGCGCCGCCGAGCATTTCGGCGAACTTCAGGCCAATGACGGTGATGGCCGGCAAAAGCGAGTTGCGCAGGCCGTGATTGATGATCACGTCGCCGCGCCTCAGGCCTTTGGCCCTGGCGGTGCGGATGAAATCCTCACCCATTACCTCAAGCATCGTATTGCGGACAAAGCGGCCGAGTGTGGCGGCAAGGAAGGCGGCGAGAACGGCCGTTGGCAGGATCAGGTGCTGCAGCGCGCTGAGCGCCGCCGCCCAGTTGCCGGTGATCACGCCGTCGAGGATCGCAAATCCAGTGACCGGTTCGGCGACGATGAAGGAGCTCATGCGCCCGGAAACAGGCAACCAGCCGAGATAGGTGCCGAAGACCAGCTGCAGGATCAGCGCCAGCAGAAAGGCGGGCATGGAAACGCCGACCAGCGAGACAACGCGCGTCACATGGTCGAAGACGGAATTGGGACGTGTGGCTGATAAAATGCCGATCGGAATTCCTATGATGACGGAGACGATAACAGCAAGAACCGACAACTCGATCGTCGCGGGCAGCCGCAGAAGGATTTCATGGGCGACAGGCTGGCCGGTCTTCAGCGATATCCCGAAATCGCCTTGCAGCAAACCTCCGACATACTTCAGAAACTGGATCGGAAACGGCTGGTCGAGGTCGAGCTGGGCACGCAGCGCATCGATCTGCGCCTGCGTCGCTCCCGGCCCCAAAAGTGTCACGGCTGGATCGCCGGGAATGAAGCGCACCAGCGAAAAGACGATGACCAGCACGATACACATGACGGGTATCAACGCAATCAATCGGCGCAAGATGAAGGTCGCCATGCCCAGTTCTACTCATATCTTTAAGGAAGTAACCCGCAGCGGCGAACCTCTGCGGATCGATTTCTCGTCATGAAGACGCACCGCGCCTCACTTCTTGGACACACCCCAATACTCGTTGAGCGGAGGCGCACTGTTGACCACCAGGCCTTCGACATTGGCGCGGGTGAAGACGATCAGCTTGGGGCTGAACAGATAGGCACCTGGCACGCGCTTGACGATTTCTTCCTGCACTTGCTGATAGAGTGCCTTGCGGGCATCCATATCGACGGTCTGCTGCGCCTTCAAGATAAGCTCGTCAAGCGCCTTGTCCTCAGGCATGCGGAAGGTCATGGCTGTGTCGGCAAGCGACGAAAGATAGCCGATGGTGATGTGTGCGTCGGGATCGTTGTACCAGGGCTGGCGACCGTCAAGTGCTGCGTCGAACTGACCTGCGGTCTGCAAGGCGCGATAGGCCGGAAATTCGGTCTGCTCAATCGTTGCAGTGATGCCGATATCGGCGAGATTGGCCTGAACGAAGGTGGCGACGGCGCCCCACAGCGGACCCTGGAAGCTATAGAGCTTCAGATTGATGGTGGACGGATCGACGCTGGCTTCGGAGAGAAGCTTCTTCGCGAGTTCTGGATCGTAGGCGGGCGCCATATCCTTGATCTTGGGATCGAACGCCCAGCTGTTCGAGGTCAGCGGACCGTAGACGCGCTCGGCCGTGCCGCCGAATACGCCGGTCAGAAGACCGTCATAGTCGATCGCATGCGCAACTGCCTCGCGGACCTTGATATTGGCGAAGGGGCCATCCTTCTTGCTGTTGTTGAATTCCAGCTGGCGAATGATCTGGCTCGACGCCTCGATGATCCTGACGTCCTTGTTGGACTTTAGAGCTTCGATGTCCTCAGCGGCAATGGCCGAGAGCTGGCCCTGCTGCTGCACGACGTCGACACCGCCGCTTTCGAGCTCCAGGCGCCGCGTCGAGGCATCGGGAATGACGCGGTAGATGATGCGCGAGAGCTTCGGCGCGCCGCGGAAATAATCAGGGTTGGCTTCCAGCACGACATTTGTGTCGGCCTGCGCGCTCTTGAAGGAAAATGGTCCGGTGCCGACGGGATTGGCAGCGAACTTGTCACCGAACTTGGCGACAGCAGCCGGGCTGACGATTGCCGACTGCGGCTGCGCGAGGATCGACAGGAATGCCGGATAGGGCTCGGAGAGCGTGATCTTGACTTCGGTCGGCGACACGACGGCGATGTCCTTGATAAGGTCGAAGGTCGCTTTTACGTAGGAGTTGGTGGCCTTTGTCCGCTCCAGCGAGAACTTGACTGCGGCTGCATCATAGGCGGTGCCGTCCTGGAACTTCACGCCATCACGCAGCTTGAAATCGAATTCCTTGCCGTCCGCCGAAACGGTCCAGCTGTTGGCGAGACGGCCTTCGAGCTGCTTGAAATCCGGGGCGGTCCAGGCGACCAGCGTGTCGAAAACATTGAGAATGATCTCGCTGCCGATCGGCTCAGCCTTGTTGGTGCCGGGCTCAAGGCTGACGGGATCGGATGGAACGGCGACAACCAGCGTCTTCAGTTGCTCGTCACTCTGCGCATTTGCGGATCCGGCAAAGATCGGCAAGGCAACGAAGGCCGCGGCGGCAAGTCCTTTAAGCAGTTTCATTCGCACGACCCTTTCATGGTCCGGCAGGGACGCAGACAACGTCTGCCCAAGCCCTTTAACGTCAGCCTTTAAAGGCACTCCTCGTCTGATATTCCACGAAATATATCATCGGTTTTCCGGCTGTAAAGCCTTGCCTGCCGGCGTTCTGAACAAGTAGCGATTGCGGCCTAATTATTGTGCAAATGCGAAAAGATTATTCTGCATAGCAGCATTCTTGCGAAACATTCAGCCTAATCCGCCCGTGCCGGGTCGGCACCTGTTGCGACCGGTCGAGTGGGATCACTCACCCAGGCCGACCACGAGCCTGGATACATTGCGGCATCGATGCCGATCGACGCGAGGGCCAAGACCGTGTGTGCTGCTGACATTCCGGCGCCGCAATACACCCCGACGGGTTTGTGACCATCGGCGCCAAGCGCCCGGTACATTTCCTTCAGTGTTTCGGTGTCTGTGAAATTGCCGTAATCGGTGACATTATCAGGCGCAGGGGCACTCAGCGCATGCGGGATGTGCCCGCGTGGCGGCTGACCGGGCAGCGAGGCGCCGCCAATATAGTTCGGGCGGATGCGGGCATCCAGGAGCACGCCATCGACAGCGAGACGCATGGCCTCTCTAGGCCCGATCTCGGCCATTTGACCGGCCTTGAGGGTAATGTCGCTCGGTGTTGGACGAGAGACCGCTTCGGTGACGGGGAGGTCGGCTGCCAGCCAAGCGGGAAAGCCGCCGTCGAGCACCCTGACATCAGGCAGCCCGGCCCAACGCAAAACCCACCAGGCCCGCGCAGCCGTCATGCTGCGGTCGGCGTCGTAAATGACGATCGTGCTTTCGCGGCGAAGACCCCAAGCGCGCGCCTTCATCTCGAGCATGGCGATCTCAGGCAACGGGCGCTGCCCTCCTTCGAGCGTGGACGGCGACTGAAAATCCTCATAGGCCTGCGTGTCGATCGCACCTTCAATGCGCTTACCTTTGAATGAAGGCTCCCCTGTGTAGGGGTTGATCGAGTGAACAGCAATCACCGTCACATCAGCGCCAGATGCGCGCATTGCCTGCAACTGAACAGGGGTGAGCAATACGGTCTCGCGCTGCGCGTCTGTCATGTCGACCTCCAATCGATCCGGTAAGGATCCTGTCTAAATCTACCCTAGAAGCAGATTCGTCGATCGCTCCTCGGATCGCAAGTTAAAATATCTTACGTGATATTCTACTAGGTATTTTCATTGACATTTGCACATTGACGCGCTGCAATATCGATCTGCCAGCTTTGCCGTGATCCGGAGTATCCGCGCTTGACAGTCCTTTCGGTCGAAAATCTTACGACATCCTTCCGCAGAAATGGCGCGTGGACGCCCGTGGTCAACGATGTGAGCTTCAACATCTCGGCGAGCGAGACAGTTGCTATCGTTGGCGAATCCGGCTCGGGCAAGAGTGTCACCGCCATGTCGATCATGCGGCTCCTGCCAGAGCATACGTCGCGCGTGGCGGGCAAGATCACGCTGGGCAGCACCGATATCCTGTCGCTGCCGGAAAAACAGATGCAGGACGTTCGCGGCAACGACATCGCCATGATCTTCCAGGAACCTATGACCTCGCTCAACCCGGTCCTGAGCGTCGGGCGACAGATCGCCGAGGCCATTATCCGCCATCGCGGTTGCTCGAAGAGGCAAGCGCGCGTTGAAGCGGTGCGGCTTCTCGAGCGCGTCCGGATTCCAGCCGCGGCAAGCAGATACGACGACTATCCACATCAGCTCTCCGGCGGCATGCTGCAGCGTGTGATGATCGCAATGGCGCTTGCCTGCAAGCCAAAACTCCTGATTGCCGACGAGCCGACCACCGCCCTCGACGTCACCGTTCAAGCGGAGATCCTGCAACTGATCAAGTCGCTGCAGGACGAGGAAAAGATGGCCGTTCTATTCATTACCCACGATATGGGCGTGGTCGCCGAAATCGCAGACCGAACTGTCGTGATGTTCCGCTCGCGCGCGCTGGAGATCGGCAAGACTGAACAGATTTTTACAAAACCCTCCAACGTCTACACCAAGGCGTTGCTCTCCGCCGTACCAAGGCTCGGCTCGATGGAAGGCCGCGCCTTCCCGGCCACGCTGCCGCTGACGGATACGGACACCGGCGCTGTCTTGCCGGAGCGCGAGATCGAGGGCACCGTAGAGAACAATAAGCGCCCCATTCTCGAGGTCCGCAATCTTGTTACCCGCTTCGATATCAAGTCGGGCCTTTTCGGGCGTGTCAGCAGCCGCGTGCATGCAGTTGAAAACGTCTCCTTCGATCTACACGCGGGCGAAACGCTCTCGCTGGTGGGTGAATCCGGCTGCGGCAAGTCCACCACCGGCCGCTCCGTGCTGCGTCTGGTCGAACCTGTCAGCGGCTCCATCCATATCAACGGACAGGATATCAGGGCGCTGGACCGCAGCAGCCTCTTGAAGCAGCGCCAGCATATGCAGATGATCTTCCAGGATCCGTTTTCGAGCCTCAACCCGAGAATGCGGGTTGGCGACGCCATTATCGAGCCGATGGTCACCCACGGCCTGGCGACTACGAAAGAGGCGCGCGAGAAGGTCGCGGATCTGATGGTGCGCGTCGGTCTTCAGGCCGACATGGCGCGACGCTTCCCGCATGAGTTCTCGGGTGGACAGAGGCAGCGCATCAGTATAGCCCGCGCGCTCACCCTCAATCCCGGCCTGATCGTCGCCGATGAAGCTGTCTCCGCACTCGACGTTTCGATCAAGGCGCAGGTCGTGAACCTGATGATGGAACTGCAGGAGCAGTTGAAGATCGCCTACCTCTTCATCAGTCACGACATGGCTGTCGTTGAACGCGTCAGCCACCGCGTAGCGGTTATGTATCTCGGCGAGATCGTAGAGATTGGTACGCGCGAGCAGATCTTCAGCAATCCGCAACATGCCTATACCCGCAAGCTGTTGAGCGCGGTTCCGATCGCCGATCCGGCTCGCCGCCATATCCGCCGCGCAACAGCCGGCGGCGAGATCGGCAGTGCCGTCAGACCGGCTGACTACCAGCCACCTGTCGCCCGCTACAACGAGCCGGCACCCGGCCACCTCGTCAAGGTCGCCTGAGGCGACCAGGAGAGATCAAAGCGTCAGCCCCACCTGCCCCGCTGCGACGAGCGCGCCCAGTATCCCCTGGCGGGTATTTTCATTGTGCTCGACCACGGCGTCGCGCGCCTTTTCGGCATCGCGCTGGCGCAGCGCCGCCACGATGCGGTGATGATCGTCATTCGTCTCCGGATTTATGTCGCGGACCCGTGCGCCCATATAAAACAGCCGCGCGCATTCCTCCAGATGGCTCATGATCAAGGCATAGAGCCGCGGATTGCGCGAGCCCCGCGCGATGGCGGAGTGGAACTCCTGATTGGAATCGACAAAGGTCTTGGTGCTGACCTCCTCGCCGATCACATAGCTGACATCGGCGAGTTGATCGAGCAGATCGAGATCTGTATCGGAAAGGTTTTTGGCGGCAAGTGCTGCAGCCGTCCCTTCCAGCATGCCGCGAACGGCAAAAAGATCGTTCATGTCCTTCACCGTCACCGGTGTCACACGATAGCCGCGCCGCGGATAGGCTTCCATGAAACCTTCGACGCAAAGTCGCGCCAGCGCTTCGCGCACCGGCGTCTTGCTCACCGACAGCTGCTCGGCCAGTTCCGGCTCCGAGACCTCCATGCCGGGCGCGAGGTCGCCTGTGATGATGCGCTCGCGAAGAACGGCATAGGCCGTTTCCGTCAGCGACTTTGCGCGCTTGCCGCTCGACGTGTCCGCTTTAATCAAAATCAATCTCCGTTTCCGATTCCGGCGGCGCAATCCGTCGAGCCCAGCATCAACATAGGCGAGCAATCCGCCAATTTCCACGAACAGTTCACGTAGGCATGCCTGGACCAACAGAACTTTGACAGGGTCGATTTTCTGATATACTACGTAATATATTTAATGGAAGCAATGCTGTCCCCCAACAGGTATCGCCTTGTCAGAAATTCTCGTTATCAATCCCAACAGCTCCGTCTCGGTCACCCGATCGATGGAAACATGCCTGGGCATCGTTCGCGACGCCAGCTGCCATGACATCCGTTGCACGGAACTGCAGAAGTCCCCACCCGGTATCGAGACCGACGCCCATGTGGCGGCGGTAATACCCAACATTTTCGAAGCCGTCGCAATCTCCGACGCCGACGCCTTCGTGCTTTCATGCTTTTCCGATCCAGGCATTGCTGCCGTTAGAAAGGCAACAACACGCCCCGTCATCGGGATTGCCGAGGCTGCCTATCTTGCGGCTCTTGGCCTCGGCCAGAATTTCGGCATCGTGTCACTCGGGCAATCCTCCATCGACCGTCACCTCCGCTATCTTAAAGCCCTCGGCTTTGACGGTCGGCTGGCCGGGGATCGCTCCATCGACATGACTGTCGTCGAACTCATGGCCGGCGACGTGGTCGAAACAGTCGCCCGCACGGCGCGCCTTTTGCGCGACGAAGACGGTGCTGATGTGATCATCCTCGGCTGCGCTGGTCTCGGCGGCTATCGCCAAGCGATGCAGGACGCTCTGCGCATTCCCGTCATTGATCCGGTACAGGCCGGCGTCGCGCTGGCTTGCACAACCCTCGACCTTCAATATGCAAGTCAAGCATCATGACCTATGATATTGTTATCAGCGGCACTGCCGTCCTGCCTGAAGGACCGCTCGACAACGCCTGGATCGCAATCCGCGATGGCAAGATCGCGGCCATCGGCACCGGTGAAGCGCCTAATGCTGCACAAAGCTTCGAAGCCGGCGCCGACCTCATCATTCCCGGTGTTATCGACGGCCAGACCCACGCTTGTAGTTATGGCGGCCTTCCGGGCATCCGCTCGACGACACGCTCGGCGGTGGCCGGTGGCATTACGACCATTGTCGACATGCCCTATGACAATCCAGAACCGCTCAACTCGGTCGCAAGGCTGAATGCCAAGGTCGCAGCGATCCGCGAGCATGCCCATACCAACGTCGCGCTGTACGCTACAGTGATGCCTGGCCAGGCAATCGACGAGATCGACGGCCTGATCGCAGGGGGCGTCGTCGCCTTCAAGATTTCGACCTTCGAAAGCAGCCCTACCCGCTTTCCGCGTATCTCATCCAACCAGACTTTGGAGATCTTCACAGCGCTGGCTGAGACCGCGATCCCGCTTGGCGTGCACAATGAAGACCAGGAAATTGTCCGCGCAAATATCGCTGCGGCCAAGGCCGCTGGGCGCGATGGCATCGAGGCGCATTCCCAAAGCCGGCCACCGGCCGCCGAGATGGCCGCGACCGCCCAGTTCCTCGAACTTGGAGCCGCCGCCGGCGCGCACGCACACATCGTGCACCTGACGACGACACGCGGCTTCGATCTCGTCGAAAACTATCTGAACGACGGCTATCGCGCCACTGGTGAACTCTGCATCCACTATCTGTGGCTCGACCCCGAGATCGATGGGCCCGCACTCGGCGCCAAGATGAAAGTCAATCCGCCGATCCGCCCTGGTCAGATCGAGTTTCTCTGGGATGATGTCGCCTCCGGCCGCGTCGCCTTCGTGAGCTCCGACCATTCTAGTTGGCCGATCGACAACAAGTTCACAACATCGATCTTCGATGCCGGCGCAGGTGTCCCAGGCCTTGAGACCTTGCTACCGGCCTTTTACACCGGAGCCGAGATACGCGGTTTTGACGCAGTGACCTTGACCGTCGAGCAGCTGTGCGAACGCCCCGCCAAATTCTTCGGCCTTTGGCCGCAGAAGGGAGCGCTCATCGTCGGCGCGGATGCCGATATCGCCATTGTCAAGTCGCAAGCGCAGGTGTGGGACGCGTCCAGAGCCCATGATGAGCTCCGCTGGAGCCCCTTTGACGGCCGCGAATTCAGCGTTCGCGTCGCGCGCACCTATGTCGGCGGCAAGCTCGCCTATGATGGCAGGGATATCGTCAACGCACCCGGCGATGGTCAGTATGTTGGCCGTGGCAATTCCGCCTGGTTCTGAGTGCTCTCGCAAGGATTACACATGTCACATATCACAGCCGACACCTCGGGCGTCTTCGTCATCGCATGCACCCCCTTCGACGAGAACGGTGCGATCGACGCCACTAGCATCGACAGCATGGTCGATTTCTATTACGAAAAAGGCGCCGACGGCCTGACGATCCTGGGCATGATGGGCGAAGCGCCGAAGCTGACCGAGGCCGAATCGATCGAGGTGACGCGCCGGACCCTGGCGCGCTCGGCCGGCAAACCTGTCGTTGTCGGCGTGTCCGCCCCCGGCCTTGCCGCGATCGGCGAACTGACGAAAGCGGTCATGGATATCGGTGCAGCCGGTGTCATGGTCGCGCCGCCGTCCAGCCTGCGGACCGACGACCAGATCGTCACATATTATCGCAATGTCGTCGAAACGATCGGCACCGATGTTCCCATCGTACTGCAGGACTTTCCGCTGGCGACTGGCGTCCAGATCAGCTCGAAAACGCTTGGCGTGATCTTCGAGGCGCATCCGAGCATCGTCATGCTGAAGCATGAAGACTGGCCGGGCTTGCAGAAGGTCGCCGACCTGCGTGCCGCCGAGGCAAAGGGCCGTCGGCGCGTCTCGATCCTTTGTGGCAACGCCGGCGTGTTCCTGCCAGAAGAAATGCAGCGCGGTGCCGACGGCGCAATGACCGGCTTCGCCTACCCCGAAATGATGGTGGGCGTTTGCAAACTGAGCAATGAAGGCCGGCATGAGGAGGCGCATGACCTCTTTGACGCCTATCTGCCATTGATGCGCTACGAGCAACAGCCTGGCCTCGGCCTCGCCGTTCGCAAATATGTATTGGCCAAGCGCGGTGCGATCGCCAGCGCCACCCAGCGTCGCCCCGGTGCTGCACTCAACGCGGCGGCGGTGGCTGAAGTCGAGCGGCTGATCGCCCGCCAGGAAAAGAAACTAGGAGCTTTCAACTGATGGACCTGCAGATCTCTGGTAAGAAGGCACTCGTTCTCGGCGCCAGCCGTGGTCTCGGCGCCGCCATCGCGGCCGGCCTCGCAGCAGAAGGTGTCAAGGTCTTTGCAGCGGCGCGCAGCACTGACAAGATCAAGGCGACCGACAACATCATACCTGTCGCCGTCGACCTTTCCGACGCCGTCTCGGTGGCTGCCCTGGTCGAGATGCTGATGAGCCAGGGCGGCGTCGATATCGTCGTCAACAATTCCGGGGGCCCCAAAGCCGGTCCGGCGCTCGGTCAGTCGACCGAAAGCTGGGTTGACGCCTTCCAGTCGATGGCGACCTCCATCTTTTCGATCACCGACGCCATGTTGGCCGGAATGATTTCCCGCAAATGGGGGCGCGTCATTACGATCGGTTCTTCTGGTGTCGTCCAGCCGATCGCAAATCTGGCGTTGTCGAACGGTGTGCGCGCAGCTATAGCCGGCTGGTCAAAGACGCTGGCCTCCGAGGTTGCCCGTCACGGCATCACGGTGAACATGATCCTGCCCGGCCGCATCGCCACCGACCGCGTTCGCGAACTCGACGGGATCAAGGCCGAAAAGACAGGCGCCTCGATCGAGGCGGTCGAGGAAGCGTCGCGCAACGAAATCCCGGTTGGCCGTTATGGCAACCCGTCGGAATTTGCAGCCGTTGCCGTTTTCCTGGCAAGCTCTCAGGCAAGCTACGTCACAGGATCGTCAATCCGGGTCGATGGCGGCATGATCAGGGGACTGTAAGCGATGACCGATTTCGATGCTGTTTATGAGCGCCGCGGCACAGGCAGCTCGAAGTGGAGCAAGTATCCGACAGACATTCTGCCGATGTGGGTCGCCGACATGGACTTTCCAGCAGCACCCGAGATCCTGGAGGCCATACGCAACCGCCTCGAACATCCGATGCTCGGCTACGGCGTTGCCCGCGACGACCTGCGCGCCCGCATTGTCGAGGACATGCAATCGAAATACCACTGGTCGATCACGCCTGAGGACATCGTATTTTTGCCGGGCGTCGAGCCAGGGTTCAATATGGGTTTGAAAGCGATGCTCGAGCCCGGCGATGGCCTGGTGGTGCAGACGCCGGTCTACCGCCCTATCCTCAATGCGCCGTCTCACTGGGGCCTTGTGCGTAATGACGTGCCGCTAAGGCAAACCGAGCACGGCTATGTGATGGATGTCGATCCGCTGGCCGCAGCGCTTTCGCAGTCGCGTGCGCTGCTTTTGTGCAATCCGCAGAATCCGACAGGCAAGGTGTTCACGAAAGACGAGCTCACCGAGATCGCCACGCTCTGCCGGGACAATGACGCGTTGATCATCTCCGACGAGATCCATTGCGACCTGCTGTTCGACGGTCGCCATCATATCCCGATCGCCACACTGTCTGAGGAAACGGGGAACCGGACCATCACCCTGATGGCGGCCAGCAAGACCTTCAACATAGCCGGCCTGAAAACCGCCTTTGCGATCATCCAGAACAAGTCGATCAGAGAACGCTTCGTGCTCTCGAAGCTTGGAATGGTCGATAGCGTCAATGTTCTCGGCCTTGAGGCAACCCTTGCAGCCTACACCCATGCCTCCGGCTGGAAAGCTCGGATGCTTTCCTACATCCAGGCCAACCGTGACTATCTCTCACAACAGGTGGCGTTACGTTTCCCCGCTATTCGACTTATCAAGGCAGAAGCGACGTTTCTTGCCTGGCTCGACTGCAGCGAACTAGGGCTCGCAGGCGATCCGCAGGCCTTCTTTCTAGAACATGGCAAAGTGGGGTTCAGCGCCGGATCAGAGTTCGGCGCGGCCTATGGAGACTACGTCCGTGTCAATTTCGGCTGCCCACGATCGTTGCTGAGCGAGGGCCTCGACAGAATGGAACGGGCGCTAGGCAAGCGCTAGATCCTTGTAAAGTCAGGGTCTAGCCAGCCAGCGCATGGGTGGCGCGCTCACGGTTAAGTGTCCAGACATACGCTACGAAACTGCAGCGATTCATTGGCAACGACATTCGCCTATGATTGCCATCTATTGGTGTTCTCGCACCGTGCGATAAACGCACATCCGCACCCATGTCAAAGTGTCAGGGGCCAACTCCCTCCCCAGACACTCGCCTAGTCCTCGTTTACCGCTGCCAGGAGCCAATCGCGAAACGCACCCACCACCGGTCGCGCCTCGTTGCGTCGGGGATAAACAAGGAAGTGGTTGGCTTCGGTAAGCGCCACCGCCCTTCCAGCAAATGGCTGGACGAGACGGCCGCTTGACAGCTCGCGCTCGGCGAGCTTGACGGCTTCGAGGCATACCCCCATGCCGTCCGCGGCTGCCGCTATTGCCATGAAGCTGCGATCGAAGCGAAGTGCCGGCTGGCGTGGCATCGCAGATCCATTGGCGTAAAACCAGTCCGGCCAGCTCACATTCTTGATCATGCTTCTGATCAGAGGTACGCGATGCAAATCCTCGATCGTTAGTAGCTCTTGTGCCATTTCGGGCGTACACATGGGCTGGACTTCGACGGGCCCGAGCGAATGGATCACCAGTCCCTCGTCGGCAGAGCTCAAGCCATAGACGATATCGACGTCGAACTGGTCTTGAGCGAAATGTACGGGCTTGGTGTCGGCCGAGATCGTTACCTCGAAACCAGGATTGTCGATCAAAAACCTGGTAAGGCGCGGCGCAAGCCACTGCGCTGCAAAGCTTGGAGACGAATGCAGGCGCAATACTAGAGACTGGCGCGCTGACAGCGTGTCCATCGCCCCCCGCAACAGCGCCATGGCCTCGACGACCGGCTGCTGGAACATCACCCCATCTGCGGTCAGGCGCAGTTCGCCGTGGCTGCGATCAAACAGCAGCGTACCGATCTCGCGTTCCAGCTTGGTAATCGCGTGGCTAACGGCGCTGGGAGAAAGGTTCAGATCCCTGGCGGCAAGCTTGAACGAGAGATGCCGCGCCGCAGCCTCGAAAGCATGCAGCCCGCCGATTGGAATCCGTTTCATCTGTTGTCGACCCGTCCGTTTCGCCGTCGTGGCAGCGCTATGACATTTTGCCCGCTTGCGAAAGCGAAATGAGAAAAATTCATCTGCCCGGATATGATTTCATCCGCGGCCATCATTGCTTGTCCTGAAAATAGCAAGGGCGCAAAACGCGGCGTCACTCGGCCTGCGTCAATTTGCGCAGGCCTCCCAATCACGCCGACTTTTGCCGCAAGGCAGTGTCTTTCTGTGAGGCAATCTTGTTATCTTTTCGAGGCGCGAAGATCGCGCAGACTGTGTTCGGGGCGGTGCTATCGCTTCTAGGCTTGTACTTTGCCGCGAATGGCGGCTGGCTGGTGACCCTGGGCGGCACCTTCTATTATCTCATCGTCGGTCTCTTGATGGTCGTCAGCGGCGTTCAGGTGGCGCGCGGTCGCAATTCCGGCTTTATCATCTATTTCCTCGCCTGGACCCTGACGCTGGTCTGGAGCTTCGTTGAATCCGGGCTTGATCCGTGGAAGCTCGAAGTACGGCTCTTCGCACCCAGTGTCCTGCTTGCCGCCTTCCTGCTGCCAGGACTAGGGAGCGGCATCAAGGCTGCCAGCCCGCGCTTCTGGCGCGGTTTCCAGGCCGTGACGGGTGTCGTTGCCGTGCTCTTGGTCGGCGCCATCCTTTACGCCGCCTATGGCCCTGCTTCAGGCGAGACCACGCAGATCACAGCTCAGAAAGCTCCAATGAGCCCGACAGGGTGGGTGCACTACGGCAATGATGCCGGCCAGAGCCGCTTCGCCGATCTGGCCCAGATCACGCCGGATAATGTCAACAAGTTGCAGGTCGCCTGGAGCTCGCATTCGGGCGACCTGCCCGATGAGATGGAGCTGCATCGCAAGGGTCGCGAGTATCACTCTGAATCGACCCCCATAAAGATCGGCAACACGCTCTATAGCTGCACACCGCACTCCTGGGTTATCGCAACCGATGCCACCACCGGCAAGGTGAAGTGGACATTCGATCCCAAGCTACCCCGCACCAATCCCTACATCGTGTGCCGTGGCGTGAGCTACTACGACGCCCCTCAGGCGGACAGTTGCAAGGCCCGCGTCTTTGCGCCGACGATGGACGGTCGCATTTATGCACTCGATGCCGATAGCGGGCAGATCTGCGATGGTTTCGGCCAGAATGGCTTCATCGATCTCAAGGACCAGACTGGCAAGGACAACAATGGCAAATCCTGGGGCGGTGGTTGGCAGGTCTCGACCTCCACGCCGCTGGTCATGAACGATCGCCTTGTTGTCGGCAGCCGCGTGATCGACAATATGTCCACGGATGAGCCCTCGGGCGTCGTGCGCGCCTTCGATCCCCTTGACGGACATCAGGTCTGGGCCTGGGACGTCGGCCGTTCGGAGGATGCCCTGCCCGGCCGCCTGCCGGAGGGTGAAGTCTACACCAAGGGCACGCCCAATGTCTGGGGCACCATCACCGGCGATGCCAAGTTGAACCTGGTCTATCTTGGAACCGGCAACGCCGCCCCCGACTACTTCACTGCCTTCCGCCGCCCTTTTGACAACAAGTTCGGCACCTCGCTCGTCGCACTTGACGTTACGACCGGCAAGTTGCGCTGGCATTACCAGCTCGTGCATAACGACATGTGGGACTTTGACGTGCCGGTCGGCCCGTCGCTATTTGACATGCCTGATGGCACGCCGGCGCTCATCCAGACGACCAAGATGGGCGAGGTCTTCATGTTCAACCGTGAAACAGGCGAGCCTTTGGTTGAGACCAAGGAAATGCCCTTTACGACAAACGGTGCAGCACCGAACGTTCCAGTTTCACCGACCCAGCCAGTTCCAGTGGGAATGCCCTCGCTCGTACCAGACAAGCTGACCGAGCAGGATATGTGGGGCGCAACGCCAATCGATCAGCTCGCATGCCGCATCGATTTTGCACGCGCACGCAACGAAGGCATCTTCACGCCGATCGGCCCAACACGTTCAATCGGCAACCCGGCCTTCGACGGTGTGACGGACTGGGGCGGCGCTTCGGTCGATCCAGTCAACAAAATCATGTACGTCAACACGATGAACATGCCGTTCTATTTCCAGCTGGTTGACCGCAACACGCCTTACGGCAAGGAACTCCTCAAGCAAAAGAGCAGCGGCGGTGAAAACGCCCAGAAACTCGACGTACGCCTGCAGGAAAACACGCCCTATCTGGCAACCCTGCGCGCATGGCTCAGCCCCTTCATGGTGCCTTGCGTCCCGCCGCCATGGGGACAGCTGGTGGCGATCGACCTCAAGACGCAAAAGGTGCTTTGGCGCAAAACGCTCGGCAATGCTCGCAAGAACAACGCCTTCGGCCTGACCCAGAACTTGCCCCTGCCGACAGGCACGCCGAACCTCGGCGGCTCGCTGGTAACGGCTGGTGGCCTGGTGTTCATCGGTGCAACCACGGACAACTACGTCCGCGCATTTGACGCCCACACCGGCAAGGAAGTTTGGCGCTACAGCCTGCCTGCCGGCGGCCAGGCCAACCCGATGAGCTACGTGGGTGAAGATGGTCGTCAGTATGTCGTCATCACCGCTGGTGGCCACGGCGCGCTCGGCACCACCTATGGCGACGAAACAATTGCCTTCGCACTGCCGAGGTAATCTCGAAGAGGTTTGCCCGCTCGACGAAAAGTCGAGTGGGCTGACGCGCACTACAATGATTGCATGTGCACGACATTCATGCCGGCAGCAGCCGGTATGAAACGCTGCGGCAGGATAGAACGTCCTGCCCCAGCAGCGTTGCCGCCACGCACAGAGCTGGCGGTGTCTGAAACCAAGCACGAAAGGAATAGAACCATGACATGGTCTGCACCAAAATTCATCGAAGTCGCCTGCGGAATGGAAATCAATCGCTACGCACCTGCTGATGGCGGTGAACCGATCCTGTTCTAAGCAGATGAAGCGGGCAAGCGGACCGATGGTTCTAAGAGCCCGCTGCGTTAAGTCTGCCGTCGATAGCTGTGTCTGGCGTTCACGAGGCGCATCGATACATCTGTCGCCGGCAACGCCGCATCACCAGGGTCCGGTTGTCCGCCGGTGATAAACGACAATGAGCTTCTCCAAGGGCAGCGTAACAGCTAATGCTGCCTGAGTGGGCATGCTGCCCGAAGCAATGCGGGGCCTTGCCCACTATTGAAAGCGAACAGACGATGTCGTTGAACTGGATCCTCCCGCCGATCGCTGCAGCGGCGGCGCTTGTTTGCTGCTCCGTGTGGGCCGCGCAGCCCGAACACGATCCCGCGCCCTCGGGAGCCTACGTGTCGGACCCCGCTCATTCAAGCGTGATCTGGAAGGTCAACCATCTCGGCCTCTCCAACTACACCGCTCGCTTTACCCGCATGACGGCGGAACTGGACTGGCACGCAGAACGTCCTGAAACATCCTCGGTCGTCGCAACCATAGACCCGCTATCCGTCCAGACGAATTTCCCCTTTCCTGAACGCGAGGATTTCGACAAGGAGATTGGCACCGAAGACAGGTTTCTGGCCGGGAAGCCAATCCGCTTCGTCTCGAAAGAGATTACCGCCATCGATTCGCACCATGGAACGGTTGCGGGCGATCTGACATTTCGCGGCGAAACCCATCCTGCCGTGTTGAACGTCACATTCAACGGTTCAATGGCGCGCCAGCCCGCCGCCGACAGCCCGAAGATCGGATTTTCCGCCGAGTTGATTTTCAAGCGCAGTGAATGGGGCCTCGCACCCAAGATCAAGTCCGTCGGCGACGAGGTGACCGTCATCATCGAAACGGAACTCCAGCCGGCTCAGGCGTCCAATCACGCGCAATAAGGAGCCCGGCGAATAACTGAACTTACGAGCAAGCCAATGTTCGGCGCTGCTCATAATCTTGTCGACGTCTTGTCTTTTTCGGCGTTTTAAACTCAACGTTACGGATGGAATGTTGGTGCGACGATAAGGAATTAGGCCATGGAAGATGTCCGTCTAAGCAAGAGTGAACTGAACAGCCGCGTCATGGCCATCCTGCTGAAGGCCGGGCTGAGCGAGTTCCAGGCAAAATCGGTTGCCGACGTCATCGTGGCCGGCGAAGCCGACGGCGCCAAGTCGCATGGCATCTACCGGTTGGATGGCGTTCTGCGCACCGTCAAGGCGGGTAAGGTCAATCCGGCAGCCACGGCGCATGTCGACAGCAGCGAAACCTCGGCGATCGTAAAGGTCAATGCGGGTGGCGGCTTTGCCAATCCGGCTTTCGAGCTTGGGCTCCCTCAGCTTGTCGAGCGAGCAAACAAGTTCGGCATCGCGGCCCTCGTCATCAACGACTGCACGCATTTTTCGGCACTATGGTGGGAAGTTGAAGCTGTCACCCGTCACGGCCTCGCCTGCCTTGCCATGTGTCCAAGTTATGCGACGGTCGCGCCGACAGGTGGCAGCAAGCCATTGCTAGGCACCAACCCGTTCGCCTTTGGCTGGCCGCGCAGTGAGGCCTTCCCATATGTGTTCGACTTTGCGACTTCAGTGGCCGCGCGAGGAGAGATCGAGCTGCATCGCCGTGCTGGAAAGCTCTTGCCTGAGGGCTGGGCGATCGATCCCGACGGTAACCCGACCACGGAACCGGAAGCGGCGCTGGCCGGCGCCATGCTGCCGTTCGGTGGCCATAAGGGATCGTCGATCGGAACGATGATCGAGCTTCTCGCCGGCATCATGATCGGTGACCTGACAAGCTCGGAAGCACTCGACTATCTCGGCACCACCACGCTTGCGCCGCTGCATGGCGAGCTCGTCATCGCGATGTCGCCTCAGGCGTTCGCCGCCGGTCGCACTGGTGACCCCTTCGCGCGCGCCGAAATGCTGTTCGATGCCATTGTCGGAAGCGGCGCGCGGCTACCGTCGCAACGGCGGTTTACGGCGCGCCAGAAATCCGATGCCGAGGGGATCGTGCTGACGGCGGCGGAAACCGAGCAGTTGGAGCGTCTGCTCGACAAGGGGCTCGACGCCGTGGCCTGACCACGGCCTCAAGGCACGAAATGAAAAGGGCCCTGGTGGGGCCCTTTTTTACTTTTGACTTTGTGTAGGCTTACGCCTTGTAGGTCTGAACCGCACCCGGGAGCTTGCTCCACTCGGCGTACCAGGTGTCGAACAGCTTCAACTGGGCTTCGACGTAGCCGCGCTGGCTTTCCGAAAGGACGTCCGTTTCGTTGAAGTGCAGCGTATATTCATTGTCGCCCTTGAGCACCATCATGTGCTTGAAGAACAGGACGAGTTCGGGGCCTTCATCGAAGGAAGAGAGAACGGCGAGAGCCGATTCCAGTTCGAGCGCGCGCTGGCGTGCCTCGACATCGCCCTTGGCAGCGCCATTCGCCAGATTGCACATGTGGATCACTTCCTTGGGAAGCACGCAGCCAATGCCGGTGATCGCGCCGGTCGCGCCGCAGTTGACGAAGCCATGGAAAACGGCCGTGTCGACGCCGATCATCAGCGATACGTCATCGTCGCGGCTGGTGATGTTTTCAGCCGCATAGCGCATGTCGGCAGCGCCACCGAATTCCTTGAAACCGACCAGGTTCTTGTGCTCTTCGCGAAGCGCAAAGAACAGGTCGGCGCGTGTGGCAAAGCCATAATAGGGGCTGTTGTAGATGACGGCGGGCAGCTCGGGTGCCGCCGAAAGGATCGCCTTGAAATGGTTCTTCTGGGCGGCAACGACCGAACCACGCGACAGCACGCGCGGGATGACCATCAGGCCCTTTGCGCCGACTTTCTGCGCGTGAGCTGCGTGCGCAACGGCTGACGCCGTGTTGACGGCGCCCGTCCCGACGATAACAGGGATGCCAGCCTTTGCCAGGCGTTCGACACCTTCCATGCGCTGTTCGTCTGTCAGGAGTGGCCAGTCACCCATGGAGCCGCAATAGACGACGGCCGACATGCCCTTGGCGATGAGCTCCTTGGCCTTGCGCACCAGTGCGTCAAAGTCGGGCGTCCGATCGTCGTTGCAGGGCGTCATCAACGCAGGGATCACACCGGAAAAGATACTGGCCTTCATGTTGCTCTCCAAAATCAGTTTGACGGGTCATCAGCGGCGCAGCACGCACGCCATCCCTTGTCGACAAGAAATATCATCGAAAATATTTCTTGTCGACAAGAAAAATGCAATCGCTTTCTCAGAGTTTGATGTCGAGCTTCTGGTTGCGAACGAACATGCGCTGGACCTGCTCGACAATCTGCTCGCCGTGAACTTTTCCGAGATGGTCCGCCAGGTCCAAATCGCGCGCCTCGATCGCCGCAATGATCTCGGCGTGTTCATCGACAAAGCGTTGCGGAAACTGTTCGTCATAGGAGTTGTAGTAAAGCCTAAGAATACGCCGCCCCTCGTCGAGAAGCCTGCGAAACAACCCGGTGAAATAGGGGTTTCGCCCAGCCTCAGCGATTGCCGAATGAAACGCCGCGTTGACCGCGATCATGTCGCGCAGGTCTCTTGCCTCGACAGTCGCGGCGTATTGGCTGTGCAGTTCGCGAATGGCGAGCAGATCGTCGGGCCTGTGGTTTTGCGCCGCAAGCCTCGTCGTCACCCGGTACATCAGCACGAGCGCGTCGAAATAGGTGTTCAGGTTCAATAGGTCGATATTCGAGACCAGTGTGGAGCGATTGGGCAGGGTCTCGATCAGGCCCTCGCCGGCGAGCCTGACCAAGGCCTCTCGGATCGGCGTTCGCGACATCTGGAACCGCTCGGCAAGCAGCACCTCGTCAACCGAACTGCCAGGGGCAAGTTTCAGATCAAGGATCTCGTCGCGCAAAATGTCGTAGACCAGCTTCACGCCGGAGCCACGGCGCCGCTCAACCACATCTGTGTTGCTCTTTTCGACCATGATGGATTCCCGATTATGAGAATTCCCGCTTACTACAGTCGAACAGGAAGTTGAACAGGCACCACATCAACTGGGCCTGATTGATGTCGACGGTGGCCGAATACCAGCGCGGGCGCCCTGCCCTTGGCGCGCGAGAGTACCTAGCCGAGAAGTAGGGTCTCCAGGCCAACAGGGTCATCGGTGGTGATCTGGTCGACCTTCAGCGCCAGGAGGCGGCGCACGACCGGCAATGCGGCAGGAATTGCCGAATTGATGGTGTAAGCGTCGATGCTGCGCCCGGCGCGATGGAAGGCCGCAACGAGGTCGTATCCGGCATCGTCGGCAAACAGCACGAGTTGATGGTGCAGGTAGATCATCCGCGCGCGCGGCGAGGCAGCCACGGCGTCTGCGACGAAACCGTCAAAGTCACGGCTTTGCTTCAGGCGCTCGATCGCACCGTGATGGCACGGGTCGTAGCCGATCGGCATGTCCGGCACGGCCTGGGACAAGCGTTCGACAGCCTCGGGATCGCCGGCCGAGAGAATGACCGACTTTGCGACCGGCGAGATCGCGGCGGCGAAAGCGGCGATATCCTCTTCGCGGATATCGGGGGAATCTTCCTTGAGGTCGAGCTGCAGCACAGCACCGCTTTCGCGGGCGACGCGCTTGAGCAATTGGCCGAGATCATCGATCAGCATCACCCTGTGGGCCGTAGGTTCGCCGAAGGGGTCGCGAAGATGCAGAGCGCGCAAGTCGCTCTCCGTCGCATCGATCACCCGCCCCTCGCCCGTTGTCGCCTTGTTCAGCGTCTCGTCGTGCAAAACGGCGAAGCCAGCGCCATTGAAACGCACCAGGTCGATCTCGATGCTGGCGCCCAGCGCCATCGCCTCGGTAATGCGTTGTCCCGTAAACGAGATGTCGCCGGCATAGCGGTGGCCGCGATGCCATTTCAGCCAAGTCTTGTGGCCAGCATGATCAATCGCGATGCCGTTGCGATCAAGCGAGGATAAGATCATGATGTCGTTCACCTGAGGTTGCCGATTGGTAGACCAGCTGATTGTCGCGGAAAGCCCGGAAAGCGGAAGCCGTCGCCTCGATGCCCACGCCCTTCACCCAATTGCTATCCGGTGCCGTCATCGCCTTCAAGCGCGTCCCGTCGGCGAGGTCGATATCCACGATCTTGTGCGTGCCGAAATCAATGCTGCGATGGACGATGGCGGTCGAGAGCGTCTTCGATGGCTGCAGCGACAACGCCTCGGGGCGAAACGCCAGGACGACGTCGCCATCTTCGATCGGCACGGTAAGGGGAAAGGCCGGATGCTGGCTGACGCCACCACGAATGCTGGTCTTCACGAAGTTCATCGATCCGATGAAGCCGGCCACGAATTCCGTCTGTGGCTCGCGGTAGACGATATCGGGTGGGGCGATCTGCTCGGTGCCCCCGTCGCGCATGACGACGATACGATCGGCGAGCGCCAATGCCTCATCCTGGCCGTGCGTGACAAAGAGGGTAGTGATGCCGACGCGCTGCTGGATGTCGCGCACTTCCTCTCGCAGCCGTTCGCGCAGATGCTGGTCGAGGCTGGCGAACGGCTCGTCGAGCAACAGGATCTTCGGCTCCAGCACCAGCGAACGCGCAAGCGCCACGCGCTGCTGTTGGCCACCCGACAACTGCATCGTCATGCGCTTGCCATAGTCTGCAAGCCCGACCAGCGCCAGGGCGTTCTCGACGCGTTCGCGAATCTCGGCCTTAGGCAGGCGACGAAGCTTGAGGCCGAAGGCGATGTTGTTGAACACGTCCATATGGGTCCAGAGCGCGTGGCTCTGGAAGACCATGCCGGTAGGGCGCTTTTCCGGCGGTAGCCTCGTCACGTCCTTGCCGTCGATCAGGATCAAGCCGTCCGACGGCTGTTCGAAGCCGCCGATCATGCGAAGCAGTGTCGACTTGCCGGATCCGGACGGACCAAGCAGGCAGACGAGCTCGCCATCTTCTACATCGAGCGAGAAATCACGGACCGCAAACGAGGTCCCGAACGTCTTTGAGACGTTCTTGATCGTCAAGCGTGCCATATCAAGCCTTTCCTCGGGCCATGCCCGATCCTAGCGTCACGCGCCAAAGCCGCGGGCAAATGCGCCCGTTCCAACCACACGGCGGGCAAACATCAGAGCGAAGAACGACGGCACCCAGAGCATCACCGATAAAACGGCACCATATTGAACCACGATCTGATTGTTGATGAAGGTGATCATCAACACCGGCATGGTGCGGATCTCAGGGGCGCCGATGAGCCAGGCGCCTTCGGTTTCATAAAATGTTCCGACAAAGGTCAGGAGCAAGGCCGCCATGATTGTGGGGGCCGCCTGGGGCAAGGTGATCGACCAGAAAACCCGCAACGGTCCGGCACCTGCATCGCGGGCAGCCTCTTCCATGCGCCGATCGATATTCTGGAACGCTGCCACGGGGATCCAGATCATCAACATCAACGTCCCGACCAGCTGGATCAGGACAACGCCCCAGAAGGTGCTGATCAAGCCGAGCTTCAAGAAGATGCCGGCGATCGCCACCAGAAGTCCGAACTTCGGAAAGGCATGCGAGGCCAGAAAAGACAGGAAGAGTACGTTCTTTCCGGGAAACGACATGCGCGCAAATGCATAAGCCGCGGGCAAGCAAATGACGGCCGACAAAAGCGTGACCGTCGCCGTCAGTCGCAGGCTCAAGAACAGCGCGTCCCATACATCGGTGCGAGACAGTGTCTGCGACCAGAAGCGGAAACCGAACTGCTGCGGAATGACTGACGGATAGCGCCATACCTCGGTAAACGCCCAGGTGCCGACCACAACCAGAGGCACGGCGATGAACAGCGTCAGCAGCACGGCAAACAGAATGCCCGCCCAATCGACTTTGGAGCCATTGAACTTGGCTATCGTCCTCATCGCGACGCCTCCCGATTTTTGGCGATTGATCGCACATAAAAAATGCCGAAGACGAGGCAGAATCCGAAGGAAATTACTGCCTGCGTCAGCGCATTCAGCGGATCGTTCACATCGGAGAAGGTGCGCTGCATGAACGGCCCCATCATTTCCGGCGATGCCGGGCCGAGCACATACGGCAAAGTGAAGGACGAGAAGATGCCAAGGATGGCGAAGGACGCCGTGACCAATAGCGAGTTGCCCATACGTGGCAGGATGATCGAGATGAAAACGCGCAGCGGCGAAGCGCCGACATCACGGGCAGCCTCGACCGAGCTCTTCGCAATACTGCCAAGCCCGGCTGTCAGCATCAGCACCGTCAAAGGAAGATTGTCCCAAACCAGACCAATGACTGGCCCCCATGGGGTTAGATAGGGGGACGGGATCTTTGGCAGCCCGACGGCATTGAGCAGGAGATCGACGGTCCCGTTGGGCCCGATCGTGCGGATCAGCGCATAAGACAGGATGATCGACGGCACGAACATCGGGAAGATCGCCAGGCCCTGAACATAGACTGGGAGACGCCCCTGTGAAAACCGCAGATAAAGCCCGATCGGCAAGCCGATCACCAGCAGCAACACGCCGCAGACCACGGTCGTCCACAGCGTCACCCAGAGATTGGCGAGGCTGTAGGGATCACTGAAGAAGAACCGGTAGGAAGCCAGCGACACCGAGGTCGTTCCATCCGCCTGCGCAATGAAAACGGTGGTGATCACGGCCGAAAAGATCGGGTAGACGATCAGCCACCCGAGCAGAAGCACCGGCAGGGCGACCAGAAGAAGCCCAACCGGATTCTGCGCGTTGCCCGGCGCGGTTGCCCGCGCCGGCAGCGACAATGTCATGCTTTTACGCATCAGGTACGGCTGATGCCCGGAGCAACATTGCGATACCAACCGTCGTTGATGTTGCTTTCCCAATCGCCGGCTGGGAAAGTCGGGATGGTGGTCGGGATGACATCGGCATATTTCTGACGGAGTTCGTCGGAAATGTGATCCCAGGCGACAGCCGGGAAACCACCGAGTTCGGTGATAATCGCTTCCTGGATTTCCTTCGTCAGCATGAACGCCGCAAGTTTCAGTGCCGCATCCTTGTTGGCGCCGTTCGTAAACACCGTCATGCGCGAGAAGTCGCCGCAAAGCGCCAGATCGGTGAGCTGGACAAGGCCGGTCGTCTCAGGCAGTACGCCCTGCGACAGGGCCTGCAGCACCTGGTCGGACCAGACCGGGGTCATCGTGACAACGCCCTGGGCAAGCAATTGGATCGACTGCGTATTGCCGGAGGTGTAGGCACCCTTTTCATAAAGTGACGGCGCGAGATCGTTGAGGATCGCCCAAGCCGGCGTCAGGGCCTGATTTGCGAAATCAGCCGTGAAGTTGTCGATGGTGAACTTCTTGGGATCGCGACCGTTGGCTTCGTGGATCGCGCGGCGAACGAAATTGCCGCCCGAACCGCCCTTGTCGGGGCGATTGTAGATGAACTGGCCAGGATTGGCCTTGATCCAGGCCGTCAGTTGTTCCCAGGTCTTCGGCGCATCCTTGGGGTCAAGCTTGGTCTTGTCGTAGGCTAGCAACACCTGCGAACCGCGATAGGGCAGCGAATACGGGCTGTCGACGCTGAGCGGATTGACGGTCGCGAAGCCATCGATGTTCTCGGCCGAGAACTTGACCCAAAGGCCGGCATCGATACCACCTGTGGGCAGTCGTGGGTTGAACGCTTCAAAGATATCCGACTGCGGATCCGTCTTCGACTTGAGAGCCGCAAGCGCACGGTCTGCAATCGCACGCAAGCCCGCGTTGTCACCTGCATCCGTAACCTTTACGGCAGCTTCGGGGTGCGCCTTTTTGAAGGCCGGAAGCACGGTGTTGTTCCAGAAGTCGATAATGTTGGCGTCGGAACCACTATAGAGGTTGATCGTGCCATCTGCAGCCATCGCTAAGCGTGGCAGGGCCAGCAGACCGGCTGCCGCCGAAGATGTGACAAGAAACTCGCGTCTGTTCATGACCGTCTCCATTGTTTCGGGCGTTGCCCTTCGGACTACGGCTCTGCTATCGCCGGCGCGTAACAGTGACATGACAAAATGAGCTCTGAAGTCATTTTTTGCACACCCGTGCAATCCAGTTGTGCAAAAGACGATGCAAGGCGGTTTTGGATAGCCATTGAATACAACGTCTCGGTTCTCGAACGGGGTGCCGGAACCCCGATATTCAATTCTTGAATATCAGGCAGATCTGGTTGGTCTTGCGGATCTGTCTGCAGACCTCGTTAGCCTCCCCCCTTGTCTGCCGCGCAATGCGGGTCACGTAGCGCGGTCGGAAACCGAAGCTGCGGTCACGCTGCCGCAGGATAAGAGGCTGCTCCTGGTCGAGAGGTGCCGGAAACCGTGCAATCGCCGCAAAGAAAAGGCGACGGGCAACATCGGGGTCGGCGCTGGCCGCGATCTGCACGCCCCAAGGCGCCCAGTTTCCCTCCGGCCGCCAGACCGGATCGGCCATCTTGCGGCGATCGGCAAGCGCCACGCAGCTTTCGATAAAGGGCTGATCCTCTGCCAGGGGACCAGCCGCCTTGTCGGGTGCCGAGGACTTCCACTCCTCGACGCTATGCGCCGTAATCGCCATCACATAACTGCGGGTCTCCGTCGGCAGGCCGCCGCCATTGAGAAAGTTCGATAGCCCGTTTTCGCCGGCATTGTAGGCAGCGGCCGCAAGGCCGAGATTGCCGAAGCGATCCCTGAGCTCGTCAAGATATTCGGCCGATTTTTGCAAGGCTTCCAGAACATCGTAACTGTCCTGCAGCCCGCGCAGCTTGGCGGTACCCGGCATGAACTGCGCTATTCCCTGCGCGCCCTTATAGCTCAACGCGTCCGGCCTGAACCGGCTCTCGCGCCAAATCAGCCGGGCGAAGAAATCCGGCGGCAGGTCATGTTCGCTCGCGGTCCGTTCGATCGCACCGCAGAGGTCGCGGTTGAAGCTGTCCTTGCGAATGCAAAGGGTCTCCGCCGAGCCCGTCATCGAGCGTGTGTAGAGGCAGGCTGCCTCCGGCTGAGCTTCGATGGTCTCAGCAGCGCCGGCCGGGCCAATCAGTGTCATGCAAAGAGAGAGGCGCAAACCCCACGACACGAATAGAAAGATGCTGCGCCGCCTGATCACGATCATTTGCTCTCGGCGCCACGCTGGCGGCGCCGCCATTGGATGATGTCTGGCAAGCATACCATTTCGTTTGGACCCCGTAGTCAAGATGTCGCTAAGACAGCGACCTCCTGGCGCCGAGCGGATGGTGTCAGGCGGTGGATCCCCAGCGGGCATTGCAGGTCAGCGTTATGCTGTGGGGCCCCGGCAAATCGGCATCGTGACGTTCGATGAGCTCGACAACCGCATCGATGAAGGCGACATGGTCGAGGCTTAGCGTCGTCAAGTCGTTGCAATCCCACGCAGCCATTGCAATCCCATCCTGGCCGACGATGGCGATATCATCAGGGGTGTTCTTGCCGAGCATGCGCCGCGCGGCATCGCGCGCGCCGATCGCCATCACGTCGTTGCCGCAAATGATGGCATCGACCTTCGAGCGATGCAGCAAAAGCACCGCTTCCTTGAAGCCGGAATCATAGGTGTAGTCGCCAAAGGCCTCGGCCTCGATGGCCATCCCGCGCCTGGCGAGTGCATCCGCGAACCATTTGCGTCGAAGCTTGTCGATCCAGCTGGATTTGGTGCCGGAGAGGTAGGCAAAGCGCTTCTTGCCGTCATTGACAATCTTCTCGATGATCTCGTCAGCCGCAGCCGCGCCATCGATGCGAATATTTGAGACGTTTTCGTTGTCCAAGGGTTCGAACGAGACGATGATAGGCTTGGTCGTATGAAAGATATCGACCGCGTCTTGCATCGACACCATGTCCGAGAAAACGACGACATGATCCACCTGATAGGTGGATGCCAACCGCATCAGTTGCAGGCGATCGTCGTGATCTGCACAGCACAGGATGATCGGCAGCAGCTGGCGCGCCTGCAACCTGTGGACCAACAATTGCTGCTCTTCGGCCTCGCAAGGATTGCCAATGGCATTGACGACAAGGGCGACCAACCTCGATCGTTGATTGTTCAGCGAACGGGCAATCGCGTTCGGCTGATAGCCGTGTTCGCGCGCGACCGACAAAATTCGATCGCGCGTGGCGCTGCCGATCCTGGAATCGGGCGAAAAGGCACGGGAAATGGTGGCGGAGGATACCCCGGCGAGCTTTGCCAGTTCCTTCGAGGTGATCCGCCGCTTGTTCATGTCTCGTGTCCCGATACGTCTATTGCGCTGGCCGGACGGGCATGCCGTCGGCTGCCGCCGATTCCTTGATTGCATCCCACAGCCTAGCGAAACGCAGACCCATTTCAACGGAGCCGGTGTTTTCCATTTCACCGGCGCGAATGGCGAGGAAGTTCTTCATCGGGTTTCCGAGAATTTCGGCCTCTTCGCGCGGCTCGTTGACCCGACCGACGCTGATCTCGCGCCAGCCGCCCCAGGCATCGATCCGCACGATCGCCTTCGAATAGAAGAAGGTGATGTAGGAGGCGCAGCCAGGAGGCCCCTCGCCTGCGGCCGTCAATGTCGCCATGGCGCCGTTCTTCAAGCGGGCGGAAACGGCGGTGGCAATATCGACCTTGCGGCCATGCTTGTTCATATAGGCCGATACACTGGCGAAGTCGGAATTGGCCAGCAGGCAGACGGTATTCATCATGTGTGCGCCGGTGTCGAACATGAAGCCGCCGCCCGAGATTTCCGGCTCCTGTTTCCAGTGACCTGCATAGTTGCCCGCCCAGCTTTCCCAGATCATGCCCGAAATCGCGATAAGCTCGCCGAACTCTCCAGCGAGCGCGCGCTTGCGCGTGTCAATCACCAGCGGCGAGAGGCCGCCCTGGAAAGCAGTAACAACAGTGACGCCACTTTTCTTCTGCGCCGCGATCAGCGTCTCAGCCTCGGCAACAGTCGTGACCATCGGCTTTTCAAGGAAGAGATCGATGCCGGCTTCGACGACGGCCGCCGCCTGTTCGCCGTGAAAGGCGTGCGGGGTGGAGATATAGACGATGTCGAGCGCATCGCGGCATTTCGCGAGCATCTCGCGGTAGTCCTCGAAGCTCTTCGGCGCCGGCGCTCCAGCCGCGATGCACACGTCGATCAGGCGCTGGCGCGACGAAGCGGTCGTATCAGCAAGCGCTACGAACTCGATCTCCGGCATGGCCGCCCAGCTCGCCGCATACTCAGCCGCCTTCAGGCCTGCGCCGATCACGCCAAGCCGCAACTTCTGTGTCATGAAACTCCTCCCACATGATTGTGTACACGATTACACAAACAGAAAACTCGGCGCAAGTTCTATTTTAATGCGTTAAATCAATGTATTATATGAACTTGTAAATTCTTTCGGAAATCCATCTTGCCTCATTGAGGAATGCGTGTACATTTTTCGAACGGTGCTGGAGGGCGCCGCCAATCAAAAAGGGAGGACTTCCGTTGAAGAAGACGGTCATTGGTGGCCTGTGCGCCATTTTGCTCAGCGCGGTCTCGACGCTGGCGCATGCCGAAACAATCCGAATTGCAAATCACGGCCAGGCCGGCATCGACGCCATGAAGTCGACGGTCGAGGCGATCGAAAAGAAATACGGAGTGACCGTCGAGGTCGTCGAATACCCGGCGCCCGACAAGGATTACCTGACGAAGCTGCTCACCGAGCTTGGCGCCGGCAACGCGCCGGATCTGTTCTCGATCCCGTCGACGGCGGCTGTGGCCGATATGGTCGAAGCCGGATACCTCGCCCCTGTAACCAAGGAGATCACCGCCTGGGACGGCTACGCGAATTTCTATGACGTCGCAAAGCAGCTGGCCGTGAGCCCCGATGGCGAAACTTACGTCATGCCGTTCATGCTTGGCATCCAGGAAATCTACTTCCGCAAGGATGTGCTGGAGAAAGCCGGCATTTCGACCGAGCAACCGAAGACCTGGCAGGAACTGCTGGATCGCGCCGCTGAAGTGAAGGCGAAGACAGGCGCCTACGGCCTGCTCTTCCCGGCCGGCGTGTCCTGGGGTAGCGGCGCTTTCGATGAAGGCTTCCAGCATCTGCTCGTCGGCTCCAAGACGCCGCAGCTGGTCGACGCCGATGGAAAACTCGATCTCAGTGGCGAAGGCATCAAGGACGTCTTCGGCGTCTACAAGGAGCTCATCGACAAGGATCTGATGCCGACCCAGCCGCTGCTCGGCCCAGAGCCGTGGGTCATTCCCAAGTACCAGATGTTCCCTGATGGCAAGCTTGCGGCAACTACGTGCGGTTCCTGGTGCTACATCTTCGATTGGGGCCGCGAGAGCAAGAACCCGATCCCAGAGGTGACAAAGATCGTCGGCACCTGGACAGTTCCTGGCCAGACGGGCGGCCAGTACGTGCTCGCGAACCTTGCTGCTCCGTGGGCCGTTAACGCGAAGTCCGCGAACGTCGAGCTGGCGACGAAGGCGCTGCTTGAGATCGGTTCGGTCGACACACAGGTCTCCTACGCCGCGCGCATCGGCAATATTCCGGCAAGCAAGGATGCGGCTAAGAGCGCCGAGTTCCAGAAGCTGACGGAACTCGTTCCGATCCACGCCGCGGCCGGCAACGGCGTCTTCCTGAAGCAGGCGTCCGGCTTCGGCACCATCGCCGAAGGCGTGGCACGGGCAACCGAAGCGCTGCTGCGCAAGGAGACGGACGCCGCCGGTGCCCAGAAGATCCTTGTCGATTACGTCAAGGAAACGCTCGGCGACGACGTGGTGAAATAATCCTCAAGCCCTTCAACTTCCGCCCAAGACTGCAGGCGCGGCCCGCTGGCCGCGTCTGCGATCATCAGACAAGGTTGCGAGCTTCATGGTCCTCAATTCTCACGAACGACGCGTCGAGCGGCAGCTCCTCGTGATCCTGCTGCCGTCGCTGGTCCTGCTTCTGGCCTTCGTGATCTATCCCGCGCTTTACTCCGTCTACCTGAGCTTCACCAACGAAGCTCTCACCGGCGCCGCAGCGCTGCGTCCGCGCTTCGTGGGCATTCGCAACTACATGCGCCTGCTGAATGACGCGAAATTCTGGAACGCGCTCATCGTGACGTTTTTCTTCGTGGTCGGCTCGGCGGTGATCGGCCAGTTCGTACTCGGCCTGATTTCAGCCATTGCGCTGCGCCGGCAGATCCTTTTCCGCCAGATATTCTCCTCGATGATCCTGCTGCCCAACGCGGCACCCGAGGTCGTTGCCGGCTTCATGTGGATTTCGATGCTGGCCGGCGGCGAGAACGCAACGCTCAGCCGCATCGTGAGCTTCTTCGGCGTGACGCCCACCGACTGGCTCCAGGTCTTCCCGCTGACGATGATCATCGTCGTCAACACATGGCGCGGCATCGCCACCGCGATGATCCTCTTGACTGCGGGCCTCAGCACCATTCCGAGCGAAATCTACGAGGCTGCCCGCATGGACGGCGCCACGCCATCGCAGATGTTCCGCCGCATCACGCTTCCCCTCATGATGCCGACGATCCTTCTCTACATGCTCATTTCCGCCGTCTCGACGATCGCGGTCTTCGGTCTTGTCTATGCGCTGACGCGCGGCGGCCCTGGTGGTGCGACCGAAGTCATCAGCATCTACATCTACAACCAGTCCTTCACTGCCTTCCAGCTCGGCTACGGCGCCGCGGTCGCGGTCGTCACTCTGGTGATCTCGCTGATCCTCGGCATCGCATACGTGCGGGCAATGAAGGTGGAGGTCTGACATGGCAGTGCTTTCCCCGACAGAAAACGCCAACAAGACCCGATCGGATCTGCTCGCCTACGCCACGCTGTCGCTGATCTCGATCTTCTGCGCCGTACCGTTCCTCTGGGTTCTGCTCGCCTCGCTCGATGGCAATGCCCAGCTGTTTCTCCGCTGGCCGGAACAATGGACGCTCGACAACTATCTGCGTGTCTTCACCAAGGAGGACGGGGCGAAGTGGCTCTTCAATTCGCTCTTTGTCGTCGGCTCCGCAACGGTACTGGTCATGGTGCTGGCCGGCCTCGGCGGCTACGCCTTGTCGCGCACGCGGGCCTGGTGGAAGCTGCCGTTTCTCTACGCGATCCTTCTGATCCGCGTCTTGCCGCCGACAGCACTTGTGGTGCCGCTCTACAAGTTCCTGCTGACGCTCAACAATGCCGAGGGCGCGATCCTGCGGCCGATCTTCGGCGAATACGCGCGGCCGATCATGCGCTGGACGGGCTTTATCGACGGTTACCTCGGCCTGATCCTGGTGCTTGCGACCATGCAGCTGCCGCTGGCGCTGTGGATCATGAAAACCTTTTTTGACGGCCTTCCGCGCGACTATGAAGAAGCAGCGCTGATGGATGGCGCAACGATGACGCAGCGCATCCGTCGCGTCCTGATCCCGCTGGCGCTGCCGGGGCTGGCCGCAGCCGGGTTGTTTGCCTTTATGTCGGCATGGGGCGATTTCCTGCTGCCGCTGATCTTCCTCTCGTCACCGGAACTGCAAACGCTTCCCCTCGGCCTCTTTCGCGCTTTCCTGCGCATCAATGAGATCGATTACGGCCTGCTCGCCGCCCTCGCTTTCATCTACCTCCTGCCGGCTGTGATCGCCTTCGGCTTCGCGCGGCGCTTCCTCGTCCAGACCTTTTCGGGCGGCGTCAAAGGCTAATATCCAGAAAGAGTTTTACAGATGATCAATCTCAAGAACGTTCGCAAATTCTATGGCGCCCTGGAGGTCATCAAGGGCGTCGACATCACCGTCGAGGACGGCGAGTTCGCCGTATTCGTCGGGCCTTCGGGTTGCGGAAAGTCGACCCTTTTGCGGATGATCGCCGGGCTGGAAGGCATCGATGACGGCGACCTCATCCTGAACGGCAAGCGTATCAATGACCTGCCGCCGGACAAACGCGGCATCGCCATGGTGTTTCAGTCCTACGCGCTTTATCCGCATATGACCGTGGCGCAGAACATCGGCTTCTCGCTCAGCCTGAAAAAAGTGCCGGAAACCGAAATCCGCAAGCAGGTCGAAGGCGTCGCCGAAATCCTGCAACTGACTGATTATCTCGATCGCCGCCCCGCCGCACTGTCAGGCGGTCAAAGACAGCGCGTCGCGATCGGTCGAGCCATCATCAAGAAGCCGTCGTTGATCCTGTTCGATGAACCGCTGTCGAACCTCGATTCGGCGCTTCGTGTACAGATGCGTGCCGAGTTGCAGCGCTTGCACCGCGAATTGAAGGCGACCGTCGTTTACGTCACCCACGATCAGGTCGAGGCCATGACCATGGCCGACCGCATCGTCGTCCTGAACAAGGGGCTTGTCGCCCAGCAGGGCGCACCGATGGACCTCTATCACAAGCCCGACAACGAGTTCGTCGCCACCTTCATCGGCTCGCCGCGCATGAACACCGTTCCCGTGACGATCAGCAAGCCGCAGGCCGGCGCATTGCGCGTTCAAAGCCCGATCGGATTGACGCTCAACCTGCCGGATGGAGCCGGAACGGTGCCCGACGGTGCCGCCACGCTCGGTATCCGACCGGAGCACTTCAAGATCGGACCCGAGGGCCAGGGAAAATTCACGGCCGACGTCGTCATCGTCGAGCGCCTGGGCGTCGAGACCTACATGACCGTCGGCTCTGAAAACCAGCCGATCGTCGTCCGCGCCGAAGGCGATGTCGCGGTACGCCCCGGCGATCGCGTTTCGCTGACAGCAGACGGCACCGCCTGCCACCTGTTCGACACCACCGGGCGCGTTATCCGCTCGGCTCAATCATCCTAATCACGTTGATAACATCGAGGACATCATGACGATCAAGGTCACAATCTGGAACGAGGGACGCCACGAGCAATTGCACAAGGAGGTTCAGGAGATCTATCCCGATCGCATCGATGGTGCAATTGCGGCAGGCATTGCGCATCCGGATTTCGAGATTCGTCGAGGCACGCTCGATGATCCCGATGAAGGCCTGCCCGACCAGGTACTCAACGATACCGACGTCTTGCTCTGGTGGGGCCATATGGCGCATGAGGACGTCAGTGACGGGCTGATCGACCGTATCCAGCAGCGCGTTCTGAAGGGGATGGGCCTGCTCGTTCTGCATTCAGGGCACCACTCCAAGCTCTTCCGCCGGCTGATGGGCACGAACGCCAACCTGTCCTGGCGCGAAACGCCGGAGGGCGATCTTGAGCGTGTTTGGGTGGTCAACCCTTCTCATCCGATCGCGGAGGGACTGCCGCCCTATTTCGAGGTGAATGCATCGGAGATGTACGGCGAGCCCTTCGACATCCCGCAGCCCGACGAGCTGGTACTCATTTCTTGGTACTCGGGTGGCGAGGTGTTTCGCAGTGGCTGCACCTTCCAACGCGGCCGGGGACGGATCTTCTTCTTCAGCCCGGGGCATGAGACCTACCCGATCTATCACGACAAGACCATTCACAAGGTCATCTCGAACGGGATCCGCTGGGCAAAGCAGAACCACACCGACGGCCGCATCCTGGAGAACTGGCACCGCGCCGAGCCGCTGCACGGTCGCCCTTCCAAGAAAGCCTGAGCTCCACCGTTTTGTCCGTTGAACACCGGCGTGGCCCACGGTCACGCCGCTTCCGGCACTGAAAAAGCCACTAACGGCTCCAGTTGCAAGTCCTGGGCAATTCGGCCAATTTGATCTTGCCGGCCGGGACACCAGTTTATCCTTCGCACCAGAAAGACGCTGAGGCGATCAGTGCCGGCGTCAATGCGGGCAACTTGTCAAACAGGATGAATGCGATGCAGCTGAAAGACCCTTCCCTTTTTCGCCAGGCCGCTCTTGTTGGCGGAAATTGGATCGATGCCGATCCCGCCAATGCGATCGAGGTCAACAATCCGGCCACCGGAGAGATCATCGGCCGCGTGCCCAAGCTGGGCGGCGCCGAGACAAAGGCGGCGATCGAGGCCGCGCGCGTCGCGCAGAAGGGCTGGGCTGCCCGCACCGCTAAGGAACGCGCCGGCATCCTGCGGAAGTGGTTCGATCTGATGATCGAGAACAAGGACGACCTCGGGCGAATCCTGACGCTTGAGCAAGGCAAGCCGCTTGCCGAAGCCACCGGCGAGATCGTCTACGGTGCGAGCTTTATCGAATGGTTTGCGGAGGAAGCGCGGCGCATCTATGGCGACCTGATACCGGGCCACCAGCCAGACAAGCGCATCATGGTCATGAAGCAGCCGATCGGCGTGGTCGCGGCGATCACGCCCTGGAATTTCCCCAATGCGATGATCACCCGCAAGGCCGGCCCGGCGCTTGCGGCAGGTTGTGCCATGGTGCTGAAGCCGGCATCGCAGACGCCGTTCTCGGCAATCGCGATTGCCGTGCTTGCCGAGCGCGCCGGCCTGCCGGCCGGGCTTTTCTCGGTGCTAACAGGCTCCGCCGCCGCGATCGGCGCGGAGATGACGTCGAACCCGACCGTGCGCAAGCTTACCTTTACTGGATCGACCGAAATCGGCGCCGAGCTCTACAAGCAGAGCGCGCCGACGATCAAGAAACTCGGGCTCGAGCTCGGCGGCAATGCGCCGTTCATCGTCTTCGACGATGCTGATCTCGACGCAGCCGTCGAGGGTGCTCTGATCGCGAAGTTTCGCAACAACGGTCAGACCTGCGTCTGCGCCAACAGGCTCTATGTGCAGGACGGCGTTTACGACGCCTTCTCGAAGAAGCTCGCGGATGCCGTCGGCAAACTGAAGACCGGCAATGGCTTCGATGAGGGCGTGATCCTCGGTCCGTTGATCGACAAGCCGGCGCTCGAGAAAGTTGAGGAGCATGTGGCTGACGCGCTGGCGAAGGGTGCAAACATCATCCAGGGTGGCAAGCCGCATGCGCTTGGCGGCACTTTCTACGAGGCCACCGTTCTCGCCAACGTCACGAAGGATATGGCAGTCGCGCGCGAAGAGACATTCGGCCCGCTTGCTCCCCTCTTCCGCTTCAAAGACGAGGCGGATGTGATCGAACAGGCCAACGACACCGAATTCGGCCTCGCTTCCTATTTCTACGCCAAGGACCTCGCGCGTGTGTTCCGCGTTGCCGAGGCGCTGGAATATGGGATGGTCGGCGTGAATACGGGCCTGATCTCGACGGCGGAAGCGCCGTTCGGTGGCGTGAAGCTCTCAGGTCTCGGCCGCGAAGGCTCGCGGTACGGTATCGAGGAGTTCACCGAGATCAAATATGTCTGCCTCGGCGGCATCAGCTGACACCTGGCCGAGCGAAAGGCGCGCAGACCTGACGGGTTGCGCGCTGGCGCTACCAATCCGGAAAACTGAAAGCTGAAGAACGCGTGGGTCAGAATCGAAAAAGCCTGCCGCGGGAGGAGGTGCGACAGGCTTTTCGAATATAACAGAACGACAGCTGGGAGGAGGAGTGCTGTCATTCCCGCAGGCACCCTTGGGAGGAGGATAAGGCCACCTGCAACTCGAAGCTCTGCGGGAGGAGGTGCATCGCTTCGATGATTTGTTTATACAGCAAGCACGCTCAAATCATAGGCATAGTTCTGCAGAACAGCTATGCGCTATGCGCGTGACGCGCAGCTTCTGTCGCAGATCTGCGACATGCTACCCTTGCCGCGCCGGCCGCCGGCCCCCTTGGAATTTCCGCGTTTTCTGCTACCACGCGCCGGAAAACATGAGGAAACGCCGATGAGCGCCGCATTTTATCGTGACTATGTTGTCGACCTGAAGGCACGTATCGACGATCTGCATACCAACCCCGGCAGCTATCAGACCTACGATCTGACGATGGAGCTGCTCGCCCAGAAAAACCTGATCAGCTACGCGATGAGACGTAAGCAGGGCCAGGTGGACAGCCTTTTCTACCGTCGCGACACGACAAGCGGCCAAGGCACGCAGATGTCGCAGGAGACGGCCTACCGGGTGTTTTCCGGCTTCTTCGGACTAGGCCAGTTCCTGGCGTCGACGGGCCAAGCAAACGGGCTCGGCGAGGAAGCGTTCGCGCAGACGCTGACGGCGGGATGGGAATATCCGACCTGTGCAGTGCAATTCGCCTACCGCAAGAAGGGCCAGCCGCGCGGCGCTTCGATGAAAATGCTATTCGTCGGGCTGAATGGTGACGCGGATGCAGCGATCTTCGAGGCCAAGCTGACGCAACCCGAGCTCCTAATCGGCACACGGCCGTTCTCGACCAAGCTACTGTGGGAATGGAAGTAACGTCGCCTTAGGCGGTCGGCTCCGGTCGGATGTCGGCAAGCAGCTCCTGGGCAACGTCGCGCAGGAGACCGGCGATACTTTCCAGAAAAGTGCCCATCGCCGAACCCTTGCGCCAGCATATGCCGATCCGCCTGTTCGGCGATATGCCTTCGAAACGCAGCAGCCTTATGTCGCCCGACGCCGGATACAGCGCGGCCAGCTCCGGCAGAAGCGTGATCCCCACATTGGCGCCGACCATCTGGCGCAGTGTCTCCAGGCTGGTGGCGCGAAACGAGGTGCGCTCGCTTGCACCCGACAAGCGGCACACATCGAGCGCCTGTTCGCGCAGGCAGTGCCCCTCTTCCAGCAACATAAGGTCGTAGCGATCGAGGTCCCCGAGCACCAGGGACTGCCGCCTTGCGAGCGGATGCATGTCGGGAACGGCGAGCAGAAAGTCTTCCTCGAAGAGACACTCGGCTTTCAGGTGGTCGTCATTGACGGGAAGAGCGAGGATCGTGGCATCGAGATTGCCGCTTTTAAGGCGCGCCAGGAGTGCATCGCTCTTTTCCTCGATCAGCAGCGTCTCCAGCCGCGGGAACTGCCTGTGGATGCGCGGCACCGCATGCGGCAGGAAATAGGGAGCGAGCGTCGGGAAGATGCCGAGACGCAGGGTGCCCACCTCCGGATTGAGGCTGCGCAAGGCCGATGACCTGATCTCGGCAACCTCCTGCATGATGCGCCTTGCCCGCTTGACGGTATCCTCGCCGAACGGTGTCAACATGACCGTGCGCGGCGTGCGCTCGATCAGCGGAGCGCCAAGGGTCTCCTCCAGTTTCCGGATCTGCATGGAGAGTGTCGGCTGGCTGACCAGGCACGCTTCGGCGGCTCGGCCAAAATGCCGGTGGTCCGCCAAGGCAATCAGGTATTCCAGCTCGCGAAGCGTCATTGCAGAACCGTGTCGATCAGCCTCAAGCCGCCTTCACCGCATCCTCGTCCGGGCCAGACATGCGGATCAGATGGTCGAAGGCTGCAAGCGACGCCTTCGCGCCCTCGCCGAGCGCAATCACGATCTGCTTGTAAGGCACTGTGGTGCAATCGCCGGCGGCAAAGACACCGGGAACCGAGGTCTGGCCGTGGTGATCGACAATGATCTCGCCGCGTGGCGACAGTTCGATGGCGCCCTTCAGCCATTCGGTGTTCGGAAGCAGGCCGATCTGGACGAAGATGCCCTCCAGATCGAGCGTGTGGCGCTGACCGGCAATGCGGTTTTCGTAGACGAGCCCGGTCACCTTCTGGCCATTGCCCAGCACTTCCGTCGTCTTGGCGGAAAGCAGGATATCGACGTTGGGAAGGCTGCGCAGCTTGCGCTGCAGGACGTCATCGGCACGCAGCTTGTTGTCGAACTCGATCAGCGTCACGTGGCTGACGATGTTGGCAAGGTCGATCGCCGCCTCGACGCCGGAATTGCCACCGCCGATGACGGCAACGCGCTTGCCCTTGAACAGCGGACCGTCGCAATGCGGGCAATAGGCAACGCCCTTGTTGCGATACTGGTCTTCGCCGGGAACGCCCATCTGCCGCCAGCGGGCGCCGGTCGACAGGATCACCGTCTTCGAGCGCAGCGTCGCGCCATTGGCGAGTTCGACCGCGATCATGTCCTTGCCGGGAACGAGCTTTTCGGCGCGCTGCAGGTTCATGATATCAACGTCATATTGCTTCACATGCGCTTCCAGCGAAGCCGCAAACTGTGGTCCTTCGGTATGTTGCACCGAGATGAAGTTTTCGATCGCCATCGTATCGAGAACCTGACCGCCAAAGCGCTCGGCGGCAACGCCGGTGCGGATGCCCTTGCGCGCGGCGTAGATGGCCGCCGCAGCGCCGGCCGGACCGCCGCCGATGACGAGCACGTCGTAAGTTTCGCGGCCATTCAGCTTCTCGGCGGCACGAGCAGCGGAGTCGGTGTCGAGCTTGGAGACGATCTCCTCGACTTCCATTCGGCCCTGACCGAACAGCTGGCCGTTGAGATAGACCGTCGGCACAGACATGACCTGGCGGCTTTGAACTTCGGCCGGGAACACGCCGCCATCGATCGCCACATGCTTCACGCGCGGGTTCAGCACGGCCATCAGGTTCAGTGCCTGCACGACATCGGGGCAATTCTGGCAGGTGAGCGAGAAATAGGTCTCGAAAAGGAAATCGCCGTCGAGATCCTTGATCTGATCGATGATTGCCTGCTCGGTGCGCGGCGGATGACCGCCGACCTGCAGCAGAGCGAGCACAAGCGAGGTAAACTCATGGCCCATCGGAATGCCGGCGAAGCGCAGGTTGATGTCGTGGCCCGGGCTGGTCAGCGCGAAGGATGGTGCACGCTCGCCGTCATCACGCATTTCCACGACCGAAATCTTGTCGGAAAGAGCGACCAGTTCGGCGAGAAGCTCCGACATCTCTTTCGACTTGGCGCTGTCATTGACCGAAGCGGTGATCGCGATCGGGCGAACGACCCGTTCCAGATAGCCCTTCAACTGGGATTTCAGATTGTCGTCGAGCATGGGACACTCCGCTAAAAATGGATGGCCGCGCCGCGTTTAAGGCGCTGAATATGGTATTGGGTGCCGCCTTCCAGTCTAAACCGGAAGGCGGCCTATTATTTGAACGTCAGATCTTGCCGACGAGGTGCAGCGACGGAGCGAGCGTCTTTTCGCCCTCTTCCCACTTGGCCGGGCAAACTTCACCCGGATGCGCGCGCACATACTGCGCAGCCTTGATGCGACGCAGCAGGTCGACAGCATTGCGGCCGATACCTTCGGCGGTGACTTCCATAGCCTGGATGACGCCATCGGGATCGACAACGAAGGTGCCGCGGTCGGCAAGGCCTTCGGATTCGCGCATGACTTCGAAGTTGCGGCTGATCGTGCCGGTCGGGTCGCCGATCATCGTATACTGGATCTTGCCAATGGTCTCCGAGCTGTCGTGCCAGGCCTTGTGGGTGAAATGCGTGTCGGTCGAGACCGAATAGACCTCGACGTCAAGGCGCTGCAGTTCGGCATAGTGATCGGCGACATCGCCGAGTTCCGTCGGGCAAACGAAAGTAAAGTCAGCCGGATAGAAGAAGAATACCGCCCACTTGCCCTTGGTGTCGGCATCGGTCACTTCAATGAATTTGCCCTGCTTGAAGGCCTGCGCCTTGAAGGGCTTAATGGATGTGTTGATAAGGGACATGAAGGCTCCTGTAGAATTGCTGCGAAGCGAAAACCCGCTTTCGCGCCGCAACATAAACAGGGGTCGGCGATAAATGAAGTAGATAAAGAAAAATATTTTGATAGATAATGCCTATCAAACGCCTGCGACGTGACGGTTATCAAGCGGCCGTCAGAAGCCGCTTGTCCCCGCAACGTCAGCGGTTTCGATCACACCGATCGGCCGAGTCCGCCATCCACCTTGATATTCTGCCCGGTGATGTATCCGGCACCTTCCGACGCCAGAAACGCCACGGTCGCCGCGATCTCTTCGCTTGTGCCATAGCGCTTCATCGGTACCGATTCGCGGCGCTCCTCGGTTGCCGGCAGGCTGTCGATCCAGCCCGGAAGCACGTTGTTCATGCGGATTTTATCCGCCGCGTAGGTGTCGGCGAAGATCTTGGTGAAGGAGGCGAGACCGGCGCGGAAGACGGCGGACGTCGGGAACATCGCTGTCGGTTCGAAGGCCCAGGCGGTCGAGATGTTGACGATCGCGCCAGACCTCTGCGCCTGCATGACCGGCGTCACGATCCGGGTCGGGCGGATGACGTTCATCAGGTAGACGTCCATGCCCTTGTGCCAATCCTCATCGGTGATATCGAGGATCGGCGCGCGCGGGCCGTGTCCGGCGCTGTTGACGAGCACATCGATGCGGCCCCAGGCTTGCATGGCGAGATCGACAAGGCGCTTGATATCGTCATTCGACTGGTTCGACCCCGTGACGCCGACGCCGCCGAGTTCCTTGGCCAGCGCCTCACCCTTACCCGAGGACGAGAGGATGGCGAGCTTGAAGCCATCGGCCGCCAGACGCTTGGCGGCATCCGCCCCCATGCCGCTACCGCCCGCCGTTACCAGCGCCACTTTTTCTACTGTCATAACATCCACCCTTTCGTTGCTTCTCTTGCGCATCGCGCGTGTTTGCAGCTTCAGTGCATGATGATACCATCATGATAACATAGCTTCGAGCCAATTCGGTTGGCGTGAACCAGTAGAAAATCTATCGAATGAACGACCCGCTTTTCCGCCTTCCGCCGCTGAATGGCTTGCGCGCCTTCGAGGTCGCCGCCCGTCATCTCAACTTTCGCGCCGCAGCCGAGGAGCTGGGCGTCACGCAGGCAGCTGTCGCGCAGCAGGTCCGTGGCCTGGAGAAGGAGTTAAACCTCCCTCTGTTCGAGCGCCTCCCCCGCAAGCTTGCCTTGACCGAGGCCGGACGCGGTTATGCCGAGAGCATCCGGCGTGCCTTCGAACTGATCTCCGACGCAACCGCGACGTTGCGGCCGGAGCCGTTGCGGTTGACGATCAGCGTCACGCCGACTTTCGCATCAAAATGGCTGATTCCGAGGCTACCGGATTTCCTTGCAGCGCACCCGGATCTCGATATGCGCATTCTCGCCAGCGAACGTGTCGCGAACTTCCAATCGGATGATGTGGATATCGCGGTCCGGTTGGCGCGACCACCGTTCCCAGCCTCGCTGGAGGCCGACCTGCTGTTCGAGCAGGAGCTTGTCCCGGTATGCAGCCCCGCGCTTATGCCGCCCACCGGTCGCCTTGACCCCGCCGATCTCGAGCGTTTCGTGCTGCTCCACGACACCCACAATCAATGGCCCGAGTTCATCGCCACGATCGCGCGTGCGAGGCCGGTCGCCGCCTCGAAGGGCGTTCGCTTCAACCAGACATCCCATGCTATCGAGGCGGCGCTTGCCGGCCAGGGCATCGCGCTGGCAAGCGGGGTCTTCGTCAACGAGGATATCGCCGCCGGGCGGCTGGTGCCGGCATTTGCGCAAACGATGCGAGCTCAAGCGGATTTTTACGTGGTCTCGCTCCGCAGGCCGAGGCAAGCCCAATCCGTCGCCAAGGTCAGGGCCTGGTTGCTCCAGCATGCCGGCCGGTCCGTTCGCGCCTGATAATCACGGCGACAGCTGGCCGGATGGGCGAGCGTCCCATCATTGCACGGCAGCCACCGTAAAAACGCAGGGCTCCTGCGATGGACCCCGTCGCCATTCGCTATAGATTTGAACTCGTGCATACGTGCGCGGATACTGACGCATTGATTGAATTGGAATACAGCATTGGACTTGCGGAATAAAACGCTCTGCGCCTCCGGATTTCACGCTCCGGAGCGCGGAAAGATCGATATCCTGGACGAGGTGCTGATCGATATCGGCGCGGATGGCACGATTGCCGCCATGCATCGCCCAAGCGATCCGAACTACCGGACCATTCGCGAGGCGCGCGAGGAAGGCGGCGAACTGGTCACGTTGCCTGTAGGCTCTTATCTCCTTCCAGGTTTCGTCGATCTTCACGTCCATGCGCCGCAATATCCCCAGCTTGGCAGCGCGCTCGATGTGCCGCTCGAGGTATGGCTGCAGAAATATACCTTCCCACTGGAAGCCCGCTACGAAGATCTTGCCTTCGCAAAGCGCAGCTACGGCCTGCTCGTCGACGACCTCCTCGCAAACGGCACGACCACGGCGCTCTATTTCGCCACCGTGCACCAGGATGCGACGCGATCGCTTGCGGACATATGTCTGGAGAAGGGCCAGCGCGCGCTGATCGGCAAAGTGGCGATGGACAACGCCGACGAGTGCCCGGATTACTACCGCGACGCCTCGCCGGACGAAGCCATTGAAGGCACGCGCGCACTGATTGATTACATCACCAATCATCCTGATAACGTTGAAAAGAAAGTACTTCCTGTCATCACGCCACGCTTCGTGCCATCCTGCACCGACGCGACGCTCGAGGGGCTGGGTGCTCTGGCGAAGGAGTGCGGCTGCCACGTGCAGACCCACTGTTCGGAGAGCGACTGGGCGCATGGCTATGTGTTGTCCCGCCACGGCGTGACCGATACCGAGGCGCTCGATCGCTTCGGCCTGCTCGGCCGGCGCACGGTTCTGGCACACGCCAACTTCCTGACGGATGGTGACATGGACAAGGTGCGGGAGCGCGAAGCTGCTGTCGCCCACTGCCCGCTCTCCAACGTTTACTTCGCCAACGCCGTATTCCCGCTCAAGGCCGCCCTCGACAAGGGCATGCACGTCGGTCTCGGCACGGATGTCTCCGGTGGGCCGAGCGCCTCGATGCTTGAAAACTGCCGCGGCGCGATCCTGATGTCGCGCGCTCTTGAGAGCGGTGTCGATCCCAAGCGCGATGCCGAGGCGCGCGCCAGCTACGGGCCGGCCCAGATCGATTTCCGCGATGCCTTCTATATCGCGACGGCAGGCGGTGGCGTGGCGCTCGATCTGCCGATCGGCCAGTTCAAGCCCGGCTATCTGTTCGATGCGATCGTTGTCGACACCAAGGCGCCGAAGGGATCGGTGCGCTTGTTCGACGAATTCGATAGCGGCGAACAGATTCTCCAGAAGATCATCAACACCGCCTCGAAACCCAATATCGCAACCGCCTGGGTCGGCGGCACGAACCTGCGCTTGCCGTAAGAAAGGCGTCAGCCGCGCAACATCTCGATGATCGCTGAGAAATCGCGACCGCCATTGCCCTGCTTTTCGAAGAGAGCGAACAATTGCGCGGCTTCGGCGCCGAGCGGCGTCGAGGCGCCTGTCGCGAGCGCCGCCTCCTGCGACAGGCGGAGGTCCTTCAGCATCAAGGCGGCTGCAAAGCCCGGCTTGTAATCGTTGTTGGCGGGCGACGTCGGCACCGGGCCGGGAACCGGGCAGTATGTGTTGATCGACCAGCATTGGCCCGATGACGTCGAGGCGACATCGAACAAGGCCTGGTGCGAGAGGCCAAGCTTTTCGCCCAATGCAAAAGCCTCGCAGACGCCAATCATCGATATGCCCAGTATCATGTTGTTGCAGATTTTCGCCGCCTGCCCCGCGCCTGCCTCTCCGCAATGGACGATCTTCTTGCCCATCGCTTCGAGTATGGGTTTGGCCCTTGCGAAGCTCTCCGGCGTTCCTCCCGCCATGAAGGTCAGCGTTCCGGCCGCAGCACCGCTGGTTCCGCCGGAGACCGGGGCATCGAGCGATGGGCAATCGGCCGCTTTTGCCATATCATGCGCCTTGCGCGCGCTGGCGACGTCGATCGTTGAGCAGTCGATGACAAGCGTTCCTGAGCGAATGCCGCGAATAATATCCGTCCACGCAGTCAGGACGTGCCTGCCCTGCGGAAGCATGGTCACCACAGCATCAGCACCGCTCACGGCCTGGGAAATATCGCTGGTCGGCTGGACGCCGGTTGCCACTGCAGCCTCAAGCAACGCTGGCACCAAGTCGAAGCCCGCGACCGTGTGCCCCGCCTTGACCAGATTTGTCGCCATCGGCCCACCCATATTACCGAGGCCGATAAACGCGATCTTTGTCATGTCCTGCTCCCATCATTTAGACGATCCCATTTGAGGGCCCATGGGAGGATAGCTATGTCATCATCGCGCGCAGTCGAGAGCGACATGGACGGGCGCGCGTGTTGACGCTCCCTCGCCCCGGCAGTATCCCAATAGGGTCCGCGACATGCCGATGGATCGAGGAGGATGAACCATGCAGTACACCCGCGAGAGTTTCGACTGGTCCGATCCGTTCCGGCTTGTCGAGCAGTTGACGGACGAGGAGCGCATGGTGCTCGACACCGCGCACTCCTACGCGCAGGAAAAGCTTGCGCCGCGTGTGCTCGAAGCCTTCCGCCACGAGAAAACCGATCCGAGCATCTTTCGCGAAATGGGCGAACTCGGCCTCCTCGGCCCGACGATATCGCCCGAATATGGCGGCGCGGGTCTCGGATATGTCGCTTACGGGCTGATCGCCCGCGAGGTCGAGCGGGTCGACAGCGGCTACCGGTCGATGATGAGCGTCCAGTCGTCGCTGGTCATGGTGCCGATCGATGCCTTTGGATCCGAAGCGCAGAAGCAGAAATATCTGCCGAAACTCGCCACCGGCGAATGGATCGGCTGCTTCGGCCTTACCGAACCCAACCATGGCTCCGACCCCGGATCGATGGCGACGCGTGCGAAAAAGGTCGACCGCGGCTACAGTCTTTCCGGTGCCAAGACGTGGATATCGAACGCGCCGATCGCCGACGTCTTCGTGGTTTGGGCGAAGACCGAAGACGGCGTGATCCGTGGCTTCATCCTCGAAAAGGGATGGAAGGGCCTGACGGCGCCTGCCATTCACGGCAAAATCGGCCTGCGCGCCTCCATAACGGGCGAAGTTGTGATGGATGGCGTCTTCGTGCCGGAAGAGAACCTGTTGCCAAACGTCTCCGGCCTGAAGGGTCCATTCACCTGCCTCAACTCGGCCCGTTTCGGGATTGCCTGGGGCGCGCTCGGCGCCGCCGAAGATTGCTATGCGCGGGCGCGGCAATACACGCTCGACCGCAAGCAGTTCGACCGGCCGCTCGCCGCCAATCAGTTGATCCAGAGGAAGCTCGCCGACATGGCGACCGAGATCACGCTCGGGCTGCAGGGCTGCCTGCGCCTCGGCCGGATGAAGGAAGACGGCCACCCGCCCGTCGAGCTTACCTCGATTCTCAAACGCAATTCCTGCGGCAAGGCGCTCGATATCGCCCGAATGGCGCGCGACATGCTTGGAGGCAACGGCATATCCGATGAATTCGGCGTCGCCCGCCATCTCGTCAACCTGGAGGTGGTAAACACCTATGAGGGCACGCACGACATTCACGCGCTGATCCTCGGCCGCGCCATAACGGGAATAGCGGCGTTCTCGAACTGATCGAGAATTCTTCTCCGCCAAATTGCAACGGACCCGACAATGTGCAAGCTTTCGCTTGTCGCGGGGAGAGCCTGCGCTGCGATGGGGGATTGCGCATGCTTCTATTTCTCGCATTTCTGATCGGCATCATCGCCGGGCTGCGCGCGCTGACTGCGCCCGCGGCTGTCGCCTGGGGCGCAGCACTCGGCTGGTTCGATGTGTCTCAGACACCGCTCGCCTTCATGGGCTATCGCTGGACCCCGTGGATTTTCACGCTGCTGGCGCTGGTCGAACTGGTGACGGATCAATTGCCATCCACGCCCTCAAGAAAAGTACCGATGCAGTTCGGCGCGCGGCTGATCATGGGCGCGCTGTCAGGTGCTACCATCGGCGCCGCAGGCGGATCGTTGATACCAGGGCTCATCGCCGGCATTCTGGGCGCGGTCTCGGGCACGCTTGGTGGTGCCGCGGCGCGCGGCAAGCTGGCGAGCGCTTTTCGAAGAGATCCGCCCGCGGCGATTCTTGAGGACGCGGTCGCCATTGTCGGCGCGATCCTGATTGTGGCGTCGGTCTGATGCGCAGCTTCGACGCCATCGTTGTCGGCGCCGGCCAATCCGGCCCCTTCCTCGCTGCCCGGATGGCGGAGAAGGGCATGAAGGTCGCGCTGATCGAGCGCAAGTATCTCGGCGGCACATGCGTCAACGCAGGCTGCATGCCGACCAAGACCCTCGTCGCCAGCGCCCGCGCCGCCTATGTGGCCCGCAATGCCGGCGGCTACGGCGTGACAATCCCGGGCGATATCGGCATCGACATGGCGATCGTGCGCAAGCGAGCCGAGACAGTGACCATGGAGGCCCGCAACGGCCTGATCAGCTGGTTCGCGGGCATGGCCGGCGTCACCGTAATCTACGGTCATGCGCGCTTCGAAAGCGAACGGACGATCAGTGTCAACGGCGAGCTGCTGACCGCGCAGCGCATCTATCTCAACGTCGGCGCACGACCGGCCATTCCCGATATGCCGGGTATCGACGACATCGACTATCTGACCAGCACGTCGATCATCGCGCTGGACACGCTGCCCCGGCATCTGGTGGTCATTGGCGGAAGCTATATCGGCCTTGAGTTCGCGCAGATGTATCGCCGCTTCGGCGCCGAGGTTACGGTCGTCGAGCGTGGCCCCAAGCTCGCCTCGCGAGAGGATGACGATATCTCAGACGCGATTGCCGACATTCTGCGCGCCGAGGGAATTATGGTCCACACGGACGCGGACCGTATCGCGTTCAAGAACAAGCCGGACGGCATCGAAGTCTCGGTCGCCGACGGCATCGCCGAGATCATGGCGAGCCATGTGCTGATCGCAACCGGCCGTGTGCCGAATACCGACGATCTCGGCCTCGATCGTGCCGGCGTCGCCGCCGACAAGCGTGGCTACATCACCGTTGACGACAAGCTCGCAACCAATGTCGACGGCATCTGGGCGCTTGGCGACTGCAATGGCCACGGCGCCTTCACGCATACGTCCTACAACGACTTCGAGATTGCAGCGGCCAACCTGCTCGACGGCGAGGATCGCAAGCTCAGCGACCGCATCCTCGCCTATGCGCTTTATATCGACCCGCCGCTCGGTCGCGTCGGCATATCGGAAAAGCAGGCGCGCGCATCGGGTCGCGAGATCATGATCTCGACCCGGCCGATGACCAAAGTCGGCCGTGCAAAGGAGCGGGGCGAGACGAAAGGCTTGATGAAGGTGATCGCCGACGCGCAAACCAAGCAGATCCTCGGCGCCGCCATTCTCGGCATAGAGGGCGATGAGGCGATCCATGGTTTCATCGACGCGATGAATGCCGGAACGCCCTATCCCGAGCTGAAGTGGGCCGTACCGATTCATCCGACAGTGTCCGAATTGATCCCGACATTGCTTGGCGACCTCAAGAACGTGTAGCCTTCACGGCGGCAGGCGAAAAACGGCGGGGGATCAATCGTGTCCATAGAACATCTGATCGAACACTATGGGATTGTCGCGATCTTCCTCGGCACCGCATTCGAGGGTGAGACCGCGGCCTTCCTCGGCGGCATCATCTCCCATCGCGGGCTGCTCACCTATTGGTCGGCCTCGCTGATGGCGTCGGCGGGTTCATTCGCCGGAGACCAGATGTGGTTCTTCGCCGGCCGCTATGCGGCCCGCTGGCACGTTGTCCGCCGGCTGATGGAGACGGCGACGCTGGCCCAGGTGACGTCGCTTCTTGAGCGCTATCCGACAGGTTTCATCCTTGCATTCCGCTTTCTCGTCGGCTTGAGGACGATCAGTCCGATCGTGATCGGCACGACGCGAATCTCGACCGGAAAGTTCGTGATGTTGAATGCGTTCGCGGCGCTTGTATGGGGACAGCTGTTTACGGCGCTCGGCTATCTCTTCGGACACGGGATCGAGCAGATCCTCGGTCGTCTGCCGCTGCATCATCACCTCTTCATCGGGGTCGGGGCCGCGGCCATCGTGGCTGGCGCGGCCCTTGTCTTCAGAAAGGCTTTTAGGAAAGTGTCGGCTAGCACGGGCTAGCCGACAGGCACCTAGTCCATCACGATCTGCAGCTTCACATCGCTCGGGCGCGCTTCGACCGCGCGGTCGAAAGCCTTGATGGAGTCTTGGAAGCCGAAGGTCTCGGAAATCAGAGGCTTCAGATCAACGCGACCGGAGCCGAGCAGCGCAATCGACCGCTCATACTGATGCGCGTAGCGGAACACCGTTTCTATGCGGATTTCCTTGGTCGACGCAGTCGAGACGTCGAAGCCGATTGGGTTGACCGGCAGACCGACGGCAACGATGACGCCGCCGGGACGCGCAAGATCCATGATCGTTTCCCAGGCCTTCGGCGAACCGGAGCATTCGAAGATCACATCGGCGCCCCATCCGTCCGTCAGCCGCGAGACTTCCTCGACGAGGTTGGTCTCGCGGATATTGACCGGGATCACGCCCTGATACTGGGCGGCGATATCGAGCTTCGGCTGGGCGAGATCGGCCACGATCGCACGAGCGCAGCCACCGGCGAGTGCTGCGATGGCAACCATCGTGCCGATCGGGCCGGCACCGAGCACGACGGCGGTGTCGCCCGGCGCGATCTTCGCCTTGGTAGCCGCCTGCATGCCGACGGCGAAAGGCTCGACCATGGCGCCTTCGGCGAAGCTCACATTGTCAGGCAGCTTGAACGTGTAGTTGGCGGGATGAACGACTTCGGGCGTGAGCACGCCATGAACGGGCGGAGTTGCCCAGAAGGAGACGGCCGGATCGACATTGTACATGCCGAGCCGGCTTGCCTTCGAGTTGGGATCGGGAATGCCCGGTTCCATGCAGACGCGATCGCCGACCTTCAGATGTGTGACGCCGGCGCCAACCTCGACGACGGTACCAGCCGCCTCGTGCCCGAGCACCATCGGCTCGTTGACGACGAAGGGGCCGATCTTGCCGTGCGTGTAATAGTGAACGTCGGAGCCGCAGACGCCGACCGTGTGTATCTTGATCTTGACCTCGCCCGGCCCGGTTTCCATAGGCAGATCGATTTCGCGGATAGCGAGCTCATGCTGGCGCTCCAGCACCAGTGCGCGGACTTTGGTCATTGCATCTTCCTTCCCTTGCCTCCCCGCGCGAGTCGAGCGCGGCGTCGGCGGACTATAATCGCCGAACACGGCGGATTTCAATTCCATCGCCGAGGCTTTTGCTCATGGCGCGATGGAATGCCCGCGTCTGCTCGCAGGTTGTTTTAAAAACGTGGCCATTCCTAAAGTGCGAGAGCCAAATCGCAGCCACCTGTCGCGCAGGTTCACAGCACAATCATTTCAAAACTGCACACGAAATGGCACGCCATTCCGGAACCGCCGCATGGAACAGAAACAATCTTCGTTTCATTATACGACCAACTTGGTAGAGTTTGGATCACAAACGAAGGAGGTTCCCCATGCACGCACAACGGATTACCCGGCTTCTCGCGGCCGCGGTTTTGGCAGGCAGTTTCGCCATCGGCGCTGTCGCACCAGCTTTTGCCGATCAGACGCTTCTCAACGTATCCTATGATCCGACACGGGAACTCTATAAGGATTTTAACGCAGCCTTCGCACAGAAGTGGCAGAAGGACACCGGCGAGGCCGTGGCGATCCAGGCGTCGCATGGTGGCTCCGGCGCTCAGGCGCGATCGGTCATCGATGGGCTCGACGCCGACGTCGTGACGCTCGCTCTCGAAGGTGACATTGACGCGATCGCCCAGAAGACCGGCAAGATCCCCGCCGACTGGAAGAGCAAGCTCCCAAACAACTCGACACCTTACACCTCCACCATCGTATTCCTGGTGCGCAAGGGCAATCCGAAGGGCATCAAGGACTGGGCCGATCTCGTAAAGGACGATGTCCAGGTGATCACGCCAAACCCGAAAACATCGGGCGGCGCGCGCTGGAACTTCCTGGCTGCCTGGGCTTGGGCCAAGCAGGCAAACGGAGGCGATGAAGCGAAGGCTCAGACCTATGTGACGAGCCTGCTTCAGCACGTTCCCGTTCTCGACACCGGCGCGCGCGGCGCGACGACCACTTTCGTCCAGCGCGGGCTGGGTGACGTGCTTCTTGCCTGGGAAAATGAAGCCTATCTCTCGCTCGAAGAACTCGGCCCCGATCAGTTTGAGATCGTGACCCCGAGCTTCTCGATCCGTGCAGACCCGCCAGTCGCCGTAGTCGATGGCAATGTCGACAAAAAGGGCACGCGCAAAGTCGCCGAGGCCTATCTGAACTACCTCTATTCCGACGAGGGCCAGAAGATCGCGGCCAAGCACTATTACCGCCCGATCAAGCCTGAAGCAGCCGACCCTGCCGATATCGCCCGCTTCCCGAAGCTGACGCTTGCTACGATCGACGATTTCGGCGGCTGGAAGGAAGCGCAGCCGAAATTCTTCGGCGATGGCGGCGTGTTTGACCAAATCTACAAGCCGGCACAATAATACATCGCATGAGAGCACATAGCCCCACGCGGTGGCGGTTCAGGCGGCCGAGTGTCATTCCAGGATTTGGAATGGCACTCGGCTTTACCTTGATCTGGCTCACCCTTCTTATCCTCATCCCCCTCTCGGGCCTGGCATGGCGTTCGAGCGAACTCGGCTGGGAGAAATTCTGGTCGATCGCCATTGATGCCCGCACCGTGAACGCGCTGCGGATCAGCTTCGGCACCGCCTTTGCGGCTGCCTGCGTCAACGTCGTCTTCGGCATCGTGCTCGCCTGGGTACTGGTGCGATACCGCTTTCCCGGCAAGCGCATCATCGACGCCATGGTCGACCTGCCCTTCGCGCTGCCGACCGCCGTCGCCGGCATCGCGCTTGCGACGCTCTATGCGCCCAACGGCTGGCTTGGCCAGTTCCTGACGCCGCTCGGCATCAAGATCGCCTTCACCCCTGTCGGCATCGTCGTGGCACTCGTCTTCGTCGGCCTGCCATTTGTGGTGCGCACGGTGCAGCCTGTGATGGAGGAGATCGACAAGGAGGTCGAGGAGGCCGCCGCCACGCTCGGCGCCAACCGTCTGCAGACGATCACCCGGGTTCTGTTGCCTGGCCTCGCGCCGGCGGTTCTCACGGGTTTCGCCTTGGCCTTTGCACGGGGCGTCGGTGAGTACGGATCTGTCATCTTCATCGCCGGCAACCTGCCGTTTAAATCGGAGATCGCACCACTGCTGATTGTCATCAAGCTGGAAGAATACAACTACGCGGCCGCCACCGGTATAGCCGCCGTCATGCTGGTGCTATCCTTCGCCATGCTTCTCGTGATCAACCTTATCCAGAGCTGGAGCAGACGGAGGTATGGCAATGGCGCATGAGATCCAAGCTTCCCCCGCCGCGAAAGTGCGCTCCGTCGTCACCGAGCATCGATGGGCGCGATGGACGCTGATCGTCGCCTCCCTGGTGTTTTTGACACTGATCCTGATCCTGCCGCTCACAGCCGTGTTCGTCGAAGCATTCCGAAAAGGGCCGACCGCATTCTTCACGGCCCTGCAGGACGCGGAAACCTTTTCCGCCATCCGACTGACCCTGATCGTCGCTGGCATCAGCGTGCCGTTGAACGTCGTCTTCGGCGTTGCCGCTGCTTGGGCAATCGCCAAGTTCGAGTTCAAGGGCAAGGCCTTCCTGACAACGCTGATCGACCTACCCTTCTCGGTCTCGCCGGTCATATCGGGTCTGGTCTTCGTACTGCTGCTCGGCGCCAACACCTATCTCGGCCAATGGCTGAGCGCGCACAGCATCAAGATCCTCTTCGCGGTTCCAGGGCTGATCCTGGCGACCATGTTCGTCACCTTCCCCTTCGTCGCCCGCGAGCTCATCCCGCTCATGCAGGAACAAGGGACCGGTGATGAAGAGGCGGCGATCTCGCTTGGGGCCAGCGGCTGGCAGACCTTCTGGCACGTGACCTTGCCAAACATCAAATGGGGGCTGCTCTACGGCGTTCTGCTTTGCAACGCCCGCGCTATGGGCGAGTTCGGCGCTGTCTCGGTGGTTTCCGGCCATATTCGCGGCCAGACCAACACCATGCCGCTACAGGTGGAAATCCTCTACAACGAGTATAATTTCACCGGGGCATTTGCCGTTGCCACCCTGCTTGCGCTGCTCGCACTCGTCACCCTTGTTTTGAAGACCTTGCTGGAAATGCGTTATAGCGATGAAATCGCCGCGAGCCGGCGGCACTGAGGAATTAGAATGGAAGTTCGTGTTCAAAACCTACGCAAGGAATTCGATCGATTTCCGGCTCTGCATGACGTGTCGCTCGACATCCGCTCCGGCGAGCTGATCGCGCTGCTTGGTCCGTCGGGCTCTGGCAAAACGACCTTGCTCAGGCTCATCGCCGGGCTCGAAAGCCCGACAGATGGCCTGATCTATTTCGGCGACGAGGATGCATCGCGCAAGAGTGTTCAGGAGCGCAATATCGGCTTCGTGTTCCAGCATTACGCGCTGTTTCGTCACATGACGGTGCTCGACAATGTCGCCTTCGGCCTGAAGGTGCGCCATGCCTCGCGCCGCCCTCCAAAACACGAGATCCGCAGGCGGGCGCTGGAACTGCTCGACCTCGTCCAGCTTCCCGGCCTGGAAAAGCGCTACCCCGCACAGCTGTCAGGCGGCCAGCGGCAGCGCGTGGCGCTCGCGCGCGCAATGGCGGTGGAACCCAACGTCCTGCTCCTTGACGAGCCGTTCGGCGCGCTCGACGCCCAGGTCCGCAAGGACCTTCGAAAATGGCTTCGTGAAATACACGACAGGACCGGACACACGACCGTCTTCGTCACTCACGACCAGGACGAGGCCATGGAGCTCGCAGACCGTGTGGTCGTGATGAGCCAGGGCGCGATCGAACAGGTCGGCACACCAGACGACGTCTACGATCACCCCAATTCCCCCTTCGTCTTCGGCTTCGTCGGCCAGTCGAACTGTCTTGACGTCAAAGTATTAAACGGCGACATCTGGTTCGACGGCCGAGCCCTCGGCATCCGCGCAGACGGCGAGGCAGATGGCGAGGCGAGCCTCTACTTTCGGCCGCACGACATCGAAATTCGCAATGGCGACGGTTCCATTTCCGGCGTCGTGACGACCAGCCGCCGGGTTGCCGGCACCCGCCATGTCGAGGTCGATATAGGCCAAGGACATCCGCCGATCGAGCTTGAACTGCCACCGGCAGCTGCGGGCAGCCTTGCCCAAGGCGGAATTGCGTTTCGGCCCTCGCGCTGGAAACTGTTCAGATCTGCCAAGCGCTGATCCGTAAAACTGTCCGGGACGGGGAGAACGGCAAATTGCCGTTCTTTTCGTTTCCGCCCCCGTGCGGCCGACACCTTCAGGCAGGGCGAGCCATGAAAATCTGACATGCGCTTCCGTTATCCCCATTGTCGTCAAGCTCAGCTTTAGAATTACGCCGTAGAATGATTGGGCTGTCGCTGCAGGCGATGGTGTGACCGCTGATCGCATTGAAAGACTTTGGCCATGACAAGCATTGCTTCTGACTTCGACATTTTCGATCTGGCGCCGATTGCCATGTGGATCGAGGATTTCAGCGCAGTAGCAGCTCAGTTTTCAGACTGGAGACGGGCTGGCATCACCGATATCAGAAGCTTCCTGAACGAGGATGTGAACCGCGTCGCGGCCTGCTCGCAACGGATCCGGATCTTGCGCGTCAACCAGAAGACGCTCGACCTTTTCGAAGCCGACAGCCAGGAGCATCTGACAGAAAACCTCTCTTCCATCTTCCGTGACGAGATGCTTCAAAGCCATGTCAACGAGCTTGCCTCCCTTTGGGACGGTAGCCTCGAATTTGACGGCAGCGCCGTCAATTACACACTTTCGGGTCGCCGCCTCGACATACAGCTGCGAGGGTCCGTCCTGCCCGGCCATGAAAAGACGCTCGGGCGGGTGCTGATCACCACCGAGGATGTCAGCGCGCGAGAGCACGCACGTCGTGCCGAACAGGAAAACCGTCTCTATGCCGAGGGTATTTTCGAACATTCGCCCGTGTCGCTATGGATCGAGGATTTCAGTCGCGTTAAAGCGTTGGTTGAAGACGTGCGCAGTCGCGGCATCGTTGATTTTCGTGTATTTACAGACGTCCATCCGGAATTCGTAATGCAATGCATGAGCGAGATCAGCGTGATCGACGTCAACAAGGCGACACTTGATCTCTTCAGCGCGCCGGATCGCACCACCCTCCTCCATGGCATCGCAAACATTTTCCGTGACGAGATGGAAAAGACATTTCGCGAGCAATTGATCGAGCTATGGAATGGCAATCTCTTTCACCAACGCGAGGTCATAAACTACGCGCTGGACGGTTCGGAGAGACATGTGCTCTTGCAGTTTTCGGTCTTCCCAGGCCACGAAAGCGACTGGTCACGCGTCCAAGTCGCCTTGACCGATATCACCGCCCGCAAGAAGGCCGAGGCCTATCTTGAATATCTCGGCAAGCATGACGTCCTCACCAAGCTGCACAACCGTGCTTTTTACATGGATGAGCTCAACCGCCTACAACGTAAGCCGCTGCGGCCGGTATCAGCCTTGATTATTGATCTCGACGGATTGAAGGTCGCCAACGACCAACGAGGCCACGATGCAGGCGACGCGCTGCTGCGCCGTGTCGGCGAAGTCCTGAACGGCGCTGTGTCCATGCCGAACCACGCAGCCCGCATCGGCGGCGACGAGTTCGCGGTTCTTATGCCCGGAGCCGACCGACAGGCAGCATTGGCCATGCTGGAGACTATTCAGGGGCTCCTCAAAATCAACAACCAGTTCTATTCCAATGCTCCACTCGACATTTCGGTCGGCCATGCCACCAGTGAAGAAGGCGAGACGATGGAAGCGATGGTCCGGCGCGCCGATCTGGCGATGTACGAACAAAAGCGGGCGCGTCGCGCGAACACCAGCTCCGCTCTGGCAAGGGCGAGCGCCTAGGCTCAGGTCTTGCCATGGTGACAAGGTCTCGTTTGTTAAAGGTGCTGATCCTTAGGGCGGGTGAAGGCCTTCCAGATCAGAACACAGGGCTGCAGCACTGAGCGTCTAAGCGGCCGGCGGCACCCGACCAAGACGCAACGACCGCGAGCGGCCAAGGCAACTAGCAGGCACGCCCACGCCATCCGATCTCGTCTTTGCGAGACACAGTTCGCATGCCGGAAGATATGTTCGCAATTTGAACGTCGACCGACAAGTCAACGAAATACGAGACATAGCTTGGTCCTCGGCGATTGCGACCAGAGATCGGTTGATTGTACGCTGGCCGTCAAACGGCAGCGATGGTCTTTCGCAAAATTTCTGGTATCGTCGCTTCTTCTGTGGGGGAGTACGTGTGATGACGAGTTTGATCCCGGACGCGTTCTACTGGGCGCGATCAAGCAAGCATGCAAGGGGACGAGCAACCATCGTTCAGGTCTCCACCATCTTCGGCAAAGAGCCTGACTACTGGACGCTCGCCGTTCCCGGATCCGACCAGCATCACATGGTCGACGACTTCGAGATCATCGCTCCGGTCGAGCTGTTTGATGCCGTTGCGGCGCAACTCAGGATCGCTGCTGAGTAGGTCAGGCCCCTATTCGATGACGACCTCCTTCCCAATCGCAGCCAAGTCGCGGTTCTGCATTTACGCGATCGTTTACTGTTGCGTACTTCCCCGCCGATGATCAGTCCGCCTAGTCTTGCGGCACCTCGCATCAAGAATGGCAAGAGGAAAGCTATTGCGTGCTCAACTTCAATCGATCGCCGCCATATTCGCCCGGACTACACTTCGATCTTGACGCCCGACGGTTTTGGCGCAGCAACTTCAAACGAGGCAAATCCGACTAGAGCCGCGGATCGTCGAAGGCCTCACCAAGATAGGCACCGATCTGCAGTCCCGAAGATCGGGAGCTAATGGATAGTGACGGCACTCGCTGTGGGAGCTGATCTCGCCAACTTCTGTCACAACATACCAGCGTCGTCGTGAACTCACCTTGTTTGCGGTCTGGGACGGCAACGGGTCCGAGCAGACACGAAGGTTAAACTGACGTCTACCGCCGTTGCCTACCACTACTGGCAAAGCGCCGCGGTCGCGCCGTCGCTGCAGCGTCTCGACTGACATTGACAGGTCGCCCTTGCAGTAAACACCGTCGGTCAAAGCATGGCTCTTTCTGGTTTAGCGTGGTTCGGACAAGTCCCCGGCGCCTCCTGCCTCGTTAGTCCAGGCGGACGGCGGGATCCCGTCGCATTGGTGGGTGCGACAGGCGTATGGCCCATATTTATCAGTTGGCGGCAGCGCCTTCCAAACGTACGAATGCCTTTTTACGGAGGACAATGATGGGAGATCGTGGCCAAGAGTTCGCCAGCATCGTCTACACGATCCTCGTTATTGAGAAACGACCTCGGGTGGAGGACGCCGCTCGGTCTCTCAAGATGAGCTATGCCACTTTGCATTCACGGCTGATCGCGAGAACGAGCTTCTCGCCCGACGAAGTCCGCGAACTCCTGCGAGCTGTGCCCGATCCGAGGCTCCTGGCCTATCTCCTGGATGGAACGAAGTTTACGGCAGCCGAACGACCTATGGCCGGCGAGTTTGAACCTTCCATCGAACGTGGTGCAACCAAGGTCGTCGTCGGCGCGGCAGACGTGCTTGAGATCATCGATGCCGCAATGGCCGGAGGCGGCCTTGACCATAGGCAGGGAGCACTGGTGCAAAGCAAGATAGACGAAACGGAGCGCGCGCTCGCATCTCTCCGGATCCAGCTGCAGCATCGCAAGGGTTTTGATGTCGATTAAGGCCGTGGCGAAGAGGTGTCGCGGTAGTGTTGCCGATGCACGATCAGCCGGTTTTACCTTTTTTTATGCCATGCTTCACGCAGCCTCGTTAGATGATCGTCTCCTTCCCGCAGAAGGCAGGCTATTTCGGCCTCAGCCGCCTTCAGCCTGCCGGCATGGAGGATTTTCTTCTGGCCGGACGTCTTTGCAACCTTGTCAGAAAGGACGATCACCCTGCGCTTATAGACGTTGAGGATGCGTACGACGCGCATGTAGTTCCGCAGTGGGTCAGATATTTCAAACATGGCAACCAATGAGATTTGAATGCCTGTTAGTCGAGCCTCTGTGCCTTCGACATCAAAACGATGAGCGGATTTTTGACGCCCTCGTTGGCCGGCATCTTGCGGGGCACGCGTTGCTCGGTGCCTGCGCGGTTTCCAGACAGTTCGGGGTCTGTCGCCAGCGATTGCGTAGGACCTCGCTGCAGCTTGCCGTCATCACCACGAATGTGAGCCTGATGGTGTTCTGGTTGCCTTGCGCTGATCCCTAATCAGCCGGTGGGGCGACGTGCTGAAACTCATCGTTGGCGACACCAAGTTGGCAAAGCATATCCGCATCGGGCGCAAACCTCGCCTGCAACTATGCGGGCTCGCAAGCTTCACTCTAAAGGTTCGCAACCACGATGGCGCGCGGCTATCGCCAGAAGCGCTTGATATCGAGCATCTCGTCCACCGCAGACTGTGCCTTTCCGAGCAATCCTGCCTTATCGCGATCGGAGACAACACTGCCGCTTGCGGGATGGTCGGCGAGGCCGTGCTTTTTCAGGACCTCCGGGCTCGTTACGAGATCGTTCAACGCACCCAGTTCTTCCTGAAGTGCCTCGATCGCAGCCAGAAATTTCTTGCGTCGCCGTACGCCGCGCTTGTCGTCGAAGAGCGACGCGAAGAACTCAGCGGCATATCGAAGCTTCTTCGCATCCTTGCGGACATCGTGCCTGTGCTCGTCGTCTGCCTTGGCAAGTGCGCTTCCATCCCTCTTAAGGCGCTTGCGCTGTTTTTCCAGCGCGCGTGCGGCAAAGTCCTGTACGCTCGGCACATCTGGCGATACTGGCCCATTGCCGGGGAGATAGTCGCCACACTCCAGCCAATTGATCATATCAAGCATCAGAGCATGCACTCGCGAAGACCCTAAGGCATCGATGGCATCATGATAGGTGGCCGCACGTGCTGTCTTGAGCTTGGAGACGAGATCGATGTCGGATGCCTTTGCCAAGAGAACTTCGATATTGCGGGCCTCGCCGAGGACCGCGGCGAGCCAGCGCAACTCCTGGCTCAGTCTTTCCGGCTCGTCACCCGGCAGAACGCTCTTGAACAACGAGAGGGCGGATCGCAGTCGGCGGATCGCCACCCTTGTCTGGTGAAGGGCTTCCGGATTTCGGCGCTGTAGCAGGATATCCTCGTTGAGCCTGAACTGGCGAACGCATGCGAGCGCAATCGCCCTGAATGCCGCCACGGCATTCATGCTCCGCTCCAAATAGACCGGCTCGGCCTTGACAACCGTCTTTTGCGCGCCGGCGAGGACGAAGCCACGCTCGGCCTTCGACCGCACGCTGAACCGGAATCTGGCCACGGCATCAATCTTCCGGGCGAAAACGAACAGATCGCTCGGGCGTCCCTCCTTCAGCTCGATCTCGACCTCTCTGATCGCAGAACGGCGGTCACCGGAGATGGCGTCACCCTCATCGAGAACCACCTCTATACGTGAGCCATTCTCCACCACGTTCCAGAGCCGTCTCGCGATCACGACGTCGAACACGGGTTCGAGCTTCACATCGCCGCCGAACTCCCCAAGCAGCGGGCTCGTGTGATCGAGAACGGGTTCGTCGCCCTCGATTGGCGTCTCCCATTCAGACCGTGCAAACAGGGATAGGCTTGGCCCCGTCGCTTTGACCGTCTGCGTCCTGGTCTCCCCGACCTGCCTGATGCGCAAGGTGTAGCCTTCCTTCCAGAGCCTGCGGTCAGCGGTATCGAAATAGGTAGATCGCTGATCGAGAACCTTGTCGGGTTCCCCGAGAAGATCGGAACCAACCAGGGCATCGAGGGCTTCTTGTGACAGGTCGAGCTTGATTTCGGTTTCGGGCGACAAGTTGGACTCCGACTGTTAGAGGAACCATTTCAACGCAGACCTGACTGTCATAGTTCGGTGCTACAGCAATCTGATGAAAGACCGGGAAAAATCTAGAACAGCCATGCTTTTCTGTGACGACCAATCCACCGCGAAAATTGCCATTGCACGCGACATCCAGCAGGCTGGCGCAATCTGCTATCGAAAAAAAGGAAGTGGCCGGTTGCGCATCTTGCTCGTGGGAAGCCGGCGAAACGGACGATGGGGCGTCCCGAAAGGACATTTGGACCCTGGCGAGACGACCGCCCAGGCCGCCGGGCGGGAATCCTTCGAGGAAGCGGGCGTCATAGGCACCGTCGAGACCAAACCCTTCGGTTCATTCAGCTACCACAAGGACAGTTCGCCACATCACTACCATGTCAGCGTCCATCTTCTCCATGTTGCCGGGTCTAAACCCGATTTTCCCGAGAAGAGCACGCGCAAGCAGAAATGGTTCCCCTTGAAAGTCGCGATCCGCGATGCAGCGCAGCCTGGCCTGAAAGCTCTGCTCTCCAAGCTTCAGGACATGGACCTTTGAAACTTGGCTTCACCGGATCGCTGAAGCGATTGTTGAAGACCCAGCGCAAGGCTGTACGCTTGCTGGACAAGACATGGGGCCCGGCCCGGCGGACCCCATCAAAGCCGAAGCGACCGACACTCCAGACCACCCCGGCTTTCGGCAGCAATCCCGGCCGGCTTGTGATGAAGTCCTACGTGCCGACCAATCTGGCGAACAAGCCGGCGCTCGTGGTGGTGCTTCATGGCTGCCGCCAGACGCCGGAGAGCATGGACGCCGCCAGCGGCTTTTTGAAGCTGGCAAAGGACCGAGGGTTCATTCTCCTCTATCCGGAGCAGACCCATTCCAACAATCCTCAAAAATGTTTCAACTGGTTCCGTCCGAGCGAGGTCGCACGCGATCGCGGCGAATTGCTGTCGATCAAACAGATGGTTGAGCATGCCGTGAAACGGCATCGTGCCGATCGAGCGCGCGTTTACGTCGTCGGGCCTGTCCGCCGGTGGCGCAATGACAGGTGCGTTGATCGCCAACTACCCGGATATGTTTGCAGGCGCCGCTATTGTGGCCGGAATGCCTGTTGGCGCCGTTCGTGATGCTATGTCGGCCCTTCGCGCGATGAAATCGGGCGCATCACCGCCCGCGGATGGCTGGGGCGCGAGGATAAATGACATCTTTCCCGATCGGCGCACCTGGCCCCCGATCAGCATCTGGCAGGGGACAGCAGATCGCACGGTCAACCCGGGCAATGCCCTAGCCTGTGTCGCGCAATGGGCGCAGGCAAATGGTTTCGACCGAGAGCCTCACCGTGTCGAGAAAACATCGTGGGGCGCGTTGTCTCGCTGGAGCATCGGCTCCGGGTCGCAGGTTCTGCTTTATTCGGTCGATGGCATGGGCCATGGCCTTCCTGTCAAGAAAAGCCGTTCGGCGCTATCTCGAGCGAGCGACCCGTTCGTGCTTGAGGCTGGCATCTCGGCTCCATCAGAACTTATGCGCCTTTGGCGTCTGGCCAGGCGCTAGATAAAGCCGGGCCACCTGCAAAGTCGCCGCTGGGCTCCTTCTCCCGACCGGTACTCCCTCGCACTTTCTCGTGCTTGCACTCGTCGAACAAAAAGACATCAGGGCGACCTGGAAATGGGTTGGGCCACACCCGACCACCCTTCATCTATTTGCAATGATGAAGAAGAAAACGCCGCTGCGAACAGCGCCTTCAACGATACACACAAAAGGCAGAGCGCCGTTCAACGGAACAAAGGAACCAGCAAAAGGCAGCCCGGTGGTGAGGCGCTGCCCTCATTTTCATCTTTCGGCCTTGCCGATCCTATCGTCGTCACAATTTGATAATGCGGCGCTTCAACGCGAGCGCCTCATCGACTGGCGGAGGCAAAGCAACGCATGCAGAAATCTCGAATTTCCAATCGGATCCTCCGATCACTCAGCGACCAGGATTTTGAGCTCCTCGCACCGTATCTTGAGGAGGTAGAGATGCCCTCGCGCTACCCGATTGCCCGCCCGGATACGCTCCTGGAACATGTCTATTTTCCTGACAGCGGCATCGGCGCGGTCATGAGCGTGCTTCCCGATGGGAAAAAGGCGGAGGCCGGAATGTTCGGCAGCGAGGGCTTTGTCCCAACGTCGACGATCATCGGCGACAGGGTCGTGCCATACCTGATCGAAATGCAGGTCGCAGGCCGTGGATATCGCATTTCCGTCGACAGGATGCGCGAGGCGACCAAGCAGAGTGCCACTCTGCAAGTCCCATTTATAAAATTCATGCACGTTTTTGCTGTGCAGGTATCCTATACAGCACTCGCCAACGCCAAGTTTCGGGTGGAAAAGCGGTTGGCGCGGTGGATCCTCATGTGCCATGACCGGGTAAGAGCAGATGTTCTCGAGATCACACACGAATACATCGCCTTCCTCCTCGGTATCCGACGACCAAGCGTAACAACGGCCCTTCACGTTCTTGAAGGCCACAAACTCATTCGCTCGAACCGTGGAACGGTCATCATCATAAACCGAAAGGGCTTGGAACGGTTTGCGGCCGGTTGCTACGGGCTGCCGGAGCGCGAGTTCGAGCGCTTGCTGGGCGCCAGCGCGCCGGAAACCGACGTGGCCCCCCCGCCAAGCGCATGACCCATCTTTTTCTATGGAACAGTCGACCGCCGGGCCTCGTTTCGTCCGCTCATGGAGGACAAAATGCTTTTCTATTTCAATGTTCGCTCAGACGAGAGTTTCGATGTCGACGAAGAAGGCATCGAACTTCCGTCACTCGATGCCGCCCGGTGGGAAGCGATGAAATCAGCCCGAGAAATGGTCGCCGAACTGATTTTGCACAACCAGCGTATCGATGGCATGCGATTTGAGATTACAGACGACAAGGGAAACCTGCTCGTCACGGTTCCGTTCAAAGACGTCATCAAATTCGACTAGGCTAGCCTGCCGAGCCGTCATCTAAAACCTCATCATCTTGGATATCGCCATCCGGTCGACCAGAGGACGGATCGCTGCCTTGGGCCAGAGCGGCCTCACGCGCAGCGCGGAGGCGTTCCGTTTTCAGACGTCGTGCTTCTGCCTCGCCTTTGATCGCAGCCAATGCGCACTCAGTGGTCGCCTCAAGTCGTCTGTGACGCTCGGCAGCACTGATGGAGTCACGTCGGCGCGGCTGGGAGCTTTCCGATTTCTGCATGCGAACAAAAATACCACCCGATGAAGGGAGGACAATCGATCGTCTGCCAGCGTACCGTCGTCTGCGTGAGGCTTCTTGGGGTACCGCTTTCAGGAACTGCGGAACTATGCAGCCTTCTTCAGGTTTGAGGATATTTGGAAGCTCGGCGAAAGGCTTGCGATCATATCAGGCCTTGCAGGCTGAGGCCCGGAAATCTCCGTCAGGATCGATTTTAGTATGGATCATCCTCCTCGGCCCAACCTGCCCCTCTCCTTGAAGAAAAGATCCTCGGTCGGACGGGTCGTACGTGTCCTGATCAGAACGGTCTCATGCGCCAATCTTGATCTGACGCGCTAAAATTTGCCGATAAGGCGCCGGTACTCTTCCTCGGGCCTGCCATAGGAATCGCCCGCAAATTCTTCCAGCCCACGTCGATCGCGAATGGTGATGAGACCCCGTTCGGATCGAATGAACTTCTCTCCTTCAAGCACATGAAGGGCGGTCGTCACGCTGGGTCGCCGGACACCGAGCATCAGGGAAATGAAGTCATGGGTCAGCGCTATTTCGTCGCCATCGACGCGATCATGGGACATAAGAAGCCATCGGGCCAGTCGAACGTCGATCTGATAATTGACGTTCGACAGGACCGTGTAGGAAATCTGCGACGCAAAGCTTTGGATGAACCGTGCAAGGAGGTTTGCGAAACCAGGACATGACGAGATCGCCTTAAGGGTCGCGCTCAATGTCATCCGGTAACCCCAGCCGGCGACCTGCATCAGGACTTCATGGACGCTCACCGTCCCGCCGACGCCCGCCGAGGTTGGAGAAAACCCCTCCCGTCCGAACATTCCGGCCTCTGCCTTGTTGCCATCAGACGAGACCGTGATGACCGAACCAATTCCGCTACATAGGAAGTAGACATGGTCGATTGGCCCGTTTGCTTTGACAATGACATGACCCTGTTTAAGGTCGATCATTTCCAAACTGCCAAAGATCTCTTGATATTCTTCGGTTGGCAGGCGCGCCAACAGCCGGTTGTGCATGGTCGATTGATCAAAGACGGACATGAGACTTCAATGGTACCGGATGAGGCATGCGAACACCCCTCACACGCTGAAATATGTCGGCTGTATAACATCCCGCCGTTGTCCATGTTCTTGGGTACGCTGGCGGACAGTTCTGGGTCGGGACGGTTCGACATATTGGACGCCGTGCTGTGCAAGCTGCTTGGCCGCGACACGAGAGCGACTGTCGCTCTTCCATGATTTGGTAGCAGCCCATCGGATCGGTCATCCGCAGGGTCGGGTGCCGGATCTTCCAAAGAACCGAGAGGCGATGAACCGGCTCTGCAACATTTGGCTCTTCAAGCGGCACAATTCAGGCGGCGCGGGAACCTGCGACGACAGCACTGACGGCACGATGGTCATATCACCGCTTTGGAAACCTGAATTCATCGCGCACAGCCCCAGCTCGCTGACGGACAGTGTCACCAAGGAATCGATCGACAATCGTTCAGTGCCAACCACACCCGAATAAGAGGAAATCCAGCTCACCCGACGCCAGCTGTCTATTAATCAGCGCAAGACAGTGTGCGCCCTGATCCATTGCGGCCGATCTAGCAGAACCGATCAAGCGCGCAAAGCCCTACGTCTGCTCGCTCCTGCCCACCGGGTTCACCATCTCGTTGATCTTCGATGCAAGCGCCTCGACGGCGAAGGGTTTGCCGATCATGCCCATGTTCGTGCCCAGAAAGCTGGCTTTTGTTGCGGCATTCTCGGCATATCCCGTTACGAACAAAACCGGCAGATCCGGCCTGTGCTGACGGGCAACATCTGCAAGCTGCCGACCGTTCATTCCCGGCAAACCGACATCGGAGACCATGAGATCGATCTTTCCTTGATCTCTAAGGACTCGAATTGCCACATCGGCATCCTCGGCCTCGATAACCCGATATGAAAGATCGGTCAGTACCTCGCATATCAACAGGCGAACGGCATCGTCGTCCTCCACGACAAGCACGGTCTGGCCGCTGCCTTCAAATGGGGTCCCAGTGTCGATCCTTGCCTCCGGCATTTCACCATCGCTCGTTCCCGGCAGGTAGAGCTTGATCGACGTCCCCTTGCCAGGTGTGCTGTCGATGCGAACCTCGCCCCCCGACTGTTGCGCGAAGCCATAAATCATCGACAGTCCAAGACCGGTTCCCTGGCCGATAGGCTTGGTGGTGAAAAAAGGGTCGAAGACCTTTTCCAGAATGTCCGGCGACATACCCACACCGGTATCGGCGACGTCGATCATCACGTACTGTCCCGCATCAAGCCCGCCATTTTGCGATCCGGAGATCCAAAGACGCTCTGCCGTGATCGTCAGACGTCCACCCTGTGGCATGGCATCACGCGCGTTGACTGCCAGGTTCAGCAGAGCGCTTTCGAGCTGATTGGCGTCTGCCAAGGCGTATCCGACGTCCGTCGGAACGCTCAGTTCGATCGTGATCGTTTCTGGCAGTGTTCGTTCGAGCAGTTCCTTCGTCGCAGCGAGCTGGGCTGCAACGTCAAGGGAGGTTGCATCAAGCGTTTGCCGGCGCGAAAAGGCCAGAAGCCTGGCAATCAATGCGGCGGCCCGGTGTGCCGAGTCGGTGGCCGCGTCCATGAAGCGGCCCACATCTTCGACACGACCGGACGCGATGCGGCGCTTGGCGAGATTGATTCCGCCAATGATGCCAGTCAGCATGTTGTTGAAGTCGTGTGCGATCCCGCCCGTCAATTGACCGATCGCCTCCATCTTTTGCGCTTGGCGAAGCGCTTCTTCAGCACGGCCGCGCGCGGCCATTTCTTCCTGCAGCTCCGCAGTGCGTTGTGCAACACGCCTCTCGAGATTTCGATTGAGATCGTCAAGTGCTTCCCGCTCGCGACGCAATTCCGCCTCCGACCTCGCCAGCGCCTCTTGCGTCCGCTTGCGCTCGCTGATGTCGATGGCCGTGCCGACAAACCGCACTGCCTTGCCTTCCATAAAAATCGTTCCGCCTTTTGCGGCGATCCAGCGCTCGACACCGTCCTCTATGCCGATGGTGCGGTAGTCGATCTCGTATTCGCCCGAACCGTCTGGTCGTAGCGCGTCGTTAACAGCCTCGTGGGCCCTTTCCCGGTCGTCGGGATGCAGTCCGGCAAGAAAGCCAGCTTCATAGGATACGTCGCGACCTGAGATAATACCGAACATGGTCCTGCAGCGCTTGTCCCACTTCAATTCCCCGGTGATGAGGTCGAAGTCCCAGGTGCCCACGCCCGCAGCGCTGGTGGCAAGGCGCAACCGCGTCTCGCTCTCGTCCAATTCCTCCACGCGGTCACGCATCTGGAACTGCTTGGCGCGCAATCGAACCGCAGACGCCACGGCACTCAAGAGCGAGGCCCTTCCAAGTGGCCGCTCGAGAACGACACTGTTGCTTGCCAGATCAAACAACCTCAGCTGTGACATACGTCCGTTCGGCGTTCGGCTCGTGCGCGGCGCAGCCAGGAGAACGAAAGGAACATCCGACCAGGATGGTTGAGCCTCGAGCGCCGCCTTGAGCTTGTCGACATCCTTGACGAGTGCCTCTTCCGTGAGCAGGATCGCGCCAACGCTTTCGTCGATCAACGTCGCCACCTCGCCAATATCGAGACAGACGACGGCGTCATAGTCCCTCCTGGCGCAGAAGTGTCGCCACGCTCTCGCCATCGCGTCCGAATGGCGCGCTGACCAGAATTCGGCGCTCGCTCGGCATATCAGCTATCACGATCGCGATCTTCCATGAGCGGATCGCGCGCGCCCATATATTCGGGCGTTCCGGTCAGAATTTTTCTGTTCCTGGAAGTTCGTCGCGATGGTGCGTTTGTCACTGGAAAATATGAAACGATTGACGGAAGGCAAGGACAGCCGGGCAGCAACGGCAACTTTGAAGGCTGGTTTGGCAGTCGCCTATAACGACCAACCAGTCAGTCGGCTTTTGTACGATATCGAACAGAAGGAACATTTCTCGTCTCTACAACGTCTTCCAACTGAACGACGCGTTCAACGAAACCGGGAGATCAACATGAACGAGCAAGACGAACCAACTCTGGCAACATCCATCGACAGTCCTGCACTCAAGCGCAAAAAGGCACGATTTGGTCGCGGTGCGGTCTGGATCGGCATTGCCGTTGCCTTGGCGGCATTCGCATTTTACATCGGAATTGGCATTTATGGTGGCTATCACGCTGTGGGATGAGCTTCTGAAACCAGACATCTTCTGACGGCTTGCGCTCGATCGCAGCTGGAGCCAACGCCGCAATCCGATACTAAGTGATCGAAAGGGAGCGGCGCCCCCTCCCTATTGAACGCCGACGTCTTTAAGGACCTGGTTGTATGAGAAGCACTGCACTCCCAGTCCGGCCGCATCCACCCCAGAAAGAAGATATCCTGAACACAACGCCGGCGATGGCACCGGCTTCGGCAGCGTGTCACGTATTTCGGGCCTCTACGAATGAAACACCAGAATGACACACTAGGAAGTTCAGGCCATCGATCCGTCAGGAGAGTCACGGCCTCGAACGAGGGCCGGCAACGGTCCGCCGGCTTTCGACTATTGCAAAAGCAACGTAGTCTTCCACTTCGATGGCATCGTCGAGCTTTTTCCGTAAGCCACCGGTTCGAGCCACCGCCTCCGTCATGACAGCTCGAGCAGCGTTGAAGCGCATCGAATGGACATGGACGATGAAGCTACGGAGGTCGGACCGGGCCAACCTCCTCAGTCGCGATGTTCGGGCATCGCCTTCAACTGGTCTTTCGTCCAGCCTGTCACGGCATGAACCTCTCCATTCTCGTCGCGCATCCAGTCAAGATCGGAAAACGGAACCGCGACCGGTTTGGTACCAATGCCGAGAAAACCGCCAACATCAATTACGACCAAGTTACTTCCGTGGATATGGTCCACAGATCCGACCTTGTGATCGTCTCCACCGTAGACGGTTGCTCCTTGAAGATTGTCAGCCGTCAACTCGCTCTGAGAAAGGCGCACATGCTTCGTGTGATCCATCGGGTTCTCCTTTGCTAGAACCCGAAACTTTATCGCAACGGCTTTGTTCCCGTGTGACCTAACGGTCATCGCTTTCGGCGCGACCGTCGCGAAATCGCACATCGGATCTGTCGGACGCTCGCCTGGTATTCATGACCCGCAAGGCAATTGTTTAATGGAACGGCGTTGTGTCGAATTCATCGTTTCGGGGAACTGTCGCCGCTGCCCGAGGTTTACACTGCGACGCCCAACTTAAAAAAGGAGACGACCATGAGCGATGAAGGACGACCGGCTCCCCCCTTCCCCGAACAGCAACAGCAACCGCCTGGCACCACGGCGCAGATGCAGCCAGTTCCAGACCATGGTGAGCACTCGTACCGCGGCAACGCAAGGCTCGCTGGCAAGGTCGCCCTGATAACCGGGGCGGACTCGGGCATCGGCAAGGCTGTGGCGATTGCCTATGCCCGCGAAGGTGCCGATGTCGCAATCTCTTTCCTGAACGAGGTCGAGGACGCCGAAGACACTGCGAAATGGGTCCGCCAAGCCGGCCGCAAGGCGCTCGTCATCCCCGGCGACATCACCCACGAAAGCCATTGCAGGGACCTTGTCCAGCATACGGTGCGCGAACTTGGTTCCATCGACATACTCGTCAATAACGCCGCTTTCCAAAGGACATACGCTGATATTGGCGACATAACCGACGAGGAATGGGATCAGACGTTCCGCACCAATATCTACGCACCATTCTTTCTGTCCAAGGCCGCCATCCCCTACATGCGCCCTGGAAGTTCGATCATAAACACGACCTCCATCCAGTCGCGACAGCCCTCTTCGCACCTGCTTGCCTATGCCTCGACGAAAGGAGCGATCTCTAATTTCACCGCTGGGCTAGCGGAAATGGTCGCCGAGAAAGGCATCCGCGTAAACGCAGTAGCGCCTGGACCAATCTGGACACCGCTGATCCCATCGACCATGCCATCGGCAAAGACCTCAAACTTCGGGGCGCAGACACTGCTTGGTCGTGCCGGCCAGCCTGCGGAACTGGCAGGGGCGTACGTACTTCTCGCGTCTGAACTCGGGAGTTACATGACGGGCGCGGTCATTCCGGTTACAGGTGGCGAGATCATGATTTAGACTCGACGGCAGCTGGCGCGCGGCGGCAAAGCACCGATCTGTCACTCCTCCCAGCCGAAGACGCTCCGGCCACCGTAGCTTGCGCTGTCTCGCACTTCGCCCGCAATAATCTCCTTGAGATCAGGGCCTGTAACGTAACGCTCCAGCTGACGCGCCTGGATATCCAGGCGTTGCAGCGCGGCAAGCTCTTCGTCCCGCCCAAGTCGCCCCTTTGTCACTGCCGACCTCATGACGTTGATCGTCTCATCATAGACCTTCAAAGGCACCGGGAACGGGTGCCGGTCCTTGCCGCCATGGGCGATCGAGAATCGTGCCGGATCAGAAAACCGGCAAGGGGCTCCATGGACGACTTCGGCTACCAGGGCCAGGGCTCGCACCGTTCGTGCACCCACGCCTGGAACCATCAGCAACTCTTGAAAGTCGACGGGCCCGCGCTCCGCCGCAGCCGCCAGGCTGCCGTGCAGTCGCTTCATGTTCACATCCGTCTCTTGCACATCGTGATGGGCGGGCATGACAAGGTGCGGCAGGCTAAGCTGGGCAGGCGAACGATCTGGCTCTTCTTCTCGCGCAGGCGCGAGCCTGCGCGCAAGCGCGGACGCTTCGCGCACTATGCCATCCGGTCCCAACGAGGCCAGGATATCCAGTTGTCCACCCCGTGATCGATCTGCGCGCTTGTCGGCAAGGTTGATGATGTTGCCTTGCGTGCGTCCCTCGATCGCACTGTGGGGAGCATTGATAAAGCTCTCCAGTCCCTCAGATAGCCAATGATATCTCCGCGCCTGGCGGGTCGCGTCGTTCATCCCCTGCTGAACGACGACCCACTTTCCATCGTCGGCAACGATGAACCCATGCAGGTAGAGATCAAACCCGTCCTGGACGGCTGCACTGTCGACCTTCGCCACCAGACGGCTGACATTTGCGAGCCCAAGCCCATCGATGCCCACGCGATCACCTATATCGACCAGTTCGTCTGGCGTTTTGCGAGACTGGGATCCGCGGCCACCGCATACGTGGAGCCCAAGCTCCCTGGCACGCGGCTTCAGCCCGCGTTTCAGCGAGCCCAGCACGCTGGTAGTAATGCCTGACGAATGCCAGTCCATCCCCATGACGGATCCGAACGACTGAAACCAGAATGGATGCGAGAGCCTGCGCAGGAACTCATCGCGGCCATAGTGATGGACAATCGCTTCAGCGATGAGGACGCCGAGCCTGGTCATTCGCTCGCCCAGCCAAGGGGGGACGCGTCCGCCGTGTAGCGGCAAATCGGCGCTGCCTGATCGTTTCGACATGTCTACGATTTCTAGGCCGGAGCTTGTCAAAACACAATGAGATTGCGCACAGTCCGGCTCGCCGAAGTTCACCGAGAACTAGCCTGCTTTGGTCAGCTTCAGCCAGAAGTACGCATAGGGCTGGAACGTCAGCGGATAGCTGTCCCTTCCAATCACTGGAAACGTCGTGCCACCTGCAAGCTCGATCGGGACGTAGTCTGCGAGTTTGGGCAGAGAAATTTTCGCCGCCAGCGACACGCTCGAGAGATTGGCAGCACACAAGATCACGTCCTCACCGCATGTTCTCAGATAGGCGATCACACGGTCGTCGTCGGTTTTTGCGAACCGCATCGCGCCGCGCGCGAATGCGCGGTGGCGTCTGCGCAACGCCAGCATCTGACGGATCCAATTCAACAGCGAATGCGGATCATTGTCCTGCGCGGCAACGTTGATCGCAGCATAGCTGAATTGCGGGTCATCTATAACAGGCAAAGCGAGTTTGTGGGGCGCCGCATTCGAAAAGCCCGCATTCCGGTCATCGGACCATTGCATCGGCGTGCGCACCCCGTCTCGATCACCGAGATCGGTGTTGTCGCCCATGCCGATTTCGTCACCGTAATAAAGCACCGGGCTCCCGGGCAACGAGAAAAGCAACATGTGCAGCAACTCGATCCGGCGGCGGTCCTGATCCATCAACGGCGACAGGCGCCGGCGGATACCCAGATTGAGACGCGCGCGTTTGTCTGCAGCATAGGTCTCCCACAGAAAGTTGCGTTCCGCCTCGCTCACCATTTCCAGCGTCAGTTCGTCGTGATTGCGAAGAAAGATTGCCCATTGGCATTCGTCGGGAATGGAGTTCGTCTGACGGAGGATCGTCTTGATCGGTCTTGCATTCTGCTTTGCCAGTGCCATGAACATGCGCGGCATGAGCGGAAAATGAAACGCCATATGGCATTCGTCGCCGTCGCCAAAGTACTCGCGAGCCTCTTCCTGCCACAGATTGGCCTCGGCAAGCAGGATCACATCTGGGTGTCGCTCCTCGAGCCTTGCGCGGATGTGCTTCAGGAGAGCGTGGGTCTCCGGCAGGTTCTCGCTATCAGTATGTTCACGCTCGACAAGGTGGGGGATGGCATCGAGCCGAAAGCCATCAACATCCTTGTCGAGCCAGAAGTTCATGATCGACAGGAGCTCCTCGACCACCTCGGGATTGCGATAGTTCAAATCCGGTTGATGAGAATAGAAACGATGCCAATAATAGGATTTGGCGACGGGGTCCCAGCTCCAGTTTGACTTCTCGGTGTCGACAAAGATGATGCGTGTCTCGGCAAACTTGTCATCGGTATCCGACCAGACATAGTAATCCCGCTCGGGCGAGCCGGCGCGAGCACGTCGCGCTCGCTGGAACCACGGATGTTCGTCGGAGGTGTGATTGACCACAAGCTCGATGACGACGCGGATCTTCCTCGCATGGGCAGCGTTGACAAATGTCTGGAAGTCTTCGACCGAGCCATATTCGGGGCTGACATCCTTATAATTGGAGATATCGTAGCCATCGTCCCTGCGCGGAGACGGATAAAACGGCATGAGCCAGATCGTGTTGATCCCAAGCGAAGAGATGTAATCGAGCTTGCGCGTTAACCCGCTCAGATCGCCGATGCCATCGCCGTCGGCATCAAGGAAGCTTTTGATATGGAGCTGGTAGATCACCGCATCCTTGTACCAGAGCGTGTTTCCTCCCAGTTCGTGATCCGTCAACCGCCGCTCATGCAGGCTCATTGGGCTGTCACACGCCAGATCGCATTGCCGACATCGTCAGCCACCAGCAGGGCGCCCTTGGCGTCGACACCCACTCCGACCGGTCGACCGCGTGCCTCGTTTTGATCACTGAGGAAGCTCGTCACAACGTCCTGCGGCACGCCGTTCGGTTTTCCGTCCTTGAAAGGCACGAACACAACCTTGTAGCCGTTGAAGGCATGCCTGTTCCAACTTCCGTGTTCGCCGATGAAGGCGCCGCCGCGATAGCCCTCGGGAAGCATGGAGGCCGTGTAAAATGTCATGCCGAGCGGCGCCACGTGCGAACTCAAGGCGTAGTCAGGCACAATTGCCTTTGCAACGAGGTCCGGGCGCTGAGGCATGACCCGCGGATCAATATTCTGTCCATAATAGCTGTATGGCCAGCCGTAAAAACCGCCATCCTTCACCGAAGTCATGTAGTCGGGCACAAGGTTCGGACCGAGTTCATCACGCTCATTTACAACCGTCCACAGCGCTTTCGTGACCGGCTCCAGGCTCAACCCGTTCGGATTGCGCAGGCCGGAGGCGAAAATTCGGTGGCTGCCCGTCTGGCGGTCGACCTCCCAGATCGCAGCCCGGTTCTTTTCCGCTTCGATGCCGTTCTCAGTGATGTTGCTGTTAGAGCCGACGCCGACATAAAGCAGACGTCCGTCGTCGCTTGCCACGAGGCTCTTGGTCCAGTGGTGATCGATCGGTCCACCCGGCAACTCGGTGAGCACAGAGCCGGGGTCAGTGATCCTTGTTTCGCCTTCGCGATAAGGATAGCGAAGGATTTGATCAGTGTTGGCAACATAAAGATCGCTGCCGACTAGCGCCACGCCGAAGGGCGAGTTCAAATGATCGAGAAACACCTCTCTTGTCTCGGCAACGCCGTCTCCATCGGCGTCGCGGAGCAATGTTATGCGGTTGCTGGTTCCGCTGACCGCCCCGCCGCCGCCTGTCGCCAGCGACTGTATCCAGCCAACGATCAGATCCTTGGGCCGCGTGACCGGCTCGCCCTTCGGCGCAGTGGATTCGACCGCCAGAACATCGCCGTTGGGAAGTGTATAGACGAAACGCGGATGTGCTAGGCCGGTTGCGAGAGCCTGGATCTTCAGTCCTGCCGCCACCTTTGGTGTCTCGCCATCCTTCCAGCCGATCACCTTTGCCACGTTCATCGGTGGCACGAAATATTCTGCCTGGGGTGGAAGCTTGGGGTTGGCTCCGATCTCCGTCGGCTCCGGCTCGTTGTCGCTGCATCCGGCAAGTGCCAATAAAATAGCGTTGGCAACAAGGCCTGCAGCAATGATGACGTATCGCCGAGATAAACTTTTCATCCTACCACCCTCCTCCAGCCATCCGGCGCACGCGCGCTCCAAGCAGCGCAACGACCACCATCAAAACCACGGTGACCGCTGACAAAGCCAGGCCCAGAGGCATCACGGAAGTCCAGGCGTCACGGCTATGAACGAAGGAGTTGAAAACGGCGATGGCAAACACAAGCAGGCTGCCTGCCACATAAAGCCAACCCACACCGGTGCGCAGGGCTAAAAGACCTCTTGCGGCATCGATCAGCCCCGCCAGCAGGCCGATCGTGCCGAGCACCGCCCCGGCAAGCAGAAGCCATGCGGAGAAATTGGTCCACATCATCTGCATCGTTCTCCAATAGGCGATGTCTGTCAAAAGAACACCGATGAAGCAGGCAGCGGCGAAATGGGCGGGTAGCGAACGATAGGACGCCTTATAGGTCGGCGGTAAAGGTAACGAGGTGGCATAGGTCATGAGCAATGTCCGAAGCGACTGGCAACTCGATGTTCAACTGGTAATGACGCCGATTGTTCCCGCCGCGCCCGTATTCGCACGAAACCCAAGCGAGGCGGCCTTCGTTGCCCCACATTGATGATGCAGCACTCTGTTTGACAGTGCTTTGGTTCAAAGCGGATGCCGTTCGAACCATCTCGCCCCAAAGATCCAGTCCATGCATCGGCAGCGCCCGATCGTCGGCCCCGAGGAATTGCGCCTTAACCGACATTGAAACTGGGATTGAAGCCGAGCGAGGGACTGGAAACCAGGGTTAAAAAGATAAATCTCTTCCATGAACGTATTCCTCGACTTCGAAGCCTCATCCTTGAGCAAACATAGCTATCCGATCGAGATTGCATGGGTCTTCGAAGACGGCCGTTCGCGATCGTTCCTGATAACGCCGCTGGCGAATTGGACCGACTGGTCGCCAGATGCCCAGAGCATCCATGGTATTACGCGCGAAATGCTTGCTTTAAAGGGAACATCCATTTCCTTCGTTGTGGACGAAATGATGCGGGATCTTGAAGGGCATGTTCTTCATGCTAGCTCACCATCATGGGATGGCAAGTGGCTCAGTGTCCTGCTGCGAGCTGCAGGCCGCCCACGTCATGCGTTAAGACTGAGAAAATCCGACGACCTATTTTCCGAGGCGGCCGCAACCATCCTCGGCAACCTTGTCGCAAATGTCGATCTTGCGGGGCTCGTTACCAGCGTTATCGAGGCGTCGGAGCCGACATCACCAGCACACCGGGCTCTTCCCGATGCCTTGCACGAGTTGAAGCGGCTAGGCCTGGTGCAAGCAGAAGCCAGGAAGATCGCCGCCGGGCGGGCTTGAACGCTACGGTCCCCTGGATTTCGAGCGCCGTAGCTATTTCCAACGCTCACGAAAGGTTCGCCTCCGCGCCCATCATAGGAGCTGAACTTTTGAGAACGATATCGCTCGAGACAGAATTGCGCACGCTTACAACTGCCTTGCCTGTTCTTGGGCCTGCATCCTTACAATCCGCAGTCGCTCAGTTTGGGGTCCCGGCGTCGGCGTTCTTAAGCGATCGTGTGGCGCGCAACCTCGTCGGTCCGCATCCGGGCTTCGGTTTTTTCGACCCGGCTCAGCGTCACGCGGCGGTTGACGGTGGCATCTGTCATGATCTGTACGCTCCATTTTTAGGAAGAACGTACGAGATCCGAAGATGTCACCGTTCGCTAGCGTACAGAACAGCGCTTCGGCTAGCGACTCGCTAGAATGAAATTGCCCGATCCAGGGTCTGGGTTGATGTGTGACCTCAGGAGGTAATCGCAGCGATGAAGCTTGAAGATGTCCTGGTCCTCGAAAACGAGCCATTCATTGCGCTCGACATCGAAGACATGCTCAAAGGGTGCGGCGCATCTTCCGTGACGTCATTCGACACGCAGGCGCAAGCGCTGATTTGGCTGGCCTCCAACCGGCCACAGGTCGCAGTGGTCGATCCAAGATTGAATGATGGGCTTTGCACGGGGGCGGTTGCCGCACTGGCAGAGGCGAATATCCCCTTTGTTGTGTACTCCGGCGCTGAGGTAGACGACGAGGCAAAGAACGCTTTCGACCGGGGCGTGTGGCTCGCCAAACCGGCTGCTCCGGAGATACTGGGCGAGACACTGGCTCGTCTCCTCGCCACAGACTGAAGGCCGAAGGCCGCCGCGCAAGACGGAGTGGGAAGGCATCCGGGTAGGCTGGCAGGCTGGCGGGACCGGCCTCTTTCAGGCGCCAGCACTCGGCGGGTCAAACTCGATGAGAGATTTCGGCGGCACGATCGTTGTTCTTCCCGCCCTGCGGTCTGCAACATACTCAACGGCAGCGATCAAGTCACGGTCCATCGCCGGCTTTTCGATAACACCAAGAGCGCCGGCAACCCCACCACGGATCGCACCCGGGTCACTTGTCATAAAGAGTACGGCGACGTCGTCTTCTGCAAGCGCACGTCCAACGATGGGCCCCGTCGGCCCGTCCTCCAGGTTGACGTCGACGAACGCGATATCGACGTTCGTCGACAGTGCAAGCGCCTGATACAGGTTTCCGGCTATTCCAACCGTGTGGTGGCCAAGCTCTTCCACCGCATCTTGCAGGTTCAAAGCGATAAGTGGCTGATCTTCTACGATCAGTACGTTGAAAGGCATTGTTTCACTCCTTTGTCCTCCAAGCTTAACTGATCTACACAAAGACAGTTCCACATGCAGGCGTTTCCGGAAAAATGCGGCGTATTTTTCCGTTATTGTCCGGCGACTTTAGATCGTTAGCGATTATCGCCGCGCCTGCTCGCCCGCAGGTACGCCGGGCGACAACCAACGGGCATAGAAAAGACTGTCATGAATGCTGGGCGTTTTTCCAAGGGGCTTCAGCTGTGTGGAGGCTTGCAGAATCCCGTGACGTCGTCGAGGCCTTTACGGTGTCGGTCCATCGCACGTCCCACCCGCATCCCTTCGTCGCAGGGCGAAGTAGCGATCAACACGAAGCCTCAGCGGCATTCAAGAAGGGCTTCTTTGTCCTGTGCGTCGGCCCGGAAGAAAAACGCCTCGGCAGCGCTCGCCATTGCGGCCCAGAAAGTCCAAGCCCAAACATTACGCACGGGCGAAGCTTCCGGCCTTCTGCCGCTTTCCTCATTATCAAGGACGTTCATGGGAGCAGCGGGATCCTTCTGGCGCCGGCTTTTACCTGAAAGCCTCCTCCTTTGCCAGCTCGATCAGGTAAACGAGCAATGGACGCTGGTTGATCTCGGCGAGCTTTCTTGCGGTGTCGAGGTGATCGATGAGATGCATTTGCGACATGTGTGTCTTTCTCCTCTGCATGTGCAACATATGCATCCTTGCTAATACTCATCAAGCAAAACCTAATCGCACCGCCATCGTCAGAAAACGTACAAAGTTGCGAAGAACGCTACCAACTGGGGCTTTGGCGATCCCTCCTGGTTACAAGATCCACTCGCCCCGCGCGCCGCAGAACGTCGCGTTCTCCATGGTCGATTGCAGCAATCGCCACTGCGGGCACGCATCGGAACCAATAACTCCTCTTAAGCTTTTACTGAAATGAGAAAGATGCTTGCACTCAGCTACTTAACGCTACTCGCCGCATTTGGCAGCGCCGCAGGTCAGGAATTGAGCCCTTCCACAATTGAGGGCGCAAATATGTTGACTGGGCAATCCGATCATCCGGCCGGGACAAAGCCGCCGCCCGATCCGGCAGTCGTTCGTCTCCAGATCCTCCTCGACAGGGCCGGTGCATCGCCTGGTGTGATCGACGGCCGCGACGGCGCCAACCTGCATAAGGCCATCAAGGGCTTTGAAGCGATGCGCGGCTTGCCCGTGGACGGTAAGATCGATCCGGAAATCTTGTCACGTTTGAACGACAACGGGCAGGTTGTCGGCACCTACCAGATCGAACCAGATGACCTGGCAGATCTCGTCGATAAGATCCCGGAAGATTATGCGCTGCAGGCCAAGATGGCGCGTCTGGGTTACACAAGCGTCGAAGAGAAGCTTTCCGAGAGGTTCCACATGGATATCGATCTCCTGCGTACGCTGAACCCAGGTGTGGCGTTTGCAGCCGGTGACACGATAGCGGTCGCTGTCGTCGGTGCGCCGCGAACGGGAACTGTCAACCGGATTGAAATCCGGCGTGGAAGCGGCGAGGTGATCGCGTTCGCGAAGGACGGATCCATCATTGCCACCTATCCAGCCACGATCGGAAGCGAGGACAATCCCTCTCCCACCGGCCATCACGAAATCAACGGCGTCGCGCGCGATCCCAAATACGAATATAATCCGAAAATTAATTTCCAGCAGGGCAAGAACACTAAGAAGCTTGAGTTACCAAGCGGTCCCAACAATCCCGTCGGCACGGTATGGATCGATCTGTCCGAGCCGACCTACGGCATTCATGGCACGCCCGAACCGGACAAGATAGACAAGGCAGGCTCGCATGGATGCGTCCGCTTGACGAATTGGGACGCCGAGGAACTGGCCAGCATGGTCAAGCCTGGCGTCGAAGTCGATTTCGTCAGATAGACCGAACGCGGTACCGCCTGGCGCGTAAACGCGTTGGCTGCGAGACGACTGTTTCACGATGGGTTCGTCACGAAATGTCGAACCAGGCGGCCTCGGCTGCAAGCCCATCGCGGGTGACCACCACTGGCTGGCTTTTATCGGGCCAGCGCCCAACTATTTCGAATAAGCTCAGGAACACTCAGTCTTTTTCTAGATTGGGTCTTCGCAAATCGAGGAGACACCAATGAAAAAGATCACAGCGCTATCTGCCGCAATTCTATTGTCGGCAACTGCCGCCTTTGCGCAGAGCGAGACCCCTTCCACCTCGCAGACAACCCCGGCCGTTAATACCGAACACAATGCGGGTGCGCCGGTCGCTGGGAAAAACAGCTTTACCGAAGACCAGGCGAAGGAGCGCATCGAAGGCGCCGGCTACACCGACGTAACTGGCTTGAAACTCGACGACCAGGGTGTTTGGCGCGCCAGCGCCAAAAAGGACGGGGCAGACGTCGCGGTCTCTGTGGACTTCCAGGGCAACGTGACGTTGGCCAAGTAACGGCCGCCCTTGGGCAGGCAATCGACAATCGAGGAGATACAACATGCAAACAGTAACTGGACTATATGACAGCTATGACGGTGCCCGCTTCGCCGTGAAGGCGCTCGAAGACGCTGGCGTTCCGTCCGACGACATCAGCATCGTGACGAACAAGGCAAACGGCGTCGATGTCGAAGGACAGGGGCGACGCCGTAAGGCGGCCCGGGGCCTACTGTAGAAGCAAGTCCGCCGCTTGCGCGACGTCCTTGACGTCTGCGTATCGAAGTCAGTCCCGGTTTTCGGTTCGGCGCGTCGGTTACCCGATACGCCGCAAGCCTTCTTGGGCCCCGAACGGAAGGGAGATCGAACGGCGGTTCAGAGCATGGTTCTGCCGACGGCACCCTTCCGAACGAGTGCTTTCGTCCGCCGCATTGGTGCCTCCAAGTGATTATGACTGCTGAGGGAGCTCATGGGGAGAAAAGGGAAGTTTGCCGATCGCCTCTTCCGCAGCGGCCACTTCGTCCAAGATGCGGCATGCGTGGGCGTAGAACATCTCACCGGTCTCGGTTAGGCGAAGACATCTTGTCGAGCGCTCTATTAAGACTCTGCCGACTTCGGCCTCTAATCTCGCCAAAGCTCTGCTTACAGACGACTTAGGCATTTTTAGTGACCGCGCAGCACCTGAAATGCTTTGAACATCGGCTATCAACGCAAAAACGACGAGGTCTGCAAGGTGGAACATTCTGCCAACGTCACATGTTTAGGCAGCGATGTCCACAGAATGGGACTCGCATCGATCAACATTGCAACAACGGGTGAGGCAGAAATGAGAAACGTCTTTATTGCAATCGGTATAAGTCTTTTAGCGGCAGGCTCGTCTCAAGCTTTCGACGTAAAAGGTAAGGGTGGGCACGACAGTCTGCTCGGAGCCGACGCGAATGTGTGCCACCGCGAGCCTTGGCGTTGCACTAAGCATCCTGAGCGGGCCGAGCGGCGGCATTACCGCGACGGAGATCTAAGAGAGAGCAATCGCTACTATGATCGACGCGATCGCGACTGGCGACGTCGCCAAGACCGCGACTGGTTCGAATGACATCCGGCTCGGCTCTTTTGTTTAGTTGATCGTCCGACTTCTTG
>UBQW01000009.1 GCA_900467745.1 Hyphomicrobiales bacterium
GACTGACTTGATGAGGGAGCGTTGGGGACTTGCGCCCGACCTAAAGGAAGGCCTTCGCTGTTCCATCTCACGACACCACATCAATCCCCAAAAGAAAACGGGGCCAATCGGCCCCGTCTCATGTCGTCATCTCAGATGTCGCCGCCAGCGTTGGTCCAGAGGTTGGCGGCCTCCGCCGCCGTCATCCGGCGCACCTCCGCTTCGTCGCGGCGGCTGGAAAACAGCTCGCTGGCCATGATCTGGTCGGCGAGATCGGCCGGCAGTGAGAGGATCACGCGGCCGTCGCCGCTGTGAAGGCCGCCGAGCTCCGAGCGCTTGCCCGTCACCATGCCGCCGGCCACCGTGTTGTTGGTCTCCGGATCGATCAGGATGAAGGCACCCGAGGAGCGGTTCTGCTCATAGGGGTCGAAGATCGCCGCTTCGTCGAAGGTCAGATGCACCTTGCCGATGGCGTTCATGTAGAGCGTCTCGGCCGAGGTCCAGGTGCCGGTCTTCAGCTGCAGCTGCGCGACGGGCTGAACCTGAACGCGCTGGCGGCGGCTGCCACTCTTCAGCCAGTAGCGCTTGCCGGCTTCGATGCCCTCGGGCTGCAAGGCCACGATCTGTGCGTCGAAGGACAGGCCCACCTGCGGCTGGCTGTCGATCGAAACGATCATGTCGCCGCGCGCCACGTCCACCTGGCGGTCGAGCACCAGCGTGATCGCATCGCCCGCGACCGCCGCGTTGCGCACGAGATCGAAGGTCACGATCTTGGTGACATTGGCGACCATGCCGGACGGCAGGATCATGACGCTGTCACCCGGCTTTACAGAGCCGCCGGCAACCGTGCCCTGATAACCGCGAAAGCTTTCGCCCGGACGCGACACGCGCTGCACGGAAAGGCGGAAGCCGACCGTCTGCGACGAGCGCACGGTGGCAAGCTCCAGCGTTTCCACCAGCGTCGGGCCGGCATACCACGGCATCGAAGCCTCGCCGGAATAGACGACGTTTTCGCCCTTCAGCGCCGACATCGGGATCGCCGTGATCTGCTTGACGCCGAGCGACAGCGCGAATTCGCGGAATTCGTGGACGATCTTGTCGAAGCCGGCGCGATCGTAGTTCGTGAGGTCGATCTTGTTGACCGCGAGCACGAACTGCTTGATCCCGAGCAGCGAGGCGATCGTCGCGTGACGGCGCGTCTGCTCGAGAATGCCGGCGCGGGCATCGACCAGCAGGATCGCGAGGTCCGCCGTGGATGCGCCGGTCGCCATGTTGCGGGTGTACTGCTCGTGGCCGGGGGTGTCGGCAACGATGAAGGAGCGCTTGTCAGTCGCGAAATAGCGATAGGCGACGTCGATGGTGATGCCCTGTTCGCGCTCGGCCTGCAGGCCGTCGAGAAGCAGCGCGAAGTCGGGCAGGCCGAGATCGTTCTGCTTACCGGTGGAATCGCGGCGCAGCGTCGCTGCCTGGTCTTCCTTGACAGCCTTGGTGTCCCAGAGCAGGCGGCCGATCAGCGTGGACTTTCCGTCATCGACGCTGCCGCAGGTGATGAGGCGCAACGGTCGCGTGTCGCGCACGGCCTGGGCGGGCTCGGCGGCGGGGGCGGCGATGGCGCTTGCTGTTGCTGCTGCAGTCATCTCAGAAATATCCTTCACGCTTCTTTTTCTCCATGGAGCCGGACTGGTCGCGGTCGATGGCGCGGCCCTGGCGTTCGGAGACAGTGGCAATTTCAAGTTCGGCGATAATGTCGTCCATCGTCGTGGCGGTGGACTTGATCGCGCCCGTCAGCGGGAAGCAGCCGAGCGTGCGGAAGCGAATGAAGTCTTCCTGCTTGGTCTCGCCGGGCAGCAGTTCCAGGCGCGGATCGGTCGCATCGATCATCATGCCGTCGCGTTCGACGAAGGGACGCTTGGCGGCGAAATAGAGCGGCACGATCGGAATGTTCTCGGCCTGAATGTAGCGCCAGATATCGACCTCGGTCCAGTTCGACAGCGGGAAGGCGCGCACGCTCTCGCCGCTGCGGATCTGGCCGTTATAGATGTTCCAGAGCTCGGGGCGCTGGTTGCGCGGATCCCAGCGGTGGTCGGGCGTGCGGAAGGAGTAGATGCGCTCCTTGGCGCGGCTGGCCTCCTCGTCGCGCCGCGCGCCGCCGAAGGCCGCATCGAACTTGCCGGCATCGAGCGCATTGCGCAGCGCTTCCGTCTTCATGATGTCGGTGTAGCGCGCCGAGCCATAGGTGAACGGCGTGATGTCTTCGGCCGCACCGCGCGGATTGATGTGCTCGATCAGGTCGAGATCATATTCCTTCACGATTTTGTCGCGGAAGGTGATCATCTCGGCGAACTTCCAGCCGGTGTTGACGTGCAGCAGCGGGAAGGGCACGCGGCCGGGATAGAAGGCCTTGCGCGCCAGGTGCAGCAGCACGGAGCTATCCTTGCCGATCGAGTAAAGCATCACGGGACGCTCGAACTCGGCCGCCACTTCGCGGAAGATATGAATGGATTCGTTTTCGAGCGCCTTCAGATGAGGGTCGAGCGGCGGCTTGGTGCTCTGCGGATTGCTGAGTTCCGTATCCGGACGGCTATCGGGCATGTCTTACTCCAGACTTCGATCATTCGCGTGCACTTGGCCCGGAATGCAATGAGACGATGCATCGGGGAGCGCCGGCGGCTGCCGCGCTCTGATCCCGATGCCGAGGGGTTACTGTTGGATGGAAATGGCGGACGCCTCTTCAGCCACGTGCAGGCCGCATTCGCGCGTCTGGTCCTGTTCCCACCACCAGCGGCCGGCGCGCTCGGGCTCGCCGGGCTTGATGGCGCGGGTACACGGCTCGCAGCCGATCGACGGGTAACCGCGCGCATGCAGCGGGTTGATCGGCACACTGTTGTCGGCGACATAAGCCTTGATGACGTCGATGTCCCAGTCGGCCAGCGGATTGACCTTCAGGAGATGGCGATCGGCATCATATTCGGCGAACGGCGTTTCAGAGCGATTGGCCGATTGGCCACGACGCAGGCCGGTGATCCAGATGGTTGCCCCATTGAGCGCGCGCGCAAGCGGCTTCAGCTTGCGCACGCCACAACAGGCATGCCGGCCTTCGACGCTCTCGTAGAAACCGTTGAGGCCGTATTGCGCCGCATAGGCGTCGATATCGGCCTGCTCGGGCTCGTAGCGGCTGATGTGGATGTCGTACTGCTTTTCCGTCTCGTCGATCAGGTTGAGCGTCTCGGCAAAGAGGCGGCCGGTCTGCAGCGTCACGACGTCGATCGGCAGTCTGTGATTGCCGATCTCGGCGGTAATGACCTGGTCTTCGATACCAAGCGACGTCGTGAACACCACCCGCCCGCCGAGGCCGGCAACGAACGACAGGCGTTCGGCCAGAGATAGGCTTGCAAGCTTCGTGTTCAGCGTTTCCGCTTCTTCGATTGTATGAGCAACAGTCATGGGAATCCTGTCCTAGATGTTGACAGGAGTATCGCAGCTTGGGGATGGAGAGGACAGAAACAGGCGTTTCGAAAGCGGGCTGGAAAGGAGCAAATATCTCTCCCCGGCCGCTGCAATGCAGAAAAGCAGCCGCGCCGGCACGGATGGCCAGCGTCGCGCCCTAATCTCTATTGATTTAGTAGAGTTACACGTCGCCTGTCAATCGTAAATGTGATTTGATACTTGCAGGGCCGCTTTTTCGGTTAAATTCGAAATTGCTGAATTGAGATCAAAAACAAGGCTGAAAAGCCTGTCTCTCAGGGGTTTTGCGCGCTTGTTCAAACTATGTTCATCCAGCGCGTGAGATAGAAAGAAAAAGAAGAGTTCCGCCGGGCGCGATCAGTGTCCGCCGCTTGTGTGTCGATGGCTGAAAATGATTACGCAGAAGGCGAAATATGCGCTTAGGGCGCTCACCGTTCTGGCCGAGGCCGATGACGGCGAACCTGTGATGATCTCCGATATCGCGGCGCAGCAGAAGATACCGAAGAAGTTCCTCGAGCAGATCCTTCTCGACCTCAAGCACCAGGGCATCGTCGTCAGCCGCCGCGGTAAGCAGGGCGGCTATCTGCTCCTGAAGCCGGCCGACATGATCACCTTCGGCGAAGTGCTGCGCATCATCGACGGCCCGATCGCCCCGCTGCCCTGCCTGTCGATCACCGCCTACCGCAAGTGCGACGATTGCGACGGCGAGCAGAACTGCGAAATCCGCCACGTCTTCGCCAAGGTGGCCGACGCCACCCGCAAGGTGCTGTTCTCCACCACCATCGCCGACGCCGTGGCGCCGCGCGGCGCCGAAGTCACGCGGATGCTGGCATAAGGGGCGGTTTGCTGAGCAGGTGATATCTGCGGTCTCGTGCTAAAGTAGCCCGAAGAACGCGCTGTTGGGCTCGGTCGATGGAAATCCTGGTTGATATCAGCGACGAAGATCTTAAAGCGCTAGATGAAGTCGCGGCGCGCATAAAGGTGTCGCGCGGGGCGCTTCTGTCGAATGCTGTCAGCCAGTTCGTGAGCCAAGCGTCGAGGGGCGCACGGAGCGAGGCATTCGGCCTATGGAGAAACCGAACGATCGATGGTCTGGCCTGTCAGAACGAGATCAGGTGCGAGTGGCGAGACAAAACCCCTTAAAAGCGAAGGTTTCCACGTCGCCGATTGTCCTGCATTCTGGGTGGAAATGGCAACGCTGAGATGGATGCCGTGAAACCCGCAAGCCCCTCTGCAATCGACCTCGTGCCCGACTTGCGCGCCGCCGCCGAAAGCGTCTTGCGGGACGGCGAGACGTTGCAGGCCTTTGTCGAAGGCGCCATGCGCGCTCGGATCGAGCGCCGCCAGTTCATTGCACGCGGCCTTGCCTCCGCAGAAGAGGCAAGGCGGACCGGCGTGTATTACACCGCCGAGGAGGTCTTTGCCGAATTGAGAGCAAAGCTCGACAAGGCACGGGCCGCAAAACCGAAATAGGGCATTCAGCCCTACCGATCACTCACTTCCCAGCGCGGATTGATCCAAGGCTCCTGGTTGGAGCGCGGCAGCGGCTGCTTGCCGAGGATGTGATCGGCGGCCTTCTCGCCGGTCATGATCGACGGGCCGTTGAGGTTCCCATAGGTCACATGCGGGAAGATCGAACTGTCGGCGACGCGCAGGCCATCGACGCCGATGACCCGCGTCTCCGGATCGACCACCGCCATCGGATCGTCCTTGGCGCCCATCTTGCAGGTACCGCAGGGGTGGTAGGCGCTTTCCAGGTGCTCGCGCAGGAAAGCGTCGATCTGATCGTCGGTCTGGACGCTCTCGCCCGGCTGGATTTCGGCGCCGCGATACTTGTCGAAGGCTTGCTGGCCGAAGATCTCGCGGGTGAGCCGTACGCAGTGGCGGAACTTCTCCCAGTCCTCGGGGTGGCTCATATAATTGAAGCGGATAAGCGGATCGGCCTTCGGATCGGCGGAGGCGAGCGTCACGTTCCCCCGCGATTTCGACAGGTTATAGCCGACATGCACCTGGAAACCGTGGCTCTTGGCCGCCGCCTTGCCGTCATAGCTGATCGCGACAGGCAGGAAGTGATACTGGATATCCGGTTGCTTGACGCCGGGGGCTGAGCGCAGGAAGGCGCAGGCCTCGAACTGGTTGGAGGTGCCGAGACCCGACTTGGTGAACATCCACTGCGCGCCGGCCACGCCCTGCCAGAACCAGGGAAGCCAGGAATAGAGCGAGACCGGCTTGGTCGAGACCTGCTGGAAGTAGAATTCCATATGGTCCTGCAGGTTGGCGCCGACGCCCGGCCGGTCGGCCTTCACCTCGATCCCCATCTCCTTCAGATGCGCCGCCGGGCCGATGCCGGAGAGCATCAGCAGCTTCGGCGAATTGAACGACGAGGCCGAGACGATCACCTCGCGGTTCGCCTTGATCACCTCGACCTTGCCGCCACGCTCGATCTCGACGCCAACAGCCCGGCCGTTTTCGATCACGATCCTGCGGGCAAGGCCGTAGACCAGATCGACATTCGTCCGCTTCAGCGCCGGCTTCAGATATGCTGACGCAGCCGACCACCGGCGCCCCTGAAAGATCGTCTGCTCCATCAGCCCGAAGCCTTCCTGCTTCGAGCCGTTATAGTCGTCCGTCGCCTCAAAGCCCGCCTGCTTGCCGGCCTCGATAAAGGCGTGGAACAGCGGGTTGCGGAAGCCGCCGCGCTGCACATGCAGCGGCCCGTCCGTCCCGCGCCATCCCTCTTCGCCGCCATGGCTGTGTTCCATCCGCTTGAAGTAGGGGAGCACATCGGCATAGGCCCAGCCATTGGCGCCGAGCGCCTCCCAGCGGTTGTAATCCTCCGCATGCCCGCGCACATAGACCATGCCGTTGATCGACGACGACCCGCCGATCACCTTGCCGCGCGGCGCGGTGATGCGGCGGTTGTTGAGGTTGGGCTCTGGCTCGGAAAGATAGCCCCAATTGTAGCGCTTCATGCTCATCGGCCAGGCAAGAGCCGCCGGCATCTGGATAAACGGCCCGAAATCCGACCCACCGGCCTCGATGACGATAACACTGTTCTTGCCGTCTTCGGAGAGACGATAGGCAAGCGCCGAGCCCGCCGAGCCGGAACCGATGATGACGAAATCTGCCTGCTGCATGATGTTCCCTTATATTTTTTGTGGAGCCGGTGGCCCCCTCATCCGGCTGCCGCCACCTTCTCCCCGCCGGGGAGAAGGAATGTGCCGCACCGTCTCGTTCCCCCTTCTCCCCAGCGGGGAGAAGGTGCCCGTAGGGCGGATGAGGGGGCCGCACGGCAAAGCCGAAAAGGCATCAACCGAATATCAATAAGGCGCCTGAACCGGCCCCGTGCCGACATAAACCGTCTTCAGCTCCGAATAATGCTCCAACGCGGCAATCGAGTTCTCGCGGCCGAAGCCGGATTGCTTGGAGCCGCCGAAGGGGATTTCGACCGGGCAGAGATTGTAGGTGTTGATCCACAGCGTGCCGGCCTCAAGCTGGTCGACCACCCGGTGGGCGCGGCTCATGTCTGCGGTGAAGACGCCGGCCGCAAGGCCGAATTCCGTGGCGTTGCCGCGCGCGATGACTTCCGCCTCGTCCTCGAAATCGAGCACGCACATGACAGGCCCGAAGATCTCCTCGCGGGCGATCGTCATCTCGTCGGTCACATCGGCAAACACCGTCGGCTGCACATAATAGCCTTCGCCCGAGACATTGTTTGGAATGCCGCCACCGACCACCAGCGTCGCACCCTCGGCCTTGCCCTTCTCGATGTATTGGAGAACCTTCTCGCGCTGCGCCCACGAGACCATCGGGCCGATCTGCGTTGCCTCGTTCATGGGATCGCCGATCGCCATCGCCTCGGTGCGCGCCTTCAGCCGCTTCAGGAATTCGCTTTTGATATCCTTCTGCACGAAGACGCGGGTGCCGTTGGAGCAGACCTGGCCGGTCGAATAGAAGTTGCCGAGCATGGCGCCGCCCACCGCACTGTCGATATCGGCGTCGTCAAAGACGATCAGCGGCGATTTCCCGCCGAGCTCCATCGTCACATGCTTGAGATTGCCGGCCGCTGCCGCTGCCACCTTGCGGCCCGTCGGCACCGAACCGGTCAGCGAGACCTTGGCGACATCGGGATGGTTGACGAGCAGCGGGCCGGTATCGCGGTCGCCCTGGATAACGTTGAAGAGCCCCTTGGGCAGGCCGGCCTCGATCAGGATCTCGGCGATCTTCAGTGCGCCGAGCGGTGTGTTCTCGGACGGCTTGAACACCATGGCGTTACCTGCGGCAAGCGCTGGTGCTGCCTTCCAGCAGGCGATCTGCTGCGGATAGTTCCAGGCGCCGATGCCGACGCAGACGCCGAGCGGCACGCGCTTGGTATAGGCGAAATCGCCGCCAAGCGGGATATAGGAGCCGTTGAGGGCCGCAGCGACCACGCCGCCGAAGAACTCGAAGCTGTCGGCGCCGGAGGTCGGGTCGGCAACGATGGTTTCCTGGATCGGCTTGCCGGTGTCGAGCGTTTCGAGCTCCGAGAGTTCGCGGTTGCGCTCACGCATGATGTCGGCGGCCCGCTTCAGGATGCGGCCGCGCGCCGTCGGGCTCATCGCCGCCCATTCCGGCTGGGCGCGCTTGGCCACGGCGATCGCTTTTTCGACGATGGCGGGCGTGGCGGCGTAAAGCCGTGCGATGACCTCTCCGGTTGCCGGATAAAGGCTTTCGATCACGGTGCCTGCATCGTCCTCGACATATTCGCCATCGATGAAGTGCGATGCTGTGGGCTGGGCTCTCATGTCAGATGTCCTTGCGGTGCTTGAGTTCGCTTTCCCTTCTCCCCTCGGGGAGAAGGTGGCCTGAAAGGCCGGATGAGGGGGCCGCGTTCTCGGCCTTGCGGTTGTCCATGTCGGGAGGCAAATGGCGGGCCAACTGTATCGTCACATAATCCTCCGTCAGCGCAATCGAGGCTTCGGCGCCGACACGCGTCGAGCCGAGACTCTGGCGGATGTAGAGCCCGTCGATCATCGCGGCCACGCCTTCGGCGATATGCTCCGCGACATCGGCGGGGCAGAGCGGCTTCAGATTGGCGACGAGGTTGGAGCGCAGGCGCCTCGCATAGATGACGAGGAAGCGGCGCGTCTCTTCCGAGCGCTGCGCCTCGGCGTAAAAGGCAAGCCAGGCGGCGATCGTCTGCGGCGCGAACTGGTCGGCGTGGAAGCTGACGCTGATCACCGCCGAAAGCCGCGCGCGGGGCGTGGCGGCTGCCTTCAGCGCCGTCACCGCGTCGTCGCGCAACTGCTTTAGAAGCGAGCGGATCGTTTCGATCAGCAGCTGTTCCTTGCTGCCGAAATAGTGGTGCGCGAGCGCCGGTGAAACGCCGGCCCGCTTGGCGATTTCGGACATGGTGACGCTGAGCGAGCCGTGATCCCCGATCACGCGCAGCGCTGCATCGACGAGCGCCTTGCGGCGCATCGGTTCCATTCCGACTTTCGGCACGGTCTTTCTCCTGCAATACGGCCAGCATAATTTTGATTGACTGATCAATCAATAAAAATCTGATCGCCTTTTCCGTAAGATATCTCTTTCCATCCGCCGTTTCCGCGCCATGTTCAATGAACAACCGGGAGGTGCATGATGACAGACATGTCCAATGAAATGCCTTCGTCCTCCGCGCTGCGGTCGAAATGGGTCTGGTTCGTCGTTCTCGGCGCGCTGCTGATCGTCTTCGGCGCCATCGCCGCCGCAAACGTCTTCCTCGCCACTGTCGTCTCCGTCTATTACGTCGGCCTGCTCATGCTGGTCGGCGGCATCGTCTACCTCGCCCACGCCTTTCAGGTGCGCGAGTGGGAGCAGCTCTTGTTCTGGGCGCTGAGCGGCGTGCTCTATGTGCTGGCCGGGGTCTTCGCCTTCATGAATCCCATTCTGGCATCGGCGGCGCTCACGCTGTTTCTGGCCATGGCCTTGCTGGTGGCGGGCATCTTCCGCGTCTTCGTCGGCTGGCGCATGCGCCCGTCGAGGGGCTGGGGCTGGGTGCTCCTGAGCGGCCTGATCACGGCGCTCGCGGGCTTCGTCATCGTGCTCGGCTGGCCGGTCAACAGCCTGTGGATCCTCGGCCTGTTCCTTGCTTGCGACCTGCTGCTTCAGGGCTGGTCGATGCTCGCCTTTGGCCTCGCCATCCGCCGCTGATTGTGCCCGCTATTCACAGCCTGTTCATCACGCACTGTTTCTTTTTTGACAAGAATGTGAGTGAAGACTAAAATTAACCTCATGGCAGAGGTCGCAAACGTGTGAAAGCGACGCTGCTCAAAGCCCAGCACCCGCGACCGGAAGGGCGGCCGAAGCGAGTGTGTATCCGTTCCTCGACGGGGCAGCCCGACGAGGCGATGGGAGACCACGAGGCAATGGGAGTGATGTCATGCCGATGGTAACCGTTTCCATCTCTCCGCTGCAGGCGGCCGATATCCGCGCGGCGATAGACGATGGCACTTATGTTTCCAGCAGCGAGGTGGTGCGTGAAGCGCTCCGGCTGTGGGATGCCGCCCGCAAGGTCGATGGCCTGCCGAAAGCGCGCGATTGCGCCCCCGCCGATGCCAGATGCGTCGCCGACATGTTCGCCGACCACGAGCATCGCCGCACCGCCTGAAGGCGGGCATACTTATGGCCGCCGCTTCGTGCGGCGGTTGCGGCATGCATTTGATAAAACGCCAGTTTTCACAAAACCTTCACATTGGCGAAAGTGTTCGTTGACGCTTCGCCCCTAGTCTCCGCGCGAAAAATAATAATATGAATGCCGTATAGTGGAGAATGGCATGTCGTTGGCTGCCACCGTAGAGCCTGCCCTTATTCGTCGCTACACCAGCGATCAAATCATTACCCTCGCCAAACTCGTTATCGAAAACGCCTTCCAGCCGATCGTCGAAGCCAGCACCGGTGTTGCCTTCGGCTATGAATCGCTGATGCGCGGCCAGGAGCGCCTGGGCTTCAATTCGCCGCTGGAAATTCTGGATGAGGCCCAGCGCGGCGATCAGCTGCTGCAACTCGAGCAGATGGTGGCCAGCCGCGCGCTCGCAAAGTTCGCGTCGCTGCCCAATTTCGCCACGGCGACGCTGTTTGTCAATCTCGATGTCCGCCTCATTCCGCATGGCGAGCAGCTGGTGGAAAATCTGCTGCAGCATCTGAAGCTTGCCAATATCCCGCCATCCTCGATCTGCTTCGAATTCTCCGAGCGCTTCGACAACACCTCGGTTCCCGAATTCGCCGCATTGGTTTCGCTGCTGCGCAAGCGCGGCTTCAAGCTGGCGATCGACGATTTCGGCGTCGGCCATGGCGAGATGAAGCTGCTCTGCGATCATCCGGTGGATTACCTGAAGATCGATCGCTACTTCATCGCCGATATCGATGGCAGCCCGCGCAAGCGTCACCTGTTGAAGAACATCGTCCACATCGCCCACGTGCTTGGCACCCGCGTGATTGCCGAGGGTATCGAGACCGAAGCCGAGTTCATCACCTGCCGCGAGTATGGTGTGGATCTCGTGCAGGGCTGGTTCATCTCGCGCCCGACCACGCATGTCTCCGAGCTGGTGCCGTCCTTCCCGCATCTGCAGGAACTCGGCAAGAGCAAGCGCAACAACCAGTCGCTCGACGAAATCCTCATCCGCAAGCAGATCGAAGTGCTGCCGACGGTCTATGAGAACGCCACGATCGACAGCGTTTTCGAGGTCTTCCGCCGCCATCCGCAGAATGCCTTCTTCCCCGTTCTGAACGCCAATGGCGAGCCGCGCGGCATCCTGCACGAGCGCCATCTGAAGGAATATATCTATCACCCGTTCGGCCGCGATCTGCTGAAGAACAAGATGTATGAGCGCACCATCTCGCACTTCGTCGAAATGGCGCCGATCGTTGGCCTTGATTCCGATGCCGAGCAGCTGATGACCATCTTCGCCAACATGGAAGGCGCCAACTGTCTGCTGTTGACGGAAAACATGCGCTATGCCGGCGTCGTCTCGGCCGCCTCGCTCATCAAGGTGATGAACGAGAAGAAGCTCAAGACCGCGCAGGACCAGAACCCGCTGACCGGCATTCCAGGCAACCACGCCATCCGCGATTTCATGCGCGAGGCGAGCCGCGACAGCGACGAGACGCGGCACTTCTGCTACTGCGACTTCGACAACTTCAAGCCCTTCAACGATGCCTATGGCTTCCACCTCGGCGACCACGCGATCTCGCTCTTCGCAGCCCTGATGCGGCGCTACTTCTTCGCCGAGCGCCACTTCCTCGGCCATGTCGGCGGTGATGATTTCTTCATCGGCGTGCAGGGCTGGACCAAGGAGGAACTCACGGAAATCCTCGATCGGCTGATCGGTGATTTCCATGACGATGCCCAGGATCTCTATTCCGAGATCGATCGCGCCGCCGGCCGCATCCGCGGTCACGACCGCGCCGGCGTCGAAGCCTTCTTCCCGCTGATGCGCTGCTCGATCGGCGTTCTGGAGCTCCCCAAGGGTCTGGTCATCGACGACATCAGTCGCGTCTCCGCCGCCATCGCCCATATCAAGGCATTGGCGAAGGAAAGCGCGGAAGGCCTGGTCTTCCATCGGCTGGGCGAGGCGAATTGACGCTCCGGCGTTTCCGCCCTTCTCAACGCGGCGGGGCTGAACTATCTCACTGCTATCCGAATGAGGAGACCGGTGATGTCTTTGCCTGCGCTTATGCGTTTTGTCGATTTGCCCCGCTTCGGCGCCCCTGACGTGATGACCATATCGAGCGGGCCGTTGCCCGTGGCGGGCGAGGGGCAAATCCTCGTGCGCACCCAGGCGATCGGCGTCAACCGTCCCGATGTCGCGCAGCGCCAGGGAACCTATCCGCCACCGAAGGACGCAAGCCCGATCCTCGGCCTTGAAATCGCAGGTGAAGTGGTCGCGATCGGCCCCGGCGTCAGCGGCTATACAGTCGGCGACAAGGTCTGCGGCCTCACCAATGGCGGCGCCTATGCCGAATATTGCCTCATTCCCTCAGGCCAGGCACTGCGCTTCCCGAGAGGTTATGATGCCGTCCAGGCGGCAGCACTCCCCGAAAACTACTTCACGGTCTGGGCCAACATGTTCCAGATGGCGGGCCTGACCGAAGGTGAGAAGGTGCTCATCCACGGCGGCACCAGCGGCATCGGCACCACCGCGATCCAGCTTGCCCGCGCCTTCGGCGCCGAGGTCTACGCGACCGCCGGTTCGCAGGAAAAATGCGACGCCTGCGTCAAGCTCGGCGCGAAGCGCGCCATCAACTACAAGACCGAGGATTTCGCCGAGGTGATCAAGGCCGAGACCGGCCAGGGCGTCGACATGATCCTCGATATGATCGGCGCCGCCTATTTCGAGAAGAACCTCGCCTCGCTGGCGAAGGACGGCTGCCTCTCGATCATCGCCTTCCTCGGCGGCGCGGTTGCCGAAACGGCCAACCTCGCGCCGATCATGGTCAAGCGGCTGACGGTGACGGGCTCGACGCTGCGCCCGCGCACGCCGGAAGAAAAACGCGCCATCCGCGACGATCTCCTGTCGCAGGTCTGGCCGCTGCTCGACGAGGGCAAGCTTGCCCCCGTGATCCACAAGACCTTCGCCTTCGAGGATGTCGTCGAAGCCCACAAGCTGATGGAATCGAGCAGCCATATCGGCAAGATCATGCTGCGCGTCTGACGATCACGCCGCTGCCGTCGCTTGCGTCTCGTTGCCGGACTTCTGGATCGACAGCGAGATCACGATCGTCACGATCCCCGGCAGCGCCATCAGCACGAACAGCCAATGCGCCGCGGATATGCCGCCGGCAACGCCGCCCGGCGCAAGCAGGCCGGTGCTGTTGACGATGACGCCCGCGAAGGCTGCGCCGAATGCGCTTCCAAGCGATTGCACGGTGGTGATCGCCGCCGAGGCCTTGTCCTGCTCCGATGTCGCGACGAGGCGCAGCGCCCAGCCGAGCCCGACCCCGAACCCCATGAGGAACATGAAGACGACGGCCGGGGCGAGCAACGCGATGCTGCCTGCCTGATTGTCGCGCGCCAGGAAGATCGCCAGCGCCGCGACCGCGACCGTCTCGATCACGCAGCCGATCACGATCGCGCGGCTGGCGCGGGGGCCGGAGAACGAAGCGCTGAGGAACGCGGCCACCGTCCAGCCGAGCGCGACGAGCGCCGTGAGGTATCCCGATTCCAGCGGGCTGACATTGTGCAGGGATTGCAGGAAATAGGGGATGTAGATGTCGCTGGTCAGCACCAGGATCAGCAGGAACATCATCAGGTAGACGCGGGAAATCGGCATGCTGAGGGCCACGGCGCCTGTCGGCAGCAAGCGGTTCTCGCTACGCCGCTCGATGCCGAGCATGGCGACCACGGCGATGAGCGATGCCGCGACCAGCAACGCTTTCGATTGCGTCGCCTCGATCGTGCCGGCGATGCTGACCAGAAGCACGGCCGCCAGGAGCAGCGCGATCTGCGTGATCGGCGTGCGCCCGGGAGCCCGATCGTCATGCGCCGACGGCAACAGCACGGGCGCAAGGATAGCCATGAGCACGCTCACGGGGACAAGCAGGATGAAGGCGTGGCGCCAGGTGCTGCCATCGGAGAACAGGCCGCCGAGGCTTGGGCCGAGCAACGTCGCCACGCCCCAGATCGCCGCATAGAGCGTCGAGGCCTTGCGCCACAGGTGCTCGGGATAGGCAAAGCGGATGAATGCATAGGCAAGCCCGCCCAGCGCGCCGGCTCCAAATCCCTGCACGGCGCGTCCGGCCAGGATCACCTGCATGGAGGGCGCCAGCGCGCAGATCAGGCTGCCGGCCGCAAACATCAGCGCGCCGGCCACGTAAACCGTGCGCAGGCCGATGCCGCGCGGCCGCATGGCGACGAAGATAGAGCCGAGCACCGCGGCTGCGACGAACAGCGTGGTGACCCACGAGAGCAGTTCCAGCCCGCCGATATCGCGCACGATCGATGGCGCGATCGTCGCCATGATGTAGGCCTCGACCGCATAGAGCGTTACGCCGCCGCCGAGCATCAGCGTGGCTGCCAGGACCGGTCTTGAAAAGAGATGGAAGACGGAGGAGCGCTCCGTCGCGACGTCGTCGATGCTGCTCATGCGGAATGCCTTGAATGTTTCCTGGAAAGTCTTTGGGAAAGTTTTTTACAAGTTATAGCTTGGAAAAAATACACGGCCGCGTTATTAAAGCAAGAACAAGCTTGGAAAAATATCAGCCTATGCGCCAATCATCAGCCAACCGAATCCTGATGCTGCTAAAGACCGAAGGGCCACAACTCCTATCGGCCATCGGCGAGACGCTGTCCATCTCCGGCGAGGCCGCCCGCCAGCAATTGGCGAAGATGGCCGAGGAGGGATTAGTCGAGGCGGTCTCAGAGCCCGCGCCGGGCAGGGGCCGCCCCCGCCAGCTCTGGCACCTGACGCCATCAGGCAACGCCCGCTTCCCCGACCGCCACGCCGAGCTGACCGCGACGCTTCTCGCAACCATGGTCCAGAGCCTCGGCCCCCAGGCGCTCGACACCGTCATCGCCGCCCGTGAAGCTGAGACGCTGGCGCGCTATCGCAGCGAGATCACCGCCAAGGATCTCCCCACCCGCGTCCGCCAGCTGGCCGGCATCCGCAGCGACGAAGGCTACATGGCCGATAGCTGGCAGGAAGAAGACGGCTCGCTGCTGCTGATCGAAAACCACTGCCCCATCTGCGCCGCCGCCACCGCCTGCGCCGGCTTCTGCCGCTCCGAACTCGAAACCTTCCGCAGCATCCTCGGCGCCGACGTCGAGCGCGAGGAATACATCCTCCACGGCGCGCGGCGTTGTGCGTATCGGATTAGCCCTTGATGATTATGGTTGTGGCTCCCGAAAATACACCTTGACTCTCTTCTCGCGCCTGCCACTCTTGGGCCATCACGGGGGGGCGGTTCAGCATGGATTTCGGGAGTTTCCATCGGTCTGTACGGGGTCCGCTTGTCCCCTGAACTTGTCGAGCGAATATTGGCTCATCTCGATTTCGTGGATGGTGTCGAAAAGGAAATCGACTCGATTTCCGATTGGCAGCTCGTCGTGCATCGACCGACCGGCTCCTTGCAATGGCAATCAGCAGTGCGGCTGGCCGGCCGCCTCGGTGGCGGAGCCGCGGTTCGGCTGATGACGCCGGCGGATGTCTGGGAAAAGGATGTCTACGGTCATATCGAAGTCCGGCCGCCCGTCCATCCGCAACGGATGTTCAGGATCAATCCCGTCGAATGGAGACCTCGAAGGCCGCACCGAAATCCCAATTGGGGGCCGGAAGAGCATCGGCTTGAAACCTACCGTGACCGGTGGCATCCTTATGGTGAAAACCGCATGGGCGGCATCGAGGTTTTCATGCAGTCGAAGACAGGCTTGGCACTGCCGTTACCTGCGCCGATAGCATCGTTTTCACAGTATCTTCATGTCTGCAGTGAGATATGGAAGTGCCCCAACTTAAAGGACGTACCGCCTCCGCCATGGTCTCCTTCGCTTCTTTGAGCAACGAAAGCCTGAAGCAGATTGCCGATGACGTCGCGCGATCCCTTTCCTATGCCGAAGTCGCGAATGGAGCCGCCTATGTCACAACGGCCGTCAACTATCCGAACGGTACCGCAGTTGTCGTAAGGCTCGATCCGGAAGGCGATGAGTTCTTCGTGTCCGACGATGGTGGTGGTGCGATCGCGGCAGACATGTTTGGCGCTACAAGCACCTACCCGAGAGTTGCCGGTGATGTCGCACGTCGTTTCAGTGTCCAGTATGACCACAGGTCCTTCTTCGTTTCGAAAGTGGGGCGCGGCAAGCTGCCGGCCGCGGTCGCTCTGATTGCAAACGCCTCGGCCAATGCGGTGGAGCATGTGTCGATGGCGCTGGAAAAGCAGCGTGCGAAAATCTCACGCGAGCTTTTTGTGAACCGCATCACTGAGGCTTTTGGCAGCAGTGCCGCCTTTGATGTCGAATGCCGTGGCACGACAAAGGTTTGGGATCTCGATGCTGCCGTAACCGTTGACGGCAACATCGCCGCCGTTTTCGAGTATGTAACGCCGGCGCTTGCTTCGGTGGCCTTCGCGCATATGAAAGTCGGCGACATCTCTTCGATGATCGATCGACCGAGAACGGCTATCGTCTTGGCGGACTATGACAAGACCGACCCGCCTTTGAGACAGATACTGTCTTCTTCGGCGGACGCGGTGTTCGCGGCGACAGCCGACATCCGTGAATATCAATCGGCGACGTGACGTCGGTACTCTTTCTTCAGGTCCGTCTTTAGCGCTGAAAAATAACGCAGCCGATTGCTTTATCGCGCCCATCATTTATGCGTGACAGCCTGTTCAGAATATCAGGATAAGCTCATGACCAATCCCGTCACCGTTGAAGTCACCCGCGGCGCGCGCGTCGAAAGCCGGCATCGCGGCGCCGTCATCGCGGTCGATGGCGATGGCAAGGTCGTCTTCTCGCTGGGTGATGTCGAGGCGCCCACCTTTCCGCGTTCGGCCTGCAAGGCCATGCAGGCGTTGCCGCTGGTCGAAAGCGGCGCTGCCGAAGCCTATGGTTTCGGCGACAAGGAGCTGGCGCTGGCCTGTTCCTCGCACAATGGCGAGGACGAGCATGTTGCGGTCGCAGCCTCGATGCTGGCGCGCGCAGGCCGCGATGTCGAAACGCTCGAATGCGGCGGCCACTGGTCGTCGAGCCAGAAGGTGCTGATCCACCAGGCCCGCACGATGGAGAAGCCGACGGCGCTGCATAACAATTGCTCCGGCAAGCATTCCGGCTTCGTCTGCACCTGCGTCCATCAGGGCGTCGATCCCAAGGGCTATATCGGTTACGACCACCCGCTGCAGCGCGAGATCCGCGCCACCATGGAAAGCCTGACCGGCGCCGTGCTCGGCCACGACAATTGCGGCACCGACGGCTGCTCGATCCCGACTTACGCCGTGCCGCTGAAGGGGCTGGCGCATGGCTTCGCCAGGATGGCGACCGGCAACGGCCTCGAACCGCTGCGCGCGAAAGCCTCGCGCCGCTTGTTTGATGCCTGCATGGCCGAGCCCTTCTATGTCGCCGGCACCGGCCGCTTCTGCACGAAGCTTATGCAGTTGGAGCCCGGCCGCATCTTCGCGAAGACCGGGGCCGAGGGCGTCTTCTGCGCCGCCATTCCCGATCAGGGCATCTCGATCGCCGTCAAATGCGACGACGGCCATGCGCGCGCCGCCGAAAGCATGGTTGCCGCGGCCCTTGCCCGCTTCTTCGACAAGGACAGCGCCATCGGCGTCGGTCTGGCAGAGCTGGCGACTTCAAGTATGCACAACTGGAATGGTATTCACGTCGGCGACATTCGCGCGGCGGCGGTACTCTCTGATTAAAGCGTGCCGGAACGATACATTTCAAACATCAAAGATAGTCGCCTCTAATATATGCGAAACTGAACCGGATGACGGCGCGTGCGCTTTCATCCGGTTAAGCTACTCTTGGCGCAGTACATCGATTGCCATGAGGGCAGGATATGTTTGCAGGCCGCTATCTCTGGTGGATGCTGATAGCTCTGGCGGTCTTCCTGTTCTTTGCCATGAGCTTCGATTACGTCACCTGGGCAACGGTCGCGACATCGAGCTGCGCGCGGGTCGCCGGCTCCTGTGGCCCGCTGATCCTGCTGATGACCGGCACGATCAAGCCGATTGGCTATTACATCGCCGGCGGCATCATCCTCGTCATCACCTTCGCCCGCATTCATCACATCGGCATGAACTGGCTCTGGTGCCTCTTCGTGCTCGTCCTCTTCGGCGCCTCGGCGCCGTTTCCGCTCCTGCTCGCCAATGTCTGGACCGGCCAGATGAACTCGGAAATGGTCATGCAGAGCCTGCCGGTGGCCTTTCCCTTCCTCGTGGTGTTCTGCACCTATATCGGCTGGTCGTTCGAGGATGGAGGGGGCAGGCCGCTCGGCTCCTGGCGCTGGCTGCGGGTCGCGATCCGGCTTTCGGCCCTGTATGGCGCCATGATAGCGCTCGCGCAGACACCGACGTTTGCCTGGATGCCCGGCCGGCTGCTCGACATGCCCTCACTCTCGGTGCTGCTGGCCATTTGGCAACCGAAGCTGGAGACGGCGCTCACGCTTGGCGCATTGGATGATCGGCTGGCCTATCTGGCCCTTGCCGTCTTCTCTGCAGCACTCGCGACAAGCCTGTTTGGCCCCCGCATCGAGACCCTCGGTGCCCGCCTCATGACACCCTTCATGCTGAGAGGATCGCGCCGTTGAGGCTGCGATAGGGCGCAAGCTGCGCCTCGTCGATATCGTCAGGCACGATCAGCCCCGAGACGGAAGCGACCGGCAGAACCTGGCAGGCGGAGGCCCGGTCGAGCTTGTCCGCCGTCAGCAGCACATAGGTCTCGATCGCGCAGCCGGCGATATGCCGCTTGATCGCGGCCTCCTCGAAATCCCCCGTCGACAGCCCATGCACGGGATGCGCCGCCGTCACGCCCAGAAAAAACAGGTCCGGCCGCAGCTGCGATATCGCGGCCATCGCGACGGCGCCGACAGCAACCATCGAATGCTTGTAGAGCTTCCCGCCGATCAGGATCACCTCGGCGCTCGGATGATGCTCGAGCTCGGCTGCGATCGTCGGGCTGTGGGTGACGATGGTGACCGATAGCCCGCGCGGCAGCTGCCGGGCGATCTCCGCCGTCGTCGTGCCGCCGTCGAGAAAGACCATGTGTCCCGGCTTGATCAGCCCGATCGCTCTTGCCGCAAGCCGCTGCTTGGCGTGGCGCGACACATCCTTGCGGGTCGTAAAATCGGGCAGCTCCGGCGAAAGCGGCATCGCGCCGCCATGCACGCGTTTCAAAAGCCCCTCCGCCGCCATCTCGCGCAGGTCGCGACGGATCGTGTCTTCAGACACGGAGAGGTCCTCGGCTACCCGCTTGGCAATCACCTGGCCGTCGCGGCGTAGCAGGTCGAGGATCAGTGTCTTGCGTTGGGAGGTCAGCATAGGGCTCACGAAGTTGAATGAATTTTCTTGAGTTTGCACGAAATGATTCGACAATCAAGAAATATCATGCATTTTCACGCAATCCCGTGCATGAAGCCGGGAGTTGAGGAGAAGAGACATGTTGATCTTGATTGCGGGCCCCTATCGTTCCGGAACCGGTGACGATCCGGCGAAGATGGCGGCCAACCTGCAGCGGCTGGAAGCGCCGTCGCACGTTTTGTTCGAAGCCGGCCACGTGCCGATGATCGGCGAATGGGTCGCCCTGCCGGTCTGGCATGCCGCCGGCGGCAAAAGCGTCGGCGATGATCTCTACGAGCGCATATTCCACCCGGTCGCGGGCCGCCTGCTGCAACTGTGCGAAGGCGTGCTGCGGCTGGAAGGGGACTCCAAGGGCGCCGACAACGATGTCCGCATTGCAAGAGAGCGCGGCATTCCCGTCTGGTACCGGCTGGAAGACGTGCCGGGCTGCGCCAAGGCCGCTTGACGCTGCGCCAGAGACAAATCGGGGAGGCCGCGCATGCGGTCTCTCTTTCTCGCTCGCAATCCCCCGCGCGCGCTCTATGCTCTCCTGAAAAAAACAGGAGTCGTCATGCTGACATTGTATTTCGCGCCCGGCGCATGTTCCCGCGCCAGCCTCATCGCGCTCGAGGAATCGGGCCTTCCCTTCGAAGCGAAGCGGGTCGATACCGCCAATGGCGAACAGCGTTCCGAAGCCTATCGCAAGATCAATCCCAAGGGCCGCGTCCCGGCACTTGCGACCGAAAAGGGCGTGCTCACCGAAACCCCGGCGATCCTTGCCTATATCGCCGCCATCGCGCCGGCCGCCGGCCTCGCGCCGCTCGACGACCCCTTCGAATTCGCCCGCCTGCAGGCCTTCAACAGCTACATCTGCTCGACGGTGCATGTGAACCACGCCCATGGCCGCCGCGCCAGCCGCTGGGCAGATGATGCCGCCGCCCATGAGGCGATGAAGGCCAAGGTGCCGGAGACGATGGCGGAGAGCTTCGCGCTGATCGAAGACGGCATGTTTGCCGGCCCCTGGGTGATGGGCGAGCGCTACTCCGTCGCCGATCCCTATCTGTTCGTCATGACCGGCTGGCTGCCGAGCGACGATGTCGACCCGGCGCGCTTCCCGAAGGTGGCCGACCACTACGCCCGCATGCTCGATCGCCCCGCCGTGCAGCGTGCGCTCGCCCGCGAGAAGGCGTAAGCCGCTTCACTGCGGATAACTTGCCGAAAGCTTCTTCGGCGCGCGCAACCGCCACGCGCGGATCAGCCGATCCGTCAGTTCCGCATCGCCGATGACGTCGATACGCACGGGCAGATACTGCCAGCCGACATAATGCAGTGTCTGAAAATAGATCTCGGGCGCCAGCTCAAGCAGCGCCTCCTTCTCGTCCAGCGGAATGGAAATCACCACCGTCTCGTTATCCTTGACGGCCACGAAGGACTTGCCCCCGACCTTCAGCGCATGGTTGCCGTAGGACGTGCCTTCCTCGACCCCGGGCAGCTTCGCCTCGGCCACCAGCCGCAGCAGCCGCTTGAAGATCGCATCGATATCCTCAGCCATGCCTTTCTCCCGATCCCGTCCGGGAGAGACTAGCAGATTTCGGAGCCTATGCGCAGAGCGCCAGCTCTGGCCGCTTAAGGCTTTGGCTGGACTGCTCGCAACGCTCGAGCGGCAAGTCCGCCAGCTCCGTCAGCGACATCCGCGCAAGATCGGGATGGGAGAGCGGATCGCCTGCCGGGTCCGCCCCATAAGACGGTTCGGCGGTCTCTTCGTTCAAGAAAAACTTTAGCCATTGCATCGGATGCCTCGCTTTCTCGGTCTCTGCCTGCGGTGGGTGATCGCTTGGCAGGCGGAAGATGTACGCGTCATGCCGGGCAATATCCTCCCGAAGCGGGGAGGGTTTCAATTGAGAATAACGGAATTCTGATATAGAAAATCTATATGAGAAATCTGAACTCGGTACATCTGAACGGCCTGCGCGCGCTTGAAGCGGTCGGGCGGCTGGGCTCGCTGCAGGCGGCGGCCGAGGAGCTTGGTGTGTCGATCGGCGCCGTCAGCCAGCAGGTGATCAAGGCCGAGGCGCAGCTTGATCGAACGATCTTCGAGCGTACGCCCAAGGGCATGCTGGCGACCGAAGCGGGCGCTCCGCTGCTGGCGGCGCTGAGTGAAGGCTTCGCGCATCTGTCGCGGGCGGTGGCGCTCGCGCAACGCCGCGACGACAGCATCCTGACGATCTCGGTGGCGCCGGTCTTCGCCGCACGTTGGCTGGTCTATCGCCTCGATCGCTTCGCCGAACACCACCCCGACATCAACCTGCGCATGGACGCGACCATGAAGCTGGTCGATCCGGCGCTCTGCGATGTCGATATCGGCATCCGTGTCGGCGATGGCCGCTGGCCGGATGTGAAGGCGGAACTGTTGCTGGAGCAGGAGGTGTTCCCGGTCTGCACGCCCGCTATGGCCGAGCGTCTGCGCGAACCCGCCGACCTCTTGGCGCTGCCCGCGATCATCGATGGCCGCGCGATGTTTGGCTGGGACGTCTGGATGCGCGCGGCGGGGCTTGAGGGTGCGGCGCTCGAAACCCGCCACGTCTTCAATGACGCCTCGCTCTGCCTCGATGCCGCCGTCGCCGGGCAGGGGGTAATGCTCGCCTGGCAGACGCTGGCCGGCTACGCGCTGCAGCAGGGCCAGCTGGTCGCGCCATTCGGCATTCGCGCCAGAACCGGCTTCGGCCACTATTTCGTGACCGCGCACGGGGTGCGCGAGCCGAAAAAGGTCAGGGACTTCAAGGCCTGGATCCGCGCCGAGATGGCCGAGACCTTGAAGCTGTTTATCTGATCACACCGCCTCTTTGGACCGTGCCGCCTGCATGGCGATATAGGCCGGGCGGGCCTGGCAGCGCTTGATCCAGGCATCGACCTTGGGGTGCGCGTCGAACAATGCCTGCTCCGACTGGGCATAGCGCAGCACTTCGGCAAGGTTGAGATCGGCGGCGGTGAAGCGGTTGCCGACGAGATAGTCGGTGGTGGCGAGATGCTTTTCGAGCACCGCCAGCGGCCGCTTCAGCGAGCGGCTGGCCACTGCGATTGTCGCACGGCCTTCCTCGGTGTCTTCCTTCTCGTTGTCGTAGGTCATCACCAGCTTGATCGTGTGGATCTCGACCTCGGTCGCCGCCCACATCGTCCACATGGTCAGAAGGCCGTCTTCCTCCACGCCCTGGCCGGCGAGCGAGCCGCCGTGCTTGCGGGCGAGATAGAGCGTGATCGCCAGCGACTCGTGCATGACGAGATCGCCGTCCTTGATCGCCGGGATCATCGCCATCGGATTGATGGCGGCAAAATCAGGCGACAGCGTATTGACCGGCGCATCCGATGCCAGTGGGTTGTCGAGGCGCCGCGCCTGCAGCACCGGCACGGATGTGAACTCTAGCCCGAGCTCTTCCGCCATCCAGTAGACGCGCGAGGCGCGCGAGCGATAAACGCCGTAGATTGTCAGCATGATGATGTGCCCCTCTTGAAATCTGCCGCGAGCCTAGAAGGTAGGGCGCGCTTTCGGAAGCTTCCAAGGCTGATGGGTCAATCAAAGCTTTTGATGGTGGATTAAAGCTCGTCGCATGTCGCGCAAAACCGCTGCACACTTTTGCGCGACATGCTTTAAGACACGCGATTCCGCTCGACCGTCAGATGCGCGTAGCCACCGGCGCCATCCGCCAGTTCTCCCGACATCTTCTTGTCCCATTCGAACCCGACCACCGCGCCTTCGGCCATATCCTGAAACACATTGTCGGTAATGACGGCGGTGCCCGCCCCATCGACGACCGATACCGCGCAGCCCACCGGCGCCTTGCCCACAACATTGCCCGTTACCACCAGGTTGCGCATATAGGGACCCCAGCCGAGCTGCATGCCCCATCTTGGCGCACCCTCGATGATGTTGTTCGAAACCAGCGTATCGGCCTCGGCGGCAATGCCGATGCCGAAGCTCACATCCGGCTTGTAGGGGCCGTCGAGCTTGAGATTGCGCACGACATTGCCGGTGACGCTGGCGAGCCTGCCGCCCTTGTCGAAATTGGCGATCGAGATGCCGTTGGCGGCCCCGTCGATCATGTTGTTTGCGACCACCGCCCCCTCGAACTCGAATTCGACATATATCGCCGTCTCGCCCGAACGCCGGCACTGGTTGCCCGTGATCTGCACGTCGGAGGCCGAGTTGGCGCGAATCGCGGTGAAGGCGCAGTCGGAGATATGGTTGTTGGCGACCATGACATTATCGGCGCGAAACAGGTTGATGCCGTTGCCGTTCTGCCCGGTCCCTCCATCGGTCGCGCCGATCCTGTAGATCCGGTTGCCGCTGACGATGCTGTCGTCGGTCGCCTTCTTCCAGCGATGGATCAGGATGCCGCCATTGCCGCAATCGAACACCTCGTTATTGGTCACCGAAAGGCCGGAGGATTCCACCGCGTAGAGCCCGGATTGCGCGGCGCCCGATATGCGGCTGCGCTCGATCCGCCCGCCGCAGCGTTCCAGCTGCAGTCCATGCTTGCGGCTTCCCGAGATCTCGCAATTGTCGATCACGACGTCGTCGACGCCGGTGAATTGCACCAGAGCGGACGCATTATCGCCCAGCCAGCGGTTCTGCCCGTCGATCACGATATTGGAGAGCTCGACGCGCTTGACGTTCTCGGCGGTAAACAGCCGTCCGTCGCCGGTATAGACGATCCGCGATGCGCCCGGCACGCCGGTGATGCGGGTATTGTTCGGCAAGGTCAGGTTCGACACCTTGTAGACACCCGGCGGCAGGAACACCGGAACGTTCTCCGCCGACGCGTCGTCGATCATCTTTTGCAGGCTGCTGCTCTTGCGATCGCCGGGATCGGGCGCGGCCTTGTATTTTACCGCGTCGATCGACCCGCGCAGATCCGGCTGCCGGCTCGCCGCGAAGGTGGGTGGGGCAAGCAGGGCGACAGTGGAGCAGGCGGCAAGGCGCAAGAGGTTGCGGCGGGACGCATGGAGGAGGGATGACGGGAGCGGCGATTTGTTCATGGTCTTCCCCCATGCAGGAACCATGCCGCGATTTCTGTTTCGTTTCGGGACAGCTGGCGCATGGCGGTTACGCTTTGTTAGCATGTCGGCGCTGTGTCGCTCCCGGCTTGCTGGAAGGCCATCGCGATACGAGACATCGGCCACGGCCTCCAACGCGGCATGTCGAATGCTGGCCTCTGGTTCTTCCGCCATTAGCCGCTATCTCTATGGTGATGAGATTTGACGCGCTGCTTTATCCCGCGCCCGAGGGGCTCTATTGCCCTGACGGCCGATTTTATGTCGATCCGGTCAGGCCCGTTGAGCGCGCGCTGATCACCCATGGCCATTCCGATCACGCCCGCTCCGGGCACGGCCACGTGCTCGCCACCCGCCAGACGCTCGATATCATGCGCATCCGCTACGGCGAGGATTTCTGCGGCTCGGAGCAGGCCGCCGCTTTCGGCGAGGAGATATCGGTCAACGGCGTCAAGGTGAGCTTCCACCCCGCCGGCCATGTGCTCGGCTCCGCCCAGATCGCCATAGAGAAGGATGCCACCCGCATCGTCGTCTCGGGCGATTACAAGCGCCGCCCGGACCCGACCTGCGCCCCCTATGAGCCGGTTGCCTGCGACGTCTTCATCACCGAGGCGACCTTCGGCCTGCCTGTCTTCCATCACCCGGATCCCGCGGGCGAGATGGCCAAGCTCTATGCGTCGCTCCGCCAGTTTCCCGAGCGCACCCACATGATCGGCGCCTACGCGCTCGGCAAGGCGCAACGCGTCATCCGCCTCTTGCGCGACACCGGCTACAATGAGCCCATCTATATCCACGGCGCCATGGAACGTCTCTGCGACTATTACGTCAGCCAGGGCATCGACCTCGGCGAGCTGCGCCCGGCAACCGTCGAGGGACGCGACAAGTCCGCGTTCAAGGGCGCCGTCGTCGTCGGCCCGTCGTCGGCCTTCGCCGACCGCTGGGCCCGCCGCTTCAACGACCCGCTCCCGGCCTTTGCTTCCGGCTGGATGATGGTGCGCCAGCGCGCCAAGCAGGGCGGCGTCGAACTGCCGCTCGTCATCTCCGACCATTGCGACTGGCCGGAACTGACCGACACGATCTCCGAGCTTCACCCGGCAGAAGTCTGGGTGACGCATGGGCGCGAGGAGGCGCTGGTCCGTTGGTGCGAATTGCAGGGCATCAAGGCCAAGCCGCTGCATCTGGTGGGGTATGAGGATGAGGCGGAGTGATGGGTTTATTTGGTCTTCCAACTGCCGATACCTTTGGCGCCAGCATTATCCCCCTCTGCCCTGCCGGGCATCTCCCCCACAAGGGGGGAGATTGGCTGGGGGCGGTCGCTCGCTCCACGCTCATTGTTTGGGGAGGCCATAGCAACGAGTCGATCTCCCCCCTTGTGGGGGAGATGTCCGGCAGGACAGAGGGGGGTATCCCACCCACCAACGCCTCCAAGAAAACAAGCGGAGGCCACCCATGAAAGCCTTCGCCGACCTCCTCGACCGCCTGGTCCTCACCCCATCCCGCAACGGCAAACTCAAGCTGCTGACGGACTACTTCCGCGACACGCCCGACCCCGATCGCGGCTACGGCCTCGCGGCCATCGCCGGCACGCTCGATGTCCGCAACGTCAAGCCCGCCATGCTGCGCGAACTGGCGCTGGAGCGGATCGACGACGTGCTCTTCCGCTACTCCTACGACTACGTCGGCGATCTCGCCGAAACCATCTCGCTCGTCTGGGACAATGAGCGCGACGTCGAGCGCTCGGCGCTGGCGCAGCCGAGGCTCGGCGAGGTCGTGGCTGAGATGAACGGTCTCGGCCGCACCGAGGTGCGCGGCTATGTCCGCGATCTGCTCGACCGGCTCGACGCCTCCGGCCGCTTCGCCTTCATCAAGCTCGCGACCGGCGCGCTGCGCATCGGCGTCTCGGCAAGGCTTGCCAAGCAGGCGCTGGCCGATCTCGGGGAACCCGATGTGACGGAGATCGAAACCTTGTGGCACGGCCTGCAGCCGCCCTACGAGAGCCTGTTTGCCTGGCTGGAGGGCAAGGGCGGCAAGCCGGTGCTGGCGACGCCGGCGATCTTTCATTCGGTGATGCTGGCGAACCCTGTGGAGGAGGGCGACCTTGCTCAGCTCGACCCGGCCGACTACGCCGCCGAGTGGAAATGGGACGGCATCCGCGTGCAGCTGTCGCGCGCAGGAGACACCCGCAAGATCTACTCCCGCTCCGGCGACGACATCTCAGCCGCATTCCCCGATATCGTCGATTCGATCAGCTTCGACGGCGTCATCGACGGCGAGCTTCTGGTCGGCGGCACCGCCCGCTCCAATAGCCCGACCCGCACCTTCTCCGACCTGCAGCAGCGCCTCAACCGCAAGACCGTGACGCAGAAGATGCAGGACGATTACCCAGCCTTCATAAGGGCTTACGATCTCCTCTTCGACGGCGAGGAGGATGTGCGCGCCAAGACCTATCTCGAACGCCGCGCCCGCTTGAGCGAAATCGTCGAGCAAGCGCCGCACGAGCGCTTCGACCTCTCCGCGCTGGTTCCGTTTTCCTCATGGGAAGAACTTGACGACCTGCGCTCGACCCCGCCCGATCCCGTCATCGAAGGCGTGATGATCAAACGCCGCGACAGCGTCTACCAGGCCGGACGGCTGAAGGGGCCGTGGTTCAAGTGGAAGCGCAACCCTTATAACGTCGATGCCGTCCTGATGTATGCGCAGCGCGGCCATGGAAAGCGCTCGAGCTACTATTCCGATTTCACCTTCGGCGTCTGGGCCGAGACGCCAGACGGCGAGCAGCTGGTTCCCGTCGGCAAGGCCTATTTCGGCTTCACCGACGCCGAGCTCGAGATTCTCGACAAGTTCGTGCGCAACAATACCACCGAACGCTTCGGCCCGGTGCGCGCCGTGCGCGCCGACAAGGATTTCGGCTTCGTGGTGGAAGTCGCCTTCGAAGGCATCAACCGCTCCAACCGCCACAAATCAGGCGTCGCCATGCGCTTCCCCCGCATCTCGCGCCTGCGCCAGGACAAGCCGTCCTATGAGGCCGACAGGCTGACGACGCTGGTGGCGATGATCGATGCGAAGGCGGGGTAGGGGCGGTCCTCAAGTTACCATTTTCTCGATGATCTCTCCCCCATCCCGCATTTTCCTGATGCAAAATACATCCGACTGTGCATCCTCAACACAATGTGTCTTGGCGTTGATGCGTCGAGGGTGCAAGCATCTATCATGCCGGGGAAGACGGAAGAGTGATATGACATCAGACAACGACCATTCCTTTTCGCGCCAGCGCCGCCTGCTTCTTGGCGGGCTTGCGGGCGCTCTTGTTCTTCCGGCTCTTCCCGGTGTCGCCAATGCCTTTGACGTTCCCCCCGAGCCGCGCCTGATCACCCGCGATTACGCCAAGGTGCGCAAGCGCTTCCGCACGCGGCTGCTCGAAAAGGGCCCGGCGCCGGACAAGTACGAGCCGCTCGATGCGCCGGCCAATGCCGAGAAGATCTTCTATCGCTCCGGCTATGGCGGTGAGCTGGAGCTGGTTGCCTGGGTCTCGAAGTACAAGCGCGAGCGCAAGGCAAAGCCCGGCATTCTCTTCCTGCATGGCGGCAATGCCATGGGCGTCGGCCACTGGAACCTGATGGGGCCCTATATCGATGCCGGCTTCGTGGTGCTGATGCCCTCGGTGCGCGGCGAAAACGGCCAGGCGGGCAATTTCTCCGGTTTCTACGACGAGGTGGACGACGTGCTCTCCGCCGCCGATCGCCTGGCGCATCTGCCGGGTGTCGATGCGAACCGGCTTTTCATCGCCGGCCACAGCATCGGTGGCACGCTCACAATGCTCGCCTCGATGTCGACCCACAAGTTCCGCGCGGCAGCCCCGATCTCCGGCAATCCCGACGCCTTCCGCTTTTTCAATCGCTATCCGCAGGATATACGCTTCGACGACGACAACACCCACGAGTTCGAGGTGCGCACGGCGTTGTGCTACGCCCAGAGCTTCAAGTGCCCGGTGCGCGTCGTCCACGGCACGGACGAATCGCATTTCAACGACCGCGCCGGTCTGCTCGCCAGCCGCGCGCGCTCCGGCGGCGTTCGCATCGAGACGGATACGGCCAAGGGCGGCCATACATCCGCCTTGCCCGAGGAAATCGAGCAGAGCATCCGCTTCTTCCACGGCGTGGCGGCTTAATCAGTCGCGTTAGGTCGCTGGCTGGCCGTCATCGCCAGCTTCGCGCCAGCCGCGCATGCCATCCTCGCGACAGCTATAAATGTCGCTGATATCGATGAGGGTGGTTTCATGAAGGGTCTAAGCCGGTTGTCGGCCATGTCGGGGCTTGTGTTGGCGGCCCTGTCGCTTGGCGGCTGCAACATTCTCGTGCCCGATACCGGCGCCACCGATCCGGCCCGTTTCGTGCAGGAAACCTATCCTGTGTTCTACAAGCCGCCGGGCATCGATCCCGATCGCGTCCGCCCGGTCAACGCGCCGATCCCGCAGCGCCCCGGCGTCCCAGCGACGATCTACAACCAGACCTATGGCATCCCCGGCGCCACCCAGATGCGCACCTACGGCATGCCGTTGATCAATCCCGTCAGCGCGGCCATGTATGGCGAGGTGAGGGACAACGACTTTACGCTGCCGGCCATTCCCGTCAGCCGCGTCGATCCTGTATATATGCGCCAGGAGGTCGATTACCCCTCGACCGAAAAGCCCGGGACCATCGTCGTCAATACCAAGACCAAGCATCTCTATTTCATCGAGCCCAATGGCAAGGCCATGCGCTATGGCGTCGGGCTCGGCCGCGAAGGCTATGCCTGGTCGGGCCGTGGTGTCATCCAATGGAAGCAGAAGTGGCCGCGCTGGACGCCGCCGGATGAGATGGTCAAGCGCCAGCCCGACGTGCGTTCGTTTTCGGCGGCCAATGGCGGCATGAACCCCGGCCTTGGAAATCCGCTCGGCGCGCGCGCCATGTATATCTTCAAGAATGGCGAGGATACGCTTTACCGAATCCACGGAACGCCCGATTGGGAGTCGATCGGCAAGTCCACTTCGTCGGGCTGCGTGCGCATGATGAACCAGGACGTCATCGATCTCTACGACCGCGTTTCGGCGAAGTCCGAGATCGTTGTGATGTAGCCGCGCAACAGGCGGCGTGAGAACGTCGCCACAAGCGGGCACACGTCTTCGTGAGGTTCTGGTTTATTTAGCATAACGGGATAGTTTCCTTGAATTGTGACTAGCGTTGAACAACCCTCCAGGAAACGACGTTCGCCGTTTCCGCGCTTAAGGAAAATTGACCCTCGTTATGAGCTTTGACAAATCCATATCCCGCCGCAACTTTCTATCGCTTTCAGCGGTAACCGCGGCCTCGGCGCTGGCAGGGTGTGCCTCCACCTCGGGCACGAGCCCGTCGTACGGCCAGCCAATGGCATTCCCGAACCCCATCCGTGCCTTCCAGACGACGCCGGCGCCCACCGATGCCGAGCTCGCTGTCATGTACGGCCCGGTCGAGGATGGCGGCTTCCTCATTCCGCCGGTTCCCTACCAGCAGATCGATCCGCGCTACTATCGCCAGCAGGTCATCGATCCGACCGGCGAGCGCCCCGGCACCATCGTCGTCGATACCCCCTCGCGCTTCCTCTATCTCGTCCAGCCGGGCGGGACCGCGATGCGCTACGGCGTCGGTATCGGCCGCGAAGGCTTCGCCTGGCAGGGCGATGGCGTCATCCAGTGGCGTCAGAAGTGGCCGCGCTGGAAGCCACCGAATGAGATGGTCGCCCGTCAGCCGGAACTCGTGAAATACTCGATCGAGAACGGCGGCATGGAGCCGGGCCTGAAGAACCCGCTCGGCGCCCGCGCGCTCTACATCTTCTCGGGCGGCCAGGACACGCTCTACCGCCTGCACGGCAATCCGGACTGGCGCTCGATCGGCAAGGCCGTATCGTCGGGCTGCGTGCGCCTGCTCAACCAGGACATCATCGACCTTTACGACCGCGTGCCGACCAAGGCGCCGATCGTCGTCAAGCAGTAAGTCACTGTCTTCGTCTCTCCCCGATCAGGGGAGAGACTTTTCGCGCCGGCCCCACGGCTGCGTGCTTCAGGCGCTCCAAGCCATCCTTATCCCCAGAACGCCGATTTCGCCGCTTCCGTCATCGCGTCTGCGCGCGACACGCCGATATCCTTGAGCTCGTCGTCGGTCAGCTCGCTGAGCGCCGCCCTGCCGCGTCGTTTCCTGCAGCGTGTCTCGATGCTTTCGATGAGGTTTCGCGCCGCCTCCGCAAGCGTTGCCAGCAGTGCCGGCACGCGCGTCTGGCTTGCTCTTTCGTCCGATGTGTCGGTCGCCATCTCTTCTGTCTCCGTCTTGGCCTGTCCCGACAATGCGCTGGATATATCCCGCAATGAAGCTTATGCATCTTATGCAAACCATAAGAGAAAATTCGCATGGCATTCGGCTTCGATCAGCTGCAGACCTTCATTCACATCGCCGAACTCGGAAGCTTCACGGCGGCCGCCGACAAGGCGGGTGTGACCCAGCCCGCGGTCAGCCTGCAGATCAAGCTCTTGGAACAGCGCCTCGGCGTGCGCCTGATCGAGCGCGTCGGACGCCGGGCGCAGCCGACGGCGGCCGGTCTCGAATTTCTCGACTATGCGCGGCGGATCATGCGGGAGCTTGCCGATGCCGAGGAGGCGATGGCGCCGCACAGGAATGGCGAGAGCGGCCGTGTGCGCATCGGCAGCGGCGCCACCGCGTCAATCCATCTGCTGCCGCTGGCGATCTCGCGCGCCAGGAAGAAGATGCCCGGGCTCGAAATCACCGTCCGCATCGGCAACACCGACGACATCCTGCGCGATCTCGAAACCAATGCGCTCGATGTCGCGGTCGTGACGTTGCCGGCGCCCGGCCGGTCCTTCGAGGTCGAGGCATTCTATGACGACGAGTTGATGGTGGTCGCGCCGTGCGGCTCGACCATCCCGCATGGCGGCCCGGACGCGGCCTTCATCAACACCAAGCCACTGCTGCTCTATGACGGCGGGAATACCAGGCGGACCATCGATGAATGGATGGGGCAGGCCGGTCTGGTCGCTCGCCCTGTCATGGAGTTCGGCAGCGTCGAGGCCATCAAGGAGCTGGTGGCGGCCGGCCTCGGCTGGTCGATCCTGCCCGGATTGGCGCTGAAGCGCGACCGCGCCGGCTTCCTCGAAACCGCACCCGTCAGCCCGCCGCTCGTGCGCAAGCTCGGAATGGTCGTGCGCCGCGACAAGCATCTGAGCAGGGGCCTGCGAGAAATGATGAAGTCATTGCGCGAGGCTGGGTCGTAAGGCCGCCATCGCCGGGCTGCGGCAACCCTCTATGCCGTCGGCTGTTCGATCCCGTGGATCTGGCGGATCTCGGCGGCGACGAGCTCCTGCAGGCGCCAGAGGTTTCGGTCGTGGATGCCGAAATTCTCCAGATGGGTGACGGTGTTGTAGAGATATTCGGCGCAGGAGCCGACATAGCCGCAGGCGCGCGCCAGCGTGGCGGCCACCAGGGGCAGGGGCTGCTTGCGGTAGATACGGTTGCCCGTCGGCCCGATCCAGAAACCCAGCGCCCGGGCTCGGCCTTCCGGCGTCTTCACCGGCAGCCACCTTATCGTGTCGATATGCTCGCGGTCGCTGATCTCGCGTCGCAGCAGCCGGGAAATCTGCGCGGCCCGGTCTCCCTGAGGCAGCTGGTACATCATGCCATCGCATTGCCCGCCGCGATCGAGTGCCATCATCAAGCCTGCCTGCTCGGGCGAGCCACGCCAGCTCTTGATCTCAAGACAGAAGGAGCGGTGCCAGCCGAGAGCCGTCGCGCGGCTTTGATCGACGAACTCGAATTCCGGTTTCCAGATCAGCGATCCGTAGGCGAAGACCCAGAGCGGCTCGTCGCCGCTCTCTTCCGTCAGCCGCGCGGTGAGCGCGGCGAAGTCGTCGTCCGTCAGCGTCGTGCGGCGCGGATCCGGGCCGGGATCGACCTCTTCGCGATAGCAGAGTTGGACAAGATCGGGTGTGAGGCACATGGTGCGTGGTTTGGGCATGACATCTCGCAATTCCTCCCGACTGAACTGCGCGAACAGGCGTCGCGACTATAAAATTCGCAAACTATCCCTCGGAGTCAACCCGTCTGTCGGCCCGGGTTGAGGGGATCGGAGGCGTCAGCGCGTCTCGGTCAGATTGCCGCGCAGGCCTTGCAGCTTCTCGCGAATATCGGCCATCTCTTCGAGCGTGCAGCCGATCGCCTGGCCGATCTCGCCCATGATGTCGTCCACCTGCGAGCGCATCGCGTCGCCCTTAGATGTCAGCGTCACGATCACCTGCCGCTCGTCCTTGGGGTCGCGGGTGCGCACGATGAGCCCGCTCTGCTCGAGGCGCTTCAACAGCGGAGACAGAGTGCCCGAATCGAGATCGAGCTGCTCGCCGATCGTCTTCACCGGCAGTGCTGACTTCTCCCACAAAACCAGCATGACGAGATATTGCGGATAGGTGAGGCCCACCTTGTCGAGGATCGGCTTGTAGGCGCGCGTGAAGGCATGCGCCGTCGAGTAGACCGCGAAACAGAGCTGTCGCTCCAGCCGCTTTTCCTCTTCCGGAATTTTCATCGTCTTGGTCGCCGTTTGGGCCATCTGCGCTTTCGTCATCGTCTTTCCCCGATACCGCATTGTCGTCTTTTCGGATTTCGAATGCAATTTGCAAAATTTACTTGCGTACAATTTAATTGCGCGATATACAAAATCCAACCCCAACGAAGGAGACTGACATGCCGATCCTCTACACAACCAAAGCTTCCGCCACCGGTGGCCGCGCAGGCCGCGCCGTTTCCGAAAACGGCGTTCTCGATGTCACGCTGACGGTTCCGAAGGAACTTGGCGGCGACGGAGCCACCGGCACCAACCCGGAACAGCTCTTCGCGGCCGGCTACTCGGCCTGCTTCCTCGGTGCCCTGAAATTTGTCGCGGGCCAGCAGAAGGTCAAGATTCCGGAAGACACGACCGTATCGGCCACCGTCGGCATCGGCCCGCGTGAAGATGGCGGCGGCTTCGGCATCGAAGTTGCGCTGACCGTCCATATCCCGGGCCTCGACAAGCCGACCGCTGAAAAGCTGGCCGCTGCCGCCCACATCGTCTGCCCCTACAGCCACGCCATGCGCACCTCCACGGAAGTGCCGGTGACCGTCGCCTGATCAGGCCGGACCCGATACCGATTGCCAAAGGCGTCGTGCTCTTCGGAGTGCGGCGCTTTTTGCTGTTTACGGGCGCGATTCAGCGCACCCGGATTTTGAACATGTTCTAATATTCTGTTAAAGAATGCTCACTATCTCATCATACCAGTTGACGAGTGGTGGCGAATTTGACAGGAATATGTTGCTCGCTAGGGGAGGAGGCATGTCCGTTGGGGCTCGTGCAGCAAGGCGCATTCGGTAAACGGGCGCGATCAGTTGCACAAGTATCGGACATAGGAGACCGACTTTCGCGGTAGGGCTAGAGATCAACATCCAGCATTCCCGACACAGCGGGGCTGCATAGCGCAAGTCGCACTCGTAGGCTCGATGGGCCGCAGCGGTCTTGTCGGGAGGACTATGTGAACGCGACGTTTAAACTATCAGACCAGGAACAGCAGGTCGAAAAATCGGCGATCCGCAAGATCTCCATTCGCCTGGTGCCCTTCATCGCATTGATGTTCTTCATCAACTTCCTCGACCGTACGGCAATCTCCTTTGCCGGCCCGAACGGGATGACGCAGGACCTCGGCATGACCGCGGCCCAGTTCGGCTTTGCCGCCGGCATCTTCTTCGTTGGCTATATCGTCCTGGAAATCCCCAGCAACCTGGCGCTCCACAAATACGGCGCCCGCCGCTGGCTCGCCCGCATCATGGTGACCTGGGGCGTCGTTGCGATGCTCTTCACCTGGGTCAGCAGCGTCACCGGCCTTTATTCGCTGCGCTTCCTGCTCGGCGTTGCCGAGGCCGGCTTCTTCCCCGGCGCCATCCTCTATCTCAGCACCTGGGTTCCCGGCCGCCATCGCGCCAAGATCCTGGCGCTCTTCTATCTGGCCCAGCCGCTGACCACAGTTATCGGCGCACCGATCGCCTCGCTGCTCATCCAGGCACACGGCCTGTTCGGCTACGAAGGCTGGCGCATCATGTTCTTCGGCGTCGCCGTTCCTGCGATCATCGTCGGCATCATCACCTGGTTCTACCTGCCCGACACCCCGACCGCCGCCAAGTGGCTGAGCTCGGACGAGCGTGACTGGCTGAACCGCGAACTCGCCAAGGAAGAAGCAGGCAAGCTCTCGGGCCACGGCTCGATGACTCTGCAGGCTCTCAAGGACAAGCGCGTCTGGCTGCTTTCGGTCATCTACTTCGGCCTGATCTACGGCCTCTATGCACTGGCCTTCTTCCTGCCGACCATCATCGCAGGCTTCGAGACCAAGTTCGGCACCAAGTTCAACGTCTTCGACAAGGGCCTGATCACGGCGATTCCGTATCTGCCGGCCGCCGTCGCGCTGTTCTTCTGGAGCCGCGATGCGTCCAAGCGTGGCGTCCGCGCCTGGCACGTCGGCATCCCGGCTCTGGTCGGCGCAATCAGCATCCCGCTCGCTCTGCTGATGTCGTCCCCTGAGGCAACCGTCATCGCCATCACGCTCACCGCCTGCGCGATCTTCTCGGCGCTGCCGAACTTCTGGTCCTTCCCCTCGCGCTTCCTCACGGGTGCGGCGGCTGCCGCAGGCATCGCGCTCATCAACACCGTGGGCAACATCGCGGGCTTCGCGGCACCCTACATCACCGGTGCGGTGAAGGATGCCACGGGTCTCTACGAGATGCCGATGTTCATCGTCGGCGCCTTGATGCTGATCTCGGCCCTTCTGGCCTTCTCGATCGGCAAGACCATCAAGGACCCCTCGGCGAAGTAAGCTTGGCCGTCACGACTATTGGCAACCCGGTCCGCACAGGCAGGCCGGGTTGTTTTCTTTCGGGCGGAATACCCGCCAATCATCTTTCCATTAGAAATATAATCGCTATATTGTTTCCAAGGAAAGGAAATCGCCATGGCCATCGCCCATACGATATCAGGCACGCATCCCCAAGAGGCCGTCGTCATCACCAAGGCCGCCGTTGCCGCCGCCGAGCGCCTCGGCATCAGCGCCCGCACACTGTCTTCAGTGCTCGGCCTCTCTGAAGCCACCGTATCGCGCATGAAGCGGCAGGACTACCTGCTCGAACGCGGCTCGAAATCCTTTGAACTCGCCATCCTGCTCGTGCGCCTGTTCCGCTCGCTGGATGCCATCGTCGGTGGTGATGAAGCGGTCGCCCGCTCATGGCTGCGCAATTCCAACACCGCGCTCGGCGCCACGCCGCTCGAAAAGATCGTCAGCATATCAGGATTGACCGATGTCCTCGCCTACCTGGACGCCCGCCGCGCTATCGTCTGAAGCGCGACCCGTCTCCGGCCGCTTCTGGCGATTGGTGGAGGCGCAGCATCAGATCTCGACCCTGAAGATCGTCGATACGCTGGAAGAGCAGGCGCTGCTCGAAACGCTGCTGGAAGAAAGCAAGCCGGTCCTGCCGCCGGAATGCAAGGGCCTCGACTATCTCCTGGCAACACCCTTCCGCTACGGCGCCATCTATCCCCACGGCTCGCGCTTCCGCCGGGCAGGGCGCACGCTCGGCGTCTACTACGCGTCGGAAGCAGTCGAGACCGCGATATCGGAGATGGCTTTCTACCGGCTGCTGTTCTTCGTCGATTCCCCGGAGACGCCGTTTCCCGCCAACGCCGCCGAATACACCGCCTTTGCAGCAGCCATCGAGGCGCCGCGCGCGATCGACCTCACCACACCGCCGCTCGACCGCGATCATGCGGTCTGGAGTGACCCGCAGCGCTACGAGCCCTGCCAGGCGCTGGCCGATGCCGCCCGCGAGGCTGATTGTCAGGCGATCCTCTACGCTTCGGTCCGCGATCCCGGCCATCACCGCAATATCGCGCTGCTCACCGCATCGGCCTTTGCCGCGCGCGAACCCGTCGAGCGCCAGACATGGCGCCTGCGCCTCTCCGCATCAGGCGTCCAGGCGCTCTGCGAATTTCCGAAAGCGAGAATTGGGTTTACCCGCGCCGATTTCGGCGGCGACCCACGCATCGCAGCGCGGAGCTAGGCCAGCGCCTGCAAATCCTGCCGCAGCCGCTCGGCATTGCCCTCGGGCAACGTCTGTTCCAGCGCCGCATGCGTGCTTTCCCAGATCGGCAGCGCGGCGGTCAACACGCGCATACCCTCGGGCGTCAGCCGCAGCAACCGTCCGCGCTTGTCCCTCGGGTTCGGAAACACCTCGACCCAACCGCGCCGCTGCAACGGCTTCAGCGCCGCCGTCAGCGTCGTCTGGTCCATGGCAAGCAGCTTGGCGACCGGCCCCATCGGCGGCGGCTCCGGCCGGTTCAGCGACATCATCAGCGAGAATTGCCCATTGGTCAGCCCCGCCGGCCGCAGCGCATCGTCGAACAGCCGCGCAAGTGCTCTGGCGGCCCGCTGTGCGTGCAGGCAGAGACAAGTGTCGCGCACCAGAAGCGTCGTCGCGAAAGGAATCTCGGTAGCGTTTGACATGTCCAATTTCTATTGATATCAATATATATAGTCAAGGAAAAGGAGAATGGACCGTCTCGGTCGCGCCGGAGGAGGGCGCACACGATGCAGAACCAAGTCGTTTCCCGCGAAGAATGGCTCGAAGCCCGCCGCGCGCTGCTTCTCAAGGAGAAGGAAGCAACGCATCTGAGGGACAAGCTCAATGCCGAGCGCATGGCGCTTCCCTGGGTCAAAGTCGAGAAGGACTATGCCTTCGACACGCCCGATGGCAAGAGATCGCTCAGCGAGCTCTTCGATGGCCGCAGCCAGCTGATCATCTACCATTTCATGCTCGGTCCCGATTGGGAGGCCGGCTGCCCCGGTTGCTCATTCCTGTCCGACCATGTCGATGGCGCGCTGCCGCACCTGAACAACCACGATGTCACCTGGGTCGCCGTTTCCCGCGCCCCCGTCGCCAAGATCGAGGCCTATAAGACCAGGATGGGCTGGAAGTTCCCCTGGGTATCCTCGGCATCGAGCGACTTCAACTTCGACTATCACGTGTCGTTCAGCCCGGAAGATCTCGGCAAGGACAAGGTATTCTATAACTTTACTTCGATCCCGCCGGAAGATGCCAATGACGAACTGCCGGGATTGAGCGCTTTTTATAAAAACGAGAATGGCGAGATCTTCCACACATACTCCAGCTACGCTCGCGGCCCGGAAGAGCTGATCGGCACGCTGATGATCCTCGACCGCGCGCCAAAGGGCCGCAACGAGGATTCGACGATGAACTTCGTCAAGCGCCACGACGAGTATGCTGAAGCGCCCAAGACGTCATCCTGCTGCCACTGATACCCAGGATTATGGCGGCCTGAGATCATCACGCCTGTATCGACGCAACGAAGAACGTGAAAGGGAGATCACGATGTCGGAGACCCACGGCAAGTTCATCTGGTGCGAATTGATGACGCCCGATACCAAGGGCGCCAAGGATTTCTACACGAAGGTCGTCGGCTGGACGACCAGCGAAATGGCCGTCCCCGGCATGCCGCCCTATAATATCTTCGAGGCGGATGGCGTCGGCCGTGCCGGCATGATGGTCTTTCCCGCCGAGCTTGAAGGCACCGGCATCCCGCCGAACTGGACCGGCTATGTCGCGGTCGACGATGTCGATCAGAGCGCCCGGGATTTCGCCGCCAATGGCGGCTCCGTCCGCCGCCCGCCGGAAGATATCCCCGAGATCGGCCGCTTCGCCGTGGTCGCCGACCCGCATGGCGCCGTGATCTGCATCATGACGCCGGCGCCGATGGACAGCCCTCCGCCTGAGGCCGCGATGGGCGCGCCCGGCACGCTCGGCTGGAGCGAACTCTATGCCGGCGATGGCGGTGAGGCCTTCACCTTCTACGAAAAGCTCTTCGGCTGGACCAAGGACCATGATTTCGACATGGGCCCGATGGGCGTCTACCGCATCTTCGCCGAACACGGCACGCCCGTCGGCGGCATGATGACCAAGCCGGAGAACGTGCCGATGCCGGCCTGGGCCTATTACTTCAACGTGCCCGCCATCGATTCCGCCATCGAGCGGGTCAAGGCCGGCGGCGGCCAGGTCGTCAACGGCCCGATGGAAGTGCCCGGCGGCAGCTGGGTCATACAGGCGATCGATCCCCAGGGCGCCTTCTTCTGCCTCGTGGCGCCGGCCCGCTAAGGCCTCGCAAGCCCGCCTGCGAACACCCGAAACACGCTCGAATCGGCCCCGGAAACGGGGCCGCTTTGCTGTGGCCGAATAGCCTCTATCGTTCTATTTTTATTAGAATTTTACCGACTAAGCGGTTTTGCGGTTAACCGTTCTTAAACATTTCTGGGTGGATGCATAACCGGCTATATCGGCGCCTATAGGGCAGTATTGCTTTTGTATCTTCGGCGGAATTATTTGGCCTCAGTTTCTCATTGGGGTATTTTGTATGTCTATCGAAGATTCTCGCATCTCTGCCGTTGAAAATGAAAACGCATCGCATGACTTGATCTCCGATATTCATCAGGACGCTCGCCTGCAGACTTCCGCCCGTGATGGCGTCGAGGTCGCACAGGCCGGAACCACTCAGCCAAGCGACCAGCAGGGGGCCCAGTCGACTGAAACGACCGGCCGCTTGCCCGCAGCTCAAGAGGCAGCCGCCGCAGCACCCGCCGGCCAGGTTGTCCCGGATCAGAACAACATCGCCCATCTGCCGGCCGGCACCGCGATCGACGATATCCACGTCCGCGGCAACGACCTCGTGCTTGTCCAGGCCGATGGCACCGAGATCGTCATCGTCAACGGCGCGCTCCACGTTCCGACCTTCCTGCTCGGCGAAGTCGAGCTTCCCCAGCAGGCCGTGATCGCCGCTCTCGAGCAGAGCAACATCAACGTCGCCGCCGGCCCCGACGGCTCCTACTCCGCCAGCTCCTCCCCCTCGAGCTCCGGCGCCAACTTCCAGGACTCGATCCAGGGCAACGCCGGCGACCCGACGCAGCTCGCTTCGCTGCTGGCCGATACGCAGCAGGCGGACAGCGCGCCCGAGCGCACGCCCGATCTGAACGACGATGTGCCGACTGCGCTTGCCAACGCCGTGGTTCTGCTCGACGACAGCTCGCTGCCCGGCGGTAACGGCGAAGCCACGCTCTTGAACACCACTGGCACGCTCGGCTTTCTCTCTGGCGCCGATGGTATCGGCTCCGTTCTGCTGACGGGGGCTGGTCTCGCCAACACGGCTGCTGGTGAAGGCTCCTTCTTCCAGACTGTGGGCGCCGACGGCCGCAGCATCGTGATCTCGCAGGTCCAGCATGGTACGAACGTCACCGTTCTGACCGTCACGCTGAGCGACACCACCTCCGGCATCTACACCATCGTCCAGAACGCAGCGATCCAGCACGCGCTCGGCCAAGGCGAAAACACCCAAGCCTTCACCATCGGGTACCAGGTCAAGGACAAGGACGGCGACGCGGCAAACGGCACACTGACACTGAACGTCAAGGACGACGTCATCGCCTGGAGCCCGTCCGAAGATAGCAATACGACAGTCAATGAGCACAATCTCGGCAACGGCGGTGAAACGCCGGTTCTGCTGCGCGAGGCCGTCTCCTCGTCATCCACGACTGCTTCCGGCGATCTTCACATCTCCTGGGGCGCCGACAACTATGACGTCGAAGGTGCCAATGACGGCGTCGGCCGCTCGCTCGTCTTCGCCTCGGCTGAATCCGCAGTCACTTCGGCCCTGCCGCTGACGTCGAATGGCGTCGCGCTCACCTACGCCCTGTCGGAAGACGGCACCACGCTGACTGCAAGCGCAGGCAAGGAAACCATCTTCACGGTCAGCCTCAACGACGACGGTAGCGGCAGCTACACGTTCACCCTGCAGGGCCCGCTTGATCATCCGGCTGCCGGCCAGGACAGCCTCGGCATCGGCTTCCATGTCGTCGCGACCGATTCCGACGGCGATCCGGCTAACGTCGACTTCACCGTTTCGGTTACCGACGACGTTCCCACTGCGCTCGGCCAGATCCGCACGCACTATGTCGAAGAAGAAGAACTCACCGGCGGCAACGAGGACGACCGTCCCGGTCGTGGCTCGCCGGATGCCGATGGCTATTATCCGGGTCGCGGCCACCTCAACCCGACGACCAACGAGACGAACGGTTCGCTGCATATCTCCTGGGGCTCCGACAACGGCAATGCCGTCGCCAACGGCGGCGTCGGCGGTCTCGGCGACCGCTCGGTTGTTTTTGACGCGGTCGATGGCTCGAAGGTTATGACGACCGGAGAGGCATCCGCTCTCTTCACGGTCAAGAGCGGCGAAACGACCCTCGACCTCGGCAGCCTGAAGTCTGGCGGCGAGACGCTTACCTACACGCTGTCGGAGAACGGCACGGTTCTGACCGCCAGCGCCGGCGAAAAGACCATCTTCACCGTAACGCTGACCGACACCGGTGCCGGTGGCTACAGCTTCGTACTGTCCGGCGTGCTTGATCACCCGGTCACGGCATCGGGCGCCCGCAATGAGGACGTCCTCTCGCTCGCCTTCAACGCCGTCGTGCGCGATGCCGATGGCGACCAGATCACCACGCATTTCACCATTGGCGTCATCGACGACAGCCCGATCGTCTCCGCGAACGGCGCCGTGCAGCTTGACGACGGCTCCTTCAAGGGCAACGGCGAGCCTTTGATCGCCAACACCACGGGCACGCTCGGCCACTCCTACGGTGCCGACGGCGTCGGCTCGCTCGTCCTGACAACGGCAGGCTTCGCCGCGTCGGCCTCCGGCGAGGGTTCGTTCTTCCAGACCGTCTCGGAAGACGGCAGCCGAATCGTGATTTCGCAGATCCAGCACGGCACGGTGGTCAACATTCTGAGCGTCGTGCTCGAAGACACGACTTCCGGCAAGTATACCGTCACCCAGCTGGCCCCCGTCCAGCATGCTGCCGGCAACGGCGAGGCCGACCAGCCGTTCACGATCGGCTACCGCGTCACGGATGGCGACGGCGACACCGCCAATGGCTCGCTGACCATCAACGTCAAGGACGACGTCATCTCTTGGACCAAGTCCGACAGCGCCAGCGTCAACGAAGACGACCTGCGTGGCGGCAATGATGCATGGCCGGAATCCACCAAGGTATCCGGCAATCTCAACATTTCCTGGGGCGCGGACAACTACGACAAGCCGGGCGCCAATGATGGTGCCGGCCGCTCGCTGGTCTTCGCAACGACGGGTGCCGAAAGCCACGCAGGCGTCGTCTCGGCCGTCGATAGTCTCGGCAATGCGATTGCGCTCACCTCCGAGGGACAGGCGCTGAGCTACCGCCTGACCGATGGCGGCACCAAGCTGGTTGCAACCGCCCACGGCGAAACCATCTTCACCGTCACCATCAGCGATGACGGCACAGGCAAGTACAATTTCGAGCTACAGGGCTCGCTCGACCAGAACGTTCAGGGCGACGACGCGCTGAAGCTGACCTTCCACACGGTTGCGACCGATTCCGACGGCGACCCGAAGAATGTCGATTTCTCGATCTCCGTGGTCGACGACGTGCCGGTGGCGATCGGCCAGATCATCACCCGCTACGTCGAGGAAGAAGCGCTGAAGGGCGGCAACGAGGATACCTCGCCCGGCGTCGACGGCGATTACGAATTCTTCGGCCACCACGTTGACGTCACCGGCAATTCGGCTGGTGGCTCGCTCAACATCTTCTGGGGCTCCGACAGCGCCAACGCCGTGATCAATGGCGGCGTCGGCGGTCTCGGCGATCGCTCCGTCGTCTTCGGCACGGTTGTCGGCTCGACGGATCTGACGAATAGCGAAGCGGCCGCGATTTTCTCGATCAAGAGCGGCAACCAGACGATCTCGCCCGCCAACCTGACCTCCGGCGGCGAGCATCTGACCTATACACTGTCGGCCAATGGCACGGTGCTCACCGCCTATGCCGGCAAGGACGTTGTCTTCACCGTTTCGCTCTCCGATACGGGTAGCGGCGCCTACAACTTCGTTTTGTCCGGCACGCTCGACCATCCGGTCAAGGCATCGGGTGCTGCTAATGAAGATGTCCTGTCGCTCTCCTTCAACGCCATCGTCCGCGACAGCGACGGCGACAAGATCACCACCAACTTCACGATCGGCGTCATCGATGACAGCCCGATCGTTTCGTCCAACAACACGGTACAGCTCGACGACGATGCACTCGCGGGCGGTAACCCCGGCGGCAACGGCGACGACTTCAACGCTGTCAACGTCACCGGCACGTTGGCGCATTCCTATGGCGCCGATGGTGTCGGCTCGCTCCTGCTGACGGGCGCCGGTTTCGGCACGTCGGTTCGTGGAGAGGGCAACTATTCGCAGTCGGTCAGCTCCGACGGCAAGACGCTCGTCATCTCGCAGATCCAGCACGGCGCCTCGGTGGCCGTCCTGACGATCACGCTCGACGACACGACGTCCGGCAAGTACACGGTCGTGCAGAACAACCCGGTCATGCACGACAGCGGCCGCAATGAAAACAACGAGATCTTCACCGTCACCTACCAGGTGAAGGACGGCGACGGCGACACGGCAAACGGCACGCTGACGATCAATGTCGACGACGACACGCCGACGGTGTCCGACAACGCCACGGTCAGGCTCGACGACGATGCGCTGGCTGGCGGTAACGCCGACGGTGTTGGCGACGATGTCAATTCGCAGAATGTTACCGGTACGCTGGCGCATTCCTACGGTGCAGACGGCGCCGGCTCGCTGTTGCTGACGGGCGCTGGCTTCGGTACCAAGGCCACGACCGAAGGTGCTTACACACAGTCGATCTCCGATGGCGGCAAGACGCTCGTCATCTCGCAGATCCAGCACGGCGAAAAGGTAGCCGTCCTGACGGTCACGCTCGACGACGCGACATCGGGCAAGTACACCGTCGTTCAGAACCACGCTGTGCTGCATGCTGCAGGCGCGGATGAAAACAACCAGACCTTCACCATCAGTTACCAGGTGACGGATGACGATGGCGACACCGTCAACGGCACGCTCAAGATCGATATCGACGACGACACGCCGACGGTCTCTGAAAATGCCACGGTCAAGCTCGACGACGACGCTTTGTCCGGCGGTAACGCCGGCGGCACCGGCGACGATGTCGATGCTGCGAACGTCAAGGGCACGCTGGCGCATTCCTACGGTGCGGACGGCGCCGGTTCGGTCCTGCTGACGGGCGCCGGCTACGGCACGTCCACCAAGGTCGAAGGTGCCTTCTCTCAGTCGGTCACCAACGGCGGCAAGACGCTTGTCATCTCGCAGTACCAGCATGGTGCCACGGTCACCGTTCTCACTGTCACGCTCGATGACGCGACATCCGGCAAGTACACCGTCGTTCAGAACCATGCTGTCATGCATGCGGCCGGCAATGACGAAAACAACGCGACCTTCACCATCAACTACCAGGTGAAGGACGGCGATGGCGATCCGGCCAACGGCACGCTGTCCATCATCGTCAACGACGACACGCCGACGGTCTCGTCGAACGCGCTTGTACAGCTTGACGACGACACCTTCCCGGGCGGCAACCCCGGCGGCAACGGCGACACGGACGATGCTGTAAACGTCACCGGCATCCTGGCGCACTCCTACGGTGCTGATGGCGCTGGCTCGATCCTTTGGGCAGCGACCAACGAGGGCCTGCCGTCGCATTACACGGCCTCGACCTCGTCGGACGGCAAGGTCCTGACGATTACGGAAGCTCGCGGTTCGACCTCCATAGTTGTTCTCGTCGCGACAATCACCAACACCACGACAGGCGCCTACACCGTGGAGCAGAAGGCCCCGCTCGGCCATCGCGGTGCAAACCCCGGTATTGAAGACTATCTCGACTTCAAGCTCAGCTACGTCGTGACCGACGGCGATTCCGACAAGGCCACCGGCGACATCACGATCCGCGTCAACGACGACACACCGACGGTAGCAGCCAATGACGTCGTCAAGCTCGACGACGACGCCCTGACCGGCGGCAATGCTGGCGGCACGGGCGACGATGTCGACGCTGCAAACGTCAAGGGTATCTTGGCGCACTCCTACGGCGCAGATGGCGCCGGCTCGCTGCTCCTGACCGGCGCCGGCCTTGCGACGACCGCTTCGACCGAGGGCGCTTTCTCGCAGTCCCTGTCGAGCGATGGCAAGACGCTTGTCATCTCGCAGATCCAGCACGGCAGCGCCGTCACGGTTCTCACCGTCACGCTCGAAGACACCACGTCGGGCAAGTACACGGTGACGCAGAACCATGCGATCCAGCACGCTGCGGGTTCCGATGAAAACAACCAGACCTTCGAGATCAGCTATAATGTGAAGGACGGCGATGGCGATGTTGCCGGCGGCAAGCTGACGATCAGCGTCAATGACGACACCCCGACCATCGTGTCTCCGACGCTCGGCCACGCCGCCGAAGTCGGCTCCTCGCAGATCCTTGCCAACGGCACCTTCGAGCAGAACAGCCTTGCGACCGGCCAGAACGGCGTGGTCGAAGACGGCAGAGGCAACTACAGCTACAGCGCCCCGACCGGCTGGACCATCACCGGCGGCGTCGGCGGCCTGTTCGCACCGGCAACCTCGATCGTTTCGGCTGAAGGTCACGACGGCGGCAACGTCGTGTGGCTGCGCGAAGGCGCAACGCTTGCCAGGGACACCGGCACGACGCTCGCCGCCGGCCAGGTCTACTCGCTGCACTTCGACGTCGGTAACCGCGCCGACCAGGATTTTGGCGGCGGCATCGCCAAGCTGATCGCCACCAATGGCAACCAGACGGTCGTGCTCTCGCAGATCAGCCTGACGGAACCGGCCGACGGCAAGTGGGGTTCGATCGACCTGAACTCGCCTGTCATCGGCAGCGACTATGCCGGCTGGCAGCTGCGCGTCGAAATCACCCAGACGAGCGGCACCGGCAACCAGATCCTCATCGATGACGTCGAGCTGCGCCAGTTCACGCCATCGGTCGCGACCGGCTCGCTCGGCATCAGCTGGGGTGCTGACAACAATGTCGACCTGCGCGGCGTCACCTTCGACACCCAGCAGCCGACAGGCCTCACCTCGAACGGCGATGCGATCCACTACACGCTCTCCGCCAACAACACGATCCTGACGGCGATCTCCGCCGATGGCCGCACCATCTTCACGGTCGAACTTTCGAAGGTGACGGGCGAATACAAGCTCACGCTCCTCGACACGCTCGACCACCAATCGGTGCCGCAGGGTGGCTTGCAGTTCGCCTTCACCGCAACCGACGCCGATGGCGATCCGGCTTCGAGCCACTTTGCGGTGGCTGTCGCCGACGACAAGCCTGTTGTTTCCAACCCCACCGGCATCGCGCCGGGCGTATCCAACGCCGGTGTTGATGAAAGCGGCATCGTTGCGGCTCCCGGCCAGCCGGCAGGCACCAATGCCGGCCACGATAACGTCGCGACCGGTAACCTGCTGGTCAATTTCGGCGCAGACGGCTTCGGCTCCACGGCCTTCTCCGGCAAGTTCGATGTTCCAAACGGCAAGAGCGGTTCGCTGATCGCCGGCGGCGGGGCCGCCGATAGCGGTCTCACCTCCGATGGTCGCACCGTCTTCTTCAGCCTTTCGGCCGACGCGCATACGATCGAAGGCCGCACCGCAAGCGGCGAAGTCATCCTGCGCGCCGTCCTCAACCAGGGAGACGCCGGCTGGAAGGTTACGCTGCTTGGCAATATCGACCACCAGCCGGGCGACTCCGGCCGTGGCGAAGGCCAATCGCTGAACTTCACCGTTGTCGCCACCGATGGCGACGGCGACAGCGTCAACCTGACACTCTCCACCCGCATCCACGACGACAAGCCCGTCATCGCGGCGCCTGCAGACACTGGCCACCTCGCCGAAAGCGGCCTGCCGTTCGTGTCTGTCGATGCCGGTTCGCTGCACGTCAATCTCGGCGCGGACAACAAGGCGACGCATGTCGAAATCGGCCTCGGCGCCGATGGCAAGCCCGTCATCAACGCTGGCCTGACCTCCGATGGTGTCGCGCTCGACTACCTCGTTCGTCCGACCAACGGTGGCGACCAGGAAATCGTTGCCTTCAAGCACGGTGACAGCGCCGACAACCCGGTCTTCATCGTCGCCGTCGTTCGCGAAGGCAGCTTCGTTGCCACGCTCTACCAGAACCTCGACCACGCGCCGGGCAGCGACACGCTGACGCTCAACCTCGTCGCTCGCGTCTATGACGGCGACGGCGATTACGTCGATCAGAAGTTCTCGGTCGCAGTGGCCGACAGCCAGCCGACCATCACCGGCCCGCTGCAGAACGTGAACCTGCTCTCCAACGGCGACTTCACCGGCGGCACCTGGGCGCACACCGAAAGCTGGGGCGCCTGGGCGACCGAGTCCACCGGCTGGAAGATCGAGGGCACCGCTCCCGGCCAGACCGGCGTTCAGCTCGAAAAGATCGTTGGAACCTACCTCGGTCTCGCCTCGTCCAACGGCCACCCGATGGTCGATCTCGGTGCCTCGCCGGGTAACGTCTCGATCTCGCAGAGCGTGACGGGCCTGACCGCCGGTGACAAGTACACGATCAGCTTCGAAGTTGGCTCTTCGGACTACAAATCGGCGGCTCTCGAGGTTCATTGGAACGACAAGGTCTACACCATTCCGGTGACCGGTCAGATGACGACAGTCACCTTCGATGTTACGGCCAATGGCGGCGCAAACACGCTGACCTTCAAGGAAGTCGGCAAGGCCGATGACAACACCGGCACCTATCTCGCCAATATCAGCCTGACGCATGGCGCGGCCGTTCCGGTCTTCACCGGTACGACGGTCGAAGACAGCGGCGAGATCAAGTTCAACCTGCATGCAGGCACGGACTTCAATTTCGGCGCCGACGAAAAGGGCTCCGTGGACTTCGACAAGTCGCATGTCACGATCTCGACGCCCTCCGGCACGACCATCACACTACCTGAGACCGCCTACAGCTACGATCAGAAGACCGGCGTCTTCACGATCAACCCCGGCTACAGCTTCGACGGCCTGAGCGCCGGCGAAGTCGCCAAGATCACCATCCCGTTCACCGTCACCGATGGCGACGGCGACAGCAAGTCGGCCGTCTACCAGCTGACGGTCACAGGCACGAACGACATCGTCAGAAGTTCGGTGGGCTTCCCGGAAACCGGAACGATCACCGAGTATCAGGCGACCGACGCCCGCGCCGGCTCGACCGCGGATCGCACCGTGTTCGACGCGCCTGCTGGCCATGCCGGCTATAATGGCGGCGGCTTCTGGATCTACGATGACCAGGGCGACAAGCACAGCGTGACGGTGACCGCCGGCGGGACCGGCTATTTCGGCACGCTGTTGGCTTCCGTCGGCGAGGAAACCGCCAATGACGGCGTCGGCTGGATCGACTGGAAGTATCACGTCAACGACGCGACGCTGAACAAGCTCGCCGAAGGCGAGACCCGCACGGAAGTCTTCCACGTCACGGTCGATGACGGCCATGGCACGATGACGACCCGCGACATCACCGTCACGCTGGTCGGCACCAACGACAAGCCGGTCTTCGAAATCGTCGACCCCGCTGAAGGCTCCGTCATCGAGGACACCAGCCCGACGGCAACCGGCACGATCGCCTTCACCGATGCCGACCTGATCGACACCCATACCGCGACTGTAACAGCGCCGCAGGGCCCGACCTACGGCACCTTCACGCTCGGCGCCGTGACCGAATCCGCCACCACGGCGGGCGGCAGCGTCGGCTGGACCTACAAGCTGAACAGCTCGGCTCAGGCTTTGGCTGAAGGCGACATTCGCACTGAGACCTACAAGGTCACGATCAACGACGGCCATGGCGGCGTCATCACCAAGGACGTGACGATCACCATCACCGGCACCAACGATGCCGCCGTGATCGGTGGAACGATGACGGGTTCGGTGACCGAGGACGTCGCGACCATCAACACTTCGGCACCGCTCTACAAGGAAGACTTCAGCTCCGACAACTCGGCCAGCGGCTGGGGCAAGAACGCTCTCGTGCAGACCCGCGGCTTCTCGCAGCACCTCTCCGAAAACAACTTCGGCGATTACGATGGCCGGGAATCGATCTCCAAGACGATCACGCTTGCACCGGCCGGCTCAGCCGGCCCGGCCGTGGCCCAGATCGAGTTCGACTTCATCAAGATCGACAGCTGGGACAAGGGCGAGCAGCTCAAGGTCTACCTGAACAACGGCATGGCCTTCGCCTTCACGCCGAAGAACACCGGCAACGACGGTCTCGACGGCACCACGGGCACGTTTACGGTAGGCGGCATCACCGGCACCTATGTCATCACCTCGAGTGGTGTCGACACGCAGATGGGCGGCAGCGGCCTCTATCTCGACCGCATCTACCACATCAGCATCATTGCCGAGGGGATCGGTAATAAGGTCACGCTCGGCTTCGGCAACACCCTGAACGAGCACTACACCAACGAAGACTTCGGCATCGACAACATCGTGATCCGCGATGCGACCGTCGGCCAGCTCTTCACCCAGGGCAACCTGACGGTTGCCGACGTCGACCACGACCAGTCCGCCTTCATCGCCCAGCAGGCGACGGCAGGCAAATACGGCACCTTCACGCTGGATACGGCCGGCCACTGGACCTACACCGCCGACAACGCCAACCCGGATATCCAGGCGCTCAAGGCCGGCGCGAGCGCGCTCGACAGCTTCACGGTACAGTCGATCGACGGCACGTCGAAGATCGTCACCGTGACCATCAACGGCACCAACGACGCGCCGACGGCGATTGCCCTGTCGAACAACACGGTCGACGAAAACGACGCCGGAGCCATCATCGGCAAGCTGACGACCACCGACAAGGATATCGGCGACACCCATACCTACACGGTATCGGATGACCGCTTCGAAGTGGTCGACGGCTCCTTGAAGCTGAAGAACAACGTGTCGCTGGACTACGAAGCCAAGCACAGCATCGACATCACCGTCACATCGAAGGACAGCGGCAACCTCACGACATCGCAGACCTTCACCATCCAGGTCGGCGACGTCAATGAGAAGCCGAATGCGGGTTCCGACTTCACGGTGAATGCAGCGGAGAATGTCAGCGATACGACGGTTCTCGCCAAGGTCACGGCGACGGATCCGGATGCAGGCAATCAGAACCTGAAATACTCCATCGCTTCGGATGTCTCAGGCAAGTTCGAGGTCAATCAGACCACCGGCGAAGTCAGCCTGAAGTCCGGCGCGAGCCTGGACTACGAAACGGACAAGCAGCACGTCGTTACTGTTCGTGTGACTGACGGCGGCAATCTCACCGATGATGTTCAGGTCACGATCAAGGTCACCGACGTCAACGAGAAGCCGGATGCAGGCGCCGACTTCACGGTCAGCGCTGCCGAAAACGTTGGCGATACTGTGGTTCTCGCCAAGGTTACGGCGACGGATCCGGATGCCGGCCCTCAGAACCTGAAATACTCCATCGCTTCGGATGTCTCCGGCAAATTCGAGGTCAATCAGATCACGGGCGAGGTCAGCCTGAAGTCCGGCGCCAGCCTGGATTACGAGACGGCCCAGCAGCACGTCGTGACGGTTCGCGTCACCGATGGCGGCAATCTGAGCGACGATGTTCAGGTGACGATCAAGGTCACCGACGTTAATGAAGCGCCGACCATCACGTCAGGCGCGACTGCCAGCGTTGCCGAAAACACGGCTGCATCGACGGTTGTCTACCAGGCCGTGGCTACTGACCCTGAAAAGGGCGCGCTGACCTACAGCCTGTCGGGAAAAGATGCCAACCTGTTCGACATCGACGTCAACAGCGGCGCCGTGACCTTCAAGACGTCTCCTGATTATGAGGCGCCGAAGGATTTCGGCGGCAACAACGCCTACGACATCGTGGTCACGGCCAAGGATGCCGGCAACCTGACGGACACGCAGTCGGTTGCGATCACGGTGACCAATGTCAACGAGGCACCGACGATCACCTCAGGCGCGACCGCCAGCGTTGCCGAGAACACTTCGGCTTCGACGGTTGTCTACCAGGTCGCGGCCACCGACCCGGAGGGTGGCAAGCTGTCTTATAGTCTGTCGGGAACAGACGCCGCCCTCTTTAATATCAGCGACAAAGGCGCTGTGACCTTCAAGGCGTCTCCGGACTTTGAGGCGCCCAAGGATGCCGGCAACAATAACGTCTACGATATCGTGGTCACAGCCAAGGATGCCGGTAACCTGACGGCCTCGCAGGCGGTGGCGATCACCGTTACCAACGTCAACGAGGCGCCGACGATCACATCCGCCGCGACTGCCACCGTTGCCGAGAACACTTCGGCGTCGACCATCGTCTACCAGGCTGCCGCCACCGACCCTGAAAAGGGTGCGCTGACCTACAGCCTGTCGGGAACGGACGCCAACCTGTTCAACATCGATGTCAACAGCGGCTCTGTGACTTTCAAGACGTCTCCTGATTATGAGGCGCCCAAGGATTTCGGCGGCAACAACGTCTACGACATCGTGGTCATAGCCAAGGATGCCGGCAACCTGACGGACACGCAGTCGGTGGCGATCACGGTGACCAACGTCAACGAGGCACCGACGATCACCTCAGGCGCGACCGCGAGCGTGGCCGAGAATACTTCGGCATCGACGGTCGTCTACCAGGCTGCGGCCACGGACCCGGAGGGTAGCAAGCTGACCTACAGCCTGTCGGGAACGGATGCCAACCTGTTCAACATCAACGCCACTAGCGGCGCTGTCACCTTCAAGGCATCTCCCGACTACGAGGCGCCCAAGGATAACGGCGGCAACAATGTCTACGACATCAATATCAGTGTCAGCGACGGCACGAACACGACAAACAAGGCTGTCGCGATCACCGTTACCGACGTCCAGGAACTGGCCGCCACAGCCAACGTCTACAACGTCGGCACCGGCGCCGGAAACTCCACCGGTTCGTCGCTGGACATCACCGGCGGCTCGTATGTCTATGTCAAGTCGAACGATCCTGACATTCAGAACGCGTCGACGAGTCCGTCGATCACGCTGAGTGCGAAAACCACTGAGGGGCAGTACGACTATTACAAGTTCGTCGTCACCGAGAATGGCACGAAGGTCGTCCTCGATGTCGATCACTCGAACTTCGACAACAGCCTGACGCTCTACAAGGCCAATCAGCAGGGTGGCGGCATCACTTTTGTCACTCAGAACGACGACGCCGGAAACGACGCCGGATCGGCGAACGGCCGGGATGCGGCCATTATTCAGACCCTCAATGCGGGAACATATTACATTCGTGTTTCCCAATACTCGTATGATACCGCATTCGATAAGTTCTCCAGCAGCAACAATTTCTATGAACTGCAGGTATCCATAACCAAGCCAAATGGCGACCCCATCATCCTCGACCTCGACCACAACGGCGTCGCGCTGACCACCCTCGAGCACGGTGTCTCCTTCGACATCAATGCCGATGGTCACCAGGACAAGATCGCCTGGACGGCCGGCACGGATGGCATCCTGGCTTACGATGTGGATGGCAATGGCAAGATCGACAATGGCAGCGAGATCTTCTCGCCGCACTTTGCCGGCGGCAACTATGTCGATGGTCTTCAGGCGCTGGCGACGCTCGACAGCAACCATGATGGCAAGATCGATGCCAATGACGAGGCCTTCTCGAAGCTCACCATCTGGCAGGATCTGAACCACAATGGCATCAGCGATGCCGGCGAGCTTTCGAGCCTTGCCGATCATCAGATCGCCAGCCTGTCGCTCGATGCGCATGCGTCGGATAGCGCCATCAACGGTCAGGCGATCCTGGCCGATGGCAGCTACACGCTGACGGATGGCTCCACCGGCCACTTCGTCGAGGTTGCCTTCGATGCCACGCTCGGCAGCGCGGACGACAATCATGCCTACTCGCTGATCGGCAGCGACGGTAACGACGTTCTGTCTGGCGCCGGCGGCATGTATACGCTGACGGGTGGCGCAGGCGCCGATACCTTCGTGCTCGACGCCGACGCGCTTTCGGACGTGAAGATCGCCGACGTGATCACCGACTACAAGGCCGGCGAGGGCGACACGCTCGACGTGTCGAAGCTCCTCGACAGCCTGCTCGGCCACCAGGCCACCGAAGCCGAGGCGCTCTCGAGCGTCAAGACGACGGTCCAGGGTGCCGACACGGTGGTCAGCGTCAACGCCAATGGCGGCTGGCACGACGTGGCGGTTCTCCAGAACACCACGGAAGCGGTCAAGATCCTGTTCGACGACAAGCACGACACCACCACCGCGCCGCATGTCGGCTAAGGGGTGACGTAAAGGCGGAACGCTCCGCCTCATATGACAAGGGAAAAGGCGCGCGAGCGCCTTTTCGCGTTTTGAGGGGCATGCGCGGGGTGAGGGGAGTCCGGCTCCCCATCGCCGTGCGATTCACATACGGAGCATGGCCGGGGAGGCGGTCGTTGCGGCCAGCCTGATTGCGTGATCGACGGATGGCGAATGAAACCACGTGGACTGTTTCGCTTCGGATGGCGAGAAACGTTGCGATACAAATTACTGGTGAGGCGCGATGGATCTTGATGGTTGCGGCAGTGTTTCGCTGTTGCGGCAAGCTGCGGCGATTGCGATACGCCTCAAGCCTCAAGCCTCAAGCCTCAAGCTTGCGTTCGTCGGTATTGACGCCTGCGTTCGCCCGCAATCCCACCGCCTGGCCGAAACCGCGATCCATACGCCAATCGCCCAAACGAAAAGAGGCGCCCGATGGCGCCTCAAAAACACGTCGCGATTGCTGCCTTGTCCGCGTCAGCCCGCAGCCCTCAGGCCGCCGGCAGTCTCGAGATCGGCACGACGTCGTCCGCTTCGCCGCCGCGGTCCATGGCCATTTCATCGGCCAGCTGGCGGATGTGGTTGAAGTCCGTCGGGCCGTCGAAAACCGCGCCGCCGAGGCGTATGTCGAGCGAAAGCGGTGCGTCGCCGGCGGTGAATGCCGCCTGTTCGCAGCGGCGGCGGATGCGCATGCCGACATCCTGGGCGTTCTCGATCGTGGCACCGGGCAGGAACACGCCGAGCTCGTTGGTCGCGAGACGCGCAACGAGGTCGCCGGAGCGCACCGACGACTGGGTGATTGCGGCAAGCGACTGCATCACCGTGTCTGCCCATTGCGGTCCGTAGCGGCGGCTGATGGCGTCGAGCGTGTCGATCACGACGGCGATCATCACGCCGCCGGCGTCGGTAGAGATTCGCTTGCGGCGGTCGATATAGTGTTCGACGGCTGCTGCGAAGGCTGTTCCGTTGAGTGTCTTGGTAACGCTGTCGTGCCGCTGAGAATAGTTAACGGCTTCCTGCAGTTTTCTGAGCTCGTTATTCTTGATCTGCAGCATCATCAGCAGCGGAAATGCAACAAACAGCGAAATAGCGGTGGCTCCGACGAATCCAACCAAAAATGGTCGCTCCGGCATCAGAAGGTTTAAGATAAGTAAAAAACCGACCGAGAAGGCCGCGAAGCAGATCGAGACGATCGATGCTATGCGCAGTGCGGAAAGGTTTGTTGCGGATTGGTAACGCTGACGGAATTTCATCGCGGGGCAGGTCCCTGTGGAAGTAACGGCAGATAAACACGGACGGGAAAAGTTGGCGTTAAAAAACCCTGTAAAATTCTAGCTTTAGCTATTGATACTTGGGAATTAACCGTCTCCGCAGGAAAGACCTGTGCCGCAATTGGAATGTGGAAAAATAGGTGTTACTTGTTTGCCGAATGAAAGCGTTCGGTATACGGGTTCACTCGGTGAATTTAGATGTTGAGGGGCATCCGTCTTGTTTAAAACCAAAAGCATTATTGCAGCATTGTCTGCCACTGTTGCTCTGAATTTCTCGTTTTCCGTCGACGCCAACGCCATGTCGTTGCAGCAGGCCATCGAAACGACGATGAAAACCAATCCGCAGATACTTCAGGCTGCAAAAGACAAAGAAGCAATCGAGTTTGAACTTCGTCAGGCGCGCGGGCTATACTTGCCGTCGGTTGACCTGGAGAGTGGCATCGGCCGCCGCCGGTTGTCGAATTCCTCGACGGGCACGCTGAGCTCCGACCATGACTACCTGTCGCCAGGCGATGTCGGCGTCACGGTCACGCAGACGCTGTTTGATGGCGGCGCGCGCAAGTCGCAGGTCGATCAGCAGGCATCGCGCGTCGATGGCGCCTCCTTCCGGGTCCTTGAGCGCTCCGAAGCACTGGCGCTCGAAGTAACCCAGGATTACCTGGAATATATGCTGCAAAATCAGATCGTTGCCGCCGCGAAGGAAAACGTTTCCTTCCACACGGCGATGGTCGGCGATATCAATGAAAGCATCCGCGGCGGCGCGCTCACCGATGCCGACCGTCTTCAGGGCAGCGAACGTCTGCAGGCCGCCAAGGCCCGCATGCGCGAAGCGCTCGAGGAGCTGGAAGCAACGAAGATCCGCTTCATGAAGGCCGTCGGCCAGCCGATCGTCAATGCCCAGACCCCGCCTTCGGTCGCCAAGTATATCCCGAAGACGCTCGGCGATGCACTGTTCGTCGCCAACAAGAACAGCCCGCGCATCTTCTCGGCCAACGCCGATGTTGACGCGGCCGATGCCGGCGTTCGCGGCGCGCGCGCCAACTATCTGCCGAAGGTCAATCTCGAGGGTACTGCTCGCGTCGGTAACGACATCGACGGCGATGAAGGCAACACCAACGATTACCAGGTGCGCGTCGTCGCCCGCTGGAACCTTTATCGCGGCGGCATCGATGTCGCCCGCGAGCAGGAGCAGATCCGCCGCGCCGGCGAAGAGCGCTATGCGCTTGCCCAGGTGCAGCGCGAGGTGAAGGAATCGGTGAGCTCCGCCTGGAACGAACGCGTCAGCCGCGGCGAGCTTTCGGGCATCCTTGCCAAGCAGTCCTCGATCAACAACCAGCTGGTCGGTTCCTACCGCGAGCAGTTCAAGGTTGGCCAGCGCTCGCTGCTCGACGTGCTCGATGCGCAGAACACCCGCTTCAACACCAAGGTGCTGGCCGATACCGCCCGCGTTGCCTCGCTGTTTGCGGAATACAAGATCCTCGCCGCATCCGGCAATCTGCTTCAGACCATGAAGCTGAAGCCGCTGGATCAGGCCAAGCCCTACGCACGAGAAGAGTTCGCTGTTCCAGCGGCCGCTCAGAATCCCGGATATGCCGAAGTCGACTCTCATCAGAAGGCTGGCATGCCTATGGACCTGCTGGCGCCGATCCGGCAGCAGTAGTAGTCAGGTGACCATAGAACATGCGGAACGTTGCATCTGAGACGAACGGCAGCATGCCGCTTCAAACATTCAAGGCCGCGTTCAAGTCCGTGGCAGCGTTCTATGGTCGACCAAGCTCCGATACGGTGCTCTTCTCCGGCCTTCCGGATGAGATCACCGAATCGCTTGAGGGCGATGATGTCGAGCAGATGGCCGAGCGCATCGGCCTTCAGGTCATCAAGCATCCGGAGCGCGATTGCCGGCTGGGCAATTTCGATTGTCCTGCCATCGTCGCATTCGCCGATGGCGGCGTGCTCCCGCTCTTGGAGATGGCCGAGGACGGCTCTTACATCACCGACATCGTTCCCGTCGCCGGCGTTTCCTCGCGTCTGTCGCGCGAGGATCTGATCGCGCTGAAGCCCGAGACGGCCTTCGCCTTCACGCTCTATTATCAGAACGCGTCGGAAGAGGCGCTTGTTGGTAATGCCGTCGAGATCGAAAAGCGCCATTGGCTGGCAACGACGCTGGCGCCTTACTGGCGCACCTATGTCCGCGTCATGGTGGCAGCGCTGTTCATCAATCTGATCGCGCTCGGCTCGCCGCTGTTTACCATGAACGTCTATGACCGCGTTCTGCCCAACAAGGCGATCCCGACGCTCTGGGTCCTCGCCGCAGGCATCACGCTTGCCTATCTCTTTGATTTTCTGCTGAAAACAGCGCGCTCCTCGCTGATCGATTATGCCGGTCGCAAGGCGGATCTGCGCCTGTCGCAGATGCTCTTCGACAAGGTGCTGAACTCGACGCTGGCCTCGCGCCCGATGTCGACGGGCGAATATGCCAACCGCGTCACGCAGTATGAGTTCGTGCGTGAGTTCTTCACCTCGAACACGATCGGCGTCATCATCGACAGCCTTTTCGTCTTCATCTTCCTCGCCGTCATCTATCTGATCTCCGGCTGGCTGGTCATTATCCCCGCCGTGGCCTTCGTGCTCTCGGTCGTGATCGGTCTCTATGCCCAGGCCGCGATCGGCAAGCGCATGGCGACCGCCGCCAACGAGGCCTCGCGCCGCCAGTCGTTGCTGGTCGAAACCATCTCGACGATCGAGACGCTGAAGAGCCTGCGCGCCGAAGCCACCATGCTGCGCCGCTGGCAGGAGCTGACGAAATACTCCAGCCGCACCAGCGAAGAGATCAAGCACGTCTCCACAAACGCCATCAACATGACCATGTTCGTGCAGCAGATGGTGAGCGTTCTGATCGTCATCGCCGGCACCTATGAGTTCTCGGAAGGCCGCATCGCCATGGGCGCGATCGTCGCCACCGTCATGCTGGCCAGCCGCGCCGGCGCGCCGCTCGGCCAGATCGCCATGACCCTGGCGCGCTTCCGCCAGGCCACCATGTCGCTGCGCATCCTCGACAAGATCATGGAACAGCCTGATGACCGCCCCTCGACGGTCGGCTTCGTCAATCGCGAGATCACCCGCGGCGCCTTCTCGTTCCAGGATGTCTCGTTCCAGTATCCGGGCTCGGATTACCCCGTCATCAACAAGCTGTCCTTCAACGTCAATCCCGGCGAACGCATCGGCATCATCGGCCGCATCGGCTCCGGCAAGACGACCCTCGGGCGCCTGCTGGATGGCCTCTTCGCGCCATCAGGCGGCCGCGTGCTGATCGATGGTGTGGATATCCGCCAGTATCATATGGCCGAAGTGCGCGCCAATGTCGCCGTCGCCGGCCAGTCCTCCGATCTGTTCTCCGGAACGGTGAAGGAAAACCTGCTGCTCGGCCGCGCCGACGCCACCGATGAGGACCTGCTCGAAGTCGCCCGCATGACCGGGGTCGACGAGTTCGTCGGCACTCATCCGCGCGGCTTCGACATGCCGGTTGGCGAGCGCGGCAGCAATTTGTCGAGCGGCCAGAAGCAGGCGCTCACCATTGCCCGTCTGCTCCTCACGCGCCCCAAGGTCGTCTTCCTCGACGAGCCCTCGGGGGCCATGGACCTCGCGACCGAGCGCAACCTGATCGCCCGTCTCTCCAAGGCCTTCGATCGCAAGACGACGCTGATCATCGCCACCCATCGCTACAGCATGCTGGATCTCGTCGATCGCCTGATCGTTATCGACAAGGGCCGCATCATTGCCGATGGTCCGAAGCAGGCCGTCATCGAAGCCATGCAGCGCAAGCCCGGCGCACCCGCGGCGGCCGTGGCCCCGCAGGCCGTCGCCCCGCAGGCCGTGCCGGTTGCAAGGCAGGCTCCGGTCACGCCGGTCGCCATGTCCGTCGCTCCGGTCACCTCAGTCGCGCCGGCGCCGGCAGGCTCGGCCGCCATGCCGGTCGCGCAAGTGGCAACCGCTGCTCCGTCCCATCCGATCCCGGTTGCATCCGTCGCCTCCGGCGCGCCTGTCGGCCCGGCGGCTGCTGCGAACGTGACGCCCATCGTACCGGGGGTTAAGCTGTCATGAAGAACAAGCACGACAACCCGCCCTTTCTCGCCCGCGCCATTCTCGGCCTCGTGGCGCTCGTCATCGCCAGCTTCGTCGCCTGGGCGGCGATTGCCAAGATCAACGAGATCGCCCGCGGCGAAGGCAAGGTCATTCCCGTCTCGAAGACGCAGATCATTCAGTCGTCGGAACCCGGCGTCGTCCAGCAGATCGCCGTCGTTCTCGGCCAGGTCGTGCGCAAGGGCCAGCTCCTGGTCCAGCTCGACAACACCACCACCACCTCGACGCTTGGTGAATCCGTCGCCAAGGCCCGAGCGCTCGGCGCCAAGGTGGCGCGCCTGAAGCTCGAGGAAGAGGGCAAGTACGACGAGCCCTACAATTGCCCTGAGGATATTCTGGCCGTCGCCAAGGAAGTCTGCGCCAACGAAGCCCAGCTTTTCGCCGCCGATCGGGCCAGCTACACCAACAAGCTTGGCGTGCTCAAGGAGCGCGTCCGCCAGCGCGAGAACGAACTCAGCGAGGCGCACGCCAATATCGACCGCCTGACGCAGAACATCGACGGCGCCCAGCGCCAGTACGACCTGATCAGCCCGCTCGCCAAGAAGAAGCTGGTGGCCGAGACCGAAGTCTTGAAGACCGAGCGCGACCTCACCGATCAGCAGGGCCAGCTCAAGGTCTACCAGGAAAGCATCGATCGCCTTCAGGCCGCCGTGCAGGAAGCCAAGCTGCAGCTCGGCGATCTCGCGCTCGAACTGCGCCAGCAGGCGCTGACGGACAAGGCGCAGGCGCTGGCCGAGCTCTCGGTCGTCGACGAAACCGTGCGCGGTGCGTCCGATCGCGTCAAGCGCACCGACATCCGCTCGCCTGTCGATGGCATCGTCAACACGCTCGAGGTCAACACGATCGGCGCCTATGTCGATCCCGGCCGCGTCATCGCCGGCATCGTTCCGACCGCCGATACGCTGCTCGTCGAAGCCAAGATCTCGCCGCGCGATGTCGCCTTCATCCGCCGTGGCCAGCCGGCCATCGTCAAGATCACGGCTTACGACTTCTCGATCTTCGGCGGCCTCGAAGGTATCGTTGAAAACATCTCGGCCGACAGTCTGGTGGAGAAGGAAAAGGGCGAGACCTACTATCTCGTGCAGGTCAAGACCGACAAGTCGGAGCTCTCGCGCGACGGCAAGACCTATCCGATCATCCCGGGCATGGTTGCCTCGGTCGAGATCATGACCGGCAGCAAGACCGTGCTCAGCTATCTCATGAAGCCGATCAACAAGGCGCGCACCGAAGCGCTGACGGAGCGCTGACCATGCTGATCGTCAAGCCCGGAATGCAGGACGCAACCGATCTCGAACCGACCGACGAGCAACTGCCCGCGATCGATGCCGAAGAGATCGAACCGCGTTTCCGAGCCGTGGCTGGTCGTGGCGGCGAGCGTCGCGGCATCCGGCTGGAGCGTATCTATTGGGACGGCCTCAGCCGCATGTCGGCCTCCGGCAAGATGTCGACCGCCGACCTCGTGCACTACACCGCCTCGCAGATGCCGGAATCCGGCAATCTCGCCTCGCTTCTGCGCGTCTTGAGCCTGAAATGGGCGCTGCGCCGGCTGGATACGGTCGAGGACATTTCCTCGCTCGCCAATGTCAACGCCATCATCCAGGCCTCTCCGTCGCCGGCGATCCTTTTGACGCATGAGAAGAAGGTGCAGCTCTTCAACGACGCCTTCCTGTCGATGCTGCGCCAGCGCCTGCCGCTCGGCGATCTCGCGCAGCTGACCAAGAGCCTGCGCTTCTCGATCGACACCCAGATCGAAGAAGCCATCGCCACCCTGTCGCGCAACAAGGGCAAGACGCTCGCCACCGGCTTCACCATCGCCGTCGGCACACAGACTTTGAAGGGCCAGATCAACCTGGCGCTGGCGCCGACGCACGAGAAGTCGATGCTGATCGGCTACATCTCCCGCTACTGATCCACCTCAATCCTCGAAACGCCCCGCCGCATCCCGGTCGCGCTCGTACCGATGCTTCGACGGAAACGCCGGAAGCCACCCTTCGCGGCGGATGGTCCACAGCTCATACGTCGGCTGAAACTGATCCTTCTGATCAAACGACCCGAGATTGACCTCGACCTCATCGCCGCTCCGCCCAAACACCGGCGACCCGCAGCGCGGGCAGAAGAACCGCCCATTATACTCCCCCGTCTCCCCCTCGACCCGCACCGCATCCTCGGGAAAGATCGCCGAGGCATGAAACAGCGCCCCATGATGCTTGCGGCAATCCAGGCAATGACAGATGCCGACCCGATAGGGCGCACCGGATACAGTCAAACGAACGCGGCCGCAGAGGCATCCTCCGGTAAACTGATCCATGGTGTTTCTCCTCCAAACGCGCAGGAAGAGCTATGTAGAGTGATATGGCATCATGGCAATTCTTGCTTAAATGGCGGCGTCATTCATCTGTGGGCGCCTTGCGGAAATACACTAAATAATTGCTGTGAGAGGAGTGATATGCAGATCTTGTTTCCGCGAATATCAGAAGGGGGCCAGATGATTCTTCGTACTTTTCGGTGGGTATCGACCGCCGCCGTGGTCGCAGCGACCTTAGCCGCATGCGTGCCGGGCAGGGCGTCCTTCTATCAGAACGCGTTGCCCGAAGCGCTTGGAACAACTGACATTCTGGTTTTGGGAAGCGATGCAAGCTGGTTCGACATGGTCCTTCCGATACGCCGCGAAGGATGCGGCGCAGTCGTCTTCCGGCTGTCCCCGGAAACCATCGCGAAAATCCGCCAACAGGGGTTGGCGTTTTTCCAGGATGCGCGGCAGGCGCGAGGCTATGATGCCAATAGTGCCAAGGGTCGCTACTATGCATACGCGGCTTGGCAGGCGACCCCGGCACCGGAAGGCTGGTTCGGCGACGGTGCTGTTGCCGGCTCCCTTTCTTGCGCGGGCGTCGCCAACGACTTGATCCGGAAGATCACCGAGGGCGGCAAGGGGACCGAGGGCTACTTCACCACAAAAAGCGAAGCGCAGCTTATTGTGCTGCCGCAGGAACAGATCGCTATTTACACCTACTTCGGCTAGCCCAGCCGCCGTCATTCCACGTCCCTACATTCATCCTTGGCGCCGACGCGACCCTACCGCAAGCGTCACCCACCCCGCAAAAAGTTTCAGGGGAGGGCGGCTTTCGCCTCTGTAAAGATATTCACCCATGTGGTTGACTATCTCTCGGATATGCGTATATTCAACCACATGGGTGAATGAAATGGATGAAGATGCACTGTCACGGATATTGAAGGCCGCGGGGGATACCACGCGGCGGCAGATCCTGACGCTCCTCGTGCAAGAGGGGCCTCTCAGGGTGACGGGGCTCGCTGCTCATTTCGACATGTCCCTGAATTCCGTCTCCAAGCACATCAAGGTTCTGGAGGAGGCGGGGCTGGTCACCCGGCGTACTTTGGGCCGCGAGCATTTCATTGCCGCGGAGCTTGAACCGCTGAGACTGACGGAAGACTGGTTCGCGCAACTGAAGTCGATATGGGAGCTGCGCCTGACGGCGTTGGAAGAGTTACTCGTTTCAAAGGAGTGAAGTCATGTCCGAACTTGAACTGACGGTAAGCCGCAAGATCGCCGCCTCGCGCGAAAAGATTTTCAACGCCTGGCTCTCGCCAACAGCGCTGGCGAAATTCATGAAGACGCCATCGGGCAATTTCGACGCCCGAGATGTCACCACCGATCCGGTCAAGGGCGGACGCTTCATGATCGTCATGGTGACATCAGAGCGCGAGATCCCGCATTCCGGCACCTATCTCGAAGTCGATCCCTATTCGCGCCTGTCCTTCACCTGGGAATCCCCGCATTCGCTGGATGACAGCGTCGTCACCATCGATCTCAAGGAGATCGACCCCGAAACGACGGAGTTGACGCTGAAGCAGGTGAAATTCCGCAGCGAAGGCGCGCGCGACGGCCATATCCAGGGCTGGACCTCGATCCTCGGCGAACTCGACAAATATCTCGGCTAAGTCACGGGGCCGACATGAAAAAGCCGCCGGCAATGCAGCGCCGGCGGCTCCATTTCGCCTCGGTATCGAAGCGGGATGCGAGAGGAGGCCAGCCCCGGCCCTCGCCATTGCCTTCAGATCAGAAGGCAACACCTTCGCCAGGCGCGACCTTTTCGATCGGCATGGCAGATGCCATCTGGCTGCCGCCAACGCTCGAGCCGTGCAGGTAGCCCTTGCCGCCGGCGATCGAATAGAGCGGCATGTAGTCGGGCAGGCGGCTGTCGGCGAGAACCTCGTCGCGCATGTTGTCGAGAATATAGTGGTTGCCGCCGGCCGAGACCGAGAGAACGGCGTGGTAGAAATGGCGCTTCTGATCGAACAGCACGACGACCGCCATGTCCTTCAAGTCGACGCCCTCGGCATTGAGTGCCGCCATCTTCAGGATCGCGAAATCCTCGCAATCGCCCTGCTGACGCTTCAGCGTCTCGGAAGGCGTCGCCCAGTAATCGGCGACCTTGTAGGTGTCGATGTCGCGGGCGTAGCGGATCGTGTGGTTGATCGTGGTGTTGATCGCGTTCATCTTGTCGCGCAGCGATGCCTGCGATGTCCTCGCGAACGATGCCTTGACCGCCGTGACGGCCTCCGTGCACTTGCCCGCGCCGCAGGAAATGGCGGTGCCGCTCGTCATTTCGTCCAGCGAAGGCGCCAGCCGCTTCAGGGCTGCCAGGCGCTTGAAGGGGATCGCCACCGATCCGAACACGCCGCCATCATCAGGGCGCGCGGCGATCGAGGGGCGGGTTGCCGGCTTCACGGATGCAGTGGTCTCGGGGCTGAATGCGGCGGCCGCAACCGGCGCCGGCGTCTTCAGGGTCGCGAGATCGATCGAGCCGAAAGCCTGCGCGAGACCGCGTCCGGCGAGCGTGGCGAGGCGCGCCATGCCACCGACGCTGACAGCGCTTGCCGCATGCTCGGCGATGCTTGCCGAAATATAGCTGGAGTAAGATGCGCCGTATGCTTCTGTATTATACAGAACAGAAGCCGATGCGCCATTGTAAGAAAAAGAAGAAAATGCAGAAAGAAGTGCGATGAAAGCGATTTTGTTTGTTTTTGTTCTTTTGGACACGGGACTTAATTTCTCCACTTGTTGGGAGAAATGTACCGATCAGCCATAAATATCGGGTTTGGAAGCGTGGATAACTTAGAACGAAGTTATCCGCTCAAAAAAGCTGAAAATTTTAGCTTTTCCGTCAACCAAGTTTGGGGGAAGGGTTTGCTTTCGCCAGATGCCTATGCAGATATGAGGCCGCGAAATGGCCGCTATAGACGGCCTGATTAGGGTTTGGGGGAAGCAGTGATCGTTAAGGGCAGGGATGTGGCGCGTGGCGCGCATGGTTTACGCGGCGTCCTTCGCGCAGCCCGCAAGGGCGCGCAGGCCGCCCGATCGCTCCTGCTTCTCTCCGTCGTCCTTTCCTGCACGGCGCTGACAGCCTGCCAGTCCGACGTTGACGGCATCGCCAGGAACGTCAAGACCAACGATATCAAGCCGCCATCGAGCGATGTCGAGGAAAGCTTCGGCGAAAACGGTGCCGAGATCACTCTGCTGATGCAGAAGGGCTCGAACGGGCTCTTCGAAGGCCCGTCGCGCGATGTAAGAGATGCTGCGGCCCTCGGCATCGGCGAACTCGGCGCCAACCAGGCCTTCGTCAAGGTGATTGACGTCGCCAGCCCCGCCGCAGCACCTGCCGCCGTGGCCGCCGCCAAGTCCAGAAGTTCGGCGATCCTCATCAGCTACCTGCCGCCGGCGACCACGGCGGCTGTCGCCGCCATGCCGTCCGACCAGCGCCCGCCGCTCCTCAATCTCGGCCAGCCCGTTCCGGCCACATCAGGCAATGTCTACAATCTCGCATCGAGCGAGACCGACAGCGCGCTCGAAGGCCTGCGCACAGCCGCCGCCAGCGGCCACAAGAAGGTCGTCGTGTTCGCTGAGCGGAGTCTCCCGCAAACTGCCGATCTTAGGCTGGCGGACGCCATCCGCGCCTCGGGCGGCACCTTTCTCGGTATCGTCAGATATGACCTGACGGACGCCGCCGCCGCTGCCGCCGTGCAGACGGCCAAGCCGCAGCTGCAGCAGGCCGATACGGTGCTCATTCTCGGCCGCACCGCGATCACCACCACCATCGAAGGCGCCATCAAGGCCGGCGGCCAGAGCAATCTCAATTTCGTCGGAACCAGCGCCTGGCCGCCACAGACCTATCGCGAACCGACCGCCAACGGCACGCTGATCGCCATGGTCGAGCCTGAGGCAACCTCGCTGATCTCGGAGCGTTACCAGCGCCACTACAAGCGCCCGCTCTCGGCTGATGCCGCCTACGGCTATGACGCCATCGCCATCGCCTCGGGCATCATCCGCACCAAGGGGCCGACGGGCCTCAACGCCGAGACGCTGACCAGCAAGGTCGGCTTCCGCGGCGTCACCGGCCTTTTCCGCCTGTCGCCATCGGGCCAGGTCGAGCGCCGCTTGAGCCTCTACGCCATCGGCGGCGGCAAGCTCAATGTGCTCGCCGCCGCTCCCGCTTCGTTCTGACGAAACCAACGGCCGCCCAATCAGCCGGCCGTTGCGGCAGCGGCGAAGAACCCTTCCGGGCTCTCCACTTCCACCAGCCTCTTGCCGTCGATCTGCCAGAAGCGGTTGCCGACGTTGCGGATGAAGTCGCGGTCGTGCGAGACCAGCAGGCAGCTCGCCTGCTGTGCCATCAGCTCGCTCTCCAGCGCCTCCTGGCCCTCGATGTCGAGATGGTTGGTCGGTTCGTCCAGCAGGTAGAAGTTCGGGTTGGTCAGCCGCAGCGCCAGCATCCCCAATCGTGCCTTCTGCCCGCCCGAGAGCCTGCCGATCGGCTTGCCCTGCATCTCGATCGTCATGCCTGCGCCGGCAAGCAGCGCGCGGGCTCTCGCGTCGCCGACATCGAAGCGCCTCAGGATCATCCGCATCGGCGTTTCCTCGTCGATCAGCTCGTTCAGCGCCTGGTCGCCATAGCCGAGCACCAGCGACGGCGTCGCCTTGATGCCCTCGACAGCACCTTCGGCTTCGATAATCGCCCGACGCAGCATCGCCACCATCCGGCTCTTGCCCATGCCATTGGCGCCGAGGAGCACGATGCGGTCGCCCTGGCAGATGAACTGCTTGCTGGTCCTGAACAGCGGCGTGCCATCAGGCCGCGCCACGATCGCATCCTCGAGCGTCACCAGCACCTTGGCGTGGGTGCCGCGGTTGGCGAGCCGGATGGCGCCCGAGGAGCGCTCCAGATGCGCGGGCTTGGCCGCATCCTCCAGCTTTTCCGCCCGCTGCTTCAGCTGCTTGGTCTTGACGACGAGCAGGTCGCTGCCGGAGTTGATGCCGATATTGTTGAGCTTGGCGGCCTGCTGGCGCAGCCTCTCCGCCGTCTTCATGTCGCGCTGGTAGCGCCGCTCGTCGGCCGCATCGCTGTCGTCGAGCGCTGCCCGCGCTTGCGAATAGGGCAGCGAAAACAGCGCCGATTGCTCGGGCCTCAGAAACAGCGTGCGGTTCGTCGTGGCGTCGAGAAAGGCGCGGTCGTGGCTGGAGATGATGACAGGCATGTCGCGCGGCAGCGCGTTCAGCCAGTCCTCAAGCCGGGCGATCTTGCCGAGGTCGAGATGGTTGGTCGGCTCGTCGAGCAGAAGCACGTCGGGCTCGGTGACGGAGACCCGCGCCAGCATCGCCAGCCGTTGCCAGCCGCCGCTGAGCTGCCCCACCGGCCGCTCGCGCATCTCATCAGGCACATCGAGACCGGCAAGCACCATGTCGACCCGCCAGCTCTCGTTGAGCTGCTGGTCCTCGGGCAGCGCCTTCAGCACTGCCTCGTGCAGCGGCAGCGCGAGCAGGGCAGGCGGCACGTCCTGTTCGACATGGCCGATGGTGAGTCCGCGTGAGCGGGTGACGTCGCCCTCGCTTGGCTCGATTGCGCCGGACAAGCAACGCAGCAGCGTGGACTTGCCGCGCCCGTTTGCGGCGACAAGGCCGATGCGGTCGCCGGCGCCGATCGCAAGCGTGAGGTTGGAAAACAGCGGCTTGCCAAGGGTGATGCCGAGATTGCGGATATGGATTGTCGTCATGATCTTGCTCTGGTCTTGCGAGCAGGCACAGGCGCGTCGCGGGCGTCAGCCTTCATCGCGCGCGTATGCTCAAGCTCGGGGGATCTAGAAACATGCAGGCGAGCACAGGCTCACGGCTGCAGTGCCACGAGGGGCGGACCAGGAAGAGGGTGTCGAGAAACGGTCTCTGGTCAGCCCTGCAAACGCATTTGCAGGGCGTTGACGGGGCCACGCTGGCGATTGAATCGGAAATGTATCGTCACGCGCAACCCTCCTTTCTCAAGTATCTCGGCAATAGCATTGCAGCCGCGAAAATTCAACCGTGATGCTCGTGCACCGTGATCAGGAAGATCGCATCGGCCTCGATCGCCTTCAGGATCGCACCTCCGTCGCTGCGGTAGATCTGCAATTCCGAAAGCACGCCCGCGGCCGAAAACAGGATGATATCGACAAGCGGCCCATAGGGATCGGCGACCTCCTTGTCGTCGAAATAGCCGGACGCGACGGGGTGCGCCGGCAGGTCGGCGGGCCAATCCGTCCGGTCGCGCAGGCGAAGGCGCAGCGAGCCGGATGCGTCGATCTCGGCGGCGCGGTAATGGTCGCAGTCCCAGGCTGGCGGCACCTCGCCGCGCGCGGCGTGGCGCGCCAGACGCTGGATGATCTGCTTTTCTGCGGGGTTCAACTCTCTCCAAATCAACGTCACGCGGTCGCTTCCGAAAAGGGTTGAGGGATTAGGGTTACCGTTTCAGGCTGCCGAGAATGCCGCGCACCAGCGCCCGTCCGACCTGGGTCGCCACGGTGCGCGCCACGCTCTTCATCGCCGCTTCCACCACCGTTTCGCGCTGGTAGCCGCCGGAGCGGGGGCGGCCTTGCGCCGGCTTCTCGTCCTTATCGTCGTCGCCGAAGCCCGGCAGCGTCCAGCGGCCCGACGCGCTTCCCTCCGTCGGCTGTGTCGGCTGCGCCTGCTTGGCGGCATCGGAATCCGATGCCTTCTGGGCCCGCGCCGCCAGGATCTCGAAGGCGGATTCGCGGTCGACATCCTCGTCATAGACGCCGAGCACCGGGCTCTTGTCCATCACCTGCTGGCGTTCTGCATCGGTGAGCGGCCCGACACGGCCGGATGGCGGCCGCACCAGCGTGCGCTCGACGATCGATGGCGCACCCTTGGCCTCCAGCGTCGAGACGAGCGCCTCGCCGGTTCCAAGCGTGGTGATCACGGTGGCGCAGTCGAAGGCCGGGTTGGGGCGGAACGTATCGGCCGCCGTCTTCACCGCCTTCTGCTCGCGCGGCGTATAGGCGCGCAACGCATGCTGCACGCGGTTGCCGAGCTGCGCCAGCACCGTCTCCGGCACGTCGAGCGGGTTCTGCGTGACGAAATAGACGCCGACGCCCTTGGAGCGGATCAGGCGCACCACCTGCTCGACACGCTCGACGAGCACCTTCGGCGCGTCGTTGAAGAGCAGATGCGCTTCGTCGAAGAAGAACACCAGCTTCGGCTTCTCCGGATCGCCGACTTCGGGCAGCTCCTCGAAGAGCTCCGACAGCAGCCAGAGCAGGAAGGTCGCGTAAAGCCGCGGGTTCATCATCAGCTTGTCGGCGGCGAGCACCGAGATAGTCCCGTAGCCGCGATTGTCTGATCGCATGATGTCGGTGATCTTCAGCGCCGGCTCGCCGAAGAAATGCTCGGCGCCCTGCTGCTCGAGCACCAAGAGCGCGCGCTGGATCGAGCCGACGGAGGCCTTGGAGATCAGCCCGTACTGGCTGGAAAGCTCGGTGGCGTTCTCGCCCATGTAGTTGAGAAGGGCGGAAAAATCCTTGAGGTCGAGCAGCGGCAGGCCGCCCTTGTCGGCGATCTTGAAGGCGATGTTGATCACGCCTTCCTGCGGCTCAGACGCATCCATCAGCCGGGCGAGCAGGAGAGGGCCCATCTCGGCGATGGTGGTGCGCACCCGGTGGCCCTTTTCGCCGAACAGGTCCCAGAAGATCACTGGGAACTGGTCCGCTTCGTAATCGTCGAAACCGATCTGCTCGGCCCGCTTGGTCATCCAGTCCTGCGGCTGGCCCTTCATGGCAATGCCGGAGAGATCGCCCTTGATGTCGGCGCAGAAGACGGGAACGCCGGCTCTCGCGAAACCTTCGGCCAGCACCTGCAGCGTCACCGTCTTGCCGGTGCCGGTGGCGCCGGTCACCAGTCCGTGGCGGTTGCCGTATTTGAGTTCCAGATATTCGGGGGTGTTGATACTGTCATCAGGGTTGCGGCTGGTACCGATGTAGATCTTGCCATCCTCGAGCATGCGAAAGGTCTCCCTGCCGGCGACGGACGCCGATTGCGTCATATGCGGAGAGCATAATCCGCATGTTCATTGTAATATGCTTCGACTGTTATAAGCAGGGACCGCAATGCCGACAACTGTCTGCATTAAAAGGAAAACTGGATAAGCGATGATCACGTCGCGGATGCCTTGAGTTGCCACTCAAACTCGATTAACGTTGACGTTAACGTCAATAAAACCAGGAGGATGACGATGAATGAAATCGTGGATCAGATAGCCGCACGGGTCGGCATTCCGGCCGAAGTGGCCGAAAAGGCGCTCGGCATGATGCTTGGCTTTCTCCAGCGCGAAGCGGCCGACGGCCCGGTCGCCAAGATGATCGAGGCCATTCCGGGCGCCTCCGATCTGGTCGCCCAGTATAACGGCGCCGGCGAAACCGGCGGCGGCGGCCTTCTCGGCAGCATCATGGGCGCTCTGGGCGGCGGCGGCATCATGGCGCTCGGCCAGCAGCTGATGTCGGAAGGCCTCGGCATGGGCGAGATCACCTCGCTCGCCAAGGAAACCCTTTCGATCGCCGAACAGCATGCCGGCAAGGAAGTCGTCGACGAGGTCGTCGCCTCGGTGCCGGGGCTCAGCCAGTTCGTTTGATCGGATTGGGTTGATGGATGATGCAGCGGGCGGATCTTCCGCCCGTTTTGCTGTGGGGTGGGTGGTGAGGTGAGTGCTGAGGTGGGCGTTGTGCCGTGTAGCCCCCTCATCCGCCTGCCGGCACCTTCTCCCCGTGGGGGAGAAGAGACTCGTAGTGGGCCGCTCGCTCCCTCTTCCCTTCGCCCCAACGGGGAGAAGGTGGCCCGAAGGGTCGGATGAGGGGGCTGCGCGCTCAAACGCCAGCCACCACCCAAACCCAATAAACCCTACTGCGTCACCCCAACCAACTGCATCCAAACAGCCGCCTGATCCCGCGCCGTCTGCCGATCGGCCTCATCCAGCGCGCTCCCGCCACAGAACGTCTCCACCTGCGCCCGGTCACTCTCCGCCGTCGCTGCATGCTTCGCGCCAACCATCACATGCCGCCACGCGCAGCCCAAAACGCGATCTTCGACGATCGCCGTATCGCACCCGGTGCTCAAGCACAGCGCAACCTTCTCCTGGCTCTCATAACCCCCACTAACCGCGCTCGCATAAGTCACCGCCCACCCCGTACGCGTATCCCGGCATCCGGCCGGATCGGCGCTCAAATTGCACGATGTCGTGGCGACATAATCCTTCGCCGGTGGGAAGTCGGGGAATTCGGCTAGGTTGACGCATCCGCAAGCCAGAAGTGCTGCCGCAAACCACTGCAATATCGCCTCCCGCCGTTGCGCGACCACACTGCTTGCTGGGAGACATCGGACGATGGCTCACGACAGGCCAAATCAGTGATGAATGCCAAATCAGTCGTGAGTGTATGTGTTATCGCCGCTCGCCGAAAGTGGGTTTCGGCCCGGAAAATCGATCCTGACGCGGTCCTGGTTCAGGCGGTCGGATGGGGGTCAGTGCTTGCTTTTTGTCTCGCGGGCAAGCTTCAGGATGACGTCATCAGCCGCGTCGGCGAGAGCCATGGCGATTTCGGCGGCTTTCCACCCTCTCTTCTCTCCGTCACGGATAAGTTCGAAGAGCATGGGTTCGAATTCGGACCGGCAGGTCTCCATTCGCTGGTCCGAATTGGATCGATTCTTGGAAGACTGAATATCCGTCATCATCAATACCCCAGATTAGAGGGTAGATTTAGCAAGGCCGCTGAAGAGCGCAAGTAAATATGTTAATCGGTCATTAACAATTCGATTTTTTTGCCTGACATAAGCAAAAAAACAACTAGGAACCCAAGAAGGGCCCGTCGGGGTGAGACGGGCCCCCGCCTTCTTTGTCGCACTGGAAAAGCAACTCTGTCAGCAGTAAAAGCTTGGATCCCAGGAAGTAACCGGTCAACTTCTACCTTTTTTGTACTTGGTACCGCCTTTCAGCGGCGAAGCGAGCCGTTTCCCGTAAATATTATGGGTTTATTTCGGAAGGTCGGCTCGTGAGCATGGTTGTTCCGGATATACTAACATAAGAGTGTATTTTTATTCATGTGCGCTTTTTGGGTTGTGTAGAATAACGCCGAGCTCATGCCATTGCCGGCCATCCTTACGGATCAGCTCGTCGGCGCAGGTCGGCCCCATGCTTCCCGGCAGATAGGGCTCCGGCTGTTCGTCGCTCTTGCCCCAGAGATCGAGGAAGGGCTGTACGGCGGCCCAGCCCGCCTCGATGCCGTCGGCGCGCTGAAACAGCGTCTGGTCGCCGATGAAGAGATCGTAGAGCAGGGACTCGTAGCCGGTCATCTTGCCGATGTCGAATTTGTCGGCATAGCGGAAGTCGAGCGAGACAGGCACGGTATCGACCGAAAGCCCCGGCGACTTGATCGACAGCTCGACGCTCAAGCCCTCATCCGGCTGCACCTGGATGACCAGCCGGTTCGGCGGCAGGCTGCGCTTGATGTCGGTCTCGCGAAACTGCGCGAAGGGCACCTGGCGGAAGGTGACGACGATCTCGGTATCGCGCGCCTTCATCGCCTTGCCGGTTCGGAGATAGAAGGGCACGCCCGCCCAGCGCCACGTATCGACATAAAGCTTCAGCGCCACGAATGTCTCGGTCCTTGTGTCGGGCGATACGTCCTTGGTCTCGCGAAAGGCGGTGACCGGGTTGCCGTTGAGGGGGCCGCTCGTATAGACGCCGCGCACGCCATGCTCGGCCGCTTCCTCGGGCGTATAGATCCTGAGCGCGCTCAAGGCCTTGCTCTTTTCGCTGCGGATCGCCTCGGCCCCAAACCCGTTCGGCGCCTCCATGGCGATCATCGCCAGCAGCTGGAACAGATGGTTCGGCACCATGTCGCGCAGCGCGCCGGTCGCATCGTAGAACTTGCCGCGGCTGCCGACATCGACCGTCTCGGCGGCGGTGATCTGAACATGGTCGATATAGTTGTTGTTCCACAGCGCCTCGATCATCATGTTGGCGAAGCGTGTGGTCAGGATGTTCTGCACCGTCTCCTTGCCGAGGAAGTGATCGAGCCGGTAAACCTGGCTTTCCGAGACCTTGGAGAGGATGCGCGCATTGAGCGCCTGGGCCGAGGCAAGATCGGTCCCGAACGGCTTTTCGATGGCGATCCGCCGAAACGCGCTGTCGGTCTCCTGGGTCAGCCCGTGTTCGGCGAGCTTCTCCACGATCGTCCCGAAGAATTGCGGCGGCACGGCGAGATAGAAGGCGGCATTGCCGCTCGACGCCTTCTCGAGCCGCGCCTTGATATCGAGATAGATTTCGTCCTCGGTGAAATCGCCAGACGTATAGGCGATCCGCTTGCTGAGGCTCTTCCAGCCATCGCTTTCGGCATGCGCCCCGCCATCATCGAGCGTCTTCAGGAAATCATCGAGCCGCGTCACCAGCATCGCATCGTCACCAGGGTCGATGCCGACGCCGAGAATGCGGAGATCCTCGCCGGTGAGCCCGCTCTGCGTGAGGTTGATGATCGCGGGAACAAGCAGCCGCCGCGTGAGGTCTCCGGTGGCTCCGAAGATGACAAGCGTGACCGGCGGGCTGGGAGCTGCGTCCATGATGATCTCCTTGATATGGGAGGGGGAAGATAGAGCGGGTGGATGGGGTGCCAAGCGGGGGCTACGCTGGCGGATCGACGGGCGGCCATTGTCGCGCCGTGTGGAGAAGTGTGAGTATCCAGATTGTGCCGTCGTCGATTTCGTAGACGAGACGATAGTGCGGGTGCGGAATGACTTCGCGGGTGCCCGCCACGGTTCCCTGACGCCCAAGATAGGGAACGTTTGAAAGCCTGCGTGTCGCCTCGCTGAAAAGATTATCCATGCGGAGCGCGGCGGATGGGTTATCGGCGGCAATGAATTGAACAATGGATAGACGATCGAGCTCGGCTTGCGGGCTCCAGGCAACCTTCACAGGCCACCATTCTCGATTTTCTTGCGGAGCGCTGCGAATGTCGCCTCGACGGCGTCGTTCGACCGTCCTTTTCCTGCGGCGATCGATTGCCGGGCAACGGCCACCTTGGATTCCAGAAAACTGGCGTATTCCGGCGAGACATGCTGTTGTTCTACATAGTCGCGTACCAGATCAGAGACGATTTCGCCCGCAGCCCGGTTCTCTGCCTTGGCGGCAGCGAGAAATTCGGCGTGCAGCTCAGGATCGAGCGTGATTTCGACGACAGCATTCTTGCCCACGGCCAACCTCCATCTCTGCGCCAAAGATATAGCTGAGGCGGCGCCCCCACAAGATGAAAGACGCCATCTCCCAACTCTACCCCTTCACCGCCACCATGAACAACCGCGGAAACCTCAGCAACACCCGCCCGTCGGACATCTCAGGATAAGCCTTCTCCACCCGCCCGAGATAATCCGCCAGAAACGCCTCGCGATGCTGATCGCCGGCATGGTCGAGATAGGGCCTCAGCCCTGTGCCCTTGACCCATTCGACGATCGCTGCCGCATCCGCCATCGGGTGGTTGTAGGCGGTGTGCCAGATGTCGACGCGTTTGGCCTTGCCGATCAGCCGGGAGTAATAGGTGGAAGGCGGTGGCAGCGGGTTGCGGCGGACGCTTTTCGCCTCAAAGGCGGCCTTCCAGGGGCCGGCATGGGCGGTCTCTTCCATCAAGAGATGCGTCGGCTCTGTCAGGTTGTCGGGCATCTGCACGGCAAGCGTGCCACCGGGCTTCAGGCCATCCATCAGCCGGTCGAAGATATCGAGATGATTGGGCAGCCACTGGAAGACGGCGTTGGCGAAGAGGAGATCGACCGGCTCCTTCGGCTGCCATGTCGCAAGATCGGCCTCGAGGAAATCGGTGCCGGGCAGCCGCTTGCGCGCCGCCTCCAGCATGTTGAGATCGCTGTCGAGGCCGCTGACGCCGGAAGCACCGTAGCGGTCGATGATCAGCTCCGTCGAATTACCAGGGCCGCAACCGAGGTCGATGGCGCGCTCGATGCGCTCCATCGGCACCTGCGCCAGAAGATCACGCGCCGGGCGCGTCCGCTCGTCCTCGAATTTCACATATTGGCTTGCCGACCATGCCATGGCGTCTCTCTCCCTTTTCAATCCGCGTCTTCGATACGCTTGATCCTGATCTTGTCGATGTTGCGGCCATCGAGCGATACCACTTCGAATGTCAGTTCCTCGAAGCGGATCGTCTCGCCCTGATGCGGCAGATGCCCGAGCCGCCAGAGGATGAAGCCCGCCAGCGTCGAGAAGCGGTCGCCTTCGTCCACCAGGTCGACATCAACAAGCTTCGAGGCGTGGCGAATGTCGATCCAGCCGTCCACCGTCAGCGAGCCGTCCTCGCCGCGTTCGATCGAGAGCTTCTCCTCGTCCTCGTCGGGAAACTCGCCGGCGATGGCCTCGAGCAGGTCGGTGGGCGTCACCATGCCCTCAAGATCGCCGTACTCGTCGAGCACGATGGCGACCGCTTCGCTGGAATGGCGCAGCTGTTCCATCAGCTTCAGCGCGCTGATGCTCTCATGCACCACGAAGGGCTCGCGGATCGAGCGCTCGACGTTGATCGAGCCATCGACGATCAGGTCGCGCAACAGGTCGCGGGCGCTGGCCACGCCGATGAAATTGTCGAGGCTCCCTCGGGCGACCGGAAAGCGCGAATGGCCGAGATCGACGATGCGGCGCTGCAGCTCTGCCTCAGGCGCATCGAGATCCAGCCAGTCGATATCGATGCGCGGCGTCATGATCGATTTGGCCGAGCGATCGGCCAGCGTCAGCACGCCCTGGATCATGTCCTTCTCCTCGTTGGAGAACACATCCTCTTCGGCCGCCTGTTCGGCGATATGTTCCGCCGTCGGCCCGAGCGTCACCTGTGGCCGCCTGCCGCCGAGCAGGCCGAGCACGGCGTCGGCGGTGCGTTCGCGGATGTTGGTGGGCGTGATCAGCCGCTCGCGATTGTGCCGCGCCAGCTGGTTCAGCGATTCGATGATGACCGAGAAGCCGATCGCCGCGTAGAGATAGCCCTTGGGCAGGTGCACCCCGAAGCCCTCGATGATCAGCGAGAAACCGATCATCATCAGGAAGCCCAGGCAGAGGATGACGACCGTCGGATGCTTGTTGACGAAGCTCGTCAGCGGCTTCGAGAGCAGCAGCATGACGCCGATGGCAATCACGACGGCGATCATCATCACAGGCAGGTGCTGCACCATGCCGACGGCGGTGATCACGCTATCGAGCGAGAAGATCGCGTCGAGCACGACGATCTGCACGATGACCTGCCAGAAGACGGCATGCACCACCTTCTTCTCCGATGTCTCGACATGGCCTTCCAGCCGCTCGTGCAGCTCCATCGTGCCCTTGAACAGCAGAAACACGCCGCCGATGAGGAGAATGATGTCACGGCCGGAGAAGCTGAACTCCATGACCGAGAAGATCGGGGTCGTCAGCGTAACGATCCAGGCGATCGAGGCGAGCAAGCCGAGGCGGATGAACAGCGCGAGCCCCAAGCCGACGAGGCGGGCGCGGTCACGCTGATGCGGCGGCAGCTTGTCGGCGAGAATGGCGATAAACACGAGGTTGTCGATGCCGAGAACGATCTCGAGCACGATCAGGGTTGCGAGACCCACCCAGGCGGAGGGGTCGGACATCCAGTCGAAGAACATCAATGGTGTAACGCGGCCACGTTGACGGGACCGCTCCTTTTGCGATGAAAATATGAAAGGCGGATGACGGCGGCCGCAAAAGACCGGCGATCAGATTCCGCGATGGATAAGAAAAGAGCCGCCCTGAACGCGGCTAGATCAGGCCTGACGCCGATGCGGCGAACAGCGCGCCGTCTACAGCCATCCCCATCGCCATCAGCGGACATATCGCTGGAAGACGGGGTGGAGCTGGTACTGGAAGGGTCACTGTCAGGCATGCTTCAATTTTGAAGGCTAACGTGACCAAGCGCAAGAGGGGGCAGCCTGAAATCGTCGAGATGCACGGCCGATCACTGTGTCCGTGCTTGTCTTTAGCGGGCTTTTAGAGCGCTTCCACCGCATTCTTAGGGATTTGCGAAAGGGAAACTTCATCTATCGGTAGTTACAAAATCCGCAAAATATCGTGCGAGGATTGCAATGGTCGGACGTCATCAGCCCTCCCTGAAGAAAGCCTCCGCGATCGTGTCGCTGGCCAGCGTCGCCCTGGCAGGCCTTGCCGATGCCTCGGCCCAAACGCCGCCACCGCCGCCATCAGTGCCGCCCAGCGTGCTTATCGAGAGCATTCGCGATTATCGCGAGGCCTATCTCGCACAGGTCTTCTCCGTGTTTCGTATCTATAGCGGTCCGGACCAGATTCTGACGGCCGAGGATATCGAACGGGCGCGCAACATTGCGGCGGCAGCCGCGCGCGCAAACGTCATGCAGGAGTTCTTCGCCGCCGACCTCAACGACGACGGTCGCGTCACGCATGAGGAATTGGCGGCGGTCAATCGGAAACGGCCGGGAGTGTCACCGTTCGAGGTCGTGGGCGCCCATGATGACGGTGTCATCACCCTCGAGGAGGCGAATGCGGCCGCAAGGGCCGGCCCTGCCCAGGCACGGGACTACGGCGTCGGCGCGATGCTGGTCCGCCTACTTGATCTTGACCCAAACAAGGATGGGAAGCTGACGGCCGACGAGCTGGAAGCGCAGGCCCGCGCCGCCTTTGCCCTCTACGATAAAGATGGCGATGGCACGCTGTCGGCAACCGAAATGCGGGCGCTGGCGACCGCCAGGACCGCCGACATGCGCGAGCGCGCGGCCGAAGAGCAGATGGCGTCATGCAAACTTCCGCCTGCCGGCGCTGCCGATACCATTTTCCATGTTCGAAGCTACGAGGCCGGCGCCCTTTCCGATGTCACGGTTGCCGGGCAGGACGGCGTGACCGAAACCAGCGAGCTCAACATCGAAGCGGGCGATACGCCGCTTTACATCGTGGCGTCCTCCTACACCGCTATGATCTGGCGTGTGACAGGCCATGTTGAGCGTGTCAGCCGCATCGTTGTCTCTTCGCCCGCCGGCGCCGGTGCCGTCGGTCTGCCGAAAGAGAAGGTGACGTCCATCCGCTCGCCGGGCTGCCTGCGCTATCAGTCGGCAGCCGTCGCGTCGGGAAGCCAGCAGTTGGCCGCGCTGGGCAAGGCGCTCGGCAAGCAGGTGGACGCGATCATCGATGCCTATACGCTGCCGAAGGCGATGATTCCGTCGGATGGCGTCGCGCCGCGCGATCTGAAGCCCGGGCGAAAGGCCGCGTTGCGCTCGACCGTCGCGTTTTCGGCGGGAGGGTTGGAGAATGTCGATGCCGCCACCTATCGCTCCTTTATGCGCTTCAATCCCTCCGGCCTGATCAGGATCGATCCTGCCGATGTGGTCTCCAACGGCAAGGCGCAGCGCTATGACATTCTGCCGCAGGAGGCGGGATTGCTGCAATTGCTGATGAGCGGATCGCTGCAGACGCCGCGGCCAGGGCTCTATACGATCGACAAGCCGATCGCCCGCTTCCCCGCAGGGCTAGCTGGCGCGCATCAGGTCCGGTTCGTTCTTGCTGAAGGGGTTCCGCGTCCGGCCGGCAATCCCGGACATTCGACGCTTGCCCGGGCCGATGGCTCGGTCTTCACGCCCGAGGAGCTGCGGCTCCCCGAGGTGATAAAGGAATGACGGCCCGGGCTTGGCCCGCGCCGTTTTGGCCTAATCAGGCCGCCAGGATGCGTGTGCTGTCGCTGTTGGCGACGACGGTCAGCAAATCGCGGGTGCGCGATTCGGCGGCTTCGAAGAAGTCCGACATGTCGCTGTCGATCGTTGCCGAAAACCGTGCGGTTTCAGGGCCGCGGTTGGAATAGCCATGCGCCTGATCGGCCTCGATCCGGACGATATCGCCAGCGGTGGCTTCGAATTCTTCCAGTCCCTGGTCCGTCATCCGACGGATGATCAGACAGCCTTCGATGATGCGCAGGATCTCGGGGCTTTCGTGGCGATGAAGCGGCGTGCGGCCGCCCGCGGGCACCGTGACGTCGAAGATGTTCAGCCAGGTTCCTTCAAGCCGCGTGTGCCGCTCGAGCTGGCCTTCCGGCGCAAAGCCGGCCTGTGCGCCCTCGGGCGCATGGGTGTTCACAAATGAGTTGGACATGATGTCTCGCTTTTCTTTTTCTTAGCGGCGAGCGCGATAGACCTTTAGCCGGAGAATGGCAACCCGCTAAAATGCAAGGCTCCGATGCACAGATCGGAACCCACGAAATCAGCGGGTTTTCAGCCGATTGATCACCGCATCGTGTTTGGCCGTTATTGGTTGGCCAGGATGCGTTTGGCGATTTCGTCGAGCGCCAGCGCGTTTTCCTTGATGATCGACGCGGCGATTGCCTTCAGCGCCTTGATGTTTTCGGGCGATGCGTCGTCCAGCGCATCGTTCTCCTTGGAGCTCAGCTGCCGGTCGAGACGGAAATAGCTGAGGGAGCCGGCGTTCTCCTTCGTCACGACGGTAGAGTAGTTGATCTTGGTGCCGGGCGGATTGAGCAGCGCATTCGCCTGATAGGAGGCAGTACTCGCCTGACCCTGCATCAGGATCGAAATCAGGGGTGTATCGTGAGACGGCTGCATCCAGCCGAGAATGCCCCAGCCCTTGGCCTCCTGATAGGCGAAGGGTCGATTCTGCTGGCCGGTGCCGAGCGACAGGAAGACGAGCTCGTCATTGCCCCAGTTCTGCTTGCGCGCCTCCACATAGGCCGCAAGGATAGGATCGTTGGCGAAGACGCCGCCGTCGATCAAGGGCACGAAGCGCTTGTCCTTGTTCTTCTCGCCAATTCTTTCGATCAGCGCCGGCGGAAAATAGGTGGGCGCCGCCGATGTCGCCCGCGCCGCTTCCCAGTAGCGGAAATTGCTGTTCTCCTTGTCGGTGTTTGCCATGAACAGTGCTTGCCGCTGCTTTATGTCGTAGGCTGTGATCAGCACCTTGGAGAGCCCGTTGTCGAGCGTCGCCATGCCGAGCTTCTTCTGCAGTCTGTCTTCAAGCGCGTCGGGCTTGTAGCGCGGATCATTGATGCCGAAGGGATTGATGAGCCCGAGCACCGGGTTCTGCTTGAATATCTCGTCGCCCTCATCGGCATAGAGCTCCAGCAGATCTGCCGGCGTGCATGCGGCCTTGTGCGATCCATCCGGATGCGGGCAGGTCAGCCCCGCCGCGATGATGCCGCCGGTGGATGTCCCGGCGATCATGTCGAACGCCTTGTAAAGCGGCAGCCCATCCAGCCGCGCGGCGAGATCCACCAAGATGGCCGCCGGGATAATCCCGCGAATGCCGCCGCCATCGATCGAAAGAATAAAACGCTTTGCCATGCTCCCCTCCATGCCGGTTCATCCGGTTGAGGGAAGTATGTGACTTAAACTAAAGATTGCAACAAACTGAAACGCTCGCGCTGATTGAAGTCGGTTGTGCGCGTGTGTCTCACCGCACCCATGAGTCTCGCTGATACACCCATCGCCGCTGTTTGAGGCGCGCGCATGAATATTGCATCCGGCAGCGGTTGCGCATGCCGTTTCTTGCTTAGCCTCCGCCGCGACATATTTCTCCTTGACCCGGTCCGCGCGCGGGGTTTTGTCTCCCTGCAATTGATTGAAGGAGAAACGCATGGCCGTCGATACATCGCCCCGTTCCAACACCTGGACCTATGTCGAGGGAGAGTGGCTGACCGGCAACCCGCCGCTGATCGGGCCGACCTCGCATGCCATGTGGCTGGCCTCCACCGTCTTCGACGGCGCCCGCTGGTTCGACGGCATCGCGCCGGATCTCGACCTGCACTGCCAGCGCATCAACCGCTCGGCCGTCAACATGGGCCTGAAGCCGGTCAAGACCGCCGAAGAGATCGAAGCACTCGCCTGGGAAGGCATCAAGAAGTTCGACGGCAAGACGCCTATCTACATCAAGCCGATGTACTGGGGCGAGCATGGCTCGGCCGGCAGCGTCGTCACCGTCGATGGAGACAGCACGCGCTTCGCGCTCTGCCTGTTCGAAGCCCCGCTCGGCAACAACAAGCCGAACTCGCTCACCGTCTCGCCCTTCCGCCGCCCGTCGCCCGAGACCGCGATGACCGACGCCAAAGCCGGCTCGCTCTATCCGAACAGCGGTCGTGCGATTGCCGAAGCGAGAAGCCGCGGCTTCGACAACGCCCTGATGCGCGACATGAACGGCAATGTCGCCGAGACCGCGTCTTCCAACGTGTTTCTCGTCAAGGACGGCGTCGTCAAGACGCCTGTCGCCAACCGCACTTTCCTCGCCGGCATCACCCGCGCCCGCGTCATCGGTCTGCTTCGCCAGGCCGGCTTCGAGGTTCGCGAGGAGACGCTCTCGGTCGATGATTTCATGGCGGCCGACGAGATCTTCACCTCGGGCAACTACTCCAAGGTCGTCGGCGTCAACCGCCTTGACGGCCGCGAATTGCAGGAAGGCCCCGTCACCCGCAAGGCGCTCGAAATCTACATGAACTGGGCATTTGGTCGCAGCGCAAGCGACAGCTGATTGGGTGTAGAGGGGGCTAAGTCCGGGCGCGTGGCCCCCTCATCCGCCTGCCGGCACCTTCTCCCCTATGGGTAGAAGGGACTCTTGGCGGGCCGCTCGATCCAATCTTCCCTTCTCCCCAGCGGGGAGAAGGTGGCCCGAAGGGTCGGATGAGGGGGCCACACGCACCGCGCTAAACGTCATTCCCTTTTAACTTCACTCCCACTCCAGCCTGGTCCCCCGCATCATGATCGTGCGCCCCCGCCCAACCCTCTTTCGCCTCTTCTTCATCCTCCGCGGCTCGATCATCAAGCGCGTCCTGCCGCAGATCATCCTCACCGCCGTGCTCTCCTCGCTGGTCGTGCTCTGTCACACGCTCCGGCCCGGTATGCTGCCAGTCTTCAACGGCGCCCCCTTCGCGCTGCTCGGCATCGCGCTGTCGATCTTCCTCGGCTTTCGCAACAACGCCTGCTACGACCGCTGGTGGGAAGCGCGCCGACAATGGGGCGTGATCGTCTTCTCCGCCCGCCATTTCGCCCGCCAGACGCTGATCCTCGAAACGATGTCTGGCGAAGCCGGAAAAGACGCTCGCAAACGCGTGCTGACGCTGGTCATCGCCTTCGTCCAGTCGCTGGTCCCGCACCTGCGTAGCGGCATCTCCCGCCACAAGGTCGAACGCCTGCTGCCTGACGATATCAACGCCCACTACGCCGCCAGCCGCAACCCGCCCGAAGCGCTGTCGCTGGAAATCGCCCGCGAACTCGCTGATCTCCGCGCCAAGAACATGCTGACCGACATCAACTACCAGATGCTCGACCGCACGCTGGCCGATCTGACGCTCGCCCAGGCCTCCTGCGAGCGCATCCGTTGGACCCCGGTTCCCTTCGGCTACACCCTGCTATTGCACCGCACCGCCCATCTCTTCTGCCTGATGCTGCCCTTCGGCTTCGACGACGTGCTCGGCTGGTTCATGCCCTTCGGCACCGCACTCGTCGCCTACACCTTCTTCGGCCTCGACGCGCTGGGCGACGAGCTGGAAGAACCCTTCGGCAAGCAACCCAACGCACTCCCCATCGAGGCAATCGCCGACACAGTCGAGATCAACATCCGCGAAGCGATGGGCGAGAAGGACCTGCCGGCACTGCCGGTGGCTGTGGATTATTTGCTGATGTAGCCGTGGGGCCTTCCGTGACGGATGGCGTCGCGAGGGATGAAAGCCGTGGCGTATCAATAGCTTACGGGCGGAGAGCCAATTCTCCGCCGTCATCCTCGGCCTCGTGCCGAGGATCTAAGCACGTCTCCGCGAATGCAACGTTGAGGCTTCTAGGACAGCCGTGGCCGCAGACACTAGCGCACGCCCCCGGCCGATCCATCCACGTCGAACGCGTTGCTGCGTGCTTGGATCCTCGGGACAAGCCCGAGGAAGACGTCGAGCGCGTGGAAGCCTAGCAACTCCAACACCTTACGAGTGCACATCCCCCCTCGGCCGCACCATCCACGAATACGCCGCCCCGGCAATCAACAACACACAGGTGCCCAGAAACACCGCTCGCATGCCGATATGCCCGCCGACGAAGCCGCCGAGGATCGGGCCGGCGACCTGGCCGACATATTGCGAGGAGACCGACCAGCCGAGAATGCTGCCCGCCGCGCTGTCGGGGACGCTGTGGCGGATGACGGCGGAGATGCAGGGAAGCAGGCCGCCGAGCGCCACGCCCATCAGGAAGCGCAGCACGATCAGCTGCCAAGACGAGGTGACGAAAGCCTGCGGGATCAGGAGCAGGCCGGCAATGCCGAGCGCGCCTGCGATGACGGGCCAGTGGCCGATGCGGTCCGCGAGCTTGCCCAGCCGCGAGGCCGAGAGGATGCTGCCGAGTGCCGCCGCCGACATGACGATGCCGGCAATGATGGTCACGCGCGCCGCGTCGTCCACCAGCTGCGCGACATAGACGGTGATGATCGGCTCGATCGACATGTTGGCGAGCATCAGCAGCATGCCGGTGAAGAGCATGGCGATGACGGGTCGCTTGTCCGGGATCGACGCCCAGCCGCCGCTCTGCTTGGCCGCCTTCTTGCGGGCAGGGGACTTCTCCTCCTTGATGAGGAAGAGCGTGGCGAGAAACGCGAGGAAGATCATCGCGCCGGCGGCGAGAAACGTGCCGCGAATGCCGATCAGGGGCGGCAGCACGCCGCCGATCAGCGGCCCGACCAGATTGCCGGCCATGATGCCTGAGGCCAGCGTTCCCAGCGCCCAGGCCGAACGGTCCTTCGGCGTCTGCGTCGCCACCAGCACCATCGAGCCGGACGAGTAACCGCCCGCCAACCCAACGAAGAGCCGGAGCGCCACCAACTGCCAGACATTTCCGGCCATGCCCATCAGCGAGATCGCCACCGTCATGCCGAGGCTTGCGCGCACCAGCATCAGCTTGCGCCCGTAGATATCGCCGAGCCGCCCCCACAGCGGCGCGACGAATGCGGCGGCAAAGAAGGTGGCGCCGTAGGCGATCCCCGACCACTGCACGATTGCGGCATGGTCGCTGACGCCGAGCTCCTCGACATAGAGCGGCAGGAAGGGAAGAAGCAGCGTCATCGCCACGATGGTCGTGAACGAGCCGACAAGCGAAACCGCCAGATTGCGTTTCCAATGGATCGAGCCTGGTTCGGCTGCGGCTGCATCCGCGGTCTTGTCACTCATGTCAGTGCCTTCTTCATCATCGATCGTCCATGCCGGAGATAAAGGTGGCGCTGATGTCGATCACAGGCCGGTCAGGCCCGGGCGAGGGCCGGGCAGGCAGATGAGGAAAGACAGGAGAGCCTTCCGTTTCCGGTGGCACACCATTGGTATAGCCCCGCCGCCGACAGGCCATCAAGGACGGATAAGGGGCCATTCGGTTCGCTCGACGTCGGATTCCGGCCGATAGGGCTGGCCTTTTGCTTGGGCGACCGCAGTTTCCGAATGAGGAGGATGACTGACATGACGGATGAAGCCGACACCGGGCGCGAGAAAGCGGTCCGCGCCCTCTACGCCGCCTATATCGACGGCCGCAAGGATATCGTCGCGGCCATGCTGACGGAGGATTTCACCTTCTCCAGCCCGCGCGACGACCATATCGACCGCGACGCCTATTTCGACAGGTGCTGGCCGACACCGCCGCCATTTACGCGCATGGAGATCGAATATCTCGGCCTTGCGGGCGACGAGGCAGTGGTGCGCTACCGAGCCGTCAAAAACGATGGCGGGGCGTTCCGCAACATGGAAACGCTCCGCTTCAGGGGCGACAGGCTTGCTGCCGTCGAGGTCTATTTCGGCCGCGAGGGCTGAGCCCTCAAGCAACCACCCGCCGCGCATGTCCGCGCGAGACGAGAAAAGCCTGCGCCAGGCTACCCGCCGCAAACAGCACCACCCAGATCAAAAGCGCCGTCTGTACCGGCGGCGAATCCGGGCCGTTGCCGATCGGGTGCGAGGGCGGCAGGCGCGACAGGGTCTCGTTGATCCCGGGCACCCAGAGCAGGAAATAGGTGAAGGAGAAGCCGAGGTTCCTGAGATAGGGGATCAGCCGCCCGAGGAAGCCGAGCTTCGGCAGCGCGAGACAGATGGCGGAAACGAGAAGCACGATGACGGCAAGCGCATGCCCGGGATTGAAGCCGCCGGTGGAGGACAGGCCGAAGGCGCTGATGGCGGAAAGCGCCAGCGTCGAAAGATAGACCTTACCGACCGTCGTCTCCGGGCGAATGGCCCGGTACTTGGCGAAGCTGTAGAGCCCGGCGACGGCGGGGACGATGCTGATGGCGGTGTGAATCTCACCGAGAAGCGAAAGCGGATTGGCCATGTCTGTTTCCTTTTATGGACCGACTAGTCGGTCGGTCTGGTGGACAAATGAGGGGCAAAGAAATGCGCATGCACGTCATGTATGAGGCTGAAGCGATCTAGCCGGTAAGCCTCTGCAGCACCGGCTGAGTAATGTTTGCATAAAGTTCCGCGTCGCCGCCGGCGACCCGCGCCGCCAGCATGGCGCCATGCACCGTGGCGACGAGGATGCGGGCGCTGCGCTCGGCATCCTCGGCACTCGTCAACTCGCCTTTCTTCAGCCCCTCGTCGATGAAGCCGGCAAGCCTTGCGATCAGCTCGTCGAAATGCGCCTTCACCTGCGCCGCGACCTCTGACGGCAGGCTCGGCAGTTCGGCGGCGAGCAGCGCGGCTATGCAGAACGGCGCGTCGTTGTCGCGGATGCATTGTTCCCAGAAACCGACATAGCCGGCAAGCCGCTTGTCGGCGCGCGGCTCATGCGCCGCCATCGCCCCCATCCCATCCTCGGTCGCCTGCCTGTAGCGGGCGATCACCGCGACCGCCAGATCGGCCTTGCCGGGAAAATGATGATGGATTGTCGCCTTGCCGACGCCGACCACGGCGGAGATATCGGCGTAGCTGAAGGCGTTGTAGCCGCGTGTGACGATCAGCGCCTGCGCGGTGTCGAGAATGCGTGTGTATGTGTCCGATCCCATGAGTGGATATCTACCGACTAGTTGGTCGGTCGTCAACGGGGCGCACGGAAACGTGACTGCGGGCTGGAGATGACATTGCCGGCGGCGCGGGGCTGGGCACGACGCCTGCTTGGACGCGGCATCGCCACGGAGGCCACCGCTGCCCACTCCCACCCGCCGACATCAATCCTCGTAAAGCTTCGATTTCTTCGCCCAGTCGCGCCAGGGATGCAGCTCGAAATGCGGCATGTCCCAGCCGTCGCGGATATCGCCGTTCATGTCCCAGTCGCCACCCCATCGAAGCTTCAGCGGCTTGCCATCAAGGCCTTCCAGGCCAAGCTGCGCTGGCAGCGGCAGGATCACTTCGGAGAGGTGGATGAAGGCCTTCTTGTTCTTCCAGTCGTACGGCGCCGGAAACAGGTCGAACGCGATCGCCGGCACATAATTGTGGGCTGACTTGCCGAAATGCACCTTCGAGAATCCCCCATTGAAGGCCCGCTCCTGCGCATCGCGCCCGCGCGTCGAATCGAGCACCTTGAAATCGACCTCACGGATCGCCGCCTGGGCGATCGCCTGCAGATGTGGATGGCATTTCGCAAGGGCGGCAAGCGATGCGCTGCTGAAATGAAACATGACATCCTCCCATGCCGCGCCATCGATCGGCCGGCGTCGGGAGGTTAGCGAAAGGGAGGTTGCGCGTACACAAATCGAGCGCAATCTTTGATTGCGAAAGGCGCGGACATATAGGCTGCAGATAACGGCGTGCGCGCCGCCTCACTCGTCCGGCAATATCCCCATCCGCTCGGTCTCGAGTTCCGTGCCTAGCTCCACCGCCTTGGTCTTCTTGTCGTAGATGCAGAAGTAGCTGACGAAGCCGTTGGCGCCCTTCGGCTTGCCGGTCACCAGCGCCATGCCGAAATTCTCGCTGCCGAAGGGATCGACGACCGCATGCGGCAGTTCCACCTGCGCGCGCGCCGCCATCTCGCATTTTCCCTGCACTTCGGCTGCGAAGTCCTGCCAGGCGTCGCCCGAGGAGGCCAAGGCGGTGCCGCCCGCGATCAGAAAAGTCGCGATGAAGACGGCCGCAAAGCCGATCGGGTGGAGCATAGGGTGCCCGGTAACGCCAAGCCTCATACTGAGCCCTCGCACATTTTCGGCCCTCGCGCCCAAGCTTGGAAGGCCATGCCATAAAGCACTGTCATCATGATTGATTTGCGCCTTGCATGCCAAGCCCTTAGCGCGGTTAAATTTTCTTCCGCAGCGGTCTTTTTTGACATTTCGCAGGTTGCCTCACCAAGCTTGCGCTCCTATGTTCCCGCACACCTGCCGATTACGCAAACTATTGCCAAAAGGAGACGACCATGGCTTTTGAATTGCCTGAACTTCCCTACGACTACGAAGCGCTGCAGCCTTTCATGTCGAAGGAAACCCTGGAGTTCCACCACGACAAGCACCACAAGGCTTATGTCGACAACGGCAACAAGCTTGCGGCGGAAGCCGGTCTCGCCGACCTCTCGCTCGAAGAAGTCGTCAAGAAGTCCTTCGGCACCAATGCCGGCCTCTTCAACAACGCTGCCCAGCACTACAACCACGTCCATTTCTGGAAGTGGATGAAGAAGGGCGGCGGCGGCAACAAGCTGCCCTCGAAGCTCGAAGCGGCCATCAACTCCGATCTCGGCGGCTATGACAAGTTCAAGGCCGATTTCGTCGCCGCCGGCACCACCCAGTTCGGCTCCGGCTGGGCCTGGGTTTCCGTCAAGAACGGCAAGCTCGAAATCTCCAAGACCCCGAACGGCGAAAACCCGCTCGTCCACGGCGCCACCCCGATCCTCGGCGTCGACGTCTGGGAACACTCCTACTACATCGACTACCGCAACGCCCGTCCGAAGTACCTCGAAGCCTTCGTCGACAGCCTGATCAACTGGGACTACGTCCTGGAACGCTACGAAGCCGCAACCAAGTAAGCCGGTTTCGAGAGAGTGATGAGAACACCCGGTGGAGACGCCGGGTGTTTTTGTTTTGTGTCACATCCCTGTCACCCACCCCACCTAATCCGGCACCATGACCCAACCGCTCCCCCTGTTCCGCTTCGGCATCGTCGCCGACCCGCAATATGCCGCCCGCGAGCCGCATGCCGGCATGGACCGCTATTACGAAAACAGCCCGGCCAAGCTGAAAGCCGCGATCGAGGTCTTCAACGCCGAAGACCTGAGCTTCGTCATCACGCTGGGCGACATCATCGATCGCGATTTCGCAAGCTTCGATACCATCCTGCCCGTCTATGACACCCTGAAGCACGACAATCTCTTCCTGCTCGGCAACCACGATTTCGCAGTCGCGCCCGAGCACCTGGAAGACGTCGCCGCCCGCCTCGGCATGCCGGCGCCCTATTACAGCCTCGCCAATCACGGCTGGCGCTTCATCATGCTCGATGGCAACGAAGTCAGCACCTTCGCCCCGCCGGAGGGCCACCCCTATCGCGAGGCCGCCGCCGAAAAACTCGCCGAACTCCGCGCCGCCGGCGCCATCAACGCCGAAGCCTGGAACGCCATGATCAGCGACCGCCAGTTCGACTGGCTGAAAGCCGAGATCGAAGACGCCGCCGCGCGCGGCGAACGCGTCATCGTCATGAACCACTACCCGGTCTATCCGCCCAACCAGCACGACTGTTGGGACCGCGAACGCATGATCGAACTGCTGACCGCAAGCCCCAACGTCATGGCCTATTTCAACGGCCACAACCACGTCGGCAATTACGGCGCGGTCGACGGCTGCCACTTCGTCAACTTCAAGGGCATGGTCGACACCGAGACCGAAAACACCTTCGCCATCGTCGACGTGCACGACGATCGCCTTGAGATCCGCGGCTTCGGCCGCGAGGAGAGCAGGGTGCTGGCGCTGAGGGGCTAGGCCCAAGCGATCCCCAAGCAGCCCCTAAGCCGCCGCCGTCTCCATCGGCAAGCCCCTGATCTCGCTCACATCCCGCTTCGGCGGCGTGCCGAACATGCGGGTATATTCGCGGCTGAACTGCGAGGCGCTCTCATAGCCCACCTGATAGGCGGCGCTTGCGACGTTGGCGCCGTCGGTCACCATCAGCCGGCGGGCTTCGAGCAGGCGCATGTGCTTCTGGTATTGCAGCGGCGTCATCGAGGTCAGCGTCTTGAAATGCTGGTGGAAGGACGACGGGCTCATGCGCGCCACGGCCGCCAGTTCCTCGATCCTCACGGGTTCGGCGAAATTGTCGCGCAGCCGGTAGATCGCATCGCTCATCCGCCGCGCATGGCTGCCGGGAAGCGCCAGCTTGCAAATCTCGCGGCCGTTCGGCCCTGTCAGCAGCCAGTAGCAGATCTCCCGCATGATCGAGCGCGCCAGCACCGGAATGGCCTTCGGCGTCTCCATGAGGCTGAGCAGCCGGCGCACGCAGTCCTGCAGCGCTTCGTCGAAATCCTGCACGAAGACGCAGGCGATGCCGTCGCCGGATGGCTTGGGCGGGTTTTCAAGATCGTCCATCACCTCGCGCATCAGGACAGGATCGAAATCAATGTTGAGGCCGATATAGGGTCGCTCCGGGCTGGCATCGACAATCTGGCCGGAGGCGGGGAGCTCGACGGTGACGATGAGCAGCTGGTTCTCGCCATAGTCGAGAACCCGGTCGCCGCTCAAAATCCGCTTGGCGCCCTGCAGCACCACGCAGATCGTCGGCCGGTAGATGCGGTGATGCGGTATCACCGGCTGGCTGACGCGCGAGATCGCCAGCCCCGGCACGGGAACGGGCATGGCAAACGACCCATCACCGCCACCGACCGCATCGATATAGCGCGACACCATGTCCTTCAGGGCTTCCGCCATGCTGCTCTCCATCAAAACCACTGGGAGTGATCTTAGATCACTGGCTTCAGGCCGCAAGTCGATTGGAGGAATAGGCAAGAAATTCGAGAGTTCCGGCATTCAGCAAAGAGGGTGTGCGGGCGTAGCATCAGGCCATCGAATGAGACCCAAGGAGCCTGTCATGTCGAGTGAAAATCAAGCAAATTCAAGGAGCAAGATCGCCATCGTCACCGGTGGTGGTCGTGGCCTCGGCCGCAACACGGTGGTCAGCCTCGCCAGGCGCGGCGTCAATGTCATCCTGACCTACAACACGAATAAGGCAGAAGCCGAAAGCGCCGTCGCCGAGATCGAGGCCGCAGGCGCGAAAGCCTTCGCCCTCCAGCTCGACACCGGCAATGCCGGTTCGTTCGACGCTTTCGTCTCAAGCGTCCGCCATGCGCTGGAAGCCTTCGGAGCCAAGGATTTCGACTATCTCGTCAACAATGCCGGCACCAGCTACCACGCCTCGATCGCCGAAACGACGGAGGAAGCCTTCGACGGCCTCGTCAACGTCCACCTGAAGGGCGTCTTCTTCCTGACGCAGAAGCTCCTGCCGCTGATGGCCGATGGCGGCCGCATCATCAACATCTCGAGCGGCCTTGCCCGCTTCAGCGTTCCCGGCAGCTCTGCTTACGCGGCCATGAAGGGCGCGATCGAGGTCTTCACCCGCTATTTGGCCAAGGAGCTTGGCGCCCGCGGCATCACCGCCAACACGGTCGCGCCCGGTGCCGTCATGACCGATTTCAGCGGCGGCATCGTCCGTGACAATCCCGTGGTCAACAAGATGGTCTCCGACATGACCGCCCTCGGCCGCCCCGGCGTCGCCGACGATATCGGCCCGATGATCGCGTCGCTGCTCTCTGATGATAATCGCTGGATCAACGGCCAGCGCATCGAAGTCTCCGGTGGCGCCGCCCTCTGAGGATGAAAAACGGCCGTCCCCGTGATCCCAGTCGCGGGGACGGCCTCAAATGGCCGAAACGGCGGCCGGCGTCTGTGTCCACCCCGAGGTCCAGAGCGTCCGCAAGCCGTCGCCTTCGCCCTTGAAGAAGCCCTCGGCCTCCACGCAGCGCTCGACCCGGTCGCTGCGGAAATTGCGGATCGCCTCGCGCAGCTCGCACCATGCGACGATGTTCGAGCTCTGCGAGTAATATATCAGCGCGATCGGCCGGATCGTGCGCTGGCTGCCCCGACCGAGCTCGTCGCGATAATCGAGCGTCAATTTCCGCTCGTCGCGGATGGCGCCGCGCACCAGCGAGAGGTCCAGCCCCTCCGGCGAGGGTGCGATCGTGCCCCAGGCATAGAGCGCCTTTCCCTCCATCGCTTCCCTCAGCGGCGCCAGCACGGCGCCCGCGATCTTCTGGTTCACTCTCTTGGCCGCCTGTTTCAGCGCCGCGTCGCCGGTGCGCTCGACAAGCGCCAGCGACAGCACGATCGCCTCCATTTCCTCGATCGTAAACATCAGCGGCGGCAGGTCGAAGCCGGGCCGGAGAATATAGCCGATGCCGCGTCCGCCTTCGATCGGCACGCGCATCGCCTGCAGCGCCGCGATGTCGCGATAGATCGAGCGCACGGTCACCTCCAGCGCCTCGGCCATGACGGCCGCCGTCACCGGCCGCTTCGCCAGCCGCAACAGCTGGATGATCTCGAAAAGCCGGGACGCCTTGCGCATATCCTCTCCTCCGCCAAACGCTCCTGACACTACACTGTCAGTTGGGCCGTCGTACAGATCATCCTATCGAATTGAAATTCAAGGCTATCCGCAAGCTCTGCATCGCGGATCGACGATAGGCAACTGACATGACCTACAGCGAAAACCTCTGGCTCTATTTCACCCTTCTCTTCGGCATCATCATCGTCCCAGGCATGGACATGCTCTTCGTGCTCGCCAATTCGCTGACGTCTGGCCGCCGCGCCGGCATGGCGGCAACGGCGGGCATAATGGCGGGCGGGGCAGTGCATTCGCTTTATGGCGCGATCGGCGTCGGCCTTCTGGCGACGCTTCTGCCGGCGCTCTTCAATCCGCTGCTCTTCATCGGCGCCGCCTACATGGCCTGGATCGGCTACACGCTGATCGCAAGCTCGATCACGGTCTCATCAGTCGAAGGCGGCACCAGCGGCTCTGGCTGGCGCGCCTTTCGCCAGGGTGCCATCACCTGCCTCATCAATCCCAAGGCTTACCTTTTCATGCTGGCGGTCTATCCGCAGTTCCTGAAGCCCGTCTACGGGCCGATCTGGCTGCAGGGCATCGTCATGGGGCTGATGACCATGGCAACCCAGGCGGCGATCTACGGCACCATCGCCGTCACCGCCTCGCGCAGCCGCACGCTGCTGATCTCCAACCCCAGCGCCACCATTCTCGTCGGCCGCATCGCCGGCGGCCTTTTGGTGGCGATCGCGATCCTCACCGCCTGGCACGGCTGGCGGGCGCCGGCGTGAAAAGCAAGAAAGCCGCAAATTCCTGAATTTATTGCACTCTCACCCACTTGTTACTTTTTAGCTGAGATTAATTTGCCATCATGCCCGCGTAAAACGAAGCGCCGGGCTTCGAAAATCTCGGTATCGAAGAGGAGTGGAGATATGAGAGTAAAAGCAATCGTCGCGGCCGTTCTGGTCGCCGGCATGGGGGTCACGTCGGTGTTGGCGGCCGGAGAGGGCACGCATGACGCACGCGTTGCCATGATGAAGAAGATCGGCGGCGCCACGGGTGCGCTCTCGGGCATCGCCAAGGGCGACAAGCCCTACGACGCCGAAGCCGTGAAGGCGGCGCTGACCACGATCTCGGAAACCGCCAAGGCCTTCCCGGATCAGTTCGCACCAGGCACGGAAAACGCATCCGCCGATTCCGAGGCGAGCCCGAAGATCTGGGAAAACATGGATGACTTCAAGGCCCGCTCGGTAAAGCTCGGCACGGATGCCGACACGCTGCTCGCCCAGCTTCCGGCAGACGCCGCAGGCGTCGGCGCCGGCCTGAAGACGCTCGGCGCCAATTGCGGCGGCTGTCATCAGAACTATCGCGTGAAGAAGGAATAGGTCTCCCTTTTCTGTTCGCCTGGGGGGATCCTCCCTTGGGCGATCCGTCTTCTGCGATCCGTCCGGCCTTGCCCGCCGGGCGGATCGCTTTATGTCCAGTAAGCGTCAAGGACGATGGGAGAGCAGTGCATGTTTCGCAGGTTTATCAGGTTCGTTCTCTGTCTCGTCGGCGTCGCCGTCCTGGGTGGCGCCGTCTTCTACCTGGTAACCGCGCCCAACCCGCTGCCTGAGAGCCATTGGGCCAATCTCGGTGCGCCCGATGTCAAGAACGGCGAAATGGTCTTCTGGGCCGGCGGCTGCGTCAGCTGTCATGCCGCGCCCGGGGCTGAAGGCGATGCCAAGCTGACGCTGTCTGGCGGGCTGGCGCTGAAGAGCCCCTTCGGCACCTTCCACGTCCCCAATATCTCCAGTGACGAACAGGCCGGCATCGGCAACTGGACGCTCGCGCAATTCGGCAACGCCATGAAGCGCGGCGTGGCGCCCAATGGCGCGCATCTCTATCCGTCCTTCCCCTATGCCTCCTATACGCGGATGAGCGACAAGGACGTCAACGACCTCTACGCCTACATGAAGACCCTGCCGAAGAGCAGTAACGTCGCGCCGCCGCATGAGCTGCCGTTCCCGTTCAACATCCGGCTGGCGCTCGGCGGCTGGAAGTTCCTCTATTTCAACGACAGCCCGCGCGTCGTGCTCGCCAATGCCGACGACAAGGTCAAACGCGGCCAGTATCTGGTCGAGGGCCTCGGCCATTGCGGCGAATGTCACACCCCGCGCGATGCGCTGGGTGGCTTGAAGCCGGACCTGTGGCTCGCCGGCGCGCCCAATCCCGAGGGTGAGGGCACCATCCCCAACATCACGCCGGGCTCGAAAGCCATCGGCGAATGGAGCGAGGCCGACATCGCCAATTACCTCGAAACCGGCTTCACGCCCGATTTCGATTCGGCCGGCGGATCGATGACCGAGGTGCAGCAGAACGTCGCTCACCTACCCAAGGCTGATCTTGAGGCGATTGCCGCCTACCTGAAGGCGGTGCCTGGTCATTGAGGGTAGAAATACCCCAAAATTGCCGCATTGCAGCATTTATTAGCACATTCGACTGAATGCCCCGCAGTGGCACATGCCGCTGCCGAATGACGATCCTCAAACGTCTTGCGAAAGGCCAGCTGAAATGCACAGCTCATCAGTATCTGCCGCCAGTGGTGCGGCCTCGAACGCCTCCGCCAATGATCTCGAAGCGGTCGCGCGCAAGGGCGGCAAGCTCAAGCGCATGGCGGTCCGCATCCCCACCTATATGGCCGATATCCGCGAGAACCCGGCCTGGCTGCCGATGTTCCTGCTCGCCCGCACCATTCCCGGCCGCCGCGCCCATTGGCTGACGGCCAAGAAGAGCAACGGCGCGATCGACAACCTGCCGACGATCTTCCAGGGCGTAAACGCCGAAACCGCCGTCGATGCCCTGAACCGCGACGGCATCTTCCCCGATTTGCAGCTGCCGGCTGATATCACGCAGGAGATATCCGCCTTCGGCCACGCCACCCCGTGCTTCGGCAATTTCGACCGCAGAATAGAATTCAGCGCATCGGACCACCGCGCCACCGAAGACCGGCTCGGCCGCCCGATCCTCTCCGGCCATCATTTCGAGCGGGCGCTCGATTGCCCCGCGGTTCTGACCGTGCAGCGCGATCCGCTATTGTCGGAGATCGCCCGCCGCTATCTCGGCGCCCAGGCGCAACTGATCACCACCCGCACATGGTGGAGCTTCCCGACCAAGGCCAGCGAAGCCGACCGCAGCCTTGCATCGCTAGACAAGTATCACTTCGATCTCGACGACTGGCGGATGCTGAAGTTCTTCTTCTATCTGGTCGATGTGGATCAAGGCACCGGCCCGCACGTCTTCGTCCGTGGCAGCCACAACAAGCGCCGCATGAAGCACCAGCTGACCCTGCTGGTCGGCCACCCCGCTGACGAGATCATCGATTACTACGGCAAGGACAGCCCGATCACGTTGACCGGCAAGGCCGGCTCCGGCTTCGTCGAAGACCCCTTCGGCTTCCACATGGGAACCGTCGCCACCGAAAAGCCGCGCCTGATGATGGAGATCGGCTTCGGCGTCTCCAAACCCTCCCGCCGCCGCTTCCATGGCGAACCGGTGCTGCGCTAGCGAGCGCAGCCGCCGATGCGATCAGGGGCCACCATAAAGGGGCGGGTGGCGCCTAAGCCAGCGCCTGCAGATAGCGCATGCCGGTCACCGGGCGCGGGATGAAGTCCATGTGTTCGTAGAAGCGGTGCGCCTTGATGTTGCCTGTCGCGGCGCTGACCGAGAGGTAGCCGCAGCCGGCGTTGCGGGCGGTGTCGCGGGCGCGGTTGACGAGGTGCTGGCCGACGCCGTGGCCGCGATGGCCGTCGCGCACGAAGAGATGGTGCAGATCCATGCCGCGCGCGCCTTCCTGTGCGCGGTAGAGCGGCACGAGAATGGCGTAGCCGATCAGGCCTTCGTCGGTTTCCGCAACGAGCGCGGTGATCCAGGGGAGGGGGCCGAACAGGTCGCGCTCCAGCTGCTCCGGCGTCGAGCCGGCGGCGTCGCCATGGTGCTTGGCGAGAAGCGCGATCATGTCGTTGAGTTCGGGAAGGTCGCGTGGCTTGGCGGCGCGGATATTGATCACCGGCGGGCGGATCAATGAGATTTCGCTGTCTTCGATGTCGGTCATGTCTTTACGTCCCAGTCTGGCGTTTCGTGGTGTTCTGCCGTCAGGACGCTTGAGATACAACAAAGCCGCCTGACGGCGGCTTGTTGACAATAAGATCTGTCCAGCCGCCCTTTACAGGTACAGCCAAAAATACGAGCGGTTGATGTGCGCGTTCTTGATCATGGAGTGATACATCTTCCCAATTCTTCATCTTGTCAAGCCGTGCGCGGGCTTTCCTTTGGTCTTCATTTGAGATAGGGTACCCCCCTATCCTATATCGAGAAGATCATGTCCCACACCCAGCACAACAAGAAAAAGCTGATCGCCCGCATCAACAGGCTGAAGGGTCAGATGGATGCGGTGGAGCGCGCGCTCGAGGCGGAAAAGCCCTGCGGAGAGATCCTGCAGCTGCTCTCTTCCATCCGCGGCGCGCTGAACGGGCTGACCGGCGAGGTGCTGGATGATCACCTGCACGAGCATGTGCTGCACGCTTCGGACGAGAAGGCGCGCAGCGAGGCCGTCGAGGAAATTTCTGAGGTTCTGAGAACCTACATCCGCTGATGCGCCTGAGGGCGCCAGACCACTGACGAGACCACCGACAAGGAGCGTGCGATGACCGCACAGACAAGCAACCTGCAGCACGAGCACGTCTTCCTCGGCGAGGACCATGACCGCAACACCCGCCGCATCTGGCTCGTCATCGCGTTGACCGCCTCGATGATGGTGGCCGAGATCGCCGCCGGCACATGGTACGGCTCGATGGCGCTGGTCGCCGATGGCTGGCACATGTCGACCCATGCGAGCGCCATGCTGATCTCGGCGGTGGCCTATCTCTACGCCCGCCGCCAGGCCCACAATCCGCGCTTCACCTTCGGCACCGGCAAGCTCGGCGATCTCGCCGGTTTCGCCAGTGCCATCATCCTCGCGCTGATCGCGCTGCTGATGGCCTATGAAAGCGTGCTGCGCATCGCCAACCCGGTTCCGATCAGCTTCTCCCAGGCCATCGGCGTCGCGGTCCTCGGCCTCGCCGTCAATGTCTTGAGCGCCTGGCTGCTGAAGGACGACCACCATCACCACGGCCACGCGCATGGCCACAGCCATGGCGATCACGGCTCGCATGCCCACCAGGGAGATCATGCGCACCATGGCTCCCACGCCCATCACGGCGATCACGCCAGCCACGCCCCGCGCGCCACCGACAACAACATGCGCGCCGCCTATGTCCACGTCATCGCCGACGCGCTGACTTCGGTGCTCGCCATCGCCGCACTTCTGCTCGGCAGCCTCTACGGCTGGCTCTGGCTCGATCCGCTGATGGGCATAGTCGGCGGCGTCATCATCGCGCAATGGGCCTGGGGCCTGATGAAGGCATCCGGCGCCGTTCTGCTCGACACCCTTCCTGCGGCGGGCGATTTGCCCAAGGCGATCCGCAAGGTGGTCGAGACCGATGGCGACGAGATCACAGATCTGCACGTCTGGCAGGTCGGCCCCGGCCACCATGCGGCGATCGTCGCGGTCGCCACATCGGCCCCCCGCGCGCCGTCCTTCTACAAGGAGAAGCTCGCGATGCTCGGCCAATTGTCGCATGTGACGGTCGAGGTCACGCCGATGGCGGCCAAAAAGGCCGCCTGAGATAGTTCATGCCAGCGAAGGGCTTGATGCCGGGAATGCGAATCTGAAAGATCAACGCATTCCGATGGCGAAGGCGCGGGCGACGCAAGCGGGCCACAATCCCGCTTTAACCCCGTATTCATTGATGCCTTCATCGATTCTGGCAGAGGTCTTTTCATGCATCCCTTTTCGATCCGCCGCCGCACGCTGCTCGGCTCCGCATTGCTCGCCCCGGCGCTGTTCCTGCCGGGGATCGTTCGCGCCGAAGATAGCGACGACGAGATCGACCGCCGCATCGGCGCGCTGGAAAAGCAGATCGGCGGGCGCATCGGCGTGTCTGTCATCGATACCGAGACCAACATCTCCTTCGGCTATCGCGAGACCGAGACCTTCCCGATGTTCTCCACCTTCAAGGTGCTCGCCGCCGCCATGGTGCTGTCGCGCGTCGACAAGGGCGAGGAAAATCTCGAACGCCGCGTGGTCTACGAGAAGGAACAGCTCATCGCCTACTCGCCCGAGACCGAGAAACATGTCGGTGGCGAGGGCATGAGCGTCGGCGATCTCTGCAAGGCGGCGATCACGCTGAGCGACAACACGGCGGCCAATCTCATCCTCGAAAGCCTTGGCGGCCCGAAGGAACTGACCAACTGGCTGCGCACGCTCGGCGACGGCTCCACCCGTCTCGACCGCATCGAGCCCGACCTCAACGATATCGCCAAGGACGACCCGCGCGACACCACCACGCCCGATGCCATGCTCGACACGCTCGGCAACATCGCGCTCGGCTCGGTGCTGTCGGAGCCCTCGCAGAAGACGCTGATCGAGTGGCTGGTCGCCAACACCACCGGCAACGAACGCCTGCGCACCGGCCTGCCGGAAGCCTGGAAGATCGGCGACAAGACCGGTACCGGCAAGAACGGCTCCGCCGCCGACATCGCCATCTGCTGGCCCCCCGGCCACGGCCCCATCCTGATCGCCGTCTACGTCACCAACGCCACGGTTACGACCGCCGAGATCAATCCTGTTTTCGGCGAGGTCGGGCGGATCGTGGCGGAGATGGTGTGAGGGCGGCGGGCGGAAATCGAGATTAAGATCAATAAGATGCGGTAGAAAAGTGAATCTTGCTCGCATCTGCTTGAATCAATCTCTTAATCCCAAGCGCCACCGCTGACCATTAGCCGAAGCGCCCCCATCCTCTCCCTCATTCTCGCCCTTGTGGCGGGAATCCAGCCGACGCGCGTCCGCGCGGCGAGAAGACTCTTCTTCGGTAAAATGCTAGGAGCAGCTCATTCACGGCGCAGACGCGCCGTGGCTGGATTCCTGTCACAAGGACAGGAATGAGGGTGAGGTTTGTAGCGCCGGGAGAGTCCTATCGCAGCGGCAGCGAGCATGGGCCGCGATCTCGCGTCCCGGCAACATCAACTCGCCCCCCTCACACCGCGCCAATATCCGCCGCAGCACTCTCGCCCTTGTCGTCATTGCCCGTCAGCTGCCGCTTCACCTCGTCGGCGATCTGCTTTTCGATCGCCGCGCGGTCGTCCATCGACATACCCTTCAGGCTGTCTTCGGTCATCCCGAGGCTGTCGAGCACCTGCTTGCGGATGCGTTCGGCGAGCGTCATGTTGGCGAGGTCGCTGAATTCGCTGACGACGGCGTCGTGGCGGGCTTTGGCTTCGTCTTCCACACCTGACATCGTCTGGCTTTCGTCGGTCGCCTGCAGCGCCCACATGGTGCCGGAGATGGATGTCGGCGTCGTGCTGGGCGCAAGCGATGCGCCGCTCTGGCGAACGCTGTCTTCGATCGTCATCGGCTGCTGCTTGTTGCGCTGGCCGGATTGCTGGAAAAGATTGCCCAAGCCATAGGTGCTCGAGATGCCGTCGCCGATCTTCATGAAAATTCCCCCTGAGACAATGCACGGAAGAATTGCGCCGAAAGCCTGCGCCAGCCTTTCGTTGTCATAATCGTGGCCGCGCGGCCCAAAGGCAAATTGGTAACCCGAAAGCCCAGCCATCAGTCTGCGGCTTTACATCTTGAGCAGTGAATGCTGCTGGGCGAGGTGGACGTCAGTTAACTGTGACGTCATTGGCGACACTGTCGAATTTCCCTGCAGGTGCTTCACTCGCGCGCTTCAAGAAAATCCGCACGTTCTTGATCCTCAGATCAGCCTGCACGTCCTCGGAATCTTCCTCCCCAAGTATCGCGAGGGCGGCCTCAAGGCGTTGGTAAACTTCAGCTTTCGTCAGCTTCATCTCTCTGTTCCTTGTTACGGAAAGTAGACTATCGTTGTCGCATGGCAAATGTCACAGCCAGCATGAAGAGCGTTTCGACCTTTCCCCATTATCCTCACAATACAGTGGCTGGCGCAGAACGCCGGACTGGCGACAGCTCCTGCTTTGACGCGCGATCCCCACAAACGCAAAATGGCCGCCCGGAGGCGGCCATTTCGTTGGTCGTTGAAGCTGCTTACGGCAGCGTGTAGGCGATGACGTAGTCGCCCGGCTTGGTTCCGATCGATCCGTGTCCGCCGGCCACCATCACGACATACTGCTTGTTGTCCGAGGTCGTGTAGGTCATCGGCGTCGACTGGCCGCCGGCCGGCAGGCGCGCCTGCCACAGCTGCTTGCCGTTGGTCACGTCGTAGGCGCGCAGGTAATCGTCGACCGCGGCACCGAGGAAGGCAACGCCGCCCTTGGTGATGATCGGGCCGCCGATGCCGGGAACGCCGAGCTTGAAGGGCATTGGGAGCGGGCTCATGTCGCGAACCGTGCCGTTCACTAGCTTGTAGGCGGTCTTGCCCGTGGTGAGATCGGCGCCGGCGACGTAACCCCATGGCGGTGCCTGGCAGGGAATGCCGAGCGGGCCGAGGAACGGACCCATGACCACGCCATAAGGCGCGCCGTCATTGCGGTTCAGGCCCTGTTCGCTGCCCTTTTCGCCTGCGCCCTTCGGCGGGATGTCGGCGGCGGGCACCAGGCGCGAGGTGAAGGCGAGATAGGTCGGCATGCCGAACATGATCTGCCGTTCCGGATCGACCGCGACCGAGCCCCAGTTGAAGGTGCCGAAATTGCCCGGATAGACGATCGTGCCTTCCAGCGATGGCGGCGTATAGCGGCCTTCATACTTGTAGCGATGGAACTCGATGCGGCACGCGAGCTGATCGAACAGCGACACGCCCCACATGTTCTTCTCCTGCAGCGGTGGCGGCGAGAAGGTCAGGTCGGAGATCGGCTGCGTCGGGGAAGCATGATCCTCGGGGATCGTGCCCTGCGGCGCGGGGATTTCCTTGAACGGAATGATCGCCTCGCCGGTGCGGCGGTCGAGCACGTAGAGGTCGCCCTGCTTGGTGGGCGCGACGAGCGCCGGAACGACCGTGCCGTCCGCCTTCTTCATGTCGAAGAGAACGGGCTGTGCCGGAACGTCCATGTCCCACAGGTCGTGGTGCACGAACTGCTGGACCCAGCGCAACTGGCCGGTCTTCATGTCCAGAGCGACGACCGACGACGAGAACTTCTCGACATTGGCGCTTCTGTTCATGCCGAGCTGGTCGGGCACCTGGTTGCCGAGCGGCACGTAGATCAGGCCGAGACCTTCGTCAGCCGACAGGACCGACCAGCTGTTCGGCGAGTTCGTCGTGTAGGTCTGGCCCTCGGGCAGCGGCGTCGTGACGTCGGGGTTGCCCGAATCCCAGTTCCAGACCAGCGCGCCGGTGTGGATGTCGAAGGCGCGGATGACGCCGGACTGCTCCTGGGTGGAGTAGTTGTCGTTGACGGCGCCGCCGATGATCAGCTTGCCGTCGATCGCCACCGGCGGCGAGGTCGAATAGTAGTAGCCGGCGGGGTTGTACTTCATGCCCTTTTCGAGGTGCAGCGTGCCCTGGTCGGCGAAATCGGTGCAGACCTTGCCGTCGAGCGCGTCGAGCGCGATCAGGCGGGCATCGGCGGTCGGCATGTAGACGCGGTCGACGCAGGGAGCGCCGGCAGCCGCTGCCGTGTCGTGGTAGTAGGTCACCCCACGGCACGTCTGGTGCTGTCGATCCGGGTTCATGCCGGAATCGGCGTCGAACTTCCACTTTTCCTTGCCGGTCTTGGCATCGAGCGCGATGGCAAGGTTGTGCGGCGTGCAGATGTACAGCGTATCGCCAACCTTGAGCGGCGTGACCTGATAGGTCGTCTCGCCGACGTCATCCGGCCGCTTCACGTCGCCTGCCTGGTAGCGCCAGACCTCTTTCAGGTCCTTGACGTTGCTGACGTTCACCTGCTCCAGCGGCGAATAGCGCTGGCCGAAGGGCGTGCGCCCATACTGGTGCCACTCGCCGTCGGTCACCGTGCCGCCGAATGTCGTGGTGCCGGTCATGGCCGTCGGCAGGCTGCCGTTCTGGTCATGCGGGTCCGTTGTCATCGAATAGCCGGCGACCACGATCGCGATCAGAACCGGAATGGCGAGCGGCCAAGGGCTGGCCGGGTAGGGCGCGCCGGTCGTGCCGGAAAAGCCGAGCGGACGGCGGATCCAAGGTGTCAGCAGCCACAGGCCGAGCAGGATGATCAGGCCGCCGCGCGGTCCGAGCTGCCACCAGTCGAAGCCGACTTCGTTGATCGCCCAGACGAGCGAAACGACGACGAGCACGGCATAGACCCAAAGGGCCGACGCCTTGCGCTTCAAGAGCAGCGCAGCCGTGAGCAGGAACATGATGCCTGCGAAAAGATAGAAGAAGTTACCACCGAGCAGCACGAGCCAGAGCCCGCCTCCGCCGAGTGCCAATCCTATCAGAATGAAGAGGATGGATGTTAAGACGATCGCCATCAGGCCGGTCTCCAACTGAAATGCATAAAGCTCCCGAGGGGGCCCGGGAGTGGTCAGGAATACACGCAAACGGCGAACAGGACATTTTGCCGCAAGCGTCATCAGCGGAAATAGAGCGACCCCATCTGCCTTTCAACCGCCACAATATGGGGGGGCTGGAAGTGGCTAAAATATGCGACAGAATCCGGATTTGCGGGTGAGCGTTGAATCTGGGCTTTGGCTGCCGTCACGAAAAAGCCATGAAACCCAGGCGTTTGGCCGCGACAAAACGTCAGAGGCGCGCTAGCGCCCTGGTAGAGGAAATCAGAAGGTCACGTCCCGCAGAATGTCTGTAGCACGCGCTCCTCCGGCTTGGGCGGCTGCATGTAGGCAGTAAACTCCGCGTGATCCATATAAGGCCTGGCGAGAACGTCGAGCAGCGCTTCGAACAGCGAGAAATCCGCATCCTCGACGGCGGCTGCGATAGCCTGCTCGATGCGGTGATTGCGCGGGATGAAAGCGGGGTTGACGGCAAGCATCGCCACGCTGCGTTCGGCAGCACTCGTCGTCTCGCGCGCAAGCCGCTCCCGCCAGCGCACCAGCCATTCCTTCGCCGCCGTGCTGTCGATGAACGTCCCGAGGAACGCATCCTCCGCGCCGTCGTCGGCCGCCAGATGCGACAGGCGCCGGAAGGTCAGCGTGAAATCGGCTTGGCCCGCCTGCATCGCTGAAAGCAGCGACTGGATCAGCGCGAGATCGTCGTCCTCGACATCAGCAAGACCGATCTTCTCGCGCATTCCCCGCATCCAGTGCAGCTGGAAGCGCTCGCCATAATCCTTGATGACCACATTGGCGATCTCCACCGCCTTGTCCTGATCGGCGTCGATCAGCGGCAGTAGCGTTTCGCCGAGTCGCGCCAGGTTCCACTGCCCGATGCCGGGTTGGCTAGCATAGGCGTAGCGGCCATTCTGGTCGATCGAGGAAAACACCTTGCCGGGATCATAGGCATCCATAAAGGCGCAGGGGCCGAAATCGATCGTCTCGCCCGACACGGTCATGTTGTCGGTGTTCATCACGCCATGGATGAAGCCGACATGCAGCCACTTGGCGATCAGCGCCGCCTGTCGCTCGGCGATGGCCTCGAACAGCGCGATATAGGGATTGACCCCGTCCTTAAGCTCCGGATAGTGCCGGTCGATGACGTAATCGGCGAGCGCCCGAACGCCCTCTGTGTCACCGCGCGCTGCGAAGAACTGGAAGGTGCCGACCCGGATATGGCTCGCCGCCACGCGGGTGAAGACGGCACCCGGCAGAATCTGCTCGCGATAGACCGGCTGCCCCGTCGAGACCGCCGCCAACGCCCGCGTCGCCGGCACGCCGAGCGCATGCATGGCCTCGCTGACGATATATTCGCGCAACACCGGCCCGAGCGCCGCGCGCCCGTCGCCACGCCGCGAAAACGGTGTCGCGCCGGCACCCTTCAGCTGGATATCGCGGCGCCGGCCTCTGATGTCGATCACCTCGCCAAGCAGGATCGCCCGCCCGTCGCCGAGCTGCGGCACGAAACTGCCGAACTGATGCCCGGCATAGGCCATGGCCAGCGGATCGGCGCCGTCAGGCACGAGATTGCCGGAAAAGATCGCGGCCCCATCGCGCTTCAGAAGCTCGATATCGAGCCCGAGCTCTGCCGCCAGCGGCTCGTTGAGCTTGATCAGCCACGGCTCGGCGGCGGCGGACGGCGTCTGCCGGGCGAAGAAGTTCTGCGGCAACCGCGCATAGCTGTTGTCGAAGGGGAAGGGGCGCGACGTCTGTGCGGGTGCAATGGTCATAGGCTTTAGGTAGGGCTCAGGCCCTGCCGGCGCAAGCGCTCAAGAACCCCGTATTGCCCGGAAATTCACCGGTTCCGCCCGCCGCCACCACCGCCGCCGCCC
>UBQW01000110.1 GCA_900467745.1 Hyphomicrobiales bacterium
ATGGCTGCCGTACTTTGTCAACAAGACCTAGATATCTTGGTTAGAATGTCTGGTGTCGGAGCCGTTCTTTGGATGTCCGCTTGCTGCCCATGCGGATAAGCGCCGATTACCTCGAAATCCGGAGTAGATTTGAGGTTTTGGTGACCTGTTCCTGCCGGTAATAGCAAGCAGTCACCGCATGAAACCTGCAGGGCTTGCCCCCCGGCGCCCCCGATCAACAGGGTCGCGGCTCCCTGGCCAATGCCAAGGATTTCGTGCGCTCCTGAATGGTAGTGTTGATAGCTGAAGACCCCATTTCGCCAGACGCCGGTCCAGCTATTGTGAGCGAAGAGAGCTTCAAACGAACTGGCGACCGCTGCTCCTCCTGCGTGTTTATAGACCAAGACCGGGAGCCGAAGATTATTCGGCACCCAGTCACTTGATGGGAACATGATCTCTTCAATGTCCATTTGAACGGTCTCAGCGTGTAAAGTCGGGTCCTGGCTCATCGCTCTCGTCGTTCAGCGACGGCAGAAAGGTTTCAACGTCGCGTCTTTCCCGATCAGATAGTGACGCTATTTTTTCCTTCCAAAACCGCGCTGCCTCTGGCGGATCGCCATCCCAGTCTCTTGATGAGCCAAGGTTGTCATCAATCACCGCAATCCGTCGGCCACCTAGACGTCGATATTCGTTGGCAAGTTCTTTCGAGGCGTTGTCCATGATGCTTTCTCCTCCTAACTCCAGAGCATAACTTTTGCCGCTTAATCCAGTTCCGGAGGGATGTGAGATCCAATGGCCGTGAGTGCGCCCCAAGGACTCCGGGACAGGGGTGAGATACCCGTCCTCCCGGAGTTTTCGTTTGGCTTGAAGAGGCGATGCACCGGGCCGTGAGGCGCTAACGCCAGTCAGAACGTGTGGTCATCCTCGACACCACCGTCGGGCCACAGCCGGCGCACGTCCGCGCGAAGCGCCGCTATGGCATCAAAAGCGTCATCGCTGTGCATCTGCAGAACCCGAGCCGCTTGGCGGACTTCGTCCTTCTGAAGCAGATGATTGACGATCTTAACAGCGTAGTGTTCGACGCTTTCACCATAGGCACGTTGCGCTTTCGAAACCGCGCTTAACGGGATCTCGCCGTGAGCCATGACAAGTCGACCCAAATCAATTGCATCGCGATAAGCAACCGAACGATCAAGACAACGATCGGCATTTGCCAGAAGTTTCTCAGCGAACATGTCCGAAGCCGAAAGAATAGGAACCCTGAGATCGTCATCGAGATGGCCACCCACTGGAATGCGTTCCTCGCGAACGATCTCGAATTTTACTGGCTGATCCCTGTAGAGGAGAAACATTCTGATTCCGTAGCGGTCGAACTTGGGTTCTCGTGCAGCCTTGATGTCGGCTCCGAACAGGCCAGCCGCGCCCGACCGCTGCGCAGCGACTCTGAGTTCGCGGTATCCGTCCGTGTTCGCGCATAGGAAATCGACATCAAGCGACTGACGGTATTCGCCGTGCTTCAGAACGATCGCCGTACCGCCACCAAAGTAACAGCCACAGCTTTCCAGAAACCGACCGTCCATGGAGCGGAGGATCTCGGCGATGTTTTCATGTTGGGGTTTTATAAATGTCATTTGTAGCCCTTTTAGACGACAATCGCGTCCAATCAGGCAAAAAGCTACATCAATTTGAAGCCGTGTCCGAATTCTTCGCCGAGTTCATCGATCAACATTGCTTCACGCGTAGTCAGTTTGTCGCGATCGACAAAGTGCCAGTTGCGCTCGTACAGTGCAAAGACCTCAGCCGCGTCGATCGGGCGACGCGGATCCCTATTCCAAGCGAGCCTATTAAGCTCGGGAAATTCCGCAGGGGTGATCTGATTTCCAAAATGCATTGCCATAGCGACAGTCTTCTACCACATTCCGATGCCATTTAAAAGCGGCCGGAAATGAATGGGGCCCGTTATAGATAGGACGCGAGGCGCCGGATTTTGAGGCAGGCAAGCGCTGCAGACGGCTGGAGACCCAATGGAAGATTTCCAACCATAGAGACCCCCGCACATGGCGTATGTGGGATCGACGATCAACCCCAGTCATATTTGTCGAAATGACCTTCGAGATGGATCGCAGCTTCGCTGTAAAAGCTCAAGTTCGTCGGGAGGTGCATTGAGCCGCACAACCATGACCGCAATAGTGCTTGCGACCGCCAACCTGGTTTCGCTTGACGTGGCTTTAGCGACCTCGGATCCTTCATCGATCAAGATCGGGGGAAGGTCAGCAGATCGTCTCGGCCGACGTCGTCAAGGGGTGAAGGGCGACGCTGGAGTTCAGCGGGACGCTGGTTAGCGGACCAAAGTTGGCGATCATGCTAGAAGAGTTCAGGCGAGAATTTCGTTGAACGAATCCAATCAATCGTTCGCCTGTAGCTTGTTTCGTTGGACGCGACCGCGCCAAATCGGGTAATTTCTAGACCTAGTGGCGGCCTAACCACCAAAAGTGAGTTAGTTCCATAAGCTATATTATGCGATAATTGTTTGTAAGGGCTATTTA
>UBQW01000031.1 GCA_900467745.1 Hyphomicrobiales bacterium
CTGCCCAATCGCACACTCTTGCTCGGTAAACCGCCGCCATCTGAGTTCAATTCCGGTGCAATCTGAACCGGGACAAACGCGGGAACCAAAGGCAACGGCCGCTCCGCTTTGGCCTTCTTTATCCACTTGTGAACAAGATGGGCATTCACGTCGTGTTTCCGCGCCAGTCGAAAGACCGAAACGCCAGGCTCTAAGCACGCTGCGATTAGTTGATCCCGAGAAGCCGGGTCATATCGACGGCGGCCGTCGCGACCAACAAGCCGCACTTGCAGTTTAGGAGTATCGTCCATGATTAGGTGCCCACTGTTTTTTGGTGGACACTTCATGCATCAGAGCACCCCTCTTCAGAAGGCGCATGGAAATTCGCGCTTAGTGCGGCTGCGCAGACAATCTACGAAGACTGGGAGGGTTCCGCTGGGAAGTTGGTCGCGCTTGGCGACACGCTTTGATGCGTCGAAGCCAGCGACATCGGTTGTCTTGGGATCGGTTCCAAAGGCTGCTTCGCAAATACCTGCCACCATGTCGGCTGGTGCATCCGCATCCTGATGCTCGGTTCACCGTCAAGACATCCGATAGGAGCCGTATGCGGTAGTGCCGCACGTACGGATCTGGCCGGGGGGCGATGGGCAACCATCGTCCCTACCGGGACCGCATATCCACTCTCTCCGCAGGCATTGCGTTCCTTCCTCCTCGACCTCGAGGGAAGAAACTTCACACCTGCAGACCACCCTTGAAAGATGCCTCAAAAGGGGGCGGCATCATCTTGGAACGAGGGGGCGACTATTTCTCGGAATCAGGGGGCGACATCATTTCGGAATCAGGGGGCGGATTGCCTCGGAATTTGCAGGTGACAGCGCGGCGACATCGACGTCACCCTGCAGCTTGATTTCCGGAAGCATCGTGCAGCTTTGATCCTTACCCGCTCTATTCAGATAAAAGCGAGTATCAGCCGACGACGAAACAATTGCCACAGAGAAAGCTAAAGCCGAAAGGGAGCGTCATCACCCGCCCCCGCTCCGCCCTTTCAACCCGGCTCAGCCGGGTCGGATCGGGGGCTGATCCGAGCAGCCAGTGTCGCGTGTCTAAATGGCTGACAACATCGCAGCCTCATTCAGCTTTGACAACCAGCCTCACAGTTCCGTTAGCTTGACACCGGGGCATTGTTCGCGAAGCGCGAAACTTGATACGAGAGTGTCGTTGAAGACTTTCTTCACACCGAGATCGCTCCCGAGCTCTGGATGTACCAATTCAAAATCCAAGCGATCACCCCTCACGATGTTCGATGCGATCTTGGACGACTGGTCACTCGACATGTGCGCGATCAGCGATAGCGTATGGCCAGGTAGCACGCGGGGCACAGCGTCCAAACCGAGCCGCTTCCGTTCGCCGTCCTTCGATTTGTAGCCCAAGATGACTTTGGCGCCTTGGTAGGATTCGAGCTCACTCTGTTTAGCGCTGAATGCGATGACTGCCTCCAAGTCCAGCCGATCCCCCTCGCACGTGAGGTAAACGACCGTTTGCGTTTCATCAGGATTATCTCCCACACCTGTCAGGATCAGCTTCCCGGCGCTGTCTAGCCTTGCAAACCAGCCTGCGTGAGCAGTAGTGCTGCAGAACGCCGCAAGACCCCAAATCACAGTTAGTACACCCTTCATTTCACACCCGAGATTATGCGCCCTGGAAACGCAGCAGCAACTGGTTGGCGTCGAGTGATGATTTGCTCAATCTCATGCCGGTACTCGGTCGGATAGTAGTAGTCCGAAGACTGCGCAAGGAAGACGACGATCGTCGCCATCGCCTCCGCGATCTCGCGATCGACATTGGTCAAGTCGGTGAAATCAAACCCACCATGCTGTTCAGCGTTCCACCAAGCCAACAGAAAGTTGGCTGCACGGCGTCCCTGACCGGTGTCTTGGACAGCAAGATTCACGAGTTTCTCAGCTGCTAGTCTGACGGCTTTTTCCATACCCTAATACCCCTCATTGATTCATGCGATCAGAACTCTTCACCGTAGTCAACGATGCCTTCGCGAACATTTTGGAGATAGCGGTAGTGCTGTTGAACCAGTGTTGACAGCTTCTTTCGATCAAATGGCTTCTGAACTAACACTGTCCGCTCAGGCCTGGACGGACCTTCAAGAAGAATGTCAGCGTAAGCCGTGATGAATATCACTACACAGTTTTTCACGGACGCTAGAAGTTTGAGTGGCTTCCCTTGATCCTTCAGTATCGCTTCAGAAAGAATTACGTCTGGGGTCATTCGACGGAGGCAGGTCTGGGCTTCCGATACGGAAGCGGCCACACCAGTGACAGAGAACCCAGCCTCTATAAGCATGTTCTCCAAGTCCATAGATATAACTGGCTCGCTCTCGATTATCAGCGCGGTTGGTAGGCGCGCTTCCAGTACCTCGAGCTTTTTTCTGATCTGCTTGTTGGTTGCTTGCTCTTTTCCAAGGTCCGAGAGTGCGTTTTCTAGAAGGTCCCGTTCCACCTTTGGCGAGGCAGGGAGTGCACTCATGATCTCTAATAGTTCGGCTCTGAATCGTTCGCTCTTTCGATTGAAGGTCTGGTTGCTCCGAGGTTTTGCAATTCCTAATGCCTTGATCACGGTATTACGGAAGTCCTCCAGAACGGTTTCCTTATCAATCTGCCAAGCCTGGATTAGCCCAATGGTGCTGGTCACAACATCGAAGGTGATGGGTGGAACGACGATCGGGAGTGTAAAAAAAGACCCAAGCCATGCAGCGCCTAGTTCCATTAAACAGAACCGGCTGTCCATGTAGGCAGGCGTCATGAGCGGAATGAAGATTTTAGGGTCACTCACTTGCGACCTGATACTCTTGTTAAAGTCGTAGGCAAGCGGAGCGCCGTGCCCCGCGAGGCTTGAACAAAAGATCCCATCCGGATCGACACCGACTGCGTCCGCGAGGAAATCCACCAGCAGTTCTGCTAGTTCACGATCTGCCACCGCGTGGCTGACAAATATCTCGGTCATAGGAGCACTCTTCCGTTCTCTATCTTATCAGCGGGACAGATGGCTTATACTGATCTGATAGCCGCTGCAGAGCCTGAACGAGATCATCTAAGGCTTTGAGTGCATGAAAGATCGCACTTTGTGTATCGAAAAACACGTACTCGAAGACGTTTTCCTCATAATCAAAGGTGTCATTTGCATGGGTCAGTGGGTTGATCGCCTTCAAGTGTCTTTCCAGCGACGGCAGTAGTGTGGTGAGAGAGTCTTCTAATCTGTTGAGGAAAGAAGCCGTTTGGCCATCGAACAAAGAGCTCCCAGCCACGAACTGGCTACGCCCTAAGATAGTCTCAAGTTTCTCAAAAAAAGGAAGATGGTCTAATGCAACTCTGCTCATCCACTGGAAATTCGGATCGCCAGAACCGGCAATTAAGTCCTTAACAGAGCGTATTTCTCGCAGTTCACTCAGCAAATGAGACAACTCTTGAAGCTGAGGGTTCAGTGCCCGTTCGATCCGAAGTTGATCAGGTCTCACTTGAAGCTCAATGAGCTCTTGGTGACGCTTGTCAGCCCGCCGATCAGTTTCCTCCATGGTTAGAATCGTCAAGGTAGCTGCGGCGACAGCAGCAATGCCGGTTATCAACGTCTGAAAGTCGAAGATGAGATTCCGCCAACTGTCTCCACCAACCTGGTCCTTGACCTGTCTGGGCTCCCCAAAGAAAACTGGAAACAGAATGGCGACCGCCAAAACGACCATCAGGCCGACCAATATTCGCCACCTCAGTCTGCTTGTCATGTCCTACCTAAATCGTTCAAATTAAAGCACCAAGCACAGGGCGCGTCGGTGTCTTGGACAGCAAGATTCAGGAGTTTCTCAGCGGCTATTCTAACGGCTTTATCCATGCATAACTCCTTTAGTTCCGACAGAAGGCGGTGTTGAGCGCAAAGGCAGTGAGAGCCGAGGCACTTCTCTGCCGCATGTCAGGATGATCAGCGAGGTACTTGATGGTTACGTCCACAAGCTGACCGGCAGTCACGTTTGTCATGTCACATTTTTCAGCACGGTCACCGGCGAGCATAAAGGTGTCCACCACGCCCAGGACGTAGCTACGACAACCAGGGGATTGCTCTGGTCCATTGCGTAAGTTCGCCCCATCCATCCACCTACGACCGTCTTTGCAGGTTTGATAGAGTTCATTGCCGTCCAAGAAACCCGCGTACGCCGGCGTTGCGATCGCAAGGCCTAGGGACAACTGCAAGCACGCCCCTCATTCCACACCCCTAAGTTATTCAAACTGAAGCACCTTGCATCAACCAGGGCGGGCGATCAAGGGCCAGGATCCCCATCTTATCGGGAACCAATCGGAGTTCCGTTATGCCTATGAATGACGCAATCCACACCCGGCTCGACAGCCTGGAAACGGCAGTCCGCTTGATGTCCGACCGCGTCGTCGCACTGGCGGATTTCATGGAGCGCCTGGTCGTGCTCGAGGAGCGTAACAGCTTTCGTCATCACCCAGTAAGTCAAGGACGGGTTCACAGAAGCGATCGTTGAGGTGAAGAAGGAGCTGGCCGATCTGTCGGCTACGGCGCTCAACGAAAAGGTTCTGGCCTGGTTACGCTCTGCTCCGTTTCCACCGCCGTCATAACGACCGTCGCTCCGATGCTCCTGAAGAAGTTCGCGGGCCTCTGATGAATCTGCACCGCGACTGGAAGACCATCCTCCGTCGCTCCTGGTCGCTGTGGTGCGTCTAAATCTTCCTGTTCCTCGTCGTCTTCGAACCGATCTGCGACACCATCCTGTTCATGATGGACAAGAGCCCGCCGCAGCTGCGGCTCGCCTTCTCCATCCTCGACGGCCTGGTGGCCTTCGGCGCGATCTACTGACGCCTCATCCCTCAGAAGCAAATCTAGGAGCTACCAATGGCTGAGAAGATCACCGCCACGATCGCGAGCGCTGCCATCGCGGTCGCGTATCCATCGCCGAACCGGCCGAAGGCTACGCTGGATACGTCCACCGTGATGCAGTCGGTGTGCTCACCTACTGCATGTGGGAAACCGAATATGCAGAGTCCATGCTGGGCAAGGAGTTTTCCAGGGAAGAGTGCCATGCTCTGCTGGTTAAGCGCATGGCCCTCTACGACTAGGGTAACGAGTCATGCATCCCGAACTGGAGTCTCTCCCCGGTCGACACGATGAACTCCCCGAACTTGTCGAACGTCTGATCGAAACGCGGGGCTCCTTCGACAGATTCAAGTCGAGTCGCGACCGGCGTTTGATTGCCAGGGATGATGCCTGGCGGGTGGCGCACGAGAAATGAAAAAAGGGGCCGACTTTGGGCCTTATTCTTGACGGCGTATTGATTTCATGGATTAGTAACCGTGTGCACCGGTCAGAAATCGGGACATGTTTGCTACCCCACACCACTAGAACTGGGGTCAGCTGAACCACCATACGGGGCACCGGACCCTTGGTGAGCGTGAAGTGCATGCGTCGGTGTTGCCGTTTCATTAAGGCAGCGTTGATCGGGGGCCACCGGTAGAGGACTCCGACAGGGCAGCAGAAACGAGAACGCCTTTAACTTTGAATGGAGAGTACCACCCGTGGAACAATTGCGTTCCGGCGGTGGTCGCGGTTCGAAGTTGAAGGTGGCTAGTCTCGTTCTATCAGGCTTTGCCCTTCTCCTTGTCTCCGTGACTTTCGCCTTCATTACGTTGAAAGATCCCGCTCGGCTCAAAGTACGGGCCGTGGGAATAGCTATCGAGTACGAGGCAAAAGAAAAGGCCCCTCGGTGAGGGCCTTCGATCTACGCTTCACAAGCCACGCAATCAGCGTTCGCTCCTTGCACGTTTCGAAACCAACCTAGTACTAAAAGGCTTTTCGTTGGCTTTGGGGCTATCGCTGGAACCACGGCCCCATCCATACGCTTCGCCGATTTCGACCCGCGCGCTTTCGCCCGATAAAGCGCGTCATCCTCACGTGCCATAACTGCCTTGGAGAAACAATGTTCGACCCTCTCCGGCATTGGATCGAAAGGCAGATTTGGCTGGCCGGGATCGCGGGCCTGCGAGCCCGGGACCGAACAGGCTTCTCGGGGTGCAGAAGCGGCTTTGCACGAGGCGGCATAGTCATCGCAACAGTGCATCGGCAAATGCTTAAAAAGCTGTGTATCCGGCCCGGTGTTGACTCGCGGCTATTGATAGAACAAAATGTGAACAAAATATTCAGCTCGGCTTTGGACAATGCTAGATCGACCCGCCCCCAAGACCCCGTTCGTCAAAGCGTTTCACGAGTGGTGGGAAAGCCAAACACCAGCGGCGATTGCCAAGATGGACCAAAAGCTTGCCTGGTCCGTATTCAGGGCCGGGTATGCGTTTGGGCAAAGGAAGGAAAAGCAGCGCTTCGTCTTCAGGGTCGGCAAGTTTCGGATAACTGTCTGGGCGGCGAGTGTCCGAGAAGCAAAGAGGCTTGCTTGCCGGGAGGCAGACAGTCGTGCCGCCGCCCGGCGGGGAAAGGCGCCGGCAGGTGGCTGGACGCTTGAGCAGATCTGATGCCACGCAACGGCGCCTACTGGCTTTCGGAATATGCCGGACAGTCGATCGAGTTTCTTTGCTTGAAGTGCGAACGGGCTGTAGCTTGCCACTTAGAAGTGAGAATGTGCCCATTTCGGCCGGTTTTAGCATTTAAAGCTGAGAATCTCAGCGGCTGAATTCTCAAATTAACTGCAACTGCGAAGATGCCATACTTCGGCATGTATGGGTCATGATCTCTTCGATAGCGCCGCTGAAGCGCACTTTGTTCCCACCCATCATATGGCCACGTAGCATTCGGAGCATCTCCGGGCCGGCACGCTCGACGATGGCTACTCCGGCCAGTAAAGCAGGGCGGAGATGCAGTGGCAGGATTGGACTTGCCGATGTCGGCAGGATCCTCCGCTCGACGACATCATCGAGATCTGGAATGATTGCGCCAAGCACCCGGAAACGCCACGGTTCGTGTCCTCGGGAGAAGGGTCTCGCCACGCGTCGCATCAGCAGAAGGCGCGCTATCTCTGCCGGCGATGTCCAGGTTCGGACATCGCGCTCGGCCTCATCGTCGAGAAGCCGTTCTCCTATGAGAGCAGTCCGGTGGTAGCGGGCGAAAGGAGAGGGGCGGACATGCTTGTCCATCTGTCGGAGCGGGCCGTCGCAAAGCGGACAAGTGATACGCCAGCCAAGAAGCTGGCTTCGAAGAACAGGCCCCGGTTCGTGACTTGCCAAGTGACAGCACCAGCACGACTGTACCGGTTCCTTGGCAAGCAGGCGCCGCGACGATTGTGCGATATTCGCGAAGGTCGCGCGGCGGACCGTGGACGTATCGGCGGAGAACACGCGGGCGACGCGGAAGACCTGATCCTCATTGAGATGGAGATCAGCGGCGCGAAGCGATGACACCTCCGGAAGGCAATGCCGAAGCATTGCCAGGGGAGGGACCGCATAGAACTCAGCATGCCGACCGATCCACGATGACATTAGCTCATCGGTTCGGGGAGGAAACGTTACTGGCAACTGTCGAGAGGCCTCTCCCGTGTCATGCGAAGGCGGCTTCCGCATCAAACTCGGGCTCCCATTTCTCGATGGCTGCGTCCGTAATCCTTTCTTGGCCGCTTTCAATGGCATCGATGGCGAGTGAATTGATAGTGTGAAAGATATTCGCGGTGATGCCTTCAGTGATCTGTAGCATCCGTCGCAGCGATTTTACCGTTAGAACCGATGGTAGACGCAGCGGCGTGTTACGCAGGATCAAGGCAATCAAGATTTCGAACTGCTCGTTGGCGGCCCAGCGGCTCAACGTAAACTGCTCGAAGCGGCGGGCCAATTGAACATCACCGCCGATGGCTTCACGGGCGTCATTAACCCCGAAGCAGACAAGAGAGATCTGGAGGCGGTTACTAAGAAAGCGCAATGTGTTGAGGACAATACGCTGCTCGCGATAGGTTCCGGCGAGAATATTGTGCACTTCGTCAATCACAAGAACCTGCACACCAATCGCTTCCATGATCCGCAAAGCGGCCTGCTCCATCTGCGCGATATCCGTGCGCGGCCGCTGCGGTGCGCCGAGCAGGGTCAGCAGTTCGGCGTAGAACCGCCGCTCGCCTGGCCGGCTGGTCATCTCCATGGCCAAAACCGGTGTCTTCACCTTACCGGTAACCGAATTGAAGCTTGGCGGGTGCTGGTCGCGGAAGCGTTTCATGATCATCGTCTTGCCCATGCCGCTGTCGCCATAAATGGCGATGGATGGCATTCGGGTTCCACGTGGATGGTCGAGCAAGAGGTTCAGTCGATCGAGCGCCTGCTTGGCGCGAGGATAGACAAGCCACCGGCGCGATCTGATCGCACGGATCCGCTGTTCGTCGGCTTCCGCAATCAGCGCCGCAGCGCTCGCGGTCAGGTGGGAGAGTTCGGTGTTCATGGCAGCTCACTCCGTGTCCTCTTCGAAGTCCACAGGTTTGCTGGAGTCGACCCCGCGAAGCGAGCCCCATCCACCGTCATCCACCCCCGTTTTTGGGCTGCCTAGACGGCCGCTTCTCGCAGCCGCAGTCTTCTTGACCGCTGCGTCCACCAGTTTGCGCTGCTCAATCGCGGTGCCAACAATGGTTTGGGTACTGACTTCCTGTCGTCCTTTCGCGAGCAGCGCACGTCGCGCCGCCATCGCTTCGTGCAGTGTCACCGAGGGCAACGTAACGTCGGCATAGCGGGCTTCCACGAAGTTTCCCGACGGCCGCCGGACGAAGACACGAGCCATGTCCCGGGGGTCGTATTTGACAAGCAGGCGCCGGTTCGCGCGCCCGACGTCGGCGCTGAGTGCAGCTGACCAGTAACGCAGTCCAAACAGATGAATTCCAGTTGGCCGCAGCGTGCGCTCCTGCTCGGGCAGGAACGTCAGCCAAAAACGCATTCGATCTTGTGGCAGCCGAAGCGGAATCTGGCCCTCGTGCTCGCGCCACACGGCAACTGGCGGACGGCCCAGGCTGCTGTGGATCGACTGATGGTAGGAGCCGACAATGTCGAGGGCGATGTAGCGCTCGAGCTCGCGCAAGGTCAGCGCCGCATGCCGCTTCGAATCATACTCGCCAAGCTCCTGCGCGTTGCTGAATGTGGTACCGGGCAGCAGGTGGATTTTTCCCATCTGTGTCCCGATCAGACGCTCGATGTGGCCACCGAAGCGCGGCTCTGCCGGCGGGCGCCAGTCGATCGCAATGCCGGCATCCTCGCACCCTTGCTTGAAAGCATGACTCCTGAAGTCGGCTCCGTTGTCGACATGCAATGTCTCTGGCAGGCCGGCAACGGGCCATGCTTCGGTGATCGCGCGCTCCCTTAACCAGGCCGATTTGTCGAAGACGGATTGTAGCAAACAGAGACTGGTCGACAGCCGGGAAGGAGCGTCCATCGTGAGGTAGAAACCCGTCACCATGCGACTGCAGACATCCATCGCGAGCGTCAGCCAGGGTCTGCCGATTGGCTGGCGGGTTTCCTCGTCGACGACGAAGACATCCACTTTCGTGTGGTCGACCTGTACGACCTGCAAAGGCCGGGAGGCGGTAAACACCCCAGGAACGGCCTGCGTCTGCTTGACGATGTCATTTTCGCCGCGGCGTTTGGCGCGCTTCTGCAGGTCGATGTCTTCGAGACGAGCTGTGATCGTTCGGCGATGGGGCGGTTTGAGCCCAACCGACATGCAATTCGTTTGCACATCCCGGACTAACTGTGAAACTGGTGGACGGTTCGGTTTCAGGTAGTATCTGCTGATCGTCGTGCGGATGATTTCTTCCCGCTCGTCATCCAGGACCCGGTGGCCCTCTGGTCGACCGCGCTTGCGTTCCACCAGCGACATGACCGTCCCACCGGCGCGAAACAGCTTGATAAGACGGTATGCGGTTGCCCGACTGGTTTCCAGTCCGGTCGCAAGCAGTGCCACATCCGCGGCTGTCATTTTGCCAGCCCGATGCTTCAGGAATTCTCGCACAGCTTCTGCGCGCCGGCACGCTTCATTCCAAAGCGCTTCATCGACCTCGTCGGGGAATGGGTCACTCATTGCGGAAACACCGTCGATTATGTGTAACGCCTGATTCTCACATTAAGTGCCAAAATCCAAGTCCAATTCTCAGATTAACTGCCCGTTCTCGAATTAAGTATCACGTCAACCAACTGAAATCATTGGTGCACATTCTCACGATTAAATGCCAAGCGACAGCCTGCGGCATAATGATAAGCCGTTGCGCCTGCCAGTAATCAAGTCCGAGCGCATCGGCAGCTTCGTATTGCCCCGTCGGAAGCGCGGCAAGACCGCCTCGAATCACCTCTGCAATGTAAGCCGATGAGAAGACGATGACGACGATGATGACGCGTAGGATCAGATCAAAATTTGTGCGGGGGGGCAGGAAGTAGAGAAGCATAAAATTCGCCGCGAACAACACGGTTATCAGCGGCACGCCTCGGATAAACTCGATAAACGCGACGGCCAATGTCCGCACGAGGAACATGTCGGATCGTCTGGCGAGTGCGAGGACGATTCCGAAGGGGAGGGAAGCCGCGATCGCTGTTATCCCAATGACGAAAGCGAGCAAAAAGCCCCCAAAATCGCCCGAGCGAACGTAAGGCAGTTCTATTGGGAGCATCTGGGCAAGATTGTTGGTAACAGTCGCTTGCACCCCGAACCACCACACTCCAGCTGCGATGCATGCGATCCCACCGGCAATCGCATTCCCTAGGCGCCATTGCAGACTAGTCCAGACGAATGACAAAATCCCGGTCGCCGCAACCAGACCGATGGGGCTCCAAACCGAGCCACCCCATAGGAGCCAATAGCCGGCAAAGGGGTAAGCCAGCGTCAGCCAGATAAGTTTGGTTGGCCGGAGCGCGGCCACTGCAAGGAGTCCCAGGAAAACTCCCCCCGCAATCACAACCTGCTGCGGCCTTGCTCCCACTCCCCAAAGAGCGAGCAATAGGAAGGCAGCAGCGCCGACAACGATCATCATTCCCTGCCGCTTAATACCGTAACATAGTACAGGGGCCAACGAGACCGTGAAGAGAGCAAGCGCAACTGCTGGCCGCCAGTAGGCGTCTGCAGGATAGAGACCGAAAAGAAACTGGTTCCAACGATGGCGGATCATCGCCCAGCATGGACCGGCTGCATCCGGGCCAAAGGCGCCCGCGATCTGTTCGCGACATTCATAGAGCGACGATGCATTCCAGATGCCGTGGGAAAGCCAGATCGCAAGATTGACCGTCAGATAGCCAATCAGAACCACTGTTATGACGCTTAGAAAGGAATTTAAGGGCGAAGAAAAAAGGTTCTTGCGCATCCAGTGAACGCCGCCGCGGTTTTCGGCCTGTGGTGGCATGGACTTCAGCATTTCAATACGGACGAACGCGGTCATGTCAGCGTCCCTTTAGTTGCACGGCGTTGTTGTAGAGGTTCATGAACGAGGAGATGATCAGGCTTATCACGACATAGATCAGCATCATCAGCAGCATGCATTCGAGCTCCCGCCCGGTTTGGTTGAGGGTGATGCCGCCAAGTGTCCCCTTAAGGTCGAGGTACGAAATAGCCATGCCGAGCGTGGAGTTCTTGGTGATGTTCAAATACTGGCTGATCAGAGGCGGCACGATCACCCGAAGCGCTTGCGGCAGGACGATGAGCCGCATCGTGCGCCCTCCATGGAAGCCCAATGCTGAGGATGCTTCAGACTGACCGCGCGGGATCGCAAGGATACCGGCTCGTACGATTTCCGCAATGTATGTCGCTGAATAGAGCGACACCGCGATCACCAGTGCAACTAAGCTATTGCCGAGCTTCAGGCCACCTTGGAAGTTGAAGCCGTTCAGAACAGGATATACCAGGTGAAATCTCATCAGGACGAGAAAGCAGATTGTCGGCAGGAAGAGGACGATTAATGACTTCCACCATGTCGTCGGTATCAAGCCGCTCATTTCCTGCACGGCGCGCGCCCGTTCGACGATCTTGTAGTTAGCCCAATATGACAGGGCTATGATAGCGAGCATCACAACTATCGAAATGTGAACAGGGACGCCAAGAATCTCAAAGGATCCGAACGACCTCTCAAATGTTGGCGCGGGGATATTCGTTCCTCTATTCGTAACGGCGATCGAATCCCATAACCACATAGATGCAGCGGGCTTTTCACCTGCCGCAACGAGGGCGTCGGTGACCTTGAAATCATTGGGAGAGGGGCTGTTCACGCCAAGGATGACGAAGGCCAGAATAATCCACAAAAGCAGCGGGATATTACGGAAAACCTCAACGTATATGGCGGTGACCCGTGACAGGAGCCAGTTGTTCGAAAGCCTCAATATACCGACAAGCGTGCCGATCATTGTCGCAAACAGCGAGCCGAAGAATGCCACGACCAAAGTGTTGAGAAGACCGACGACGAGGGCTCGGCCATGAGTATCGTCATTACTATAGGGTATCAGGTGCTGGTCGATGTCGTAGCCTGCACGCTGCCAGAGGAAGCTGAAACTGATATCCTTATCGCGCTGGGCAAGATTTTCGATCGTATTATTCGCCAACCAGCCGAGAAAGAGTAAAAACCCGACAAGCACGATCACCTGAATGGTGGTCGATCGATATCGAGTGTCATTAAACAACTGCTCAAGCCGAAAACTCCCCTTCGGCGCATCGTCAATCGTTGCCATAAGCTTCCCCAGATCTTGTTATCGTTTACTTCGCCTGCTCTGGCCGGGCTTGTGATGAGTTCGAGAGGCGTTAGTGCAGCCACGGGTCCGTTCCCATGGCTGCACGGATCAAATCAGCGCAGTGGCGGCGCGTATTGCAGACCGCCCTTGGACCAAAGGGCGTTTAGACCACGCGGAAGGCCGACGGCAGTCTTGGTTCCAAGATTGGCCTCGAAGATTTCGCCGTAGTTGCCAACTGCCTTGACGGCGTCATAAGCCCAGGCATTGTTCAGGCCCATCATCTTGCCCATTTCGCCTTCAGTGCCGAGCAGGCGCTTGACTTCCGGGTCAGTCGTTGATGCCTTTACTTCGTCGATATTTGCTTTGGTGACGCCCTTTTCTTCGGCAATCAAAAGCGCGTTGAAGGTCCAGCGCACAATGTCGCCCCAGTTATTATCGCCGTGGCGAACGGCCGGACCGAGCGGCTCCTTCGATATAAGTTCCGGAAGGATAACGTAGCTCTGTGGATCCGGCAGGTGTCTAGGCAAGACACGTGTTGTCGACATCCGTAGCGAACTCTCCACAAAAGACCGACTGTTCGTTTTGCGAGCCCACCATGATCAAGATTACCGCTCTCCAGACCGGTACTGTCTCCATCAAGACTAAACAGCAGGCAGGTGCCGATGGCCGAAGCGCGTTCGGCCGCAAGATCGACATGCTGCGCGATATTGTTTGGTCCCCTCCGCTCCCCATCCTCGCCTATCTAATCGAGCACCCGGAAGGAAACTTCGTGGTGGATACGGGCGACACTTGGCGCAATTCGCTCAGAGGCTATCTGCCGCGATGGAATCCGTTTTATACCACACAGGTTATAGTCAAAGTCGGCCCGTTGGAAGAAGTAGGGGAGCTGATTCGCGCGCGAGGACTCGATCCTGCACGGGACATCGGGACGGTACTCATGACCCACATGCACCACGACCACGCGGGCGGCTTGTACCATTTCCCGCATTCGCGCATCGTAGTTTCTCGGGAAAACTGGAAGGCGGCGAAATCGCTTTCCGGCATGGTGCAGGGCAATCTGCCGCAACGCTGGCCCATCTGGCTCAAGCCTGATTTGGTTGAGGCCAACGGCGCCGCGATCGGCCCATTTGCGCGCTCGAAGCAGATTACCGCGGATGGGCGCATCCTAATGGTCGAAACGCCCGGCCATTGCAAAGGCCATATGTCCGTCATCGTGCGCGGCGAGGGGTTGACGTGGTTCATTACTGGTGACGCCACCTACAGTGAAGATAATCTGCGTGCCAATCTGGTGGACGGGGTAACCTACAATCCGGCTTTGTCTAGAGCTTCGCAAGCTAAGATATCCGAATTTGCTGAAAGCGAGCCCACAATCGTCTTGCCGTCACACGATGAAAAAGCAGCTGACCGGCTGCAACGGGATATCATCTTCAGGCGTTGAGCTCGATTGATAGGAGAGGGGACCCAAGGCGATCCAATCATACGTAGCTTGCACCTTCGGATGGCCCATTGATGGGAGCGATCTAAATGAGGCCGACAGCGAGTGGGTCTGATAACAGTCTTAACGTTTTGACTGAGTTGGCGTTCGCCATTCAGTTGCACGGGAGATTGATCGATCCCGGCTATGCACTTGCTGTTTGGCATGTGAATCCATCCTGGAATCGGGCTCTACGGGAATACGCCGGTACGAGCGACTATCGTGCGCGGCTAAGTTGGCGTACTCATACGATTTTCACCGCTCGCCACGGGCAAAGTAGTCTCTTCTGAACCGTTATGCCGGACCTTTCTGGCTCGTGACGCGACGATGGCCTCATGGATGACCCGTGTTAGGCTTTTGGGCAATCTAGGCCTTACCACACGACGGCGTAAGGCTGTCGCCTTTAATTTACGAACGGCAGACCTCTGGCGATGGCGAAATGATGGCTGCCGCGGGTACCTCCCAACTATCCTGCGCCTCAAACGGGGGAGTATCCAACAGCAGACGCCTTCTGTCCTGCCGATACTCAAAAAGCGGGGATCAGACGTATGGAGCTAAAATTCCGACGTTCGCCTTGTAATCAATGCATCGGAATTTCCGTCGAGATGTAGTGTCCTGACGGAGCTAATTCATGGTGGCGAGCATATTGGGCGGGGCGGAAAAATCGTTTATCGAACATCCGGTTAGAGGCGGTCAAGTTGCGGACGTACGCAAAATTGACCGCGGGATTAAAGCACCGTTGGTTCAGGCCGTGCTATGTCGGTCCCATCTTCGAGACCGGCTTGCAGCGCCGCAACCTGGGCCGAATTACGCTTCGAGCCAGGCGCGGCCGTTCGGGAATTCGAAATTCCGAACACTTTCCCCTTTGATCTCGATGGAAAAGCCCGGCGACAAGGGCGCTTGAAAACGTCCGCTCTTCATCGATATAGGATCGACAAAATGCTCATGCAAATGTCCTACATGTTCAATGAAGCGGTCCTCCATCGTTGCCGATATCGCAACGAAATCGATCATCGAGAGATGCTGGATATATTCGCATAGACCGACGCCGCCCCCGTGCGGGCATATCGGTATGTTGAACTTATGGGCCATCAGCATAACGAGAATTGCCTCGTTTAATCCACCCAATCGAGCAACATCCAGCTGGCAAACATCGAGACCACCAGCTGCCATGAACTGCTTGAAGATCACCCTGTTTTGGCAATGTTCGCCGGTCGCCACGCGGACCGGTGCAATTGCATTTTTTATTTTTGCATGCCCCAGGATATCGTCCGGGTTTGTTGGCTCTTCGATCCAGTAAGGGTTGAGCTCCCCTAACTGAGCCATTGCCGTGATTGCCTCGTCAACTTCCCAGATCTGGTTTGCGTCCAGCATGAGAATGCGGTCCGGACCAATCACTTCCCTAAAAATCCGACCACGGCGGAGATCGTCCTCAACAGAGGCGCCGACTTTCTGCTTAAACGCCGTGAAACCATCGTCCAGGGCTTCCTTTGTCAGTCGGCGGATCTTTTCTTCGGAGTAGCCGAGCCATCCGGCGGCCGTTGTATAAGCCGGATATCCATTCTCAAGCAGGAAATTCAGGCGCTCGGCTTTGCCTTCCTGCGCATTTGAGAGGATTGCGAGGGCTTCATCTGCCGTCAGAACGTCGGTAACGAACCGGAAATCAAGGCACTTTATCAGCTGCTCTGGGGACATTTCGGCGACAAGACGCCAGACCGGCTTCTGCTCCTTCTTTGCCCAAAGGTCCCACAAGGCATTGACGACTGCCGCCGTCGCGAGATGGATCGCACCCTTATCGGGCCCGATCCAGCGCAACTGGCTGTCGCCTGTGACGTCACGCCAGAAACCTCCCATATTGTCCGTGATCGAACGGAAGTCCCTGCCGATAACCAGTGGCAAAAGTGCCTTAACGGCCGCGACAACAATTTCATTTCCCCGTCCGATAGTGAAGCTCAGACCAGTGCCGCGACTGCCGTCCGAAAGCGTGATAACGACATAGGCGGCGGAATAGTCAGGTGCTGGGTTCATTGCGTCAGAACCGTCCAGGTGGCGCGAAGTCGGAAAGCGGACGTCCAATACTTCGATGGATTGAATCATTTCATTCATAGCGTTTAGGCCTCCCTGTATTCATAACGTTCGTGGAGTTTGTGAGATCAGTGCACTTGCCGGAACTGCTGCATGCAGCAAACGAAAAAGCCCTGTGATCAAGTGTTTGAGGAGTAGCCCCCGTCGACCGGCAAAGTGATGCCAGTGACAAAGTCGGAGGCTCTGGATGCTAGGAAGACCGCGGCTCCAGCGAGGTCTTCAGGTCGTCCCCATCGGCCCTGCGGTGTCCTAATCTTGACCTGCTCGTCAAGATTTGGCAGCTGCTTCCGGGCGACTTTTGTCAGTTCTGTTTCGATCCAGCCGGGCAGCAGCGCGTTGACATTGATCCCGTCCGGCGCCCATGCTTGTGCCAGCGATTTCGTCAATTGTACAATTCCACCCTTTGCCGCCGCGTAGGGCGCAGCCCGTGCGTTCCCGAAGATCGAAAGCATCGAGCCGATGTTTATGATTTTTCCGCTTTTTGACCGCGACATGGCCGGATAAACCGCTTGCGATACGATAAACGCGCTGGTGAGATTGGCACTAAGCAGAGTGTTCCATTCCGCGAGCGTATAATCCTGCGGCAGCTTTCTATCATTTGAACCTGCATTGTTGACCAGGATGTCGATTTTTCCGAAAGCAGTCGAAATTTCATCGATCGCGCTCTCGACGCTCGCCTCGTTGGTCACGTCGGCTACGAAGGAAATAGCCGTTTCGCCAGCTGCAGTCAGCCTTTCACACGCAGCGCTATTTTTCCCGGCGTCTCGCCCGATGATCGCAATCACCGCACCGGCTTCCGCCAATCCCGAAGCTATAGCCAAGCCTATACCGCCGTTTCCGCCGGTCACGATGGCGACTTTGCCTTTGAGATTAAACATGACTTCCCCTTTAGATCCGTTGGTGATGCTGGTCACGCGTGACCAGCATCGTTATCCAATGTCGATCGTGACAGCTGGAGGCAGGCGTCAGTTGCCACCCCATCCCTTGTAGTCATTGACATTATCTCGGGTGACCAGCTGCGGTTCGACCAAGATTTTCTTGGGGTCGACCGTTTTACCGTTCATAAGATCATAACCCATGTTCACTGCCTTGACGGCCATCCCGTAGGGGTCTTGGCTGGCTGACGCCTGAATAAGCGTGTCGCTCTTCAACGCGGTGACGATATCGGGAGCGCCGTCGACCGAGGTAATCACGATGTCGTTGCGCTTGAGTTGCTTAGCCGCAAGATCGCTTCCGATGGCCTGCGGGTCGCAGCATGTGAACACGCCGTCGATTTTCGGAAACCGTGTCAGGTCACCGAGCATGACGTCCATGCCGCCTTCGCGGGAGCTCTTCCCATCCTGGTTATCCGATAGAATCTTGATGTCGGGATACTTGGCGAATACTGCTTTGCAACCGACCACCCGATCGATCACGCCCGAATTTTGAGGTCCGTTCTGAATGATGACATTGCCCTTGTCCTTGATCTTGTCAGCGATGTATTGGCAGGCGATCGTACCAGCCGAAACATTGTTCGTTGTGACGATTACGTCTGCATTCTCGACGCTGTTGTCGACTGCGAGAACCTTTATGCCGGCAGCTTGAGCCTTTCGGACCGCGGGCTCAACGGCAACCGGATCGGCGGCACTCATGACAATCAGATCAACGCCAGCGGCTATGTAGTTGTCGATCTGCTCAAACTGCTTGTTAATATCGCGCTCGAACCCAAGTGCCGTCACTCGGACGCTCGGATTTATAGCCTTTGCAGCATGCTCGGCGCCCGCTGCCAAAGCGACGTAATAGGGGTTGCCGAGAGATCCAACTGAAATCCCGACGGATTTCAATTCCTTCGCCTGCGCAGCGCCGGCGGCAAGCGCAATCGCGACCGACAGTGATATCGCTAACTTCCTCATTTCCATGCTCCCTTATGATACCCACACCGACCATCCGGTTGTGGTCCCCGTCGTCATTGCGGACGGATTCCGTCGTCGGGGGCGACGGTCATTGGCCCGCCCCCGCAAAAAAGCTGAAAGTAATCCAAACGTTTGTGGCGAGAGTCTCGCCTAGGGCGCGCCGGATAACGAAGCCGCTTCCGAAAGGCGCGCCCGCGCCGCTTTCGTCGCGACGGCATCAAGCGCACCAGACGCGGTCAGAATAATGCCGAACGTAGACGCTGCCGCGGCTTGTGAGATATAGCCTTCGTCGATATCGCGAAGTACAGCCTCCTGCGAGCGGTCACACGGTTTTCCATATCCGCCCCCACCGGATGACACGGAGATGATCGTCTCGCCTTTCTCGAGCCAGACGCCGGCGCAAGCGGGCTGCTGCATGACGGCTCCTGACGCGTCACGCTTAAAGGCATTGGCGAGACCGCCTTCGCCACCGCCCAATACGCCTTTGGCGGCGTTCACCATCCCATCAGTGTTGTAGAAGACCCGCAGCGGCTCCGATCCCGCGGGCCCGAACTCCACCTGGATCGAAGGAGCACCACAAAACTTGCCCGGACCCGCAGTATCGGTTAGAAGCCGCCTCTCCTTGACGATCATCGGATAGGAAAGTTCATCGACCTCGATGCAGTCATGACGGCAGAGCCCGGCATTGCCGACGTGGATGAGCGTCAGCCAGCCATCCTGACTTGGAGTTGCAGGCCCTCCGGATATGCCAAGATGGACCTGATTGACATAGGGCGCATTTTCTTGCCGGGGATCTCGACCCGAGATGACGCCGCCGGCCGGTGGAAAGATTGGACCGCCCTCAGCCATCCCGTAGCCCGGCGAGATCGCGGCCAGGGCGCATTGGACCGGACTGGCGACGCGATCCGCAAGGTTTGTGGTGGCGACGGAGCAACTGTGGGGATGAGTGGCAATTCCGACAACGCAGTTTTCCCTCAGATTGACATGCAACCGGCGGAACGAACCGGCATTGGCTGGTATGGTATGATCGCCGAACGCATTGAAAACGCCGACCAGGGCTGAGCTGCGGGCTGTACCTTCAGTGAGGTTCAACCCGCATGGCAGGCAGTCTGGATTATCACGAAGATCGATGTGAATGTGACCTTCAGCCGGATCTACCTCGACTTCGACCTTGATAGGGATGCCATCTTCCGCGCCAGGAAATGGATCATGGATGCTTTCGAGGACCACGCGGCCGCCCGCCATCCGTCGAATTGCGGCAGTCACTCGCCGCTCGGAGTAGTCGAACCAATCCTCGACATGCGTCTCTAGACGATCCCATCCGACTTCGCGACCAAGAGCGAGAAGTTCACGCTCGCCGATGCGCACCGAGCCAAGTGAAGCAAGGTAGTCACCCCACCAGATCTCGGGGACGCGGATGCGTGCCTGGCACATGCGAATGATATCGCTGATGTCTCGATAATCGCGCTGGATTTGAACCGCCGGGAAAATGAGCGCGCCCTCTTCGTAGACGTCGATCGCGTTTCCCATATAGGTAGTGGGTTTGGAGTTACCGCAATCGGCCTGGTGCGCTTTGGCGAGAACAGTGAAGCGGTGCTTGCCGTCATCGTCGATAACGGGAACCAGCAGGCAATGGTCCGCTGGGTGTGAGTTTCCGTGATAAGGGGAGTTGTGAAGGAACGCGTCTCCCTTCTTCATCTCCGGATGCATCTGACCGACATAGCGCGCTATATCGTCGGGACCGGCCATCACGTGAGCTGGCAGGCTGACCGCCCCGGCGATCAGACGGCAGTCCGCGGTCAGCACCACACATGAAAAGTCGTGACCGCTGTTCAAAACGCCCGAACGAGCCGTTCTGAACAAGGTATTGGCCATCTTCCGAGCAATGCTATCGATGCGATTAGCCAGGATAGCCATTTCAATGCCGCTGGCGGCTTTGTTGTTTGCCATAACGGGGTCCTATCTTAAAGTTGGACAATCAGTCCGCCTGCTACAGTGCGAGTCACTGTGGCGCCGGCGTCGATGACGACTGTCGTGAAGGGAGATTCGACCAAGGCGGGGCCAACGAGCGGTTCATCGGGTCGCATTTCGTCTGTTCGCCGGACAGGCACCTCGATCCAGCCGATTTCTTTCGCGTAGATTTTTCGACTGAGGTCGATTTTTCGCTCTGCGACCAGAACATCCGACCTGCGATCTTGGCGCAGACGGCATCGGACGTAAGCCCGCCAGGCGATGATTTCGATGCCGGAGCCATCGTCACTAACCTGAAAGAGTGTGCGATGTTCGTCGTGAAATGCCTTGATGAGGGCCGGAAGTGCATCCGGATCGCCGAAGTCTGTGTTCGAAACCGGAATTTCGATTTCCCAGACCTGTTTTGGATAACGCGCCTCGACTGCAATTTCTATCGTATTGCTGATTGAGCCGTGACCGTATTGCGCGATGAACGTCTGGCTCTTTGCCTTGAGATCATCTATTATGACCTTCGCGGCGCTCGGATCGAACATCTGGCTGCTAATGAAACTCGTGCGGGTGAATTCACCGTACAATTCCGACATTAGTGCCCCGGTTGCGCTTAGAGTTGCTCCCGTTTCTGGAATGGACACCGACGTGCATCCCAATCTCTGACCAACAGCGACGGCATTGAGTCCGCCCGCGCCGCCACCGCCGATCAGAACCGCGGAGGAGGTATCGATGCCCTGGCTCACCGCGATATCCTCGATCGCGCCGACCATTTTCTCAGTTGTCAGGGCCAGCACAGCAAGGGCTGCATCTTCAACCGAAATTCCCATCCGTTGAGCAACGGCAGTGTTGAGCGCATCCCGCGCGGCCTTCATATCCAGCGTCATTTTTCCGCCGAGGAAGAAATCCGGATCGATATGACCCAGGATCAGCGAGCAATCCGTGACCGTCGGAAGCGTGCCGCCGCGGCCGTAGCATGCTGGCCCGGGCGCGGCGCCGGCGCTTTGCGGACCGACATGCAGAAGGCCACCTTCATCAACCCAGGCGATGGACCCGCCACCGGCACCGACGCTGGTCACATCGACTGAAGGGAACCCTGTCATGTGGCCGCGGAATGGTTGGCCGATCCAGGTTTCCTTAGTTCTCGGAATTCGGCCCTGCCGAACGATAGACACGTCATAACTCGTGCCCCCTGTATCGGCCACGATCGCAAAATCACTTCCCGCATCCCTGCGCGCATAATATCTGCCGGCTACCGGTGCCATTGCCGGACCGGAATTGAGAGCGTGAATTGGCGCCGCTGCGGTCACAGAGGCGTCCATGACCCCACCCTGTGATGTCACCATCAGTAGCCGGCCATCAAAGCCAGCACCGGCCAGCCGCGACTTCAATCCGTTGAGATACCGGTTCATCGTCGGCTTCAAGGATGCGTCCATGCAGGCTGCCGAAGCGCGGCGATATTCTCGAAGGGTCGGATTGAGGGCGTGGGAAAGCGTGTAGGGAATACCTGGTAGATGTTCGTCGATGAGCTCGCCGAGGCGTACTTCGTGGGCGTTATTGGTGATCGACCAGAGCAGGCAGACGCCAATGGCTTCGGCGCCACGCGATTTCGCAAGCTTCAGGACCTTGATCGTCTCCACTTCATCAAGCGGGTCGATCACCATTCCATCGGACCCGATGCGCTCTGGAATTTCAAACGTCATCGCCCGCGGAACGTACGGGCTCGGATAAGGATGGGAGTAATCAAAGGGGTCGGATCGGCCGCCCTCACGAATGACCAGCACATCCGGATGACCCTTGGTCGTCAGGAAAGCGGTTCGGGCCACATTGCCGGTTAGGACCGCATTCAGTGATCTTGTCGTTGCATGAAGAAACGTATCGACACGCGCTAGGACGCCGGCCGAGTCAAGGCCGAAATGGTCCGCTGCCAAGGCAACCGCGTTCAGGATGCCCTCGATCGGATCATGGGGTGTAGTTGCACTCTTGAAGACGAGGATATCGGCCCCATCTTCCACCACAAGATCGGTGAAAGTGCCGCCGGTGTCGCACGACATACGCATAAAGTTATCCTTTCAACTCGTCATTTCCAATGAATTGCGTGGTGATCCCGCAAACCCGCGTGGCGCGCAGCGCCTACGCGCGTGGCCGGCTGTAAAAGGATCGGTGACGCCGAGCTGCACCCCGCTCGAAGCCCCGGGTTACAGCATGGATTTGGCGCCAAATTTCCGCCACCAATCCGATGGATATCCTGGCCTCTGCTCAGGGCACGGCAGTCTCAGCCCAAGACCCAAGATGCGGTGAATAGAAGTTGATACGGCTGCTCATGCTCGTGAATAGCCAGCTTCCATCGATCTTGGCATAGGTATCTTCGTAAGCGACGAGAAGCCACTTGGCTTCCTTTTTATCGCCGTTCATCACAACCGAAGGCATGATCATCCGCCAGCGACCCTTCGCGGTGTGACCATCAATGTCGATGATCGCATTCATACCGAGGTGAGCGGCAAACACGATATCGCTGGACACACGCTCGAAATGTCCACGGATCGCATCTCGACCGACGTGATGGCCAAAGGAACCACCTTCCCATACAGCATCTTCCGTAAACAGCGACGCAATTCCGGAAGGGTTATAGTTGTCATCGCAGAAGTCGAAGTAACGTGCCTTCAGGTGGCGAATATCTTCAATCGCCTCAAGGCGCTCGACGCGTTGTAGTAGTTCCAAGGTCATTTCAGACTCCATAGGGATGGACTTAAGTTGGCGCCGGCCGGAAGGTGTCCGGCGTCGTCGTGACACATGCGGTTTAGTAGGCAGCCCAAGTCCGCTCGGCCGTGAGCGCCGCAACGGTTTTGCCAGTGGCGGCTTCAAACAACACGAGTCGGTCTGGGCGGATGGAAATCATCAAGGGCTCGCCATGCAAGAAATCTTCGTTTGAGCGCACCACGGCCAGGAAGGGCTCACCGTCAGCGGTGATGCCATCCATCCCGTCGATCGTCAGCTCGATGTGGTTGAGCGAGCCCATTGGCTCTACGAGATCGACCGCACCTCTCAGCCCCTGATCGGACATCTCGGAGGAGATCGCGACGGCTTCCGGCCTGACGCCGAGGGTCAATTCTCCACCGATCGCGGAAAGGCGCTCGATCACGTTGGATTCCGCATCAAGTATAATGCCGGGGATCTCTCGGCCGCTCTTCTTGAGCTTCAGACGCAGACGAGATCCATCGGGCTCAGCGACGACGGACAGCAGGTTTATCGAAGGCGTCCCGACGAATTTTGCTACGAAGATGTTGCAAGGTCTGTCGTAGATTTCTTTCGGTGTGGCAACCTGGAGGAGATCGCCCCCACTCATGATGCCGATACGATCGGAAAGAACAAGGGCTTCCGCCTGGTCGTGGGTGACGTAAACCGTGGTTACCCGCATTCTTTCATGAAGCCTCTTCAGTTCGGTGCGCGTGCGCTCGCGAAGCTTCAGATCGAGATTGCTGAGTGGTTCGTCCATCAGGAAAACATTCGGTCGGCGAATGACGGCACGACCGAGTGCGACGCGCTGACGCTGACCTCCCGACAGCTGCCCAGGTTTATTGTCGAGTAGCTTCTCCAGTCCGAGCATGCGAGCCACCTCGGCAACACGGATCTCGATTTCGGACACGGCGACTTTTTTGACTTGAAGATTAAGAGCAAGATTTTGCTTCACGGTCATATGCGGGTAAAGTGCATAGCTCTGGAATACCATTGCCACGTCACGTTCTCTTGGGTGGGTGTGCGTGAAGTCGTTTCCGCCAATCACGACGCGTCCCTCAGAGGCCGTTTCGAGCCCTGCTATCATGCGTAGGGTTGTGGTCTTCCCGCAGCCGGATGGTCCGAGAAGGGTAAAAAACTCGCCATCGTTGATCTGCAGATCGAGATTGTTGACGGCTTGGAAACCAGAGGCATAGACCTTTTTCAGGCCTTCGAGAGAGATTGTCATTTCAATTCACCTATTTTACGGCGCCAAGCGTCATGCCGCGGACGAGATGTCTCTGAAGTAGGAAGACGACGATGAGCATCGGGACAAGCTGGATGACGACGGCTGCGCTGAGGTCACCCCAAAGAATGGTGTAGGGTTGGACGAACTTGGATATCGCAACCGGGACGGTCACCGCATTGACCGACGTCAGTAGAAGAGCAATCAGGTACTCATTCCAGATGAAGACGAAGGTAAAGATCGCTGTTGAGGCCAGGCCTGGCAGTGCGATCGGAACGATGATCCGTCGTATGATCTGAAGGCGTGTCAAACCGTCGAGAAGCGCTGCCTCCTCCAATTCAAACGGCAACTCAGCCAAGAACCCGCGCAGCAGCCATACGGCAAAGGGAAGATTGAACGACACGTAGACCAGTATCAGCCCAAGATAGCTATCGAGGAGGTTGAAGTTCTGCCACTGAAGGTAAAGTGGAATGCCGACAGCGATGGGAGGCGTAAACCGCAATGAGAGGATCCACATTGCGATATGCTTCTCACCCGGAACATTCATCCGTGCCAGCGAGTAGGCAGCAAAGACACCGATAAAGATGACGATCGCGCAGGAGACCACCGCGACAAAGATACTGTTGGCCAGCACCGCCGCGAACTCAAATTGGGTGAACAGGTCGCGATAATTCTCTAAGCTCGGTTTAAATATCAAGGTTGGAACCGGGCTGTTGATCTCGTCGAGTGGTTTGAAGGAGGTGAGGGCCACCCAGTAGACCGGGAAGAGCCAAAGCAGGATAACAACGGCTGCGGCGATTTTGAGAACAAGCGTCCAGAGGCCGGGCTTTGCGTCGAGCGAGACGTCACGTTTAGCTGCTGGCATTTGCGATTTTACAATAGTCATTTTGCTTCATTCCTGGAAAGAACGCGGATGAAAGCGATCACCAGCAGATTAACAAAGATGACGGTGATCCAGGCGACGGCAGAGGCCACACCCATGTCGCCCGAGGTGAAACCCGTAATGTAACTGTAGATGCTGAGCATCTCCGTCGATGCACCCGGGCCGCCTCTGGTTAGAACAAAGACAAGATCGAAGGATCTGATCGCATCGATCAACCGGATCAGGACGACCACCAAAATAATGGGCTTGATCATCGGCAGAACGATCAGGCGCAGCTTCTGCCACTCCGACAGACCATCCAGTGAGGCAGCTTCGGTAACTTCCTCAGAGACCGATTGTAGGCCCGAGAGCAAGATAAGGGCTACGAAAGGTGTCCATTGCCAGACATCCACCAGGATCACGATCGGCAGAGCCCAGGTCGTGCTAACGATCCAGTCAGCCGCAGGCAAACCGAGGCTGGTCAACACATAGTTCAGCAGGCCGTAGCTTGGAGCGAGGATGTAACGAAAGGTCAGTCCCATACCGACCGGAGAAATCAGGACGGGAACGATCAACAACGTCCTCAGGATGCCGATGCCCATCATCTTGCGGTCGAGCAAGACGGCAATGAAAAGCCCGATCACGAACTCGATGGCGACCGTGCAGCCCGCGAATATAACTGTGACCCAGAAGCTTTGGCGAAATAGCTCATCGCTCAAAAGATAGGTAAAATTCTCAAAGCCGGCGAAGGATGCCGCGCTTGGGCGATAGAGAGTGTAGTTATGAAAGGCCAACCAAAGCGAGTACATCGTCGCATATACTGTCAGACAGAACAAGTATACTACTGCGGGTGCGAGCAGCAGCACCGCAAGAATTGACTCTTTTCGCTGCCATGGGGGCACAATTGATGAAGAGCGCGTTTGGGATAACGCCATGGAAATCTACTCCTGCTGAAAGAAAAGTGGTCGAGCCGCACAGCGAGAAAGTTGCACTGTGCGGCTGGCCCTTATCCTTTGTAGTAGCCGCTCTTGGTCATCAGACGGGTCACTTGCGACTGCATGGCCTTAAGTGCCTGATCAGTGGTTTTGGCGCCCGTCACCACAGCGGAAACTTCCGTCCCGACGAGCTCGTAAAGAGCTGGCGTTTCAGGGATCGCCATGTAGCGGACTGCAACGGGCAGCGTGTCCATCAGGGCCGAGTAGTAAGGTCTGACGTTGCTGTACTTCTTCAGCAGCGAAAGCCGCGCCGGTTGGCCTGTGCTATTGACGAACAATTCGCCAAAGGCCGGATCCTGGAGATCGCCACTGTTGCAGAACTTCACCCATTCCCATGCAGCGTCCTTGTGCTTCGAAAACGCTGGGATGATCAGGCCGTGACCGCCCATATGTGGGGAGTGACGTCCCTTCGGTCCGTCACCCTTCGGCACGACGCCGGCCTTCCATACGTCGGAGTATTTCGTGAACTTTGGATCGTTCATCGAGGAACCACCCCACACCGCCGGGGAATAGAGCCAGGTACCGTTCAGCATTGCCGAATTGGCTTCATCGTCGGCGGCATTCAGCGTCGTCGGATCGCAGTACTTCACCAGTTGCAGAAGCACCTCGAAGGCCTTGCGACCTTCGTCGCTATCCAGTGTCGGATGCCAACCACCCGGACCCATCTTGTCGAACCAGTCACCACCATAGGAGCGGAGCAGTACAATAAATGCCGTGCCGGCCCAGAAGCCGCGTTTCAGCGTTGTGCCTACGACATTTTTCTTGCCGCCTTCCGAGAGTTCTTTAGCGATTTCGATCGCGTCTTCCCAGGTTTCCGCCGGACCCTTGATGCCAGCCTTCTCGAAGACGTCGGCGCGGTAGTACTGCAACTGCGCATTGCTGTCCGGTGGCAGGCCGTAAAGAATGCCACCTTGGGCAGCCGGCTTGTCGCGATAGAGATCGAGCACGTTCTCGGGGATATCCGCTAGAATGTCCGCTTTGAATGCAGGATCCTTGTCCAGATATGGCTGGATCGGCTCCAGCGCCTTCTGTTCGAGGAATTGCGGCACGTAAGCGTAGTCTTCCTGGATCACATCGTAGCGATCACTCTTCGACGACATCGCGATCGCTGTTTTCGGCAGCATGTCTGCAATTGGCTCTGCTGTGACCTGTAGCTGGATGTCGGGGAACTTCTTCTGAAACATCGGGTAAATACCCTTCTGCGTCAGTTCCCATCGTTGCCCTGCAGATGCCCACGAGACGATCGTCGTGGTATCCGCGGCCATCGCTGTGCTTCGTAGAAACGTTGGGGTTGTCAATGCGACGGTTGCCGCACCGCCTGCCGCCTTCAATAGGGATCGACGGCTGAAGCCGTATCCCATAATCTTATCTTTCATGTCGTCTGTCATGAGACCCTCCAGTATTGTTGATTGCTTTTGTTCCCCTCAGAAGAGGCGCGAACCGTCACAAGCGCTTTGGGGCTGATCGGTCGCGGTCCCTGAGATATGTGTCGTCGTTTGTTTTGGTTGTGATGTTCCTTTCGTTGGTTGAACACTGCTTTTTTCTCTGCCGCCAAGGCACGGTTAGAGAACCCATGCGTGGGCAAGTCTTGGGAGGACTTATTGTCTGATTGGTCGGTTGATTACGGTATGCTGGCTGCGAGATATTCCGCTGGGCGGCGGCGATGCCAATCGCTCGCCTGCTGAACGGCATGGGCTGCTCGGAATAGCAGTGATTCATTGAAGTGGTCTGACACAAACTGAAAGCCGATCGGCATACCTTCCGTTGTCAGGCCACCTGGAAGCGTGATTGTCGGATGACCGCTCATGTCAAACGGCGCGGTAAAACGTAGCATGTCGGCATTGAAGTCCGGATCCGTGCCCAAATCCTTCATGCGATCATTGGTCGGCGACCCGATCGGTTGTGCAGGCGCCAGAATTAGATCAATGTCCTGGAAGACCGCGTCTAGCTGGCCGCGGAAGGATATGCGATCTAATATCATCCTTTGGTAATCGACGGCCGACAGCCGCAGTCCGAGATCCAGGAGGCCGGCCATCGGGGCGCCATATCTCAGTTTCTGCGCCGGGTATGTCGATTGATGAGCGACAGCTGCCTCGACGCCGCAAAGGGGCAGCCAGTTTTTGATCATCGCGGTCTCGTCGGGGAAACGAATGGCTTTGACGACGCCGCCAAGCTCTGTCACCAGACCGATCATCCCCGATAACATCGCCAAGGTATCTTCATCTGTACCCCTGGCATTCCAGGACGCATCGATGCCGATCCGGAGCCCACGGATTCCGTCGCCGATCGTGGCCAGATAGTCTGGCACCTCGCGCAGGCTCGCGGTGGGATCCTTTACATCGGCGCCAGCCATCGCGCCGAGCATCGCTGCGGCATCAGCCGCGGTGCGTGTGATTGGCCCGAGATGATCCAGCGTTGCTGCCAGCTCGTAGGCACCGTAGCGGCTGACTAGGCCCCACGTTGGTTTTAACCCGGTCAGTCCGTTGGCGACGGAGGGGAATCGGATCGAACCGCCGGTGTCCGAGCCGATCGATCCGAAGCAGAGGCCGGCGGCCGTTGCGACACCCGAGCCGCTTGATGATACGCCCGTCCAGTGGGATGATCCCCACGGATTGACAGGCGAGGGGACGTCCGGATGATGATCCGCAAACGCGCCCTCGGTCATGCGCAGCATACCAAGGAAGATCGCACCTGCATTCCGTAGCTTCCGGACGACAGTTCCGTCCTCCCTAGGCACAAATTCTGCGTGAAGAGGCATTCCGCCGGTTGCGGTTACTCCCTTAACCCAGCAAAGATCCTTTATTCCCAAGGGCGCGCCATGAAGCGGTCCCTTTTTCTCACCGCGCATGATTTCGTCATCGACTTGACGGGCCTGCTGCAACGCGAGTTCTGGAGTTTTCAATATGAAACTCTTGAGCGAGCCGTCGAGACTATCGATACGGTCAATCTGATGCCGCGTAACTTCGACCGAAGATAGTTCCTTGGCCTGGATGCGCTTTGTCAACTCAACGAGGTCCATGAATGAAATTTGATCTGAAAGCACGACATATCTCCAGTTCATGCGAGCTCGGGCGCGACGCCGGTCGGCGCAACGCTGGCTTTGCGTCCAGCACTGCACGCGCAGATCTGCCGTATCGGCGAACGCGCGCAGTAATCCGTGGCAGGTTCTTGGAGAATCTGCCGCCTATGCTTTTGGTGTAGCTAAAGAAAACGCTGTTCCGATGGTCTTTTTCGACCTTAAAGAAGTCGTTGCCATTTCGTAAATTAGTTTCACATTAGAAACTTTTGTCGTCAAGTGGCAGCCAGCTAAAAAACTGCACTTTGATCAAAATCAAAAAATTAATGCAGTAAAATCAATGCTGAGTATCAAAAGTTTTTGCATTGTGTGCGTTAGTTTGCTATTTGTCTGTGGCAGAGCAGTGAAATCGGCGACAATTTGTGACAGCATATAGATCCAGCTGCACCTGGACGCCATCGCAGACAACTCATGAGAAGAGGAAACTTTGGCCAATACGAACAAATCCTCGCTGGATGTCTTACCCAAAATCTCGGTGCAGGAAACTACCTACGAAAAGATTCGCGAACTAATCTTGACTGGTGGTATCGAGCCTGGGAAAACAGTTCCGGTTCAAAGCCTCTCCGACTTGTTTGGAGTTAGTGCAATGCCGGTACGTGAAGCTTTACGTCGATTGGCCGCCGAAGGCGCCTTGACGGTGATAGGTGGACGATCGGTTGGGATCCCACGGTTGACGGTCGATCGGCTGGAGGACCTCCGCCGCGTCCGCATCGAATTGGAAACCACCGCCACGAACTGGGCGATTCGCTCCATCACTGCGGATAACATAGCTGAGCTAACGCACGCGACTGCAATGATGGATTTAGCCATCGAACAAGGCAGCAGAGTCGGTTACGTCACCGCAAACCACAATTTCCATTTTGCAATTTACAGGGCCACTGGCTCCGAGACGCTGGTGTCGCTTATTCAGACGCTCTGGATGCAAATTGGCCCATACTTTAGCCTTCTCGACCACAGCGGCAACTGGCGCCTCGCAAATGCGCAGCACCGGGCTATTTGTGATGCACTGACGAAGAAAGACATTCGGTCGGCGAGACAAGCGCTGCAAGATGACATTAATGGCGGTCTGGGCGTACTAAAGGATATCCTAATCGAAAAGCGTAAGAGCGAGAGAAAGAGCACCGTGCTAAAGACGACGTCCAAACACGCTACACTTTCTCTCGGGGGGGCTGGCGTTACAGAAGGTCCGCGGCAGCAAGATCCCGCATCAGATGGCTCGAGCCATAGGTCCAAGGCTGGCACTCGGTAGAAAGTGTGACGCGGTTCGAAAGTGTACCTAGAAGCGGCGTGGAAATTTCCACGATATCGCCGAGCTTATGCGTGAAACCTTTGCCAGCGCCATCACGGTCCATTGTCGGCGCAAACATGGTTCCCAACATCAGGATTAGGCCATCAGGGTATTGATGGTGACGCCCGATGGTAGCCGCGGCCAGAGATTCAGGAGAACGGGAAATCTGCGCCATATTGGACGCACCGTTTAGGATGAAACCGTCCTCTCCCTCAATCCGCAGACTAAGTTCGGCCGATTTGATGTCTTCCAACGTGAAACCATCGCTGAATAGCCGGATGAATGGTCCGATCGCTGCCGATGCGTTGTTGTCCTTCGCCTTGCCGAGCAGCAGTGCTGATCGCCCCTCAACGTCACGCAGGTTGACATCGTTTGCGATAGTCGCGCCGATGATGGCGCCCGTGCTGGCGATCAGCAGAGCGATCTCGGGCTCTGGATTGTTCCATTGGGAGATCGGGTGCAATCCAACGTCTGCCCCATAACCAACGCTCGACATCGGTTGCGATTTGGTGAAAATTTCGGCGTCCGGGCCAATGCCGACTTCGAGGTACTGGCTCCAGATGCCCTTGCCGATCAGGGTTTGCTTCAACGCCATGGCTTCATCAGACCCCGGCACGATCTTGCTGAGGTCCGTCCCAATTAGCGCAATAACTTCTTGGCGCAGCGCCTCGGCACGCGACTTGTCACCCAGCGCCTGCTCCTCGATAACCCGTTCGAGCAGGGAAGCGACAAAGGTAACGCCCGAGGCCTTGACCGCCTGGAGATCCACTGGAGACAGTAGACGCGGCAAATCGGTGTTGGGCTTTTCGGCTCTGCTGTTTGCCAGGATGGTGTCTATCTCGCCAACAATCGTGCCCTGTGCATTGCGAACGTATTCGGCCGGAGACGGACTTTCAGCAATGTCCCGGACGGTCGCTTTGGACTTGGCAGTTATGTCGAAAATCGCGTTTTGCCGGAGCGTAACAATACGTGGATAGGCAAAACCTGGGACATTTGCGCGACCGACGAAAACGCCATCGCCCGTACCGATACCGTTCATGGGGCACCTTATTGAGTTGAGAGCTGGTTATTGTCAGAAAAGTCTGTTGGCAAAGAAATGCCGGCCCTGGCGATATATCAGGGCCGGCGCATTCGTTCTTAGTTGCGCTTGGCTTCCCAGCCCTTGTAGTCGGCGACGTTGTCACGCGTGACGAGCGCAGAGTCGAGCAAGATAATCGGCTTTTCCGGCTTTTCGCCGTTCAGGGCCTTGTAGCCCAGTTCGACAGCCGTTCTGGCCATGTTGTAAGGATCCTGGCTCGCGGTCGCCTGAATTGACGCGCTTGCGGGGTTCTTAAGTTCGGCTTCGAGATCGGGAGCGCCATCAACCGAGGTGATGATAATCCCATCACGGTTTAGCTGCTTTATAGCCAGGTTGCTGCCGATAGCCTGGGGATCGGCGACAGCAAATACAGCGTCAATCTTCGGGAAGCGTGTCAGCTGCGACTGCATCACCGCAAGACCGCCGTCGCGCGAGCTCTTGCCGTCCTGGTCATCAGACAGAACCTTGATGCCTGGATTCGCCGAGAACACGGACTTGCAGCCCTTTACGCGATCGATGATTGCGGAGTTCTGCGGGCCGTTCTGGATAATGACGTCACCCTTGCCGCTCAGCTTATCGACGATAAATTTGCACGCCACTTCTCCGGCCTGCACGTTATTAGTCGTGACCGTCAGGTCGGCGCCCTTAGCTGCGGTGTCAACTGAAACGACTACGATACCCGCGTCTTTTGCCTTCTTGATCGCCGGAGCCAATGCACTCGGATCACCTGGGTTGAGCAAGATCATCTGCACGCCGGCAGCGATGAAGCTGTCGATCTGGTCAACCTGCTTGTTCAGGTCCTGTTCGAAGCCGACCGTTGTAACCTTGACGTTCGGGTTGATCTTCTTGGCTTCCGCTTCCGCACCCGTTGCCAGAGCAACGAAGAACGGATTTCCCAGCGACGCAAGCGAAATGCCGATTGACTTCAGTTCGGTGGCGGATGCCATTGATGCACTGACAGCGAGAATCGAGACGGCGGTAAAAAGTAGGCGCTTCATGTTGGTGTTCCCTTTTCTGGTCGGCTTTTGACATGCCCGAAACGACTGCCGACGCGTCTTTCGGACAATTCGATGTCAGGTCCGCGCGGAACCCTTCAGTCGATAGCGGTCGAGAGCAACGGCACCGATGATGACGAGTCCCTTGATGATGAACTGCCAGACGTCCGAAACGCCGGTCAGGATAAGTCCGTTGGACAGGACGGCGATGATCAAGGCCCCAATGAGGGTTCCCCAGATAGTGCCAACGCCGCCGACAAAGCTTGTGCCACCCAAAATGACAGCAGCAATTGCATCGAGTTCGTAGCCTTGGCCGAGTTGCAGGCCGTTGGCCGCGAGAAGGCGTGTCGATGACATCACGCCACCGATACCAGCTAGGAAACCAGAGGCCACGTAGACGAAGAGAAGGACTGCCCAAACCTTGATGCCGGAAAGACGTGCTGCAACCTCATTGCCGCCAACTGCGTAAATCCGAACACCAAGTGCTGTGAAGCGAAGGATGAACCAGGATACGAGGATGACAACAAAGGCGATGACGCTGAGCCAGGAGATGCCCAGGAAAGCCGTGCCATTGATGAACGCGAAGGGGAGTTCAGGATTGAAAACCGTCTTGTCTTCACCAAGCAGACGGGCGACACCACGCACGGCAGTCAATGTTCCAAGCGTCACGATAAATGGTGGCAACTTTGCGAAGGCGACCAGTGCGCCATTGACGAAGCCAAGGAGCATACCGAGCAGAATGCCCGCTGGCACTCCGAGATAACCGTAGCCATCAGGAACAAGAGAAACAATGACGGCGATCATCGCCGACGCTGCCAGCACGGAGCCGACGGAAAGGTCGATGCCACCCGTCAGAATGACGAAAGTCATTCCCGCCGCAAGCACGGTATTGATTGACGCCTGCTGTGCGACGATCGAGAGATTTTGAACCGAGATAAACCGGCCAACCGACCATGCCTCTGCAAGGCTGCCGCTCTCGGCATATCCGCTCAGGATCTGGAATAGAATTCCGATCAGGATGAGGATCGGCAACATTCCCAAGGCATGAAAGGAAGCCTTGAAGTTACGCTTGCGCCGCACGCTCGCGGAATCCCGGACTATATCTGTGGCTGTCATAACGATAGTTCCCTGCAGTTTTGTTCTCTTAGTTTTTGTTCGATCCGGTTGCGATCGCGATGATCGCCTCGGAATCGATGCCGATTTCGGTGTTTCCACCGACTTCACCGGCGACGACTCCCTCCCGCATCACGATGATCCGATCGCAAATGCCGACCAGTTCCGGTAGTTCGCTTGAGATCACCAGAACAGAAGTTCCAGTGGCGGCGAGAGATTCGATGATCCGGTAGATTTCGGATTTAGCCCCGATGTCGACTCCGCGCGTTGGCTCATCAAGGATCAAGACCTTGGGGTTGGTCTGCAGCAATCGCGCCAGCAACACCTTCTGCTGATTGCCGCCGGACAGCGAACCGACGTTTACCTGAGGGTTCGACACAGCAATCTTCATATCGGCGATGGCAGCGCGTGTTCGCACATCCGCCTTCTGGGAGTTTAGGAGGCCGTAGCCATACCCATCGCGTTCAATTGCGGCGATGTTGATGTTCTTCGACACGCTCATATCGAGGAAGAGCCCCTCCTGCTTGCGATCTTCGGTCAGATACACGATGCCAGAGGCGATAGCGTCGAGGGGGCGACGGATGTCGAGCGCCTGTCCATTGAGAAGGACTTCGCCGCGGAGCTTCTTGTCAGCGCCATAAATCAAACGAGCAAGTTCTGTGCGCCCCGCCCCAACGATCCCAGCCAGGCCCAGAATTTCGCCTGCATAAAGGTCGAGAGAAACATTCCGGACCTTCCGGCCATCTGACATTTCTTTGATTTCAAGTACCTTGGGACCGGGCTCGTAGCGAGCATCGCGATCCTTTTGATAAAAACTTGAAAGATCACGGCCAACCATCATCTGCACGAGCCGCTCTTCGGATAGCTCGCTACGTTCGATACAGCCAATGTAGCTGCCGTCACGTAAAACGGTAACCCGATCACTCAGTTCATAAATCTCACTCATGCGATGGCTGATGTAGATAATAGCCAACCCCTGATCGCGAAGGCGCTGAATAAGTTGGAAAAGCCTCTCGCACTCGGTCGAAGACAGGGACGTCGTTGGTTCATCCATAACGAGAATGCGACAGTCGGCGAGCAATGCGCGTGCAATCTCGACCTGCTGTCGTTGGGCTAGCGACAGCGTGGCAACCTTGTCTCCGGTGTCGAAATCTACACCGAGTTCCTTCAGCACGCCTTCACACGCCTTGTTCATCGCGCGCCGGTTCAAGATCCCCATCGATGATCGTTCACGGCCGAGGAGCATGTTTTCCGCAACAGTGAGGTTTGGGGCGAGAGCAAGTTCCTGGTAGATGATGGAGATACCAAGCGACCTCGCGTGCGCAGGGCCTGAGATAGAAACTGGGTTCCCATCAACCTTGATGACACCGGAGGTGGCGGTATGGGCACCAGAAAGCACCTTCATCAGCGTCGACTTTCCGGCGCCATTCTCCCCCATGAGAGCGTGAATTTCGCCCGCGTAGACATCGAGGTTGACACCATTCAGCGCCCGGATCGCACCAAAACGCTTGGTGATGTCCCGCATTTGGAGGAGTGGATCAACTCGGCTCTTGGGCATATTCAATTGCGCGGTTGTCATGGCGTAACCTCGATCTCTCAAGCGACAGCGTCTTCGCGGGGGGCAACCAGACCAGACTGCTCCTGAGAAAGAAACATGCGGTTCCAAGTCGGACTGATGACGATTTCGTTGACGCAAACGCGGCTTGGCATCGAGGCCACCATCATAACCATGTCGGCCAAGTCCTGGGATTGAAGCATGCGCTCGCGCTCATCCATCGGAACGGGGACAGGGCGGTTTTCGAGAACCGGAGTCGCGACTTCACCAGGGCAGAGGGCGCATGAGCGGATGTTATTGGAGAACTCTTCCATGTTGATAGCATGGCTCATAGCGACAATCGCATGCTTGGTAGCGCTGTATCCGGCACCGGCGAGCTTGTGGCTATGGCGACCCAGCCAGGAGGCTGTGTGGATCATCAGGCCACCGCCCTGCTTGCGAAATGTGGGCAGGACACTGGTGACGCAATAGAATGCAGCCGCAAGGTTGGTCGACAGCAGCGTATCCACACCGGCGGGCGTCAATGTCGCCGAACTGCGGTCGCGAATATTCACGCCGGCATTGTTGACGAGGACGTCGAGACGTCCGAACTGAGCAACGATGGCATCCGCAATCTCCTGAACGCGTGCCGCATCTGTAAGGTCACCTTGTTGAATGAAGGCCTTGCCGCCAGCCGCCCTGATACGGGACCCAACAGCCTCCAACGCGTCTTGGCGGCGGCCTGTCAGGATCACGGTGGCCCCAGCTGCCGCTAGGGTCAAAGCAGAGGCTTCCCCGATGCCGCTTCCAGCGCCTGTTACCCAGATGATCTGATTTGCCACGGTGCTCATAATGTATCGTCTCGCATTGTTGACTTGTTGATACCAGAGTTTCACATTGGAAACATCGTGTCAACAAGGAAACTCTAAGCTGTTGACTTTGTGGACGCGCAGCCGGAAACTCTCACGAATTGCCGATTTCAACGAAACCGGCGTTCCTCAAGCGTAAACAGCAATCTCGGATCGGAAAAATGCCCACAGAAGCGCTTTCGAATTTGTCCACACCCTCGATTGGCGAAGCCCTTCGTGAACGGCGCGGCTACCACGGCTGGACATTGTCAGACGTTGCGGCCAAGACTGGGATATCGAAATCGACCCTTTCGAAGATCGAGAACGATCTCATTTCACCTTCTTACCAATCGATACTTCAGCTCTGCGCTGGCCTCGGAATCGAAATTGGCGATCTTGTCTCAGGATCGAATTCCAAGGGAGAAGACCTCAGGAGATTGACGGGCAGGCGCAGCGTTTCTCACGGTGAGGCGGGCTTGGTGATGGCCGACGATAATTTTACCTACACCTATTTTTGCACCGACATCGCACACAAACGCATCATTCCTATGATGATTGAGGTGCGCGCCAACTCCCTCAACGAGGTGGGTGGACTCTGGAACCATGTGGGCGAAGAATATGTATATGTCCTGGAGGGGGCGATAGAGTTGCAAACGGAACTCTACGAGCCGACCATTCTTAGTAAGGGTGACTCTGCATATTTCGACAGTACAATGGGCCACGCCTACCTAGCGACGGGAGATCAGCCGGCAAAGCTTTTGGTTATGTGTTCGAGCGCCACACCTAACCTCGCCCAGACTTTGCGGGAAGTTCTCAGCGAACGTCTGGGGAAAAGAGTGAAGAAAGGGAGCAACAAGAAAGACGCAGTTGCTGATAAGGAAATTTAGATTTCTTATCGGCAACTCTTGACAACTCCGCTGTGAACCTGTCCTATCTGCGCAGTTTCAACCTTATGAATGGTGCGGTCTATGTCTAACGCGAACCTCCTTCTCACCCTGATCAAGGGCGCTAAGCTTGTCGACCTTTCGGTCCTCACTGGTGAAAACCAGCCGTCTTCGCCGCCCGAGGGACAGCGGTTCGGTCAGTTCATGATGAACCACTACACGTGGCCACGCGGCCACTTTCTTGAATATGTGCAGGTTCACGACGATCACACTGGCACCCACTGCGATGCGCCTTGCCATATGATTCCCCCAGCCGACAGCGGCCTGCCGCATGCAAACGAATTCGGTAGCGTCACGATCGAACAGCTGGACCTCAACGACATGATCGGCCCGGCGGTCGTCGTCGACGTTCGTCCGCTGATTGACACCGTCGCAAGGGGCGAGACGACCCATCTTGCGCAGAGCCCGGTTATCGACCGCGCATTTCTCGAAGCATGGGAAAAGGAAAATGGGGAGTTCGCGCCAGGCGACATCGTCCTCTTCCGCACAGACTGGTCCGACAACTACTTCCGCCCCTACCCGGAAGGCTTCAAGTATGATCGTTCGCATCCAGCACCGGGTGCCGACGGCATCGAACTCCTGCATGAGCGCGGCATCAAGCATATCGGCATCGACGGTCGTGGCATCGGCCTTATGCAGGACGATTACACGCCACACTGGGCGGCGCTCGGTTACGGCATGATCGCCACCGAAAACCTGACGAATCTCGGCAAGCTGCCGACCCGAGGCGCCGTCTTCATCTTCTTGCCGCACAAGTTCGAAGGTGCGACCGGCGGCATGGGTCGTGCAATCGGCCTCATCAGTCAGTAAGCTGGCAAAACTTTAAGACAACATAGCGGTCGTCGAGCATTAGACGACCGCACTGCCTTAGCGATTTTGGCGCGCCTAAACCTAGCTCTCATTTTAGTCCCTTTACTAGCGTTTGCATCTCGGTTTGCAACGAGGTGCTGTTGCGTGTGGAGGTGCCTGCATTCGGGTCGTGCAAGGAGGAAATCATGACGAAAATTCATCAGAATCTCATCGATGGTGCTTGGATCGGTACCGAGGGCACCGAAAACATCAATCCGTCCAACACTGCGGAAGTCGTCGGGCTCTACGCGCGCGCGACCGCCGCCGAAACGCATGATGCAATCGCCGCTGCAAAGGCAGCCTTTTCCGCATGGTCTCGCTCCGGCATTTTGGAGCGCCATGCGATCCTGCGAAAAACCGCGGATGAAATTCTGGCGCGCAAACTGGAACTTGGTGAGCTTCTTAGCCGCGAAGAGGGAAAGACACTTGCAGAAGGCATAGGCGAGGTAACCCGCGCGTCCCAGATCTTCGATTTCTTCGCGGGCGAAGTTCTGCGCCTTGCCGGTGATGTTTTGCCAAGCGTCCGTCCGGGCGTCGGCGTCGAGATCACCCGCGAAGCCGTTGGCGTCATTGGTATCATTACCCCTTGGAATTTCCCGATCGCCATCCCGAGCTGGAAGATCGCTCCGGCACTGGCATATGGCAACACGGTGGTCATCAAGCCCGCTGACCTGGTACCGGGATCGACCTGGGCAATCGTCGATATTCTCGTTCGCGCCGGCCTGCCGAAGGGCGTTCTCAATCTTGTCATGGGCAAGGGTTCTGTGGTTGGTCAAGCTATGATCGAGAGCCGCGACGTCTCCGCCATCAGCTTTACCGGCTCAGTTGTCACAGGCAAACGAATTGCCGCCGCCTCGATCGAGCATAATCGCAAATTCCAGTTGGAAATGGGCGGCAAGAATCCCGTTATCGTATTGGATGACGCGAATCTCAGTGTCGCCGTAGAGAGCGTCGCTCAATCCGCATTCTTCTCGACGGGACAGCGCTGCACAGCCTCGTCTCGCGTCATCGTCACCGAAGGCATTCACGACAAGTTTGTCGAAGCTCTTGCGGAGCGAGCGCGTGGTCTGCGTGTTGGCGATGCTCTTTCCAAGGACACGGATATCGGCCCTGTCGTGGATCAGTCTCAGCTGACACAGGATATGGACTATATCGCCATCGGGCAGAGCGAAGGTGCCAAGCTTGTTGCAGGCGGCAACCGTGTTCAGAAGGACAAGGACGGTTTCTTTCTCCAGCCGGCGCTATTCACAGAAGCGACCAACTCAATGCGCATCAGCCGCGAAGAGATTTTCGGTCCGATTGCAAGCGTTATTCGTGTTAAGGACTACGAAGAGGCGATCGCCATGGCCAATGACACAGAGTTTGGCCTTTCTGCCGGCATCGTCACCACCTCGTTGAAATACGCCACACATTTCAAACGTAACTCCGAAGCGGGAATGGTCATGGTCAACGTGCCAACGGCCGGCGTGGATTTCCACGTACCCTTCGGGGGGCGGAAAGGATCGAGCTTCGGTCCTCGTGAGCAGGGTAAGTATGCGGCGGAATTCTTCACGGTCGTGAAGACTGCCTACACCGCGGCCGGATAAATCTCGACGACACTAGGGCAGCTCCCCGGTCTATTGACGGCGTGACCGAGCGTGGACGGGAGCCGCATCACATCTCCACAATCAAAGGGTTCGTGAACGTGACAGAACAGAAGCAGTTCAACCTGCGTGACGCAGCATTGCGCTTTCACGAATTTCCCAAGCCAGGAAAGCTGGAGATATTAGGAACGAAACCTCTTGCGAACACCCGCGATCTGTCGCTCGCCTATTCTCCGGGCGTTGCGATCCCCTGCGAGGAAATTGCAGCAGACCCATTGGCCGCGTACCGATATACCTCGAAAGGCAACCTTGTCGCCGTGATCTCCAACGGAACAGCCGTTCTTGGATTGGGCAATATCGGTGCGCTCGCCTCGAAGCCCGTCATGGAAGGCAAGGCCGTTCTATTCAAAAAGTTCGCCAATATCGATGCGATCGATATCGAAATCAAGGAAGAAGACGCCAAGCGGTTCATCGAGATCGTCGCGCCGCTTGAGCCGACCTTTGGCGGCATCAATCTCGAGGACATCAAGGCACCGCAATGCTTCGAAATCGAAGAAGCGCTGCGGGCGCGGATGAACATACCCGTTTTCCACGATGATCAGCACGGAACCGCGATCATTGTCGCTGCTGCCGTTATCAATGCGATGAGACTGGTTGGCAAGAACATTGCCGAGGTCAAGATCTGTACGTCCGGTGCGGGCGCTGCAGCTATCGCCTGCATGAATATGCTTATTGCGGTAGGAGCGAAGCGCGAAAACATCTGGATCGCTGATTCCAAGGGTCTCGTGACGACTGCAAGGCTCGGGTCGGTCGATAAGTGGCGTGGAGCTTTCGCTCAGGACACCGACAAAATCCAACTGAGCGAAGTCCTTGATGGCGCCGACATTTATGTCGGCTTGTCGAAGGCCGGGGCGTTGAAGCCGGAAATGATGCGCGATATGGCGTCCCGGCCTCTTATTCTGGCCTTGTCCAATCCGATCCCGGAGATCATGCCGGAATTGGCAAGGGAGGTCAGACCCGACGCGCTGGTATGCACCGGACGGTCGGATTACCCAAATCAGGTCAACAATGTCCTCTGCTTCCCGTTCCTCTTCCGTGGCGCGCTGGACTGCGGAGCGACCGTTATCAACGAGGAGATGAAGGTCGCCGCCGCCTATGCTATTGCACAGCTCACTCACGAAGTGGGTCACGAACAGGGTGCCATCTCCGGATCCGGTGTGTTCGGACCGGAATATCTGATTCCGAACCCTTTTGATCAGCGTCTGATCCTTCGCATCGCACCCGCCGTCGCGAAGGCCGCGATGGAGAGCGGTGTTGCTCAACGTCCGATCGCCGATCTTGCTACCTACGAAGACAGCCTTCAGCGCCTTGGCTATCGCTCTGGCATGGTAATGAAGCCGCTAGTCGAAGCCGTACAAGGCCGAGGCAAGAAAATCGCGTTTGCCGACGGTGAGGATGAACGCGTCCTTCGCGCCGCACAGGTGATCGTCGAAGACGGGATCGGCCGCCCGATTTTGATCGGTCGGCCGACGGTGATCGATCAACGTATGACTCGTTTTGGTTTGACGATCAAATGCGGGGAAGACTTCGAGATTATCAATCCCGAAGATGACTCCCGCTATAACGACTATGTAGCGTTGCTGCGCTCTATCCTTGGCCGCCAGGGAATGACCCCTGCAACCGCACGCACCGCGATCAGGACGAACAACACAGTCATTGGCGCGCTCGCGGTAAAGAAAGGAGACGCAGATGCTTTAATTTGTGGTGTCGAGGGCACGTTCCGCGACCACGCACAGCACATTCGGTCAATTATTGGCCTTGCAGACGATGCAGACCAGCTCTCTGCGCTGTCGATGCTGATCATGAGCCGGGGTGTCTTATTTCTCGCTGACACACACGTCAACGACGACCCGAACGTCGACCAGATTGTCGCGACCACAGTTCAGGCTAAGAACCATCTGGAGCGATTCAATATAGAGCCCCGGGCCGCCCTGCTTAGTTCGTCAAATTTCGGATCCCAGACGGGTTCCACAAGCCAAAAAATGCAGCTTGCCCTCGAGCGCTTGAGGATCATTGCGCCAAGATTGATGGTCGATGGCGAAATGCAAGGCGACCTAGCTGTAAATGCGGAGCTTCGGGAGACATACCTTCCGGAATCCGTGCTACGCGGCGAAGCGAACCTATTGATCTTCCCAGGTCTGGACTCTGCCAACCTGTCAATGACGCTGCTGAAGGAATTCACCAATGCAGTTGCCGTGGGCCCAATCTTGATGGGCGCACGACAGCCTGCCCATATTCTGGCGCCCTCTGTAACCGTCAGGGGTATCGTCAACATGGCGGCAATCGCCGCCACGGAGGCGATCGGTTAGCGCGGTTCTATCGCTTCATCAGTCGAGGATGTAAGGGATCGCCGGCGCCGTAAAGCGCTCGTGGTACTCACGAAACCGTTCGACAGCTTTTTGTTCCGAGAATTTTAGATGGCTTCGCAGTGCGGACGATGCGGCTTGTGCATCTCCACGAGCAAGCAGATCGAAAATCTGGAGATGTTCTGCCAGAAAAGAATCCCGAGCGAGCGGGCCGGCAAGGATCGCTTGCATATGTTTGCCGGAAACGAAGGATACGCTCGCTCGATCCAAGGCCCCTGTCAGCTCCCGGTTCGCGCAAAAGCTGAGGCAGGTCGTGTGGAGATCTCGTTCAAGCCCGTCAAGGAGGGCAAAATCTGGGTGGGGAAATGCAACGATCGCCATTCGAAGTTTGTTTGCAAGTTGCTGGACGATCGCTTTGGGGATGTGTTCGGCGGCATCCAGAAGCGCAATCGGCTCCAAAAGCTGCCGGAGCTGATAGAGATCACGAATTCTTTTTTCGTCGAACGGTACAGTCCACCAGTGAGAACGCTCACCCTTAACAACGATCCCTGACTGTTGCGATTTCACCAGAAGGTCACGTGCCGTCATTCGGCCTATGTTGTGGTGTCGCGCTAACGCCAGCTCGTTTACGCGAAAACGACCATACATAGACCGGGTAAGTATCTCTCTTTCCACTTGGTAGTAAACAAGATCGACTGCGCTCCGGGGCTCGCAAGAAAGGGCTCCCGGGGAACCATCAAATAAGTCGGCCGTAATCTCGAACCTTACCGGATTTACATTGCGACCGACCAGAACGCCGCGACCATCGAAACGATGAACCGCGCCCTCGGACTCCAGGAGCGCCAAAGCCTGCTTAACGGGTGCGCGACTGGAGCCGAAAATCTCCGCGAGCGGACCTTCAAGAAGCACACATCCCGCGGGAATACGGCCCTGGTGCATCGCCATTCGCAGTGCGTCGACAATGCGAAGGTATGCCGGCCGTCGGACAATGGTTTCTTCAGTGCTCGGGTCCATTCCGCCTCAAGTTACAGCGCCAATTTGCCAAGGGACAAATTCATTATCACCATAATCGTAGGTCTCGCTCAACGTGCGCTTTCCCGAAGCGACCGCGATCAGCGTCTCGAACATCTTTTCGCCGGCCTCTTGGATGGTTTCCTCGCCAGTAACAATGCCACCGCAGTTGATATCCATATCTTCCGACATTTGCTCGAACATTGCCGTGTTCGTTGCAACCTTGATCGTCGGAACCGGTTTGAAACCCGATACTGAGCCCCTGCCGGTCGTGAAAATTAGCATGTTGCAGCCACCGGCAATTTGGCCGGTGCACGCGACAGGGTCATAACCGGGCGTGTCCATGAAAACGAAGCCGGTCCGATCGATAATCTCAGCGTATTCATAAACCGCCTCAAGTGGCATCGATCCGCCTTTTGCGACCGCTCCAAGAGACTTCTCTAGAATCGTGGTCAAGCCGCCCAACTTGTTTCCATGTGACGGATTATTATTGAGCTCTGCGCCGTTTCGCGCTGTGTACTCGCGCCACCAGGCAATCCGATCCATCAACTTTTGCGCCACGGCAGGATTGACGGCCCGGCGTGTCAAGAGGTGTTCCGCACCATAGATCTCCGGTGTCTCTGCAAGACAAGCCGTTCCTCCGTGTTGGACGAGCAGATCCGACGCATAGCCAAGCGCCGGATTGGCAGATATCCCGGAATATCCGTCGGACCCACCACATTCGAGCGCCAGCTTCAGCCCAGACAAAGGTTGCTCTGTCCTCTCCATTGCATTTACTGCAGGCAGCATCTCATTGATGATCTCCGCCGCACGCTCGACGGTCTTGCGCGTGCCTCCGAGTTGCTGGATCGTCATTGTTCGGAGTAGGGGACCTTCTTCGAGACCGAATTTGCCGGTAATAAGCGAGATCTGATTGGTCTCGCAGCCGAGTCCGATCATGAGGATAGCACCGAAATTCGGGTTGCGCGCGTAGCCTGAGAGTGTCCGTGTGAGCACCTCGTAACCCTCGGTCTTGATGCTGAGGGCGCATCCTTGACCATGGGTGAGGGCAACAATACCATCAACATTGGGAAAGCCGTCGAGCCCACCCTTTCGATTAAAATGATCTGCAATAGCCTTCGACACTGTCGCCGAACAGTTTACCGACGAGACAATGCCAACATAATTTCGAGTTCCGACTTGCCCGTCCGCACGTAGATATCCCTGGAACGTGCGTCGTTCAGCTTTAGGCAACAGCTGCGTTTGCCGCGCGTCACTTGCGAAATGGTGCTCAACCTCGCTCTCGTGCATGGCGATGTTGTGTAGATGAACATGGTCGCCGGCAGCGATCGGTTGCGTCGCATAGCCGATCGTCTGTCCATACTTCAACACGGATTCTCCGACACCGATCGCCCGGATAGCCACCTTGTGGCCACTGGGGACCGGTCCGGTTGCCCTTGCATCACCCATCCCCAGAGGATCACCGGTTTCAAGGGGGCGGCGGGCGACATGGACATTGTCGGCAGCATTGAGGCGTATTGTCGAATTGGAAATTGGAACGCTGGACATGTTCATCCTCGAAGAATGGATATTGCTAGCAATACTCATTCCTGCTAATCCATTTTAAGTCAAGCCAAATTGGATCAACCCACGCAGCTCGTGCCGTCAGATGGCAAAGATTCACGGAGGGTCGTAGCGACTGCAACAGATCCGGTATCTGGTGAGACCCAGAGCGACTGGCTTACCGAGCTCTAAGTTAGATATTTAAGCGGCAGCGCCGCCATGCGAAGGGAACGACGATGAAACTTGTACGGTTTGGCGACGCTCACAAGGAAAAGCCAGGAATCGTTGACGATGAGGGGCGGGTTCGCGATCTTTCGTCGGTAATTCCCGATTTCTTTGGCGAACACCTCTCGGATGCGGCAATTGAAAAAATTCGCCGCACGGATCTTGCCTCCATCCCGGTTGTCGAAGAAGGCGCACGCTTAGGACCCGTTGTCGCGCGGGTTGGCAACTTCATCTGTGTCGGGTTGAATTACGCCGATCACGCACGAGAATCCAACCTTCCAATCCCCTCTGAGCCCATCCTGTTCAACAAGGCCACATCATCGATCGTTGGGCCAAATGACACGGTTATTATTCCGCGCACTTCCGAGAAGACCGATTGGGAAGTCGAGATCGCCGCTGTCATTGGAAAACCGGGATACGAGATTTCCGAGAACGATGCGCTGTCACACGTCGCCGGTTACACGATCTGCAATGACGTTTCCGAACGAGCGTTCCAGACTGAGCGCGGCGGCCAATGGACAAAAGGAAAAAGTTCACCGACGTTTGGACCTATTGGCCCATGGCTTGTGACCCGCGATGAGCTACCCGACGTTCAGACCCTCGACCTGTGGCTGGACATCAATGGCGAACGGAAGCAGACCGGTAACACTTCTACGATGATTTTCTCGATGGCTTTTGTCATTTCATACATCTCCAACTTCATGGCGCTTGAGCCGGGCGACATCATCACGACGGGCACACCACCCGGCGTGGGCATGGGGATGAAGCCACCTCAGTTCTTGAAGCATGGCGACGTCATCCGTCTTGGTGTTCAGGGTCTCGGCGAGCAGCAGCAGAAAGTCGTTCGCCGCACGGTTTGATCTACGCAGGTTATCGTACTGGGATTGAAACGCAGACGGCAACGTCAACTGTTGTCCACACCATAGCGATGAGGGCGCCAAATCCCCAGCACCAACGCGGCCTGCAGATGGTTCAAAAATGAGTCGAATCGTGCTGAACGGATTGACGATAATACTCGGGCCGCAATCGCCGAATATCGAACGACCTTTCGTTGCTGGCATTCGCGGGAACGAAAGCCGAGTTCCATAATTATGCTTATGCGATGTATCATTAGATATATCGTACGATATATCTAATGAGCGGCTGTCGTTTGTCGCTTTACGAAAAGTCTCCTGCAGGGCCGTCAGCGTTTGCCGCCATCGCAAAACGCGTGCTCGTCGATATCGCGTTGGGCGCATCGACCTTTTGCTTGCCCTCTTCGCTAGATGGGTCCTCATAACCGGAGGCTAGAACCGACAGCTTCGTTTTGTAAGACCTTTTTACGATGATGATGGGGCCTTGCTGTGGACGCGGGGGCCGCCATATAAAACGCTGATGACTGAATCGAAGATTTTCGTTGGCCTACGGCCGATCCGAAGCAGCAGCAGCAACAAACCTACTCGACCAATCGGTCCCCGCTGCCAGTGGGATGGCTGTGAAAACACCGGCACCAATAGAGCGCCGGTGGGCAGCGCCGCAGACGGGCTTTATCTATCTTTCTGTCCGCAACATTCGAAAGCTTACGCCAAGGGTTACAGTTACTATCCCAGCCAGTCGGACCCCGTTATCGCGAGGTATCAACTCGATGCTGCAGCCGGGAAGATCGCCACGCGCGGTGTGAGGTCAACCCAAGAACAACTTGAGACGCCCTTGCCGTCGTCAATCCCGTCGGGATCAGCAAAATCGCTTAAAGCACGGGGGAAAGCGAGCCAGCCTAACGCGCCGACAACATCATCACTGCTTCGGATTAAACTTAAGCCACTTGAGGCCAAGGCGTTTGAAACGCTGGGGCTTCAACAAATCGCGTCACCTGAGGACATCAGGCGCCGCTACAAAGAGCGCCTGAAGCTCGATCATCCCGACGCCAACAACGGCGATCGACAATCAGAAGATCGGCTCCGCGCCACGATCGAAGCCTACAAGATACTGAAGCTCAACGGTTTTTGCTGACGGGACACCTACGTGGTTCGGCACACGGATACTGCCGTGTGTAAGGCATGGACCCGACAGAACTAGACGTGCCGCGAACCGCTCTTCGAATATACCCACAGCTGAGCTGGTGGGATGTTCCTCATCATAAATGCGAGGTGGCGGACTTCGTATCCTGCCGGCAGGGCAACGACTGGGGAAAGTAATCCATATGTGATTTGGACGACGGGCCTGCCGACCGGAACGCGGTCCAGCAGATCGCGAACTAGCTCACGTCGCTTTTCTGGCGGCAAGTGCAGCAACGGTATCGCCGAGATGACGCAGTCGAAGAGGGTGTCGCGTTGCGCCCCTAGCGTAAGATCAAGCGCGAAAGCGTCTCCGCATCGCACGTCAACGGACGGGAATTCCTTGCGAAGATGACGATAGAAGTCGTGTGAATACTCAACTGAGATCAGTTTACGCGGCTCGACACCGCGGGCCAGGATCGCCTTTGTGATCACACCCGTTCCGGGGCCGAGTTCAAGTACAGGAAGCCCGGAGTTCGGCAGAACAACCGAAGCCATTTTCGTAGCTGTCGCAACGGATGTTGGTGTGATGGCGCCGACTGCGGTCCGGTCGCGTTTCCATCCTTTCAAAAACTGGATCTCGTCTTTGAATTTCAAAGCTACCCGCTGCCGTATCGTCAATTTCCACTCCACCCGATTTTTTGATGCCGGGAAGAGATATTCCAAAGACGACAAATGCAAGTCCATAAACGGCGAATGCGGTACGGCGTTTCCAACCTCCGTCCGTGAGACGCTGATATTCCATTGCCACCATGGTATCGCATCGGCATCTAATCGATTTTACTTCGATCTCGTTAATACGCTAATCGATTCAATAATTTACGTTGAAAGGAAATGTCGCTACGGACCGCGCTCAGGTGAGTGGACGTGCGACGTTCATTCGACCTTCCTGCCGATCGGCAGACCAGAGCAATGACTGTCTGATCAAAGTTTCCATATTCTGGGAGAGAGACACACATGACTGTAAAGGTTGCAATCAACGGCTTCGGTCGTATCGGCCGCAATGTTCTCCGCGCCATCGTTGAATCCGGCCGCACGGACATCGAAGTCGTTGCCATCAACGACCTCGGCCCGGTCGAGACCAACGCGCACCTGCTGCGTTACGACTCGATCCACGGCAAGTTCCCGGCCGAAGTGAAGGTCGAAGGTGACACGATCACCGTCGGCGGCGGCAAGCCGATCAAGGTCACCGCTGTTCGCGACCCGGCACAGCTGCCGCACGGCGAACTCGGCATCGATATCGCGATGGAATGCACCGGCATCTTCACCGCCCGCGACAAGGCTGCCGTCCACCTGACGGCCGGCGCCAAGCGCGTCATCGT
>UBQW01000104.1 GCA_900467745.1 Hyphomicrobiales bacterium
GCAGGGCAGAGGGGGGTATGCCACGCCCACGAGGCGAGCAAATCCTGCGAGCCCAGCAGACCCACCAAACCCCGCATTCCCAGTCATACCGCCTTCATCCGCTCGACCGCCATCAGCACCCGCTCCGGCGTCGCCGGCGCGTCGAGCCTCGGGCAGACCTTGTAATCCGCGACGCTCGCCACCGCCATCGACAGCGCTTCCAGCACGGAGATCGCCAGCATGAACGGTGGTTCGCCGACGGCCTTGGAGCGGCCGATGGTTTGTTCGGCGTTTTCGGACCATTCGGCCAGCTTAACGTTGAAGATCTTCGGGCGGTCGGAGGCGAGTGGGATCTTGTAGGTGGAGGGGGCGTGGGTGCGCAGGCGCCCCTTGGCGTCCCACCAGAGCTCTTCCGTCGTCAGCCAGCCCATGCCCTGCACGAAGGCGCCCTCGACCTGGCCTATGTCGATGGCCGGGTTCAGCGAGCGGCCGACATCGTGGAGGATATCGGTGCGGTCGATCAGATATTCGCCGGTCAGCGTGTCGATCGAGACCTCGGTGCAGGAGGCGCCGTAGGAGTAGTAATAGAAGGGCGTGCCCTTTCCGGCGGCGCGGTCCCAGTGGATCTTCGGGGTCTTGTAGAAGCCGGCGGCCGACAGCTGAACGCGGGCGAAATAGGCCTGGCGGATGAAGTCGGGGAAGGGGATTTCCTGGTTGCCGACGCGCACCCGGTTGGGCAGGAAGGCGATCTCGGAGACCGGCACGTCCCACTTCTCGGCGGCGAAGGCGACGAGGCGTTCCTTGATCTGGCGGGCGGCGTCATAGGCGGCCATGCCGTTGAGATCGGTGCCGGAGGAGGCGGCGGTCGCCGAGGTGTTGGGCACCTTGCCCGTGGTCGTCGCAGTGATCTTCACATGCTCGATATCGATCTGGAAGCTGTCGGCCAGAACCTGCGCCACCTTGGTAAAAAGGCCCTGGCCCATCTCGGTGCCACCGTGGTTCAGGTGGATCGAGCCGTCCTGGTAGACATGAACGAGGGCGCCGGCCTGGTTGAAGGCGGTCAGCGTGAAGGAAATGCCGAACTTCACCGGCGTCAGCGCGATGCCCTTTTTGATGTAGCGGCTGTCGCGGTTGAATTCGATGATCTCTCGGCGACGCGCCTGGTAGTCGGCGTTCTCCTCGAGTTCGCCGACGATCCGCTCCAGAATGCTGTCCTCGACCTCCTGGTGATAGGGCGTCAGCGTGCGGCCGGAGCCGGGCTGGCCGTAGAAATTCAGCTTGCGGACTTCAAGCGGGTCCTTGCCGACGGCATAGGCGATTTCCTCGATGAAACGCTCTGCGCCCAGCATGCCCTGCGGTCCACCGAAGCCGCGAAAGGCGGTGTTGGAGACCGTGTGGGTCTTGAGCGGCTTCGAGGTGAGGTGCACATGCGGGTAGAAATAACTTGAGTCGGCATGAAACAGCGCGCGGTCGGTGACCGGGCCCGAGAGATCCGACGAGAAGCCGCAGCGGGCGGCATAGGTGGCGTCGACCGCATGGATGCGGCCTTCCTCGTCGAAGCCGAGTTCGTAATCGACCATGAAGTCGTGGCGCTTGCCGGTTGCGGCCATGTCCTCGTCGCGGTCTGGGCGGAATTTGATTGATCGTTTCAGCTTCTTGGCGGCGATGGCGGCCAGCGCCGCGAACTGGTTGCCCTGCGTTTCCTTGCCGCCGAAGCCGCCGCCCATGCGGCGCACGTTCACGGTCACGGCGTTGGAGGGGATGTTGAGCACATGGCCGACGATGTGCTGGATCTCGCTCGGATGCTGCGTCGAAGACCAGACAGCGACCTCGTCGTCCTCGCCCGGAATGGCCATGGCGATCTGGCCTTCGAGGTAGAAATGTTCCTGGCCGCCGATCCGCATCTGGCCCTTCAGCCGGCGGGCGGCGTTTGCCATCTCTGTCTTCGCCTCGCCGCGGCTCAGCGTCATCGGGCTGGTGACCAGCGCGCCGCCGTTTTCCAGCGCGCCGTCGATATCGCTCCAGTGGGCGAGATCGCGATATTCGATTTTCGCCTTGCGGGCGGCACGGCGCGCGATGTCGCGGGTCTCGGCGATCACGGCAAAGATCGGCTGCTGGTGGAACTCGACCTTGGTTTCGGCCAGCAGCGGTTCGTCGTGGCTGCCGTTGGAACTGACATCGTTAATCCCAGGCACGTCCTTGCCGGTGAAGACCCAGACGACGCCGGGGGTGGCGGCGACCTCGGAGAGGTCCATGCTGACGATCTCGGCATGCGCCCGGTCCGACAGGCCGAGCGCGCCGTGGAGCAGGCCTGCAGGCTCCGGAAGGTCGTCGATGTAGTCGGCCGTGCCGGTGACGTGCTTGTGGGCGCTATCATGGCGGCGCGAGGCGTGCATTGGGCCTGAGATGATGAAGGTGGGGTCGGGGAAGGCAGACTTGTCCATCAGGGGTTGCCTCCTGTGGTGGGGGTTTGTGAGTGGGCGATTATTGAGGGCGTGCCGCGTGGCCCCCTCATCCGACCCTTCGGGCCACCTTCTCCCCTGTGGGGAGAAGGGGAGGTCGGCGCGAGCGGCCCGCCTCGAGTCTCTTCTCCCCAACGGGGAGAAGGTGGCGGCAGCCGGATGAGGGGGCTGCACGGTAGGAGGTACGAGGTAGAAGTTAGCTAGGGTTGCGCCGTGGTTTTGGGAAAATAGAGAGGTCGGCATGCTGTGTTACCCCCCTCTGCCATGCCGGGCATCTCCCCCACAAGAGG
>UBQW01000088.1 GCA_900467745.1 Hyphomicrobiales bacterium
AGCAACATCTAGACCCCATTATCGGGCTGTGAGCTGACTGGGTTGGCGGCCTCTCCCGTGACATTCTGTGTTCGAGGGTTACGCCAGGTTGGCTGGCGCCGAGCCTCAAGAATGGGGGAGAGACCAAATGCAGCATACCATCTTCATCGGGTTGGATGTCCACAAGGCGACGATTTCCGTCGCGGTCGCGGGAGGAGAGCGTGGCGGTGAGGTTCGTCACTGGGGGGCGATCCCGCATCGTCCTGACCATGTGCGGAAGCTGGCCGAAGGGCTGGGGGCAGATGGGTGCCAGCTGTATTTCTGCTATGAAGCGGGACCCTGCGGATACGGCCTGCACCGTCAACTCGTCGAACTGGGACACGACTGCATCGTGGTCGCGCCCTCGCTCATTCCAATGAAAGCCGGTGATCGCGTGAAGACCGACCGCCGCGATGCGGTGATGCTGGCGAAGCTACACCGGGCGGGAGAGCTGACGGCGGTCTGGGTGCCCGATACGGCTCATGAGGCGATGCGGGATCTGGTCCGGGCAAGGGCGACGGCGGTGCGCGTCGTTGGCAAGGCGCGGCAACACCTGCAAGGATTCCTGCTACGCCATGGCCGCATCTATGCGGGGAAGAAGGGCTGGACGGTAGCCTATCGGCGCTGGCTGACGACGGTGCGCTTCCAGCACCCCGCGCAACAGATCGTATTCCAAGACTATGTCGATGCCGTTGCCGATGCCGAGGCCCGGGTCGAGCGATTGACCGGGCAGATTGCAGAATTGCTTCCGACCTGGAACCTGGCACCGGTGGTGGAGGCGGTGCAGGCCATGCGTGGCGTTGCCTTCATCGTCGCTGTGACGGTGGTCGCTGAGGTCGGTGACTTCCACCGCTTCGACAATCCCCGCCAGCTCATGGCCTATCTCGGCCTTACACCGACCGAGCATTCCAGCGGGGCAACTGTGCGCCGAGGCGGGATTACGAAGGCCGGCAGCGGACTTGCGCGGCGGGCATTGATCGAAGGGGCCTGGAGCTACCGGATGCAAGCGCGGGTCAGCCGGAAGCTGCACGACCGCCCTGCCAAAGGCCATCCGCGACATCGCTTGGAAGGGACAGTTGCGGATGTGCCAGCGCTACAGGCATCTGGTAGCCGCTGGCAAGGCGAAGGTCGTGGTCACGACCGCCATCGCCCGCGAGATGGTCGGCTTCATCTGGGCCATCGCCAGAGCAGTGACGGCGTCTCCAGCATGACAAGCCTGCTCCGAGGCTGACAAGGAGCGCCCAGACCCTGCCGATGCACAAGGTT
>UBQW01000013.1:0-125551 GCA_900467745.1 Hyphomicrobiales bacterium
CCCCTGCCCCGACAAGGATCAGGATGTCGGCAACTCGGTCCGGAAACTCGTTCCAAAACGGCCCATCGGCCGCCCCCTTCCCGCCCTCGACCGCGACCATGCCGTCGAAGAGATTGCAGAGCAGCCGTAGCTGGCAAAAGAGCGCGGCTGCGACGAAAAAGGGCGCCTGCGCCCAGCCCGTCCGATATCCCGACAGAAAGAACGCGCCGCCGGCGAGTGCTGCCGCGATCATGCTTGCCTGCGAGATCTGGTTGGGCGTGATTGATTTCGACGCCAGCCATTGCGCAATCGAACGCGCCCAGTGCGTGTCGCGGCTCGCCAGCGGCCTGCGGTCACCTGTTTCGGTCATGCCCGCTCCCCTTCCGGTACAGTGAATAATTGTAGATCGCCGCATAGCTGGTCGAGACCGCCAGCGGCAGCGCGATCGTTTTCAGAATTTCGGGCGTGCCGCTCAACGCGTGGATGGTCGCCAGAATGGCGCTCGATGCCAGGCAGGCAATGAGCGGCGGCGCCCAGAGGGCTCGCGTTCCATTCATCCGGCGTGACAGCTGCTCGACCGCGGTCTTGAGAAACAGCGTCAGGCAGGCGGACAATGCGCCCTGGACGAGACCTGCAAGCAGAAAGCGGCCGGGCGGGTAATCCCGGTTGGCAAACATCGCCCAGCCGCCCATCGCGCAGAAGGCGAATGCGACATGGGTGATGCTGTTGCCCGCGATGCGCCGCAGCCGCGTGGTCATGTGGCCGACCACCAGTAGCGGACAAGATGGAAGAAGATCGGTGCGGAAAAGACGACGGAATCGAGCCGGTCGATCAGGCCGCCATGGCCCTCGATCAGGTTGCCCCAATCCTTGACCCCGCGGTCGCGTTTGATCGCCGACATCACCAATCCGCCGAAGAAGCCCATCATGGTGATGATGAAAGCCAGCAGCCCGGCCTGGAAGGGCGTGAACGGCGTGATCCACCACAGGCCGGCACCGATCAGCGTGGCGCTGGCAACGCCGCCGACAAAGCCCTCGACGGTCTTGGAGGGCGACAGCTTCGGGGCGATCTTGGTGCGGCCGAAAAGCTTGCCCCAGACATATTGGAGCACATCGCTCAGCTGCACGATGATGACGAGGAAGGCGATGAGCAGCACATTGCGGCCCTCATAGCCCGGAATATTAAGCGTCAGCAGCGCGGGCACGTGGGAGGCGCAGAAGACGCAGATCATCAGCGCCCATTGTACCTCCGCGATCCGATCGAGAAAGCGCTCGGTATCGCCGCGCAGCACCGAGATGATCGGCATCAGCAGGAAGGCATAGACGGGAATGAAGATCGCGAAGATACCGTATTGCTTCGTCCAGAGCAGGAAATACTGCAGCGGCAGCACAACGAAGAAGGCGGTCGCCAGCGCCCAGTGATCGGCGCGCTTTGTGTGCGTTAGAGTGATGAACTCGCGCAGCGCCGCGAACGAGCAGAAGCCGAAGAGGATAAGGATGCCAACCCGGCCGATCATGAAGGCGATGCCGATCAGGATCGCCATCACCCACCACGCCTTGATGCGCGCGTTGAGGTTTTCGATCGAGGCGTTGGCGCCATCGGGCGAGAGGCGGCGCTGCAGCACATAGCCGACCGCGGATGCGACGACGAGCACCGCGAGAATGCCAAGGACGAGCGTGAGGAGGTCGGAATTGGCCGTGTTCATTCGCTACCGCCTGGCTGTTTTGGAGAGAGATCGAGAAGGGCTGTCCGCGCCCGATCAAGAAATGCCTGCTTGTCTTCGGCCGGGTGCATTTGCATCGGCTCTCCGAAGGTGACGGTGCAGATCAGCGGGATCGGGACGATCTCGCCCTTCGGCATGACGCGGTTGAGATTGTTGATCCAGACGGGGACGAGGCGGATATCCGGACGCGCTGAGGCGAGATGGAAAAGCCCGCTCTTGAACGGCAGCAACGACGCCTCCGTCAGATTGCGGGTTCCCTCCGGAAAGAGAATGAGCGAGGAGCCGGCATCCAGCGCATTCGCCATCACCTCGATCGGGTCGCTGGTCCGCTTATCCCGCTCGCGCTCGATCAGCACAGCGTCGAAGACATCTCTGCCTATAAAGCGGGTGATCGCGGATTTCAGCCAGTATTCGGCCCCCGCCACCGGGCGCGTGGACCGTCGCAGGCGGGGCGGCAGAACGGCCCAGACCAGAATGAAATCGCCATGGCTCGAATGATTGGCGAAATAGATGCACGTGTCCGTTGTCGGGCCGTCGCTTGTCCAAATGGCGCGCACGGCCGTTATGGCGCGCGCAAACAGAACGATGGCCGTCGCCACAGGCCCCGCGATCATCTTCAGTACCAAATCGATCCCCCATCCACCTGACACACATAAGATGTGTAGCCGTGTTTAAGGCGGATCAGAAGCCCCCGGCTTCGCGCAACCGCTGGCAAGTCGCGACCATCCCGGCACAACGCGTCAGATCGTGGAGGAAAGCGTTAACCATGCTTCGGTAGGAATGATGTCGAACACAACGGAACGAATCGATGTCGGTAAACACAAGCAAGAGTTTGAAGGCCATGACCACAAGTGAAATCGTCCTTTTTCCTGTGGCTTCGCGCGCCGGCGACATCGATCGCAGCGCGGCCGAACTCGAGCGCCTGCATGGTGCCGATGCCGTTCAATACTGGAAGACCGAATGCCGGCGTCTGGCGAGCGAACTCGAATCGCTCGGCCTGCCAGAGGCGGAAGTTCGCCATCAGGTCATGGTTTTCCAGGCCGAGGTGCAGCAGGCCCTCGTGCAGCGCTCGCAGTCGCGGGCGATTTCGCAGAGCCGCAGCGGACGCGCGCTGAAGCGGTAAGCTGTTCTGTTCTACGGCGTGGTGCTACGGAGCCGAAGCTGCTAGACGCTTGGCCAACCCGCCACGCGAAAAGGAATATGCGATGATCCAGCCCACGGCTTCGTTCAAGGACAATCTACAGCTGCTGCCGTCAGTCGAAGGCCTTGCTCGCATCGACATTACCGACCCAGCCGGCGTCATTGTCGCGACGATCGAAAACCAGCCGGGCAAGCAGGGGTCGCTCGCAGTCTATCAATATCTGCAGCAATGTTTCGGCATCCTCGACAAGCAAGCCGCAACCTACGCCCTCGACCTTTTCGCCGAGCACACCGCCGACGCGAAAACCCGCCCCGGCGCCCATCCCAACATCGACCGCTTGCTCGATATCATCGGCGGCGCTGCGCCATTGGGCATTCAGCTTGTTGCTCGGTAATAGCTCACGGACCCGATAGTTTCCGCTGACCTTCCTGGCTGTTCGCATCCGATTTCCAAGTGGCGTTAGCGCGTACGGGACCTCGTGATGGGAGCGAGGCCATCGTTTCACGGCTCGTGCAAGAGTGACTCAATAGACACGGCATTGAAGAATCGATGTGCGTCACCACATTTTAAGTGACGAGTCAAGGGTTCTGTGAGATAGCTCACAACATGAGAGAGATGATGTTGCGATTTCAGTTTGACGAGAAGAAGGGTGTGGAGGCGATGACGTACATCGCATCGCGCTGGCCGGACGTCACTGCGTTCTTTGCAGCAAAGATTCTCTTCTTCGCTGAGAAGTATCATCTCAACAGATACGCGCGACCGATAGTGGCAGATACCTTTATTGCCATGCCTAACGGTCCGGTTCCTTCGACTATATATGACTTTATAAAGGGCCGACTACACAACGCCGGCGACCCAGAAGCAGTCATTAAAGCATTCTCAGTCGCTCAAGCTCCCTGGCCTAGGGTAAATGCGCTCCGCGACGCAGATACGAGTGTGCTCTCTCAGAGCGATGTGGAATGCCTGGATGAAGCCATCCAATTCTGCAAGCGTAGGAACTTCGGCACGCTTTCAACCTTAACCCATCAAGAGCGGTCTTGGCTCGAAGCGCCAGCAAATGGCGCGATGGACTACGAGGCGATGATCGACGATGACAACCCTGCTCGGCAGGAGATAATCGAAGAGGCAAAGGAATTTGCGGTTTATGGTGTGCTGTGATTGTAGGCTCGGTCTACATCGTCAACACCACGCTTGCGCGCCCGGCAAAGGACAAGATTACGCTTTGCGTTTGCGCTGCCGATAACCTATTTTTCTGGATTAACACCAACGCCCGTAAACATGGCGTCGGGCAATTCCAATTGAGCGCAGCTGATCACCAAGCTCTAACTCACGACTGTTTTCTTGACTGCTCAAGGCTCACCACATTTCTAGGGCATGAGCTCAGAGCCGCCCAAGATCGGGGCGTTATCTCCTCCCAGCTAGCAAAAGCTATCGTGGAGTTTCTGGTCGCCAATCCTCCTAAGACTCTGCCACCTGCCCATGTGGAGTTGGCAATTGAAAACCTTCAAACTCTCTGCAAGTGACATCGCCGCGACGCAGGAGAGTAAGCGGCTTGTCAAGGCATGCTTCGATGCTGCCTGACTAGTGTCTGCACAGGCGTTGGAAATCAAAGGATATCAGTAAGCCGCGGGTAAACCTTGCGATCCAAAGACCAGTATGGCGGAGAGGGTGGGATTTGAACCCACGGTACCCTTGCAGGCACGCCGCATTTCGAGTGCGGTACATTCAACCACTCTGCCACCTCTCCGCGGTCTGGTTGACGCCGTTAGGCGCGGGCTGTCTCATAGCGAGAGTTTGGCGGGCTGGCAAGTCGTAATCTCAAGCCATTTCATCCTTTTGTCATCCTTTTACCTTGACAGTTTTTTTATGCTCGCGTATCTGCGCAACCCAATAGGTGTGGATAAGTCCGCGCCTTGTCCGCCCCGCGCCCGCGTGGGGCATCACCGGCAGCCAGAATTCCTGGGCAAAAGCCCTGAAATCCCTGCTTAACATCGACTGATAAAAAGACGGCCACCTGTTTGATGCGGGGCGAGCCGGAACGAACATGAAAGGATAAAAAATGTTCGCAGTCATCAAGACCGGCGGTAAGCAGTACCGTGTGGCAGCAAACGACGTGCTGACCATCGAGAAGCTTGAAGTCACTGCTGGCGAATCGATCGAATTCACCGAAGTCCTCGTAATCGGCGAAGGCGCCGATGCCGCGATCGGTGCTCCCTTCGTCAAGGGCGCGTCCGTCAAGGCCGAAGTCGTCGAGCACAACCGCGGCAAGAAGGTCATCGCCTTCAAGAAGCGCCGTCGTCAGAACTCGAAGCGCTCGCGCGGCCATCGCCAGCACCACACCGTTGTCCGTATCACGGACATCGTGGCTGCTAAGTAAGATCACGGGACTTAAGGTTTAAAGGAGAACTCCAATGGCACACAAAAAAGCTGGCGGTTCGTCGCGCAACGGCCGCGATTCTGAATCCAAGCGCCTTGGCGTGAAGAAGTTCGGTGGCGAGAACGTCATCGCAGGCAACATTATCGTGCGTCAGCGCGGTACGCAGTGGCACCCGGGTTCCAACGTCGGCCTCGGCAAGGATCACACGATCTTTGCTCTCACCGCCGGCAATGTGAACTACCGTACGAAGGCCAACGGCCGCGTATACGTATCCGTGATGCCGAAAGCGGAAGCAGCGGAATAAGCCGGTAGCGCTTTATAGCAGCCGGTGTCTCATCGACCCGGCTGAGCGTATCAGGTTCAGTCAAGACAAAAGGGGAGATGGGGCACCACCCATCTCCCCTTTTTCTTTACCCTCAAGGAGGACTGAACCATGCAAGGCGAATTGTTACGGAGAGACCAAAGGTCTCCCGAAGAGAGGCTGCGGCCTGAGCGGTTAAGGACCGATTGCCCTGTCTTACTGTCGGAAAGGCTCGTCATGCGCGCGCCCCACGAAGAAGATATCGACGCCCTTGCCCATCTCGCCAACAACGCCAAAGTCGCCACAATGGTGTCGCGCATGCCGCACCCGTATACGGCCAATGATGCCGCCGACTTCGTGCGACGCACGAAAAATGGCGAGATTGGCAAGTGCGTCTATGCGATTACCAAAGCCGAAAACGGCGCCTTTATAGGTTGCTGCGGTGTCGAGCCGCATCTCGACGGTCGCACCGTCGAGATCGGTTACTGGCTAGGCGAGCCCTACTGGAACCAGGGCTTCATGACCGAGGCCTGCCATGCGCTCGTCGACATGGTGTTTCGCACCCGTGAGGATGTCGACCAGATCGACGCCCGTTGCCGGGTGATGAACATCGCTTCGCGCCGCGTCATCCAGAAGTGCGGCTTCCAGTTCCAGGGATCGGGGCTTGCCGCCTCGCTGGCGCTTGGCAGCAACGTGCCGGTCGAATGGTACAGGCTCGACCGCAAGACCTGGATGTCGCTGAGAAGCTGGGGGAGCGTATTATGAGCGCGCTCAGCCTGGAAAGGCCAAGACCCCAGGTCGCCACCGCCGGCTCGCAGCCGGACATCAAGACCGAGCGGCTTTTCCTGCGGGCGCATCGGCTGAGCGATGCCGATGCGATCGCCGAATCGCTGTCCGACTTCGCGGTAACGCGGATGCTGGCACGGGTGCCTGCACCTTATGACCGGCAGGATGCACTCGACTGGCTGGTTCCGGTGACGGCGGGCCGGTTGCCGGACTGGCAGATGGCGATCACCAATGGCGATGACGCGCATATCGGCGTGGTGTCGATCGAGCTTCGTCATGGCCGCTGGCATCTCGGCTACTGGCTGAACCGCTACTACTGGCGGCGCGGCTATATGAGCGAGGCGGTTTCCGCCACGCTCGAGCGCTTCTCGCGGCGCATGCCCGAGACTGTCGTGCATTCCGGTGTCTTCGCCGACAATCCGGCGTCGCTGAGGCTGCAGGAAAAGATCGGCTTCCGCATGACCGGTTGCAGCGAGGTCTTCAGCTTCGCCCGAAACACGATGGTCACGCATGTCGAAACCATGCTGAAGCCCGGCGCGTTGCAGCAAAGCAAGGGCGCCTGATGAGAAACATGGAGGCGCCCCACATTCACCGGGGCGCCTTCTTCAATTGTCGATCTCGACCCAGACGGGGAAGTGATCGGACCCCATGGCCGAATTGTCGATCCGCGCGGATCTTAGCCGGCTTTCGAGGCCAGAACTGACGAAGACGTAATCGAGATGCATGCGCTTGCCATGATTTGCAGGATCCATCCAGCTGTAGCTGTCGGGCTGATAGGCGCGGAGCGCCTCGAAGGCGTCGACAGGTGTGCCGATGCGCGCCGTACGTCCGTAATATCCGTCCTTTCGGCCCGCGAAAGCGCAGTATTCGGCCGATTCCGGCAGCATGTTGAAGTCGCCCATGACGAGATACTCTTCGGGCAGCGGAAGCTCGTCGATCTCGAACTCGCGGGCGCCGGTCAGCGATCCGCCTTCATGGGTGAAGGCGTTGATGCGCTCATTGAGGTGAGCGAGTTGGCGGATGCGCTCGTCGCTGGAGACATGATCGAGATGGACCGAGTAGACGCGCACGGCACCGCCGGGAAGGTCGATAACGGCCTCCGTGGCGCTGCGTTGCAGGTTGAGCTTGGTGAGCGTCCTGCTGCGCGGCAGAAGCAGCGTGCGGGTCGACAGGATCGGCCAACGCGAGAGGACCATGTTGCCGAACTGCATGCGCATGCCGCGCGGCGCGGGAAGGCCGTCGATCTCGGCGACATGCAGGTCGCAGCCCGGTCCATAGACCCAGAAATGGTCGGGAAACAGGGCACTGAGGTCGGCCACCATGTCGGCATATCGGTTTCGCGCGAAGCCGCGGGTGACTTCCTGGAGCGCGATGATGTCGGCGCCGGCAAGACTGTCGGCGATTCGTGTCAGATCGTACGTGCCGTCGAGACCGAAGCCGTACTGTATGTTATAGCTCGCAAACCTAACGATAATCTTTGACCTCCGGCTGAACGGCCTATATCGATCAGGCCAAGACGGGCGTCCAATGACACCGAATGATGGAAGTAAAATGAAATTTCTCGACGAAGCAAAGGTCTATATCAAATCCGGCAGCGGCGGCGCGGGTGCCGTGTCGTTCCGGCGCGAGAAGTTCATCGAGTTCGGCGGGCCTGACGGCGGTGACGGCGGACGCGGTGGTGACGTGTGGGTGGAGACCGTCAACGGTCTCAACACGCTGATCGATTTCCGTTTCCAGCAGCACTTCAAGGCGACGATCGGAACGCACGGCATGGGCCGCAACCGCACCGGCGCCAATGGCGAGCATGTGACGCTGAAGGTGCCTGTTGGCACACAGATCTTCGAGGAAGACCAGGAAACGCTGATCTGCGACCTGACGGAAGAGGGGCAGCGCTACTGCCTCGCCCGCGGTGGCAATGGCGGTTTCGGCAATGCGCACTTCAAGACCTCGGTCAACCAGGCGCCGGATTGGGCCAATCCTGGCCTCGAGGGCGAGGAAAAGACGATCTGGCTGCGTCTGAAGCTGATCGCCGATGCCGGCCTTGTCGGTCTGCCGAATGCCGGCAAGTCGACGTTCCTCGCGGCGGTTACCCGCGCGCGCCCGAAGATCGCCAATTATCCTTTCACGACGCTGCACCCCAATCTCGGTGTTGCGACGATCGATGAGCGCGAATTTATTCTGGCGGACATTCCCGGTTTGATCGAAGGCGCGCATGAAGGCGTCGGCATCGGCGACCGGTTCCTCGGCCATGTCGAGCGCACGCGCGTTCTGCTGCATCTCGTTTCCGCGCAGGAAGAGAATGTTGGCAAGGCCTACAAGACGGTCAAGCATGAGCTCAGGGCCTATAGCGACGAGATCGGCGACAAGCCGGAGATCGTGGCGCTGTCGCAGATCGACGTTCTCGACAAGGCGACGCTGACGAAGAAGACCAAGGAGCTGGCCAAGGCCTGCGGCAGCACGCCCTACCAGATCTCGGCGGCAACGGGCATGGGCATGACCGAGGTGTTGCGTGCGCTGCGCGATATCATCGTCGAGGCCAATGCCGAAGCGAACATTCTTGAAAAGCCGGCCAAGGCGCTGAAGGTACGTCATCGCGATATCATCGCCGACGAGGACGAGGCCAATGACTAGGCAGAAGGCGCTCGGTAGCTACCGGCGCATCGTCATCAAGATCGGCTCCGCGCTGCTCGTCGACCGCAAGACCGGCCTGAAGAAGAGCTGGCTGGATGCGATGTGTGCCGATATCGCGAAATTGAAGGCAGAGGGTGTCGATGTGCTGGTCGTGTCCTCGGGCGCCATCGCGCTCGGACGCTCGGTTCTCGATCTGCCATCGGGCGCGTTGAAGCTTGAGGAAAGCCAGGCCGCAGCTGCGGTCGGCCAGATCGCGCTTGCGCGCGATTGGTCCGAGAGCCTGTCCCGCGACAGCATCGTCGCCGGCCAGATCCTGCTGACGCTTGGCGATACGGAAGAACGCCGCCGCTATCTCAATGCGCGCGCGACGATCAACCAGCTCCTGAAAATCGGCGCCGTTCCCATCATCAACGAGAACGACACGGTTGCCACCAGCGAAATCCGTTATGGCGACAATGACCGTCTGGCGGCGCGTGTCGCGACGATGGCGGGCGCGGATCTCCTGATCCTGCTGTCGGATATCGACGGTCTCTATACCGCTCCGCCGCATCTCGACCCGGATGCGCAGTTCCTGGAGACGATCGCTGAGATCACGCCTGAAATCGAGGCGATGGCCGGCGGCGCCGCGTCCGAGCTGTCGCGTGGCGGCATGCGCACCAAGATCGATGCCGGCAAGATCGCGACGACGTCGGGCTGCGCGATGATCATCGCTTCCGGCAAGACCGACAGTCCGCTGTCTGCGATCGAAAATGGCGCTCGGTCGTCATGGTTCGCGCCTTCGGGTACGCCCGTGACTGCGCGCAAGACCTGGATTGCCGGTCAGCTGCAGCCGGCAGGCGAGCTTCATGTCGATGATGGCGCGGTGACGGCGCTGGGTGGTGGCAAGAGCCTGCTGCCCGCTGGTGTCCGCAAGGTTGTCGGCCTGTTCAGCCGCGGCGATACGGTGGCGATCGTCGGCCCGAATGGCCGGGAGATCGCGCGCGGATTGGCCGGCTATGATGCCGAGGAAGCGCGCCAGATCACCGGCCGCAAGTCGAGCGAGATCGAGGCCATTCTCGGCTACGCCGGGCGCGCCGCGATGATCCATCGCGACGACATGGTCATGACCTCGCAAATCAATTCGAAATCGGAAAGGCAGAAGAAGGACGCCGCCCATGCTTGATACAGTCGTGCAAAGCCCTGACATTGACGCGCTGATGAATGACATCGGCCGCAAGGCCAAGGCTGCTGCGCGACCGTTGGGCTTCGCCTCGGCTGACGCCAAGAACGCTGCCTTGAATGCCATGGCCGATGCGATCCTGGCTGACAGGGAGCGGATCCTTGCGGAAAACGCGCGGGATCTCGAGGATGCGGCGGGTTCGGACATGCTGCCCTCATTCATCGACCGGCTGACGCTCACGGAAAAGCGCGTCGCGGAGATGGCCGATGGCATTCGTGCGATCGCTGCCTTGAAGGACCCTGTCGGCGAGGTGGTCAGCGCCTGGGATCGGCCGAACGGCCTGCAGATCGAGCGCGTGCGTACGCCGCTTGGCGTGATCGGCGTCATCTTCGAAAGCCGCCCGAATGTGACTGCGGATGCAGGCGCGCTCTGCGTCAAGGCGGGCAATGCCGTCATCCTGCGTTGCGGCTCGGATTCGCGCCGTTCATCGCAAGCTATCTATGAATGCATGGTGCGCGGCCTGAAGGTTGCCGGGCTCCCAGAGCACGCTATCCAGCTCGTTCCGACCACGGATCGCGCGGCCGTCGGCGCCATGTTGCGCGGCCTGGATGGAGCGATCGACGTGATCATTCCGCGCGGTGGCAAGAGCCTTGTCGCACGCGTGCAGAACGAAGCCCGGGTGCCCGTCTTCGCGCATCTGGAAGGTCTGTGCCACATCTATGTCGATGCATCGGCCGATCTCGACATGGCCAAGGAGATCGTCGTCAACGCGAAGATGCGCCGGACAGGGATTTGCGGTGCGGTCGAGACCATTCTGGTCGACAGCGCTGTCAGTGACACGCACCTCGTGCCGCTGCTGGAGGTTCTGTCGGACGCCGGCTGCGAAGTTCGCGGTTCCTCAAGCGTCGTAAAGGCTGCGCCGGGAACGAAGGCGGCGACCGAGGAAGATTGGTCCACGGAATATCTCGATGCGATCGTCTCGGTCGCTGTCGTCGATGGCATCGATGGCGCGATCAAGCATATCCAGACCTATTCGTCGAACCACACCGAAGCCGTGATCGCCGAAGACCCAGCCGTTGTGGACCGCTTCTTCACCGAGGTCGATTCCGCCATCCTGCTCCATAATGCCTCGACGCAGTTCGCCGATGGTGGTGAGTTCGGCATGGGTGCGGAGATAGGCATCGCGACCGGCAAGATGCATGCGCGAGGCCCCGTGGGCGTCGAGCAGCTGACTTCGTTCAAATACCGCGTGCATGGCACCGGCCAAGTCCGGACCTGATGTGATCAACGACGAATTGGACCGACGCTATCTTCGCGTGCCACATGCCGAGCGGGCCATGGTGGTCGGTCTATTCGGCGGTTCCTTCAATCCTCCGCACCAGGGCCACGCCCTTGTGGCGGAGATCGCCATCAAGCGGCTTGGTCTCGATCAGCTGTGGTGGATGGTTACTCCCGGCAATCCCTTGAAGGATCCGAGCCAGCTGTTGCCTTTGGCGGAGCGGGTACGACTCAGCGAAAAGCTTGCCAAGCATCCAGCGATCAAGGTCACCGCATTCGAGAAGAAATTCGGTACGACCTTCACCGCGGAAACGCTGGCGCGGATCAAGATCAGCAATCCGCATGTGCATTTCATCTGGATCATGGGTGCCGATAGCCTGAAGACGTTTCATCGCTGGCAGCGGTGGCAGGATATCGCCCGCATGTTTCCGATCGCGGTCATCGACAGGCCGGGCGCGACGCTATCATTCCTGTCGTCGAAGATGGCCAAGACCTTCGACTTCGCTCGGATCGACGAGGATGATTCGAGAGCGCTCTGGAAGAAGCCGGCGCCGGCCTGGACATTCATCCACGGTCCGAGATCGCGACTGAGCTCGACAGCGATCCGCGCGCAAAACGGCGCTTAGCTTATTTCTCTCAATAATACGCTGGAAAATGAAAAGCCCGACGGGGGAGGATCCGTCGGGCTTAAAACTTGACCGGCAACTGGGAGGAGGAGTGTTGCCGATCCGTTACCGAACAGCTTGGGAGGAGGAGATCGCTGTCCGGTGAGAGACTTGTATGATGAGTATCACAGAAAGGAAAGCGGAATTGGTGCATCGCAGCAATGCATTTCTGGCATGTGTTTAAGTGTCGCACCCATCCAAATGCTCAATATCTGCGCACTACACTGGAGATTTATCAAGTTTGAGGGCCTTTTGTCAGATGGATACTAGCAAATGGCTACCTCTTGGCCGCGCTAATTGCTGCCTTGCGGCAGTCTACCGCCCTGACCCACGCCAGTGCGATCAGCTCGGCTGCGGACCTATTCCACGCGTTGCGTTCAAGTGAATATAGCGCTGGTCAATAGCCAAGTTTCCGTTATATCTCTGCAGATATCTCGAAGCGTTGGGGAGCCAATATGCACAATCGTCGTCAATGGGTGAAATTCGCAGCCGTCGCGGTCTCCGCGATCTGGCTTGGTGCGACCGCCGGCACTGCCTTCGCCGCTGAAAAAGTTACGGTATTCGCTGCCGCGAGCATGAAGAATGCGCTTGATGCGGCCAATGCCGAATGGGCCAAGGAAAGCGGCAAGGAAGCCGTCGTCTCCTATGCGGCGAGCTCCGCGCTTGCAAAGCAGATCGAAGGCGGCGCGCCGGCGGATGTGTTCATCTCGGCCGACCTCGACTGGATGGATTATCTCGCCAAGAAGAACCTGATCAAGGCGGACACCCGCTCCAACCTGCTCGGCAACAGCATCGTGCTCGTCGCCGCCAAGGACAAGGTCAAGCCTGTCGACATCAAACAGGGCTTCGATCTCGCCGGCCTGCTCGGCGACGGCAAGCTCGCGATGGGCGAAGTCAAGTCGGTGCCGGCAGGCAAGTACGGCAAGGCGGCGCTTGAAAAGCTCGGCGTTTGGTCGTCGGTCGAAGGCAAGGTCGCAGGCGCTGAAAGCGTGCGCGCGGCGCTGGCGCTGGTCTCGCGCGGCGAAGCGCCGTTCGGCATCGTCTACAAGACCGATGTGAACGCCGATCCGGGTGTTGCGGTTGCCGGCACCTTCCCTGCCGATTCGCACCCGCCGATCACCTATCCGATCGCGATCCTGTCAGAGAGCAAGAATGCCGATACGGCCGCCTATCTCGACTTTCTGAAGTCGGAGAAGGCTGCGCACTTCTTTACCGAACAGGGCTTCACCATCCTGAAATAATTGCGGTTTTAGACGCAACTGCCTAGCTTGAAGGCCCGCCACGGTGGGCCTTCGTTTTTTTAGGAGCATCGCATTTGGAAGCACTTGGTCTGAGCAGTGACGAATGGACGGCGATCATGCTCAGCCTGCGGGTGTCGATCGTTGCAATGCTGGCAAGCCTGCCCTTCGGCATCGGTGTCGCGCTGCTTCTGGCGCGCGGGCGCTTCTGGGGCAAATCCATTCTCAACGGCATCGTGCATCTGCCGCTCATCCTGCCGCCCGTCGTTACCGGTTTCATCCTGCTTGTGCTGTTTGGTCGGCGCGGGGTGATCGGCGCCTTTCTCGATCAGTATTTCGGCATCGTCTTTTCCTTCCGGTGGACGGGGGCGGCGCTTGCCTGCGCTGTTATGGCCTTTCCGCTGATGGTGCGCAGCATCCGGCTCTCGATCGAGGCGATCGACCGCAAGCTTGAAGAGGCTGCCGGCACGCTCGGCGCCAGCCCGTTCTGGGTCTTCCTGACGGTGACGCTGCCCCTCACCTTGCCCGGCATCATCGCCGGCATGATCCTGGCCTTCGCGAAGTCCATGGGCGAGTTCGGTGCGACGATTACCTTCGTTTCCAATATCCCCGGCGAGACGCAGACGCTGTCAGCTGCGATCTATTCCTTCACGCAGGTGCCGGGCGGGGATGCCGGCGCGTTGCGGCTGACATTGGTGGCCGTGGTTATTTCCATGGCCGCGCTGCTCGCATCCGAATTCCTGTCACGTCTCATCGGGCGGAGGATCGATCCGCAATGACGCTCGTTGTTCAGGCAAAGCATCGGTTTGACGCCTTCTCGCTTGAGGCGGGGTTCACGTCGGAGCGCGGGATTACCGCGCTGTTCGGCCGCTCGGGTTCGGGAAAGACCTCGATGATCCGGATGATCGCCGGGTTGACGCGGCCCGACGAGGGACGGATCAGCCTCGACGGCGAGATACTGACGGATACCGCCAAGCGCATTTTCGTCGCCAAGCATCGCCGGCGGTTCGGCTATGTGTTTCAGGAAGCACGGCTCTTCCCGCATCTGACAGTGCGCCAGAACCTGACCTATGGTCGCTGGTTCGCGCCGAAGGGCGCGCCACGGGAGAGCTTTGAGCGGATCGTCGGCCTGCTCGATATCGAGAGGCTGCTCGGCCGCAGTCCTGAACACCTGTCCGGCGGCGAAAAGCAACGGGTGGCGATCGGCCGCGCGCTCTTGTCGTCGCCGCGCCTGCTTCTCATGGATGAGCCGCTTGCCGCGCTCGACGAAGCGCGCAAGGCTGAGGTGATGCCGTTTCTTGAGCGTCTGCGTGACGAGATGGATATTCCGATCGTCTATGTCAGCCATTCTGTGGCGGAGGTGGCGCGGCTTGCCGATCAGGTCGTCGTCATGCAGGACGGTCGGGTGAATGCCGTTGGCGCGGCAACCGAGGTGCTCAGCCTGCCCGCGGCGTCGCTCGATCGGCGTGAGGCGGGTGCCTTGCTGCAGGGGCGTGTGGAGGCCGTGGACGAGCGGCATCGCCTGGCCACCGTTGCGATGACGACCGTGCGGTTGCACGTGCCCGATGCCGGTCTTGCACCAGGCAAGGCGGTGCGTGTCCGTATTCCCTCGCGTGACGTGATGCTTGCCACCGAACGGCCAAACGGCCTCAGCGCGCTCAACGTGCTTGAAGGTACGATCCTGGCGGTGACGCCGTCCGATGACGCGACCGTAGACGTCACGGTCGATTGCGGAGGCGATGCGATCCTGTCGCGGATCACCAGTTTCTCGGCGGAGCGCATGGCGCTGCGTCAGGACATGCCGGTGTTCGCCATTATCAAGACGGTTGCTTTGGAGCCTTAAACAGCCGGCTCGGTGCCATCGATCAGACGGTTGCTTTCCAGCCAGGCGAGGTCGTCGGCCAAGGTTACCCGGATCGTTTGCTCCATCTGCCGAAAGCGCGCGAGCAATTCCTCGCCGAATTCAGTCAGCGCCGCACCCCCACCCTTCTGGCCGCCGCGCTGCGATTCGACGACGGGATGCTTGAACATCCGGTTCATTTCGCTGACCAGCAGCCAGGCGCGCCGGTAGGACATGTCCATCGCGCGGCCGCCGGCGGAAATCGAGCCGGTCTCCCTGATGTGCTCCAGCAGTTCCATCTTGCCGTGCCCAAGGCGATCCTCATGTGGAAAGCTGATGCGAAGGACCGGGACAAGCGTGTTTTCAAGCGTGTTTTTCATTTGTAATCTTCGCACTGGGACGAAGCATCACTTTACTGAGGGCGACAGCAACTGTACACAGCCCCGCAGGATGCACTTGAGGCTGAGCCATCCGTTGCTGCCGCGCCAAATCCGGCATTCATGCTTTGTGATCGCGGGCGTCTTGAAACATTTATGGTTCGGTGCCTATCTTAACCATGATTTGGTTCGCCAAATCAGTGATGTGCATGCTTTGTCATTCCGAGAAAGGGAAAGCACTGACAACAGTACACGCAAAGGGAAGCACGAAAGTCGTTGTCCCGAAGAGCCCGGAACGTGGCGTTGATGCCGCTGCCCGCGCCCTGCACACCGTCCTCGTCAGCCTCGAGGACTCCAAAGCTGAAGATATCGTTTCCATCGACATTGCCGGAAAATCGGCGCTCGGCGACTTCATGGTCGTGGTATCGGGCCGCTCGAGCCGCCATGTCATGGCAATTGCCGACCACCTGCTCAGCGACCTCAAGGACGAGGGCTTCGGCTCCGCCCGAGTCGAAGGCCAGGATGCCGGCGATTGGATCCTGATCGATACCGGCGATGTTATCGTGCATGTCTTCCGTCCCGAAATTCGCGAGTTCTACAACATCGAAAAGATGTGGCAGGCTCCCGATCTGGACGAGACGCTGCACTGATACTCCAGCCGGCAGGCTGTCTGGACGCTGCGTCCGGCGCCTGATAGATGGCTGTGATTGGGCCGGCGGTGCTTTAGCCCCGGCCTGCGGCACCTTTGGGCCGCGAAAAGCCTGATAGCAGGAGCGGATACATGCGCGTTGGTCTTTTTGCCGTGGGGCGGCTCAAATCCGGCCCGGAGAAGGATCTTGCGGCGCGTTATTTCGACCGCTTTGCGAAGGCCGGTCCCGCCATCGGCCTCGAATTCTCCCGCGTTGTCGAAGTCGCCGAAAGTCGCGCGTCCAATGCCGATACGCGCAAGCGCGAGGAAGCGGGCATGCTTCAGAAGTCGCTGGCGGATGGCAGTATCCTCATTCTCCTCGACGAGCGCGGCAAGGCGATCGACAGCGAAGGCTTCGCCACGCTGCTCGGGAACTACCGCGATCAGGGAAAGCGCGAGATGTTGATCGCGATCGGCGGCGCCGATGGGCTTGATCCGGCGCTCTATGATCGGGCCGACGCAACGCTGTGCCTGGGCAAGATGACCTGGCCGCATCAACTCGTTCGCACGCTGATCGCCGAGCAGCTTTATCGCGCGGTGACGATCCTCTCCGGCCATCCCTACCATCGCGTCTGAGCGCTCACGATCATTCACGCAGGTGTGTCTTGCGCGATCGGGCGGCAGGCCTCAATCTTTCTGGCAAAGATGGTCAAATCAGCTTAATCTTCGCGCGGCTTAAGAGGATTTACCGATCGGCATGCCGACACCTGCATCCAAGCGAAACTATGTGATCTTGTCGGTTGCCGTGGCTGGCCTTGCCGCGTCGGTTCTCGGCGTGTCCGGGTGGGTTTCCGCTCTGGCGCAGGAGCAGCCGGCCGCTGCACAGCCGGACTCGCAGGCGGCGAACGCGCCCGTTGCGGCCGCGGCACCTGATCCAGCCGTCGAACTGGAAAAGAAGCGCGACCAGACGCGCAGCGAACTGGATGCGCTGTCGAAGACCATCAATCTCTCTTCGAGCAAGGTCGCGGAACTGCAGAAGAGCATCGAGGATCTGGACAAGAGCACCAGCAGTGTTCGCCAGGCGCTGATCGATTCCGCCGCAAGGCGCAAGTCGCTGGAAAAGCAGATACTGGAGAGCGAGAAGAAGCTTGCCGATCTCGGCGTGAAGGAAGATGCGGTTCGTCAGTCGCTGCACGAGCGGCGTGGATTGCTGGCCGAGGTGCTTGCGGCGCTGCAGCGGATGGGACGTAACCCGCCGCCGGCGCTTCTGGTGACGCCCGATGACGCGCTTGCCTCGGTGCGCAGCGCCATCCTGCTCGGTGCCGTCGTTCCCGGCATCCGCAAGGAGACGGACAAACTCGCCGCCGATCTCGGCAACCTGGCCTCTCTGCAGGCCGCAAGTGCCGCCGAGAAGACCGGCTTGACGACGACGATGACCAACAGCCTCGAGGAAGAGCGGCGCATGGATTTGCTTCTCGCCGAGAACGAGAAATTGAGCCGCAGCAATACGGCTGAGCTCAATGCCGAGCGGCAGCGCTCCGAGGAGCTCGCGGGCAAGGCCACGAGCCTGGAGAGCCTCGTGGCATCGATGGAAAGCGAGATTTCATCCGTTCGCCAGGCGACGGCCGCGGCGCGTCAGGCGGAGGAAAATCGCAGGCTGCTGACGGTTGAACAGCGCGCGCAGGCCAAGGCTTTGGCCGACAGCGGGGTGCCCGATAAAAACCGTATTGCCCCCGCATATCCGTTCGGAGAATTGAAGGCCAAGCTGGAGTTGCCCGTTGCCGGCGATATCCTGCGCCAGTTCGGCGATGCCGATGGAACAGGCCATGAGGCGATGGGTATGACGCTGGCGACCAACCCGGAAACGGTGGTCACCGCACCGGCGGATGGTCTGATCGTTTATGCCGGCGCGTTTCGCAGCTACGGGCAGATGATCATTCTCGATGCCGGCGATGGATATCACTTGGTTCTCTCCGGAATGGAGACCATGAACGCGCGGCAGGGCAAGTTTGTTTTCGCCGGCGAACCGCTTGCGGTGATGGGTGCGAAAAGAGTGGCCAGTGCGACTGCATTGGCGCTGGAAACAAACCGACCAACGCTTTACATTGAATTTCGAAAAGACGGAAAGCCGGTCGATTCCCGACCATGGTGGACCGCCAAAGACACCGGAAAGGCACGCAATGATTCGTAGGGCTTCTCTTGTTCTGGTTGGCGCATTGATGGGTGCGACGGCCATGAGCGTCATCTATTCCGCCGGTGTGCCCGCGGAAGCGGCGGGGGCGTCCACCTACAAGGAACTGTCCGTTTTCGGTGACGTATTCGAGCGCGTTCGCGCCCAGTACGTGACGCCGCCGGCTGAAGACAAGCTGATCGAAAATGCCATCAACGGTATGCTTTCGTCGCTTGACCCGCATTCGAGCTACATGAACGCCAAGGACGCGGCGGACATGCAGACCCAGACCAAGGGCGAGTTCGGCGGGCTGGGCATCGAAGTCACGATGGAAGACGAGCTCGTCAAGGTCATCACGCCGATCGACGATACGCCAGCCGCCAAGGCAGGTGTTCTCGCCGGCGATTATATCTCGGAAATCGACGGGCAGTCCGTCCGTGGCCTGAAGCTCGAAGACGCTGTCGAGAAGATGCGCGGTGCCATCAACACCCCGATCAAGCTGACGCTGATCCGCAAGGGCGCCGACAAGCCCATCGAGCTGACGATCGTTCGCGATGTCGTGGCCGTGCAGGCGGTCAAGTCGCGTGTCGAGGATGATGTCGGGTATCTCCGTATCATCTCGTTCACCGAGAAGACTTATCCGGATATGGAAAAGGCGATCGAGAAGATCAAGAAGACCGTTCCGGCCGACAAGCTCAAGGGCTACGTGCTCGACCTGCGCCTCAACCCGGGCGGTCTGCTCGACCAGGCGATCCAGGTATCGGATGCGCTTCTGCAGCGCGGCGAGGTGGTTTCCACGCGTGGCCGCAATCCGGATGAGACCCGCCGCTTCAATGCAGGCCCGGGCGATCTGACAGATGGCAAGCCTGTGATCGTTCTGATCAACGGCGGCTCGGCTTCGGCATCGGAAATCGTCGCCGGCGCCCTGCAGGATCTGCGTCGTGCCACGGTTCTCGGCACGCGCTCCTTCGGCAAGGGATCGGTTCAGACCATCATCCCGCTTGGCGAGAACGGCGCGCTTCGCCTGACGACGGCGCTCTACTACACGCCGTCGGGCCGCTCGATCCAGGGCACCGGCATTACGCCTGACATCAAGGTCGAAGAGCCGCTGCCGGATGATCTGAAGGGCAAGATGGTGACCGAGGGCGAATCCGCCCTGCGCGGCCACATCAAGGGCCAGAGCGAGACGGACGAGGGCTCGGGCTCCGTCGCCTACGTGCCGCCGGATCCGAAGGATGACGTGCAGCTCAACTACGCGCTCGACCTTCTGCGCGGCAAGAAGACGGACCCGTCTTTCCCGCCGAACCCTGAAAAGGCCGTCAGCGCCAAGTAACGATCAGATGAGGCGTCAGGCCGGATGAGGATCCGGCCTGACGCCTTTTTGCTGTCCTGATGATGGAAGCAGCCGAAGAATGAATACCGATCTGCACGCGCCCCTTGGACAGAACCGCAAGCCCGGCGGCAAGCGCCCTGGCGTCTTGCGCACCGGTCGGGTGGTTGCCGGGCTTTGCCTCGTGCTGATTGGCGGCTTTTCGGTCTATACCGCCTTTCGCGGCGATGGCCTGAAGCGCGAGACGCCGCCCGCCAAGGAGCAGGCCTCCGCCGTTCCCACCGACACCACTCAACAGGCCGCCACGCCCGATGCCGCGCCTCCCAACGGCATGCCGCGCAGCGAGCCGAATTCTGGCGCGAATGTCGAGCGGATGACGACGGGCGATGGCTCGGTGGTGACCAAATACAGCCCGAAGACCCGCGACGGAAACGGCCCCGTGCTGATCGACGCCATGCAGGTGGGCCAGGATCCGCGAATGGCCGCGCTGCCGAACGATGCCTTGCTTGAGGCATCGTCGTTCGGAAGGCTGCCGATCGTCGGGCCCGATGGTCGTCGGCCGATGGACCAATATGCACGGCCTTGGTCGGGCGCGCATGGAACGCGGATCGCGATCGTCGTGAGCGGCCTTGGCCTCAGCCAGACGGGGACGCAGCGGGCGATCCAGCAGTTGCCCGAGGAGGTGACGCTCGCCTTTGCCGCCAGCGGCAACAGCCTGCAGCGCTGGATGCAGGAGGCGCGCCGGTCGGGTCACGAGATCTTGATCCAGGTGCCGCTTGAGCCATTCGATTACCCGGCGGACGATCCAGGTCCTGATACGCTGCTGACGTCGAAAAGCGTGGCCAAGAATATCGAAAGCCTGCACCGAGCGATGGGCGAAATCACCAACTATACCGGTGTGCTGAACTACCAGGGCGGTCGTTTCCTTTCGGATGCGAATGCGCTGGAGCCCGTCATGCGCGATATCGGCAAGCGCGGGCTGTTGTTTCTCGATGATGGCACCTCGGCGCAGTCGAAGACCGCCGCGATCGCCAAGGGCACGGAGACGCCCTACGCGTTTGCTGACGTGCAGCTCGACGGGCAGGTGGATTTCAACGCGATCACCAACAAGCTGGATGAACTCGAGCGCGTGGCCAAGCGTAACGGCCAGGCGATCGGCGTCGCCTCGGCATTTGACGAGAGCATCGATGCCATTTCAAAATGGACGGAAGAAGCGGCGATGCGCGGCATCGAGATCGTCGGGATCGCCGCGCTGACCAATGATCCGAAGAAACCCTAGCAGAGACAACTATGAGCCAATCGACCGTTAAAGCCGAAGATCTGCCCTATCGTCCGTGCGTCGGCGTGATGATCCTCAATCGCGCCGGGCTCGTCTGGGCCGGCCGCCGAATCCCGGCGGAAAATTCGGAATATGACGGCTCGCCGCAGCTGTGGCAGATGCCGCAGGGCGGCATCGACAAGGGCGAGGACCCGCTGACGGCTGCTTACCGCGAGCTCTATGAAGAGACGGGGATGAAGACGGTGACGCTGCTTGCCGAGGCGAAGGACTGGATCAACTACGATTTGCCGCCACAGCTGATCGGCATTGGCCTGAAGGGCAAGTTTCGCGGACAAACGCAGCGCTGGTTCGCTTTCCGCTTCGATGGTGATGAGAGCGAGATCGCCATCAACCCGCCGCCGGGCGGGCATTCCGCGGAATTCGACGCCTGGGACTGGAAGCCGATGGCGGAATTGCCGGAGCTGATCGTGTCCTTCAAGCGCGGCGTCTACGAACAGGTGGTCAGCGAGTTCAGCCATCTCGCGGGATTGCCGGCCGCCTGATTTGGATCGCGGCTGAATGCCAGATGCATGATCGGATGCCGGCCGCTTGGGCGACCGGCTCCTGTGGCTTGATTATTCGGCTTGGTCGGCCGAGTCGGCGTTCAGCTGGCCATACTTGGCTTCGCCGATCTTGCCGAGCAGCTCGAGCTGCGTTTCGAGGAAGTCGATGTGGCCTTCTTCGTCCATGAGGAGCTGTTCGAAGAGCTTCATGGAAACGTAGTCGCCTGCCTCATGACAGATATCGCGGGATTTCTTGTAGGCGGTGCGGGCGTCGTATTCGCCGGCGAGGTCCGCTTCCAAAACTTCCTTGACGTTCTGGCCGATGCGCAACGGAGCAAGCGTCTGCAGATTGGGGTGGCCTTCGAGGAAGATGATGCGCGCGACGAGCTTGTCGGCATGCTGCATTTCTTCGATGGATTCAGCGCGCTCTTTCTTGGCAAGCTTGGTGTAGCCCCAATCCTCGAGCAAACGATAGTGAACCCAGTACTGATTGACAGCACCAAGCTCCAAAAAGAGGGCCTCGTTAAGCCGCTCGATGACTTTTTTGTCGCCTTTCAATGTCCGCTCTCCTGTTTTCTTCATGGAAGTTTCTGAGGCGGGACATGAAATCAAATATTTCGGCATCCGTCGAGTGCCGACGGGCGTGATAGTCCTCGGTCGTCTGAATGATGATGTCGACCACGTTGGGGAAACAACCGCAGCAACGGCCGCGTTTTTCCATGGCATGGTAGACTTTCGCAGGGACAATAAGCTGCCAACAGTCCTCATCGAGAAGGCTGTTGATAACCTCCCGGATTTCGGTGTCGGTTATGTAGTTGCAACTGCAGACAAGCACGTCTTCATTCCAAACATGACAATGACTATCGCCTTTTTGCTAAAGAAGACGTTCGTTGTCAAGAAAGATTCATATTCAGGCATTGCCGCTTCGCCCGCCTTCCGGCTCGTCTACCATCCAACTGAAGCGTATGGCTCTCCGCTTGCGACGATGCCTGATCGGACTCGATATTGAAAATCAATGAAAATTACGGCCCTTCGGCATGACCGAGGCCGTGGCTTCATTCCGCTCCCGATTGTCCCGCGTGGTTATTCTTTTTTCCATCACTGCTTTCTCCAATGTCTCGTTGAGCTTCTTCTGCCGGGGATCGGCGGTCGGTCGGCGCGCCTCGTCGGAGCGGTCGCAGACGCCGAAGCGATTGGCCTCCTTCTGCAAGAGGCCCAAGGCGTGCGTCATGTCCTCGATGTGATCGACAACCGTATGGATCACCCCGCTCTGGCTCTGCAGCTTGCCGCGGATCTTGACGAGCCGGGCGCCCATGACGATGGCGCGATATTTCTCGAAGGTCTTCGGCCAGACGATTGCATTGGCGACGCCGGTTTCATCCTCCAGCGTCATGAAGATCACGCCCTTGGCCGAGCCCGGACGCTGGCGCACCAATACGAGGCCGGCAATCGTCACCCACCGGCCGTTCGGTACCTTGAGCAGGTCGACGCTGCGGGTGATACCGATCCCACGCAGTTCGTCGCGCAGGAAGGACAGAGGGTGCGCCTTGAGCGACAGCGACAGATACCGGTAGTCCTCGACCACCTGCTCGCCGGGCAGCATTTCAGGCAACCTAGCCTGCGGCTCGACCTGCAGGTCGAGATGAGAGGCCTGATCGAACAACGGCAAGCGCTCGGCTGCACTCTTCACATCCAGCGCACGGACCGCCCATAGCGCCTCGCGCCGGGACAGGCCGATGCTGTTGAAGGCATCCGCATCCGCCAGCCGCTCGATATCGGACTTGTCGAGGCCGGAGCGCAGCCAGAGATCGCGGATGGAAGTATAGCCGTATCCCCGATGCGCCAGCAGTTTCTCGCATATGGCGTCCTCGGATAACCCTTTTACCTGACGAAAGCCGAGACGGACGGCGTGGTTGGCTTTGATGACATCGCTCATCTCGCGATGGCGGAAATCAATCCGACGTTTTTCGAAGCGTCCGTCTTCCAGCAGGCAGTCCCAATCCGAACTGTTGATATCGACCGGCCGGATCTCGACGCCATGTTCCCTGGCATCGCGAACCAGCTGCGCCGGCGCGTAGAAGCCCATCGGCTGCGAGTTCAGCATGGCCGCACAGAAGATATCGGGATAATAAGCCTTCATCCAGGAGGAGGCATAGACGAGCAGCGCGAAGGAGGCCGCGTGGCTTTCCGGAAAGCCGTATTCGCCGAAGCCCTTGATCTGGTTGAAGCACTGTTGTGCGAATTCTTTCGAATAGATTTCCTTCGACATCATGCCATCGATGAATCGTTGTTCGAAATTGCCAATGGTGCCGGTCCGCTTGAAAGTCGCCATCGCTCGCCGCAGTTGGTCGGCTTCAGCAGGTTCGAAGCCCGCTGCAGTGATAGCGATCTGCATCGCCTGCTCTTGGAAGAGCGGAACACCCAATGTTCGCTCAAGGACATTTTCTAACTCTTTGCTGGGATAGCTGGCCGGGATTCCTCGCCTTCGCTCCTCCCGGCGCTTAAGATAAGGGTGGACCATGTCACCCTGGATAGGCCCCGGTCGGACGATGGCGACCTCGATGACGAGGTCGTAGAACACTCGCGGCCGAAGGCGCGGCAGCATACTCATCTGCGCGCGGCTTTCGATCTGGAAGACCCCCAGCGTGTCGGCCCGGCACATCATGTCGTAGACCGGCTTTTCGTCCTCATGTGTGTCATTGCCGAGATCGGCCAGCGTCTTCTTCACGTCGTAATGCAACAGAAGAAGATCGAAGGCCTTGCGCAGGCAGGTCAGCATTCCGAGCGCCAACACGTCGACCTTGAGGATCTTCAGATTGTCGAGATCGTCCTTGTCCCATTCGATCATGTAGCGATCGGGCATCGCCGTATTCATGATCGGCACGACCTCGTCGAGCCGGTCGCGGGTGATGACGAAGCCGCCGACATGCTGGGTGAGGTGGCGGGGGAAGCTCAAGAGTTCGGATGCATATTGCAGGACGTGGTTGGTTACGGGGTTGCCCGTGTCGAGGCCGGCGGCCCGTGCTTCCCGTTCAGACAGCTTGTCATCCGACCAACCCCATACCAGGCTGCCGATCGCCGATTGCACATCCTCCGACAAGCCGAATGCCTTTGCGACCTCGCGACCTGCGGAACGGGTGCGGTAGCTGGTAACTGCCGCCGTCAGTCCGGCATGCTCTTTCCCATAGCGCTTGTAGATGTGCTGGATGACCTCCTCGCGCCGGTCATGCTCGAAATCGACATCGATATCGGGTGGCTCGTCGCGGTCCGTCGACATGAAGCGGTCGAACAGCAGCACGCTTTTTTCCGGGTTAACCTCCGTGACCTCAAGGCAGTAGCAGATCACCGAATTGGCGGCCGAGCCGCGGCCCTGGCAAAGGATCTTGAGCTCATAGCGGGCATGCATGATGATCCGGTGGACCGTCAGGAAATATGGCGCGTATTGCTTCTCTCTTACGAGGTCCAGTTCATAGACAATCTGCTCGCGGGTCTTCTCCAATATGCCTTCAGGAAAGCGCTTTGCCGCTCCCGCCCATGTCAGGCGCTCCAATGTTTCGTAAGGGGTTTCGCCCGCGTCGTTCTCATCGGGATAATTGTGTTTCAGTTCGTCCAGACAAAAGTTCAGCCTGGAGAAGAATTTCTCCGTGTTGGAGATCGCATCGGGATATTCCCTGAAAAGCCGTACCATCTCTCTTCCGTGCTTCAGATAGCGTTCGGCATTCGGCGCCAGCAGAAAGCCGGCTTCCGGGATCGGCACATGTTCCCTTATCGAGGTGACGATATCCGACAGGGGACGGCGGGCGGTGTCGTGATAGAGCGGCTGATTGGAGGCGATCAGGGGCACGCGGTTTCTGGAGGCGAGGATCGAAATCACCGCAAAGACGCGCTTGTCGCGACCGTCATAGGTTGATGTCATTGTCATGTAGAGCTTTTCACGGAAGCGAGTCCGGAGACGCCCGACGCAGGCTTCGAATGTGTCGCAACGCAGGGGATCGTCGACAACGACAGGATCAGGGATGAGGGCCAACATCATCTGGTCGCCCCATTCCAGCAGGTCCTCCTCCACTAAGGTGCAGTTGCCCTTTTCCGCGCGCAGATTGCCGGCGCTCAGGAGGCGGCAGAGATGGGCCCAACCCTTTCGATTTTGAGGGTAGGCCAGAATATCGGGTGTTCCGTCCGAAAAGACCAACCGGGCGCCGGGTTGCAGACGGACCGGGTCAATGACGTCCTCGGGGTTCTCGCCCTTCTCCAGCAGTCCCTGCTCTTTTCGCTCGAATTTCTTTCGAAGCGCTTTCGCTTGGGCATGCGCCCTGACCACGCCGGCGACCGAGTTGCGGTCGGCGATGCCGATGCCGCCCAGCCCCAGGACCGCGGCCTGCAGCACCATTTCCTCAGGCTTGGAGGCACCCTCCAAAAAGGAGAAGTTGGTCTTGGCGCCGATCTCGAAGAAAGCCTGGGTCATGCGAACATCCCGTGCATGTACCAGCTCTGCGTCTCGTCCTGGCCGTACAGACCCTTGCGGTAGATCCAGAAGCGGTGGCCCTGATCATCCTCGACGCGGAAATAGTCGCGGGGTTGCGTGTCCTTGCCGTCGAGCCACCATTCCATGGCAAGTCGCTCCGGCCCCTCGCTTTTTACGATACGGTGGCGCATGCGGCGCCAGTGAAAATTGGCCGGCGCGCCATCAGGCACCTCGATGGCAAAGGCATCCATCGGTTCCGCTCTTTCCAGAAGACGCGCGGGTCTCTCGCCGCGTGAAGGAGCGGGATTTCCAGGCGGGATCTTCGCGGTGAGGCCATCGATGGCGGGAACCGAAATTACCGCCCTTTCCGGCAGGTGGCTTTCGCGCAGCTGGAAGGTCTGCAGGCAATCTGATCCCAATCGCGCGGAGACGCGATCGACGAAGGCTGCCAGCGAGGCATCCTTCTGCTGATGTCCCTCAAAGTCGCTCTGGGCCGTATCGAAGGCTTCGTGGCGCAGGACATTGAGGCGCAGGATCTCGAATCCATAGCCGGCATCGAGATCGTCATGGACCGCCTGCAGGCGTTCGGTGAAGAGGACGGCGATGCGCCTTGGTTCCCGCAGCGGTCTTGTCGTGCCGGCCGCGATGCGGAAGACCTTGCCGTCGACGCGAAACAGGACGAGTTCGAAAACGCGGCCGCCGACGCCGCGCGCCTCCAGCGAGGGTTTCAGCGCATGGGCGATCTGGTCGGTGACGGCCGGAATCTCCTCTTCCGCAGCGACCGGTTCCATCAAGCGGCGCTCGGCCGAAAGGCTGGCGACGGGCAGGCGCGGCGATATCGGCTCCTCGTCCGTTCCAAGTACCTGGTCAAGCCGCAACAGCACGCTTGCGCCGAAACGGCGGGTCAGCGGCGCGCGCGGGGTTTCCATCAGGTCGCCGATGTATTTCAGGCCCATCTTGGTGAGTGCTGCGACCGTGTCGTCCGAGAGGCGAAGTGCGGCAACCGGAAGGGGAGCAACGACCCGTTCCGTCTCATCCGCGTCGATCACGCCTCCCTGGCCGAAGCGGCTGACCGCCCAGGACAGGCCCGGGGAGGCGGTGATGGCGCCCCGGACGTCGATACCCATTTGAAAGAGCCTGGACAGAATATCCTTGAGGAGCGCCTTTTCGCCGCCGAAGAGGTGGGCGCAGCCGGTGATGTCGAGAAACAGGCCATCCCTGCCGTCGAGCGCCACCAGAGGCGTATAGCGGTCGCACCAGTCGGCAATGCCTTCGAGAAAGCGCAGGTCGGCGGCCGGATCCTCCTCGATTACCTCGATCGTCGGGTGGATGGCGCGGGCTTCGGCGACCCCCATGCTCTTTTTCAGGTTGATCGCCTCGGCTGCCTCGTCCAGCGCCGTCAGCCGCATGGTGTTGGCGTGGCGGCCGGAGCAGACGATCGGCGGCGTCTCAGGACGATTGCGCAAACGCCAGGCGAGACCCCACTTCTTCCTGGATATGCGATCGGTCGGCAGATGCGGAAAATGCAGCGCCAGAATGCGCTGAGCGTTCGCCTGGAAAGCGAGTGTTGGCTGATGGGCGGACAGGGAAAAACCGGCGGTCATGGGGGTTCCACTCCAGAAGGATGGAGAAGGGAGCCGGGTTTCGGCTCTTCTCCAGGGTTATGCGAAAGATCGGATTGCCGATGCTGCCGCCCAGCATCGATCCATCAGGCAAGGGCCGCGCCGCAGATGGCGCGGGTTCGGCAAGAAAGCGGAAGATGGCGCTGCTGGCCTCTTCCTCCGCTGCCTGCCGCAACAGGAAAAGCGGGCGGCGAGATGCCTTCGCCCGCAGGTTGAGACGGCGGCTCTCCGTCAGGCCGAAGGGCCTGGGATTACCGCGAACTTCGAGAATGGTGGCCGGGAAAACACCGCTTTCGACGGCGGTTTCCGCCAACCACAGCGCGTCTTCCAGCTTTTTCGGCGCGGCGTGCAGAAAGAGCCGCGGCTTCAGGCCGAAATCGCCGAGGCCAACGGCATAGGGCCGCCCGGCCTCCATTGTCGCCACCGTGTCGGCGATCCAGAGGATCGGCAGGTGCGCGTTCGCCCCCTCCTCTTGTCGCTGGAGCATGGCCGCGATCGCCAGAACGAAGCCGCTGCTTGCGCCGGCATTGCGCAACAGCGTCGTGCGGATTTCGGTCAGGCCATCGAGCGGCAGACCGCCGTCGAGAGCCTCATCCAAAGCGGGGATTCCTAACGGCAGGCGCAGGGCGTCTTCGCTCTTCGGCTTGTCGAGAACGGTATCAGCCAAAGCCTGGTTTTCCGCCGCCGCCAATGCGGGCACCGGTTTTCCTTCAAGCTTTGCAATGGTTTCGCGGAGCGCAAAAAGCCGCTCGCGCGCCACGGCCGACTGTGCCACGACGTCACTCCATCTAACGGATGTTCCTATTATGTTCTTATGGATTCCAGAGCTCGGCCGAAGAGTCAACAGCCGTTTGATGTGAATTTATTCCTGCCTTTGATTCCGCTCTCGAAAATCAGCTGCAAAGGCTCTATATGGGCGGCAAAGGAAAGGAGCTTTTATGGCTCGCATAGACCAGAGCGACAATTGGCAGGATCGCCACGCTCCGACAATCAGCACGTTCGAGTCCCTGGCGATGGAGGCTTACAGCCACCTGCCGGAAGAATTCCGTGCGCTGACGACCAATCTGACGATCGAGATCGAAGACTTCCCCGACGACGAGGTGTTCGAGGACATGGCGCTGGAAACGCCGTTCGATCTGCTCGGCCTCTTCGAGGGACGCGGGATTTCCGAGCGCTTCACAATGGAAACGGGCGAGCTTCCCAATCGCATCCGTCTCTACCGGCGGCCGATCCTCGATTACTGGGCCGAGAACGACGAAACGCTGGGCGATATCATCACCCACGTGCTGATCCATGAGATCGGGCACCATTTCGGTCTCAGCGACGACGACATGGAGCGGATCGAGGCGAGCGCGGAAGAGGCGGCCGAGCGCTAGGCGCGCGGCCATTCATGCTGGTCTCTACCGGGAATTCTTACTGCTCGGAAAGCTTCATGTCGGGGTGGTAGTCCTTGCCCTCGACATGCTTGACGATCGCCTGGGCGCACATCACCTGGCCGGTCTGCGAGTTGAAGGTCATGGCCGGCGAGCCGTTCAGCGACCAGCCCTTGTTGAGGGCGTCGGTTACGCGGTGGCAGAAGGCGGCGTCGTCCTGGCCGGTCAGAAGGCGGTAGAGCTTCATCACATCGTCTTTCAGTTTGCCGTCTGGCCTTTTGCCTTCTGGCGTTCTGCAATCAGGCGGGCTTTATGAACCAGAGTTTCCGCCTGGACAAGATGTAGCCGCTCGATCATGCGTCCGTCGACATTGATGACGTTGAGGCCATCCGTGGCGGGGTCGGCGAAGGTTTTTATGATCGCCTCAGCTTCGGCGATGGCGGATGCGTCCGGGCCGAAATGCCGGTTGGCGGGCTCGATCTGCGCGGGGTGGATCAGCATCTTGCCATCGAAGCCCATGGCGCGCGCCTCGGCGCATTCGGTGTCGAAGCTATCGATATCCTTGAAATTGTTGAAGACACTGTCGATGGCGCAGAGGCCGTAAGCGCGCACGGCGAGGATCACCTGCATCAGCCAGGGCACGAGATACTGCCGGCCGGGCTGCGGCAGCACGCCGGTTTCCTTTCTGAGGTCGTTGAGGCCGACGACGAAGCAGTCGAGCCTTGAGCCCGCCGTTCGCCCGGCCTCGGCGATCGCCGCGGCATTGAGGATGCCGCGCGGTGTCTCGATCATCGCCCAGATCCTGAGTTCATCAGGCGCATCGGCGTCCGCGAGCAGATCGCTGACTAACATCACGTCCTGCGGTTCGTTGACCTTCGGCAGCAGAACGGCATCCGGCTCCAGCGCGCTTATGAGTTCCATGTCGGCGCGGCCCCAGTTGGTGTCGAGGCCGTTGATGCGGATGATGCGTTCCTTGTCCTTGAGCGGTTTGCCCCGGAAGAAGGCGGCCAGGTTATCGCGCGCTTCGGTTTTCTTCTCGGGGGCCACGGAATCCTCGAGATCGAAGATCACCGCATCGCAATCAAGCTGATGAGTTTTTTCCAGGGCACGAGGGTTGATCGCGGGAACGCTCAGCACCGAGCGGCGCAGGTTCATCGAACGGGTAAGGGGAGACTGGCTCATCACGAATGTGTGTCAAGCTTTGTGACCGATGGCAAGACAACAAAAAGCCATGCTTATCTTGCAGAAGACAAGACGAAGGACCACATTCCTTTCCTAGAAAGGTTTCAAACCCATGCAGAATATTCGTTCCGTCTTCCTTTTGCTTGCAGGCATCACCGCATTCGCAGCATTGGCGCTCTTCACCTTTTCGGTGACGCTCGCCGTTGGCGCCATTCTGACGGTGCTGATGGTTGGCCGCGCGCTCTCGCTGAAGATGAAGGCGGCTCCGGTCTGCGCAAGGGCGAAGTCCAAGACGCGCGATGGTCAACCCATGCGCATCTGGAACGACGGTCGCGGCACGATCATCGATCTCTGATCGCCTCTCACCGATCGCTTCTGGCGTCTCGCATTTATTTCATTCGGTCTGTCGGCTGGCGTTTTGCTCGCGCGTCCTAGATGCGGCAAGGCTTGTGGCTGCACAAGCATCACGCTCAGGCATCAATGGAGGACTGCATGGAAAGCGAAACGCAAACCGGCCAGATGGCCATGCCGCCGGTCAAGAACGGGCTGCTCCCCTACATCACCGTCGACGGCGCGCTGAAGGCGGCGGAATTCTACAAGGTGGCTTTCGGTGCCGAGCAGGCATTCGTCGTGCCGCCCGATGAAAATGGACGCACGATGCATGTGCATCTCTATATCAACGGTAGCTCGCTGATGCTGAGCGACGCCTATCCCGAACACGGCCACCCCTTTCGGCCGCACCAGGGTTTCTCGCTGCAGCTCGTCGTCGACGATATCGATCTCTGGTGGGATCGGGCGGTGAAGGCCGGCGTCGAGGTCGTCATGCCCGTCGAGCGCATGTTCTGGGGCGATCGCTATGGTCAGCTGCGCGACCCCTTCGGTGTGTCCTGGGCGATGAACGAGCCCGCCAAGGTCGGCTAGATCAATCGCGCCCGGCCGGCTGATTCTTCAGGGCGCTGGCCGGGGCTGCAGATTCCCCTTCATTTTGCCGGGAAACTGGACTAAACGCTGATCAACACACTATCTCTGCCGAACTGGAGGCCAGGCCATGGAAAAATTCACCAAGCTGACGGGCGTCGCCGCCCCTCTGCCGGTTGTCAACATCGACACCGACATGATCATCCCGAAGGATTACCTGAAGACGATCAAGCGCACCGGCCTCGGCAAGGGTCTCTTCGCGGAAGCCCGCTACAATGAAGACGGCACGCCGAACGAGGATTTCGTCCTCAACAAGCCGGCCTACCAGAACGCCAAGATCCTCGTCGCCGGCGACAATTTCGGCTGCGGCTCCTCGCGCGAGCACGCGCCGTGGGCGCTGCTCGATTTCGGCATCCGCTGCGTGATCTCCACCAGCTTCGCCGACATTTTCTACAACAACTGTTTCAAGAACGGCATTCTGCCGATCAAGGTCAGCCCGGAAAATCTGGAAAAGCTCTTGGACGACGCCTCGCGTGGTTCCAACGCCATCCTGACGGTCGACCTGGAAAACATGGAAATCACCGGTCCCGACGGCGGCTCCATCAAGTTCGATCTTGATGCCTTCAAGCGTCACTGCATGCTGAACGGTCTCGACGATATCGGCCTGACGATGGAAAAGGGCAAGGAAATCGACCAGTTCGAAAAGGCCAACGCCGCTTCTCATCCCTGGGCCGCCTAAGCGCCTCGACAGGATTGCATGATCAAGCCGGTGGGTCCGTCCCGCCGGCTTTTCTTTGGCTTCAGAGCAGCCGTTCTCTCCACATCTTGAGCTTTTCCAGCGACACGCCGATGCCGCCGCAGACCTCGATCAGCGGGTTCTTGAAGGGGGCGAAGAGGTCGGGGTGGGTGTCGGCGACCGCAAGGGCGGCGCCGCAGGCGGGTTCGACGAGGATGCGATAGGCGTCGGCGAATTTCAGGCAGGCGGCGACGGCTTCGGCGTCGGTCACCGTCACGCTCTCGATCGGATGATGTCTGGGAAGGTCGAAGACATGCTGGGCGACCTGGCGGGCGCCGAGCGAGGTGGCGATCGATGTGATGGCGGGCAGGGTGATGTGTTCGCCGGCGGCCAGGCTGGCGTTGAAGGATGCGGCGCCTTCTGTCTCGACGGCGATGACTGGCGCATCATCAAGACCGTTGCGTTTCAGGCCGGCGACGATGCCGGCAAGCAGGCCGCCGCCGCCGACACTGGCGATCACGCAATCGAACTCGGCGCCCTTGGCCACCACTTCGTCAATCAGCGTGCCGTGGCCTTCCCAGAGCAGCGGATGGTCGAAGGGGTGAACATAGGCGGCCTTGCGCTCTGCGGCGAGATTGACCGCATGGGCGTTGGCCTCGTCGAAGACGGAGCCATGGACGAGGACGGCGGCGCCGGTCGCGGCGATCGAGCGGCGAACGTCCTCGGAGGTGGTTTCCGGCACGACGATGGTGACGGGCACGCCGAGCGCACGGCCGGCATAGGCAGCGGCGATGCCGGCATTGCCGCCGGAGGCGCAGAAGATTTCCTTGGCGCCGTTTTCCACCTCATGCTGGCACAACCTGCCGACGCCGCGCAGCTTGAAGCTTCCCGCCGGCTGCAGCGCGTCCAGCTTCAGCCAGAGCGGCCGGTTTGCAGCGCTATAGTCGGCGGATGTCTGAAAGAGCGGGGTGTCGAGATGGAGCGGTGCGGCGGGCATGGGCGTTTTCCGGGTCATGGTCACGATGCCCTCCTTGTTGCCGATGCAAATCGAGGGGTCAACCGATCGTTCAACCGTTCGTTCAACTCTGGCGCTAACCGTACCGAAACGGCCTCTTGGTCGCTTGAAATGCCTTCTGCCGAGGGATAATAAGCCGCAACTTGTTTTTCCCGGAGGGTTTCATGACGACGCGCAATCTTTTCCTGCTGCCGGGTGACGGCATTGGTCCCGAGGCCATGGGCGAGGTCCGCAAGATCATCGCTTACATGAACGAGGAAATGTCCGCCGGCTTCGTGACCGACGAAGGTCTGGTCGGTGGCAGCGCCTATGACGCGCATGGCGCGGCGATCTCTGAAGCCGACATGCAGAAGGCGCTTGCAGCGGACGCGGTTCTCTTCGGCGCCGTCGGCGGCCCGAAGTGGGACGACGTTGCCTATGAAGTGCGCCCGGAAGCCGGCCTGCTGCGCCTGCGCAAGGATCTCGAGCTGTTCGCCAACCTCCGTCCCGCCATCTGCTACCCGGCGCTCGCTGCCGCTTCCTCGCTGAAGCCGGAGCTGGTCGAGGGTCTTGATATCCTGATCATCCGCGAACTGACGGGCGGCGTCTATTTCGGCGAGCCGAAGACCATCACGGATCTCGGCAATGGCCAGAAGCGCGCCATCGATACGCAGGTCTACGATACCTACGAAATCGAGCGTATCTCGGCCGTGGCCTTCGAAATGGCCCGCACGCGCCAGAACCGTGTGTGCTCGATGGAAAAGCGCAACGTCATGAAGTCGGGCGTTTTGTGGAACCAGGTCGTGACCGCGACCCACAAGGACAAGTATTCGGACGTCAAGCTCGAGCACATGCTGGCGGATGCCGGCGGCATGCAGCTGGTGCGCGCACCGAAGCAGTTCGACGTCATTGTCACCGACAACCTGTTCGGCGACATGCTGTCCGACGTTGCCGCCATGCTCACGGGCTCGCTCGGCATGCTGCCATCGGCTTCGCTCGGCGCGCCTGACGGCAAGACCGGCAAGCGCAAGGCGCTTTACGAGCCGGTGCACGGTTCGGCACCTGACATTGCCGGCAAGGGCATTGCCAACCCGATCGCGATGATCGCCTCGTTTGCCATGTGCCTGCGCTATTCCTTCGGCATGGTCAAGGAAGCCGACAACCTTGAGAAGGCAATCGCAAACGTGCTCGACAAGGGCATCCGCACCGCCGATATCATGGCCGACGGCGCCAAGAAGGTCGGTACGGTCGAGATGGGCGAGGCGATCCTCTCCGAGTTCAAGGCGCTTTCAGCCTGATTTTTCACGTGAAACACCTTTCAGGCCCTTCGCATCTCAGGATGCGGAGGGCCTTTGCATTGAAGGCAACCGCCGCAGCCCCTATCTCCCTCCTCTATTGATAAAAGAGCGGGAGTGGAATGAGCGAGAGCGACGATCGAAGGCCGGGTTTCTGGGGCTATCTGAAAAAGCGCTACCAGGCGCGCCGCACGATCCATCGCCGGGTTCCCTGGAAGGGGTTTGCCTTTTCCGCGATCAATGCCGTGGCCATCGCCTTTTTCGTGTTCGATCGCCCGCTCGGTATTGCGGCGAAGGAACTGGCGCAGCCGCTGGTCACGCTTGCCGGTGATATCACCGACATCGGCAGGCTTGCCTGGATTCTCGCCGGGCTTACAACCATTGTTGCAACCGCTTATCTGGTCCGACGGCGCTTGTGGAAAGTGCGCGAGCGGTTCCGGATGATCTATTTCGGGCAGATGACTGCCTATGTCGCGCTATCCGTCCTGTTCACCGCCATCATCGCCAACTCCCTGAAGTTTGCGATCGGTCGCGCCCGGCCGCTGATTTATGATCAGGAGGGTATCTTCAGTTTCGCGCCGTTCAACATGGATTTCCTGCACCAGAGTTTTCCGTCCGGGCATTCGGCGAATATCGGGGCGTTGTTCATGGCGCTGGCGCTGCTCTTTCCCCGTTTTCGCCTCGGCTTCGTGGCCATTGGTCTCTGGCTCGGCGCAACCCGCATCATCATCGGCGTGCACTATCCGAGCGACGTTACGGCGGGGCTGGCGCTTGGCGCGTGGATCGCTTTTGCCACATCGGTGCTGTTTGCACGCTTCGGTCTGGTGTTCTCGATCGGGAGGGATGGCGGGTGGCCGATACCGCGGCTTAGTCGTTTGTTGTAAGCGCCTCCGTAAAAATTCTGTAGTCTGCCTCTGCTAGGTCTTGGTCGTTGATCGACAACCCCTGACCAGGACCGCCGACAGACATGAAATCCTTTCTCTCTTCACTTGAGAAACGTAGGCTCCGCTGTCGTCACGGCATGCCGCACCTGCGTTGGCAATCCTGTCTATTCGTCACCGTTAACGCCGTTATCCTCTCGCTTTTGTTGTTCGACGGTCCTGTCGGCGGCGATCACGTGCCGCCAACCATTCGCAGGATCGGCCTGATGTTGACCGATTTCGGCAAGTCCGACTGGATCATCATCGTCACTGCCTTCCTTCTGTTCCAGGGCTGGGCATCGTCGCGCACCGCCACCAGCGTCCGCCACCGCTTGCAGGCACTCAGGGTCAGCTGGATCGGCTGTTATCTCCTTACCTCGATCGCGCTTTCGGGATTGGTCGCCAATCTCCTGAAGCGGCTGATCGGGCGGGCCCGGCCGGAGCATTTCCAGGACTACGGCATCTTCTCGTTTTCGTCGTTCTCCGGTCATTCCTTCGAAAGCTTCCCATCAGGCCACGCGACGACGATCGGCGCCTTCTTCGCCGCCTTCGCGCTGCTCTTCCCGCGCTATCGCATTGCTTTCGTGGCTTGTGCGCTGTGGTTCGGCATGACGCGGGTCATGGTGAGCGCACATTATCCGAGCGACGTGATCGCCGGCCTGGCGCTCGGCGGGTGGTTTTCGCTGATGATTGCCATCGTTTATGCGCGCCACAATCTTCTGTTTCGCCCCGGTGCCGGCGGCTGGCCGCAACCCAAGCGGCTGTTTCCGGCCATAGAAAACCCGGCGCCTTTGGAGCGCCGGGCCTTGTCTGTCTTTTCGGGCAAGATCAATCCATTGCGTGGATATCGCGGTTCTTGGTTTCCGGCAGGAAAATCAGGCCGATCACAAGCGTGATCGCGGCGAAGATGATCGGGTACCAGAGGCCGAAGTAGATGTCGCCGGTGGCCGCACTCATTGCGAATGCCGTTGCCGGTAGCAGGCCGCCGAACCAGCCGTTGCCGATGTGATAGGGCAGCGACATGCCGGTGTAGCGAATGCGGGTCGGGAAGAGTTCGACCAGCAATGCGGCGATCGGGCCGTAGACCATCGTCACATAAAGAACCAGCACGAACAGGATGGCAATCGTGCCGATCCAGTTGACGCGTGCAGGATCGGCCGCCATGGCGAAGGTGCCGCCGCCGGCGATGTTGTAGACCGCCATGTCGGTGACGCCGTTGGCTTCATCCGACGTCAGCAGCTTGGCTGCCACCAGCTTGTCGGCCGGCATCGTCTCCTTGGTCCCTGCGCGGATCGCATCGGCGTTCAGCGCGAGCTCGGGATTGGCGGCGATGAAGGCATCGAGCTTCGCGTCAGGCACCTTGATGGCGCCGCGGTTCAGCGGGTAGCCACCGTCGTGGAGCGCGATGTTGACGCTCTTCTCGAATGCCGCCGTCAGGCCCTTGGCCTTGTCGCCGGCTGCGACTGCGTCGAAGCTGGTGATGGTTTCATCGCCGATCTTCACAGTCGCCGGCTGGCCGGCAGGGCCGGGGACGACATCATAAGGCACCGAGTTCTTGGTCAGGAAGGCTGTCGCCACGTCGCAGGAGCTGGTGAATTTCGACGTGCCCGTCGGGTTGAACTGGAATTTGCAGTCCGTCGGGTCGGCCGTGACCGTTGCCCGGACCGAGGCCTGGGCTTCGGCGAGCGCCGGGTTGGCGGTCCAGGTCAGCGCCTTGAACAGCGGATTGTAGGTCACAGCCGCGATCAGGAGGCCAGCCATGATGATCGGCTTGCGGCCGATCCTGTCCGACAGGCCGCCGAAGATGACGAAGAACGGTGTCGCAAGAATGAGGGCGACGGCGACCATGATATTGGCTGCCTGCAGGTCGACCTTCAGAACGTTCTGCAGGAAGAACAGCGAGTAGAACTGACCGCCGTACCAGACGACCGCCTGGCCCATGGTGGCGCCGAGCAGAGCGATGAGGGCGATCTTGGCGTTCTTCCACTGACCGAATGCTTCCGTCAGCGGCGCTTTGGAGCCCTTGCCTTCCGCCTTCATTTTCTGGAAGGCGGGGGATTCGTTCATCCGCACGCGGATCCAGACGGAGACCCCGAGAAGGACGACCGAGACCAGGAACGGAATGCGCCAGCCCCAGGCGGCGAAGGCTTCCTTGCCCATGATGAACTGGACGCCGACGATGACGATCAGCGACAGGAAGAGGCCGAGCGTAGCGGTCGTTTGAATCCAAGAGGTGAAGTAGCCGCGGCGGCCGTTCGGCGCGTGCTCGGCCACATAGGTGGCTGCCCCGCCATATTCGCCTCCGAGCGCCAGGCCCTGCAGCAGGCGAAGCGCGATCAGGATGATCGGAGCAGCGATGCCAATGGTGGCGGCACCGGGAAGGATACCGACTAGGAAGGTCGAGAGACCCATGATCAGGATCGTCACCAGGAAGGTGTATTTGCGGCCGACGAGATCGCCGAGGCGGCCGAAGACCAGCGCACCGAACGGACGCACCAGGAAGCCGGCGGCAAAGGCCAGCAGCGTGAAGATGTTGCGGGTGGCTTCTGGATATTGGGTGAAGTAGGTCGCGCCGATATAGGTGGCGAGCGAGCCGTAGAGATAAAAATCGTACCACTCGAATACAGTGCCAAGCGAGGAGGCGAAGATGACCTTCTTCTCCTCCGATGTCATCGGTCCGGCTTTCGCGCCCCCGACGCTTGCGACATTTGCCATGTTCTGTCCTCCACAGAATGATGTGAAATGCGGCGCGCGACCATACTCTCCTCAAAGCATACCCCTGGTCGCGGTTCGCCCGAGGAAAGTGTGCCAGAAAACACCACGCTTACGGAGAGCGGCTTTGGGATTATGACTTTAGTCTAACACCCCTTGCGCAGGCCTCTAGTTCAGCCTGTATGCGAGACGATGTTCACGAGGGTGCCAAAGGGATCCCGGACATAGAAGCGTCGTACACCCCAGGGCTCATCTGCCGGCCCGTAGGTGATTTCGAAACCGGCGGCGCCCATGGCTGAAAATGCCTCATCGACGTCATCGACTTCGATCGACAGGCCCGGCACGGGTGTTCCGGAGCCGCCTTCGCTGGCAACGCTCATCTGAACCGCCATCTGCTGGTCGGAGCCATAGGTTGCTATCCAGCCGTGATCCATCAGCAGCTTAAGGCCGAGGATGTCCTGATAGAAAGACCTGGCGGCCTTCTGATCGATGGTCGCGATATTGGCGACAATTCGTTTGACCTGCATACGGGGCTCCCGGCTCAAGTTCCGGATTATCTAGACGTGCGGCCTGTCAGGCAAGAAAAAAGCCGGATGGCAGAACCATCCGGCTTCGATCGTTTTCGGGAAGCGCCTGTGTTAGGCGGCTTCGGTCGTGTGTGCCTTGCGGACTTCCTCGTCCGTCAAGATACCGCTGGCGCGGAGCAGTGCGGCGAAGCGGCCGTTGCTCTGGCTGAGTTCGTCGAAGCTGCCTTCTTCGACGACGCGGCCGTTGTCGAGGAAGAGAACCTTGTCGGCCTCGCGAACCGTCGACAGACGGTGGGCGATGATGAAGGTGGTGCGGTTCTGACGAAGATTGTCGATCGCAGCCTTCACGCGGTTTTCAGTTTCGACGTCGAGCGCGCTCGTCGCCTCGTCCAGCACCAGGATCGGCGCATCCTTGAGGATGGCACGGGCGATGGCCACACGCTGGCGCTCGCCACCCGAAAGCCTGTTGCCGCGTTCGCCGACATGGGTGTCGTACTGGTCTTCGCGGGTCTCGATGAAGTCCGCTGCAGCGGCAGCTTCAGCCGCACGGCGCATGTCTTCATCCGAAGCGTTCTCCCGGCCGAGGCGAATGTTGTCGCTGATCGAGCGGTTGAGCAGGCCTGCGTCCTGGAACACGGTGGCGATATAGCGACGCAGCGACTTGCGGGTGATCTTCGTCGTATCGTGGCCGTCGACGAGGATCTGGCCGCTGTCGGGGTCATAGACGCGCTGCAGCAGGTTGATCATCGTGGTCTTGCCCGAGCCGGTCGGACCGACGATCGCAACCGTCTGGCCAGCCTTGGCGGTGAAGGACACGTTGTGCAGGCCCTGGGCCGTGTTGCCGAAGCGGAACGACACGTTGCGGAACTCGACTTCGCCCTTCACGTCGGTGATGTCGGCGTTGCCGGCAGGCTCCTCGCGGTCGCGGACCGAGTCTTCGAGAGCATAGAAGTCCTCGAGCTTGGAACGGGCCTCGAAAATCTGCGAGGCGAACTGGCGCATCTGGTCGAGACGCGAGATCAGGAGGTTGGCAAAGCCGATGAAGGCAATGACGTCACCGATGCGCAGCTCGCCGGCCTGGACCATGACGGTACCGATGACGAGAATGATCATCATGGCGATCGTCGAGGCCATGCGGTTCATCGCGCCGGCCAGCGCCCACCAGTCGAGAACCGGGTACTGGGCCTGCAACAGGCGTTCGGTGAAGGACTTCAGGGCCTTGGTTTCAGCTTCGATACGGTTGTAGCTGTGCAGCACCGAGACGTTGCTGATCGAGTCGCTGACATGCGAGAAAACCGTATGGTAGTGGTTTTCGACCGAAGCCTGGCCATCCTTCGTGCGGCTCATGACGAGGCGGCCGATCAACCAGTAGGCGATACCAAGCACGACAAGCACGCCGGACAGACGGACGTCCATCGAGATCGCAGTCGGGATGAGGATGGCGATGGCAACAGCGGTCGCGAGGTGGTTGCGCATGAATTCGAGCCAGAGGCCGAACAGCGTCTCACAGGCGCGCAGCAGCGTATGCAGGGCATTGGACGTGCCACGCTGATGATGCCAGGAGAGCGGCATGGAAATGATGCGGCCGAAAGCTTCCGTCAGAAGCGTCGCGCGACGGCCATGCGCCAGACGGTCAGCCTCGCGGGCGACCAGAACGAAGGCGATCGTGTTGAAGACGGCGAAACCGGCCCACATGAACAAGATCGGCTTGACCTCGCCTTTGCCGGAAATTGCATCTATAATGCGGCCGAAAAGGATCGGCTCGGCGATGGTGATCGCTGCGAGCACGATGTTCGCGATAACGACCAGGGATACGCGGAACTTATAGGCGCCAAGATAGCGCAAAGCTCTTGCATAGACCTTGAAAAGCGACACGGCGAATTCCTCTTTGTGCATCTGCGAAATAGCGGATGTTGCGATGCTACAAAAACCTATCTGAACTGGCGATTAACAAGGCATTCATTGTTGGAATTTCGCCGTCGCGCTCATGCTCGGTTTCATGAGCGGATGCCAGATATGGAAAAATTTCTTAGTGAAATGAAAAGGCTCGACATTTAACCCTTGCGTTGTCGCGTCAAACTGGCACAACCATAAACGATATTCTGAACTCTAATTTAATTGCATCGATAACCGTTCGCTATCGGGGCAAGTCCTGTCGCAGCGGCTTCACTTAAAAGCCTGTGATGGGATGGGGGCATTTTAGTGAATATTCATTCATTAATTCAATTACTTGTCGTTCTTGAAGAGTGCCGGAAGCCGGAGGCGGTGGTCGAGGAGCTGCGGCACGTCGTCCTGTCTTATGGCTTCGAGTTTCATGGGCTGCTCCGGTATCCGAAGCATAGCGAGGATATGACCGGAGCGGTGCTCGCCGGCGAATGGCCCGAGGGCTGGCCGCAGGTCTATGTCAGCAAGAAATACATGCTGAGCGATCCGACGATCCGCTATCTGGCTTTCGCGCAACAGCCGTTCCGCTGGAAGGATGGCCTGGCGGCGTTCCGCAAGGATCCGCACTATCGGCGGATGGAGCAGATGATGTCGGCCGCTTTGGGCTATGGCCTGAAGGATGGCTACACATTTCCAGTGCATGGAAGAAGCGGCGTGCTCGGCTATCTGACCATTGGCGGCAAGCCTGTCGATCTGTCTCCGCTCGAAATGACCCTCTTCGATGCGATCGCCAAGCGTGCATTCTGGCGCATTCTCGAACTGCGCGGTGAAGACGGTTTGGTATCGGACGATCTCTCCGGTGCGGACACGCGGCTCACGCGCCGGGAAATGGAAATCCTGCAATATCTCGCGGAGGGCCTGACGTCGGTCGAGATCGGCAAGCTGTTGCAGATCTCCAACCATACGGTCGACTGGTACATGAACGGCCTGCAGGACAAGCTGAAGGCAAAGAACCGCCAGCATGCCGTGGCCGTTGCGTTCCGCCATGGGCTCATCAGCTAGCTAGTTTAGAGAAATTCGATCTTGCGTCGTCGTGGGAAATTGAACTTTCCGTGACAGCGGGTTAAGACTCCTTTCGCGGGTGCAGCATTGCCCGTTTTTATGCCGTGAGGAGACTGCATTTGCCCATTTCCAAGATCCTTGTCGCCAACCGTTCCGAAATTGCCATCCGCGTGTTTCGCGCTGCCAACGAGCTCGGGATAAAAACGGTCGCGATATGGGCTGAGGAAGACAAACTGGCGCTGCATCGCTTCAAGGCGGACGAGAGCTACCAGGTCGGCCGCGGTCCGCATCTGGCGCGCGACCTCGGCCCGATCGAGAGCTACCTGTCGATCGACGAAGTCATCCGCGTCGCCAAGCTCTCCGGAGCGGATGCGATCCATCCGGGCTACGGCCTGTTGTCGGAAAGCCCCGAATTTGTCGATGCCTGCAACAAGGCCGGCATCATCTTCATCGGCCCGACGGGCGACACGATGCGCCAGCTCGGCAACAAGGTGGCGGCCCGCAATCTGGCCATCTCGGTCGGCGTTCCCGTGGTGCCGGCCACCGATCCGCTGCCGGATGATATGGCTGTCGTCGCCAAGATGGCCGACGAGATCGGCTACCCTGTCATGCTCAAGGCCTCGTGGGGCGGCGGCGGTCGCGGCATGCGCGCCATTCGCGATCCGAAGGATCTTGCCCGCGAAGTCACCGAAGCCAAGCGCGAGGCGATGGCCGCCTTCGGCAAGGACGAGGTCTATCTCGAAAAGCTCGTCGAGCGCGCCCGCCACGTCGAAAGCCAGATTCTCGGCGACACCCACGGCAATGTCGTTCATCTCTTCGAGCGCGACTGCTCGATTCAGCGCCGTAACCAGAAGGTCGTCGAGCGCGCGCCAGCCCCTTATCTCAGTGAAGCGCAGCGCCAGGAACTGGCCGCCTACTCGCTGAAGATCGCGGGTGCCACCGGCTATGTCGGTGCCGGCACCGTCGAATATCTGATGGATGCCGATACCGGCAAATTCTACTTCATCGAAGTCAACCCGCGCATCCAGGTCGAGCACACGGTCACCGAAGTCGTCACCGGCATCGATATCGTCAAGGCGCAGATCCATATCCTCGACGGCTTCGCGATCGGCACGCCGGAATCGGGCGTGCCCGCACAGGCTGATATCAAGCTCAATGGCCATGCCCTGCAGTGCCGCATCACGACCGAGGATCCGGAGCACAACTTCATCCCGGATTACGGCCGCATCACCGCCTACCGTTCGGCTTCCGGCTTCGGCATTCGTCTCGATGGCGGCACGTCCTATTCGGGCGCCATCATCACCCGCTATTACGATCCGCTGCTGGTCAAGGTCACCGCTTGGGCGCCGAGCCCGTCAGAAGCGATCTCGCGCATGGACCGCGCGCTGCGCGAATTCCGTATCCGCGGCGTCGCCACCAACCTGACCTTCCTGGAAGCGATCATCACGCATCCGAAGTTCAAGGATAACAGCTACACCACCCGCTTCATCGACACGACGCCAGAGCTGTTCCAGCAGGTGAAGCGCCAGGACCGCGCGACGAAGCTCTTGACCTATCTGGCCGACGTCACCGTCAACGGTCACCCGGAAGCCAAGGATCGGCCGCGCCCGACCGCGGATGCCGCGGAGCCCGTCGTGCCCTACACCAACGGCACGACGATCAAGGACGGCACCAAGCAGCTGCTCGACACGCTGGGTCCGAAGAAATTCGGCGAATGGATGCGCAACGAAAAGCGCGTGCTGATGACCGACACGACGATGCGCGACGGCCATCAGTCGCTGCTCGCGACCCGCATGCGCACCTATGATATCGCCCGCATCGCCGGCACCTACGCGCATGCGCTGCCGAACCTGCTCTCGCTGGAATGCTGGGGCGGCGCCACCTTCGACGTCTCGATGCGCTTTCTCACGGAAGATCCGTGGGAGCGCTTGTCTCAGGTGCGCGAGGCGGCGCCCAACCTGCTGCTGCAGATGCTGCTGCGCGGTGCCAACGGCGTCGGCTACAAGAACTACCCCGATAACGTCGTCAAATACTTCGTCCGCCAGGCCGCTGCCGGCGGCATCGATCTCTTCCGCGTCTTCGATTGCCTGAACTGGGTCGAGAACATGCGCGTGTCGATGGATGCGGTCGCCGAAGAGAACAAGCTTTGCGAAGCGGCGATCTGCTATACCGGCGACATCCTGAACTCGGCGCGTCCGAAGTATGATCTGAAGTATTATACCGATCTCGCTGTCCAGCTCGAAAAGGCCGGCGCGCATATCATCGCGCTGAAAGATATGGCCGGCCTGTTGAAGCCGGCCGCCGCCAAGGTGCTGTTCAAGGCGCTGCGTGAGGCGACCAGCCTGCCGATCCACTTCCATACGCACGACACGTCGGGCATCGCGGCCGCGACCGTTCTGGCTGCCGTCGACGCCGGCGTCGATGCCGTCGATGCGGCCATGGACGCGCTGTCGGGCAACACCTCGCAGCCGTGCTTGGGCTCGATCGTCGAAGCGCTTCGCGGCTCCGAGCGCGATCCGGGCCTCGATCCGGAATGGATCCGCCGCATCTCCTTCTACTGGGAAGCGGTGCGCCACCAATACGCGGCCTTCGAAAGCGATCTCAAGGGACCGGCGTCGGAAGTCTATCTGCACGAGATGCCGGGCGGCCAGTTCACCAATCTCAAGGAACAGGCCCGCTCGCTCGGTCTCGAGACCCGCTGGCACCAGGTGGCGCAGGCCTATGCCGACGCCAACCAGATGTTCGGCGATATCGTCAAGGTGACGCCGTCCTCCAAGGTGGTCGGCGACATGGCGCTGATGATGGTCTCCCAGGATCTGAGCGTCGCCGACGTCGTCAGCGCCGATAAGGAAGTGTCCTTCCCCGAATCCGTCGTCTCGATGCTGAAGGGCGATCTCGGTCAGCCGCCGTCGGGCTGGCCGGCAGCGCTGCAGAAGAAGGCGCTGAAGGGCGACGCCCCCTATACGGTTCGTCCCGGCTCGCTGCTTGAAGACGCTGATCTCGATGCGGAACGCAAGACGATCGAGACCAAGCTGGAGCGCGAGGTCAACGACTTCGAGTTCGCCTCCTATCTGATGTATCCGAAGGTCTTCACCGACTTCGCGCTGGCGTCCGACACCTACGGCCCGGTCTCGGTTCTGCCGACGCCTGCCTATTTCTACGGCCTTGGCGACGGCGAGGAGCTGTTTGCCGATATCGAGAAGGGCAAGACGCTCGTCATCGTCAACCAGGCGATGAGCGGCACCGACAGCCAGGGCATGGTCACGGTGTTCTTCGAGCTCAACGGCCAGCCGCGTCGCATCAAGGTTCCGGATCGCGCCCATGGCGCCACCGGCGCCGCTGCCCGCCGCAAGGCGGAGCCTGGCAATGCCGCCCATGTCGGCGCGCCGATGCCGGGCGTCATCTCCCGCGCCTTCGTTTCGTCCGGCCAGACGGTCAGCGCCGGCGACGTGCTGGTGTCGATCGAAGCCATGAAGATGGAAACGGCGATCCACGCCGAGAAGGACGGCACGATCGCCGAAGTTCTCGTCAAGGCCGGCGACCAGATCGACGCCAAGGACCTGCTGGTCACTTACGCCGGCTGATCATCAGTCAATGAATTGAAAAAGGCGGCCTCGGAGCCGCCTTTTTCATGTCTGCGTTATCGGGACGTTTGCCCTCAGATATCGTAGGTATGCGCGGCGTTGATCGTCGATATGAAGCGCTTGGTGCGGTCGCGTTCCGGGGCGGTGAAAATGTTTCGCGCGCTTCCGGTCTCGACCACGCTTCCCGCTTCCAGGAAGACAACGTCGTTGGCGATCTTCGAGGCGAGCCTGAGATCGTGGGTCGCCATGACCATGGTCGTGCCTTCGCTGGCGAGGCGGCCGAGGACGTCGACGACTTCGGCGGAGAGTTCCGGGTCGAGCGCGGATGTCGGTTCGTCGCAGAGGAGTACGCGGGGAGAGGGGGCAAGCGCACGGGCGATCGCCACGCGCTGCTGCTGGCCGCCCGAGAGCGTCGAGGGCCAGGCATCGGCCTTGTGGGCCATGCCGACCTTGGTCAGGAGCTCCATGGCCCGCTCGCGGGCCTTTTCCTTCGGCCATTTGAGGACGGTCACCAGGCTTTCCATGACGTTTTCGATCGCCGTCTGGTGGGGGAAGAGCTGGAAATTCTGGAAGACCATGCCGGTCTGGCGGCGGATCTTCTGGATCGCCTGCCAGCTGGTCTTCTGGCCGGGCTTGAAGGTCAGCGTTTCCTCGCCGAGGCGGATCGTGCCCGCTGTCGGGATCTCCAAGAGGTTGATGCAGCGCAGGAGCGTGCTCTTGCCGCCGCCCGAGGGGCCGACGAGCGCGGTGACGCTGCCTTCGGGAATGCGGATGCTGATATCCTTCAGGATGACGGCGTCGCCGAAGCGTTTTTCGATGTTCGATAGCTCGATCATGCGTTTGCCTCCAGCATGCCGCCATAGCGGGCGAAGCGGCGCTCCAGCCTGACCTGCAGGGCCGAGAGAACTGAGCTTAGGGCGAGATAGATGAGGGCCGCCTCGATATAGAGGATCAGCGGTTCATAGGTGGTAGCAACGATGCGCTGGGCGGCCTGGAAGAGTTCCGGCACGGTGATGGCTGCCGCGAGCGACGTATCCTTGACCAGCGAGATGAAGGTGTTCGACAGCGGCGGAACGGCAACGCGACCGGCCTGCGGCAGGATGGTGCGGCTCATCGCCTGGCGCCAGCTCATGCCGATCGAATAGGCGGCTTCCCACTGGCCCTTGGGGACAGAGGAGATGACGGCGCGGATGATCTCGGAGCTGTAGGCGCCGATGTTCAGCGTGAAGCCGATCAGGGCGGCCGGGAAGGCGTCAAGCAGGATGCCGATGCTGGGCAGGCCGTAAAAGATGACGAAGAGCTGCACCAGAAGCGGCGTGCCACGGATCACCCAGACGTAGAAGCGGGCGATCGCCACGAAGGGCGCGGCGCCGAAGAGCCGGGCGATCGCGGTGATCAGGCCGAGTACGAGCCCGAAGGTGAAGGACAGCAATGTCAGCGGAATGGTGAAGACCAGCCCGGCCCACAACAGGGGCACGAGCGAATCCGCCATCAATTGAAGCCAGTGCGGCACGGGCGTTCCCTTTCGCGGGGGTTATCGGTTCGACGTGGAATACCCCTCCGCAACCCCTTCCCACAAGGGGGAGGGGCTAAGAGGCGGCACCGTGCGTGCAAAGTTAGTCTGAAAGCGCCCAATAAAAAGCCCCTCCGCCTTGCGGGGAGGGGTTGGGAGGAAATCTGCGCTGTGGCTCAGACTTACTTCGAGACGTCCTGGCCGAAATACTTGTCGGAGATCGTCTTGTAGGTGCCGTCGGCCTTGATATCGACGAGCGCCTTGTTGATCGCTTCCAGCAGTTCCGGTTCGCCCTTGCGGATGATGATGCCGGAGTGGTCGGCATTCTCTTCCTGTGCGGCGATCTTTACCGGGGCGTCGGGCTTGTGCTTCTTGAAGTCGAGGAAGGACAGGCTGTCGTTGATGGTGGCGTCGGCGCGCTTGGTCAGTACCAGCTGGATCGACTGGTCGAAGCCGTCGGTGCCGACGAGTTCGGCGCCGGACTGCTCGGCGAGCTTGCCGAAGTTGCTGGTCAGCGACTGAGCCGACTTCTTGCCCTTGAGGTCGGCGAAGGTCTTGATGCTGTCGTCGCCGTCGCGAACGATGAGCACGGCCTTGGAGGCGATGTAGGGCTCGGAGAAGTCGTACTTCTGCTTGCGCGCATCGGTGATGCCGACCTGGTTGATGACGGTGTCGTAGCGCTTGGCGTCGATGCCGGCGATCAGGCCGTCCCACTTGCCTTCGACGAACTCGGCCTTGACGCCGAGCTTGGCCGCGACAGCTTCGCCGATCTCGACATCGAAGCCGACAAGCTTGCCGCTGGCATCATGGAAGGTGAACGGGGCGTAGGTGCCTTCGGTGCCGATCTTCAGCACGCCAGCCTGCTTGATGGCGGCGAGGTTTTCGCCGGCCAGTGCCGGCATCAGGGCGGCGGCCTGGATCAGTGCTGCGGTTGCGAGGGTCTTCAGGAGGTTCATGTGTCTGTCCAATTCACCAGTGTGTTCGATGGCCGGAAAATCGCAGAAAAGCCGAGGTTGCGATGCGTCAAAAACTGCGAAGAAAATCGGCAATTGCGAATATTTTTCTCATTTATCACGGTTTTGGTGTTCAGTGTTTCACAATGTGAAGCGATGATTTGTTCGCTCCCGCTTGTTTGCACGTTTGTATCGGTTTATGCATGATTCAATCGATTTGAGATTGGTCAGGCTAAATCCGGCATGAACACGAACGAACTTCTGCTGCAGGAGCGCAAGAGCGTCATTTCGCGCAAGCTGCAGACGCATGGGCGCGTGCTTGCCGCCGAGCTTGCGGCGGAATTCGGCGTCTCCGAGGATACGGTGCGCCGCGATCTGCGCGAGATGGCGGCGGCTGGGCTCTGCGAGCGGGTCTATGGCGGCGCGCTGCCGGTTTCGCCGGCCGGCGGCAGCCTCAATCACCGCGCCGGTATTGCGCGCGACCGCAAGCAGGCGTTGGCGGCGGCCGCCGTTTCACAGATCGCGGCCGATATGACCGTGTTCTTCGATGCCGGCAGCACGAATCTCGCGATCGCCATGGCACTGCCGATGGATCTGCCGCTGACGGCGGTGACCAATGCGCCGTCGATTGCCGCGGCGCTGATCGACAAGCCGCTCGTCAACGTCATACTGATCGGCGGACTGATCGACCGGCAGGTGGGCGGCGCGCTGGGGGCGAAGGCGATGCGTGACATGGAGCCGCTGTCGCCGGATCTCTGCATTCTCGGCGCTTGCGGCGTCGATATCGCGGCTGGCGTCACCGTCTTCGGTTTCGAAGACGCGGAGTTCAAGCGCTTCGTCGCGACCAAGAGCCGGCAGGTGCTCGTTGCAGTGACCTCCGACAAGTTCGGCACGGCCGCGCCACATGGTGTGCTCTCGGCCGCCGATTGCGGCTGCCTCGTGGTCGAGCGCGACGCCGATCCTCAGATGCTGGCGCGGTATCGCGACCTTGGCTGCAAGACGCTGGTTGCCGGCGAAACCGAATAGATATCGTTCAATGACGCGCCGGACGAGGAGTGCCGGCGCCAGTGCATATGGGAAGAGACATGGATAATCACGTCAACACAGCGCTTCCGGTCAGAAGCGGCTACGTCACCAAGAACAGGACGGCGGTGTCGCTGCTGTTCCTGATCAACGGCTTCACCGTCGGTTCCTGGGCACCGAAGATCCCCGAATTCGCCGAGCGGCTGGAGCTCAGCAAGTTCCACCTCGGGCTGATGATCCTGGTGCTTGGGATCGGCTCGCTGACGCTGATGCCGATCGCCGGCGCGCAGATCGCGCGGCATGGATCGCGGGTCGTGTCGCTCGCCATGGCTGTTTGCCTGCTGCCCGGCCTGCTGGCGCTGACGCTGGCGCCCAATATCGTGACGGCGGCAATCGCGATCTTTCTGTTCGGCGGCTTCATGGGGGCCATGGACGTCGCCATGAATGCCAATGCGGTTGCCGTCGAGCAATCGATGCGGCGGGCGATCATGTCGTCCTGCCATGCCTTCTGGAGCCTGGGCGGCTTGATCGGCGCCGGCCTGGGTGGGCTGCTGATCGCGCATTTCGGCGTGTTCACTCATGCCGTCGTCGCCACGGCTCTTGCGGCGATCACGCTTGCCATTGCGTGGAACATGATCCTTGCCGACCAGCCGCATCCCGACACGAAGAAAGAGAAGACACGCCTGCCGATGGTGCCGCTGCCCTGGCTGCTCGGTCTCGTCGCGCTGTTTTCGATGATGCCTGAAGGTGCGGTGCTCGACTGGGGCGCGCTTTATCTCCGCGAGGAACTCGGTGCCTCGGTTGCGCTCTCGGGCTTCGGCTTCGCGGCCTTCTCGCTGACGATGGCGGCGATGCGCTTTGCCGGCGACCTCGTTCGTGATCGCCTGGGCGGCGTCATGACGCTCAGGATCTGCACCCTGTTCGCCATCGCGGGCATGCTTCTCGCAGGTTTCGCGCCGAATGCCGAGATCGCCATCCTCGGCTTCGCCTTCTGCGGTATCGGTATTTCCAACATGGTGCCGATCGCTTTCTCGGCCGCGGGCAATATTCCGCATCTGAAGGCCGGTATCGGTATCTCCGTCGTTACCACCATGGGCTATTCCGGCATGCTGGTTGCGCCGTCGGCTATCGGCTTCGTGGCCGAGCATGTCGGCTTCTCCGTCGTCTTCATGGCGCTGCCGGTGCTGCTCCTCGTGGTGCTGGCGCTTTCCAATCTGGCGCGCTACGCCGACGGCATTTCCGGTGGCGGTCACTGACAGACGTCAAACAAAGTGATGGATGCCGCGGGTTGACAAGCGGGCGGTCATGATCCACCTGAAAGGCACGAAATTTAAGGGTTCAAGAGCTCTATCCATGTCTTCAGCTACGGATTTTGATCCGAAACCGCGCCGCGCATCCGTTGCCGTCGATGTCGGCGGCGTCATCGTCGGAGGCGGCGCGCCCGTCGTCGTCCAGTCGATGACCAATACCGATACGGCCGATATCGACGCGACGGTCGCCCAGGTGGCCGCGCTCTTCAAGGCCGGCTCCGAGCTCGTCCGCATCACCGTCGATCGCGATGAAAGCGCTGCCGCCGTGCCGCGCATCCGCGACCGGCTGCTGCGTCTCGGCATGGACGTGCCGCTGGTTGGCGACTTCCACTATATCGGCCACAAGCTGCTTGCCGATCATCCCGATTGCGCCGAAGCGCTGGCGAAGTACCGGATCAATCCCGGGAATGTCGGCTTCAAGGACAAGAAGGACAAGCAGTTCGGCGACATCATCGAGATGGCGATCCGCTACGACAAGCCCGTGCGCATCGGCGTCAACTGGGGTTCGCTCGACCAGGAACTGCTGACCGCGCTGATGGACCAGAACTCGGCTGCCGGTTCGCCGCTGTCTGCGCGCCAGGTTACCCGCGAGGCGATCGTGCAGTCGGCGCTGATCTCGGCCAATCTCGCCGAAGAGATCGGTCTGCCGCGCAACCGCATCATTCTGTCGGCCAAGGTCAGCCAGGTGCAGGACCTGATTGCCGTCTATTCCATGCTGTCGGAGCGTTCCGACCATGCGCTGCATCTCGGCCTCACCGAAGCCGGCATGGGCACCAAGGGCATCGTCGCTTCGTCGGCTGCCATGGGCTACGTGCTGCAGCACGGGATTGGCGATACGATCCGCGTGTCGCTGACGCCGGAGCCGAATGGCGACCGCACGCGCGAAGTGCAAGTGGCGCAGGAAATCCTGCAGGTCATGGGCTTCCGCCAGTTCATTCCCGTCGTCGCCGCTTGTCCCGGCTGTGGCCGTACGACGTCGACGGTCTTCCAGGAACTGGCGCAGAACATCCAGAACGACCTGCGCAAGAATATGCCCGTGTGGCGTGACAAGTATCCGGGTGTCGAGGCGCTCAACGTCGCGGTCATGGGCTGCATCGTCAATGGCCCGGGTGAGAGCAAGCATGCCGATATCGGCATTTCGCTGCCCGGAACGGGTGAGAGCCCGTCGGCGCCCGTCTACATCGACGGACAGAAGGCGATGACACTGCGCGGTCCCAATATCGCGTCGGATTTCGAGGCGCTGGTCGCCGATTACATCGAAAAGCGCTTCGGCCAGAACAGGACGGCGGCGGAGTAATCCGCGCTGTCGCTTTTCCTATCCAAAAATCAGATGCGACTGGTCAGCAGCTTCAGCCCTGCGAAGCAGTAGAAGGCCGCCATCGCGCCTTCGATCCAGCGGCGCAGGCTTGAATAGATTCTCAGCGCCTGCGGTGTCGAGAAGAGCACGGCATAGCCCATGAAGACGATGAAGCCCGTCGTCAGGCAGATGCCGACGATCAGGCCGGCAACGGATGCCGGCGCGCCCTGCGGCATGCCGAGCGCGATGATTGCCAGCCATGCGAAGATCGCTTTCGGATTGGTGACGTGAATGCCGTAGCCGCGCAGAAGCAGCGCGCGTGTCGACATGTTCTTCGGCGTGGTGGGCTGCTGGATGTCGGGGTTGGCGCGCACGGCCTTGAAGGCCTTGTAGGCGAGATAGAGCAGATAGAGGCCACCGAATATCTTCAGGATTTCGAGCGCCACCGCGTAGGTGTTGAGGATGGTGGCAAGCCCGAGTGCCGCCGCGCAGGCCCAGGTAAAGGAGCCGGCGAAAATGCCGAGCGAGATCGTCATGCCGGCCTTGCGGCCATGCACCATGGATGTCGAGACGATCGCCATGATGGCCGGGCCGGGGCTGATGACGGCGACGATATAGGCAATATAGGCCGGCAGGATTTGCGGAAGGTAGCTGAGGGTCTCGTGCATGGCGCTTCTCTTGGGAACGGCCGCGCATCGTTGCGGCCTTTCGCCAAGTTCTAGGCGCGGTTCTCGTCGCTCGGCAAGAGAGCAGGGCCCGAGCGGGTGCCGGAATCTTGTCTCGGTGACGCTTTTTCAGCGATTGCTAACGCTTGTCCGTCTCAGCTCTTGCGCTCGGCGATGAAGCGGGCGGCTTCGACGAGAACCGTGGCGCGCTCGCCATAGGGGGCCAACAGCGCTTCGGCTTCCTTCACGTGGGCTGAGAGCGTCGCCTCGGCCCAGGCCATGCCGTGCAGGCCCACCAGAGTACCCTTGCCGCGGCCGGCGTCCTTGCCGGTCGCCTTGCCCATGGTGGCGCTGTCGGCGGTCAGGTCGAGGATGTCGTCGGCCAGCTGGAAAGCGAGGCCGATGCGTTCGCCGAACCGGCGCAATGTCGCGCGGTCTTCAGCCGGGCTGCCGGCCACGATGGCGCCCGCCTCGCAGGCAAAGCGGATGAGCGCACCCGTCTTCATCGCCTGGAGCATGATGATGCCCTGTTCGTCCGGTGCCTGCTTCTCGGCGGCGAGATCGAGCGCCTGTCCGCCGGCCATGCCGCCGAGGCCGGAGGCTCGCGACAGTGCCAGGATCAGCGCAACCTTGCTCGCCTCGTCGATACCTGATGTCGAGGCGATGATGTCGAAGGCGTAGGTGAGCAGGCTGTCGCCGGCGAGAATGGCGGTGGCCTCGTCATAGGCGATGTGCACCGTCGGTTTGCCACGGCGCAAGTCGTCGTCGTCCATGGCGGGAAGATCGTCGTGGACGAGCGAATAACAGTGAACGCATTCGAGCGCCGCGCCGATCCGCAAGGCGGCGTCGCGATTGCCGCCGAGCATCGTTGCCGTCTCGACAACCAGAAACGGGCGCAGCCGCTTGCCGCCGTTCAGCACCGCGTAATGCATGGCCGAGCGCAGGTTTTCCGGACGGGCGATCTCGTCGTCCAAGACCGCTTGAGAAAGCAGCGCGTCGAGCACGCCTTCGATCTCACGGGCGTTGGCTGCGAGCCGGCTTTCGAATGTCTTCAGATGCGCGTTCATGCGGCGTTGTTTGGCACGGGCGGGCTTGGGCTTGCAACGGAATTGTCGACAGAGCAACCAAGATTTCCTTTGTGTCTGGCCATGCCAGTTTGCAGGCGGTATGGAGAAGAGGGGAACGAGACTGGGTCAGGGGAATTGGACATCACGCCGGAGACAGACGACAGCATGGCCATGCCGATCCATCGGCGCGCCCTCGTTTGGCTAAAGGGTCGTTCGCTTATGATGCGTATTGTTCTGGCGATTGCCGCGCTGCTTGTTCTGCCCTATGCGCTGATCTTCCTTTACGTGCTGCCCTTCATCCATCCGGTCTCGACCTTGATGCTGCGCGACCTAGTGCTCTTGCGCGGCTACGACCGGCAATGGGTGTCGATCGACCAGATCTCGCCGGTTCTGGTGCAATCGGTGATGATGTCGGAAGACGGGCAATTCTGTTTCCATGGCGGCGTCGACTGGGGCGAGATGCGGATGCTCGTCACCGACACGCTGCGCGGTGAAGCGACGCGCGGCGGCAGCACCATTCCGATGCAGACGGCGAAGAACCTGTTCTTGTGGAACAGCCGCTCCTTCGTGCGAAAGGCGATGGAACTGCCGCTGGCGGTGACCGCCGATTTCGTCTGGTCGAAGCGGCGGCTGATGGAGATCTATCTCAATATCGCCGAATGGGGCCCGGGCATCTACGGCATCGAGGCGGCGGCGCGCTATCATTTCAAGGTGCCGGCGTCGAAGCTCACCAGCCGGCAGGCGGCCTTGCTTGCCGTGTCGCTGCCCAATCCGATCGACCGCAATGCCGGCAAACCTGGCCGCGGCCTGCGCAGTCTGGCGGGTGTCATCGAGCGCCGGGCACGCAATTCCGGCGAATACATCAGATGCATTTATGACTGACATCAGAAGATGTCGCTGGTGACCCCAGATGTCATCTGGCATGCGTGATCGCACGTATGAAGGATGATGTGCGGCTCGGCCGCGCTTGCGTGCAAGGGAGAGATCTTTGGACCGGCTGACGCTCTATATCGGCAACAAGAACTATTCTTCCTGGTCGTTTCGTCCCTGGATCGCGCTGACGGCGGCTGGCATTCCGTTCGAGGAAGTTCTGGTTCCCTTCGATAACGCGGCCGGCAATCCGCATTTCCGGGCGTTTTCGCCGACCGGGCAGGTCCCGGTGCTGCAGCATGGCGCCACCCGTGTGTGGCAGTCGCTCGCCATCATCGAATATGTCGCCGAACTCTATCCCGAAGCCGGTCTGTGGCCGAAGGCGCGCGACAAGCGAGCCGTGGCGCGCGCCGTGTCGATGGAGATGCTCTCGGGCTTCAGGGCGCTTCGCAACGCCTGTCCGATGAACATGCGCCGCCCGAAGGGCCGGATGGCGCTTGCCGACGGCGTCATGGCCGATGTGGCTCGCATCGAGACGATCTGGCGGGATCTGCGCGCTCATTCCGGCGGTCCCTTCCTGTTTGGTGAATTCTCCGGCGCCGATGCGATGTTCGCGCCTGTCGTCAATCGCTTCGAGATCTACGATCTGGTGGCGTCGGGCGAGACGTTGAGCTATATGGCGGCGATGAGGGCCCTTCCGGCCTGGAAGGCCTGGGAGGACGCGGCGCGCGCGGAGCCCTGGATCGTCGAGGAAGACGAGGTCTGATGAGAGATTCAAGTGAATCTCAAAAAATAAAGCTGGGGACTGGTCAAGCCCCTCCAAGGCATGTATAAGCGCGCAAAATTTCCGAAATCGCGATATGTCGTTTCGGCCGCCAGTCTGGCCGTTGGATGTGTTCGCCTGTGAAGTGGAGTAAGAAAAATGGCTGTACCTAAGAGAAAAACAAGCCCGTCCAAGCGCGGTATGCGCCGCTCTGCTGACGCGCTGAAGGCCCCGACCTACGTTGAAGACAAGAACTCCGGCGAACTGCGTCGCCCGCACCATATCGATCTGAAGACCGGTATGTACCGCGGCCGTCAGGTTCTGACGCCGAAGGAAAGCGCATAATTTCATTATGCGTTCTGCTTCAGCAGAATTCGCAAGGCCGGCCGTGTGCCGGCCTTTTGCGTTTTGGCAATAATATATCGCATGATCCCTTGAAGTGACGCGGTGATTTACGGCACTATTCTTCCACCGAGGGAGAATACCGCCAGATGTTCACTGCAATTCCGCTGATGGTCGTGCCTTTCATTCTCTATAATCTTGCGATGGTCGGGTTCATGGGCAGCGGCGGACTTCCCGCGCTCCACAATGACCTCATCGTACTGTCGATGATCTCAGGGGCGATCTGGAGCATGTCGCTCGGCGACCTGTTCATCGTCGTGGCGCTCGTCGTTCTGTTCTTCGAGATCTTGCGCGCAACGCGCAACGCACGCGGCAGCCTGGCCAACCACATGCTGTCCATGCTTGTATTCATCGCGTTTCTGGTGGAGTTCCTGCTTGTTCCCGATGCGGCGACGCAGGTGTTCTTCATTCTTCTGACGATCGCGCTGATCGATGTCGTCGGCGGCTTCGCGGTATCGATCCGCAGCGCCGGGCGGGATGTCTCTATCGGGCTTTGAGTTTCGGCATCTCCCCGAGCTCCGGGCTTGAGGAGATGCGAAGCGTTCTGGCTGGTATCAGAGACTGTCGAGCTTGCTCTGAAGCGCGCGCAACTGTTCCTTCAGTTCGTCGATGTCCTTGGCTTCGGCCTTGCGGCTTTCCTTGGCGGCAGTCGCCGGCGCCTTGAAGGGCGAGAACATCTGCATGGCCTGCTGGAACATCTCGGTGTTGCGGCGCACCTGGTCCTCGACCATCTGCATGGGCAGCTGCAGGTTCTTCGTCAGCGGCGTTTCGCCGAAGGCGCGTGTCACCTGCTCGCGCATCTGCGTCTGCTGTTCGGTAAAGGCGCGCATGGAGTGTTCCAGGAAGCTCGGAACCACCATCTGCATCTGGTCGCCGTAATAGGTGATCAGCTGGCGTAGGAAGGAAATGGGTAGCAGCGTGTTGCCGGTCTTCGATTCCTGCTCGAAGATGATCTGCGTCAACACGGAATGCGTGATGTCGTCGCCGCTCTTGGCGTCCTGTACGGTGAAGTCCTCTCCCTTCTTCACCATCTCCGCCAGGTCTTCCAGCGTCACGTAGGTGCTGGTGCCGGTATTATACAGTCGGCGATTGGCGTATTTCTTGATTGCTACCTGGCCCTCATTCTTCGCCATATGAATCTCCCAAAGCCCGTCTTATTGTCATTGAAATTCCTCCACTTGGGAGTGTAGACGCAAAATCGGGCCGGTGACAATCTCTTTGTGCGATGCGGCAAGCCCCTTTTAGTGCAAGACAATTCACGCAGCGTAAGTTCTTTCGAAAATTCGCATGTGCTGTCTTGTCGTTTGACTTGGCGATGAAGCTTTGTCAGTTTCAACCTATATGTGGTGGAGCAAACGAGGAGACCTTCATGTCCAGTCCGTCTATCGTCATCGCCAGCGCCGGCCGTACGGCTGTCGGCTCTTTCAACGGCGCTTTCGCCACCGTCGCCGCCCATGAACTGGGTGCCGCGGCCGTCAAGGGCGCGCTCGATAGGGCAGGCGTCGATGCCTCCGAAGTCGACGAAGTCATCCTCGGGCAGGTGCTGCCGGCGGGCGAGGGGCAGAACCCGGCGCGGCAGGCGGCGATGAAGGCCGGCGTTCCCAACGAGGCGACCGCCTGGGGCATCAACCAGCTCTGCGGGTCCGGCCTGCGCGCGGTCGCGCTCGGCATGCAGCAGATCGCGCTCGGCGATGCGAAGATCATCGTCGCCGGCGGCCAGGAATCCATGTCGATGGCGCCGCATGCAGCACACCTGCGCGCCGGCACCAAGATGGGCGACATGAAGATGGTCGATACCATGATCAAGGACGGCCTGACGGACGCCTTCTACGGCTACCACATGGGCGTGACCGCCGAAAATATCGCCCGCCAGTGGCAGCTGACGCGCGAGGAGCAGGACATGTTCGCCGTCGCCTCGCAGAACAAGGCCGAGGCCGCGCAGAAGGCCGGACGTTTTAGCGACGAGATCATTCCCTTCGTCATCCAGGGGCGCAAGGGCGACGTGACCGTCGATGCGGATGAATATATCCGCCATGGCGCCACCATGGAGGCAATGGCGAAGCTTCGCCCGGCGTTCGACAAGGAAGGCACGGTGACGGCCGCCAACGCTTCGGGTCTCAACGATGGTGCGGCCGCTGCCGTGCTGATGACCGAACAGGAAGCATCGCGTCGCGGCATCCAGCCGCTGGCGCGTATCGTGTCCTGGGCGACCGCCGGCGTCGATCCGCAGATCATGGGCACCGGGCCGATCCCGGCTTCGCGCAAGGCGCTCGAGAAGGCCGGCTGGTCTATCAACGATCTCGACCTCGTCGAGGCCAACGAGGCCTTCGCGGCGCAGGCTTGCGCGGTCAACAAGGACCTCGGCTGGAACCCCGAGATCGTCAACGTCAATGGCGGGGCGATCGCCATCGGCCATCCGATCGGCGCGTCCGGCGCGCGCGTGCTCAACACGCTTCTGTTCGAAATGAAGCGCCGCGGCGCCAAGAAGGGACTTGCGACATTGTGCATCGGCGGCGGAATGGGCGTCGCCATGTGCTTCGAAGCACTCTAATAGCCTGCTTTATATCGTGTGGTGGTTGAGCTCCGGTCATAGCGGAGCCTTACATATGGGGAGCGGAACATGAGCAGAGTCGCTGTTGTCACCGGCGGTACGCGCGGTATTGGCGCCGCCATTTCACTGGCCTTGAAAAGTGCAGGCTATCGGGTCGCGGCCAATTATGCCGGCAATGACGAGGCCGCACATGCGTTTCACGCGGAGACCGGCATTCCAGTCTTCAAGTGGGACGTGTCCAGCTACGAGGCCTGTTCCGAAGGTCTGGCTCGGATCGAGGCCGAGGTCGGCCCGATCGAGGTTCTGGTCAACAATGCCGGCATCACGCGCGACGCGATGTTTCACAAGATGACGCCGCAGCAGTGGCACGAGGTGATCAACACCAACCTCACCGGCCTGTTCAACATGACGCATCAGGTCTGGGCCGGCATGCGCGAGCGCAGCTTCGGCCGCATCGTCAATATCTCGTCTATCAATGGTCAGAAGGGCCAGATGGGGCAGGCGAACTATTCGGCGGCAAAGGCCGGCGATCTCGGCTTCACCAAGGCGCTTGCCCAGGAAGGGGCGGCGAAAAACATCACCGTCAACGCCATCTGCCCCGGCTATATCGGCACCGAGATGGTGCTGGCGGTTCCTGAGAAGGTGCTCAACGAGCGCATCATTCCGCAGATCCCGGTCGGGCGTCTTGGAACACCCGACGAGATCGCGCGCTGCGTGGTGTTTCTGGTTTCGGATGATGCTGGCTTTATCACCGGCTCGACGCTCAGCGCCAATGGCGGGCAGCTGTTCGTCTAAAGCGGGCTCTGCCTTAGACGGATATGCTTAGCGGATCGAGGCGGTATGTTCGGTATCGCTGACGGTCGTCTGGTGCGACGGCTTATGCGGGGTCTTGCTCGTGTCATATGGGTTGAGCGAGGCCGCATAAGTGGCGAGCGCAATCGTCAAGATTGCGGCAGCGCCGATGATCTTCGTCATTGTCTTTCCCTCCCAAACCGGTCGAGGCATTCCTGATCCCGACCGGTGTCGATATTGGGGCGAATTCGAGGAATTATTCGGTCATTCAACCGTTGGGATGGTGCCGGTCTCGGACCTTCACGGGCACGCGGACGCGCACCTGGTTTTCAGTGCGGAGCGCCATTGCTGCCGTTGCCAGAAATGCCGCCGCGATCAGTATGGCGGTTGCCGAATTCAGGATGATCTGGGCCATGGTTTTATCCTCTCACAGGGGCGGCGCGTCTGATCGGCTGCCGTTCGTGAGGGCAATATGAGCCTGCCGGCCGTTATCGGATAGACCAGGCTTTGGCGACCGATTGTCAACGCAAAGTTGACAATCGGCATTTCGCGGTCACGCAGGCTCGCCGCTGATCCAGGTCTGGTTGACCTTGATGCCGTCGGTCATATGCACGAGATCGGCGCGCAGGCCGGGCGCGAGGCGACCACGGTCATTAAGCTTCAGGAAGCGAGCAGGATAAAGCGTGGCCATGCGCAGCGCTTCCGCGAGCGACAGGTCGAGATAGGTGAGGCCATAGCGGATCGCCGAGGCCATATCGACGTCGGAGCCGGCAAGCGTGCCATCTGACAGCACCAGCCTCGAGCAGAAGGCGCCCGTCTCGCGCCGCACCGTGCGGCCGTTCAGCGTAAAGCTGTTCTCTGTGGAACCCACCAGCGACATGGCGTCGGTGACGAAGAACAGCTTGCCCTCGCCGCGCTTGGCTCGAAGCGCTGTGCGCAGCGCCTTGGGATCGACGTGGTGGCCATCTGCGATGATGCCGCACCAGACGGCCGGATGATCGATTGCCGCGCCCACAAGCCCTGGTGTGCGATGGCCAAGCTGGCTCATGGCGTTGAACAAATGCGTCACCCCACGGGCGCCAGCGTCGAAGCGCGCCTCGGCGGCCTCGCTCGTGCAATCGGAGTGACCGATGCTGACGGTAACGCCGGCCTCGCTCAGTTCTCGAACCTGTCGTGCGGTGACCTGCTCGGCCGCCATCGTGACCAGCAACGTGCCGATCGCCTCGGCGGCGGCGGAAAGTGCCTTGACGTCGCGGTCGTCAACCGGGCGCATCAGTTCGGCCAGATGCGCGCCCTTGCGGGCAGGTGCGAGATGCGGACCTTCCAGATGGAGGCCGGCCACGCCGCGGTTCGCCTTGACCGCTTCTTTCGCGGCCTTGATCGCAGCGGCCGTGGCTTCACCGGTATCGGTGATCAGCGTAGGCAGGAGCGACGTCGTGCCATAGGGGCGATGCCCCTCGGCGATGCGGTACATGGAGGCGGGCGATGGTTCGTCGTTCAGCATCCGGCCGGCGCCGCCATTCACCTGGGCGTCGATGAAACCGGGCGCGAGAATGCCGCCGTCGAGCGCGATCGTTTCGCCATCCGGCAGGTCGTTCAGGCGGGCGATCGTCTCGATGCGGCCGTCTGCGACGACAAGCGCTTTGTCGTCGTGAAAGCGCTCGCCGTCGAAGATGCGGGCGCCGGTAAAGATCTTGCGCGACATCAGACGGTCTCCGTCACCTTCAAGAGGTTCGCGGGCTTGTCGGGGTCGAAGCCCTTCCGGCGCGTGACCGCCTCGATCATGCGGTAGTAGACCAGCAGCGAGACCAGCGGATCCAGGAGGCCGTTGCCTGTCGTGGGGACGCGCAGGTTGATGCCGGGGAGTTCCTTGGTCGAGAAGGGGACGGTGGTGGCGCCGAGCTTGCTCAGGCGCTCCAGCGCCTTGACGTTGTTGGCGTAGGCAGCGTCATCGGGCGTGAAGGCAAGGATCGGGAAACCCGGCTGCACCAGGCGCATCGGGCCGTGCATGAGTTCGGCAAGCGAGAATGCCTCGGCATGCAGGCCGGAGGTCTCCTTGGCCTTGAGCGCCGCCTCGAGCGCGATGGCGAAGGCCGGGCCGCGGCCGCCGGTGTAGAGCGAGGTAGCGTTGAACAGCACGTCTTCGGCGGCAGCCGTATCGATGCCCGATGTGGCGCTCAGCGCTTCGGGAAGCTTTTCAAGTGCTGCCTGCAGGTCGCTGCTGGCGCCGATTGCCGCCGTGACGCCCGAGAGGGCCGCGACCGAGGCGATGAAGGATTTGGTTGCCGCGACGCTCTTTTCGGCGCCGGCGTTGAGGTCGAGCACGAGATCGGCCTGCTTGGCGAGCGGGCTGTCGGTGACGTTGACGACGGCGATGGTCGTCGCGCCGCCGCGCTTGGCCGCTTCCTGAAGCGCGACGATATCGGGGCTCGCGCCCGACTGCGAAACTGTGAAGTGAATGCCGCCCTTGAGGCGCAGCGGCGTGCCGTATACCGACGCGATCGACGGGCCGACCGAGGCCACCGGAATGCCGCAGGTGATCTCGAAGAGGTATTTGAAGAAGGTGGCGGCGTGGTCGGACGAGCCGCGCGCGGCGGTGGTGACGACGCTTGGCGCATTCTTGGAAAATAGCTTGGCAATCTCGTCGAAAACAGGCTTTTCTTTGCGCAGCAGCGTCGCAACCACCTCGGGGGACTGGCCTGCTTCCTGCAACATCAGCGACTGGGGTTCACTCATAGCTCGTCTCCAATTCTCAATTCTGCAACAAAATCATATGCATCGCCACGATAGTGGGAGCGGGTGTATTCAACGACGCGCTGGTCTTCCAGGCGCGATACGCGTTCGATCAGAAGGGCTGGTGCGCCGGCCGCAACGTCGAGCGCTGCCGCCGAGGTCGCGTCGAGCGTAACGGCGGAGAGCTTCTGCAGCGCGCGAACCGGGCGGTGGCCGCTTGCCGTCAGCGCGTCGTAGAGCGAGCCTTCGCCGCCGGCGGTGTCATCGAGAAACTTCACGGGAACCACCGAGCGATCGATCGCCAGCGGCAGCCCGTCGGCAAGGCGCAGGCGATCGAGGCGCAACACGCGCTCGTCGACGCCGAGGCCCAGCAGGAAGGCCTCCTCCGGCGAGGGCTTGTTGATGGTGCGCGACAGGATCCGCGCTGCCGGAACGCGGCCGCGCGAGCGCATGTCTTCGGAGAAGGATGAAAGTCGCCAGAGCGACTGCTCCATGCGCTCGACCTTGGCGGAGACGAAGGTGCCGCTGCCATGGCGCGATTCCAGCGTGCCCGAATTCAGGAGATCGCGATAGGCGGTGCGCACCGTGACGCGACCGATCTTCAGGGCTTCCGCCAGATCACGCTCGCTCGGCAGTGCGGCCCCAGGCTTCAGCAGCCCTTCATTGATCAGCCCGGTCAGTGTCTGCGCGAGACGACGATAGAGAGGTCCGCTGCGCGCTGTGTCGCGCAGTCCGCGTGCCTCAATCTCGGCTATCAGACTGGTTCTATCCATGAGATTAAAATAGAACCTCTTTGGAACCAATTGCAAGCGCTAACTTGCATGAAAAAACCCTCGCAGAGCTTTGCGAGGGCTTGATGACATCAGGAGCGGTCGGCTTGCTGCCGTCAGTTCTTCGAGAAAATGTAGTCCGTTTCCTGGCGCAGGACTTCGCCGGGGCGCAGAACCGCGTTGGGGAAGCCCTCGTGGTTGATGGCGTCTGGCCAGATCTGCGTTTCCAGGCAGAAGCCGGCGAAGGGGCCGTATTTGCGGCCATCAATGCCCGGCACCGGCACATCGAGCTTGAACGCCGCGTAGAACTGGACGCCCGGCTCGGTCGTGCGCACTTCCATCGAGACGCCGGAATAGAGGCTGCGCGCGAGCACCACGGAGCGCTTGGCGACACGTTCGGACGAGAGGCAGAAATTGTGATCGTAGAGCGCCTGGGTGTCGCCCTCGAAGCGCTTGAGCGAGGCCATTTCACGGAAATCGAACACCGTGCCCTCGACGGGCCGGATCTCGCCGGTCGGGATCTGCCGCTCGTCGGTCGGAAGATAGCTGTCGGCCGCGATCATGATGTCGTGGCCAAGCGTATCGTCGCGGCCGTCGAGATTGAAATAGGCGTGCTGGCAGACATTGGCTATGGTCGGCTGGTCGCTCGTCGTCTCGTAGACCACCGAGAGTTCGCCATCGCCATGCACGCGGTAGGTGACGAGGATGGTGCAATTGCCGGGATAGCCGCCGCGGCCATCGGCGTCGACGATCTTCAGGACGACGCGGTCGCTGTCGTGCTCGACGATCGTCCAGTTGCGCAGCGCGATGTTCTCGAAGCCGCCATGCAGGTGGCTGACGCCGTTTTCGTTGAGGTCGAGCTGATAATTCTTGCCATCGATCGTGAACTTGCCGCCGCCAATGCGATTGGCATTGCGGCCGGGCGTCGCGCCAAAATAGGCGGAATGGGCGGGATAGCTGTCGAAATCATCGAAGCCGAGGGTGAGCGGCGCGTCATGGCCTTCGAGCCTGAGATCCTGAATGACGGCGCCCCAGGTGATCACCTTGGCGGTGAGCCCGCCGCCCGAGATTTCGACGCGATGGACGGTCTCGCCCGTCTTCGTCGTTCCAAAAACGTCCCGCTTCAATCCATCCGCCATCCTGTTTCCTCCCCGGTTCGCGTCCGCAATTTCGCGAGGGAACCTGCTCTCAATTGAATGAAATCGCAACCGCCGCGATATAAAAAACAAACGCCGCCGGTCGGGTCCGGCGGCGTATCAAGCAAGGCGAAAGGCTTCAGCCGTCCTCGCCAATATCTTCCAGATTGTAAGGCGTCGTCTGGTAGATTTCGTTGATCCAGTTGCCGAAAAGCAGGTGCGCGTGGCTGCGCCAGCGGTTCTGCGGCGGGATCGACGGGTCGTTATGCGGGAAATAATTGTGCGGCATCTTGATCGGAACGCCGGCATTCACGTCGCGGAAATACTCGTCGCCGAGCGACGTTGAATCATATTCGACGTGGTTGAAGATATAGAGCCGGTTGCCCTTCTTCTCGTGAACCAGGCAGACGCCCATCTCGCTCGATTCCATCAGGATTTCGAGCGTGTCAGATTTTTCGATATCGGCGCGGCGCACTTCCGTCCAGCGCGAGACCGGAACCTCGAAATTGTCGGAGAAACCGTTCAGATAGACCGACGACGGCTTGAGGTTCTTGTGGCGATAGACGCCGAAGGCCTTTTCCGTCAGCGCGTGCTTGGGGATGTCGTGGAAATGGTAGATCGCGGCCATCGCGCCCCAGCAGACATTCATCGCGGAGTGCACGTTGGTGCGCGTCCAGTCGAAAATCTGCTGCATTTCATCCCAATAAGTAACGTCTTCGTATGGAAGCGTTTCGATCGGCGCGCCTGTGATGATGAAGCCGTCGAACTTCCGGTGTTTGATCTCCTCCCAGGTCTGGTAGAAGGAGAAGAGATGATCTTCCGAGGTGTTCTTCGCCTTGTGGTTCCCGACGCGAACAAGCGACAGCTCGACCTGCAGCGGCGAGGCGCCGATGAGGCGCGCCATCTGGATCTCGGTCTTGATCTTGTTCGGCATGAGGTTCAGAAGCCCGATCTGCAGGGGGCGAATGTCCTGACGGATCGCGGCCGTCTCGGTCATAACGCGCACACCTTCCTGAACCAGGGTTTCAAAGGCGGGCAGGGTATCGGGGATTTTGATCGGCATAGCGGTCACTCGATGAAAAAACGAAAATATCGCTATCGGTCCGCACGCGGCCCTTTAGCAACTTCTTTAACGTGGCTGCAAGCCGGCCGGCCAAATCACCACGGAGCGCTCTAAATAGACCCAGTCAGGCCGCGAATCAATGACCGATACGCGGCGTCGCCTATTTGCCGAGGTAACTCGCGCATTACCTGATGCTAGAAACTGTTGCTGGACAGGCTGACTCACGGTGCTATTCAGGTGCTACATACGCGTAAGGAAGCATGATGGCAGAGGACGTCAAAAGCAGACCGAGCATCCAGGGGCAGGACCGGGTAGGGTATGATCTCAGCCTGATCTTCCGTCTCAAGGTGATGTTTTCGGCATTCTGGCATTCCAGGGTGCGCGCGCCGGTGCTTATTCTATCAACGGCGTTGATCGGGATCATTCTGGCGACAGCCTATGCCACCGTTATCCTCAACCAGTGGAATGCGCCGTTCTACGACGCCATCTCGCGCCGCGACCTGCCGGGGTTCTTCCACCAGTTGAAGATCTTCGCGCTGATCGCCGGCATGCTGCTTTTGCTCAACGTGGTGCAGGCCTGGCTGAACCAGATGACGGCGCTTTACATGCGCGAGGGGCTGACGCGCGATCTTGTCGACCAGTGGCTGCAGCGCAAGCGGGCGCTCAGGCTCGCCTCCAGCGGGCTGATCGGTGTCAATCCGGACCAGCGCCTGCATGAGGATGCGCGCAATCTGGCGGAAAGCACGACCGGGCTCGTCATCGGCCTGGTGCAATCGACGATCCTGCTGGTGAGCTTCATCGGCGTTCTCTGGGAGCTGTCAAGCGGCTTCGTCTTCCGCTTCGGCGAGTACGCCTTTTCCATTCCGGGCTATATGGTCTGGGCCGCGATCTTCTATGCCGCGTCAGCCTCGGTGCTCAGCCAGCTCGTCGGGCGCAAGCTCGTCAAGCTCAACGCCGACCGTTTCTCCAAGGAAGCCGAGCTGCGTTTCGCGCTGATGCACGCCAACGAGAACATTCCGGCGATCACGGCTGCGCGTGGCGAGGAGAACGAACGAGGGCGGATCAACACCGATATCAGCGCCGTTCTCGCCGTCATCAAGAAGCTGGCGATGGCCAACGTCAATCTGACCTGGGTGTCGGCCGGCTACGGCTGGCTCGTCGTCGTCATTCCGATCATCGTGGCCGCACCCGCCTATTTCTCCGGCGGCCTCACCTTCGGTCAGCTGATGATGTCGGTCGGCGCCTTCAACCAGGTCAACACGGCGCTGCGCTGGTACGTGTCGAACTTCGGCCCGATCGCCGAATGGCGCGCAACCTTGATGCGCGTCACCGATTTCCGCCAGGCTCTCACCACGATGGGCGACGATGTCGATCTCAAGGAGACGATCGCCTATGAGCGCAGCGCGCCGGGAACGCTGACGCTCGAGAATGTGACCATCGCCACCAAGATGGACGAGGAGGTCGACCAGTGCGGCGGCTTCCGGCTGCATGAGGGCAGCGTCACCATCAAGGCCGGCGAGAAGGTGATGATCAACGGCGATCACAACGTCAATCGCAAGCTGCTGTTCCTGGCGATGTCGGAGCTGTGGCCCTGCGGCAGCGGCAAGATCGGTCTGCCGCCGACAGACGACATGCTGTTCGTACCGCAATCGGCCTATATTCCGGGTGGTACCTTGCGCGAAGCGCTGGCGTTTCCCGCAGCCGCCGACACCTACAAGAACGACGATGTGGTCGCGGCGCTCGAAAAGGCGGGACTGCACAATCTCGTTGCCCGCCTGGATACGCGCGCGCGCTGGGACAAGCTGCTCGATGCCGATGAACAGCGCGCTATCGGTTTCGCGCGGCTCTTGCTTGTGCGTCCGCAATGGATGGTCTTCGACGAAGTGCTCGAGGGCATGGAGCCTGAATGGCAGTCGACGATGATGAAGGTGCTCGAGGCGATGCCGGATGCGACGATGATCTATATCGGCCGCTCCGACGCCTATATCGAGGCATTCCATCCACGCGTGCTGCATCTCGAAGCGCTTGCCGCCAAGCCCGATGAGAGCAGGATCGCCGACAAGGCGCCGAACACGCCGGCACCGGCGCTCTGATCGCTTCGATCGGGATCACATCGGTGGAACGACGCCGTTGGTGCCGACGGTGACCTGTGCCGCGGAGACCGTTCCGTCCGTTGCCTTCTCGCCCATGACGATGACATGCGCGCCCGGCGTCAGGTCCGACTTCTGCGCGGCCGTGAAAGTCACGATCGGTGTGTCGTCTGATATCGAGATGGTCTTTTCCTTGCCTTGATAGGTCAGCGTCACGGTGTGGCCATCGACGGATTTGACTGCCTTGGCGACCGTCGCATTGGTCATGCTGCTGTTGGGCTTCAGATCCCAGGGGCGGCTGCCTTCGCCGGTGCCTTTCATGGCAGCCGGAAAGATCAGCACCTCGAGCGCGCCATCGCCGCCGTCCTGTTTGGGCAGCGAGGCGATGCCGACGAAATCGCCCGGCTTGATGTCCTCGACCGACGCCTTCTTGATGCCGCCAACCTTCCATTCCGGCTTCAGCGCAATTGTCTGGTCGGCGCCCTCGCGGGTCTTGACGACGAGCGTGTCGCCGCTGAGGCTGGCGATATCGCCACGGACGCGCACGCGCTGCGCATCGGCCGCCGATGTGATCTGCGACGTGCTTAGAAGAATGCCGACGGCAAGCGCCGTGACATGGCTGGTAATCAGATAGCGAGACATGGGTTTTCTCCTCTTGGCTCCGGGGGCGGGAGCCTTCGGGAGCTTAGGCACGGGGTCTCGGCGCTGGCCAATCAATGAAATGTGAGGGTTTCCGGCTCGAAGAACGGAACTATCTGGCAGGGTATGCCAATGGGTGGGAGAGCTTGAATGCCGGAGAAGCGACTGGCGGACCTATATCGTGCCTATATCGGCTGTCTGAATTCCCAGGATTGGGAAAACCTCGGCACCTATGTCGGGCAGGATGTGCGCTATAACGGCCAGGTGGTTGGCCTCGACGGCTATAGGGAGGCGCGTGAGGCCGAGTTTCGCGCGATACCCGACCTCCATTTCGACGTCCAGATCCTGATTGCCGATGACGCCACGGTCGCCAGCCGACTGAATTTCGACATCAGCCCGCAAGGCACATTCCTTGGCCTGCCTGTCAACGGCAGGCGGATCTCGTTCTCCGAAAACGTGTTCTACGAGTTTGCCGAGGGCAAGATCGGCAATGTGTGGTCGATCGTCGACAAGGCGGCGATCGAGGCGCAGCTTTCGGCGGGTTAGAGGGCGATCAGCCCTCCAACTCTTCCCGGAGCATTTCGAGTTCCAGCCACTCTTCTTCCATCTTCACCAGGCTGTCGCGGAATTTTTCCATCTCGGCGGCCACGCGGTTGAAGGTCGTGGGGTCCTTAGAGAAGAGGTTGGGGTCGGCCATCTTTTCCTCGCGCTTGGCGATTTCGGCTTCGGCCTTGGCCATTTCCTTGGGCAGGTTTTCGAGCGCGAACTTCTGTTTGAAGGAGAGCTTTCCCTTGCCCTTCGGCGCTTCGGCGGTAGGGGCCGCATCCTGCGCTTTCGCTTTCTCGGCTTTCTCCGCCTTCTTGCGCTCGTCGGCGGCACCCTTGCGCTGCGCCAGCATGTCGGAATAGCCGCCGGCATATTCGATCCAGCGGCCATCGGGCGCGTCTGGAACAGCAGGTGCGATCGTCGAGGTCACGGTGCGGTCGAGGAAGTCGCGGTCGTGGCTGACGAGGATGACGGTGCCCGGGAAGCCGGCGACGACTTCCTGCAGCAGGTCCAGCGTCTCGATGTCGAGATCGTTGGTCGGTTCGTCGAGGATAAGCAAGTTGGATGGCCGCGCCAGCATTCGGGCGAGCATCAAGCGGGCGCGCTCGCCGCCCGAGAGGTTCTTGATCGGCGTGCGGGCCTGCTCCGGCTGGAACAGAAATTCCTTCATGTAGCCGGTGACGTGGCGCTGCTCGCCGTTGACAAGCAGGTTCTCGCCGCGCCCGTCGGTCAGATAGTGCGCCAGCGTGTCCTCGGGGTTGAGGTCCTCGCGCTTCTGGTCGAGCGTGGCGATCTCCAGATTGGTGCCGAGCTTGATGATGCCGGTGTCGGGCGGCAGCTGGCCTGTCAGCATCTTCAGGAGCGTCGTCTTGCCGGCGCCGTTCGGGCCGACGAGGCCGATGCAATCGCCGCGATGAACGCGGATCGAAAACGGCGTGACGATCGGGCGTTCGCCATAGGTCTTGGTGATCTTGTCGGCTTCGATGACGAGCTTGCCGGATTCCTGCGCGTCGGAGACGGTGGCCTGCACGGTGCCCTGCGGACCCTTGTGGCCGCGATAGCTGGCGCGCATCGTCTGCAGCTCGCCGAGGCGGCGCATGTTGCGCTTGCGGCGCGCGGTAACGCCGTAGCGCAGCCAGTGCTCTTCGCGCTCGATTGCCTTGCCGAGCTTGTGCTGCTCCATCTCCTCGGCCTCAAGCACCTGGTCGCGCCAAGCCTCGAAATGGGCGAAGCCGCGATCAAGGCGACGCGAGGTGCCGCGGTCGAGCCAGACGGTGGCGGTGGAGACCTTTTCGAGGAAGCGCCTGTCGTGCGAGATCAGCACCAGTGCGCTGCGGGTCTTCTGCAGCTCGCCTTCCAGCCACTCGATGGTGGGCAGGTCGAGATGGTTGGTCGGCTCGTCCAAAAGCAGGATATCGGGCTCGGGCGCCAGAACGCGGGCAAGGGCCGCGCGGCGCGCTTCGCCGCCCGAGAGGTTCTTCGGGTCTTCCTCGCCGGTGAGGCCGAGATGCGACAGAAGGTAGGTGACGCGGTAGGGGTCGTCGCCCGGCCCAAGCCCCGCTTCCGCATAAGCCTGCACCGTGTTGTAGCCGGCGAAATCGGGCGCCTGTTCGAGATAACGTACGGTCGACGACGGATGGCGGAACACCTCGCCGGACTGCGCCTCGACCATGCCGGCGGCGATCTTCAGGAGCGTCGACTTGCCGGAACCGTTGCGGCCGACAAGGCAGATCTTGTCGCCAGGCTCCACCTGCAGGGCAGCGCCCGCCAAAAGCGGCGCGCCGCCGAAGCTCAGGAAGATATCGTCGAGTTTAAGGATAGGGGGCGCCAAAAATCAGACTCCGGAAAGATCGTAAGGGCGGGCGAGCACGATGGCGCGGCCGCTTTCAAGCGAGAAGCGCACGGGGCCTTCCGCGACATTGGAAATGGTGCGCGACGAGCCGAAGGGCAAATGGAAATCGCTGAGCGGATAGCGGGCGTTCTCGATGAAGAGGCCGTTGAGCTCGCTGAAGGCGGGCACGGAAAACAGGCTGTTCTTCGGCAGGTCGAGCGTAATGCTGCCCGCGATCAGCGGCACGGCTTCTTCCGTGCCCGAGGTGAGCAGCACGTCGAGGCCGGTCTCGGCAAGGCTGACGGCGTAGAGCAGGTGCTGCAGCGCGTGGTCGGAGCGGTCGCCTGAAAGGGCGCCGACGAGGATCAGCCGCGTTGCGCCGCGCGCAATCGCTTCCGACACGGCGATCTCGCCATCGGTGGCGGCCTTGGCGGCGGGGTAGGGTTTTCGCGGAATATCCGAGAATGCGGCCGTCAGATCATCCGGCGTGGAATCGAAATCGCCGACCCAGAGCTCCGGCCTGACATCGAGCGCCAGCGCATGCCGCATGCCGCCATCGGCCGCGATGAAACGGCTGCCGGATACGGCGGCGCGAAGGCGCTCCGTCATGTGCAGCTCGCCGCCGAGCAGGATGGTGAAGGTGGATTGGCTCATGGGCATTGCCCATAGCGCAAAGCGGAGGAAAAGGGAAAGGGCGCGGACATGGTTTGTCCGCGCCCTCAAGCGTTTCTGCGTGAAAGACTGGGCTTAGAACCGGTAGGTCACACCGGCGCCGATCAGCCAGGGATCGAGCTTGGCCTTGCCGGTCATGTCGGCGCCGCCGACGTTCACGTTGAAATCGGGACGCAGGAAGATCTTCTTGACGTCGACATTGAGGCCCCAGTGCTCGTCGAACATGTAGTCGAAGCCAGCCTGGAGCGCGACGCCGAAGGTGTTGTCGATGTCGAGGCTCTGGGCGCTCTTGCCCTTCTCGTTGTAGAAGATGGTGTAGTTAATGCCGGCGCCGACGTAGGGATGGAAGTTGCCGAAATCGTTGAAGTGATACTGCAGCGTGACGGTCGGCGGCAGCAGCCAGGTCTTGCCGACCTTGCCGAGCCCGTCGATCGAGCCTTCGCCGGTGACGTTGGCGAATGTCGTGCCGAGAATGAGTTCGGCGGCAATGTTGTCGGTGAAGAAGTAGGTGACGTCGAATTCAGGAACGACGGTGTCCGAATAGGAGAGATCCGATCCCGCGACGCCGCCAACGTAGCCGGAATCCTGTGTGATGACGCCGAGCGCGCGCAGGCGGATCATCCAGGGGCTCTGGCTCTGTGTCGCTTCCTGTGCCGCGGTCGGCTGGGTCAGGTCGGCGGACATGGCCGGAAATGCGGCGCTGGCGAGAGCGGCGGCTGCAAAAATGGCTTTGAGTTTGAAATGGCGGCGGTTCACTGATTCTCTCCTGAATTTTACGTCCAGCAGAGCTTTAGGAAATGACGTCGATCAATAGATTGATTCAGATCAATTCGTGCGCTTATTTTCCGAGGCTTGGGGCGGGTGGCAGGTTCTTGTCCTTGACGGCGAACACGCGCTCGAAACCACCCATGAACTTGTCGAACAGTCCGGCGAAGGCTTCCGCCTCTTCCGCCGACCAATCGGCGATCACGTCCTTGATGATGGCAAGCTTCTGGGCCTTCAGTTCCTGCAGGAGCCGCTGGCCGAAAGGCGTGACCTCCACGAGGATGCGCCTTGCATCCTGCTGCGAGGCGGCGCGTTGCAGGACGTTTCTGCCCACCATATCGGCGACGATGCGGCTGGCGCGCGAGGGGTCGATGCGCATGGCCTCGGCTATGGTGCCGACAGTGACCTCGCCTTGCTCGGAGGCGCGCATGACGGCATCGAGCACGTCGAGATGCGAGAGCTCGATATCCGGCGCCACCTTGGCGATGGCAAGGCGGGCGATAAGGCGCCGCCCCGTTATCATCCGCATACGGGTCATGCTCTGCCCGATATGCACGATGTCCTCGATCGCGGCGTCCGGCTCGCGGGTTTCTTCTGCGGTGTCATTCATGTGCGGGACGATAGCAGGAACTGTCGCGCAAGAAAACATGCTGTTGTCATTTATGTGACATTGACATTTATATGCTGATAGCACATAAATGCGACGAAACCCTGAAAGATCACCCGATGAACATGCAAGTCGCCGTGCAGCCTCTGGTCACGGATCCCCGTCGCCGGCTCATTCTCTTTCTTTTCCTGATGGCCGCCCTTTTCATGGCCACGCTCGACAACCAGATCGTGGCCACCGCGCTTCCCACCATCGTCGGCGAGTTCGGCCAGATCGAGCGCTTCGGCTGGATCGGCTCGGCCTATCTGCTGGCGGTCAGCGCCGTCATGCCGCTCTATGGCAAGCTCGGCGACCTCTTCGGGCGCAAGTATGTGATGATGGCGGCGATCATCATCTTCACTGTGGGCTCGACGCTTTGCGGTCTGGCGGTGTCGATGGATACGCTGATCGCGGCGCGCGTGCTGCAGGGGCTCGGGGGCGGTGGCATCATGGTGTCGATCTTCGCCGTCAATGCCGATCTGTTCGAGCCGCGCGAGCGAGCGAAATACCAGAGCTATTCCAGCCTTGTGCTGATGGCATCCGGGGCAATCGGCCCGGTCCTCGGCGGAGCGATGAGCGATCTGTTCGGCTGGCGCTCGATCTTTCTCGTCAACGTGCCGATCGGCGCGATCGTGATTGCCGGGCTGGCCTTCATGCTGCCCTATCGCAAGCCGAACCGCCGCCCGAAGATCGATTACGCCGGCGCGCTGCTCTTGGCGATGACCACCAGCTGCATCGTGCTTGCCGCCGATGGCAGCCAGATCTTCGGCTCGCTGGTGGCGCCGGGCAACCTTGCCATCATCGCCCTCGGCATCGTCTGCGCGATCGCCTGGGTGCTGGTGGAGCGGCGCGCCGCTGAGCCGATCGTTCCGTTGTCGCTGTTTCGTAACCCGACATTCGGCCTACTGCTGGTCATGTCGGTCATGAGCGGCGCGATCGGTATCGGCATGGTCAACTACTTCGCGCTGTTTCTGCAGACGACGACGGGACTTTCCCCATCGGCCGCCGGCGCGCTCTTCATTCTTCTCACCGGGGGCATCGTCTGCGGCTCGCTGTCGGCCGGGCGGTTCATTTCGGCGACGGGACGTTACAAGCCGTTCGCCGTCGCCAGCCTCTCCTTTGGCACTGTCGCCTTCGCGCTGCTGTCGCAGGTGCATGCGGGAACGCCCGTGCTGATCATCGGCGCGATCATGGCGGTGCACGGCATCGGTATCGGCCTTGCACAGCAGGTGCCGATCATCGGCGTGCAGAATGCGGCGCCTGCTCGCGATGTCGGCGCGGCGACCGGATCGGTAACGCTGTCGCGCATGGGCGGTGCCTCGATCGCCATCTCCATCTATGGTGCGATCATCGGCTCGCAGCTCGGTCGGACGGGAGCGTCCATCCCCGGCGTCGAGAATATCGAGCAGCTGACGCCTAAGATGATGGCGGCGCTGCCGGAGGCGGCGCGCCAGGCGGTGGCGGATGCCTATGCCAGCGCCTTCGTGCCGTTGTTCCTGACCTCGTGCCTTATTGCCTTCATCGGGCTTGTGGCGGCGCTGATGCTGAAGCCAGTGCAATTGCCGCGCACAGGCGGTGCTACGCCCACGAAAGCCGCCGCCGAGGCCGCCGAATAGCCAACCAACTTGACTGACGACCCGGGCCGACGTCCGCTCTTGCCAGACGCCGGCTACGGATATACACCTTGCGACGCTCTAACGGGGTGCCTCGTATCTTCCAGATGCTTGGCTGAGAGGCTTGCAAAAGCCAACCCGCGGAACCTGATCCGGCTAACACCGGCGGAGGGATTAGACGCGTGACACCAGGCACCGCCCTTTTCCCCTTCATTGAACCTAGAGGAGAGGTGTCATGACCCATTTCAAGACCTATGCGCTCGGCGCCGCCATGCTGTTGGCGGGCTTTTCGGCAACGGCCACGCTGGCCGCCGACAAGACGCTCACCATCTACACCTATGAGAGCTTCACCTCCGAATGGGGTCCCGGCCCCAAGGTGAAGGCGGCGTTCGAGAAGACATGCGGCTGCACTGTCAACTTCGTCAGCGTCGCGGATGGCGTGGCACTGCTGTCGCGTCTGAAGCTTGAAGGTGCCGGCACCAAGGCCGATGTCGTGCTCGGCCTCGACACCAACCTCATCACCGAAGCCAAGGCCACCGGTCTGTTCGATGCCAGCGGCGTCGATACCGGCGCGCTGCAGGTCCCCGGCGGCTTCAAGGACGACGTCTTCGTGCCTTATGACTACGGCCATTTCGCCGTGATCTACGACACGCAGACGATCAAGACGCCGCCGGCGAGCCTGAAGGAACTGGTCGATGGCGATCCCGCGCAGAAGATCGTCATCGAAGATCCCCGCACCTCGACGCCGGGCCTCGGCCTGCTTCTCTGGGTCAAGTCGGTCTATGGCGACAAGGCGCCGGAAGCCTGGGCGAAGCTCAAGAAGCGTGTGCTCACGGTGACGCCCGGCTGGTCGGAGGCTTATGGCCTGTTCACCAAGGGCGAGGCGCCGATGGTGCTCTCCTATACGACGTCGCCCGCCTATCACATGGTTTCGGAAAACACCGATCGCTACCAGGCAGCCGCATTCTCCGAAGGGCACTACATCCAGATCGAGGTCGCAGGTCTCCTCAAGAACGCGCCGGACAAGTCGCTGGCGCAGGACTTCCTGAAGTTCATGGTCACCCCTGGCTTCCAGGACACAATCCCGACCAACAACTGGATGATGCCGGTTTCCAAGACCTCGGAGCCGCTGCCGGATGCTTTCGGCAAGCTCGTCAACCCGTCGAAGACCTTCCTGATGAGCTCGGATGAGGTTGCCAAGAACCGCAAGGCCTGGATCGACGAGTGGCTGGCCGCCATGAGCATAAATTGATGCTTCTTGCGCCGTCCGAAAGACGATACGCGCTGGCTGGCGGGGCGCTTAGCCTCGCCGCGATCATCGTCTTCGTGACGGTCGCGACGCTGTCCCTGCTGATCTCCACCGATGGCATGCCTGTTGGATCGATCGTTTCCGATCCATACATCCTGCGCGTTCTGCGCTTCACGCTTCTGCAGGCGGCGCTTTCGACGCTGCTGTCGGTCGTGCTGGCCATTCCGGTCGCACGCGCGCTGGCGCGGCAGCCGCGATTTGTCGGCCGCATCTGGATCATCCGGCTCATGGCAGTGCCGATGGGGCTGCCGGTGCTGATCGGCGCACTCGGCCTGATCGGCATCTGGGGCCGGCAGGGTGTCGTCAACACGATGCTGTCATGGGCGGGGATCGACCAGCCCGTCAGCATCTATGGGCTGTCGGGCATTCTGCTCGCACATGTGTTCTTCAATCTGCCGCTTGCCTGCCGGCTGATGCTGGCGGCGCTGGAGCGGGTGCCGGGTGAATATTGGCTGGTGGCGAGTGGTCTCGGCATGCGGCCGGTGTCCGTCTTCCGCTTCATCGAGTGGCCGGTGCTGCGCTCTGTCATACCGGGCGTGGCGGGGCTGATCTTCATGCTCTGCGCCACCAGCTTCACGCTGGTGCTGATGCTCGGCGGCGGACCGGCGGCGACCACGATCGAGGTGGCGATCTACCAGTCTCTGCGTTTCGATTTCGATCCTGGCCGCGCGGTGGGCCTGTCCCTGCTGCAAATTGCGTTGACGGCCGTGGTTCTCGGCATTCTATCGCTGCTGCCGGCATCCGGAGATGCGGGGCTGACGGCCGGGCGCACGATCCGGCGGCCCGACGGCACGCTGTTCGGTGCATGGATCGCCGATCGCGTGCTTCTCACGCTGGCGGTGCTGTTTCTCGGCCTGCCGCTGCTCTTCATCGTCATCGCCGGCCTGCGCGCCGATCTGGTGAAGCTGGTCGGCGAAGCGATCTTCTGGCGGGCGCTTGCAACCAGCGGCATGATGGCGCTCTCGTCGGCCCTGCTGTCGTTCGTCCTGTCGATGCCGCTCGTGCGCGCGCGCCATACACTTTCGCTTGAGAGGAGAGCACGGCGCGGCGCGCGGTCCTTCTTTGCGGCCATGGGTGCCGCCTCGTCGCTCGTGCTGCTCTTCCCGCCCATCGTTCTCGCCACGGGTTGGTTCCTGGCGGCGCGTGATGTCGGCGACGTCAATGTCGTGGCGCCGGTGCTCGTCGTCGCGATCAACGCGCTGATGGCGATGCCTTTCGTCGTCCGGGTGCTGGAACCGGCCTACGCAATCCACCAGCGCCGCACGCAGCGGCTGAGCGCGAGCCTCGGTATTTCCGGCTTCGCCAAGCTGCGGCTGATTTCGTGGCCGGATTTGCGCAGGCCGGTGCTGACGGCGCTGTCGTTTGCCATGGCGCTGTCGCTGGGCGATCTCGGCGCCGTGGCGCTGTTCGGTTCGGATAGTTTCGTGACGCTGCCGTGGCTGGTCTATTCCAGCCTCGGCAGCTATCGCACCAATGATGCGGATGGGCTGGCGCTGATCCTCGGCGTCATCTGCCTGCTATTGACGATCTCGGGCACCATGGGCTCGGGGGTGGCGGATGAACCGAAGCGGGAGGCGCTATCGCATGAGTGATGCCATCGAGATGCGCGGCGTGATGCTGCGGCTGGGCCAGAACTCATTCGTGTTCGATTGCGCGCTGCCTGAGGGCGCCGTCATCGGTGTCACAGGCGCATCGGGCGCGGGCAAGTCGACCTTCCTCAATCTGCTGGCCGGTTTCGATACGGCGGATGCAGGGCAGATTCTGTTTCACGGCAAGGATATCGGCCATCGACATCCGGCCGAGCGGCCCGTGTCGCTGGTGTTTCAGGACAACAACCTCTTTGCGCATCTCGATGTCTTCACCAATATCGGGCTCGGCATTCATCCGGCGCTGAAACTCGGGGACGCCGATCGGCGGGCGATCACGTCGGCGCACGAGAAGGTCGGGCTGTCAGGCTTCGAAAAGCGGATGCCGGCGACGCTTTCGGGCGGAGAGCGGCAGAGGGTGGCGTTTGCCCGGGCGCTGGTGCGTCAACGCCCCATCCTTTTGCTCGACGAACCCTTCGCCGCGCTTGATCCAAGCCTGCGCCGCGACATGGCGGGGTTGCTTCTGGCCATGCATCGCGACAGCGGCAACACGGTCGTGATCGTGTCGCACGACGCCGACGAGATTAGGCGGATTGCCGAATATGCGATTTTCATCGATCAGGGAAGGGTCGCGGTGGCGGCGCCGATCGAGCAGTTTTCGACCGGCGAGAACAATTCCGCGCTGCGGCAATTTCTGCGGATCGACGAATCTTAACAAGACAACGGCACTTTCGCCATAATTTGCGGCGACCCAGAGAACTCCTTAACCACGTTAGGCTTGCTAAAGTATAAAGCCGCCATATTTAGGCAGAGTCTCGCTATGCAACCGATGCGGAAATCAGCTAAAGCAAAGACTTGGGCCCTCGATTGTGCACTGCGGAAACGGGGGCGTACGCCTGTTGAACCTTGATGAAGACGACCGGGGCGCCATGACGGCGAGCCGGCCGAGAAGCGCGATGACTCGGAGAGCCAGACTGGACCGCATGACGACGTGGAAACTGCCCGCGCCTTCCAGTGATGTGTTCTTCGCAGCGTGCCGCTGGGCGCGACGGGCGTCGATCCTGTCCGCCTCCACCGTGGCGCTCTACGGCTGTCAGTCGGCGCTCGAACAATCCTATCAGCCCAGTGTCGGCCCTTCGTCCAATCCGCAGATCGTCGACGAGGTGCAGAAGAACGATCCGCGTGCGGCCATGGGCGCGCGCGAGCATCCGCGCATCGTGGCCAGCTATGGCGGCGAGTACAAGGACGCCAAGACCGAGCGTCTGGTGGCGCGCATTGCCGGCGCGCTGACGGCGGTTTCGGAAAATCCGAGCCAGTCCTACCGCATCACCATCCTGAATTCGCCCGCGATCAACGCGTTTGCGCTTCCCGGCGGTTATCTCTATGTCACCCGCGGTCTTCTGGCGCTTGCGAACGATGCGTCGGAAGTGGCGGCCGTGCTGTCGCACGAAATGGGCCACGTCACCGCCAACCACGGCATCGAGCGGCAGAAGCGTGAAGAGGCGGAAGTGATCGCCAGCCGCGTGGTCGCCGAAGTGCTTTCGAGCGATATCGCCGGCAAGCAAGCGCTGGCGCGCGGCAAGCTGCGCCTTGCCGCCTTCTCGCGCCAGCAGGAATTGCAGGCCGATGTCATCGGCGTGCGCATGCTCGGCGAAGCCGGCTACGATCCCTATGCGGCCAGCCGCTTCCTCGATTCCATGGCCGGCTACAGCCGCTTCATGTCGGTCGATCCCGATGCCGACCAGAGCCTGGACTTCCTGTCGAGCCACCCGAATTCGGCGCAGCGCATCGAGCTTGCGCGCGACCACGCCCGCGCCTTCGGCCAGGAGGGCAAGGTCGGCGATACCGGGCGCGGATATTATCTCGACGGCATCGATGGCCTGCTCTACGGCGACAGCCCGGAAGAAGGCTATGTTCGCGGCCAGACCTTCCTGCATGGTGGCCTCGGCATCCGCTTCGACGTGCCGCCGGACTTCAAGATCGACAACAAGGTCGAGGCCGTGATGGCGACCGGTCCCGGCGACATCGCCATCCGCTTCGACGGCGTGGCCGACAACCAGAACCAGTCGCTGACCAACTATATTTCGAGCGGTTGGGTCACCGGGCTCGATCCATCGACCATCCAGCAGATCACCGTCAACGGCATGGAAGCGGCTACCGCGCGCGCCAGTGCCGACCGCTGGGATTTCGACGTGACTGTCGTGCGCAACAACTCGCAGATCTTCCGCTTCCTCACCGCCGTGCCGAAGGGAAGCACCGCGCTGCAATCGACGGCCGACGTGCTGCGCTCCAGCTTCCGGCGCATGTCGCCGGCCGAGGCCGCGTCGCTGAAGCCGCTCCGGGTTCGCGTGCTGACGGTGCAGCCTGGAGATAACATCACCACGCTCGCGGCGCGGATGATGGGGACGGATCGCAAGCTTGATCTGTTCAAGCTGATCAACGCCCTGCCGACCGGTGCCTCGGTGGCACCCGGCGACCGCGTCAAAATCATCTCTGAATAAAAAGAGGCCCGGCTTGCGCCGGGCCAGTTGCATCACTGGGGAGTAATCTCGGAGTAATCGGGGTTAGTGCGCAGCCATGTATGGATCGGCGCTGACGAGCGCTGTGCGGAGCTTTTCCATGGCGCGGCTTTCGATCTGGCGGACGCGCTCCTTGGAGATGCCGAGGTCGGCACCGAGCTCTTCCAGCGTCGCGCCGTCTTCGGCAAGGCGGCGGGCGCTGATGATCTTCATCTCGCGTTCGTTGAGATGCGTGAGCGCGGAAGCAAGCCACACCCGGCGGCGTTCGCCGTCGATCATGTTTGTGACCTGTTCATCCGGCAGCGGTTCGTTGCTGACGAGGAAGTCCATCTTTTCGGCGCTGTCGGCATCGCCGGACACCGAAGGTGCCTGCAGCGAGGCGTCGTTGCCGGATAGGCGGGCATCCATGGTCTGGACGTCGGAGAGGCTGACGCCGAGTGCCGCGGCGATCTCCTGGTGGATCGACTGCAGTGTCAGCTGCGTGTCGCCCTTGGCGAGCTTGGCGCGCAGGCGGCGCAGATTGAAGAACAGCGCCTTCTGCGCCGAGCTGGTGCCGCCGCGCACGATCGACCAGTTGCGCAGGATGTAATCCTGGATCGAGGCGCGGATCCACCAGCTTGCATAGGTGGAGAAGCGGACATCGCGCTCCGGCTCGAAGCGGGCGGCAGCTTCCAGAAGGCCGACATAGCCTTCCTGGACGAGGTCGCTCATGGGAAGTCCGAAGTTGCGGAATTTCGCGGCCATCGAAATGACGAGGCGCATATGCGCCATTGCGATCTGGTTGCGTGCCCCACGGTCGTCGTTGTGCTTCCAACGGACAGCGAGGTCGTGTTCTTCCTCGCGGGCAAGATAGGGAGCCGCCATGGCGATCTTGATCATGCGCCGGTCTGCAGACATGTTCTTCATATCGGTCTCCTGAGTTCAGACTTTTAGCCCTGAAAAAGGGCAAACAAGGCTTGCTTCCGGACATTGCGGACCGGATCAAATTCATGGCTGGAAGATATGAAGGCCTCTAACTCTGGACGTCTCAGAGAGAGGCCCTAGTTACTGCTATGTGCTGGTTATGCCGCGAGCCCAGACCGTTTTCTTCACGTTGCCAAACCGGCAATTTGTGGAAGGCATGATCCGCTCCTCGTCGCATCCTGACATGAAAACCGGACCTCCAGCGAAATTGCTTTCTCCCGGAAGTCCGTGGTGACAGTGTGTAAACGCGCGACCGTGGAAAAGGTTCCAATAAAAAAACCCGGCACGATGGCCGGGTTTTTTGGTGAGAAGAAAGCCTGAGATCAGGCTGCTTCTTCCTCTTCTGCTTCGTCTTCTTCCACAGCCTTGCCGCGCTTCGGACCCTTGTTCAGGTTCGTCTCGACGAGGCGGACGGCTTCGGTTTCCGAGAGCTTGTTGACGGCGGCGATTTCGCGCGCCATGCGGTCAAGCGCTGCTTCGTAAAGCTGGCGTTCGGAATAGGACTGTTCCGGCTGGTTTTCGGCACGATAAAGGTCGCGAACGACTTCAGCGATCGAGATCAGGTCGCCGGAGTTGATCTTGGCATCGTATTCCTGCGCGCGACGGGACCACATGGTGCGCTTGACGCGCGCCTTGCCCTGCACGACCTTCAAAGCACGCTCGACGAAATCCGTCTCGGAAAGCTTGCGCATGCCAATGCTCATGGCCTTTGCGACCGGCACTTTCAGGCGCATCTTGTCCTTCTCGAAATCGATAACGAAAAGTTCGAGCTTCATCCCGGCAACTTCTTGCTCTTCGATGGCGCTGATGGTACCGACGCCATGAGCGGGGTACACGATCGATTCACCGGTCTTGAAACCATGGCGGGCTGCTGAAGGCTTTTTCTGCTGGATCGTCATTCTTGTCAAAAACTCCCTGTTACGCTTCCGGCCAAGGCCGGAGCCGGGTCAGTCAGGCCCGGATGAGACGGTCGGATCCGTCGGGTGACTTTACTTCTGGTCCCACCGGGAAGAAGCAAGCATATTCAGACACGCAATCTTGGGGCGTGACAGCTCAAGATCATGATATGTCACGGAAATCGCGCTTGGATTTGTTTGCTTTCGTGGTGGTTTGGGGCATCCTTGATGCCGCAAAAGGAACAGTGTGTGAAAGTTACCACAAAAATATGAGGAAATCAATAATTTACTGCGTATGAGTCATGCGGGCAACACATGTCGCCCCCATAAGTCATGCATATCCGCCGTGAGATTGGGCAGATTCCGCCCCTGTCTCAGACTATAGTATCAACGGGCGATCAATCGCCTGCGCCGGGCTTTTCCGAGAAGTATTTCTCGAACTTTCCGGTTTCGCCATCCACGTCCTTGGCGCCATCCATCGCGTCCTTCTTGACGGTGATGTTGGGCCAGATGCTGGCGAACTCGGCATTGATCTTCAGCCACTTGTCGAGGCCCGGTTCGGTGTCCGGCTTGATCGCCTCGGCGGGACATTCCGGCTCGCAGACGCCGCAGTCGATGCATTCGTCAGGATTGATCGCGAGGAAATTCTCGCCTTCATAGAAGCAATCAACGGGGCAGACTTCAACGCAATCGGTATATTTGCAGCGAATGCAGTTGTCGGTCACGACATAGGTCATGAAGAACTCCAGGATTTTCACGCAGACGGGGCCGGGCAACCTGGAACGTCGCGCCTTTCCCCTGGCCGGAGACGGACATGACCAGTCTTGGGAACCGCCACGCCATCCGGCAAGTTGCTTGTGAAGTATCGGCTTTAGTGCCGGATTTCAAGGATAAAGAAAGCGCGAAAGCGCCGAGTTTGGAGACGGATTTTCTAATCGTCGTCGGACATCAAGCGGTCGATTGCGCGGCGCTCTTTCTTGGTCGGGCGTCCAGCGCCCGTATCGCGCGTCGCCTGCTCGTAGGGCGTCAGCTGTTTGCGGTCTTGCGCGGAGGGGGAGATGTCGTCGTAGAGGAGGCGGGCCTCCTCGAAAGGGCCGCGCCGCGCGCCACCGGATTTGACGATCAGAACGAACTCGCGGCGGTCGAGCGAGAGCTCGATCCTGTCGCCGGTCTTGATCTGGTGGCTTGGCTGGGAAACGCGCTCGCCGTTGATGCGCACATGCCCGGATTGAACATGGGCCTGCGCCAGCGAGCGCGACTTGATCATGCGCGTGAAGAACAGCCACTTGTCGATGCGCTGGCGCGAACCGCTTGATGGCTGTGTCTTCTCGCTCATCGATTACTTCTTCATCTGCTCCTTCAAGGCAGCGAGCTTGGCGAAGGGCGAATCCGGATCGACCGGCTTTTCCTTGCGCGGGGGCTTTGCCTCGAAGCGCAGCGGCTGGGAGCCGCCACGGTTGTTGTTACGGTCGTCGCGACCCTTGCCGCCGCGGTCCTGACGGTCGCCGCGCTGGTCGTTGCGGCCCTGGTGCGGCTTGCCGCCGTCCTTGCCGCGGTTCTGGCGGTTGCCGTCGCGGTTCTCGCCTTCGCCGCCCTGGCGACGATGGCCGTGGCCACGATCCTGGCGATCGCCCTGGCGCTCGCCACGCTCCTGACGCTCGCCCTGGCGTTCGCCGCCACGGCGCTCGCCATGGCCGCGTGCCTGGCGCTGATTGCCGTCGGTGCGGCCGCCAAGACGCCAGAGCAGAACTGGCTTCGGCTCTTCGGCTTCGGCAGTCGGCGCTTCCGCTGCGGGCGCAACTTCGGCAGAGGCTTCGGTCGTGGTTGCTTCAGCGACTGGTGCTTCAGCGGCCGGCACTTCGGCAACAGGGGCTTCGGCGGTTTCGGCAGCCGGCGCTTCCGCAGTCGTCTCGTCAGCAGAGGCGCTGTCGGCGTCGTCGTGCTCGGCCGTTTCAGCGGCGGCGTCAGCGGCTGCTTCCGTCGTAGCTGCTGCGGCCGGCGTCGCGGCGGCGTCCTGTGCTGCCAGATAGGTGGCTGCTTCCTCGGCCTTTACGGCGTCGGCGCGGTAGCCAAGACCCTTCAGGATCTCTTCCATGTCCTCGAGCGTAGCGCCAAGAATGGAGAGCATCGCCGTGGTCGTGGTGAAGCGGCGACCGTCATAGGCACCTTCTGGGCGGTTCGGCTGACCCGGCTTCCACTGCAACAGCGGACGGATGATGTCGGCCAGGCGCTCGAGGATATCGACGCGAACGGCGCGCTTTCCAAGGAAGCGGAAGCCCGCCAGCTTGTAGAAATTGCGCTCGTAGCTCGGATCAGTGACGACGGAGGTACGGCCGGCGGCCAGAACCGGAATGAGGTCGCCGTAGCCCGGCTTGTCGAGGCCGTCATTCTTCAGCGCCCAGAGCAGCGTGATGAGTTCAGCCGGAGCCGGCTTCAGGAGCGCCGGAACGAAGATGTGGTAGGCGCCGAAGCGAACGCCGTAACGGCGCATCGAGGCACGCGCGTCCTGATCCAGCGACTTGACCTCTTCGGTCACGTCACGGCGGAAGAGCACGCCGAGATTTTCCACCAGCTGGAACGCGAGACCCTTGGCGAGGCCCTGCAGGTCTTCAGCGCGCGACAGATCGTCGAGCGGCTTCAGCACGGTCGAGATATGGTGATTGACGAAGCGTTCCAGGCGAGCGGCGACGTGGTCGCGCGCATTGCCGGTCAGCTGTTCGTCGGCAAGCAGGATCAAGCGCGGACGCATGATGTGCTCGGTGCCCGCCAGACGTGCCACGGGATCGCCGAGCCAACGGATCGAGCCGTCGGAGCCGATCGCCAGATCGCCGTTGCCGGACGCGTGAATACGCGCTGCGCGGGCTTCGAATTCCAAAGCAAGCGCCTTTTGCGAAGCAGCCTGGACAGCCTTCGCGTCCGGACCATCCGCTCCCGATACAGGCGTGAACCGGAAACCCGACAACTGCCCTACATGATGTCCTTCTACGAAGACATCGCCATTTACACTGATTTCAGCTTCCAGCATCGCATTCTCTCTCAGGCGCTTCATGAGCACAGATGTCCTGCGATCAACAAAGCGTTTCGTCAACCTTTCATGTAACGCATCGGACAATCGATCTTCGATTTCCCGCGTCTTTTCCTGCCAGTGTGTCGGATCGGCAAGCCAGCTGGGCCGATTCGATACATAGGTCCACGTCCTTATCTGCGCGATTCGCGCCGAAAGCGTGTCAATTTCACCGTCAGTTCGATCTGCGCGGTGCACTTGTTCGGCAAGGAAATTCTCATTTACCGTGCCATAGCGCACGAGATCGGAAAAGAGGGTCGCGATCAGATCGGCGTGCTGGGCCGGCGTAATGCGCCGATAATCCGGTAGCGCGCAGGCCTCCCACAGCTTTTCGACCCTTGCGGGAGTATCCGCCAGATCGCGAATCTCGGGATAGCGCGACAGCTGCTCCAGCGCCTGCTGGTCGACTGCCGGCAGCGCCCGCGTCAGACCGGGCACGCGCGGCCCGGTTTCAAGGCTGGCGCGCAGCGTCTGGATCGACTTGAAATCGAGGTCCGTGGTGCGCCATTGCAGCACCTTGACGTTGTCGAAGTGGTGGCCCTCGATGCGGCCGACCAGCTCCTCGTCGAACGGATCGACATGGCCCGTTACGCCAAAGGTACCGTCGCGCAGATGGCGCCCGGCTCGACCGGCGATCTGAGCGAGCTCGGCGGGATTGAGATTGCGGAACTGATAGCCGTCGAACTTGCGGTCCTGGGCGAAGGCGACATGGTCGACATCGAGGTTGAGCCCCATGCCGATTGCGTCTGTCGCTACCAGATATTCGACGTCACCGGCTTGATAGAGCGCCACCTGGGCGTTGCGGGTGCGGGGGCTCAGCGCGCCGAGAACGACGGCCGCGCCACCGCGCTGGCGGCGGATGAGCTCGGCGATCGCATAGACCTCGTCGGCCGAAAAGGCGACGATGGCCGAGCGCTGCGGCAGGCGGGTGATCTTCTTCTGGCCGGCGTAAAGCAGGTGCGACAGGCGCGGGCGCTCGACGACGGTGATGCCGGGAAGCAGATGCTGGAGGATCGGCCGCATGGTTCCGGCGCCGAGCAGCAGCGTCTCGTCGCGGCCGCGCAGATGCAGGATACGGTCGGTGAAGATGTGGCCGCGCTCAAGATCGCCGGCCAGCTGCACTTCGTCGATGGCGACGAAGGCGGCCTTGGTCTCGCGCGGCATGGCTTCGACGGTGCAGACGGAATAGCGCGCATTCGGCGGCGAGATCTTCTCTTCGCCGGTCACCAGGGCTACGTTGTGGACACCAACCTTTTCGCAGACACGGGTATAGACCTCACGCGCGAGCAGGCGCAGCGGCAGGCCGATGATGCCGGTGCCGTGGGCAACCATCCGCTCGATGGCATAATGGGTCTTGCCTGTATTGGTTGGACCGAGCACCGCGGTCACGCCGCGCCCACTCAGTATCATCGGCTGCGATGTCAGTGTCTTTGTCCTGCAGACGGGGCGGGGGTGCCCCGGGGGTAAAACCAAGCTCCTGATCCGAAGCAGACAAACAAATGGACAGCCGTTGGCGCAAACGCAAGGGCTGATTTCAATTTCACCGGCGGATTTTAGCTCTCGCGAATAGCTTGTGGAATGCTCGCATAGCGATTCAGAACAGCAGTAGAACGAATCGGAGACGAATCGCTGACTCCCGATGATTCAGGGTTTGTTCACTGCTAAGTATTGATTTTGAATCACTTTTTCCCACCAGATGCTGAATCGGAAGATTCTCGTTTGGCGTGTGTTGCGGTTTTTGTTCGGCGGATAAGGAAGGGGCGCTCAGCCATGACTTCGGTTCCGCCCGAAATGTAAAAAATCCGTTTCGAAGCGTGCTCGATCAAATGCGGAACAAAGGGCAGACGAATCAGCGACTTTGCCGACTTCCCGGTTTGTTCACGACAACCTATTGTATTTTATGGAAATTTTAACCATAGGCGCAAATGCGCTTTTGGCGCCGCGCCTGCTATGCGTCAGCGCGAGGATGCCAGGTGACGTCGGCTTACTTGGTGAAAAATATTGTCCTGTTGGAAAAAATCGGCGGAACCAAAAGCCGGCTTACGTGTTTCTCGCTCATTCAAACTCGAAATGCGCTGAGGTCACGGGATATGCTTGGAACCATACTACTCATTATCCTTATTCTGCTTTTGCTCGGAGCTCTGCCGAATTGGGGCTATAGTCGCAGCTGGGGCTATGGACCTTCTGGCGGTTTGGGCCTAGTTCTCGTCATTATTATCATTCTTGTGCTCATGGGCCGTATCTAAGCGCCCGAAAAACCTGGGAGAAATGTCATCATGATGAAGAAGATTGTACTCATCGGCGCCCTGGTCGGCGCGCTCGCATCCTGCACGGCCACGGAACAAGGCACCGCGATCGGCGCTGGCACCGGCGCTGTCATCGGCGGCGCGGTCAGCCACAGCTGGGGTGGCGCGGCAGTCGGCGCCGTTGCCGGTGGTCTCGCCGGCGCGCTTATCGGCCAGTCGGTCGAACGCCGCGGCTACTGCGTCTACCGCGACCGCTACGGCCGCCGCTACGAAGCACGTTGCCCGCGCTAATGGCTTCGGCCTGAGCGATCAGGTCTACGGATAAGAAAAGGCGTCGGTTTCCGGCGCCTTTTTGTTATCACTATGAAGCCTCTCAGGCGCGGCGACCTATGCCGCCGCTGCGGGGTAGTGATCTGCTTCGTAATTTTCGATCAGCATGAAGAGCATGTCAAAACGCGCTGCTTCGTCGGACCCTTCGTTAGGTTCACCTTCGAAGTACGGCCTGATCTCGGCCAATGCCGCCTTGTACTCATCTTCGTTCTGAAGTGCTTGAGAAGGATTCAAGGCAAACATACCGATCTCCCTTTGGTGCGCAGTGACAGCCTACACGGCTCCACAGCCCTACGCCAAAGAAAAAAGGCCGCATCGCGGGGCGATACGGCCTTTGAATGTTCGGTCGGCGCCGGATTAGTTCTTGGCGCGCTCGACGTAGGAGTTGTCTTCCGTCGCGATGACGACGCGGGTGCCGGCGTCGATGTGCGGGGGAACCGAGGTGCGGACACCGTTGGAGAGCATAGCCGGCTTGTAGGAAGACGATGCCGTCTGGCCCTTGACGACCGGCTCGGTCTCGGTGATCTCGAGCGTCACGTGGCGCGGCAGCTGCAGCGCGAGCGCTACACCTTCGTGCATGGACAGGATGCAGACCATGCCTTCCTGCAGGTAGGCCTTCTGGTCGCCCATGGTTTCGACGTCGACGACGACCTGGTCATAGGATTCCGGGTTCATGAAGTGGAAGCCTTCGCCGTCCTCGTAGAGGAACTGGTGGTTGACGTCTTCCACGAAGGCGCGCTCGACCTGCTCGGTCGTGCGCCAGCGCTCGGAGACCTTCACGCCATCGACGATGCGGCGCATGTCGACCTGGGTGACCGGCGTGCCCTTGCCCGGGTGGAAGTTGTTGGCCGTCAGAACGACGTAGAGCTTGCCGTCCACATCGAGGACGTTGCCCTTGCGGACGGAAGAGGCGATGACCTTGACCATAAGAGTTCCTTGTAACTCGGCTTTTGGCGTCGTAGAGGACTGTCGAAATGGCCCCGGAGACGCAATCAGGTGTTCTTTGGGGGCGCAACTAACCTAAAATCCGGCAAATAGCCAGCCCTTGCGTTGGTTGATCCGGTCAGGACAGCATTCGATGAAACCCTCGATCGCCAAAGCGTCGCCCTGGTGGACGCCCAGTGTGCATGCCGACCGCCGGCCGTTCCTGATCGGACGCAACCGGATTCAGGCTGCTCTGCGCGGCTATTTCGCTCGCGAAGACTTCATCGAGGTCGATACGGCGACGCTGCAGGTGTCGCCTGGAAACGAGGCGCATCTGCATGCGTTTGCCACCGAGGCGCTGACCACGGATGGGCAGGCTGCATCGTTTTATCTGCACACCTCGCCAGAGTTCGCCTGCAAGAAGCTGCTTGCCGCCGGCGAGGAGCGCATCGCCTGCTTCGCGCATGTCTATCGCAACCGCGAGCGCGGGCCGCTGCATCATCCCGAGTTCACGATGCTCGAATGGTATCGCACCGGCGAGAGCTATGAGAGCCTGATGATGGACTGCGTGCGCATCGTAGCGCTTGCGGCCGAGACGATGCAGACAACAATGCTGAGCTACCGTGAGACGACCTGCGATCCCTTCGCCGGGCCGGAGCGTGTGAGTGTCGCCGAGGCGTTCCGCCGTCATGCCGATATCGATCTTCTGGCCTCGGTCAGCGCCGACGGTTCGACCGACCGTGAGCATCTGGCGGCTGAGATGCGGCGCAACGGCATGCGCGTTGCCGAGGACGACCAGTGGGCCGATCTCTTCAGCCGCGTGCTGGTCGAAAAGGTCGAGCCGCATCTTGGCATGGGGCGTGTGACGATCCTCGACGAGTATCCGGTCTGCGAAGCCGCTCTCGCACGGCCATCGGCCGCCGATCCCCGCGTGGCCGAGCGTTTCGAGGTCTATGCCTGTGGCGTCGAGCTGGCGAACGGGTTCGGCGAGCTCACCGATCCCATCGAGCAGCGCCGCCGCTTCGAGATCGAGATGGCGGAGAAAAAGCGCATCTACGGCGAGACCTATCCGATCGACGACGACCTGCTCGGCGCGTTGGCGATCATGCCTGACGCCAGCGGCATCGCGCTTGGCTTTGACCGGTTGGTGATGCTGGCGACAGGCGCGCGTCGCATTGATCAGGTGCTGTGGGCGCCGGTGGCGGAGTACGGGCAGTGACGATCACCCGGCCGATCAAGACGGTGGAAGAGCTCGCCAGTGCCGGGCTCATCGCCGATCGCGACCGCGAGGCGCTGGATGAGGTCGCGGCGCGTTACGCGATCGCGGTCACGCCTGACATGGCGCGGCTGATAGACCATGACGATCCCAATGACCCGATCGCGCGCCAGTTCGTGCCCGATGCCGGTGAACTCGTGATGACGCCGGAAGAGCGCGCCGATCCGATCGGCGATCACGCGCATAGCCCTGTCGAAGGCATCGTTCACCGCTACCCCGATCGCGTGCTTCTGAAGGCGGTGCATGTCTGTCCCGTCTACTGCCGCTTCTGTTTCCGGCGCGAGATGGTGGGGCCGCAGGGGCTGGGGACGCTCGATCCGGCCGCGATGACGGCCGCCTTCGATTATATCCGGAACCACGACGCGATCTGGGAGGTCATCCTAACCGGCGGCGATCCGCTGGTGCTGTCTCCGCGCCGGCTGCGGGATATTCTCGAACAGCTCAAAGATATCGATCACGTCAAGATCGTCCGCTTCCACAGCCGTGTGCCTGTCGTCGATCCCGAGAGGATCGACGCGGCGTTGATCGAGGCGTTGAAGGCCAGCGGCAAGACCACCTATGTCGCGCTGCATGCCAACCATCCGCGCGAGCTCACGACCGAGGCGCGCGCCGCCTGCGCCCGGTTTATCGATGCCGGCATCGTCATGGTCAGCCAGTCGGTGCTGCTCAAGGGCGTCAACGACGATCCCGGTGTCCTGGCGGAGCTGATGAAGGCCTTCGTCGAGACGCGGGTGAAGCCCTATTATCTGCATCACCCTGATCTCGCGCCCGGCACCAGCCATTTCCGGCTCTCGGTGGAAGAGGGGCAGGCGATCGTCGCTTCATTGCGCGGCCGCATCTCTGGATTGTGCCAGCCGACCTATATTCTGGATATCCCCGGCGGATACGGCAAAGCCGATATCGGCCAAAATGCGATCCGCAGAAACGCGGAGGGTTGCTACTCGGTTTCCGACTACAACGGACAAGAGCATATCTACCCGCCGCGCGGGAGTTAACTGTTCCGTTCTTCGTTTCATTTCAGCACTTGCGGTCATCCTTGCTTGAGCAAAGCGTTGTTTAAGCTTTTCCCGCAAAGCAATGATCCGATTTGCTTTATCTCTACTGATCAGCCGAAGACGCTAAATTCTTAGCTTTTCGTCAGGGCCAGATTTAACCACTTGCCTTAGCGGAATATTGGTTTTTCCTCCTTAAAAGCACCTCCATGACAGGGCGATGAGCGCCCGCTCGGGTTATGACAGCTTGGAGATGTGAGGATGAATACGACGATCCGCGAACTGCTTGCGAAATTCGGCAAGCTGCCTGTGGCCATCGACACCGTGGCTGACGATGCCGATCTGTACGCGGCGGGGCTCACCTCCTTCGCATCGGTTCAGCTCATGCTTGGCATCGAGGACGCCTTCGATATCGAGTTCCCGGACAATCTCCTCAATCGCAAGTCCTTTGCCAGCATCTCGGCCATCGCCCGGACCGTTGATCTGATCAAGGATAGCCGGAAGGTCGCCTGATGAACTTTCCGGTCAAAATCACGGAAGACAGTTTTGCAGCAAGGGCTGCCCGCGTTTCCGCCATTGCGGCGAAATTCGCGGACGCCGTCGATTTTGAAGGCCGGTTTCCTCAGGAAGCCGTGGATGCGATGAAGGCGGAGCGCCTGCTCAGCATCCAGATTCCGCGCAGCCTCGGCGGCGAAAGCGCCACCACGACCGAGATCGCCGAGCTCTGCTCGATGCTCGGCCAGGCCTGCGCCGCCAGCGCCATGGTTTTCGCCATGCACCACATCAAGCTTTCCAGCCTCGTCGAGCATGGGGCGGATAGCGCGTGGCACGCCGACTTCATGCGCCGGATCGCGGCCGAGCAGCTGTTGATCGGATCGGCGACGACCGAAGGCGGCATCGGCGGCAACCTGCGCAACAGCATTTGCGCCATCCATGTCGAGGGCGGCGTTTGCCGTCTGGAAAAGGATGCGACCGTCATCTCCTACGGGGCGCATGCCGATGCAATCCTGATCACCTCGCGCGCCCATGCCGATGCGGCTCCTTCCGACCAGGTGCTGACGGCATTCCTGAAAGATCAGTACACGCTCGAAAAGACGCATGCCTGGAACACGCTCGGCATGCGCGGCACCTGCTCCGACGGCTTCCTGTTCAAGGGTGAAGCACCGGCGAGCCAGATCCTGCCGAAGCCTTTCGCCGAGATCGCGGCTCAGTCGATGCTGGCCTCCTCGCACCTGCTCTGGAGCGGTGTTTGGTACGGCATCGCCATTGATGCATTCTCCCGCGCGCAGACGTTCGTGCGCGCCGCTGCCCGCAAGTCGCCGGGCGCGCCGCCTCCGGGCGCGCTGCGTCTCGCCGAAGTGTCGAACCTGTTGCAGATGGTGAAGTCCAACGTCGTCGCTGGCCTGAAGGCCTACGAGGATGCCAAGGCCGATCCCGACAAGCTGTCGTCCATGGCGTTCGCCGTGGCGATGAACAACGTCAAGATCGCATCGTCGGAAACGATCCTCGAGATCGTCAACCACGCGATGCTGATCTGCGGCATCATGGGCTACAAGAACGGTACGCCCTTCAGCCTCGGCCGCCATCTGCGTGATGCGCATTCCGCTCAATTGATGATTTCCAACGACCGCATCCTTGGCAACACGTCGAGCATGCTCCTTGTCCACAAGCAGGACACTAGCCTACTGGGGTGAACGACATGGATATGCAGACCTCCTTTCTGGACCGGCTCTTTGAATCCGGCCTTCTGATCGATATGGGCGTCGATGGCCTCTATGGCCGCAGCGGCCAGTTCGAGGACGTGATTGCCGCCTTCGAGCGCCTGATCGATCGCTTCGGCGGCGCGGACGGCGCGGAAGCGATGCGCTTTCCGCCGGGCATGAACCGCGAGATCTTCGAAAAGAGCGGTTACATGAAGAGCTTCCCGCAGCTGGCCGGCACGGTGCACAGCTTCTGCGGCAACGAGCTCGACCACATGAACCTGTTGCAGTGCATGGAAGTGGGCGACGACTGGACCAAGGGCCAGGAAGCCACCGAAATCGTGCTGACGCCGGCCGCGTGCTATCCGCTCTACCCGACGGTCGCCCGCCGCGGCAACCTGCCGAAGGACGGCGCGCTGTTCGACCTGCAGTCCTATTGCTTCCGTCATGAGCCGTCGCGCGATCCGGCCCGCCAGCAGCTGTTCCGCATGCGCGAATATGTCTGCATGGGCACCGAGCTGCACGTCACCGATTTCCGCCAGAAGTGGATGGATCGCGGTCTGGAGATGATGAAGCTCGTCGGTCTCGACGTCACCATCGACGTCGCCAACGACCCATTCTTCGGCCGCGCCGGCAAGATGATGGTCAACAACCAGCGTGACCAGAACCTGAAGTTCGAGCTCCTGATCCCGATCACCTCGACGGCCAATCCGACGGCCTGCATGAGCTTCAACTTCCATCAGGATTCGTTCGGCCAGAAGTGGGGCCTGAACCTGGAGGACGGCAGCGTCGCCTTTACGGCATGCGTCGGCTTCGGGCTGGAGCGCATCGCGCTGGCGCTGTTCCATCACCATGGCCTCGACGTCAAGCTTTGGCCGACCTCCGTGCGCCAGGCGCTCTGGGGCTAAGGGAAACGATGGCATCCGTCTTCCCGGGGATCAGCCCGGACAGCTATTCCCCGCATGCGCTGCATTCCATGGAGCGCATGTGGCCGGAGACCAATTGCTATATCGACCTCTGGATCGAGGTGTTGAGCACGCTTGGGCTCGCGCCCGAGGCGATGCTTGGCTTCACGCTCGGCCAGGATTTCGAGGGCGACCAGTTCACCTTCTTCAAGGTGCCGCTCGAGGATCTGGAAGCGCTCTACGGTATCAGGGTCACCGAGCTTGCGATCTTCGACAAGGTCGAGCGGCATGTCGGCACGCAGATTGCGCGCGGGCGTCTTTGCCTGATCGAGATGGACAGCTTCTACATGCCCGACACGCAGGGCACCGCCTACCGGCAGGAGCACGGCAAGACGACGGTTGCGATCAACCGGCTGGATGTCGCGAACAGGCGTGTCGACTACTTCCATAATGGCGGCTTCTTTTCGCTCGAGGGCGAGGATTTCGACGGGTTGTTCCAGCTTGATCTTCGCGACGAAGATCCGCAGTTCCTGCCCTATACCGAGTTCGCCAAGTTCCCCGACGTGCCTGTCGATCCGCAGGCAACGCGGGGCGTCTCGCGCGCGCTCCTGTCTTCACACTTCGCCCGCCGCCCGCGTGAAAACCCGATCCGTGCCTTCGCTGGCGTGTTTCCTGAGCAGGTCGAGGCAGTGGCCGAGCGGCCGTTCGGCTTCTTCCACAAATACGCCTTCAACACGCTGCGCCAGTTCGGCGCCAATTTCGAGCTCATGGCCGATCATCTGGTCTGGCACTCGGAGGCCGAGTTCGGCGAGGCCGCTGAGCATGCGCGCAAGCTTTCGGAGGCTGCCAAATCCGTGCAGTTCCAGCTGGCGCGCGCCGTCACGCGCAAGAAGTTCGAGCCGCTAGCGACCGCGCTTGATCCGGCGGCCGATGCGTGGGATTCGATGATGGATTCGCTCACGAAACGTCTTTGAAGCCGGAGGCCTGATCATGCGGGGGAGATTGGCGAGCATCGCGGCGGAGGAGATCGCGCTCGGCGAGGGGTGGAACCTGGTTCTGACGGAACCCGGCGCCTGCGCCAACCCGCACGACCTGCCGCTTTCGGCTCAGTTCATCCCCGCCGAAGTGCCTGGCACGGTCGCTGCTGCGCTGGAGCGAGCGGGTTTGTTCGATCGCGAAAATCCCGTGCCGCTCGACAACAGGGATGCCTGGTATGTCTGCCGCCTGTTCGACGCCGCGCCGGGTGACGCCATCCTGCGCTTCGAGGGCTTGGCGACGCTGTGCCATGTGTTCCTGAACGGCCAGGAGATCCTCTCGTCCGAGAGCATGTTCACCATGCACGAGGTGCCGGTGACGCTGTCAGGCGGCGACGAGTTGGCGCTTTGCTTCCGCGCGCTTGCGCCCAGGATTGCCGACAACGGCCCGCGCGCCCGCTGGCGGCCGCAGATGATCACGCCGCAGGGCCTGAAGAACGTTCGCACCACGCTGCTTGGCCGCATGCCCGGCTGGTGCCCGGAGATCCACGCCGCCGGCCCTTGGCGGCCGGTCACGCTGGTGCGCCGCGATGTCGTGTCGCTGGATGATGTCAGTGTGCGGGCGGTGCTGGAGCCGGACGGTTCGGGCAAGCTCAGCGTGTCCTTGCGTACCGACGCCGAGGCGCCCGAACTGTCGCTGCTCTGCGGCGGCATCGAGCAGGCGTTCGAGAAGGTCGGCGAGCGGCACTACTCGGCCATTCTGAGGCTGAAGGATGTGGAGGCCTGGTGGCCTCATACCCATGGAACGCCGCGCCTCTACGATTACGCCGTCGTCATCGATGGTGTCGAGCATCCGCTGAGCAAGACCGGCTTCAGGAGCGTCGCGGCCGATCGCGGCCCTGACGGCAGAGACTTCGCGCTTCTCGTCAACGGCGAACGGGTGTTTTGCCGCGGCGCGGTCTGGACCACGGCCGATATCGTGAAGCTCCCCGGCGCGCGGGCGGACTACGAGCCGTTCCTGCGGCTCGCGGCCGAGGCCGGCATGAACATGATCCGCATCGGCGGCACCATGGCCTACGAGACGCCCGAATTCTTCCAGCTCTGCGACGAGCTCGGGCTGATGGTCTGGCAGGACTTCATGTTCGCCAATTTCGACTATCCGAAGAACGACAAGGCCTTTACCGCGCATGTGCATGCCGAGGTCGAGGAGTTCCTGCACGGCGTGCAGGGTTCGCCGTCGCTTACGGTGCTCTGCGGCGGCAGCGAGATCTACCAGCAGGCCGCGATGCTCGGCCTGCCGTCGGAATTCTGGTCCGGCCCGATCACCGACGAGATCATTCCGGCGATCGCGGCGCGGCTCTGCCCCGAAATCCCGTATGTCGCCAATTCGCCCTCCGGCGGTGCCATGCCGTTTTCGCCGAATTCAGGCGTCACCCATTATTACGGTGTCGGCGCCTATATGCGGCCGCTCGACGATGCGCGCCGTGCAAACGTACGCTTCGCGGCCGAGAGCCTCGCCTTCGCCAATGTGCCGCAGCAGAAGACGCTGCAACGACATCTCGACGTGCCGCCGGTGCACTGCCCGCTATGGAAGTCGCGTGTGCCGAGGGATCGCGGCGCTTCCTGGGATTTCGAGGATGTGCGCGATTTCTATCTCGGCCATCTCTACGACGTCGACCCGGCGCGCCTGCGCCGCGAAAACCGCGATCTCTATCTCGACCTGTCGCGCGCCGTCACCGGTGAGGTGGCGGAGGAGACCTTCGCGGAATGGCGGCGCAAGGGGTCGAGCTGCAATGGTGCGCTGGTCTGGACGCTGCAGGACTTGCTGCCCGGCGCTGGCTGGGGCGTGATTGATTCAACCGGTGCGCCGAAGCCGATCTGGTACGCGCTGCGCCGCGCCTTCCGGCCGGTTCAAGTGCTGGTGACCGACGAGGGGACCAATGGCCTCGACGTGCATGTGATCAACGAGACCGAGCACAGCCTGCGGCTCGATCTGGAGGTCGTCTGCTTCAGAAACGGCCGGCAAAATGTGGCGAGCGGCGGACGCATCCTGACGCTTGCGCCACGCAGCTCAGAAACCTTCGCGGCAACCGATCTCTTCGGGGCCTTCTTCGACACGACATATGCTTTTCGTTTCGGGCCGCCGGCGCATGACGTCACGGTGGCGCGGCTGAGGCTTCCCGAGGGCGGCGCCGTGGTCGCCGATGCGTTCCATTTCCCGCAGGGGCGTTCGAAGGCCGTGCACGATGCCGAGATCCAGGTGTCGCTGGTCGAAGACGGCGGCGCGTGGTTCGCCGATCTCGCCACCGACAGGCTGGCGCAGTCGGTACATTTCAGCGTCGATAGTTTCCGGCCTGATGATGACTGGTTCCATCTGGCGCCGGGCGCCGCCAAGCGCGTTCTCCTGCGGCCGCTTTCCGCGCGAGAGGCGGATGATCGTCCGACCGGCGAGGTGCTGACGCCAGGCGGCGCGCGCGCCTTTTCGTTCTAGAGGCGCTCGTCGCAAAAGATGAGGCGCAATCAATTTCGAAAGACTTTCTTACTAAAATAGGCCCTTCGAACGGCCTAAAGCGGATACGGTATGTCTAAGGGAATTATCGCGAATTCTGTGATGAACGGCGCGGCGGGAATGCTGCTCCTGGTAACGGGATTCCTGTCTTCCATCATCACCGCGCGGCTGCTCGGGCCGGAGGCGAACGGCATCGTCGCCTTCTCGCTTTGGCTCGTCGTCACAGGCGCGTCGATCGCGGAGCTCGGTTCCAGCATCACCATGTCGAAGACGCTGCCGCAGCTTCAGGCGGAAGGCTTTGACGCGCGCCGGCGGCTGGGTTTCGCCTCGCTACTCGTCACCGTGATGCTGTGCTCCACCTTGTTTCTGCTCGGCCTCTACGCGGTCTTCTTCCTGACATCCGAGAAGATGCATTGGGCGAAAACCGCCCCGTCGGTCGCCTATGTGACGGGCGCGCTGTTCTTCGTGCAGGCCATCGGATCCTTCGTCAAATTCTACCTGATCGGTGAGCGGCGGCTGACCGATTTCTTCAAGCTCGCCATGGGTGTGTGCCTGCTGCAGCTGATCGGTGTCGGCGCCGGTGCCGTGCTCTATGGGGTCGAGGGCGTGCTGGTCGGCTATCTGCTGGGGCAGATGGTATTCTTCATCGCCACCATCCCGATCCTGATGACGCCGCGCGATCGCTGCGGGGTGCCGCTCAAATATCTGGCGGCCTCCTCCATCGTGCTCTCGGCACAGTTCCTGATCGATTCCATATTCCTCAACAGGCTGGAGCTCCTGTTCCTGCAGCAATTCTGGTCGGTCGAGATGGTCGGTTTCTATGCCGTCGGCCTATCGGTCGCCAATATCGCGCTGCAGTTGCCGATCCAGATGACGGGCAGCCTGCTTCCGTATTATTCGGAGCGGCGCCACTCCAGCGACGACCGCACGCTGCCGGTCGAGGTGTTCGCGGCCGTTACCCGCAGCATGGCCTATATCATCCTGCCGATGAGCTTCGGGCTTGCCGCCATATCGAGCGAGTTGGTGCGCGCGGTGTTCGGTGAGGCATTCGCGCGCAGCGGAACCGTCGTGGCGCTGCTGGCGCTTGCCGCCCCGTCCTACACCTTCATGCAGACGCTCAGCCTCTACCTTCTCTCGATGGACCGCGCCCGCGACCGGCTGAAGGTCAGCCTCGTCGGCGCTGCCGTGATGACGCTCGGCTGCCTTGCGGTCGTTCCGTTCTTCGCCGCCGAGGGTGCCGCGATGGTGCGCATCGGCGTGTTCACGATTATGTGTATTATCATGGTGCGACAGACCGGTTTCGGCTCTCAGCTCTCCGGCTTGTACGTAAATCTGCTCAAGACGCTTGCCGCATCGGTTCTGTGCGCAATTATAGCCCTCGGAATTTTACACTATATCAATGGTTCTATTGGACTTCTTCTCGCAGTCGTTCTTGGGGGCGCCGGCTATATTGTTGCGCTCAAGCTTTTAAAGGCAATTCCGCGAGAGGATGCCGATGTTATGTTGTCGATCGTTGAAAAAATGCCCGGCTCGGTAGGAAAGTCCGCTCGCAAGGCCGTCGCCTTCATTGCGCCGGCAAACGCCAAGACGGCGGAAGCCGAAGAGGCGATCGAGATCACCGTCGAGACCGGTCTTGCCGAGGGCGCCGGCAACGAGGCCGCGTTGCCATTCGCTTTCGATGGCACGATCGGCATGTTCAAGCCGGAGAACGCTGGCGTTGCCAAGCGCTCCACGGCGGTGCTCTTCGTCAATCCCTGGGGGCTTGAGGAGATGTGCAGCCGGCGGTTCTTCCGCGTGACGGCGGAGCATTTCGCGGCAATCGGCGTGCCCAGCCTGCGCTTCGATTATCCCGGCGCCGGTGATGCGCTCGATGTCGACGACACCGTTGGCCTCAAAGTCTGGGAAGACGCGATCCGCGACGCCGCCGAGCGGCTGAAGCAGCTCAGCGGCTGCAGCCGCATCATCATCGTCGCGCAGGGGCTCGGTGCGGCACTGGCGCAGAGAACCGCGCCGTCGATCGAAGGCGTCGACGCCATCGCGCTGCTCGGTCCCGTCGTCAATGGCCGCGCCTATCTGCGCGAGCTTCGCGCATGGGCGACGTTTATCAATCATCACCTGGGATTGGGCGAGGATGCCATTCCCGAGGGCAAGCACATGATCGCCGGGCTGCAGATGCCCGATGGGATCGCCGCGGAGCTTTCCAAGGTGCGGATCGCCGCGCCGGAAACGCTGGCAGCACAGCGTTACCTCATTCTGGAGCGCCCTGAGCGCGCCGACGACACGACGCTTGCCGACAATCTGACCGCGCTTGGCGCGACGGTCGAGCAGCAGACGTTCAAGGGTTACGACAGGCTGATCTCCGACCCGGTCTTCTCGCGGACGCCGATGGAGGTCGTCGAGACGCTGGCGCAATGGGTGGGCGAACATACGTCGGTGGATCCGGCCGCCACGCCCTCCGCCTCCGCTGTCGATGCCCAGTCGCTCGCAGGCGAAGGCTTCGAGGAAGTGCCGGTCCGTTTCGGCGCGTTCAATCATCTGGTCGGCGTCGTCACGCGTCCGGTTGGGCGGCCGCGCGGCAACAGCGTGGTGTTCCTGTCGACCGCCTACGACCGCCAGTCCGGCTGGGGTCGGGCGATCACCGACATGGCCCGGGGGCTTGCCCGCGAGGGCGTCGCCTCGATCCGCTTCGATTCCGCCAATGTCGGCGACAGCCCGCCGCGTCTCGATGCGCCGGATCAGATCCTTTATTCGGCCACCCAGAACGCCGATGCGCAGGCCGCACTCGATCTGCTCGAAGGCATGGTTCCGGGCCCGTTGATGGTCGCCGGGCGCTGCAGCGGCGGCTATGTCGCCATCCGCTCGGCCGTCGACGATGTTCGAGTGAAGGCCGCCGTTTCTATCAATCCCTTCGTCTACTATTGGGATCCGAACCAGCCGGTCGAGCGCAAGCATGTGGTGTCGGTGCCGCGCAGCTTCGAGGATTACGGCCAGCGGCTTTCCAGCTTCGCAACTGTCAAGCGCCTGCTGAAGGGCGATATCGACGTGATGGCGGCGACGCGCAACGTCATCATCGCCTTTTCACGCCGCATGTCGGTGCGCATCGCGCCGCTGCTCGAATATCTGCCGAGCCGCCGGCACACTGCGAGCGAGGTGAAGAAGTCCTTCGTCACCGTCGGCACGCGCAAGGTGCCGCTGACGCTGATCTACAGCGAAGGCGATGTCGGGCTGGAGCACATGTACTTCCACTTCGGCCCCGGCGGCCGCAAGTTCGAGCGCCATCCGAACGTCCGGCTGGTGATGCTGCCCGATGCCGATCACAATCTGACGCCGCCGGAATCGCGCCGGACGGTGTTCGCCGAGATCGCGCGGCTGGCGAAGGCCTGAGCGGGCACAGGCGTACGCCTGTCCGCTTTGGGTCGGTATAGTTTTCGGAATATTGAAGGTGATTGCGCCGGCTTTTATTAGCCGGCGATGAGCTCTTTGTAGACGCCGATATACCGCTCCGCGACGACGTCCCAGGAATAGCCAGACGCATCGCAGAGAAGGGCGGCTCGCACCGCCGGCCCCTGTGTTTGCAAGCGCTCGAACGCCGTTTCCAGCGCGAGGGCTGCGGCGGCCGTATCGGCGAAGTCTGCGAGTACAATGTCCTTGTGCCGCTCGCCGAGCGTTCTATATGCCTCGTTGGTGTTGAGCACCGGCAGCAGGCCGGCGCTCATCGCTTCCAGTGCAACAAGCCCGAAACCTTCATAGGATGAGGCGGAGGCGAAGATCGAGGCGTCGGCGATGATCCGGCCCACGGCGTCGTTGTCGGCGCCGACATGGATGGTGACGGCATCGTTAAGCTTCAGCCGGTCGATCTGGGCCATGAGGTCCTGCCGGGTCAGATCGGATTCGACGCCGGCGATATCGAGATGCCAATCGGGATTGAAGACCCTCAGCGCTGCCACTGCGTCGATCAGCCTGTCGAGACGCTTGTTGACCGAGAACCGGCCGATCGTGACGATCCGGCGCTTAGGGCTGCGCGATGCGCGGTCGGCGAACTTGCCGATGTCGGCGCCGTTCTCGATGACGATGCTGCGGCTCGGCGCGATCTTCGAAAATTGCGCGAGATCGGACATGCTGCAGCCGATGACCCGCTTGTAGGCCATGGCCGAGGCGCGGGTGATGGTCTGGAACCAGACCTTCTTGATCGCCGCGAATTTCGTTGTGTGGAAGAAGCCGCCATGTGTGGTGACCACCATCGGCTTGCGATGCAGCAGCCGACCCCAGGCGAGCGCATCGAAGAAGAAGTCGATCGCATGCACATGGATCAGGTCGGCATCGCCGAGATGGCGGAAGACCTCAGGCGCGAGCGGATAGCGCGTGCTGCCCGACCAGGGGATGCGGACGATGTCGATGCCGTCGATGGTCTCGCGCGCCGGCAGCTTTTTGTCGCGGGCCGTAAACAGGCTGTCGAGCGTGGCGACGCGGACGCGGTAGCCGCGCTTCAGCGTTTGGCGCGCGAGATTGGCGACCACGTCCTCCAGGCCGCCGCGATTGGGCAGGAATTGGCGGATGACGTGAACGATCAGCGGCGCGCTCGCGGCGACCGGTTCGACGTCATGGGAATAGAGTTCGGCGGCGGACATGTGTCATTCCTTCGGCCGCGATGAACAGGTCACGGCTTTCATCGATGCCACATGGCAACGGGCTGCGTTAAGGCGGCGTTAAACGTCCGCGCTTTCCGGGATTTGCTTTTGGGAAGAGTTAACCGACCGTGACCCGGTCTCAGAATGCGCGGAAGGTCAACGTCGTCAGCGAGCGGACGATGCCGGGAATGCTGGCGATCTGATCGTTAACGAATTTCCCGATATCCTCGCCTTCCTGGATATAGACCTTGAGCAAGAGGTCGTAATCGCCGCTGGTCGAATAGAGCTCCGAGACGCGTTCGGTCTTGTAGATGGCGTCGGCGACCTCGTAGGTCTTGCCGGGGGCGCATTGGAGCTGGACGAAGATCGGCTTCATGGCAATTTCCTGCATCGAATTCTGTTGCGGCGCATAATGCGCGAAACGACGGGTGCGGCGCAAGCGGTTCCGTCAAGCAGCGGCTTCGCGGACGATCCAGTCGCGGAAGGCTGAGAGCGGGGCGTAGTCGGCGCGCTCGGCGGGGAAGGCCAGATAGTAGCGCTCCTTGCTCTCCATCTCGCGATTGACTGATGCCACGAGATCGCCGCGCTTCAGCTCGTCCTGAATGAGAAAGGTCGGCAACAATGCCACGCCGAGGCCGGCGATGGCCGCCTGGGCGGCGGTGGCGAACTGGTCGAAGAGCATGCCGTGGACGGTCTGCGGCGGCACCTCGTTGTCGGCGAACCATTGCTCCCAGGCATCGGGCCGGGTGGTGAGATGCAGGAGCGGCACGTCGACGAGATCGGATGGCTGGCTGATGCCGTACCGGTCGCGGAAATCGGGGCTGCAGGCGGGCACGGTCTTTTCCGACATCAGGAATGTCAGCTCCGCGCCCGGCCAGAGCGGATGGCCGAAATGGATGGCGGCGTCGATCGAATCAAGCCGGAAATCGAAGGAGGAGAGGCGGGTGACGAGGTTGATGGTGACGCCTGGATTGGCGGCGAGGAAGCGGCCGAGACGCGGCGCCAGCCAGCGGGTGCCGAAGGTCGGCAATATGGCGAGGTTGAGCGTGCCGCCGTGCGGATTGGCGCGCAGGTTCAACGAGGCGCTGGAGATACGCCGCAGCGCCTCGCGGATCTCGCGGGCATAGCCGTCACCGGCAAGCGTCAGGCGCACCGTCTGGCGCTCGCGAATGAAGAGCTCGACGCCGAGCTGCTCCTCCAGCGTCTTGATCTGGCGGCTGACGGCGCTTTGCGTCAGGTCGAGTTCCTTGGCGGCGGCCGTGACGCTGCCGGTGCGCGATACCGCCTCGAAGGCGGAGAGCAGCGCGGTGGAGGGTAGAAAACGCCTTGACGTCAGCATGGGTCATTCCATTTCAGAATGAGCTATTTCCGAAATGTCGATATTTATGGCTTTCGGGCGCTTGTAAATAGCTGCACTAATCATAATCGGAATGAACGTGGGGATCTCTATCATGGCAGGCTTCGTTTCCACAGACCGCATCCGTTCGCTGTTTACCGAAGCGATGTCGCAGATGTATCGCGCCGAGGTGCCGCAATACGGAACGCTGCTGGAACTGGTTGCCGACGTCAATGCCGAGGTGCTGGCCAAGGACGCTCCCCTGCGCGAGCGCCTGACGCGGGCCGGCGAGCTGGAGCGCATCGATGTCGAGCGCCATGGCGCCATTCGTCTCGGCACTCCCGAAGAGCTTTTCACCATTCGCCGCCTGTTCGCCGTGATGGGCATGCAGTCGGTGGGTTATTACGATCTCTCGGTGGCCGGCGTGCCTGTTCATTCCACCTGCTTCCGCCCGGTCGACCAGGCGGCGCTCAGCGTCAATCCGTTCCGCGTCTTCACCTCGCTGCTCAGGCTCGAACTGATCGAGGACGAGGCTTTGCGCGCCGAGGCTGCCGGTATCCTGTCGAAGCGCCGTATCTATACCGAGCGCGCCATCCAGCTGATCGAGCGTCATGAAGAGGTCGGCGGTTTGACGGAAGCCGAAGCGCAGGAATTCGTCGCCGAGGCGCTGGAGACCTTCCGTTGGCATGGCGAGGCGACCGTCACGGCCGAGACGTACAAGCGCCTGCACGACGCGCACCGGCTGATCGCCGATGTCGTCTCGTTCAAGGGGCCGCATATCAACCACCTGACTCCGCGCACGCTTGATATCGACGCCGTGCAGGCCCGCATGCCGGAGCGTGGCATCACGCCGAAGGCCGTCATCGAGGGGCCGCCGCGCCGGGCTTGCGATATCCTGCTGCGCCAGACCAGCTTCAAGGCGCTGGAAGAGGCGATCGCCTTTGCCGGCGAAACGGGCGCCACCAAGGGCACGCATACGGCGCGCTTCGGCGAGATCGAGCAGCGCGGCGTGGCGCTGACGGCCAAGGGCCGCGCGCTTTACGACCGGCTGCTGGCCTCGGTTCGCGGCGAGGTGCAGGTCGGGGCCGCCGGCGCGAAGGCCGGCGATTACGACAGCGAGCTTGCCGAGCGGTTCCGCGAACTGCCGGACAGCTGGGCGGCGCTTCGGGCCGAGCAGCTAGCCTTCTTCCACTATTCGGCGACGCCCAAGGGCGTTGCTGCCGCCGTCGATGGCGCGCTGCCTGACGATGCCGAGGCGCTGATCGAGATGGGTTATCTTGCCTTCGATCCCATCGTCTACGAGGACTTCCTGCCTGTGAGCGCTGCCGGTATCTTCCAGTCGAACCTCGGCACGGACCAGCAGCAGAACTACGCCACCCGCTCCAACCGCTCGGCCTTCGAAGAGGCGCTTGGCGCCACCGTCACGCATGAGCTTGACCTTTACGCGGAACGTCAGGCACGCTCGCTGGAGGCGGCGATCGATCTGCTCGGGCTTTCGGGCCTGCGCCTGAGCAACGTTGCCTGATAGACCTCGGAACGGAGCTCTCCGATGCTGAATGATCCGCGCTCCCACGGCCTCTGGGAAAAGACCGCGCCGCAGCCGCCGGAAACGGTGCCGCTTGCGGGCTCGGTGACCGCCGATATCGTCGTGGTCGGCGGCGGCTACACCGGGCTGTCGTCCAGCCTGCATCTGGCTGAGGCCGGCAAGTCGGTGGTGCTGCTCGAGGCCAACGAGATCGGCTTCGGCGGCGCGGGGCGCAATGTCGGGCTGATCAATGCCGGCATGTGGGTGATGCCAGACGATCTTCCCGGCGTGCTTGGCCCCGTCTATGGCGAGCGCCTGCTCGACCTGCTTGGCAATGCGCCGAAGCTGGTGATGGAGCTGATCGACAAGCACAAGATTGCCTGCGAACTCGAGCGCAACGGCACGCTGCATGTCGCCGTCGGCGCCGATGGCCTCAAGGAAATCACCGACCGCGCCAGCCAGTGGGCGGCGCGGGGTGCCGATGTCAGATTGCTCGACGCTGCCGAGACGGCGCGCCGGGTGGGAAGCCACGCCTATACCGGATCGCTGCTCGACATGCGCGCCGGCACGCTGCAGCCGCTCGCCTATGCGCGCGGCCTCGCGCATGCCGCCGTCAAGGCCGGCGTTGCGCTGCATACGTCGAGCCCCGTTATCGCCACCGAGAAGAACGGCAAGCGCTGGACGGTCAGAACCGCGAAGGGTTCGGTTACCGCGGATTGGATCATCGTGGCAACGGATGCTTACAGCACCGGCCCCTGGGAGCAGGTGCGCAACGAGCAGGTGCATCTGCCCTACTTCAACCTCGCGACCCGGCCGCTTGGCGACAATCTGCGCAAGTCGATCCTTGCTGGCCGCGAAGGCGTATGGGACACCAAGGAAATTCTCTCCTCCTACCGCATGGACCAGGCCGGCCGGCTGGTGTTCGGCAGCGTGGGCGCACTGCGCAATACCGGGCTTTCCGTCCACAAGGGCTGGGCGCGGCGCGCGCTGAAGAAGCTCTTCCCGCAGCTCGGCGATGTCGAGTTCGAATGCGAGTGGTACGGCAAGATCGGCATGACCGACAATGCGCTGCCGCGCTTTCACAAGTTCGCCGACAATGTCGTCGGCTTTTCCGGCTATAATGGCCGGGGGATCGCGCCGGGAACGGTGTTCGGTCGCACGCTTGCCCGTCACATCCTGGGCGAGATGAGCGAGGCCGAGCTGCCGCTGCCGCTGACTGATCCCGCCGAGCCGCGCTTCCGCGCCGCCAAGGAATTATGGTACGAAGCCGGCGCCCAGGTCGCCCACTTCGCCGATGCCCGCTTCTAAGAACAATAAGGTTGGAACCACGACAATGACCATCGAAACGCTCGATCTCGCAACCGAAACCAAGACCCTGCTTGCCAAGCTCGGCGTCAGCGCCGACCGCTTCACCGGCGGCACGCTGCGGGTGACGTCGCCCGTGACAGGCAAGGACATCGGCGCGCTGAAGGAAGTGTCGGTCACTGATGCCAAGACCGCGATCGATAACGCCCACAAGGCATTTCTCGAATGGCGCGCTGTTCCGGCCCCGAAGCGTGGCGAGCTTGTGCGCCTGCTTGGCGAGGAGCTGCGCGCGGCCAAGGCCGAGCTCGGCCGGCTGGTGTCGATCGAAGTCGGCAAGATCACGTCCGAAGGTCTCGGCGAAGTGCAGGAAATGATCGACATCTGCGATTTCGCCGTCGGCCTGTCGCGCCAGCTCTACGGCCTGACGATCGCCACCGAACGTTCCGAGCACCGGATGATGGAAAGCTGGCATCCGCTCGGCGTCGTCGGCATCATCTCGGCCTTCAACTTCCCCGTCGCCGTCTGGTCGTGGAATGCGGCGCTGGCGCTGGTCTGCGGCAATTCCACCGTCTGGAAGCCGTCGGAAAAGACGCCGCTGACCGCACTTGCCACGCAGGCGTTGTTTGAAAAGGCGCTGAAGCGCTTCGTCGCCGAAGGTGGCACTGCGCCGGCCAATCTCTCGACGCTGCTGATCGGCGGCCGCGATGTCGGCGAGGCGCTGGTCGACCATCCGAAGGTGCCGCTGGTTTCGGCCACCGGCTCGACTGCCATGGGCCGCGCCGTCGGTCCGCGCCTGTCGCAGCGCTTTGCCCGCGCCATCCTCGAACTCGGCGGCAACAATGCCGCGATCATCTGCCCGACGGCGGATCTCGACCTGACGCTGCGCGGCGTCGCCTTCTCGGCCATGGGCACCGCCGGCCAGCGCTGCACCACGCTGCGCCGCCTGTTCGTGCATGAGAGCGTCTACGACGCGCTGGTTCCGCGCCTGCAGAAGGCCTACGGCTCCGTCAGCATCGGCAATCCGCTGGAAGCAGGCACGCTTGTGGGACCGCTGATCGACAGCCAGGCCTACAGCAACATGCAGTCGGCGCTGGAGCAGGCAAAGGCTGCCGGCGGCAAGGTCACCGGCGGCGAGCGTGTCGAAAACGGTGCCTCCGACGCCTTCTACGTGCGCCCGGCGCTGGTCGAGATGCCGGCACAAACAGGCCCGGTCGAGAACGAAACCTTCGCGCCGATCCTCTACGTCATGAAGTACAGCGATTTCGACGCGGTTCTCGAAGACCACAACGCCGTGCCGCAGGGCCTGTCGTCGTCGATCTTCACCAATGACATGCGCGAAGCCGAAACCTTCGTCTCGGCGCGCGGGTCCGATTGCGGCATCGCCAACGTCAACCTCGGCCCATCGGGTGCCGAGATCGGCGGCGCGTTCGGCGGCGAGAAGGAAACCGGCGGCGGCCGCGAGTCGGGCTCCGACGCATGGCGCGCCTACATGCGCCGCACGACCAACACGATCAACTATGGCAAGACGCTGCCTCTGGCGCAGGGCGTGAAGTTCGACGTCGAATAAGCGTCTGACGGCTGTGATGATTAAGGGGCGGCAGCGCGATGGCGTTGCCGCCCTTTTTGCTGCCGGCTAGAATCATTCTAAGTATTTTCCAATTATTTCAAGCCTTTGTGATGGCCCACGGGTCGCCTAAACTTGAAATCGAGTGCCAAGGAAAATATACCGCTGCAATATCATGGATATCGCAGATGACATGCCATGGAGGGCATCATGACCGTCTCCCTTAATCGCCTCTCGCAGGCCGCCGCGTTCGGCGTCATGCTTCTTGCCGCGACATCGCTCGCTTCGGGCGCCAAGGCGCAGGAGGAAGAGTCCGAAGGGATCGTCGTCTACAACGCCCAGCACCAGAGCCTTGGCCAGGAATGGGTGGACGCCTTCACCAAGGAGACCGGCATCAAGGTGACGATGCGCCAGGGCAGCGACATGCAGTTCGCCAACCAGATCATCCAGGAAGACGAGGCGTCGCCCGCCGACGTGTTCCTCACCGAGAATTCGCCGGCGATGACTTTGGTCGATGCCGCCGGCCTGTTCGCGCCGATCGACAAGGCAACGCTCGACCAGCTGCCGGAAGAGTTTCGCCCGAAGGATGGCATGTGGGCAGGTATCGCGGCGCGTTCCACGGTGTTTGCCTATGACAAGACCAAGCTCACCGAGGACAAGCTGCCGAAGTCGATGATGGATCTCGCCGATCCCTCGTGGAAAGGCCGCTGGGGTGCCGCCCCTGTCGGCGCCGATTTCCAGGCGATCGTCAGCGCGCTCTTACAGCTGAAGGGCGAGGAGGCGACGGCGGCATGGCTGAAGGCGCTGAAGGAAAATGCAACCTCTTACAAGAGCAACACGGTTGCCATGAAGGCCGTAAACGCAGGCGAGGTCGAAGGCGCGATCATCTATCATTACTACTGGTTCGGCGATCAGGCGGCGACGGCTGAAAACAGCAAGAACGTCGCGCTGCACTACTTCAAGAACCAGGATCCGGGCGCCTTCGTCAGCCTCTCGGGCGGCGGTATCCTGAAGTCGAGCCAGCACCAGAAAGAGGCGCAGGCCTTCCTGAAGTTCATCACCGGCAAGGCGGGGCAGGCGATCCTGAAGAACGGCACCTCCTATGAGTACGCCGTCGGCAAGGGTGCGGCTTCCAACGACAAGCTGGTGCCGATGGCCGACCTGCAGGCGCCAGCGGTCGATGCCTCGCAGCTCAACAGCAAGAAGGTGGTCGAGATGATCACCGCCGCTGGCCTGATCTAACGGCTGCAGCGGGCAGCCAGGGCAAAACTGTTGCTTTTGCCTCAAGAAAACTTTAGGCCATGACGATACACGGCAACCGCTTGTTCAAGGCGGTTGCCTTCCTTTTTCAGCGTGTCAAAGGCGCGGCCTTGCTGCAGGACAACAGATTGCTTGCTTCCGATATGCCGGCGGCGCGGCCAGCGGCAGGACTGGCGCGACCGCGCCGGGGCATGCCTTATGCGCCCGTCGTGCTGTTCGCCGCAATCGTCGCGCTGTTCAGCCTCGTTCCCCTCGGTTTCATCGGCTGGATCACCTTCGATGTCGGCTGGGAAACGGTGAAGCAGCTGGTGTTTCGTCCGCGCGTCGGCGAGTTGCTCGTCAATACCATTGCTCTCGAAGTCATCACCGTGCCGCTGTCGATCGTGCTGGCGGTAACGCTTGCCTGGATCACCGAGCGCACCGATGTTCCCTTCGCCAGGCTCTGGGCCTGGCTTGCCGTGGCGCCGCTCGCCGTGCCTGCCTTCGTGCACTCCTACGCCTGGGTCAGCCTGGTGCCCGGAATGCGCGGGCTGCAAAGCGGCGTGTTCGTTTCGGTGCTGGCATACTACCCGTTCCTCTACCTGCCCGTCGCAGCGGCTCTGCGCCGCCTCGATCCGGCGATCGAGGATGCGGCGGCTTCGCTGGGGCTCGGGCCCTGGGCGGTGTTCTTCCGCACCATCCTGCCGCAGCTTCGGCTCGCCATCTGCGGCGGCTCGCTGCTGATCGCGCTGCATCTGCTATCGGAATACGGGCTCTTCGTGATGATCCGCTTCGACACGTTTGCGACCGCGATCGTCGACCAGTTCCAGTCGGCCTATAACAGCCCGGCTGCCAATATGCTCGGCGGCGTGCTCGTCGCCTGCTGCCTGCTTCTGCTCGCGATCGAGGTTCTGGTGCGCGGCAACGAGCGCTATGCCCGCGTTGGTTCCGGCTCGGCGCGCCCTGCCGATCGCCGCCGTCTCGGCTGGTTCGCTGTGCCGGCCGTGCTTCTGCCCGTCATCGTCGCTGCGCTGACGCTTGGCGTCCCCTTTGTCACGCTGGTGCGCTGGCTCTATCTTGGCGGCGCCGGCATCTGGCGGGTCGAGGTCGGCAATGCCTTCGTGCAGTCGATCGTGCTGGCGCTTGCCGGCGGGATCCTGGCGACGATCGCGGCCGCCCCCATGGCGTGGCTCTCGGTGCGCGCGCCGGGGCGCGTGCAGCGCGTGCTCGAAGCCTGCCATTATTACGTCGGCTCGCTGCCGGGTGTGGTCGTGGCGCTGGCGCTGGTGACGATCACCGTGCGCCTCGTGCTGCCGCTCTACCAGACATTCGCGACGCTGCTGCTCGCCTATATCCTGCTCTTCCTGCCGCGCGCCATGGTCGGTCTTCGCGCCAGTATCGCGCAGGCGCCGGTGGAGCTCGAGCGCGCCGCGATGGCGCTTGGGCGCACGCCCGGCCAGGCGGTGCGGCAGATCACCATGCGGCTTGCAGCACCGGGTGCTGCGGCCAGCATCGCGCTGGTGGCGCTCGGGATCACGAACGAGCTGACGGCGACGTTGATGCTCTCGCCCAACGGCGTCGAGACGCTGGCGACGAAATTCTGGTCGCTCACCAGCGAGATCGATTATGTCGCCGCCGCGCCTTACGCCTTCATGATGGTCGTGCTGTCGCTGCCGCTGACCCTTCTTCTCCATGCTCAATCGAAACGGACTGCCGGACAATGACGCTGCTTACGATCGAAGGTGCCAGCAAGCGTTACGGTCAGGTGCAGGCGCTCGACAACATCTCGCTGGAGGTGACGGCGGGCAGCCGCACGGCCGTGGTCGGCCCCTCCGGCTCCGGCAAGACGACGCTCTTGCGCATCATCGCCGGCTTCGAGCAGCCCGATCAGGGCCGTGTCACGCTCAACGGTGAATTGCTGGCCGATGGACCGGCTGCGGTGCCGGCGCACAAGCGCGGCATCGGCATCGTCTCGCAGGAAGGTGCGCTGTTTCCGCATCTCGACGTCGCCGGCAATATCGGCTTCGGCATTGCCCGCAGCGCGACCGATCGCGACAAGCGGGTGCTCGATCTGCTCGACATGGTCGAGCTCGATCGCGGCATGCTCACGCGCCGCCCACACCAGCTTTCCGGCGGCCAGCAGCAGCGCGTGGCGTTGGCGCGCGCGCTTGGCCGCGAACCGCGCCTGATGCTGCTCGACGAGCCCTTCTCGGCGCTCGACACGGGTCTTCGCGAAAACATGCGCAAGGCGGTCGCCCGCGTGCTGCAGGCGGCGGGCATCACCAGCATCCTCGTCACCCACGACCAAGCCGAGGCGCTCTCCTATGCCGATCAGGTAGCGGTGCTGCGCGATGGCAAGCTGATGCAGGCGGGATCGCCGCAATCGCTTTATCTCGCGCCGCGCGACCGCGAGACTGCGCTGTTTCTGGGCGACGCCGTGATGTTGCCGGCGATCATCCGCAACGGTCACGCCGATTGCGCGCTCGGCCATGTCGCGGTCGATAGCCAGCATCAGGGCAAGGTCGAGATCATGCTCCGGCCCGAACAGATCCGCGTCGTCACCGACAGTAGCGAAAAGCCCTATGGCGGGCGTGTCGTCGAGGTGGATTTCGGCGGCGCGACCTGCACGGTCGCTGTCTCGCTCGACGGCGTGGCGCTGCCGCCGATCCTGATCAAGACCTCCAGCGTGGCGCTGCCTTCGCGCGGCGACCGGGTGCGGCTGGAGATCGCCGGCAAGGCGCATGTTTTCGTGCGCTGAGGGGCGCTTTTTGGGCTGGCCGGCGGCTCTCGCGCTTGCCCATCCGCTAGACGCCGTCAGGCGATCTTGAGCTCTTCGTCTTCCGCCTCGTCTTCCAGCCAGCCGCCGGTAAAGCCTGCGCGTTCCAGGCCGGTACGGATGATGTCGGACTTGCGCATCAGGCTCCAGATGAAATCGGAGCGATCGTTTTCGATCGACATGACAAGCAGCCCCTGGTCGATGCCGACGCAGCGATCGTCCACCCACCCCTCCGGTCCCGCCGTCTTGACGGATGGGTTGAAGCCACCAGGAAAACGGCCCTCGTAGCAGAGGTCGGGATAGGCCTGGAGCAGCGCCCGTGTGCCCGAGATCGCCGCCTCGCGGTCATAGGGCAGGGCGGCAAGCGCGCACCATGGCGCAAGGGTTCCATCATCGGGGCCGAGCGGGGCGCCACGGGCGGCATAGCCCAGCACGCTCGGGCGCCGATCGCCATGGCGGCTGCGCGACGGCGGCGGACCGTCGGAGGCGGACAGGCCCCAGACATCCCTGGAATAGCCGATGAAATGGCCGGGGTTGCGCTCGGCGTAGTCGCGTTGCACCTCGATGCAGATCTGCGTGTTGCGGAAATAATCGCTGTCGCGCGCCGCCATCGGTCTGTCGCGGATGCCGCGGAAATCGATCCAGGCATGCGAGAAGAGGTGGATGAAGAAGGGCCCGGCATAGAGATAGCACTTCTCGCCGAAAAGCATCCACGAGTAGCTCGAGGTGAAGGCGTCGTAGCTCGATTGCGGGATCGGGTGCGTCGGCGAGGCGAGCGCCAGCGTGTAGAGCAGCACCGCCTCGTCATAGCCCTGCCAGCGCCAGCGCAGGAAGCCGCTTGAGGGCTTCCAGCCCATGCAGATGGTCTCGCCCTTGTTCAGCGCCCAGTGCCAGTCGATGCGCTCGTAGATCATCGTCGAGAGCCGGCGGATCTCGGTCTCGGCTTCGTCGTCGCCATCGAAATAGGCGGCCGCCGTCAGCACGCCGGCGACGAGCAGCGTCGTGTCGATGGTCGAGAGCTCGCTGTTCCAGGCGCGGTGGCCGGTGTCCATGTGCAGGAAGTGGTAGAAGAAACCCTTGTAGCCGATCGCATGCCGCTCGCGGCCCTGGTGGCCGTTGGCGAAGAAGCAGAGCGTCGTCGTGGTACGGGCTATCGCATCGGCCCTGGTCATCCAGCCGCGCTCGACGGCGACGGTGTAGGACGACAGCGCGAAGCCGACGGCCGCGATGCTGCAGGGCACGTTTGCGACCGACGTATCGGCGACAAGCCCGTTATCGGGGTTGGAATGTTTCAGGAAGTAATTGAACGCCGCCTGCTGCAGCCTGTCGACCAGCGCGGCATCTGTTTCCTCGGTCCGTTGCAGCATCTTCTCCCGCCCAATCGGTTATCCTGCCCCTTGGTTCAACATGGGCAGGTGCGACACGCAAATCAATGTTTTTTGAGGGGTGTGGTTGGGGCTTTGCTCAGGCGGCTTCCTGAACGGAGACCACGATCGTCTTGCCGAGCGCCTGCATCGCCTCCTGCAACGCGCCGATTTTCGAATGATGGTCGGGATCGAGGATGCGGCGCGCCTCGTTTTCCGTCTTGCCCAAGCGCCGCGCCAGTTCACGCTTGGAGATGCCGGCTTGTCTGAAGGCTTCGATCACCGCGAGCTTGATCGCGTCCTCGGGATCGACGGCGATGGCAACGCCTGTTTTTGCGGAGGGAAGCGGTATCGCGCGGCCGTCCTGAACAATGCCGCGAAGCGCGAGACCGAGCGCTTCTTGCGCGCTGGCGATGGCCTCGTTGCGGTCGTCGCCATGGGTTAGCGCTTCAGGAACATCGGCAAAGGTAACGAGATACCCGCCATCGGGATCGGGCTGGATGTCCGCCAAATATACGTATCTCATCCCGTTCTCCATTGCCGAGTGTGCGCACAAAAATGTGCGCGGCGCAATGATGGATGCGATGGTGGAGCAGAAGGGGGTGTGAACAGTCGGCAATAGGGATGACGACATGGGAGCGAGGCGTTCGTTGGAGCGCCTGATGCATCATATTTCTGTCGGTTGGGAAGATTTGGAGCGGGCGAAGGGGTTCGAACCCTCGACCCCAACCTTGGCAAGGTTGTGCTCTACCACTGAGCTACACCCGCTCATAATCCCGACGGCCTGTGGTAGTTAGAGAGGACCGTGGGCGCCACCTTGCGGCGACGGGCGCTATATCGCCCAAACGATTTTCAAATGCAACAGGGAAATGACGGAAAGGCGAAGAAAAATTCGGAAAGCTTTCCCGGCCCCAGCTAAAATGCCGCAAATGCAGGGAAAAGCGGCGAATAGGAACGTTGCAAAAAAGGGGAGGGAGACGTAATCAGGGGGCGCCTTATCCCAATAGAGTGCTGGAACGAGCAATGACCGAGAAGACGCCGAAGACCGCAGCCGAACTCTACGCCTTTCTCGACGGGCTCGGCATCAAGCACAGCACCAAAACGCATGCGCCGGTGTTCACTGTGGCCGAATCGGTGGCGCTGCGCGACGAGATTCCCGGCGGTCACACCAAGAACCTGTTCGTGAAGGACAAGAAGGACCAGTTCTTCCTGCTCACCGTCGAGGAGAATGCCTCGGTCGACCTGAAGACGGTGCACACGCTGATCGGCGCGGCCAGCAAGGTGTCGTTCGGCAAGCCTGAGAAGCTGATGGAATATCTGGGCGTCATTCCGGGCTCGGTCACGGCGTTCGGCGCGATCAACGATTCCGACCACAAGGTCACATTCGTTCTTGATGCCGATCTCATGAAGGACGAGATTATCAATTGCCATCCGCTTAGCAACGACGCGACCACGTCGATTGCAAGCGCCGACCTCGTTCGCTTCATGGAAGCGACCGGTCACACGCCGCTTGTCTTGAAAGTGACGTCCTGACATACGATTTTAACGCTAGAAAAGCCGGCTGACCGGCGCGGCGGGAGATACTCATGAGCGGCAACGACAATCCCTACAGCAATTCCTTCGGCCAGATGTCGGCAACGGCGAGCTATGGCGGCGCGCCTGCAGCACCGGCTCAGGCCGCGGCGCCAGCGCCCATGGCCGCCGGCGGCTATATCAAGGATACGACGACGGCGACCTTCAGCAAGGATGTCATCGAGGAGTCGCGCAACCAGCCTGTTCTCGTCGATTTCTGGGCGCCCTGGTGCGGTCCGTGCAAGCAGCTGACGCCCGTCATCGAAAAGGTGGTCAACGAGGCCCAGGGTCGCGTCAAGCTCGTCAAGATGAACATCGACGACCATCCGTCGATCGCCGGCCAGCTCGGCATCCAGTCGATCCCCGCCGTCATCGCCTTCGTCGGCGGTCGCCCGGCCGATGGCTTCATGGGTGCGGTGCCCGAAAGCCAGATCCGTGAGTTCATCGATCGTGTCGCCGGTCCCGCGGGTGCCGATCAGGCGGCCGAGATCGAGGCCGTGCTCGTCGAGGCCGATGGTCTGCTCGCCAGCGGTGACATCAATGGCGCGGCACAGCTCTACGGCGCCGTCATGCAGGCCGATCCTGATAATGCCAAGGCGCTCGCCGGCATGGCGCAGTGCATGATTTCAGCCAACCAGCATGAGCGGGCGCGCGAGGCGCTGAAGGAACTCCCCGAGGAGATGGCGGCCGATCCGGCGATCCAGGCGGTGGTGAAGAAGCTCGAGCAGATCGAGGAAGCCCGCAAGCTCGGCGATCCCGTGGCTCTCGAGCAGGCGCTTGCCGCAAACCCCGACGATCACGAAGCGCGCATGAAGCTCGCCAAGATCCGCAATGTCGAGGGCGCACGCGAGGAAGCGGCCGATCACCTGATTTACATCATGCGCAAGGATCGGACCTTCGACGACGACGGCGCACGTCGTCAGCTGTTGCAGTTCTTCGAGGTCTGGGGCTTCAAGGATCCGGCCAGCGTTTCGGGACGGCGCAAGCTTTCGGCGCTGCTGTTCTCTTAAGCAGCAGCGACATTTCGCCATTCGGTTTGCCGCCATCGACCCTTGCGTTTTCGATGGCGTACCCCACATTCGTTTAGATGCGGGCGTGTGGTTTAGGTCCGCCGATTATGCGGGACGAGTGCCGATGCAAGTGGGGAATGCACGATATCTGAAGAGCGGCGATGTGCCTGACACGATCGCCGTCTTCCCCTTGACCGGTGCGCTGCTGCTTCCCACCGGCCAGCTTCCTCTCAACATCTTCGAGCCCCGCTATCTCGCCATGTTCGACGCGGCGATATCAGGCAACCGGCTGATCGGCATGGTGCAGCCGGCGCTTGGCGAGAGCGACGACAAGAATAGCGACGGCAATCTCAGCGCCGTCGGCTGCGTCGGGCGCATCACCTCGTTTGCCGAGACCGGCGACGGTCGATACATCGTCTCGTTGACCGGCGTCTGCCGCTTCCGTCTGCTCGACGAGAAGGACACGCACCAGCCGTACCGCACCTTCCGCATCGCGCCGTTCATCTCCGATCTCTCTGCACGCAACGAAGAGGACGCGGTCGATCGCGCGGCGCTTCTCGCCGCCTTCAAGGCCTATCTCGAGGCCAACAAGCTGGAGGCCGACTGGGAGAGCGTGGAGCGCGCCAGCAACATGACGCTGGTCAACTCGCTCGCGATGATGTCGCCCTTCGGCCCGGCGGAAAAGCAGGCGCTTCTCGAGGCGCCGGATCTGAAGACGCGGGCGGAAACCTTGATCGCGATCACCGAGATCGTCCTTGCCCGGGTCTTCGGTGACTCGGACACGATTTTGCAGTAGAAGCGGTCGCATGGACGAAAAACTGAGCCGCGTCGATCCCAAGCTTCTGGAACTTATGGTCTGCCCGCTGACCAAGGGGCGGCTCACCTATGATCGCGAGCACAACGAGCTCGTCTCCGAAAAGGCGAAGCTCGCCTACCCGATCCGCGACGGCATCCCGATCATGCTGGTATCGGAAGCGCGCGAGATCGAGGAATAGGCTATTCTGATCCAGCCGGCGCGTGAGCTCCGTTTATGCCACCCCTTCTGAGACTGAGGCGTGAGCTATGGCAGACGAAGTCTACTGGTCTTTCTACTTTGTGCCGATCGGCATCACGTTGTCGTGCCTGCTTCTCTATGCCGGCCATGGTCTCTATCTGCGTCATCGCCGACGGCTGAGACGCAACCGACCGCCGCCGACGATTTGACGCCTCGCCCCTAGATCGCCTCGCCCGCCAGCAAGCGCGGGTTGCCGGCTGCCGTCGTGCCGGCGGCCTGGCCGATGAAGTAGGATTTGAGGCCCGGCAGGCGGTCGACGAGGCCGAGGCCGAAGTCGCGGGCGATGCGGATCGGCGCGAGGTCGTTGGAGAACAGGCGGTTCAGCACATCGGTGGTCACGCCCATGCGGAAAGTGTCGAAACGGCGCCAGGCCTGATAGCGCTCAAGGATGTTGATCGAGCCGATATCGAGGCCGAGGCGATCGGCTTCGACGATGGTCTCGGCGAGCGCCGCCACATCCTTGAAGCCGAGATTGAGGCCCTGGCCGGAAATCGGGTGGATGCCGTGAGCGGCGTCGCCGGCGAGCGCCAGGCGCGGGGCGACGAAGGCGCGCGCCAGCGTCAGGCCGAGCGGGAAGGCGCGCTTGTGGCCCACCACCTTCAGCGCGCCGAGCTTGTGGCCGAAGCGGCGCTCCAGTTCTTCCTCGAAAATCAGGTCGTCGGAGCGCACCAGCCGGTTGGCGTCCGCTGTCGTTTCCGTCCAGACCAGCGAGGAGCGGTTGTCTTTCAGGGGCAGGATGGCGAAGGGGCCTGAGGGCAGGAAATGCTCTTCGGCGCAGCCATTGTGCGGGCGCTCGTGCTCGACGGTGGTGACGATGCCGGACTGGCCGTACTCCCAATGAACCGTCTTGATGCCCGCGAGATCGCGCAGGTGCGAGCGCACGCCGTCGCAGGCGACCACCAGCTTGGTCTCGATCGTGCTGCCGTCTGAGAGCGTGATCTCGGCGTGGGTGTCCAGCGTCTTCAGGCCGGTGGCGCCAAGGCCATGGGTGATCTCGATGCCGAGCCGCTCACAGGCGCCGCGCAGCGCGCCGACCATCGCGACATTCGGGATCATGTGGGCGAAGGGCTTGCCGTCCTCGACCTCGCCATCGAAGGTCAGGAAGACGGGGCGGACCGGATCGGAGGTCTTGGAATCGGTGACGATCATCTTGGTGATCGGCTGCGCGGTCGGCTCGATCTCGCTCCAGATGCCGAAAACGTCGAGCATCTTGGTGGCGGCGGCGATGATGGCGGATGCGCGTGGGTCCTTGCGCCAGACATCCGCGGGAGCGGCCTCGACCACCGCGACATCGAGATGCGGCGCCGCCTGCTTGACCGCGACAGCCATGGAGAGCCCGACATAACCCCCGCCAACCACAAGCATGTCACGCATAACGCCCGTCCCGTTCTTTTAGAATATCCTATTGATCTATATAGATCATCATCGCCACACTTCCTACCTGCCGGAGCCATACAAAATGACGCGCCTCACCGAAAAGCCGACCGCGATGGAAACCCTGCTCGCGACACTCGATCTGGAGCCGATCGAGGTCGATATCTTCCGCGGCACCAGCCCGCAGGTGGGATGGCAGCGGGTGTTCGGCGGGCAGGTGATCGCGCAGGCGCTGATGGCGGCGCAGCGCACCGTCGACATTGAGCGGCTGGTGCATTCGCTGCATGCCTATTTCATGCGGCCGGGAGACCCCTCGGTGCCGATCATCTACCAGGTCGAGCGCATCCGCGACGGGTCGAGCTTCAACACCCGCCGCGTCGTCGCCATTCAGCACGGCAAGGCGATCTTCGCGCTGTCGGCTTCGTTCCAGATCGAGGAGCCCGGCTTCGAGCACCAGGTCGCCATGCCCGATGTGCCGATGCCCGAGACGCTGATCGACGAGAACGAGATCGCCAAGCGCTATCTCGCGCATGCGCCCGAGGCGATCCGCAAATATTGGGGCCGCGAGCGGCCGATCGAGATCCGGCCGGTCTCGCTCACGCATTATTTCTCCGACAAGAAGCTTGATCCGCTGCAGCATGTCTGGGTGCGCGCCAATGGTCCGGTTCCCGATGACCGGCACGCCCAGGCGGCGGTGCTTGCGTATATCTCCGACATGACGCTGCTCGACACGTCGCTCTACCCGCACGGTACCTCGATCTTCGACCAGACGATCCAGGTCGCCAGCCTCGACCACTCCATGTGGTTCCACCGCCCGGTCAAGCTCGACGACTGGCTCCTTTATACACAGGACAGCCCGTCCGCATCCGGTGCGCGAGGTTTGACGCGCGGTAGCCTCTATACGCGAGATGGCGTGCTCATTGCGTCGGTGGCGCAGGAGGGTCTGATTCGTAAAAGGGCAAATGACTAATTTGGATGCAAATTTAATCGTTTGTGTATTTTTTGAGCGATTATTAGGCAATCACTTGCCTGTTTAATGGCGCCTGCAAATATATTCCTTGTTTTTCAATACCTTAACAAATCGTTTCGAATCTGGCACGGGCCTTGAATGTAAGAGGTCGGTCGCTGGTCGCAAACGGCAGTGGCAAGGAGAGTCGGCTCCGTGCCGAGGGTAACGAAGGATGGGAAACCAGATGAAAATTGTGATGGCCATTATCAAGCCGTTCAAGCTGGATGAGGTGCGTGAAGCCCTTACGGCGATCGGCATTCAGGGCCTGACCGTGACCGAAGTGAAGGGTTACGGGCGCCAGAAGGGACATACCGAAATCTATCGCGGCACCGAATACGCGGTCAGCTTCCTGCCGAAGCTGAAGATCGAGATCGCCGTCGCAAGCGAACTCGTCGACAAGGCTGTCGAAGCCATCGCGTCGTCGGCCAAGACCGGTCAGATCGGCGACGGCAAGATCTTCGTTTACTCGATCGACCATGCCGTGCGCATCCGTACCGGCGAAACCGATGCAGAAGCGCTGTAAGTAACGGTAGAGCCAAGGAGCTTTTCTCTATGTCAATTTCGAAGTTTTCTCCCACTCTGGCGCGCCTTGCAACTGCGTCCGCAGCGCTTCTCGCGCCGGTCGTCGCTTTCGCGCAGGATGCCGCCACCGCTGCCGCTCCGGCCGCCGCCGCCGCACCCGTTCCGGACAAGGGCGACACCACTTTCATGTTCGTCTCGACCATCCTGGTGCTGTTCATGCTGGTTCCGGGCCTCGCACTGTTCTACGGCGGCCTGGTCCGCGCCAAGAACATGCTTTCGGTCCTGATGCAGTGCACGATGATCGGCGCCGTCATGATGCTGATCTGGGTCATTTACGGCTATTCCTTCGCCTTCGGCGGCTCGGAAAGCGCATACTGGGGCGGTACCGCCAAGCTGTTCCTCTCCGGCGTAACCAAGGAAACGACGGCAGCCACCTTCTCGCAGGGCGTCGTCATTCCTGAGTTCATCTTCGTGATGTTCCAGATGACCTTCGCCGCCATCACGCCTGCTCTGATCGTCGGCGCATTCGCCGAGCGCATCAAGTTCTCGGCCGCGGTGCTCTTCTGCGCGCTGTGGGCAACCTTCGTCTACTTCCCGGTCGCACACATGGTCTGGGACGCAAACGGCCTGCTCTTCAAGATGGGCGCGCTCGACTTCGCAGGCGGCACGGTCGTTCACATCAACGCCGGTATCGCCGGTCTGGTTGGTGCGATCCTCGTCGGCAAGCGCATCGGCTTCGGCAAGGACATGATGGCTCCGCACTCGATGACGCTCACCATGGTTGGCGCCTCGATGCTCTGGGTCGGCTGGTTCGGCTTCAACGCCGGCTCCAACCTCGAAGCTTCCGGCGGCGCGATGCTCGCAACCGTCAACACCTTCGTCGCAACCGCCGCTGCCATCGTATCGTGGGCTGCCGTCGAAACGATGACCCGCGGCAAGGCCTCCATGCTCGGTGGCGCTTCCGGCATGGTCGCCGGTCTGGTCGCCATCACGCCTGCTGCCGGCATCGTCGGCCCGATGGGCGCGATCGTCATGGGTCTCATCGTCTCGCCGCTTTGCTACTTCTTCGTCTCCGTGGTGAAGAACAAGTTCGGCTACGACGACACGGCTGACGTCTTCGGCGTTCACGGCGTCGGCGGCATCTTCGGCGCGATCTTCACCGGCATCTTCGCCAGCGCATCGCTCGGTGGCGTCGGTTACGCCGAAGGCGTGACGATGGGTGGCCAGGTCATGACCCAGCTCACCGCCGTTGCAATCACCGTCGTATGGTGCGGCATCGGTTCGGCGATCCTCTACAAGATCGTCGATGTCATCGTCGGCCTGCGCGTCGCCGTCGAAGCCGAACGCGAAGGTCTCGACCTCGCTACGCATGGCGAAGCCGCTTACCACTCCTAAGCAAGGCTTGCGGCGCTCAAAAATGGGCGCCGCTCAACAGCCCGTCGCGGCTTGATCAACAGTTGAGCCGCTCTTGGCCCGGACCTTTCAAAGGTTCGGGCCTTTTTATTTCCGTATCCGTCGACCAGCCCGCTCATGGTTAACATCGCTTTAACTGTCCTTTGGTTAGGTGGAGCGGACGCATTGGGCGCGAAGCGCATTGGCGATTCGCACGCATCAGGCATTGGACGGGTACAACACATGGCAAGAAGCACATCGCCAGCAATGGATGGCCGGCCGGACCGTTTCTCCCTTTCGGGGTTCATTTTCCGGCAGGCGCAGACCCTTTTGGGGTTTGCCATCTTCATTGCGCTGGCACTGGCCGTCGCGGCTTTGGCGACCTGGAACGTCGCCGATCCGAGCTATTCCTACGCCACCGGCAACGAGCCCACCAATGTGCTCGGCTATAGCGGTGCCGCGTTTGCCGATATCCTGATGCAGTTTTTCGGCCTTGCGAGCGTGGTTGCGCTGCTGCCCGTCGTCGCCTGGGCGCTGGCGCTGATCTCCGGCCGCCGCTTCACCCGCATTCCGGCGCGCGCCGCCGCCTGGGGCCTTGGCTCCGTTCTCTCCTGCGCCGTTCTCGGCTGCTTTCCGCCGCCGCTCACCTGGCCGATCCCCAACGGCATCGGCGGCGTTATCGGCGACATGATCCTGCGCTTCCCGGCTTTGTTCGTCGGCGCCTATCCGACCGGAACCTTCGCCACCGCCGTCGGCTGCATCTTCGCGGTGCCTTGCGCCTGGACGATGCTCTTTGCCGCTGGCATCGTCGGCCGCACCGAAGAGGAAGAGGCCGAAGAGGAAGAAGAAAACTACGCCGCCAGCCGCTCCAAGCTGCGCTCGGTGGGCGATGAGGACGAGGAAGACGACGAGGGCGGCTGGCTTGCCTTCGGCGCGCTGACGCATGCCTGGTACATGAGCCAGGCCCGCATGCGGCGCATGCTCGGCATGGGTCCGCGCAAGCGCAAGCTCGATGATTACGACGCGCCCTACGATTTCAACGATGACGAGTTCGGCAAGCTCAACGAGCCGGTGCGCGCCAAGGCGCCCCAACGCGGCGAGCGCATGGATCCCTCGATGGATCCGTCGATCGCTCCGCGGGCCGGTTCGCCGCGCCGCGTGGTCTCGGCGCCGTCGATCTCGCTCAACGACGATGACGACGACGATATGGGCTATGACGGCGACATGCCGCCGCGCCCGGCCGATATCCTGCCCGACGACGAGGACGACAATGGCTGGATGATGCGTGCGCCTGCCAAGCAGGCCGGCGGTCGCGCCGAGCCGCGCGTGCAGCAGGCCGCTCAGCGCCCCAAGCTCGGCGCCCGCATCGAGCGCGAGCAGCAGGGCTCCTTCATTCGCCCCGAAGGCTTCCAGTTGCCGTCCATGCACCTGCTGGCGGAGCCCAAGGCCGTCGTGCGCGATTCGACGCTGTCGGCGGATGCGCTGGAGCAGAACGCCCGCATGCTGGAAGGCGTGCTTGAGGATTTCGGCGTCAAGGGCGAGATCATCCACGTTCGACCCGGCCCCGTCGTCACGCTCTACGAACTGGAGCCGGCCCCCGGCATCAAGTCGTCGCGCGTCATCGGCCTTGCCGACGACATCGCCCGCTCGATGAGCGCGATCGCCGCCCGCGTCGCCGTCGTGCCCGGCCGCAACGCCATCGGCATCGAACTGCCGAACAATATCCGCGAGACCGTCTACCTGCGCGAGATGATCGCCTCCAGAGATTTCGAGACCTCCAAGGCCAAGCTCGCCATGGCGCTCGGCAAGACGATCGGCGGCGAAGCCGTCATCGCCGACCTCGCCAAGATGCCGCATCTGCTCGTCGCCGGCACCACCGGCTCGGGTAAATCGGTCGCCATCAACACCATGATCCTGTCGCTGCTCTACCGGATGACGCCGGAGCAGTGCCGCCTGATCATGATCGATCCGAAGATGCTCGAACTCTCCGTCTATGACGGCATTCCGCATCTGCTCTCGCCCGTCGTCACCGATCCGAAGAAGGCCGTCGTGGCGCTGAAGTGGACGGTGCGCGAGATGGAAGAGCGCTACAAGAAGATGTCGAAGATCGGTGTGCGCAACATCGACGGCTTCAATTCGCGCGTGGAGCAGGCGCTCGCCAAGGGCGAGGCGATCTCGCGCACCGTGCAGACGGGCTTCGACCGGGAGACCGGCGAGGCGATGTACGAGACGGAAGAGTTTGACCTGAAGCCGCTGCCCTATATCGTCGTCATCATCGACGAAATGGCCGACCTGATGATGGTCGCCGGCAAGGATATCGAGGGCGCCGTACAGCGCCTGGCGCAGATGGCGCGTGCTGCCGGCATCCATGTCATCATGGCAACGCAGCGTCCCTCCGTCGACGTCATTACCGGCACGATCAAGGCCAACTTCCCGACCCGCATCTCCTTCCAGGTGACGTCCAAGATCGACAGCCGTACCATTCTGGGCGAGCAGGGCGCCGAGCAGCTTCTCGGCATGGGCGACATGCTCTACATGGCCGGCGGCGGCCGCATCCAGCGCGTCCACGGTCCGTTCGTGGCCGATGGCGAGGTGGAAGACATCGTCGCCTACCTGAAGACGCAGGGCGCGCCGCAATATCTCGATGCCATCACCGCCGATGACGACGAGGATGGCGACTACGGCGGCGGACCCTCCGGCACCGGCAATCTCGCCGACAGCGATGACCCTTACGACCAGGCCGTTGCCATCGTCCTGCGCGACGGAAAGGCCTCAACCTCCTACGTCCAGCGCCGTCTCGGCATCGGCTACAACCGTGCGGCGTCGCTTATCGAGCGGATGGAGCAGGAGGGCATCATCGGCCCAGCCAACCATGCCGGCAAGCGCGAGATCCTGGTTCCCACCGAAGGCGATATTCTCGACCGGTAAGGGCGTGCGCGCCCTTGATTCCGGCATTTTCAGCGCGATTTATCTCGCATGTACTGGTCCTTCACGGAAACCTGATCGGCGCGAAAACGTTACCTTTGGCCGGTCGCGCCAGGACGCCATGAAGACGCCGCGTTTCGGCAGCATGCAGACTGCATAAAGGAGACTTTCATGAACCACTCCGACACATTCCTGGACCGCTTCACGCTGACACGGCGCCACATGCTGGGCGCGCTTGCTGTCGCGGCTGCGTCCACCGCGCTGCCGCTCAACGTCTTCGCCCAGGCGGCCGCGGCTGCGTCCACAAGCGGCACCGCGCAGGCGATCGCCGACCACTTCTCCTCGGTCGCCACGATGCAGGGCGAGTTCGTGCAGTTCGGCCCCAAGGGCGAGCAGACAGGCGGCAAATTCTTCATCCAGCGCCCCGGCAAGCTGCGCTTCAACTACGACGACCCGTCGCCGATCCGGGTGATCGCCGATGGCAAGAACGTGGCGATCGGCAACATGAAGCTGAAGACCTGGGATCTTTACCCGCTGTCGAAAACGCCGCTCAGCCTGCTTCTCGCACAGAAGATCGACCTGTCGGCCGGCTCGGTGAAGAGCGTCAAGGAAGAGTCCGACCTGACGACCATCGCGCTCGGCAACAACACCGTTTTCGGCAATTCGACCATCACCATGATGTTCGACCCGAAGACCTATGATCTGCGCCAGTGGACGATCACCGACAACCAGGGCAAAGACACTTCCGTCATGGTGTTCAACGTCAAGACCGGCGTGCAGTTCGACGACAAGGTGTTCAAGGTGCCTTACGAGGTGATCCCGGGGACGGCTGCCTATCGCGATTGATGGTTGGCTGGGGAGTGTCGATATCTCCCTGCCCTCATTCCTTTGCCCAAGCTTCGCTCGGGCGATGTCACAGGAAACAAGCCACGGCGCGTCCGCGCCGTGCATGAATGACCCAGTGTTATATCAGAAGAAGAGTCTCTCGCCGCGCAGACGCGCGTCGGCTGGATTCCCGCCACAAGGGCGAGAATGAGGGAGGATGGGTGGCCTCGGGCGTCCACAGTAGCCTACCACGACACCACAAAACCCCGCGCGGAGCAAAGCTCGGCGACGGTAGCGGGCGGGATCCCATGAAAGTGGGAATGGGCAGGCGGCATTGTATCAGTGGTATGTGTGTCAGGCGTTTCCACCTGCCCGATTGCTCTAAGATTTCCGGGTCGTCCGGGCCGACAGGAGCGTCTCTCGGCCTTTCCTTGCCGGATGATCCCTTGGCCCTGACGGCCTTGGAACCACCTCTTCACAACCATCACCGAACGCCGGATGCCAACCTTGGCGTGACCGGTTCGCGAACCCGGCTCCCTGTCCGATGACGTCACCAGTGTGTGGCGATTGCAGGTGACGGGGATGAACAAGCGTCGTGAATTCGGCTATCATGCTGATAATGTCGCGATGTTTCTTGGTCGTGCCGCGAAATTTTCCCCGTCGCAATGGTGACCGAGCGAGCGAATGGGCCGCGCACGCCGCCACTGGTAATTCCCGCGCATTTCCGCCATATACAGCCCAAACACACATGGACATGAGACAATGAGCGCAACGGTCGAATTCGCGAGGATGAACGGGCTTGGCAACAAGATCCTGGTTGTCGACATGCGCGGGCGCAAGGACAAGGTGACGCCCGAAGCCGCGATCGCTCTCAATGCGGCTTCTGAGACCCAGTTCGACCAGATCATGGCGATCCACGATCCGAAGGCCGAGGGCACCGATGCCTGGATCGATATCCTGAACTGCGACGGCACCAAGGCGCAGGCCTGCGGCAACGGCACGCGCTGCGTGGTGCAGGCGCTGTCGGCCGAGACCGGCCAGAAGGTCTTCACCTTCCAGACCGTCGCCGGCATCCTGAATGCCGCCGAGCACGAGGATGGAACGATCTCGGTCGACATGGGCAAGCCGGTGTTCCAGTGGGACAAGATCCCGCTCTCGGAAGAGTTCTTCGAGACCAGCCGCATCGAGCTGCAGATCGGACCGATCGACAATCCGGTGCTGCATTCGCCGTCGGCCATGTCGATCGGCAATCCGCACGCGATCTTCTGGGTCGACAGGGATCCGATGAGCTTCGATTTGGAGCGCTTCGGACCGCTGCTCGAAAATCACCCGATGTTTCCCGAGAAGGCCAATATCACGCTGGCGCAGGTCACCTCCGACGCAAGCCTGCGCACCCGCACCTGGGAGCGCGGCGCAGGCCTGACGCTCGCCTGCGGGTCGGCTGCCTGTGCGGCCGGCGTTTCCGCCGCGCGCACCGGCCGCACCGGCCGCAAGGTCACGATCGACGTCGCAACCGCGCCAAGCCGGCAGCCGCTCACCATCGAATGGCGTGAGGACGACCATGTCGTCATGACCGGTCCCGCCGAATGGGAATGGTCCGGCACCGTCGATCCCGTGACCGGGGCGTGGCAGCGCGATGAGGCGGCCGAGGCTCCGGGGGCGGAAGCCAAGTGAGCGGGGTCGAGGTCATCACCTTCGGCTGTCGTCTGAATACCTACGAATCCGAAGTGATGCGGGCCGAGGCCGAAAAGGCGGGTTTGAACAACGCCATTCTGGTCAATACCTGCGCCGTGACGGGCGAGGCCGTGCGCCAGGCGCGCCAGGCGATCCGCCGCGCGCGTCGCGACAATCCTGAAGCCCGCATCATCGTCACCGGCTGTGCCGCACAGACCGAGAAACACACCTTCGCCGAGATGGCCGAGGTCGACGCGGTGCTCGGCAACGAAGAGAAGCTCAAGAGCGCCAACTATCGCGCGCTGCCGGATTTCGGCGTCTCGGCGGAAGAGAAGCTGCGCGTCAACGACATCATGAGCGTCAAGGCCACCGCGCCGCAGATGGTCAAGCACATCGACGGCCACGTGCGCGCCTTCATCCAGGTGCAGAACGGCTGCGACCACCGCTGCACCTTCTGCATCATCCCCTATGGCCGCGGCAATTCGCGCTCGGTGCCGATGGGATCGGTGGTCGATCAGGCGCGCAAGCTCACCGAAAGCGGTTATCGCGAGATCGTGCTGACCGGCGTCGACGCCACCAGCTACGGCGCCGACCTGCCGGGCGAGCCGACGCTCGGGTTGCTGGCGAAGACGCTTCTGAAGCAGATCCCCGATATCCGGCGTCTGCGTCTGTCGTCGATCGACAGCATCGAGGCGGACCGGCATCTTCTCGATCTCATCGCCGACGAAGCGCGCTTCATGCCGCATCTGCACCTGTCGCTGCAGCATGGCGACGACATGATCCTGAAGCGGATGAAGCGCCGGCATTCCAGCGCCGATGCGCTTCATTTCGTCAACGAGGTCAGAAGGCTGCGGCCGGAGATCTCGATCGGCGCCGATATGATCGCCGGTTTCCCGACAGAGACGGAAGAGATGTTCGGCAATGCCGTGAGGCTCGCCGAGGACGCACAGATCGCGCATCTGCACGTCTTCCCCTACAGCCCGCGACCGGGAACGCCGGCGGCACGCATGCCGCAGCTCGACCGGGCGCTCGTCAAGGAGCGGGCGGCACGGCTGCGCGCCACTGGACATATGCTGCATCAGTCCCATCTCGATCGCATGGTCGGCACGCGGCAATGGCTGCTGGTGGAAAACAACGGACTGGCGCATACGGAAAACTTCACGCTTGTCGCAGCGCCGGGCTTAAGCCCCCGCGCGCTGGTCGAGGTCGACATCGTCGGCCATAACGGCAAGCACCTCGACATGCAACTGACGGCCGCCTCCGCGGCCTGACCTGACGGAATTCTCATGGCGTTCAGCTTCATCAAAAAGGTCTTCACCTTCGGCCCCGACAAGACGGCGGAAGAGCAGGCGCCGGATCCGGTCGAGACCAAGGCCACCGAGGTCGCGGTCGAGCCGGTCGCGGAAGCGCCTGTTGTTGACGTGACGGCGCCGGTGCCATCGGCGCCGATGGAGGACTTGCCTGTTGCCGCCGATCCGGTGTTGCCGGAGGAAGTGGAGACGGCCGGTGGACCTTCGGCGGATGGCGAGGGTGTTGCCGAGGACGAGGTTTCCGAGGATTTGCCGACGGCGCTGGCGACCGATGACGTCGGGCTGGTGCCGTTGTCCTTGCTGGAGGCTGAGGCGGAGGCGGAGCCTGTTGCCGAGGTTGATGCCGCTGACATCGAGGGTGCGGTACCCCCCTCTGTCCTGCCGGACATCTCCCCCACAAGGGGGGAGATCGACTCGCGGGAAGCTTCCGACCAGACCTCTGATGTTGATGAGAGTGGCAAGGCTGAGCCGTCAACCGACGAAACGGTCGAGGATGAAGCGAGCGAGCCCGCCCAGCCAATCTCCCCAC
>UBQW01000013.1:125558-146990 GCA_900467745.1 Hyphomicrobiales bacterium
GGCAGAGGGGGGTATCGCACCCTCCGAGCCAGCGTCTATCGACTCCGCCGAACCAACACCGACCGACGCCGACACCCCCATCCTCCCCAAGGGTTTCTCCACCGCCACCGCGGCCCCCGAACCCGTCACCATCGTCCCCCCGGCCAAGCTCAACTGGTTCCAGCGCCTGCGCGCCGGCCTCGCGCGCACCTCGTCGCAGCTGACCGGCCAGATCTCCGCGCTCTTCACCAAGCGCAAGCTCGACGACGACACGCTGCAGGATCTCGAGGACCTGCTGATCCAGGCCGATCTCGGCGTCGAAACGGCGTTGCGCGTCACCGATACGCTGGCGTCGGAACGCTACGGCAAGGACGTGTCGGGCGAGGATGTGAGCCGCATCATGGCGGCCGAGATCACCAAGGTTTTGAAGCCGGTGGCAAAGCCGCTGCAGCTCGATCTCAGCCACAAGCCGCATGTCATCCTGGTCGTCGGCGTCAACGGCACCGGCAAGACCACCACCATCGGCAAGCTCGCCGCCAAGCTTTCCGGCGCCGGGTTGAAGGTGATGGTGGCTGCCGGCGATACGTTCCGTGCGGCGGCGATCGAGCAGCTGAAGATCTGGGCTGACCGCACCAAGTCGGAATTCATCGGCACCAAGCTCGGCGCCGATGCGGCGGGGCTTGCCTATGACGCTTTCGAGCAGGCCAAGCAGAAGAAATGCGACGTGCTGATCATCGACACCGCCGGCCGCCTGCAGAACAAGACGGAGCTGATGGCCGAGCTCGAGAAGATCGTGCGCGTGCTTGGCAAGCTCGATCCGGACGCGCCGCACACCGTGCTGCAGACGCTCGACGCCACCACCGGCCAGAACGCGCTGAGCCAGGTCGAGATCTTCCGCAACGTTGCCGGCGTCAACGGCCTGATCATGACCAAGCTCGATGGCACGGCGCGCGGCGGCATCCTCGTCGCCATCTCCGCCAAGCACAAGCTGCCGGTCTATTTCATCGGCGTCGGCGAGGGCGTGGACGATCTGGAGCCCTTCGAGGCCGAGGATTTCGCCCATGCGATCGCGGGCCTCGGCGACGCGCGGGGCTGATCAAATCGCCGCCATTGCCGCCGATCACGATTGATGCCACAGATATGCCCGCAAGGGCGCGCAAGCGTCCGGGATAGAGACTGACGACAAAGACTGACCATAAGAACTGACGACAAAGACAGATTAGGGAACGGATTAGGGACCTCATGACGACCGAGAGCGATATCACCCCGTCGGCGACAGACAAGCATCACCCGATGCTCAAGCTGGCGCTGGAGCTCGGGCCGCTGCTGATCTTCTTCTTCGCCAATCTGCGCGGTCCCTGGCTGGTGGAGAAATTCCCGGTTCTCGCCTCGCTCGGCGGTCCGCTCTTCGTCGCCACCGCGCTGTTCATGGCGGCGACGGTCATTTCGCTGGTCATCTCGAAGGTCGTGCTGCGCCATCTGCCGATCATGCCCTTCGTCTCGGGCATCGTCGTCTTGATCTTCGGCTCGCTGTCGATCTACCTGCAGGACGAGACCTTCATCAAGATGAAGCCGACGATCATCAATTCGCTGTTCGGCCTCACGCTGCTCGGCGGGCTGCTCTTCGGCAAGTCCTTGCTCGGCTATGTCTTCAACGCCGCCTTCCAGCTCGACGCCGAAGGATGGCGCAAGCTCACCGTTCGCTGGGGCGTGTTCTTCCTGTTCCTGGCCGTGCTCAACGAAGTGGTCTGGCGCAATTTCTCCGACGACACCTGGGTCGCCTTCAAGGTCTGGGGCACGATGCCGATCACCATCCTGTTCACGCTGGCGCAGATGCCTGTCATCATGAAGCACACGATCGCGCCCGAGGGCGAGGCCGGCCAGTGACGGCGCTGCAGGCGACTGACAGGGCCAGGCACCAGACCTACTGGTTCATCGCCTGTCTCGGCGTGCTCATCGCGCAGATCGTCGCCGAATATCTGATGGGGCGCACCCCGATCTGCACCTGCGGCTACGTCAAGCTGTGGGAGGGCACCGTCAATTCCAGCGGCAACTCGCAGCACATGTCGGACTGGTACACGCCATCCCACATCATCCACGGCTTCCTGTTCTACGGCCTGGCGCATCTGCTGCTGCGCGGCAAGCCGATCGCGATGAAGCTGCTTCTGGCGCTGGTGATTGAATCCGGCTGGGAGCTGCTGGAGAATTCCCCGATCATCATCGACCGCTACCGCACGGCGACGATCTCGCTCGACTATTACGGCGACAGCATCCTGAACTCGGCGATGGACACGGTATTCATGGCGCTCGGCTTCTTCTTCGCCTGGCGCGCGCCAGTCTGGCTGACGGTCACGATCGCCATCTTCTTCGAGATCTTCACCGGCTATATGATCCGGGACAACCTGACGCTCAATGTGCTGATGCTGGTCTGGCCGCTGGAGGCGGTGAAGACCTGGCAGGGCGGGGCCTAGAGCCACAAGCTCCAGGCCCAAACCCTCAATTCAAATCCTTAGAACGTCGCCGTCTTCGGGTCCGGCCCCATGCGCGCCGAGCTGCTGTCGAGCTTGGCGATCTCGGCCATGTCGTCGCCATCGAGCTTGAAGTCGAAGACCTGGAAGTTCTCGACGATGCGCGAGGGCGTTACCGATTTCGGTATGACGACGAGGCCGCTATCCATGTGCCAGCGGATGATCACCTGCGCCGGCGTCTTGCCGTGCTTCTCGGCGATTTTTGCCAGAACCGGATGGGCGATCAGCTTGCCCTGGCCGAGCGGGCTCCAGGACTGCGTGGCGATGTTGAGCTTCTTGTGCGCTTCCTGCGCGATTTTCTGCTGGAAGTCCGGATGCAGCTCGATCTGGTTGATGACGGGCACGACGCCGGTCTCGGCAATCAGTCGCTCGATATGTTCAGGATAGAAATTCGAGACACCGATCGATTTCGCCCGGCCTTCCTCGCGCAGCTTGATGAAGGCTTTCCAGGTATCGACATAGGCGCCGCGGTTCGGCGCCGGCCAGTGGATGAGGTAGAGGTCGACATAATCGGTGCCGAGGCGCTTCAGGCTCTTGTCGAAGGCCTTCAGCGTCGTGTCGTAACCCTGGTCGGCGTTCCAGAGCTTGGTGGTCAGGAAGACGTCCTTGCGGTCGACGCCCGACGAGCGGATGCCCTCGCCGACGCCCTCTTCGTTCTCATAGACGGCGGCCGTATCGACATGGCGATAGCCGGCTTCGATAGCGGCGCGCACCGCGGGTGCCGCCATGTCGTTGGGTGTCTGCCAGACGCCGAGGCCGACCTGGGGAATGGAATGTCCGTCGTGAAACGTAATGATGGATTGCTGTGCCACAATAAATCTCCGCGAAAGCGATGAATGGAACGGGGCGTGTTGAACGGCGGGTATCCCGCCATTTCCCGAAACGCCTCTCAGCCCGGGCGTCGGTCGGATTGCATATAGGTCAGGCGGGGCGCGATATCACCCCTGCTCTTATCCCGAGATTACAAAACCCTGACGACGGTGCCCTTGCGGAGGTAAGGCAGGATGCGGTTCATGTCGCGCGGGTGAATGGCGATGCAGCCCTCCGTCGGCTTGTAGCCTGGTCGGATCAGGTGGAAGAAGATCGCCGAGCCGCGATTGCGGGCGCGCGAGCTGATGTTCCAGTCCATGACTAGGCAGACGTCATAGAGCCCGTCGTCGCGCTTCATCTTTTCGTGACTTTTGCTGAACGGCGCCTTGACTGGCCTGTTGTAATTGGCGTCGCCGGGCTGATCGCACCAGAGCATGTCCTCGCGGATAAGGCGAATCGGTAGCCGCGTTCGCAAACCGGAGTTTTTTTCGCCGCGCACGAAACCCGAAATCAGCCGCATTTCGGCGATCGGAGTGGCGCCATCACCCTCACGCTTGCGCGTGGTGCGACCCGAACGGCCGATCGCTGCGGGCACCACGACTGTGCCGAATTGCAGCAAAGCCCGGCTTTTCTGCCCCGGCGCTGGTCTAACGGTGATGATCGTTGGTTGCAAAGACGGTGTCCGCCTTGTTTTTTCCATGTTTCTCACATGTTTGTGCAATTGCAGGGGCAATGATTGAAATCATATAGCACCATATACGATAACAGCTTGGTATGCTGATCTTTGCCAACATCCTCAAGTTGGCGTAGGAATAGTGAACCAGATGGCGAGGGACATAGCCGCATGACAGCACGCACCATTTTGTTGGTGGATGATGACGACGACCTCCGCGAAACCCTCACGGAGCAGCTCTCGCTCTATGACGAGTTCACGGTTCTCCAGGAATCCACGGCTGCCAAGGGCGTCGAACGCGCCCGCGCGACGGCCATCGATCTCCTGATCATGGATGTGGGCCTTCCCGACATGGATGGACGCGAAGCGGTGAAGCTTCTGCGCAAGGGCGGCCTCAAGGCGCCGATCATCATGCTGACGGGCCATGACACCGATTCAGATACCATTCTCGGCCTCGAGGCCGGCGCCAACGACTATGTGACGAAGCCGTTCCGCTTCGCTGTCCTGCTTGCCCGCATCCGCGTGCAGCTGCGCCAGCACGAGCAGAGCGAGGACGCCACCTTCAGCGTTGGGCCCTATGTCTTCAAGCCGAGCCAGAAGCTGCTGACCACCGAAAGCGGCCAGAAGATCCGCCTCACCGAAAAGGAAGCGGCGATCATCCGCTATCTCTACCGCGCCGAACAGAAGGTCGTGACCCGCGACGTGCTGCTCGAAGAGGTTTGGGGCTACAATTCCGGCGTCACCACCCACACGCTCGAAACCCACGTCTACCGCTTGCGCCAGAAGATCGAGCGCGATCCGTCGAACGCCGAAATCCTGGTCACGGAAAACGGCGGCTACAAGATCGTTCCGTAATCATGGCGCTGAATGATGATATCCAGCTGCTCGCGCAGCTTCCGCTTTTCAACGGAATGTCGGAGGATCAGCTGAGGCTGATCGCCTTCGGCGCGGATCGGCGCGTGATTTCGAACGGGCAGATGCTTTTTCGCGAAAGCTCTCCCGCCGACAGCGCCTACGTCATCGTCAGCGGCAGCGTCGAACTCAGCCACACCGGACGCGACAACAAGCCTGAGGTTCAGGCGGTGGTCGGGTCCGGCACGCTTTTGTCGGAGCTTGCGCTGGTCACGCTCGTCGAGCGCAAGTTCACGGCGATCGCCCGCGAGGACACGGCGATCATCCGCATCACCCGCGCGCTGTTTCACCGGCTGATCGAGGAATATCCGGATGCGGCTTTGCTGATCCAGCAGCGCATCCGCGACAATATCGCGGCATTGGCGGCCAAGGCCGCCGCCGAGCTTCACCGCTTCGCCTGAGGCTCTTTTCTAAGCTGATCAGAGATCGAAATGCGCCGTCACCGGCACGTGGTCGGACGGCCGGTCCCAGCCGCGCGCCTCTTTCAGGATCTCGATGCGCTGCAGATGCGGCCCGAGATCGCGCGACGACCAGATATGGTCGAGACGCCGGCCACGATCGGCCGCTTCCCAATCCTTGGCGCGGTAGCTCCACCACGTATAGAGCTTCTGCGTCTCGGGCACGTTCTGGCGCATCAGGTCGAGCCACTGGCCGCGCTTCATGACCTCAAGCAGGCCCTCGGTCTCGACGGGCGTGTGGCTGACGATCTTCAGGAGCTGCTTGTGCGACCAGACGTCGTGCTCCAGCGGCGCGATATTGAGATCGCCCACCAGGATCGCCGAGGTGTTGGCCTCGCCATCGGCCTTCAAGAGCTTCATCTCCTCGATGAAATCGAGCTTGTGGCCGAACTTCGGATTGATCGCCCGATCCGGCTCGTCGCCACCGGCGGGCACATAGAAATTATGGATGCGGATACGCTTGCCGCCGCGCTCGAACACCGCCGAAATATGCCGGGCATCGCCGACCTTGCAGTAATCGGTGCTGTGATCCTCGACCAGCGGAAAGCGCGATGCGATCGCCACCCCGTGATAGCCCTTCTGGCCATGGATGATCACATGCTCGTAGCCCATCGCCTTCAAGGGCGCCAACGGGAACAGCTCGTTCGGCACCTTGGTTTCCTGCAGGCAGATGATATCGGGGCGATGCTTGAGGAAGAGCTGCTCGACGATCGGCATGCGCAGCCGGACCGAATTGATGTTCCAGGTGGTGATCGAGAAGCCCATTGCGCTGCCTTTTCCAATTCTGTTGGAAGGGCTTTAGAGCAAAGGCTGCGTGGATGGAACGGATGGGGCTGAAGAAAATGGGAGCACTTCACCCCACGGGAACATCAAACACCTCGCCGGCCCTCAGCGGCCGGAAGCGCTCCGGCGCCACACCATGTTCCCGCAACGCGACCTCCAATGCTCTCACCGGTGCGTCCATCGCCTCGTCGGTCAGCTGGAACGTCGCGAAGTGGTGGCCGGCCACGTAAGTGGCGTTGGCGAGTTGCATCCCCCTCACCGCCTCCTCCGGGTTCTGGTGCTGCCCCTGCATGAACCAGCGCGGCTCGTAGGCGCCGAAGGGCAGGATGGCGAGGCGGAAGGGGCCGTGTTTCTCTCCAGCCGCGCGATAGTTGATACCGTCGTGGAAGCCGGTATCGCCGACGTGGTAGATCTTGCCCGATGGAGTCGAGATGACGAAGGAGGCCCAGAGCGCCATGCTGCGGTCACCAGTGCCGCGCGCCGACCAGTGGTGCGCTGGCTCGGCGTCGATGGCGATGCCGTCAGAGATGGCGATCCGGTCGCCCCAGTCCATGACAGCGATTTTGGCATCGGGTGCGGCGCGGCGAATGATCGTGTCGTTGCCGAGCGGGGTAACGAAGTGGGGCCCGTGGGCCGCCTGCAGCCGCTTCAACGTCGCGACGTCGAGATGGTCGTAGTGGTTGTGCGATACAATGACGAGGTCGATCTTCGGCAAGTCCTCGAAGCGGATGCCGGGGGCCGTCACGCGCTTTGGGCCAGCAAATGAGAAGGGGCTGACGCGGTCCGACCAGACGGGGTCGGTCAGGATGTTGAGGCCCGCCACCTGCACCAGCATCGAGGCGTGGCCGACCATGGTCACCCTCAGGCCGTCACCTTCGACGCGAGCATCGGGCCTCGCCTGCGGGAAGGGGCTCGGCACCTTCTTTTGCCAGCTCTGCCGCTCGCCGTTGAACTGCCAGCGCAGCATGGCGCGGAAGCCGAGGGGCGCGATGCCGCCGGGGTTGAAGAAGCGAGTGCCGTCGAAATGATCGGTGACCGGGCCTTGATAGTAGGGATTTTTGGGTTTGGCGTTTGCCATGCGGTGGGAGCCTTGTCGCCGTGATATGCTGTTCGGGCTTCTGCATTTGGGTTGCCGCGCCGGGTTTTGAAAGGCCGAAAACCGCTTATTTGCCCTGATTGCCTTGACTCTCCGGCCGTTTTCCTGTTTACCGCCGCTCAATCTGCGACGAGCTTCAAGACTCGAGCCACCGACCGGGACCCGCAAAGGTATAAATCGATCCCGGAGGTCCACACCCGACAGCGCGATGCGCCCTCGGGTGCTTTTTGGCTATGCGTCTTGTTTTCGTCAAGGAAAAGCACAAGGTTTCCCTATCCGGAAATCACAAGGAAGAGCCGATGTTTGAGAACCTCCAGGACCGTCTTGGATCCATTCTGAATGGACTGACAGGCCGTGGCGCGCTTTCGGAAAGCGATGTTTCCGCAGCGCTGCGCGAGGTTCGCCGTGCGCTTCTGGAGGCCGACGTCGCGCTCGACGTGGTGCGCGCCTTTACCGATCGCGTCCGTGAAAAGGCCGTCGGCGCCGAGATCCTGAAGTCGATCAAGCCCGGCCAGATGGTCGTCAAGATCGTCCATGACGAGCTGATCGAGATGCTCGGCGGCGAAGGCGTGGGCGTCGACCTGCATGCGGCTGCCCCCGTCGTCATCATGATGGTCGGTCTGCAGGGCTCGGGCAAGACGACGACGTCTGCGAAGATCGCCAAGCGGCTCACCGACCGCGAAAAGAAGAAAGTGCTGATGGCGTCGCTCGATACGCGACGCCCGGCCGCCCAGGAGCAGCTGCGCCAGCTCGGCGTGCAGACCAATGTCGACACGCTGCCCGTCATTGCCGGCCAGTCGCCGACCGATATCGCCGCGCGCGCCGTGCAGGCAGCCCGGCTCGGCGGCCATGACGTCGTCATTCTCGACACCGCCGGCCGCACGCATATCGACGAGCCCTTGATGGTCGAAATGGCCGACATCAAGAAGAAGTCGAACCCGCATGAAATCCTGCTGGTCGCCGACAGCTTGACCGGCCAGGACGCCGTCAACCTGGCGCGCAACTTCGACGAACGCGTCGGCATCACCGGCCTCGTGCTCACCCGCATGGACGGCGACGGCCGTGGCGGTGCGGCGCTCTCGATGCGCGCGGTGACAGGCAAGCCGATCAAGCTCATCGGTGTCGGCGAGCGCATGGGCGAACTCGAAGAGTTCCACCCGCGCCGTATCGCCGACCGTATTCTCGGCATGGGCGACATCGTCTCGCTCGTCGAGCGCGCCGCCGAAAACATCGACGCCGAAAAGGCGGCCGCCATGGCCGCCAAGATGGCCAAGGGCAAGTTCGACCTCAACGACCTCGCCGACCAGCTGCGCCAGATGCAGAAGATGGGCGGCATGGGCGGCATCATGAGCATGATGCCCGGCATGGCTGGCATGAAGGACAAGATGGCTTCGGCCGGCCTCAACGACAGCCTGTTCGGCCGCCAGCTCGCGATCATCTCCTCGATGACCAAGGCCGAGCGCGCCAATCCCGACATGCTCAAGCATTCGCGCAAGAAGCGCATCGCCGCCGGCTCGGGCACCGATGCCTCCGACATCAACAAGCTTCTGAAGATGCACCGCCAGATGGCGGACATGATGAAGATGATGGGCGGCAAGGGCAAAGGCGGCATGATGAAGCAGATGATGGGCGGCCTTGCCGGCAAGATGGGCCTCGGTGGCCTCGGCGGCGGCATGGGCGGCATGCCCGATCTCTCCAACATCGATCCGAAGCAGCTCGAAGCCTTGCAGAAGCAGGCGGAAGCGGCCGGCCTCGGCAAGCCGGGCGGCGGCATGCCGGGCCTCGGTGGCGGTGGTTTGCCAGGTCTCGGTGGCGCGAAGCTGCCCGGCCTCGGCGGTGGTTTCCCGGGCCTTCCCGGCCTGCCAAAGAAGAAGTGAAGGGGTCGCCCAGACTATGATTGATCCTGAAATCAGAGCCCAGCTTTTGAGCTATCGCCAGTCGATCGACAATATCGACGCGGCGCTGGTGCATATCCTGGCCGAACGGTTCCGCTGCACCAAAGAGGTCGGCGTGCTCAAGGCCAAGTACAAGTTGCCGCCGGCGGACCCGGCGCGCGAGGAATACCAGATCGCCCGTCTGAGGCAGCTTGCCGAAGACGCACATCTGGATCCGGATTTCGCCGAGAAGTTCCTGAACTTCGTCATCAAGGAAGTCATCCGGCATCATGAGCAGATCGCAGCGGACCACGCCGAAAACGGCGCTGCTGCAAAGTAACAAGGCCGCTTTACTAAAAAGCGGTTCAGACACATCCAAGGAGTAAAGAAAATGGCACTGAAAATTCGTCTCGCACGCGGTGGTTCCAAGAAGCGCCCGTACTACCACATCGTTCTCGCTGACGCCCGTTCGCCGCGCGACGGCCGCTTCCTCGAGAACCTCGGTTCTTGGAACCCGATGCTCGCCAAGGACAACGATGCCCGCGTCAAGCTCGACGCCGAGCGCATCACCCACTGGATCGCACAGGGCGCACAGCCGACCGACCGCGTTCTGCGCTTCCTGAACGAAGCCGGCATCGCAAAGCGCGAAGCCAAGAACAACCCGGAAAAGGCAAAGCCAGGCAAGCGCGCTCAGGAGCGTGCAGCTGAAAAGGCTCAGAAGATCGCCGACGCTGCAGAAGCTGCTGCTTCCGCGGAATAATTCCGGGCTTCGGCCTTGATCGAACGGGCGGCATGGCGACATGCCGCCCGTTTTCGTTTCCATTCCCGTTCACTTCGGTTATGACGAACCAAACCTCCGGCTTCGACATTAGGGACGCCATGACAAAGCTAGAAAATCCGGTGCTGATGGCAACGATCGGTGGCGCGCAGGGGCTGCGCGGCGAAGTGCGCGCCAAGTCATACAGCGCCGATCCGACCGCGCTCGGCGATTACGGCCACCTGCACAGCATGGACGGCCGCACCTTCGAGGTGCTTGAAATCCGCGAGATGAAGAATGTCGTCGTCGTGCGCTTCCGGGGGATCAACGATCGCAACGCCGCCGAGGCGCTGAACGGTCTGGAGCTCTATATCGACCGCGACAACCTGCCCGACGACGAGCTCGAGGAAGACGAGTTCTTCTATGCCGATCTCGAAGGCCTCGAGGCCGTCGACGACCAGGGCGTCAGCTACGGCACCGTCACCGGCATCTTCGATTTCGGCGCCGGCGACCTGCTGGAGCTCAAGGGTCCCGGCAAGCGCCCGGTGCTGATCCCGTTTTCGGAAGCCTCGGTGCTGGAGATCGACCTCGAAGCCGGCAAGATCACCATCGATCCGCTGGCCTCAGGCCTCGTCGACAGCGATGATGACGGCCCGTCGTTTACGCCTGACAATTCTGACGGCGACAAGCCGAAGAAAAAGAAGTGAGCGACAAGATGGCCTTCCGGGCGACTGTCCTGACACTCTACCCGGAGATGTTTCCCGGCCATCTCGGCTATTCCCTTGCCGGCAAGGCGATGGAGCGCGGCCAGTGGGCGCTTGAGCCCGTGCAGATCCGCGACTTCGCCACCGACAAGCACCGCACCGTCGACGACACGCCGGCCGGCGGCGGCGCCGGCATGGTGCTGAAGCCCGACGTGCTCGCCCGCGCCATCGATACGGTCTCCGAAAACGACACTCGCCCGCGTCTCCTGATGAGCCCGCGCGGCAAGCCTTTGACGCAGAAGCGCGTGCGCGAACTGGCTGAAGGCGAAGGCGTCATCATCGTCTGCGGCCGTTTCGAGGGTGTCGACCAGCGGGTGATCGACGCGCGAGAACTGGAAGAAGTGTCGATCGGCGACTACGTGCTCTCGGGCGGCGAACCGGCGGCACTGACGGTGCTCGACGCCATCGTCCGCATCCTCCCCGGCGTCATGGGCAACGACCTCTCCGGTCTGCACGAAAGCTTCGAGGGTGGGCTGCTGGAGCATCCGCACTACACCCGCCCACAGGAATGGGAGGGCCGCGAGATCCCCGCGGTGCTGACATCGGGCAATCACGGCGCGATCGAGAAATGGCGCCGCGAGCAGGCGCTGACGCTGACCCGCGCGCGGCGACCGGATCTGCTGGACGAGTAGATCTCGCGAAGAAAAATGCCCGGCCGGAGCCGGGCACCGCACTTATCGCGAGGCAGCACCGACTGCGGAGCCGCGGGTGGTCATGCGCAGGAGATAATAGACCCCGCCGCCGATGCCGACACCGAAGAACCAGCCATAGGTGCCCCACCACTCCGGCAGCACCGACGTGAAGGTCGGCAGGATGGAAGAGAACAGCGCGCCGATCGCAAACGCGATGAAGGCGTTGACGTGCCAGCCGCTCTGGAAGCGGAATTCGCCGTCCTCGCGGTAGAGCGCCGCGACGTCGAGCTCGCCCTTTCTGATGAGATAGTAGTCCACCATCATCACCCCGAAGATCGGCCCCATGGTCGAGCCGATGAAGTTGACGAAGTGGGCCGCACCCGTCTCCCAGGGGGCGAAGGGGTAGAGCACCAGCGCGATCAACGCAGCGATGTAACCGCCGCGCTTGAAGCTGATGTGGCGCGGGAAGACGTTGGAGAAGTCGAAGGCCGGCGAGACGAAGTTGGCGACGACGTTGATCCCGAGCGTCGCCACCGCGAAGGTGAGCGCCGCCAGAAGCGCCAGGAACCAGCTGTCGAACTTCGCCGAGATGGCTTCGGGGTGCAGCAGCACCTCGCCATAGACGGTGAAGGCCGCCGTGGTGGTCACGCCCGCGACAAGGCAGAAGGCGAGCAGGTTGATCGGCAGACCCCAGAGATTGCCCTTTCGCAGCGTCTTCACATCCTTGGCGTAGCGCGAGAAGTCGCAGAAGTTCAGATAGAGGGCGGCGAAATAGGTGATCCAGGTGGCCGCGACGGCAGCGAGCGCAGGCAGGGTGCCCGGTTCATAGGGGACGCCGGCATCCTTGGTCTTTTCGATCAGCACGTCGCGCGGGATTTCGCTGCCGAAGGAGAAGGTGCCCGCCTTGACGACGAGATAGACGGCGAGAACGAGCATCATGATCCAGACGGCCGGTCCGGCCCAATCCTGGAACTTGCGTACCGTTTCCATGCCGCGCTGGATGATCAAAAGCTGCAGCGCCCAGACGATGACGTAGCAGATCACTTCCAGCGTCGAGTGGCCGAGGAAATGGCTGTTCTGGTGGAAGGCGAGAATGCTCTCGTGGCGGATCAGCAGCGCCACAATGGCGCCGGAGGCGGCGGCCGTCTGCGCGCCGTACCAGAAGCAGGCGACGACCGCGCGCACCAGCGCCGGCGCATTGGCGCCGAAGGTGCCGAAGGAGGCGCGGGCCAGAACCGGGAACGGCACGCCTGTCTTCACGCCGGCATTGCCGACGAGGCTCATCAGCACGAAGATGACAAGTGAGCCGAGGCCGATGGCGATGACGAAATTGATGAAGCTGCCGCACAGAAGAAAAAGACTGGCGGCGAGATAATAGCCCCACAGGCTGTGAACGTCCGAGGTCCAGACGTTGAAAATGCTGAAGGCGCCCCACTTCCTCTCCCGAGCGGGCGCCAGATCCTCGTTGTACAACGAGGGCGACGGATTGCCAGATGTCATGTAATCCCCTCCTAGGATTCGCGGGCCACAAAATGGCCACAATCGAACTTGCTCCCGATTTGGGCATTTGACAAATATTTAATCAAATAATGCACAGGGGGACCAAGGACCCCTCTGCACGTGGTATAAAGACCCCTCCCCAACCCCTCCCCACAAGGGGGAGGGGCTAACCTGTGGCGACCTCCCTGCCAGCTCGTGTTCTCGGTGCTTGTTGAAAGGCTTCAGTTTGGTGGGGAAGGTGCGCCCAGCAAGCCCCTCCCCCTTGTGGGGAGGGGTTGGGGAGGGGACTAAACGCGGGCCTGGGAGCGACCCAATCACTACCTCCCGCCAATGAATCTCACGCACAAGGGGTGACAAAGCCCGCGTGATAGAGTATGCGCACCCCCGGAATGGGAATCTCCCATCAACCAAGCAAAGAAAGACAGACGCATTCGCCCCTGCCTCACAGAGGCACCGGTCCGAGGCTTGACCCAAGGATTGATCGCAGGGCGCTCTGGTTGTCGAACCAACAATGAGGTTGACACATGAACATCATTCAGCAGCTTGAGGCCGAACAGGTCGCCAAGATCGAAGCCAAGCGCACGCTCCCGGAATTTTCTCCTGGTGATACCGTCCGCGTCAACGTGAAGGTCACCGAAGGCACGCGTACCCGCGTACAGGCCTACGAAGGCGTTTGCATCGCTCGTTCGGGCGGCGGTCTGCAGGAAAACTTCACGGTCCGCAAGATCTCCTACGGCGAAGGCGTCGAGCGCGTATTCCCGGTCTACTCGCCTGCCATCGAAAGCGTAGAAGTCGTTCGCCGCGGTAAGGTCCGTCGCGCCAAGCTCTACTACCTGCGCGACCGTCGCGGCAAGTCGGCTCGTATCGTTGAAGACACCGGCGTTCGCGCCCGCAAGCTCAACGACGCCGAGCGCGCCGCTCTCGCCCAGGAAAAGGCACGTCTGGAAGCTGAAAAGGTTGCAGCAGCTCAGGCTCTGGCAGCCGAAAAGGCAGCACAGGAAGCCGCCGAAAAGGCAGCAGCCGCTGAAGCAGCCGCCGCAGCCGAGCCGGCAGCGGAATAAGCTTCATCCGCAGGGATTGACGAAAAAGGCGACCTCCGGGTCGCCTTTTTTGTTTTGGTGGTGTGGTCTTGCCCCCTACTCCGCAATCTCCGGCTCGATCAGCCGCGCCATGTTGCGCAGCGATTCCTGCCAGCCGAGATAGCAGGCTTCCGGCGGGATGAGGTCGGGGATGCCGGCCTGGGTGATGTTGATCTCGGTGCCGACGGAGACCTTCTTCAGTTCGACCGTGACTTCCATCTCGCCCGGCAGATTGGGATCGTCGAAGCGGTCGACATAACGCACGCGTTCGCCGGGAACGAGCTCGAGATATTCGCCGCCGAAGGAATGGCTGTTGCCTGATGTGAAGTTGCGGAACGACATCTTGAAGGTGCCGCCGACGGTCGGCTCGAAATGATGGACGCTGCAGGTAAAGCCGTTCGGCGGCAGCCACTTGGCCATCGCGTCTGCCTCGATGAAGGCGCGGTAGACCTTCTCGGGCTTGGTGGCGAGAACGCGGTGCAGGCGGATGGTGCTTGGCATGGGGTGTTCCTCCGAGTTGATGCTATGGGTTGGACCCTAAGGACGGGCGAGGGATGGGTGATCCGACATCTGATTGGGATTTTGTTCAAGGGGGAGATGGCCAGTGATTTACCGTGTGGCCCCCTCATCGCCTCGCTGCGCTCCGGCACTTCTCCCCGCTGGGGCGAAGGGGCTGGTGGCTGACGTTGTGCGCCCTCACCAAATATGTAGCGTTTTGTTTTGGCCGGGAAGCGCGGCATCTCCCCTTCTCCCCTCGGGGGAGAAGGTGCCCGAAGGGCGGATGAGGGGGCCACGGGCGCTGATCGTGCCGTAGTGCGTGTCATGCTCCAAACACCCCCATTTTTAAACCACCATTCCCGATTTCCCTCATCCTCGCACGCCAATCCCCTTGCCAGCGGCTTTGCAAACATGACAGTTTCCGCGAGCGCTATTTTGGGGAGATATTTCATGCTGTTTCGTCGCACCGTCCTTGCCGGACTGACCGCACTTTCTCTTTCGCCGCTCGCTGCCTCCGCCGCCGAGCTTCCCGATCTCAAGGGCAAGACCGTCGTCGTCGTCACCGAGAATGCCTATCCGCCGCTGCAGTTCGTCGATCCGAAGACGGGCAAGCAGATCGGTTGGGAATATGATGCGATGAACGAGATCGCCAAGCGGCTGAACTTCAAGGTCGAGTACCAGAACACCAGCTGGGACGCGATGATCCAGGCGGTGTCTGACAATCAGTACAATATCGGCATGACCGGGATCACCATCAAGGACGATCGCAAGGCCAAGGTCGACTTCTCCGATCCCTATATGCGCTCGCAGCAGTTCATGCTGGTGCGTGGCGACGAGACGCGCTTTACCGATGCCAAGACCTTCGGCGCCTTCAATGACGGCCTCGTCGGCGCGCAGCCGGGCACCTCGCCCTTCTACGCCGCCGTCTACGAGATCCTCGACGGCAATGAGCAGAACCCGCGCATCAAGCTGTTCGAGACCTTCGGCGCCACGGTGCAGGCGCTGAAAGCCGGTGATGTCGATGTGGTCTTGACCGACAGCGTCGCGGCACAGGGCTATGTCGACGCGTCGAATGGCGGGCTGAAGGTCATCGGCGGGCCGCTCGGCACCGAGGATTTCGGCTTCATCTTCCCAAAAGGCTCCGACCTGGTCGGTCCCGTCAATGCTGCGATCGCGAGCCTCAAGGCCGACGGCACCTTCGACAAGCTCAACAAGACATGGTTCCTCGACTACAAGATGGGTCAATGATCCCGTCTTTCGTAACCGTGTACCGCGCCCGGACTGAAGCATGATGGCTCCGCAGCCAAATCCGCGGGGCCAGGAGAAGGGCGACTATCCCTGGTGGCTGGTCGCCCTTGTCGTGATCGGCCTTACGCTCGCCGCCGTCATCATTGCCAACGATGTCTATGCGCAGGTGTTCCGCACCGTGTTCAACGGCGTCGGCATCACCATTTTCGTTACGCTCGTCGGCTTTGCGCTGGCGACGCTGCTCGGGCTCGGCATAGCGCTGCTCGGGTTGTCGGACAGCGTCGCGCTGCGCCAGATCGCCCGTTTCTATGTCGAGGTTGTCAGAGGCATCCCGATGCTGGTGCTTCTGTTCTACGTCGCCTTCGTCGGCGCGCCGGCCTTCGTCGCCGCCTATAACTTCCTGACCGCGCCGCTGGTCAATGCCGGGCTTACGGAGCCGGTGCTGGTCCGCGATTTCTCCTTGATGTGGCGGGCGATCATCGCGTTGATGATCGGCTATTCCTCCTTCATCGCCGAAGTCTTCCGCGCCGGCATCCAGTCGGTCGATCAGGGGCAGATCGAGGCCGCCAAGGCGCTCGGCCTGTCGCGGTACCATCGCTTTCGGCTCGTGGTCTTCCCGCAGGCGATCAAGGTGATCTTTCCGCCGCTGTCGAACGATTTCGTGGCGATGGTGAAGGACAGTTCGCTGGTCTCGGTGCTCGGGGTGTCCGACATCACGCAGATGGGCAAGATCTACGCGTCCGGCTCCTTCCGCTTCTTTGAAACCTATTCGATCGTCACCTATATCTACCTGATCCTGACGATCGGCCTGTCGCTTGGCCTCAGGCAGATCGAGAAACGGATGCGCGGCAGAGACGGACGGCGATAGAGCCGACGAAACGAATTGCCGAGCATCGGAAAAATTGGTAAGTGACTGCTCATGGAATCCAAGTTCAGTTGCATTGGGGCGCATATTTTCGTGTTGCAGGATCACTACCGCCTGCCGGCACGCTTCTTTGCGACCGTTTCCGGTGCGCTCAACAGCCGACTTCGTTGATCCCTTTCTGATCGACCGACGGCCGGTGGCCTATGCGCCGCCAAGCTCCATACCCCCACTGCAAGCAAACGCCCTTTGCATAATAACGGATGTATCGCCATGAGCGCACCTCGTACCCTCTACGACAAGATCTGGGACGACCACCTGGTCGATCAACAGGACGACGGCACCTGTCTTCTCTACATCGACCGCCACCTGGTCCACGAAGTCACCTCGCCGCAGGCCTTCGAAGGCCTGCGCATGACGGGCCGCAAGGTTCGCGCGCCTGAAAAGACGCTCGCGGTCGTCGACCACAACGTGCCGACCTCGCCCGATCGCCACCTCGGCATCAAGAACGAGGAAAGCCGCATCCAGGTCGAGCAGCTGGCGATCAACGCGGCCGAGTTCGGCGTCGAATATTATTCGGCGAGCGACAAGCGCCAGGGCATCGTCCACATCATCGGACCGGAACAGGGCTTCACCCTGCCGGGCATGACGATCGTCTGCGGTGACAGCCACACCTCGACGCACGGCGCCTTCGGCTCGCTGGCGCATGGCATCGGCACGTCCGAAGTGGAGCACGTTCTGGCCACCCAGACGCTGATCCAGAAGAAGGCGAAGAACATGCTGGTGCAGGTCGACGGCGTGCTGCCCGCTGGCGTCACCGCCAAGGACATCGTGCTCGCCATCATCGGCGAAATCGGCACGGCAGGCGGCACCGGCTACGTCATCGAATATGCAGGCGAAGCCATTCGCGCGCTGTCGATGGAAGGCCGCATGACGATCTGCAACATGTCGATCGAAGGCGGCGCCCGCGCCGGCCTGATCGCGCCGGATGACGTCACCTACGAATACATCAAGGGCAAGCCGCGCGCGCCGAAGGGCGAGACGCTCGACCAGGCGATCTCCTACTGGAATACGCTGAAGTCGGACGAAGGCGCGCATTACGACCGCGTCGTCACGCTCAACGCCGCCGAACTGCCGCCGATCGTCTCCTGGGGCTCCTCGCCCGAGGACGTCATCTCGGTGCAGGGCATCGTTCCGAACCCGGATGAAATCGCCGACGAGAACAAGCGTACGTCGAAGTGGCGCGCGCTTGATTACATGGGCCTGAAGCCGGGCACGAAGATCACCGACATCGCCGTCGACCGCGTCTTCATCGGCTCGTGCACCAACGGCCGCATCGAGGACCTGCGCGCCGCCGCCAAGGTCGTCGAAGGCAAGACCGTTGCCGGCACCGTCAGCGCCATGATCGTTCCGGGCTCGGGCCTCGTCAAGGAACAGGCGGAAGCCGAAGGCCTCGACAAGATCTTCAAGGCCGCCGGTTTCGACTGGCGCGAGCCTGGCTGTTCCATGTGTCTGGCCATGAACGACGACCGCTTGAAGCCGGGCGAGCGTTGCGCATCGACCTCCAACCGCAACTTCGAGGGCCGCCAGGGCTTCAAGGGCCGCACCCACCTGGTGTCGCCCGCCATGGCCGCTGCCGCGGCCATCGCCGGCCACTTCGTCGATATCCGCGAGTGGAACTAAGATTTTTCGGCCGCTCCCGGTGACGGGAGGGCTGGATTGCACGATCTGGAAAGGACAGGCTTGGCCTAAACGGGCTGGGCCTGTCCTTTTTCGTTTCCAGGGTTACACTCCTGCCATCCTCATCCGGAGAGCATCATGACACCAGACACCACGCTCCCGCGATATCGCCTGCTTCTGCTTCGCCACGCCAAATCCGCGTGGCCCGATGGCGTCGACGACCATGATCGTCCGCTCGGCGGTCGCGGTTTGAAGGCTGCGCCGCTGATGGGGCGCTATATGGCTCGCGAGGGGCTGGTTCCCGATCTGGCGCTGGTCTCAACGGCGCGGCGCACGCAGGAAAGCTGGGCGCTCGTCGGCGCCGAGCTGCCTGATGATATCGAGCGTCGGGATGTGGGGGAGATCTATGAGGCGGCGGCGGAACGGATCGCGGGGGTTATCCGCGGTGTCGATGCTGCTGTTCGGACGCTGCTGGTCGTCGGGCATAATCCGGGGCTGCAGGAGCTGGCGATCGATCTCGTTTCGGATGGGGAGAGGCTTGCCGATGTCAGGGAGAAGTTTCCGACGGGGGCTTTGGCGGTGATTGATTTCACCGTGGCTTGGGGGGACGTGACTGTTGGGAGTGGGGTGTTGGAGAGGTTTGTGGTGCCGCGGTCTTTGGTGGGGTGATTGGGGGTTGGGCTGTGGTTGGCGTCGGCGCGTTTTGCCGTGGCTGGCGCTGGCGCCCGAAGCCCCCTCATCCGACCCTTCGGGCCACCTTCTCCCCGTTGGGGCGAAGGGGAGGTTGAGCGAGCGACCCGCCCCGAGTCTCTTCTCCCCAGCGGAGAGAAGGTGCCGGCAGGCGGATGAGGGGGCTCCGGGCTCAAGCGCCCGCTCTCATTCGCCGAGCCGCCCTACGACCCAGCCTTCCCCAAAGCCTTCTCCATCGCCGGATAAAGCCCCTCTTTCAAACTGATATCGTCGAACGGCCCAACCCGCTTGTAGAGGATCGTCCCATCCGGGCCGACGAGGTAGCTTTCGGGGATGCCGTAGACGCCCCAGTCGATCGCGGCCTGGCCCTTGGGGTCGATGCCGATCGCCTTGTAGGGGTTACCGAGTTCGCCGAGGAAGCCGAGCGCGTTGTCGTTCTTGTCCTTGTAGTTGATCGCGACAATATTGAGCCGGCTATCTTTCGCCAGTTCCTTCAATATCGGATGCTCCTCGCGGCAGGGAATGCACCAGGAGGCGAAGACGTTGACCAGCGTCAGCTTGCCCTTGACGGCGGCGTCGGTGAGCGCCGGCAGGTTGGCGCCCTCAAGCGGCGGCAAGTCGAGCGAGGGGGCCTTGGTGTTCAGCAGCGCCGAGGGGATCTCGGAGATGTTCTTGCCGTGCACATCCTGGTCGTAGAGCATCTTGCCCGCCGTGCCGGCAATGCCGGCGAAGACGAGAAGCGGGATCAGCGCGAAGGCGTAGCGGCCTAGGCCGCGCTTTTCCTTCGGTGCTTCTGGCTGTGTCCCCTGGGGGGCGGCGGACGGCGCCGGCTCGGTGTTCGGCGCGTCGGTCATGCGTTGGCCTTCGCTTCGGGCGCATCCTTGGCGCGGGCGGAGCGGCGGCGGATGCCTGAGGCTTCGAGCGCTTTGAGTTCGCGGCGGCGGGCGCGGCCGTCGAGCCATGTCCAGAGCGTCACGGCGATGGTGATTGCGCCGGCGAAGAGGTAGGAGCCGTAGACGTAGAAGGCGTAGGACTGTGTCATCTCTTCAACCCTCGCGGCTTGCCAGGCGCGCGGCGAGGCGGCGCTGGGCGGCAATCCGGCGGCGCCAGATCTCGTTGCGGATCGCCATCACATGCAACGTCAGGAACAGCATGGTGAAGGCGATCGCCATGACCAGCAGCGGGCGCAGGAATTCCGGGTCGATCGCCGGGCCGTCCATGCGCAGCACGCTCGCCGATTGGTGCAGCGTGTTCCACCAGTCGACGGAGAACTTGATGATCGGGATGTTGACGAAGCCGACCAGGATCAGGACGGCCGAGAGCCGCGCGGCCTTGCTCGGGTCTTCCATAGCGCGGTTGAGCGCGATCAGGCCGAGATACATCAGGAAGAGGATGAAGACGGAAGTGAGCCGCGCATCCCAGACCCACCATGTGCCCCACATCGGCTTGCCCCAGAGCGAGCCGGTAACGAGCGCGATCAGTGTGAAGGCGGCGCCCAAGGGCGCGGCTGCCTTGGCCGAGACGTCGGCCAGCGGGTGGCGCCAGACGAGCGTGCCGATCGCCGACAGGCTCATGATCGTATAGCCCATCATCGACAGCCATGCCGCGGGCACGTGGATATACATGATGCGGACGGTTTCGCCCTGCTGGTAGTCGCCCTCGGTCGTGAAGCTGAGATACAGCCCCACGATAAAACAGAGGGCAGTGAACCCGGCCATCCACGGAATGAGGCGGGAAGCGAGCGCCAGGAACCGCGTGGGGTTGGCGAGATCGCTGAATTTGGTGATGGCAAGGCTATTCTCGGTCATGCCGTCTCCTTAGCGCGATCCGCCGCCCCGGGCAATCAAGCCGATGATCAATCCGATGTGTTCCTGAGCGCCAGCGCCGCCGCGGCCGGGCCGATGACGGCGAAGAACAGCGTCAGCGCGATCAGGATCAGGAAGGGCGGCAGGAAGGGGGCCGGTCCCTCGACCGCCGCGTAAGTGGCGCTGACGCCGAAGATCAGCACCGGGATGGTGAGTGGCAGCACCAGGATCGACACCAGCAGGCCGCCGCGCGGAAGGGCCACGGCGACGGCTGCGCCTACCGCGCCGATCAGCGTGATGGCGGGCGTGCCGACGAGGAGCGTCAGCATGGTCGCGCCGATCGCCTTTTCGCTCATGTTCATGAACAGACCAAGCAGCGGCGAGGCGATCACCAGCGGCAGGCTGGTGGCGAGCCAGTGGGCGAGGCACTTGACGAGAACGGTCAGCACCAGCGGCGTTTCCTGCATCAGCATCAGATCGAGCGCGCCATCGTCACGCTCCGCCTGGAAGAGGCGATCGAGGCCGAGCAGGGCCGCGAGCAGCGCGCCGATCCAGACGATGGCCGGGCCGATGCGGGCGAGCAGGGCAAGATCCGGGCCGACGCCGAAGGGGATGACGGCGACGACGGTGAGGAAGAAGAGCACGCCGACGAGAGCACCACCGCCGGCGCGGATGGAGAGCTTCAGGTCGCGGAAGAGGAGGGCGGTCATTGGTGGGCCCTCTTTGGGGTGGGGTGGTGGTGGCCTGTGGCGAGGGTGGTGGGTGGGGTGTTTGAGAGGTTGGTGGGTGCGATACCCCCCTCTG
>UBQW01000013.1:147012-147294 GCA_900467745.1 Hyphomicrobiales bacterium
TCCCCCACAGGTGGGGAGATCGACTCGTGACTTGCTCTCAGCCAACCAATGGGAGTGGAACGAGCGGTCGCGCCCAGCCAATCTCCCCCCTTGTGGGGGAGATGCCCGGCAGGGCAGAGGGGGGTAATCCTGGCGCGACGGTAGCTTGGAACCTTTGCGGCTCGGCTATAGCTGAACTCAGCGCCCGTGGCCCCCTCATCTGCCTGCCGGCATCTTCTCCCCGTGGGGGAGAAGGGACTCGTGATGGGCCGCTCGCGCCGATCTCCCCTTCTCCCCAACGGG
>UBQW01000013.1:147323-196067 GCA_900467745.1 Hyphomicrobiales bacterium
CCCAACGGGGAGAAGGTGCCGGCAGGCGGATGAGGGGGCTGCATCCGCTGAGCAACAACGGTGTCTCTCGCAAGCATCGCCATCACCCCCACACCCCAGCACTCACCCCCGAAAACCCCGCCATCCTCAACTCCCGCGCATCGCTCAACCCCAGCGGCTGATGCGTCGCCGCAATCACGATGCCGCCAGCCCCACGGTGCGCCTCGATCAACCCGGCGAAGAGCTGGTCGGCGCTGGCGTCGAGTGCTGCGGTCGGTTCGTCGAGGATCCACACGGGGCGGTGGGAGACCAGCAGCTTGGCGAAGGCGAAGCGGCGTTGTTGGCCGGCGGAGAGGTAGCCGAAGGGGAGATGGGTGATGCCGGAGAGGCCCACCGCATCGGCGGCGTCTTCGATCGACATGCCGCGACCGCCGCCCGTATCGCCAAGATGGCTGTCGCCGAGATAGCGGCGCCAGAAAGCGAGGTTCTCGTCCACCGTCAGCTCGCTCTTCATGGCGTTGCGGTGGCCGAGATAGTGGCTGATCTCGGGGAGCCGGATATCGGTCGCGCCGGTCGCGTTTGTGACGGTGATCGTGCCCGTTTCCTGCCGCAGCAGGCCGGCCAGCACGCGCAGCAGGGTCGACTTTCCGGAGCCGTTTTTGCCAGTCAAAACCAGGGCTTCGCCAGAAGTCAGATCAAACGACACGCCTTCGAAAATCAGCTCTTCGCCCCTGAAGGCTGCGAGATCGGAGGCTTGGAGATGCATGGGGGTTCCGGGGTTCACGTTTTCAGTCATGCGATGCAAAAAAATCAAAAATGGTGGGCGCCTCTCTGGCAGCTTTCGCCGAAACTATCTATATGTTGATCACCACGCCAGCGGTCGGCGTGAATTTCATCCTAGCGCCGAACATGAGGTCTGACTTCATGTGCGGACCGCGGAAATGGCCGTACCCGCATCCTGATGTGCCTTTAGTGCATAGGCGTCCGCACAATTGTGTTCGCGATCAGAAACGGGGTCTCTCGTGTCTAAATCACTTGATAGCTTTAACTGTCGTTCCGTCCTTACCGTCGATGGTAAGGACTATGTCTATTTCAGCCTGCCGAAGGCAGAGGCAAACGGCCTGCCCGGCGTTTCCAAGCTTCCCTATTCGATGAAGGTTCTGCTTGAGAACCTGCTGCGCTTCGAGGACGGCCAGTCGGTCACCAAGGAGCATATCCTTGGTGTCGCGGAATGGCTGAACAACAAGGGCACGGTCGAAAACGAAATCGCCTATCGCCCGGCGCGCGTTCTGATGCAGGACTTCACCGGCGTTCCCGCCGTCGTCGACCTTGCGGCGATGCGCGACGCGATGGTGTCGCTCGGCGGCGATCCGGAGAAGATCAACCCGCTGGTGCCCGTTGATCTCGTCATCGACCACTCTGTTATCGTCGACGAATTCGGCACGCCGCAGGCGTTTTCCAGGAACGTCGAGCTCGAATACCAGCGCAACGGCGAGCGTTACCGCTTCCTGAAGTGGGGCCAGCAGGCCTTCCAGAATTTTCGCGTAGTGCCTCCGGGCACCGGCATCTGTCACCAGGTCAATCTCGAATATCTCGGCCAGACCGTCTGGACGAAGGAAGAGGACGGCGAGACGATCGCCTATCCGGATACCTGCGTCGGCACGGACAGCCACACGACGATGATCAACGGCCTCGGCGTTCTCGGCTGGGGTGTTGGCGGGATCGAGGCGGAAGCGGCCATGCTTGGCCAGCCGGTATCGATGCTTCTCCCCGAAGTCATCGGCTTCAAGCTGACCGGCAAGCTCAAGGAAGGCGTCACCGCGACCGACCTCGTGCTGATGGTCGTGCAGATGCTGCGCAAGAAAGGCGTGGTATCGAAATTCGTCGAGTTCTTCGGCCCCGGCATGGACAACATGCCGCTCGCCGACCGCGCGACGATCGGCAACATGGGCCCGGAATACGGCGCCACCTGCGGCTTCTTCCCCGTCGACGGTGAAACCATCAACTACCTCACCATGTCCGGCCGCTCGCATGACCGCATCGCGCTGGTCGAAGCCTATTCGAAGGCGCAGGGCATGTGGCGCGAGGGCGATGGCTCGGATCTCGTCTTCACCGATACGCTGGAGCTCGATCTCGGCGACGTCGTGCCCGCCATGGCCGGCCCGAAGCGTCCCGAGGGCCGCATCCCGTTGGAAAACATCGCTTCCGGTTTCGCCGGCTCGATGGATGCCGATTACAAGAAGCCCGGCCAGCTCTCCAACCGCTATGCGGTCGAAGGCACGGATTTCGATCTCGGCCATGGCGACGTGGCGATCGCCGCCATCACGTCTTGCACCAACACATCCAACCCGTCGGTGCTGATCGCCGCCGGCCTTCTGGCCCGCAACGCGGTGGCCAAGGGCCTGAAGACCAAGCCCTGGGTGAAGACCTCGCTGGCGCCGGGATCTCAGGTGGTCGCCGAATATCTGGCGAAATCCGGCCTGCAGGCCGATCTCGACACGCTCGGCTTCAACCTCGTCGGCTTCGGCTGCACGACCTGCATCGGTAACTCCGGTCCGCTGCCGGCACCGATCTCGAAGACGATCAACGACAAGGGTCTGATCGTGTCGGGCGTTCTGTCGGGCAACCGCAACTTCGAAGGCCGTATTTCGCCCGACGTGCAGGCGAACTATCTGGCCTCGCCGCCGCTCGTCGTCGCCTATGCGCTGGCGGGTACTGTCCAGAAGGACCTGACCAAGGAGCCGATCGGCGAGGACCAGAACGGCAACCCCGTCTACCTCAAGGATATCTGGCCGACCTCGCACGAAGTGCAGGCCTTCATCCAGAAATACGTCACCCGCGAACTCTACGAGACAAAGTATGCCGACGTCTTCAAGGGTGATGCCAACTGGCAGGCCGTGCAGGTTCCTCCGGGCCAGACCTATGCCTGGGACGACAACTCGACCTATGTGCAGAACCCGCCCTACTTCGTCGGCATGGGCAAGACGGGGTCAGGCGTCTCCGACATCAAGGGCGCGCGCGTCCTCGGCCTCTTCGGCGACAAGATCACCACCGACCACATCTCTCCGGCCGGTTCGATCAAGGCTGCCTCTCCGGCCGGCGCCTATCTGCTGGAGCACAATGTCGGCGTTGCCGACTTCAACCAGTACGGCACGCGGCGCGGCAATCACGAGGTGATGATGCGCGGCACCTTCGCCAACATCCGCATCCGCAACCACATGCTCGGCCCGAACGGCAAGGAAGGTGGCTACACCATCCACTATCCGTCGAAGGAAGAGGAATCGATCTACGACGCGGCCATGCAGTACAAGGCCGAGGGCGTTCCGCTCGTCATCTTCGCGGGTGTCGAATACGGCAACGGCTCGTCGCGCGACTGGGCGGCGAAGGGCACCAACCTGCTCGGCGTCAAGGCGGTCATCGCGCAAAGCTTCGAGCGCATCCACCGCTCGAACTTGGTCGGCATGGGCGTCATCCCCTTCGTCTTCGAGGAGGGGACCACCTGGGCGACGCTGGGGCTGAAGGGCGACGAAACCGTCACCATCGAGGGGCTCGAGAACATCAAGCCGCGCGAGAGGAAGATCGCGAAAATCACCTATGGCGACGGCACCGTGAAGGACGTTCCGCTGCTCTCGCGCGTCGATACGCTCGACGAGGTCATCTACCTTAACAATGGCGGCATCCTGCAGACGGTGTTGCGAGATCTCGCAGCCTGATCGGCGCTGATTTTTAAGACATGCCTGATAATGGCCGCCGGAAAGCGATTTCCGGCGGCTTTTTCGTGTTCGGGAGGGCTGCGAGCGGCCTGCCTCACGGCGAAGTGTTGCGGAGTTGTCCCACGCGGGCTCCGTCTCACCCGTTCGTGATTTTTCGTTTGGATCGGGAGCGATTATCTCTAGGTTGAAGAGACGGAGCCCTTGCGTGCGTGTCTGGCCAGCGATTTGAGCCGGCGTCTCGGCAAGGTGGAGAGGAAAAGAGGTAGAGGTGCAATGTCGCCGCGGTTTTTGATTTCGCTGATTGCAGGTGTCGCTCTGGCGAGCCCTTTGCTCGCCGACGAGGCGCCCAAAGGCGTTGTCGAACTGTTCACCTCCCAGGGTTGCGCCTCGTGCCCTCCCGCAGATGCGGCCTTTCGCAAGCTCGTTGAGCGCGGCGATATCATCGCTCTCGCCTATCATGTCGATTACTGGAACTACATGGGCTGGGCCGACACGCTGAGCTCGAAGGAAAACACCGAGCGTCAGTACGGCTACGCGAAGACCATGGGCCGCGCCAATGTCTACACGCCGCAGGTGGTGGTGAATGGCCGCGATCATGTCATGGGCTCGGATATCGGCGGCATCGAGAAGAAGGTCGACGGTTTTCTGACCGGTGGCGAAGGGCTGACCGTTCCCATCAAGGCCGAGGTCAAGGGCGATCAGCTCGAGATCAACGTCGCGCCCGGCCAGGGCAAGGCCAATGTCGTCATGGTCTATTTTGATCGCGAAAAGACGATCGAGGTGCAGAAGGGCGAAAACAGCGGCCAGAAGATCGCCTATACGCACAGCGTTTCGGATGTCGAGACGGTTGGCATGTGGGACGGCAAGGAAACAAAGCTGACGCTGCCCGCCACCGTACTGCAGAAGCCCGATCTTGAGGGATGCGCGGTGCTGCTTCAGTCGTCCACTGCCGATGGAACGCCATCGGCGATCCTTGGCGCCACAGTGGTCATGGCCGGCAAGAACATCTGAGCCGCCACAAGTTCTCGGATTTCATCTGTCTTTTCAGGTGGAAGCGGGGCGGCCCGACTGATCGTATTCGGGGCTGGGGTTAAGGTCGATACGGTCAGCCGGGCCCTTTGGCGCGCTGGCGCCAAACAGTCACATCTCCTCCAAAGTGCCGAAAGACGATGCGCAGAATTCAGTGTCGGCGAATCCGCTGAGGATGCGCCGGTCAAGTGCGAGCGAATTTCACTTTTAATTGAGGCGCTGTTTTGACTGAAATGCGGCACGCGGCAGATTGCACAGACTATGCTTAATGCGCGCAAGGTCGCGCTTGCAATTTGTAAACGCTAAGGCAAACTGTCACCCGCGTGTCACGAACGGAGGCATTCGAGCCTGATGACAGATCAGCCGGATTTGCGGCGTGGGAATAATCGGGCCACCGACAGCGATTCCCCCGTCGTCGTGGATATCAGGGATTACAAGCAGAGCAAGGACCCGTTGCCGGTGACGTTTCACCGGCGAGAGCTGGATGCGATCCTGTGGATCTACGGGCGCATGGTCGGCGAGGGAGAGTGGCGGGATTACGCGATTGACCATCTGAAGGACCTTGCCGTCTTCTCCGTCTTCAAGCGCTCCGGCGAGATGCCGCTCTTCCGCATCGAGAAAAACCCCAAGCTCGCCGCCAAGCAGGGCGTCTATTCCGTCGTCAATACCCACGGCCAAATCCTGAAGCGCGGCCACGACCTGCAGCAGGTGCTGAAGGTGTTCAACAAGTCGCTGAAACTCGTCGAGAAATAGGCGGTTTCAACCCAGAAACAGCGTCGCCGGATAGGTGTGTGGATCGGGATCGGTCGAGGTGCCGTCCCCGAGCGTCCGCTGCATCAGCATCGTGTCCAGCCAGCGCCCATGCTTGAAGCCGGAGCCATTGATGCGGCCGATTTCGTCAAAGCCATGGCTTGCATGCAGTGCGATCGAGGCCGGGTGCGCACCGCCGATGACGGCGATCATCTGGCGGAAACCGAGCGCCGTCGTGCGCGCTATCAGCTCCGCCAGCAACCGTTTGCCGACACCCTTGCCCCGCGCGCCCGGCGCCAGATAGATCGAATCCTCGACCATGAAGCGATAGGCCGGCCGTGTGCGGAAGGCCGATGCGTAGGCATAGCCGATGACCGTGCCAGCCTCGTCCACGGCGGCGATATAGGGGTAGCCCTTGTCGACAATGGCCCGGTATCGCGCCGCCATCTCGTCGCGATCCGGTGGGGCGATCTCGTAGCTCGCAACGCCGTTCAGGACCGAGTCGCGGTAGATGGCGGTGATGGCGCCGATATCGGAGAGAGTGGCGTCGCGGAGAAGAACGGGCATGGGCAGGCCGGTGTCTGGAGGGGTTGTGTCCGCTTGAAAAAGCATTCGCGGCGGCGGTTGGCAAGGGGAAAGCGGACGGGCGGTGATGGTTGAGAGGGGCGGGTGTTCCGTTGGCGTCGCATATGTGGAGGCGTGTGTGGACAGCTGGCACCTCCGCGCAAAACAGGCCCCCCAAATACAAAAAGGCCCGCACGAGGCGGGCCTTTCGAAACCAAACCGGCAGATGCCGCTTACTTGCCCAGATTACGCTTGCCGAGCGTGCGCAGGCGCAGCGCGTTGAGCTTGATGAAGCCGGCGGCGTCCTTCTGGTCGTAGGCGCCCTGGTCGTCCTCGAAGGTGACCAGCGTGTCGGAGTAGAGCGACTTGTCGCTCTCGCGGCCGATGACCATGACGTTGCCCTTGTAGAGCTTCAGCGTCACTTCGCCCTCGACATGCTCCTGGCTCTTGTCGATCAGCGCCTGCAGCATTTCGCGCTCCGGCGAGAACCAGAAGCCGTAATAGATCAGCTCGGCGTAGCGCGGCATGATCTCGTCCTTGAGGTGCGCCGCGCCACGGTCGAGCGTGATGCTTTCGATCGCGCGGTGGGCCGAAAGGAGGATCGTGCCGCCGGGGGTCTCGTAGACGCCGCGCGACTTCATGCCGACATAGCGGTTCTCGACGAGGTCGAGGCGGCCGATGCCGTTGTCGCGGCCGTAGGTGTTGAGCGCTGCGAGCAGCGTTGCCGGGCTCATGCGCACGCCGTTGATCGAGACGGCATCACCCTTCTCGAAGCCGACCTTGATGATGGTGGCCTTGTCGGGTGCGGCTTCCGGCGAGATCGTGCGCATGTGCACGTATTCGGGGGCTTCGACAGCCGGATCTTCCAGAACCTTGCCCTCGGAAGAGGAGTGCAGCAGGTTGGCGTCGACGGAGAACGGCGCTTCGCCCTTCTTGTCCTTGGCAACCGGGATCTGGTGGGCTTCGGCAAAGGCGAGCAGGTCGGTACGCGACTTGAACGACCAGTCGCGCCAGGGAGCGATGATCTTGATGTCGGGGTTCAGCGCATAGGCCGAAAGCTCGAAGCGAACCTGGTCGTTGCCCTTGCCGGTGGCGCCATGCGCGATCGCGTCGGCGCCGGTCTTCTTGGCGATGTCGATCAGGTGCTTGGAGATCAGCGGGCGGGCGATCGAGGTGCCGAGCAGGTAGACGCCTTCATAGACGGCATTGGCGCGGAACATCGGGAAGACGAAATCGCGCACGAATTCCTCGCGCACGTCCTCGATGTAGATCTCCTTGATGCCGAGCATCTCGGCCTTCTTGCGCGCCGGCTCGAGCTCTTCGCCCTGTCCGAGGTCGGCCGTGAAGGTGACGACTTCGGCGTTAAGCTCGGTCTGCAGCCACTTCAGGATGATCGAGGTGTCGAGACCGCCGGAATAGGCGAGGACGACTTTCTTTACGTCTTTGTGCGATGCCATGATGATGAGATCCGTTGTGCCAGGAGGGTCGCGGCCAGCCGCAAGACCCGGTATCGCCGGGCACTTTTAGCGAGATTGACGCCGGACGCAAGGGCAAGGGCGTCGAGAAACCGGGTCGCTAGAAGTGCTTTGTGATGTTCATGCGACGATGCAGGATGCGTATGATAGTGACCAGCCGGTCGGTCTCCTTGTAGACGATGTAGTGGGATTGGTAGGCGAAAGCCCTGTAGCCGGGACGGAGACTATCCGAGAAGCGGCCTCGCTTGGCTCCGCTCGCCAACTCAGGAAAACAGCCGACCAAGCCGCGATAGTAGCTGTCGGCCTGTTCTTTCGACCACGTCTGAAACGTATATAGCCAGATATCGTCGAGATCCTGGCGCGCTCTTGGCGAAATCCGGTAGGAGCGGTGCCTAGCGGACATGTTTGCGATGTAGTTCGCTCAGGAATTCCTCGCCGTCGAACTCGACCGGCTCACCCGACTGCTCGCCCTCGATGATCGCCGCCCGGATTGCCTCGAGTTCGGCCTTGTTCTGCAGCACACGCAATGCTGCATCGATCACCTCCTCGACGGAACCATAATTGCCGTCCCGCAGCTGTGTATCGATGAACTCTTCCATCTGCGCGTCGAGGCGGATGGTCTCCAACCTGCCCATGCGGGAGCTCCTGCCGGTTTGGTCTTTGCCCGTGGTTTGACTTGCCCTTCGAGATTACCATATCTGGCTGCGAGCGAACAATCCCAGGCGAAAGGCCAAGCCGTGACCGATCTCACCAATATCATCAAGCCCTCCAACGTCGCCGTCATCACCGGTGGCGCCTCGGGCATTGGCCTGGCGGCCGCCAAGCACTTCGCAAGCAAGGGCATGAACGTCGTCATCGCCGATCTCGGCGCCGATAGACTGGCCGCGGCGGCAAAGGCGATCGCGGCCGTTTCGAGTGACGACCGCGTCATGGCCATCGAGACCGACGTCTCCGACAAGGCGGCGCTCAAGGCTCTTGAGCATCAGGTAGTCGAGCGCTTCGGCAAGGTGCATGTGCTGATGAACAATGCCGGTATCGGCCCGGAGACCTCGATCTTCAGCGACGACAGCGGCTGGGACGCGATCCTGGGCGTCAACCTCATGGGCGTCGTCAACGGCACCCGTGCCTTCGGCCCCAATATGCTCGCCCATGGCGAACCGGGCCTGATCATCAACACCGGCTCCAAGCAGGGCATCACCACGCCTCCCGGCAACCCGGCCTACAATGTCTCGAAGGCGGGCGTGAAGGTCTTCACCGAGGCGCTGGAGCATGAGCTGCGCAACACCGAGGGGGGCAAGCTTTCCGCTCACCTCCTGATCCCCGGCTTCGTTTTCACCGGCCTTTCCAAGGGCTTTGGCGGTGAGAAGCCGGCCGCTGCTTGGACCGCCGAGCAGACCGTCGACTTCATGATCGAGAGCCTTGAGAAGGGCGATTTTTACATCCTCTGCCCCGACAACGATGTCGCCCGCCCGGTCGACGAGCGGCGCATGGCCTGGGCCGTCGGCGACATCATCGAAAACCGTCCGCCGCTGTCGCGCTGGCATCCCGATTACGCCGATCGCTTCAAGGCGTTTCTTGAGGGCAAGTAACGGCTGAAGCGATCGGGCCTATTAGAAGGTTTGATTGGTGCATTCCTTGAAAGCCGGATATGAGACATTGCTTTCATAACCGGCTTTACGAGTGTGCCATGGATTTTCTGCCGACCTTGCCGACGCTTCTCGCCTTTGCCGCTGCCACGCTTCTTTTGGCCGCCACGCCCGGCCCCGACATGACCCTGTCGATCAGCCGATCGCTGGCGCAGGGAACCAAGGCCGCGCTCTTCGTGGTGCTCGGCACCAGCCTCGGCATCGTCGTCCACACGATGCTGGTCGCCTTCGGCATCTCGGCGCTGATCACAGCCTCGCCGACCGCCTTCCTGATCCTGAAGACGGGCGGTGCCGGTTATCTCCTCTGGCTCGCCATCCAGGCGGTGCGCTACGGCTCGAAGCTGTCGATCAAGAAGGTCGACGAGGCCAAGGCGACGCCGCTTGCCAACATCTCCTCCGGCTTCTGGGTCAACCTTCTGAACCCCAAGGTCATCATCTTCTTCATGACCTTCCTGCCGCAGTTCGTCAGCGCCGGTGATCCCACGGTCACGCAAAAGCTGATCTTCTTCGGATTCTGCTTCATCCTGATCGGCATGCCCGTCAACGCTGCCGTCGTCTTCGCCGCCGATTGGCTGGCCGGCTGGCTGCAGAACAACAGGAAGGTTCTGCGCGGGATGGACTACACCTTCGCCGGCGTCTTCTCCGTCTTCGCGGCGAAGATCCTGCTCACCCAGGCACGCTGACATCAATAGAAACCCCGGGAGCGCTTGGCGGTCCTGGGGTGGAAGCAATGCGTGATGTCAGCCAATCAGCAGCGCATCGTCGTCGAGCGTCTGGCCGCGCATCTTGCGGAACATGTCGATCAGGTCCTCGACCTGCAGGTCCTTGCGGTTGTCGCCGGAGACGTCGAGCATGATCTCGCCGCCGTGCAGCATGATGGTGCGGTGGCCGTAGTCCAATGCCTGGCGCATGGAGTGCGTGACCATCAGCGTCGTCAGCTTACGCTCAGAGACCACCCGGTCGGTCAATCCCATCACGAACTCGGCCATGCCGGGATCGAGGGCCGCCGTATGTTCGTCGAGCAGCAGCACCTCGGAACCGGCAAGCGTCGCCATCACAAGCGAGATCGCTTGCCGCTGGCCGCCGGACAACAGATCCATGCGGTCCTTCATGCGCGTTTCGAGCCCGAGATTGAGCTCTGCGATGCGTTCGCGGAAATGCTCGCGCCGACGTGGCCCAAGCGCCGAGGCCAAGCCCCGCCGCTCGCCGCGCCGTGCGGCCAGCGCCAGGTTCTCCTCGATCGACAGCGCGCCGCAGCTCCCCGTCAGCGGATCCTGGAAGACGCGGGCAACGAGGCCGGCGCGGGCGGCGGTCGGCTTGCGCGTCACGTCGGTGTGGCCGATCATCACCTGTCCCTCGCTTGCCAGAACATCGCCGGCGAGCACGCCTAATAGCGTCGACTTGCCGGCGCCGTTGGAGCCGATGACGGTCACGAACGAGCCTTCCTCGATCGTCAGGTTGACGCCATTCAGCGCCTGCTTCTGCAGCGGCGTACCCTTGCCGAAGACGACCTTGATATCCTTGAGCGAGATCATGAGGAGGCACCTCCGCGACGCAGGCGGGGAAGGATGAGCGCCACCGTGACCAGGACGGCGGTGACGAAGTTTAGGTCGGAGGCCTGCAGGCCGATCACGTCGCTGGAAAGCGCCAGCTGGATGGCGATGCGGTAGAGGATCGAGCCGATGACGCAGCCGATCAGCGCGATCAAGAGCCCACGCTTCCCGAGCAGCGTCTCGCCGATGATGACGGCGGCAAGACCCACGACGATGGTGCCGACACCAGAGGTCACGTCGGCGAAGCCGTTGGTCTGCGCAAACAGCGCGCCGCCGAGCGCCACCAGCGCGTTAGAGATCGCCATGCCGAGATAGATCTGGCGGTTGGTATCAACGCCCTGGGCGCGGGCCATGCGGGCATTCGCGCCGGTGGCGCGCATCGCCAGACCGGAATCGCTCTCAAGGTAGCGCCAGACGACGATGACGGCGATGACGACAAGCACGCCGACGAAAAGCGGACGCACATAGAAATCACGCAGGCCATGGCCGAAGAACGGGCTGATCATCGTATCGGCATTGATCAGCGCCACGTTCGGCTTGCCCATGACGCGCAGGTTCACGGAAAACAGCGCGATCATCGTCAGGATGGATGCCAGGAGATTGAGGATCTTGAAGCGCACGTTGAGCATGGCGGTCACCATGCCGGCAGCAGCCCCCGCCGACATGGCGATCAGCGCCGCCAGCCAGGCATTGAGGCCTGCAATGATCAGCACCGCGGTCACGGCGGCGCCGAGCGGAAACGAGCCGTCGACGGTCAGATCCGGAAAATCGAGCACACGGAATGCGAGGTAAACGCCGAGCGCGACGAAGGCATAGACCAGCCCCAGCTCCACGGCTCCCCAGAATGCGATCTGACTCAAGGCTTTTGCCCTTTCTTGTGGTGTTTCCGTGGACAAGACCCTCTCTGGCCTGCCGGCCATCTCCCCCACAAGGGGGGAGAAGACCCGTGGCACTCGATTGCCTCAATTGGGCGCCGAGGGCTCGTCCAGGTTAAGCCCTCCCCCTTGTGGGGAGGGTTGGGGAGGGGTCTTTATTCCAAGGCGGTAAGGTCCGCTATCTTACTCGATGGTCTCAATCTCTATGCGATCAGCCGCCCCCGTGCAAACGGGAGCGGCTGATCATTCAGGTCTCTATAGTTGACTGTATCAGTCGATCGTCTTCGTCGCGCGCTTCAGCACGCTTTCAGGGAACGTCACGCCCATCTTGGCGGCCGCGCCCTTGTTGATGACGAGATCGCTGCCGGCGGCGACCTTGACCGGGATATCGCCGGGGTTCTCGCCCTTCAGGATGCGAACGACGATTTCGCCGGTCTGCTTGCCGACATCGTAATAGTTGAAGCCGAGAGCGGCGACGGAGCCGCGCGAGACGGAATCCGTGTCGGCGGTGAAGAGCGGCAGCTTGGCTTCTTCGGCAACGGCCACGGCACCCTCGAGCGCCGAGATGATCGTGTTGTCCGTGGGCACGTAGATCGCATCGGCACGGCCGACGAGGGCGCGGGCGGCACCCTGCACTTCGGCGGACTTGGTGGCGGCGGATTCGACGACCTTGAGGCCGGCCTTTTCAGCCTCGACCTTCAGCACCGCGAGCAGCGACACGGAGTTCGCTTCGCCGGAATTGTAGAGGTAGCCGATGGTCTTGGCGTTCGGCAGGATTTCCTTGATCAGCGCCACATGCTCGGCAACCGGCGACATGTCGGAAAGGCCGGTGACGTTGCCGCCGGGCTTGTCCATGTTCTTGACGAGCTGCGCGCCGAGCGGATCGGACACGGCGGTGAAGACGACGGGGATATCGCGGGTGGAGGAAACCACGGCCTGCGCCGAAGGGGTCGAGATCGGAACGATGACGTTCGGGCCGTCGCCGGCGAACTGGCGGGCGATCTGGGCTGCGGTCGCGGGGTTGCCCTGCGCCGACTGGAACACGAACTTCAGGTTCTCGCCTTCCTTGTAGCCGGCAGCCGTCAGCACGTCGAGAACACCCTTGCGGGCGGCGTCAAGCGCCGGATGTTCGACGATCGCGGTAACCGCAACGGTCACGTCTTCGGCTTTTGCGGGAAGGGAAAGGGCAAGGGTCGCGGCCACAGCAGCGAGCAGTACAGAACGCATGGGTATCCTCCAATAATGCTTTTGGGCCGCTTTTAGAAAAAGCGGCCCTCAAAATCAATCATTAGAAGATGCTGGGAGGATCAAACTTGCTGATCACTCGCGCACCCATCACGCAAGGGTCAGTCATCCGAGCCGTGGTTGGCGATCATCATCGCTTCGAAGGCCAGGCGCTCGGTCTTGCGCATGCGTTCCGATTCCGACTTCAGCTGGCCGCAGGCGGCGAGGATATCGCGGCCGCGCGGCGTGCGGATCGGCGAAGCATAGCCAGCCGAGTTGATGAAATCGGCGAACTTTTCGATCTGCGCCCAGTCGGAGCACTGGTAGTTGGTGCCCGGCCAGGGGTTGAACGGGATGAGGTTGATCTTCGCCGGCACGCCTTTGAGCAACTGGATCAGCCCCTTGGCATCCTCAAGGCTGTCGTTCACGTCCTTCAACATCACATATTCGAAGGTGATGCGACGGGCGTTGGAGAGACCCGGATACTTGCGGCAGGCGTCGATCAGCTCCTTCAGCGGATACTTCTTGTTGATCGGCACCAGGATGTCGCGCAGGTCGTCGCGCACCGCATGCAGCGAGATCGCGAGCATGACGCCGATCTCGTCGCCGGTGCGGAAGATTTCCGGCACGACGCCAGAGGTCGAGAGCGTGACGCGTCTTTTCGACAAGGAAAGGCCGTCGCCGTCGGTGGCGATCAGGAGCGCCTGCTTGACGCTGTCGAAATTGTAGAGCGGCTCGCCCATGCCCATCATCACGATGTTACTGACCTTGCGGCCCTCGGCCGGCATGATCGTGCCCTGCGGCGCTTCGCGATCCGGGAAGTCGCCCAGCCGATCGCGGGCGAGCAGGAGCTGCGACAGGATTTCTTCCGCCGTCAGGTTGCGCACCAGGCGCTGCGTGCCGGTGTGACAGAAGGAACAGGTGAGCGTGCAGCCGACCTGGCTAGAGATGCAGAGCGTGCCGCGGCCTTCTTCGGGAATATAGACCGCTTCGATCTCGACCGGGCGACCGGCACCGCGCGCCGGAAAGCGCAGCAGCCACTTGCGGGTGCCGTCGTTGGAGACCTGCTCCTCGACGATCTCGGGTCTTGCGATGGTGAAGTGCGTCTTCAGCGTCTCGCGCATATCCTTGGAGATATTGGCCATGTGGTCGAAGTCGGAGACCCCGCGCACATAGATCCAGTTCCAAAGCTGCGCCACGCGCATCTTGATCTGCTTTTCCGGCACGCCCTTTTCGCGCAGTGCGGCGCCCATTTCCTCGCGGGTGAGGCCGATCAGCGACGGCTTCGGCAATGCTTCGCCGCGCGCCGGCTGGTTGCCTGCGGGCTTGAGAACGGTCATCGCATCCATGACGGACATTTAATCTAATCCCGAATTCAACATGCGATCCTCCCGATAGTCTAAATGACTGGCGGGGGGAGCGGGCATGAAGGCAGAAAGTGAATGCGGAACTTGGCGGCCAAGCCGCGATCCATCCGCTGTTGTGCGCGCCTTTAGCATCATTTTTGCCATCCGTCACTATAGATGGAAACGACGAAGGCCGGCGCAAGGGGACGGGGTGTGGGGGAATAGAGGTTTAGCGGCATGCCGTGAGGCCCCCTCATCCGCCTGCCGGCACCTTCTCCCCGTCGGGGGAGAAGAGACTTGGGAGCCGGCCGCTCGCTCCATCTTCCCTTCGCCCCAACGGGGAGAAGGTGGCCCGAAGGGTCGGATGAGGGGGCCACACGGCACCACCTCTCCGCCCAGAATCACAACTTACTTGCAGCTTTCAATCTGCTTCAGCGAAGCCGAAATGCCGGCCAGCGAATAGCTGTAGGACGTTGCCGTGCCCTTGCGCGAGGTGGCGTTGACGGTCATCGAGTGGCCGCCCTTCATGGCGGCGACCAGCGCCGGTTCCTGCGCGGCGTTCTCTACCCAGCCGGCCTTGTCCTTGGTGAACATCACGAAGGTCTTGTTGTCGATGACGACGTTTATCTTCGAGGCGTCCTTGACGGTGTAGCCCATCATCGCCTGCGGCTCGTAGGAGATGTTCTGGCCCGGGCGCTGCGAGACGATGAAGAAGTTTTCGCCATGGTCGATGCCGGCGGGCTTCTTTTCGGTCGGCACCGAGAGGACGTAGCAGACGGTGCTGTTGCCCTGCTTGTAGGAATATGCGCCCCAAGCCTGGAACTGCTGGATGCGGGTCGGCGCGGTGGAAGCGGCGGCGGCTGGCTGCTGCGCGGCGGCTGCGGGCTTCTTGGACTGTGCGGATGCGATGCCGGCGCCGGCGAGAACGAGGGAAAGGGCGAGTACGGTACTTTTTACAAACATGGATATTCCTGCCGGTTCTTGCGATTCGAGCCCGAGCGAGCGGGCGGCGCATAATCACGATCTGCTTTATTTTGACTTAATTCAGGTTACCAAAGCGTCAACGCAGGCCGCGAGAAGTCCGTGCCTGTGCCATTTCCACCCGGGTGTCAATGTTGAGCGCCGGATTAACGCTCGGGATGATGTAGTCCGGAAATGATCTGAAACCATCGCTCTTAAGGAATTTAAGACATAAAGATAACGGCAAGAGTTTGACGTTTCGAAAAACCGATGTACGTGAATAAGGAGTGGAAATCCGTCAAGGATTTCATCGAGCCAGGGGGCTTTCGAACGGAATGGACGCCGAGGACAAACAGCGCTTCGCTGCCCTGGCTGGGGCTGTGGCGGAACGCCGCGACCAGCAGGCGTTCGCCATCCTGTTCGACTATTTCGCGCCGCGCCTGAAATCCTGGCTTCTCAGGCAGAAAATGACCGCAAGCGAGGCCGAAGAACTCGTCCAGGAGGTCATGATCGTGCTCTGGCACAAGGCCGATCTCTATGACGCGACCCGCTCGTCGCTCTCCACCTGGCTCTTCCGCATCGCCCGCAACCGCCGCATCGACCTGCAGCGGCGCGCCCGCGCCCGCATCCTCGACGAGGACGATCCGGCGCTGCAGCCGACCGCCGAGATCGGCGCCGACGAGCTGGTCGCCAATGGCGATCGCGATGCACAAGTTCGTGAAGCAGTGAGCCAACTGCCCGAAGAGCAGCGCGAAATGCTCCGCGCCGCCTTCTTCCTCGGCCAATCCCACTCCGAAATCGCCGAATCGACCGGCCTGCCGCTCGGCACCGTCAAATCCCGCATCCGGCTCGCCTTCGGCAAGCTGAAGAAGGTGCTGGAAGCGGAAAACGCGTGAGCCGAACCGCCATCGCGCTCTTGCAACGAAGGGAAGAGTAGTATCAGATGCCTTCATCCACAGATGGAGGTAATCACATGCGCCGTCACATGTTCGAAGCCAATGGAGCCACTCCCGTAGCCATGAACATGTTGTGCGATGCGAACACTCAATCTTGGAATCCTGGCGCATGTAGACGCCGGAAAGACTAGCCTCACCGAACGCCTGTTGTTTCACGCCGGTGTCATCAAGACGCTTGGCGGCGTCGATACCGGCGACACCCAGACCGACACCTTGCAGCTGGAGCGCGACCGCGGCATCACCATCCGCTCGGCGGTGGCGTCGTTCAGCGCGCGAGGCACGCGGATCAACCTTCTGGACACCCCGGGCCATCCCGATTTCATTGCCGAGGTCGAGCGCGTGCTCGGTGTGCTTGACGGAGCGGTGCTCGTCGTCTCCGCCGTCGAGGGCGTGCAGGCGCAGACCCGCGTCCTGATGCGTGCCCTTGCCCGGCTGAAGGCGCCGACCGTCATCTTCGTCAACAAGGTCGATCGGCGCGGCGCCGACGGTGGGGCGGCGCTTGCCAATCTCCGCGATCGTCTGACGACAGCCCTCGTGCCGATGGGATCCGTCAGCGTAGCAGGAACGCCGCTCGCGCGCTTCGACCCCGGCGCTTGGCGCGACCGCGACTTCCGCACCGCCGTTCTGCAGGCGCTGGCCGAGCGCGACGATGACCTGCTCGCCGCCTTCGCGGAGGATCGCTTCGTGGAGGCCGGTACGCTACGGGAACGGCTGGCGCGGCAGACCGCCGATGGCCTGATCTTCCCTGTCTATTTCGGCTCGGCCATAACCGGCGCCGGGATCGAGGAGCTGATAGACGGCATCACCGATCTTCTTCCGGCACCGATATCGCCGAAGGATGGCCCGGTCTCGGCAACCGTCTTCAAGGTCGAGCGCAATGCGGCGGGAGAGAAGCTTGCGCTGCTTCGTGTGGTCTCAGGCGCCCTGCGCGTTCGCGACCGGATCCCGATCGCTGGCCCAATCGCTGACAGAGAGAACCGCGTCACCGATATCGAGATATTCACCGAAGGGCGGGTGAGACGCAGCGACGTGGCCCAGGCGGGCGATATCGCCAGAGTGAGAGGTCTCTCGGACATCAAGGTTGGCGACTGGATCGGAGACCGCGCCACGGCCCCGCAAAGGCAGTTCGCGCCGCCCATGCTGGAAGCGGCGATCGTGCCGGATGACAAGGCGGATGCGCCTGCATTGTGGAAGGCTCTATCCCAGCTCTCGGAACAGGACCCGCTGATCAATCTTCTCCAGGGCGATGGCGAGGACGGCCTGTCGATCTCGCTCTATGGCGAGGTCCAGAAGGAGGTGATCGAGCACACGCTGAAGGCCGACTATGGCCTTTCCGTCCGCTTCCTCGACACCTCCCCGATCTATGTCGAACGCATCCTCGGCGTTGGCAACGCCATCGAACACGCGCCCGATCCGTTTCTGGCAACCATCGGACTTCGCGTCGAAACGAGCGGAAGCGAAGGCCGACACAGGCTGATCTTCGAGGTCGAACCGGGCGCCGCACCGCCATTCGCCTTCAAGGCAATCGACGAAGCCCTCGAAGCCGCGTTCGGCCAGGGGATCCATGGCTGGCAGGTGATCAACGCCTTGGTTTCCATCACCGAGATCACAAGGCTCCGGAAATGGACGACGAGTACCCCGTCGGACCATCGCAATCTGACGCCTCTGGTGCTGGCGCAGGCGTTGCGGATCGCCGGAGCCGAAGTCTGCGAACCGATCGATCGCATCACGATCGACATGCCCGCCGACGCGCTGCCGCGTGTGCAAAGCCTGCTGATGCGCCTCGACGCCGCGCTTGAACCGCCGGTCGCTAGCGGAGAGATGATGATGCTTACTGGAACGATCGCCGCCATCAACGTCCACGACATCCAACGCGCTTTGCCGTCGCTGACAAGCGGTCTCGGGACGATCGAAACGGAGTTTTCGGGCTATCGGCCGGTCAGGGGCACGGCGCCGATGCGCCGGCGATCGGGGCCAAACCCGTTTTCCCGCAGCGAATATCTGGCGCAGCTCAAAGGCGCGCGTCAGGTGTGAAGAAAGGGTCGGAAAAACAGCCGGCCTCAGAGTGCTGAAAAAGATGTTTCTGGCGGCAGAAGCCTCGAAATCCCTCATTCCTGTCCTTGTGACAGGAATCCAGCCACGACGCGTCTGCGTCGTGAAAAGACTCTTTCCGTCCAAGGACTTGGACGACTGGATTCCTGTGACGAGCACAGGAATGAAGGAATGCTGGGCATCCGACCACGACTAAAGTGGACCTCGGTATTGTTCAACCGCGAGCTTTGTCAGCAGTCTGCGCCGGCGAACAGCCGGCCTACACCGTCTTCATATCCTCGGGCCGCACGCGATCGGGCGCGTCTTGCAGCGCCTTGTCGGCGGCTTCGTAGTGGTTGGGGCGGATGTGGCGGTTGACCATGGCGAAGGCGGCCGATAGCACCGCGATGTCGTCTGTGAAACCGATGCCGACAAGAACGTCCGGGATCATGTCGACGGGCAGCACGAAATAGGCAAGTGCCGCGAGCAGGGTGCCGCGCACCTTGAGCGGTGTCTCACGGTCGAGCGCGCAGTAATAGGCGGCAACGACATCGCGCGAGAAGGGGATCTTGCGCGCCGCCTTGCGGAAGGTCGGCCAGAATTTCTGCCGAACGCTCTTTTCCCGCCGCTCCTGCGTTTCTTCATCGCCCGGCAGCAGGATTTCACCGTATTTGACGTCGTCCATGTCCAGTTGGCCCTTTATGTTCCACTTGGCCCTTTTGAGGTCAGGCCAGAATATGGGGGGTCTTCAGCCGTGATTCAATCGATCCGCCGCGCCGCCGCCTTCTCCATCAGGCCCGCCAGCTTGAAATCGAGCTCCGTCAGCCCGTCGGCCGAATGGGTGGAAAGCGTCACATCCACCTTGGAATAGACGTTGAACCATTCCGGATGATGGTCGAGCTTTTCGGCTGCCAGCGCCGCTTCCGTCATGAAGCCGAAGGCCTCGACGAAGTTCTTGAACTTGTAGCTCTTGGTGATCGACTTGCCGCCGTCGCCGAGCGACCAGCCGTTCAGTTTCGCCAGTTCGTCGCTAATCGCCTGGCGTTCCAGTTTGTCCCGTTTCATGCGATTGTCCTTTGCGTTCACCATGGGTCTCTTATGAAACGCACCAGTATCCTGTTTGTTTGCATGGGCAATATCTGCCGTTCGCCGCTGGCCGAAGGCGTCTTCAGCCACCTCGCCTCGCAAGCCGGCCTCTCCGACCGCTTTCTTGTCGATTCCGCCGGCACCGGCAGCTGGCATGAGGGCGATGAGCCCGACAGACGGTCGATCGCGACCGCCCGCCATCACGGCATAGACATATCAGCTCAGCGCGCGCGGCGCATCCGCGAGCATGATTTTGCCGATTTCGATCTGATCATTGCCATGGACCGAAACAATGTCGCGGCCTTGAAGGCGCTCGATCCCGATGCAGGGAACATCCATCTGTTCGGCGATCTGGCGCTCGGGAGCGGAGAGGATATCCCCGATCCCTATTATGGCGGCGCCGATGGCTTCGAGGCCGTTTATGCCAGGCTCTTGGCCGGCTGCAGGAAGCTGTTGTCGACGCTCGGCGCCGATAGCGCCTCGCGCAGCGGGAACACCTCTTCCGTCAGGTAAGGCCCACCGCCGACCGAATCACGCGACGAGAGAAGCACGAAGCGCGGCACGGTGAAGGATGCGGTCTGGAAATTGCCGCGTCCGGCGAGATAATGCACCACATCGTCGACGCGCGAGGATTTCAGCCGCGCCAGCGTCACATGCGGAGTGAACTTGCGCGGATCAGGAGAAAGGCCGATCCGCTGGCAGATCCGCTCGATTTCGGCCTGCAGGGCATACATTTCGGGATTTTGCGTCACGCCGGCCCAGACCGAATGCGGCTTCTTGGAACCGAAAGCGCCGATACCGTCGAGCTTGATCTGGAATTCCGGCCTGTCGATGCGGTCGAGCCGGTCGACGATCTCGTCGGCCGTGCGATTATCGACATCGCCGATAAAACGCAGGGTGATGTGGTAATTTTCCACATCGATCCATCGGGCGCCAGGGAGACCACCGCGCAACAATGACAGGCTCATCGCCGCATTGCGCGGAATTTCGAGGGCGGTAAACAGTCTCGGCATAACGAGCACTCCCCGAATCTTTTGCAGGTGCTCACACGGAATCACGCATTGATCACGTGCGCAAGTCCCTAATTCTTCACAGTCGGCAACGTTCCAATGAATTGTGTGATTGCCGGTTCCATCTTTTGAACCATGGTATCCACGCCTTTGGAATTGGGGTGCATACCGTCTTCCAGCTTCAACGACGCATCGAGAACGACGCCATCAAGGAAGAACGGATAGAGCGTAAGCCCATGTTTTTTGGCGAGTTTCTCGTAGATCGGGTTGAACCGCGAGGCGTAGTCGCCGCCCATGTTCGGCGGCGCCATCATGCCGGCGAGAAAGACCGCGATGCCGCGTTCCTTGAGCCGGGTAATCATTTGGTCGAGGTTCTTCTCACTTTGTTCGGGCGCGATCCCGCGCAGCGCGTCGTTGGCGCCAAGCTCCAGAATGACCCCATCAGTGCCATCCGGCACCGACCAGTCGATGCGCGAAAGCCCGCCTGTCGTGGTGTCGCCGGAGACGCCTGCGTTCGCTACCATAACATCGAGGCCTTTGGCCTTCAGCGCCGCCTGCAGCTTCTCGGGAAAGCCGTCGCCGGGCGGCAATTGATATCCCGCCATCAGGCTGTCGCCGAAGCCGACGAGATTGATCGTGCGCGCCTGCGCTGAAACCGAAAGCATCATCGAAAAGACGATGACAGCGATGTGAAGACCCGCAACTTTAAATCTCATTCCATTGTCCCTAAATTGGCGGCAGCTGGGCTTTCATATAGGTAGGGCATTTACCGTTGGCAAAAACCATCATCGATCTGAAACGGGCCGATCTGACGCTCGGCAGTGCCGCCGCCTCCGTGCATGTGCTGAAGGGCATAGACCTTGAGATCGCAGCCGGTGAATCGGTCGGCATCGTCGGCCCGTCCGGCTCAGGCAAGTCGACGCTGCTGATGGTGCTTGCCGGGCTCGAGCGGCTGGACAGCGGCGAGATCAACATCAACGAGGCCCCCCTCCACACGATGAGCGAGGATCAGGTCGCCGATTTCCGTGGCCGCAACATCGGTATCGTCTTCCAGTCCTTCCACCTGATCGCCAACATGACGGCGCTTGAAAACGTTGCCGTGCCGCTTGAGCTCGCCAATGTCGCCAACCCCTTCGAGATCGCTCGTCGCGAGCTGAAATCCGTCGGCCTCGGCGACCGGCTGAACCACTATCCCGGCCAGCTTTCCGGAGGCGAGCAGCAGCGCGTGGCGATCGCTCGCGCGCTTGCGCCATCGCCGGCGCTCCTGATCGCCGACGAACCAACTGGCAATCTCGACACCGACACCGGCCGCCAGATCGCCGACCTTCTGTTTTCCAAGCAGGCCGAGCGCGGCATGACGCTGGTGCTCGTGACCCACGACAACGCGCTCGCCAAGCGCTGCTCGCGCCAGATCCGCGTCCGCTCCGGCAAGATAGAAGGCGATAGCGCCGCGATTGAAGCCGAAGTGGCCATTGCATGACGCTGATCACCCCGCGTATCGCGCTCGCCTTCCGTCTTGCCCTTCGTGAGCTGCGCGGCGGCCTCAGAGGCTTCTACATCTTCCTCGCCTGCATCGCGCTCGGCACCGGCGCGATTGCCGCGGTCAATTCGGTCTCGCAGTCGATCACCGACACGATTGCCACGCGCGGCCAGGAGATTCTGGCCGGCGACGTCCGCTTCGAGCTCAACAACCGCGAGGCGGCCGCCAACGAGCTGGATTTCCTGCGCTCGCTCGGCAAGGTCTCGGTCTCGACCGGCCTGCGCTCCATGGCCCGCAAACCTGACGGATCGGATCAGGCACTGGTCGAGGTCAAGGCCGTTGACGACGCCTATCCGCTCTACGGCAGCTTCGAGGCCGAGCCCAACTATCCGCTGCATACGCTTCTTGCCGATCAGGATGGCACCTATGGTGCGCTGGCCGCGCCGCTGCTTCTGGAACGCCTCGGCCTCAAGATCGGCGACGAGCTGTTGCTCGGCAATGTCATCGTCAACATCACCGGCACGGTGAAGACCGAGCCGGACGCGGTCTCGGAAGGCTTCGGCTTCGCGCCGCGGCTGATGGTGAGCCGTCAGGCGCTGCAGGCCTCGGGCCTGATCCAGACCGGCAGCCTTGTCGAGCACAGCTACAAGGTCAGGCTGAACGACCGGTCGGACATGGCAGGCATCCGCGACCGCGCCACCAAGGATTTCCCCTCGGCCGGCTGGTCGATCCGCACAAGCGACCGCGCCGCGCCTTCGCTCACCGAAAACATCGAGCGTTTCTCGCAGTTCCTGACACTGGTCGGCCTGACCGCGCTGATCGTCGGCGGCGTCGGCGTGGCGAATGCCGTGCGCGCCTTCCTCGATGCCAAGCGCACGACGATCGCCACCTTCAAGTGCCTGGGCGCGCCGGCCTCGACCGTTGTCCTCATCTATCTCTTCCAGATCGGCCTTATCGCGCTTGGCGGCATCGCCATCGGCCTCGTCATCGGTGCGGCCGCACCCATTCTGGCGGCCCAGTTTCTGGCGCAGTTCCTGCCGGTCTCGACCGCGCCGACGCTTTATCCGGTGGCGCTTTCGCTCGCCGTCCTCTTCGGCGTGCTGACGACGCTCGCCTTCGCCATCATGCCACTCGGCCATGCCCGCGAAGTGCCGCCGACGGCGCTGTTTCGCGAGCAGGGCTTCGAGGCCCGCCGCCTGCCTTCCTGGCCCTATATCCTGATGGCCGCCGTCTTCCTGGCAGCACTTGCTGGCCTTGCGGTGGCGACCGCCCATGATCGCTTCATCGCGATCGTCTTCATCGGCGCCATCGCCTTTGCTTTCGTCGTCCTGCGCCTGGTCGCCGCCGGCATTGCCTGGCTTGCCCGCCGCAGCCCGCGCGTCAATTCGCCGGCTCTCAGGCTTGCGATCGGCAACATCCACCGCCCCGGCGCGCTCACCCCCTCGGTCGTGCTCTCGCTCGGCCTCGGCCTGGCGTTGCTCGTCACCCTGACGCTGATCGACGGCAATCTGCGCCAGCAGCTCACCGGCCGCATGGCCGATGGCGCGCCCAACTTTTTCTTCGTCGATATCCAGGGCACCGAGCTCGACGGCTTCCGCAATCTGGTGAAGACCGATGCGCCCGAGGGCAAGCTTGTCGAGGTGCCGATGCTGCGCGGACGCATCCTTGCCTTCAACGGCGAGGACGTGACCAAGCGCAAGGTGCCGCCATCGGGCCAGTGGGTGCTGCGCGGCGATCGCGGCATCACCTACTCCGAAACGCTTCCCGAAAACGCGGTCCTCACCGAGGGCACATGGTGGGACAAGGATTACAGCGGCGAGCCGCTGGTCTCGTTTTCGGCGGAAGAAGCCGGCGAACTCGGCCTCAAGGTCGGCGATACCGTCACCGTCAACGTGCTCGGCCGCAACATGACGGCGAAGATCGCCAATCTGCGCAAGGTGCAGTGGGAGAGCCTGTCGATCAACTTCGTCATGGTCTTCTCGCCCAACACCTTCAAGGGCGCCCCGCACGCCTGGCTGGCAACGCTCACCGATCCCTCGGCGACATCCTCGCAGGAAGCCGCGATCCTGAAATCGGTCACGAACACCTATCCGACGATCACGAGCGTGCGCGTCAAGGATGCGATCGATATCGTCAATTCGCTGGTGGCGCAGCTGGCGACTGCGATCCGCGCCGCGGCCTCCGTCGCCCTCATCGCCTCGGTGCTGGTGCTCGCGGGCGCCCTTGCCGCCGGCAACCGCGCCCGCACCCATGATGCCGTGGTGCTGAAGACGCTTGGCGCCACGAGGCGGATGCTGATGCGGGCCTTCTGCTACGAGTATCTGATCCTCGGGCTCGCGACCGCTGTCTTCGCGCTGCTCTCGGGCGGTGTCGCGGCCTGGTTCATCGTCGCCCGCATCATGAAGATCCCCTCGCAGTTCTTGCCCGACGTCGCCGGCATGACGATCGTCATGGCCTTGGTGCTGACCGTCGGCATCGGTCTGATCGGCACATGGCGCATTCTCGGCCAGAAGGCGGCACCCGTTTTGCGCGAGCTCTGAGCGGCCGGGTTGAAATAATTCCGGCACCTTACGGCGATTTAACCCGATCGCGGGTTGCAAGGCTCTTGTTTGCAAAGGGCGAAAGGCTCATATTATCCGCAGGCATGCTGAAGCTCCGCAGCGGCGCCCGGGCAAGAAAACCCGACACCGTGTTCATTCGGAGCTGACAAGAGGAAATCATGGCTGACCTAAGAAATTACCAGGGCCGCGTTCAGAGCGGTGTGCAGACCGGCGAGATCGATCAGGGCCTTCGCAGCTATATGCTGAAGGTTTACAACCTGATGGCTATCGGCCTGGCGATCACCGGCCTGGCCGCCTATTTCGCATTTACATTCGCCGTATCCGACGGCCAGCTGACCGCATTCGGCGCCGCGATCTACACCAGCCCGCTGAAGTGGGTGGTGATCTTCGCTCCGCTGGCGCTGGTCTTTTTCCTGAGCTTCAGGATCAATTCGATGAGCGTATCGGCCGCGCAGACGACCTTCGCGGTCTATGCAGCGCTTGTCGGCCTGTCGCTGTCGTCGATCTTCCTGATCTACACCGGCCAGAGCGTCGTGCAGACCTTCTTCGTGACGGCCGCCTCGTTCGGCGCGCTCTCGCTCTACGGCTACACGACCCGTCGTGACCTCTCGGCCATGGGCTCGTTCCTGATGATGGGTCTGTTCGGCCTGATCATCGCCTCGATCGTCAACATCTTCCTGGCCTCCTCGGCCATGCAGTTCGCGATCTCGGTGATCGGCGTGCTGATCTTCGCGGGCCTGACCGCCTACGATACGCAGCGCATCAAGGAAATGTACTACGCCGCCGACGACGCCACCATGGCCGGCCGCAAGGCGATCATGGGCGCGCTGACGCTCTACCTCGACTTCATCAACCTCTTCATGTTCCTGCTGCAGTTCATGGGCAACCGCAAGTAAGACGAAGAGCGAGAGAGGGCGACGCTGTCGCCCTTGATCCAGACGACAAGTTCGAGACGATCAGAACCGCTTGCAGCAGGAATGTTGCAGGCGGTTTTTCTTTGGCTGATGGCCTTATGGCCTGAACCTCAGGGCCTTGCTTAATTGCCGGCGAAATCGACCGACGAGATGTCGACCGACCATTCGAAATCAGCAGGTGCGGGACGGCCCGGCAGAGTGTCCAGCCCCCTGTAGCGATTGAGCGCCCAGCAGCTGCCGTACTCACTATGCGGCGCGATGATCTTGTCGCTGCTGAAATAATCCGAATAGACCTCGCCGCTGAACCCCGGCCGTTTGGCAATCAGCCGGAAGCGCACGATGTTGACCTGCCGGTCGGAGACATTCGACAGCTCGACGAAAACCGGCTTGTCCGGGTCCTGGCAACCGCTGGTTCCGCTGCTCGTGCCGGACACCAGGCTTGCGGAGTTCAGGCGGTCGGACTGCTGAAAGTAGAGATAGAGACCAACGGCAGCGCCGACGCAGGCAAGGGAAGCAACGACGATCAGCGTGTGGCGGGGAAACAGCAGGAAGCAGACCAAGACGATCGGGACCGCGATTACCATGAAAATCATTAGGTCTGCTCCATTTCACTTCTGAGCTAAAGCAGCCAGCCGCAAGAGGCAAGGCTTTGCCAACGCCGAAGTTGCAAAGCTGCTCGGAGGGGCGGCCACTACACTTTCCGCGGTCCTTCGGCTCACGGCCTTGCCTCTCACTCCCCCAGGCTGGAATGCGACACCCTCGCGGCGCGGCGGGTGGCGTTCACGAACCAGAGGTAGCTGAGGATCGCGATCAGGGCCATGGTGGGGATGATGGTGCCGAAGGCTGTAAGCGGCGCGCCGATCAGGGAGGCGATTAGGCCGCCGGTGAAGCCGCCGCCCATCTGGATGAAGCCCATCATCGCCGAGGCGGAGCCGGCGATGTGCGGGAAGGGGTAGAGGCCCGAGGTCGTCATGTGCGGGGTGAGGAACGCCAGGCCGAAGGCCAGAAAGGCCACCGGGCCCATGATCGAGAGGTAGCTCGGTGTCACGAGTGCCACCGAGAGCGCGATCATGATGCCGGAGAGGCCGAGCAGGCCGAGACCTGTTCGCACCGAGCCATCGCCGCCGAGCCTTGCCGAGGTCATGCGGAGGACGACCGAGCCTGCGAAATAGGAGCCGGATTGCATCAGCATGCCGAGGCCGAAGGCCGTGGGCGAGAGCCCGACCACCTTGATCAGGATGAAGGGCAGCATCGTCGCCTGCGCGTAGAGCGCGCCGATCGAGCCGCCCAGCACCAGCGAGGCGGAGATGAAGCGCGGCTCGCGGGCGAGCTCGGCATAGGCTTGTAGCAGCGGGCCGGGCAAAGCGCGGCGGCGGTCTGGCGTGCTGGTCTCACGCATGAAGACGAGGACCGAGAGGCAGATCATCAGGCCGAAGCCGATCAATAGGAAGAAGACCGATTGCCAGCCGAAGGCTGCGAGCGCGAGGCCCCCCACGGTCGGCGCGATGGCTGGGCCGATGGCGATCATGATGCCGATCAGGTTCATGATCCTGGAGGCGTCGGCGCCGGTGAACTGGTCGCGGACGATGGCGCGCGCCACGGTAATCCCGACCGAGGCGCCGATCCCCTGGATCAGGCGGCCGGCGAGCAGCCATTCGATGCCGGGCGCAAACGCCGACAACAGGCTTCCCACCATGTAGATGCCGACGAAGATGAGCGTCGCGGCGCGGCGGCCGAAGGCATCCGACAGCGGGCCGGCGAGCAGCTGAGCGACCGAGAAGCCGGCGAAATAAAGCGACAGCGTCAGCTTGATCGCCGCATCCGTCGTGTGAAAGGCGCCCACGAGCTCCGGCATGGCGGGCGTGTAGATCGACATGGAAATCGGGCCGAGGGTGGCAAGCAGCGCGCCGAGCATGCTCGTTCGCCTTGCGCTCATCCGGAATGGGGGCATGCGGGTACTCGATTGGCTGGTGGCGTTACAACGCCTGGAAAGCAGGATTTTATCCTTTCTGACGCAAGGCTCGTTATCGGGCAATGCAAAAATGCCGAGGCGCGCGAACGGTTGCGGGAGCGCCCCTTCCGGATATTTGCGCTATGCCATTTTCAGCGCCGCGAGATCACCGCTTTCAAGCGCAGCCAAGTTCGCTTCGATCTTGTCCAGAGGCCAGTCCCACCATGCGATCTCAAGCAGTTCATCGATCACCGCCGTAGGGTGTCGCATGCGGATGATCGTTGCCGGGTTGCCGCCAACGACGGCATAGGGCGGAACGTCACGGGCAACCACCGATCCGGCGGCGACAATGGCGCCGGACCCGATCTTGACACCCGGCATGATGGCCGCGTCATGGCCTATCCAGACGTCATGCCCGACAACGGTATCCTTCACGGGAAGGTCCTTGTAGCCGAAGGTTTCCGGTTTGAAGATCCGGAACGGGTAGGTGGTGAAACCATTCATCGGATGATTGGCCGAGCTGGTGATGAAGTAGCTGCCACGGGCAATCTGCACGAATTTTCCGATGATAAGGCGCTCGCGGACGCCATGCCCGAGATAGGGTGCGAGCATGCCGGCGGTGTCCTCCGGTTTGCCCGAGTGGGTGTAATAGCTGTAGTCGCCGATCGCCATGCGCGGATGGTCAATGACGTTCTTCAGATAGACGGTGTCGCTGTAGATGGTGCCATCCGGCAGCGTGATCGGGTGGACGGCGGTCGCGTCGAGAATGGGCATCGGGAAACAGCTTTCCTCATGAAACCAGGGCAAGCAATGGCCAAGGCTAATCCGCGCGATCCGCGAAATCCATTGCGGCGGCGGAACGCGTTCATCAATAGTTTGAATGAGGTTGGGCGGCTTGCTTCGATGATCACGGTGGGGTTTTCTCGCGCCCGCTTGACGTCCCCGCCACACCGCATAATCTCGGTCTTTTCACGGGGGATTCTTCATGACGCAATCGCTGCTCGCGGGCGCCTTTCTGGCTGCACTTCTTTACGTGCTCATTCCCGGGCCGGCGTTTCTGGCGCTGCTGGGTATCGGAGCCGGGCAGGGGCGGAAGGCTGGGGCGCAGTTTGTTTGTGGGCATCTGGTCGGCGATACGCTGTGGGCGTCGCTGGCGCTGGTGGCGATCATCGGCGCCAAGACGATCGGGAGTTTCGTGTTCGATGCGCTGGGGCTCGCCTGCGGCTTCTATCTCGCCTGGATCGGCTGGAACGCGTTTCGCGCCAAGCCGAAGGGCGAGGGGCAAGCGCTGATGGTTGTCGAGCGGCCGTTTCGGCGCGGGCTGATCTTCGGTGTTACCAATCCGAAGGGCTATCCGGTGGCGCTGGCGACATTCACGGCGCTGGTGGCGGGCTCGGCGAGCGCCCTGCAGTTCCAGACGCTGCCGGTGCTGCTTGCCGTGTCGTTCCTCGGCTTCATCGTCGCCGACATGATCCTGATCGCGATTGTCGGCACAGGCGCCGTGCGGCGCTTCTATCGCGCGCATGAGCGGCTGATCGTGCGCTGCTCGGGCGTGCTGTTCATGGGGTTTGCCGCGCAGGCGCTCCTGCATGCGACGCCGGGGCTGATGGGGTGGCGCAAGGCCTGATCGGCCCGCGCCGACGCAACCGCTATCGCGTCAGACGTCGAGGAAGCTGACGACCGATTTCAGGGTCTTTACCGTCTCTGGATCGCCGATCGACATGGCGATCTGCAGCTGGTCCTTGTAATAGTCCCTGAAATTGAAGCTGGTGCCGTCGGTGACGTCGGAGAGATCGAGAATGTTTCCCGAGGGGTCGATGGTGTGCATCGGCAGCGGTTCGGAGATCGCCGCATAGGTGTCCTGGTCGAGCGTGCCGTTGTCGAAATTCTGGCGCGCATGGTTGCGCAGGTCGGCAGCGGTAATGGCCGAGAAATCGGGTTGCGCCGAGGTCGCTTCGTCGATCCTGAAGGTCGATGAAGCGCTCGAAACCGAGCTGAAGGTTTCGGTCAAGCTGTTGTTAAATTGCGAATTATCGGAATATTTCCGGAACGATAAATTCGGCGAAAACCGCAGTGATGTGATTTCCATTGCCCGCATCCATGATTAAAAAAGATTAAGCGAAAATACCGTGTGCGCCGCACAATCGTCAATCGTTAACAAATAGTTAATTCTTATATAGCATTTTTAGGGATCAACTTCTCGTATAGGTGGCGCGGCCGCTCGCTCAAGGTGGCGATACCAATCGCCGTGCTGCCTTCCTATATTGGTTTTCGAGACAACACGCCCCGCCGAACAAGCCCGCCAAACAAGGATGTCCGTATGCCCGCCAACAACCCCGCTCTCACCGACTGGAACGGCCTCAATGGTCTGCCGCGCTTCGAGGCGCTGAATGACGGCGATTTCGCGCCGGCCTTCGATGCAGCCCTTGCCCGGCACGAAGAGGAGATCGATACGATCGCCGGCAATCCCGAAGCGGCCACCTTCGACAATACGATCGTGGCGCTGGAGCTTGCGGGCGACGATCTCTCGCGGGTGTCGGCCCTGTTCTGGAACCGCGCCGGCGCGCATACCAACGACACCATCCAGGCGCTGGAGCGGGATATCTCGCCGAAGATGTCGCGGCATTATTCGAAGATCGGCATGAATGCGGCGCTCTTTGCGCGCATCGACACGCTGTGGGAAGCGCGTGAAAAACTCGGGCTGACGCTGGAGCAGACGCGGGTGCTGGAGCGGCACTGGAAGGGCTTCGTCAAGTCGGGTGCCAAGCTTGAAAAGGCGGAGCAGGAAAAGCTCGCCGGGATCAACGAGAAGCTGGCGGGGCTCGGCACGCAGTTCGGCCAGAACGTGCTGGCCGACGAGAAGGGCTGGGCGCTGATCCTGGATGATGGCGACGATCTCGCAGGCATTCCCGAATTTCTCAAGGATGCGATGGCGGCGGCGGCGCGCGAGCGCGGCGAAGAGGGCAAGTTCGCGGTGACGCTGTCTCGCTCTATCATCGAGCCGTTCCTGACTTTCTCCGAGCGCCGCGAGCTGCGCGAACAGGCGTTCAAGGCCTGGGTGGCGCGCGGCGAGAATGATGGCCCGTCGGACAATCGCGGCATCATCCGCGACACGCTTCAGCTCCGCGCCGAGGTGGCCAAGCTGCTCGGCTACGGCAATTTCGCCGAGTTGAAGCTCGACAACACCATGGCGAAGACGCCTGACGCTGTGAACGATCTGCTGAAGAAGGTATGGGTGAAGGCGGTGAAGCGCGCCGGCGAGGAAGAAGCGGATATCGCCAGGTTGATCGCTGGCGAGGGCAAGAACCATGAGGTCATGCCCTGGGACTGGCGGTTCTACGCCGAAAAGATCCGGGCGCAGAAATTCAACTTCTCCGAGGCGGAGCTGAAGCCCTATCTGCAGCTGGAAAAGATCATCGACGCCTGCTTTGACGTGGCGGGGCGGCTGTTTGGCATTCACGCGGTGGAGAAGAAGGGCGTTGCCGCCTATCACCCCGATGTCCGCGTCTTCGAGATCCGCGACCGCGACGAGAAGCTGGTGGCGATGTTCCTCGGCGATTATTTCGCCCGCTCCTCGAAGCGCTCGGGCGCCTGGATGAGCGCGTTCCAGTCGCAGCACAAGCTGCCGCTGAAGAACGGTGCCGAGGGCGAGCTGCCGATCATCTACAATGTCTGCAACTTCGCCAAGCCCGCCGAGGGCAAGCCGGCGCTCTTGTCGCTGGATGACGCACGCACGCTGTTCCACGAGTTCGGCCATGCGCTGCACGGCATGCTCTCCAATGTCACCTATCCCTCGGTGTCTGGCACCGGCGTGTCGCGCGATTTCGTCGAACTGCCGTCGCAGCTTTACGAGCACTGGCTGACGGTGCCGGAGATTTTGAAGCAGTACGCCGTGCATTTCGACACCGGCAAGCCGATGCCGCAGGAGCTGCTCGACAAGGTGCTGGCGGCGCGCAGCTTCAATGCCGGGTTCAACACGGTGGAGTTCACCTCGTCCGCGCTTGTCGACATGGCGTTCCATACGCGGGACGAGGTCGCCGACCCGATGGCGGTGCAGGGTGCGGTGCTGAAGGAGCTCGGCATGCCGAAGTCGATGGTCATGCGCCATGCCTCGCCGCACTTCCAGCATATCTTCGCCGGCGGGTACTCGGCCGGCTATTACTCCTACATGTGGTCGGAAGTGCTCGACGCCGATGCGTTTTCGGCCTTCGAGGAGACGGGCGATGCGTTCAATGGCGAAATCGCCAGGAAATTGCGCGATCACGTCTATTCGGTGGGTGGATCGGTCGATCCCGAGGATACCTACCGGGCATTCCGTGGCAAGCTGCCGAGCCCGGATGCGATGCTGGTGAAGCGTGGGCTGGCGACGTTCGAGGAGTTGGCGGGGAGTGATGCCTGAGGGGTTAGGGGGCGTCCCGGTCCTGGGTGCGAAGACCCCTCCCCAACCCTCCCCACAAGGGGGAGGGCTTAACCTAGGCGTGGCGTGGCGGATGGGTCGTTGATGTTGCGGGTGGTGTGACGTGTACTGATGTTGTGGGTGGGATACCCCCCTCTGCCCTGCCGGGCATCTCCCCCACAGGTGGGGAGATTGGCTGGGCTTGGCCGCTCGCTCCACTCTCATTGTTTGGCTGAGAGCAGACCACGAGTTGATCTCCCCCCTTGTGGGGGAGATGCCCGGCAGGGCAGAGGGGGGTAATGCTGGCCGCAGCGTAAGCGAGTGCCGGCGTCTCGGATAGCGAAGCGAGACGCGCCCCACCCATCCCAACACAAAACTGTCGCCAAACCTTCGGAAAACCGTCATGGCGGCGTCAAGTGGGTGACATGTGGGGTGGGCATAGGCGGGGTGCGGGAGATCGTCCCGATTGCCAAGCCGGATGCGCCACCTGATGACACTGACGGAACCGACCCGCCGCCGTTTTTTATCCTCGATGGGAGCGGTTGGCGGGTTTGCCGTGGCGGGGTTGGCGATGCCCTATTATGCGCGCGGATCGTCCAGCCGGCCGGTGTTTACCTCGGGCGTCCAATCCGGCGATGTCGATCAGACCTCAGGGGTGATCTGGACGCGGGTGGACCGGCCGTCGCGGCTCTTCGTCGAATATTCGACATCAGACAAATTCTCCAATGCCGTGAGGCTGCCGCCGATCGATGTCACGCCTGACAGCGATCTGACCGCCAAGCTGCTGCTCCAGGATCTGCCCGCCGATCAGGAGGTGTTCTATCGCTTCCGCGCGGCCGATCTCCAGGACATCAACAGCCGGTCGGAGCCGATCCTCGGGCAGTTTCGCACCGCACCGGTTGCCCGCCGCGATATCCGCTTCGTCTGGTCGGGCGATACGGTGGGGCAGGGGTGGGGGATCGATGAGGAGGGGATGCGGACCTATTCGACGATCGCTTATCATCGGCCGGACTTCATGATCCATTCCGGCGACACGATCTATGCCGACAATCCGGTTCCAGACGAGATTTCGCTGCGCGGCGGCGGGGTCTGGAAGAACCGTATCGTCACCGAGGCCAAGCGCGAGATCGCGCAGACGCTCGACCAGTTTCGCGGGCAATGGACCTATAATCTGCTCGACGAGCACGTAAAGTCGCTCAACGCCCTCTGCCCGATCTTCTACCAGTGGGACGATCACGAGGTGCTGAACAACTGGTCGCCATCGACCGATCTCAGCCATGACGACCGCTACAAGGAGAAGTCGGTCGCGGTGCTTTCGGCGCGGGCGGCACAAGCCTTTCACGAGATGACGCCGACGCGCCATGTGGCGGCCGAGCCGGGGCGGATCTATCGCAAGGTTTCCTATGGGCCCCTGCTCGACATGTTTTTCGTCGATCTGCGCTCCTATCGCGGGCCGAACAGCCATGGGCTGGATGAAAAGCTTTCGCCGCAGTCGCGGATTTTCGGCGAGCGGCAGGTGGCGTGGCTGAAGCGCGAGCTGGTGCGCTCGACGGCGACGTGGAAGGTGATCGCCTGCGATCTGCCGATCGGGCTCGTGATCTGGGACGATTACGGCAACCGGCGCGGATCGGAATCGATCTCGAATGGCGACAATGGCGCACCTGTTGGTCGCGAGCTGGAATTCGCCGACCTCCTGCGCTTCATCCGCGATGCCGGGATATCGAACATGATATGGCTGACGGCCGACGTGCATTACGCGGCGGCGCATCACTATAGTCCCGACCGGGCGAAATTCCGCGAGTTCCTGCCGTTCTGGGAGTTCGTGGCCGGGCCGCTGCATTCGGGCACCTACGGGCCGCAGGAGCTCGACATGACCTTCGGGCCTGAAGTCAAGTTCATGAAGGCGGCGCCCGGCGGCGCCGAGCAGAACCTGCCGCCATCGTCAGGCATGCAATTCTTCGGTCTCGTCGATATCGACGGTGCCAGCGAGCAGCTGACGGTGCGGCTGATGGATCGCAACGACCAGGAGCTCTGGCGGGTGGTGCTCGACCCCGAAAGGACGAGCTGATGCCATCCATGCCTTACGCGCATTCCTTTCATTCCAGGCTCCCCCCTTTCGCATTCGCGAAAAACACTGTAAGAGCCGCCCCAATGCAATTGGCGCCCTCCCAGCGTGGCGCCCCAGCCTCAGAGATATAGACATATGGCACTTCGCAACATCGCGATTATCGCGCACGTTGACCATGGCAAGACGACACTGGTCGACGAGCTCCTGAAACAGTCCGGCTCGTTCCGCGAGAACCAGCGCGTTGCAGAACGCGTCATGGACTCTAACGACCTGGAAAAGGAACGCGGTATCACGATCCTTGCCAAGGCGACCTCGGTCGAGTGGAAGGGCGTTCGCATCAACATCGTCGACACCCCCGGCCACGCCGACTTCGGCGGCGAAGTCGAGCGTATCCTGTCGATGGTGGACGGCGCGATCGTTCTGGTCGACTCGTCTGAAGGCCCGATGCCGCAGACGAAGTTCGTCGTCTCCAAGGCGCTGAAGGTCGGCCTCCGTCCGATCGTCGCGATCAACAAGATCGACCGTCCGGATGGCCGCCACGAAGAAGTCATCAACGAAGTGTTCGACCTCTTCGCCAGCCTCGACGCGACCGACGAACAGCTCGACTTCCCGATCCTCTACGGTTCCGGTCGCGACGGCTGGATGAACGTCAACCCTGAAGGTCCGAAGGACCAGGGTCTCGCACCGCTGCTCGACCTCGTGCTCAACCATGTTCCGGAGCCTAAGGTCGCCGAAGGCCCGTTCACGATGATCGGCACGATCCTGGAAGCCAACAACTTCCTCGGCCGCATCATCACCGGCCGTATCAATTCCGGTTCGATCAAGCCGAACCAGGCCGTCAAGGTTCTCGCTCAGGACGGAAAGACGATCGAAACCGGTCGTATCTCCAAGATCCTCGCATTCCGCGGCATCGAGCGTACCTCGATCGACGAAGCGCACGCAGGCGACATCGTCGCCATCGCCGGCCTCTCCAAGGGCACGGTTGCCGACACTTTCTGCGATCCGGCTGTCAACGAAGCGCTGACCGCGCAGCCGATCGACCCGCCGACCGTTACCATGTCCTTCATCGTCAACGACAGCCCGCTGGCCGGCACCGAAGGCGACAAGGTTACCTCGCGCGTCATCCGTGACCGCCTGTTCAAGGAAGCCGAAGGCAACGTCGCGCTGAAGATCGAAGAAGCCGAAGGCAAGGATTCCTTCTACGTTTCCGGCCGCGGCGAATTGCAGCTCGCCGTTCTGATCGAAACGATGCGCCGCGAAGGCTTCGAGCTCGCCGTATCGCGTCCGCGCGTCGTCATGCACAAGGATGACAGCGGCAACACGATGGAGCCGATCGAAGAAGTCGTCATCGACGTCGATGAAGAGCATTCCGGCGTCGTCGTTCAGAAGATGTCCGAGCGCAAGGCCGAAATGACCGAGCTGCGTCCTTCGGGCGGCAACCGCGTTCGTCTGGTGTTCAACGCTCCGACCCGCGGCCTGATTGGCTACCAGTCGGAACTCTTGACCGACACGCGCGGCACCGCCGTGATGAACCGCCTGTTCAAGGACTACCAGCCCTTCAAGGGCGAAATCGGTGGCCGCACGAACGGCGTTCTCCTGGCCAACGCTCCGGGCGAAGCCGTTGCCTACGCCATGTTCAACCTGGAAGATCGCGGCCCGATGATGATCGAGCCCGGCGAAAAGGTCTACATGGGCATGATCATCGGCATCCACTCCCGCGACAACGACCTCGAGGTCAACGTCCTCAAGGGCAAGCAGCTGACCAACATCCGCGCCGCCGGCAAGGACGAAGCCGTCAAGCTGACGCCGCCGATCCGCATGACGCTCGACCGCGCTCTCTCCTGGATCCAGGACGACGAGTTGATGGAAGTGACGCCGAAGTCGATCCGTCTGCGCAAGATGTATCTCGACGCCAACGACCGTAAGCGCTTCGCCAAGGCGAAGACCGCCTAAGTCGAACAGGCTCACAAGAGACTTCGAAACCCCGGCAATCGCGCCGGGGTTTTTTATTTTGTGCGGTTCGTCGAATCCTTCTTGTCGCAATAGTTAAAAAAGCGTTAAATTTCAGCCGTCGTCCACATGTTAAGTCTGTGGGCAATCAGCCTTAATGCGTTGATGCATATGGTTAATTGTCCACAACGGGACCAGAGTAAGCGTTATGAAGACGTTGTCGATCGATGTTCGGCGGGCTGAGCCGCATGACTCCCGAGCTATCTCGGAGGTGCACAGGCTTGCGTGGCGTCATACCTATGCCGGGATCATTCCGCATCGCGCGTTGACGCAAATGATCGAGCGCCGCGGTGAGAACTGGTGGCGCAAGGCAACCCGCGGTCCTGCAACGCTGCTCGTTCTCGATGTTGCCGGTACAGTTGCCGGTTATGCGACGCTTGGGCTCAACCGAGCACGGGCGTTGCCGCAGGAAGGCGAGATCTACGAACTCTATCTTCGCCCGGAATATCAGGGCATCGGCCTCGGCCACATGCTGTTTTCCGAAGCGCGGCGGCTTTTGAAGTCGCTCGGCTGCAAGGGCATGGTGGTCTGGTGCCTGGAGGAGAACGAGGGCGGCGCGGACTTCTATCGCGGCCATGGCGGCATCGATTATTGCGAGGGTACGGAAACCTTCGACGAGAAGCCCTTGAAGAAGATCGGCTTCATCTGGAACTGAGCGATCTGCTCAACGACAAGGTGCGGGGGAGCGAAGTGCTGGCCTCTGCCCAGTTTTCCGGCATTTTGAAGGCCAGATCATAAAACAATCATGTGCCTGCGCGGTCGTGCCATGTTGCTTCGCGGCATGAATCCGATTATCTGGCTGCGAAGATTTCACGTCGCGGGAGTAATCGCATGCGCATCGACGCCATTGCCATTGGCAAGAACCCACCTGAGGACGTCAACGTCATCGTTGAAGTTCCCGTCGGTGGCCACCCGATCAAGTACGAGATGGACAAGGACGCCGGCACGCTGGTTGTCGACCGTTTCCTCTACACGCCGATGACCTACCCGGGTAACTACGGCTTCGTACCGCACACGCTGTCCGAGGACGGCGACCCGATCGACGTCCTGATCGCCAGCACCCGTCCGCTGGTTCCGGGCTGCGTCATCAACGTGCGTCCGATCGGCGTTCTGAAGATGGAAGACAATTCCGGCAAGGACGAGAAGATCATCGCCGTTCCGTCGCCGAAGCTGACCATGCGCTACGACAAGGTCAAGGACTACACGGATATGCCCGAGATCACGCTCAAGCAGATCGAGCATTTCTTCGAGCACTACAAGGATCTGGAACCCGGCAAGTGGGTGAAGATCTACGGCTGGGGCGACGCCAAGGAAGCCGGCCAGCTGATCCTCGAGGCGATCGAACGCGCCAAGAAGGAAAAGGCCTGATTACAGGCCGAGTAAAGCTTCCAGCTTTTTGATCACATCCTCCGGCTCGGCATCGATCCGGAGGATTTTTTTACGCGACGTGTCGCCTGAGACGAGGTTCACCGAGGACTTCGCGAGGCCAAGCTGCTTCGCCACAAGTGCGACCAGCGCCTTGTTGGCCTTGCCCTTCTCGGGAACGACCGAAACGCGGGCCTTCAGATAGGCCCTGCCGTCGGCATCCAGCTCAATACCATCGATCTGATCCCGCCCGCCATTCGGCGTCAGCCTCACGGCGAGGACGAGATGATCGTCAGCGGCCTGCCAGGGCCTTATCGCAACACCATCGGCACGATGGTGTTCCACATGAACGAGCGGATGAAGAAGATGATGAGCAGCAGGATGATCGGCGAGATGTCGATGCCGCCAAGGTTCGGCAGCACGCGACGGATCGGGCGCAGCACCGGTTCGGTGACGTTGTAGAGGAACATGCCGACCGAATTGACGAACTGATTGCTGGAATTGATCACGTTGAACGCATAGAGCCAGGAGAAAATGGCGCTGGCGATCAAGATCCAGGTGTAAAGATTCAAAGCCAAATCAATGGTTTGAAAAAGCGCAAGCATCGCAATCTCCAGTTCGTTGTTGACAGACATGTAGACATTGGCGACTAAACCGGCAAGAGCCGTGTGCAATGCTGCGGCAATTCATGTTTAACGGGCGCGTCGGGAAGCGATGTTTGGTCCGTTTGTTGGAAAGACATCATGTCCATCTCGGCTCACGGCGACCGCTTCGCGGCCTTCCGGCACTCCTCCTACACCCGCTTCTTCTTCGCGCGCTTTCTGCTCTCGTTTTCGCAGCAGATCGTCAGCGTCGCGGTCGGGTGGCAGATGTACGACCAGACGGGGAGCGCCATCTATCTCGGCCTGATCGGGCTGGTGCAGTTCCTCCCTTCTCTGCTGCTCATCCTCGTCACCGGCTCCGTGGCCGATCGCTATAACCGCCGCGCCATCGCCTCGCTGTGCTCGCTGGTGGCTGCCCTTTGCACGCTGACGCTGCTTGGCATGACCATGACGGGCACCTTCTCGCCCATCCCCGTTTTCGCGGTGCTGCTGGTCTTCGGCATCGAGCGCGCCTTCATGTCGCCGGCGGTGCAGTCGCTGGCGCCCAATCTCGTGCCGGCCGATGATCTCTCGAACGCGATCGCCTGGAACTCGTCCTCCTGGCAGCTCGCCTCGATCACCGGCCCCGTCATCGGCGGCCTGCTCTACGGCATCAATGCGCATACGGCCTACACGGTGGCCGTGGTGTTCGCAGGCCTTGGGGCGGGGCTGCTCTTCCTGATCCCGAAGCCGGCGCAGAAGACCACGGGCGAGGCGAAGAGCTGGGACATGATCCTCGGCGGCTTCAAGTTCATCCGCACCGAGAAGGTGGTGCTGGGCGCGATCTCGCTCGATCTCTTCGCGGTGCTCTTGGGCGGCGCCACGGCGCTGATGCCGATCTTTGCGCGCGATATCCTGACGCTCGGCCCCTGGGGCCTCGGCCTGCTGCGCTCGGCGCCGGGTGTCGGCGCGATCGTCATGGCTGTGCTGCTTGCGACCTATCCGCTGAAGCATCGCGCCGGGGTCTACATGTTCGTCGGCGTGGCGCTGTTCGGGCTGGGCACGATCGCTTTCGGGCTGTCTGAGAATGTCGAGCTGTCGATCGCGGCGTTGGCGCTGATGGGGGCGGCCGATATGGTGTCGGTCTATGTGCGCGAGAGCCTGATCGCGCTCTGGACACCCGACCAACTGCGCGGCCGCGTCAACGCCGTCAACATGGTGTTTGTCGGCGCGTCGAACGAGCTTGGCGAGTTTCGCGCCGGGACGATGGCTTCGGTGTTCGGTGCTGTGCCGGCGGTGGTCATCGGCGGGATCGGGACGCTTGTGGTGGCGGCGCTGTGGACGAGCGGGTTTCCGCAGTTGCGGAAGATCGATACGCTGGATGCGCCGGAGCATGTGACGCGGGGGTAGTTTTGGGGGCGTTGTTCCGTGGGGGCGCCTTGGGCTTTGTGCCGTGGGATACCCTCACGGGCGTTGTGCCGTGAGATACCCCCCTCTGCCGCGTCGGCTGAGGTTCACCCCGAAATCATCACCTCCGCCTCGATCTCGACAGGAAAATTCAGCGGCAGGCCGGCGACGCCGATGGCGGAGCGGGCGTGGCGGCCGACGTCCTGGCCGAAGACGTCGGTGATCAGCTCGGTGAAGCCGTTGATGACGGCAGGCGGGTTGGAGAAGTGGGGGGCGCAGTTGACCATGCCGAGAACGCGGCACCAGCCGGTGATGCGGTCGAGGCTGCCGAGTTCACGCTTCAGGCTGCCCAGCATGGCGAGCCCCACCTTGCGGGCCGAGGCGTGGGCTTCCTCGATCGTCACCGTGTCGCCGACGACGCCGAAGGGGCCTGATGGCGAGCCGTCGGGGTTCTGCGGACCGTGGCCGGAGATGAAGGCCCTGTTGCCGCGAACGTTGACCCAGGGAAAGGGCAGCGTCATGTGCGAGGGCAGTTTCAGCGGCTGGGGCAGGACGAGGCCCAGCGAGACAAGCTTCTGTTCGTAGTTCGACATGCTGTTCCCCTGACATGGCTGCGGTCATGGCGGCGCCTGGCGCGACCAATCGGCCGGATCGTGGATCGGAACCTGTTTCTGCTACTAAAATGCCGTCGAATTGACGTCGCACACCATAGCACAACGCGGGGTGCTCCGCATCAGGCCGTCAGCGTGGCCTTGGCCGAGGGGGCTGATTTCGGCTTCTTGCCCTCGAAAACGAGATCGAGGAATTCGTTGAGCCAGGCCTTGAGCGGCGCATCGAACAGCATGCGGCCTTCGAGATGCTCGCGGCCCTGCTGCGCATTGGGGAGAATGAAGCGGTGGGCGCCGTGGACGACCCAGCGGTGCATCATGGCGCGGGTCAGTTCGGCGTGGAACTGCAGCGCCCAGGCGTGGCCGTTGTATCGGAACGCCTGGTTGGGGTAGACATCACCTTCAGCAAGAAGATCGGCGCCGCGCGGCAGATCGAAGCCTTCGCGGTGGAAGTGGTAGACCATCCGCGGCCAGTGCATCAGCTGCCGGCCCTTTTCGGTCGCGCGCAGCGGGTACCAGCCGATCTCGGTGGTTTCGTCGGCATTGGCCGCGACTTTGCCGCCGAGATGGCGCACCAGCATCTGCGCGCCGAGACAGATGCCGAGCAGCGGCTTCTTCTCCTTCAGCGGCACATTCAGCCAGTTGATCTCGGCCTTGACGAAGTCGTCGGGATCGTTGGCGCTCATCGGGCCGCCGAAGACGACGGCGCCGGCATGCTCGGCAAGCGTTATCGGCAGTGTCTCCCCGAGCACCGGGCGGCGGATGTCGAGCGGATAGCCCTTCGCGGCGAGCAGCTGGCCGACGCGGCCGGGGCTGGAGCTCTCCTGATGCAGCACGATCAGGACCGGGCGTTTGCCTTCGATGCTTGAGCCCGGGTCGTTGGGGCCGGCAATGCCGGTGCCCGCCGCGCCTGTACTGTCAGTCGGCATCGTCTTGCACCACATCGATGCCGGTGACGCGCTTGGCCGCTTCCTGGCGCTTCTGGATGCGTTCGCGGGCCGAGACGCCGAGAAGCTCGGCGATGCGCCAGATGGCGTCGTCCTCCATCTCGCTGCGCTCGCCATCGGCATAGACGATGTCCCAGAGAATGCCGATCAGCTCCAGGCGCTGCTCGGTGTCGAGATGGCGCTTCAGGTCGGAGGTGAAGCGGTAATAGTCGACGGCGTCGCTTTCGGCTTCCTGGCCGGCGGCGATCAGCGCGTCGAGCTGCTTGCCGTCGAGACCGTACTGATCCTTCAGGAGCGTGCGCAGACGCTTCTTCTCGCTGTCCTTGATCTGGCCGTCGGCCTCCATGACCTGCATGCAGAGTGCCGCCACCGCGATGCGGGGATCATCGGGGGCGAAGCTGCTCTTTTGGGTGTCTGCGGTCAGGTTCTGAAAAAATGCCTGGAAGCGTTCGAACATACGGGTCCTGTTTGGCTAGAAGAGGCGAAGCCGTGTCTTGGGTTCTGGCTCGGCCGATGGATTGCGCACGCCCGGATCATCAGGCAGGCCGCCGAAGAAGGGGCGCGGTTCGGGGGCGTCGGCAGGTTTGCTCGCGGTTGCCGGCTCCTTCGGGGCCGGTTTCGGCTTGGCGGGCGCGGGTGCTGCCGGCGTCTCGGCCACCGGGCGGGCGGCCTTGGCGATGGTGGCGGCGCGCTCGAGCTCGATGATGCGGTGATCGCCGGCGGCACTGTCTGATCTCACGTCGCGCACCGGCGGCAGGCTCTTCAGCGCGCTGTCGATGGAGATGACGGAGCCTTCCTCGACCGGGCCTTCGACCTGGCCGAACGGCGCCTTCCAGACGAAGGCGTCGAGCTTGCCCGTGACGGGCGAGAGCGGCAGCCATTTGTCGGAGACATAGCCGTCTGCCACCCATGCCGGATCGCGCGGCGCCTTCAGCGCCTGGGCGAGCCAGTGGCGGATGCGGCCCTGGTCGCCGGTCTCGGCTTCCTCGATATCGGCGAGCAGCAGGAAGGCTGCCTCGCGCGGCTCGATGCGGGCGGCGGCTTCGGCCTTGGCGCGGGCCTTGGCGAAATCCCGGATGTCGAGTGCTGCCTGGGCGACGATCAACAGCGATTCGATGTTGTTGGGGCGGAGCGCCTCCAGCTTCTCTGCGCGCTTCAGCCGGTCGGCGAGCGAATCGCCGCTACGGGCGCGCACATAGGTGGCGCCGATTTCGGGATGCGGGTTGGTCTTCCAGGCCTGTTCGAGAATGGAGGCTGCCTTGCGCAGCTTGTCTTCGCGAAACAGCGCCTTGGCGGCGATGATCGCGGCCGGCTCGAAATCGGCCGAGAGTTTCAGCGCATGGGTGGCGTCGTCGCGAGCACCTGAAGGATCGTTCTCCAGTTTCTCGTCGGCGCGGGCCGTCAGCAGCACGGCGCGCAGGCGGTCGGCCTCGGCCTTTTCGATGACGCGGGCGGCCTTCTGCTGCTCCAGCAGGCGGATCGCATCGTCCCAGCGACCGGACTGGCTGCGATATTCGAGCGTCGCCTGGGCGGCCCAGGGCAGATAGGGCGCGTTGTCGGCGGCCTTTTCGGCATATTGCCGGGCGGCCTCGTTGGCGCCGAGCCGCTTGGCCTCGAGATAAAGGCCGCGCAGGCCGAGCTCGCGGGTTTCGGGATCCTCTACCATCGCCTCGAACTTGGCGCGGGCTTCGTCATGGCGGCCCTCGATCAGGGCTGCCTGGGCTTCGAGCAGCGCGATCAGCGGCTCCTGGTCGGCGCGGATCAGGCCGCGCGAGCGGGCGGCCATCTTGCGGGCCATCAGCGCATTGCCGGCGCCGGCGGCGATCAGGCCTGTCGAGAGCGCCTGGTAACCACGGTCGCGCTTGCGGGCGCGGAAATAGCGGGTGACGGAATGCGGCGAGGTCCAGATGACGCGCATCAGCCACCAGGCGACCATGACGACCGCGATCAGCGCGATGATGGCGGTTGCGGCGACGATCAGCCGGGTCTGATAAAGCTGGCCCTCCCAGATGAGCGAGAGATCGCCGGGGCGATCGGCAAGCCAGGAGAAGCCGTAGCCGAGAACGAGCACGAGAAGCGCGAAGACGACGAGCCGGATCATGATCAGCCCTCCTTGCCAGTACCGGGGCCGGTGCCTGAGACAGCCTTCGACAGCGCGCTGCCGACCAGCTCCTCGACGCGGATGCGGGCGTCCAGCGATTGCTTGAAGGCGGCGGACGCCTGCTTGGCATCCGCCGGCAGCGTGGTCCACTCGTTGGCCGCACCCGGCAGGTCGCCGTTCTTCACCTTGTCTTCCATGCGCGCGGCAATCGCCTCGACGCTGTCACCCTCAATATTGCCGACCGGGCGCACGCTGACCAGCGACTTGGCGCCGGCCATCAGCCGGTCGGACCAGCTCTCGTTCGGATCGGCCTTGTTGACGCTGCCGACGATCGCGGTCGCGACATCGGGCGCCTGGCGGATCAGCTCGGCACGCGAGGGCACGCCGGTTTCGGCGAAATTCTTCAGGTCGGCGACGACGGGGTCATCGGGCGAAACGCCGGCATAGGTGTCGAGCTCCGCCACGAAAGGACCGCCACGATCGATCGCCGCCTTCAGGCCGGCCGCGGCGATTGCCTTGGCGACGGCGACGTCCTGGCGCGGCTCGTTGAGCTTCTGTTCGGCGGCGGTGAGGCGCTGTTCGAGCTCGGCGCCGTTTGTCGCGCGCTGCTCGGTCGCCTGGCTGACGGCGCCGCGCAGCTGGTCGAGCTGTGTCGTGAGGTCTGATATCTTCTGGTTCAACGCATCGACGGTGGCGCTATCCGTGCCAGAACCGGCTACCTGAGGCGCCTTGGCGGCGGTCTCAAGTGCCGCGATGCGGCTTTCGAGCGCATCATTGGCGGGTGCCGCCTGCGGTGCGGCGGCGAGGTTGGCGACGGACTGCTTGAGGCCGTCGATTTCGCCGGAGAGGCTGGTGATCTCGGGCGACGATGTCTGCGGCGCCGAAGAGCCTGGCAGGAAGCCCGCATACTGAATGGCGCCGGCGCCGATCAACGCGATCAGTCCGCCGACGATGCCGGCGGCGATAAGCCCGGACGTGCCGCCCGGCTGGCGCTGAGGCTCGCTCTTCGGCGGCTCCACGGGCTCGGGCGCATGGTTATAGGGCGGCAGTTCGGGATCGGGCGCCTTGTCGTAGGCGAAGGGCCCCGCCGTCTCTTCAGCAGGAGTTTCCGCCTTGGCCCTCGAGGCGTCGCTCTCGTCGATACCTTCATCGGGAACGATCGATTCGCTGGTCTCCGACGGCGCTTCGGCTACCTCGTCGGCTGCCTTGCCGATATCGTGTTGCGCGTCCTTGCTGGCACTCTCTTCCGAGGCAATCTCCTGCGCATCCAAGTCGATCGTGACCGGCTCGTCGGTGCTCTTCGAATGGCGGGGCGGATTTCCTGGTGCCATGAGACCCTCATAATTCTTACAGTGGTTCGAAAGTAGTCAGTGAGGCCGGTGAAGGAAAGAGGCCAGATGAAATTTGGCAGCCACATCGCTCACAGAAGCGACAACAGGGCTGCCTCATCCGGGCTGTCGGGGATCGCGGATTGGCCTTGCAGGGTCACGGGAATCGCATCGGCGATGGCCTGGCTGAGGCAGAGGAGGCGGACGCCGATGAGGGCGTCGAGGTTGGCGGAGATTTCCTTGAGGGCGAAGAAATCCTCGGCGGTGCGGCGGGAATAGAAGAGGATCGCGTCGGGTTCGTGGGCCGAGAAGAGTTCGCGGAGCAGCTGGTCGGGGATGTCGAGGCGGCGCATGCGGTAGCATTCGACGGTGGTGACGGTCAGGCCAAGATCTGCGGCGCGGGTCTCGAAGGTTTCGGCGCGGGGGAAGCCGGCGAGGTAGAGGACGGTGGTATCGCCCGATCGCGCGGTGTCGCGTTGCGCGATGCGGTCGGCGAGGTCTGCGCCGTCGCCGGTGGAGGCGGTGACGTCTCTGAAGCCTGCTGCCCTTGCTTCGTCTGCGGTGGCGTCGCCGACGGCGTAGAGGGGGCGGGAGAGATGTGGGGCGAGGTCATCGGGGCGTTCGGTGAGAACGCGGATCGCCTCGGCGCTGGTGACGGATATCGGGCCGTCGGAGTTGGCGAGCGCCGCGAAGGCGGCGTCCGCATCGTGGGCGGGGGCGGATAGCGGCAGCATGATCGGCTCGTGTCCCATCTCCGCCAGCCGTTTTGCGGTGCGCTCGCCCGGATGCGGTGGACGGGTGACGAGCACGCGCATGCGCCGTCAGCTCCAGCTGTCGAAGAACGAGGTGCCGGCGCGGGCGCGGATATCCTGGCCGGCGCGGGTGCCGAGCGCCACCGCGTCGCGGCGATGGCCGTCGATGGTGATGGCGTGCTGGCTGCGGCCATCGGGGGTGATGATCAGGCCGTGCAGGCGGATCTGGTCGCCTTCGCAGACGGCATAGCCGCCGATCGGCGTTCGGCAGGAGCCGTCGAGTGCGCCGAGGAAAGCGCGCTCGCAGGAGACGGTGTCGTAGGTCCTGATATCGTTGATCGGGGCGAGCAGCGCGTCGGTTACTGTGTCGCCGATGCGGCTTTCGATGCAGATCGCGCCCTGGGCCGGCGCCGGGGGGAAGGTGTCTGGATCGAGAATATCGGTGATGACCTCGACCTTGCCGAGCCGCTTCAGGCCGGCGAGCGCCAAGAGCGTCGCGTCGACCTGGCCCTCGTTCAGCTTGCGCAAACGGGTGTCGACGAGGCCGCGGAAGGTGATGACGTTGATATCCGGGCGCATGCGGCGGATCAGCGCCTGGCGGCGCAGCGATGAGGAGCCGACGGTGGCGCCGTGCGGCAGGTCGATCAACTTCGGGGCGGTGCGGCCTACGACAGCATCGCGAATGTCTTCGCGCGGCAGGTAGGCGGAGAGACAGAGCCCCTCGGGCAGTGTCGTCGGCATGTCTTTGGACGAATGCACGGCGATGTCGAGGTCGCCGCTTGCGAGCTTCTCTTCCAGTTCCTCGGTGAACAGGCCCTTGCCGCCGATCTCCGACAGCGAGCGATCGGTGATGCGGTCGCCCTTGGTCGAGAGCACGACGATCTCGAACATCTCTTCTGGAAGGCCGTGGGCCGCCATCAGCCTGTCGCGGGCTTCGTTTGCCTGGGCGAGCGCCAGCGGGCTGCCTCTGGTGCCGATCCGGAAAGGTTTTGTTTGCATCCGCATTGATCCGTTGTTACCGGAGTTTCTCGTAAACAGGTTTCAGACCCATCGCAATCAACGATCAGGCTCCATGGCTCCCTTTCTGCGCATCCTCGGTATCGAAACAAGCTGCGACGAAACCGCCGCCGCCGTTGTCGAGCGGGATGCTATGGGCGTGCCGACCGTGCGCTCCGATGTGGTGCTGAGCCAGCTCGAAGAGCATAGCGCCTATGGTGGCGTGGTGCCAGAAATCGCCGCGCGGGCGCATGTCGAGGCACTCGATACGCTGATCGACGAGGCTTTGAAACGCGCCAATGTGTCGCTGTCCGACATCGACGCCATCGCCGCGACCTCGGGTCCGGGGCTGATCGGCGGGCTGCTTGTCGGGCTGATGACCGGCAAGGCGATCGCCAAGGCCTCCGGCAAGCCGCTCTACGCGGTCAACCATCTCGAGGGCCATGCGCTGACGGCGCGGCTGACGGATGGGCTTTCCTTTCCCTATCTCATGCTGCTGGTCTCCGGTGGGCACACGCAGCTGATCCTGGTGCGCGGGGTCGGCGAGTACGAGCGCTGGGGCACGACGATCGACGACGCGCTGGGCGAGGCTTTCGACAAGACGGCGAAGCTCTTGAGCCTGCCCTATCCGGGCGGGCCGGCCGTCGAGCGGGCGGCGAAAGCGGGCAATCCGCAACGGTTCAAGTTTCCGCGACCGCTGGTCGGCGAGGCGAAGCTCAACTTCTCCTTCTCCGGCCTGAAGACGGCCGTGCGGCAGGCGGCGACCGAGATCGCGCCGCTGACGGACCAGGACGTGGCCGATATCTGCGCCTCGTTCCAGGATGCCGTGTCGCGGACGCTGAAGGACCGGATCGGGCGTGGGCTGGAGCGGTTCAAGACGCTCTATCCCGATGTCGAGCAGCCGGCGCTGGTGGTGGCGGGCGGCGTTGCCGCCAATCTCGTCGTGCGCGGCACGCTGCAGGCGCTGTGCGACAAGAACCGTTTCCGCTTCGTGGCGCCGCCGCTGCATCTGTGCACCGACAACGCCGTCATGATCGCCTGGGCCGGGCTGGAGCGGATGGCGACGGGTGTTGCGCCCGATGATCTCGACGTGCAGCCGCGCTCGCGCTGGCCGCTCGATTCGAGCGCCGAGACATTGTTGGGCTTCGGCAAGCGGGGAGCAAAGGCATGAGCGGAGAAAGCGAAACGATCGCCGTCATCGGTGCCGGCGCATTCGGCACGGCATTGGCGGCCGTCATCGCGCTGACGGGGCGGCACAAGGTGACGCTGATCGGCCGCGATCCCGGTCTGATGGCCGATCTCGCCGCCGAGCATCTGCACGACGCGGCGCTTCCGGGTATTCCGTTGCCCGAGACGCTGCAGTTTTCCGCCGAGCCGGATGCGATCAGCGATGCCGGCATCGTGCTCTTCGCCATGCCCTCGCAGGCGCAGGCCGATGCGGCGCGCCAGTATGAACCTTATCTGGCTAAGGATGCCGTTGTCGTCACCTGCGCCAAGGGCATCGAGAAGACCACGGGCAATCTCTTGACCGACATGCTGGCCAAGGCGCTGCCGGGGCATGCGATCGCGGTCCTGTCGGGTCCGGGCTTCGCGGCCGATATCGCCAAGGGCTTGCCGACAGCGATGGTGGTTGCCGCCGAGAGCGGCGAGATTGCCGAGCGGCTGGCGCAGGCGATTTCCGGGCGGACCTTCCGGCTCTATCCGTCGTCAGACAGGATCGGCGTGCAGCTGGGCGGCGCCTTGAAGAACGTGCTGGCGATTGCCTGCGGTATCGTCGAGGGCGCCGGCATCGGCGATTCGGCACGGGCGGCGCTGATTGCGCGCGGGCTGGCCGAGATGTCGCGCTTCGTCGTCGCCAAGGGCGGGCAGGCCGATACGGTGCCGGGTCTGTCTGGTCTCGGCGACCTCGTCTTGACCGCCACCAGCCATCAATCGCGCAACCTGCGTTTCGGCATCGCGCTCGGGCGCGGCGAGACGCGCGACCCCGCGCATGGCGAGCTCGTCGAGGGGGCGTTTGCCGCCGCCGTGGTATCGCGGCTCGCCAAGTCGCTTGATATCGACATGCCCGTCACCGACGCGGTATCCGCGATCATCGAGGGCAAGCTCGGCATTGCCGCTGCCATCGACCAGCTGATGACCCGTCCGATCACGACCGAATAGGAGAACCCACATGCTTTTCGCCTTTGTCTGCAAGGATAAGCCTGGCCACCTCAATGTCCGCATGGACACGCGCCCCACGCATGTCGAGCATCTCAATGCGCTCAACGAAGCCGGCACGCTGAAGATGGCCGGTCCGTTTCTCGATGCCGAGGGCAAGCCTTGCGGCAGCCTTGTCATCGTCGAGGCCGAGACCATCGAGGCGGCTACCGATATCGCCAACGCCGATCCCTATGCCAAGGCCGGCCTGTTCGAGAGCGTCGAGGTGAAGCCCTTCAACTGGGTCTTCAACAAGCCGGAGGCGTAAGCAAGTGGCGCACTGGCTTTACAAATCCGAACCGTCCGCATGGTCCTGGGAGCAGCAGAAGGCTGCCGGCGAAAAAGGCACGGAGTGGACCGGCGTTCGCAACTATCTGGCGCGCAACAACATGCGGGCGATGCAGATCGGCGACAAGGGCTTCTTCTACCACTCCAATGACGGGCTGGAGATCGTCGGCATCGTCGAGGTCTGCGCGCTGTCGCATCCCGATTCCACCGCCAAGGGCGATCCCAAGTGGGACTGCGTCGATATCCGCGCCGTCCGCGACATGCCGAAGCCGGTGACGCTGAAGGATGTGAAGGCGAGCGAGGCGCTGTCGAAGATGTCGCTGGTGACGTCGATGCGGCTTTCCGTGCAACCGGTGACCGACGAGGAATGGGCCGAGGTCTGCCGCATGGGCGGGCTCGACAACCCGCCGCGCTGATATCGTGAAGACCGACCCCGCGCTCTTCATCCGCGACAATACCAGCCCGATGACGCCGCCGCATGTGCCGGAGATCCGGCTCAATCTGGCGAGCGAAGCGCATGAGCTGTGGCTGAAGACGGAAGAAGAGCTCGCCGAGATCGGCCTGCCGCCGCCGTTCTGGGCTTTCGCCTGGGCGGGCG
>UBQW01000037.1 GCA_900467745.1 Hyphomicrobiales bacterium
ACTGACTTGATGAGGGGGGGGGTTGCCACCACCACCCCATCAAAGGTGCAGATAATAAACCTTGTTCACGATCGTCCACCGCCCGTCGATCTTCAGCATCGAGAGATAGTCGGTAAAGCGCATGCCGGCGAAGTCGTCGCTGACTTTGACGCTCGCGGCATCACCAATGACGTCGAGTGTCTGGATGTCCATGTGTGGCTGTGTGCCCGGTGGGGCGGAGCCCTCGGCCACGATGGCGGCGATGAATTCGTCGCGGGTCGACCATTCGACCGCACTCTCGTAATGCCCGATGACAGCGCATTTGGGATGAAACGCCTTGCGCAGCGCCGCCTCGTTGGCGAAGGTCATGCCTTCGACATAGAGATGCACGACTGCCTCTATCGCCTGCCGGTCCGTCATGGTCCGTACCTCGATCGTGTCGATGGTGAAGTATAGCGCGGAGCGGGCAACGCGCAAAGTCGTTGCGGGACTGTGCCTGCTTTAATGCGTGGATGGGTAGAGCGTGGCCAGGGCGGTGCCGATCAGTTCTTCGGCATAGGCCTGCGCGGTCGATGAGGCGTTGTCGGAGAGACCCATCTCGTCGCACTTGTTGCCGACAGCCTCGCGGATGAGGTGCAAGATACCCCGCCCCATCTTCCCGCCATCCTCGCCGGATGTGTCCAGAACCAGCGCTAGCGAGGTCATCGCCACCACTTCAAGCACGAGCATGCGTCCTCTTATGTCGGACAGGCCTGGATCGGCCGGCCCTTTGTCCTTTGCATCTGGCATGGGGTTCCCTTCCTCTCAACGGAAAGTTTACCTAGTGCTAATATGTGCGAGGAGAAGACCCAAAGTTGAACAAAACAAAATCTCTTTCCTGATCTGTGGTTGGGCCGCCCCGCTGGTATCGCATGGACGGCCCAACTCGTAAGAGGTTGTCCTCTCAGAGATTAGTCATTGCCAGCGATGCCTCGGAGTAACGCTTGCCGGCGATCTCTTCGAGCGGCATGATCGCGCCGAGTTCCGCGAGCTCCCTGGCCGATAGCGCGATATCGGCGGCGGCCGCGTTCTGCTCGAGATGGTTGACTTTGCGGGCGCCGGGGATCGGCACGATGTCCTCGCCCTGATGCAGAACCCAGGCGAGCGCCAGCTGCGCCGTGGTCACGCCCTTATCCTTCGCCAGCGCTTCGAGCTTGGCCACAAGGGCCGCATTGGCATCGAAATTGTCGGCCTGGAAGCGCGGCAGCTGGCTGCGGAAATCGTCGGCGCCGAGATCGTCAGGCTTGCGGATCGCGCCTGCCAGGAAGCCGCGTCCGAGCGGGCTGTATGGCACGAAGCCGATCTTGAGCTCCCGGCAAGTGGCGAGCACGTCATGCTCGGGATCGCGCGACCAGAGCGAATATTCGCTCTGCACGGCCGCAATCGGATGCACCGCATGCGCCCGCCGGATCGTCGCGCTGCCAGCCTCCGAAAGCCCCAGCGCCCGCACCTTGCCCTCGCGCACCAGCTCGGCCATGGCGCCGACGGTCTCCTCGATCGGAACGCTGGGATCGACGCGGTGCTGGTAATAGAGGTCGATGACATCGGTGCCGAGCCGCTTCAGCGACGCTTCGGCCACGCGCTTCACATTCTCCGGCCGGCTGTCGACGCCCGTCAGGGCCGCCGCGCCGGATTTGGAAGGATCGAACTTGAAGCCGAACTTAGTGGCGATGACGACGCGGTCACGCACCGGCTTCAGGGCGCGGCCGAGCAACTGCTCGTTGGTGTAGGGGCCGTACATTTCGGCCGTGTCGAAGAAGGTGACGCCGAGATCGACGGCGCGGTGAAGCGTGCGGATCGATTCATTGTCGTCGCTGGCGCCATAGGCGAAACTCATGCCCATGCAGCCGAGGCCGACGGCGGAGACTTCAAGGTCTTGTCCGAGTGTGCGGGTTTTCATGTCTGGCTCCTTTCGAGCAAATAGTGAGGCCGCGTTTGAGCGGCACGCACGAGGCAAACCTAGCGCGGCGGAAGCTTTCAAAAAATACGTGCAATGCGGCACAGGCTGTTCTAACAAATAGATCAATGAACAGGACCCAGCTCGCCCAACTCGCCGTTCTCGCCACTGTCGCCGAGCACCGCAGCTTCCGCGCCGCCGCCAAGGAGCTGGAGATCGCGCCCTCGGCCGTCAGCCATGCGGTCTCCAGCCTCGAGGAGAGCCTGGGCATCCGCCTTCTGGCGCGCACGACGCGTAGCGTGGCGCCGACGGAGGAGGGGAGGCTGCTCTTGCAGCGGCTGAAGCCGGCGCTGGACGAGATCGGCATCGCGCTCGAAGCCGTCAGCGAGGCGGGCGGGCGCCCGGCCGGCACGCTGCGGGTCACCGCACCGCGCTTCGCCTCCGACATCCTGCTTGCGCCCCGCCTCGGCGAATTCCTCAACCGCTATCCCGATATCACGCTAGAAATCGCCAACGAGGATGGCTTCATCGATATCGTCCGCGAGGGCTTCGATGCCGGCATTAGGCTGGAAGAGAGCCTCGAAGCCGACATGATCGCGGTGCGCGCCTCGCCGAACCTCACGACCGTGATCGCCGCTTCGCCGGATTATTTCAAACGCCACCCCAAGCCGCTGCATCCCTCCGAACTCGTCAACCACCGCTGCATCAAGCGGCGTTTCACCAATGGCACGATCTACCGCTGGGAGTTCGAGAAGGATGGCCGCGAACTGGTGGTGCCCGTCGATGGCCCGCTGATCGTCAGCGAGGACAGGCTGGCGCTGATCGCGGCGCTGAACGGCGTCGGCCTCGCCTATCTCTTCGATCTGCGCGTCGAAGACGAGCTTGCAAGCGGCAAGCTTGTGCGGGTGCTGGAGGATTGGTGCGCGCCCTATCCGGGCCCGTTCATCTACTATCCAAGCCGCCGCCAGATGCGCCCGGCCTTGCGCGCCTTCATCGATTTCTTCCGTTATACGGGCTGAGGCGGGAGCGGCCGATCATGGCGCTCCCGCCCGCGCCGCCGGTCAGGCCGCGGCCTTCTGGTTGGCCGCAGAAGTGGCGAGCTTCGACAAGGTCTTGTCGGTGGCGGCTTCTTCCTGCAGCGTCTGGTCGAGCAGCGTTACGACGTCCTTCTTGCCGAGCGTCTGCGCCCAGGTCTTCAGCGTGCCGTAGCGGGCCATCTCGTAGTGCTCGACGGCCTGCGCCGAGGAGATCAGCCCGGCATCGATAGCCGGCGAACCCTTGAATTCCTCGATGATCTCTTCGCCTTCCGCGATGATCCCCTGGATCGCTTCGCAGGTCTTGCCCTGCGCCCGCTTGCCGATCAGCTCGAAGACCTGCTGCAGCCGGTCGACATGGCCTTCCGTCTGCTCCTTGTGCGTCATGAATCCGGCTTTCAGCTCTTCCGATTGCGCCGCGCGCGCCATTTTAGGCAACGCCTTGAGGATCTGCTTTTCCGCGTAGTAGATGTCCTTCAGCGTATCGTAGAACAGATCGTCGAGGTTCTTTTCCTTTGCCATGTCCCTTGTCCTTTGTCCCTGGCTCGTGGAAGCCGCATCATGCGGCTTCGCAGAGAGAAGCTGGACGAAGGCTAATGGTTCCGATCATTTCGGGTGGCGATTTGCGGCGGATACTGCAAACTTGCCGTCAGCAGGGCAGGGAGGCCGCTTATGAAAAAGCCGGGATCGATGAAAGCATTGGAGGATCTGGGTCGGGCACGGCTGTCGAAGAATTTCTTCCTGCGCGATTTCCTGCATTCCGAGATCGCCGATTTCTATCGCATCCCAAATATCCCCGGCGATCCGGATCTCGCCATCGAAACCGGCAAGAGGCTGTGCGAGGAACTGCTGGAGCCCTTGCAGGAGACCTTTGGCCGCCTGCACATCCGCTCCGGCTACCGCTCGCCCGAGGTCAATCGCTTCGGCAATCAGAACAAGCTCAACTGCTCCACCAACGCGTCCACGGCCGCCCATCACATCTGGGACATGCGCGATGCCGATGGCTACATGGGTGCTGCCGCCTGCGTCGTCGTACCCTGGGTGGTTGATCGCTATCATGCGCTGGAAGACTGGCAGCGGCTCGCCTGGTGGATTCACGACCATCTGCCCTACGCCTCGCTCTGCTTCTTCCCGAAATTATGGGCCTTCAACATCCAGTGGCATGAGCGCCCGCGCCGGGTGATCCAGAGCTACATCAGCCCGCGCGGCATCTTGACCAAGCCCGGAATGGAGAATTGGGAGGGAGGGCATTCGCAGTGGTATGAGGGGTTTCCGCCGCTTAGAAATTGATGCGATAGCGGATATGGCCGTCGCTTTCGACGTAGCTGTCGTAGAGCGAGCGGGCACGCTCGTTGCTTTCACTTGTGTGCCAGTAGAGCCGCGACCAGCCTTCTTTTCTGCAGAGCGACAGGAGATCGTCGAGCAACGCCCGGCCAATCCCCATTCCGCGCGCTGCGTCGTCGACATAGAGATCTTCCAGATAGCAGTCCTTGCCCATGATCCAGGTGCCCTCATGGGTGAGATAGAGCGCGAAGCCCATCAGCGTCCCGTCCACCTCGGCCACGCGCATGGCGATCGATGACGCCGGATCGAAGACCCGGCGCCACGTATTGTCGGTAATCTCGGGCGCGACCGTCACCGCGTAAAACGCCAGATAGCCATCCCAAAGCGCACGCCAGCGCGGTTCGTCGTCGGGTCTCGCGTCACGGATCGTCACGGTCATTGCGTCCCCCTCAGGCACCAGCCTTGTCGAGCAGCGCCATGGCTTCGTCGCTGAGCGCAAGCGTCGCCGATTTCGTCAGGCTGTCGAGCTGAGACAGGCTGGTGGCGCTGGCGATCGGGGCGGTGACGCCCTTCTTGCGCAGAAGCCACGCAAGCGCGATCTCGGCTGGCTTGGCGCCGGTCTCGGTGGCGACCGTGTCGAGCGCCGCAAGGATCTTCAAGCCCTTGTCGTCCAGATAGCCGGCTGCCTTGCCGCCGCGCGCCTTGCCTTCGGTATCGGCCTTGCTGCGGTATTTGCCGGAAAGAAAGCCGGCCGCGAGGCTGAAATAGGTGATGACGCCGATATCCTGCTTCACGCAGAGATCGGCCAACGGTCCCTCGAAGGGGGCGCGGTCGTAGAGGTTATATTCCGGCTGGATCACGTCATAGCGCGGCAAGCCGGCCTTCTCGGCGGCGTCGAAGGAGGCCTGCAGCTGCGTGGCGTCGAGGTTGGAGCAGCCGATGGCGCGGATCTTGCCCTGCTGCTTCAGCTTGGCGAAGGCGCCGAGCGTTTCTTCATAGGGTGTCTCGGCATCCGGCCAGTGCGAGAGGTAGAGGTCGATATAATCGGTCTGCAGCCGCTTCAGCGAGGCCTCGACAGCCTCAAGGATATACTGCTCCTTCAGCCCCTTCTTGCCCGGGCCCATTTCCGAGCCGACCTTGGTGATGATCACGGCCTTGTCGCGGGCGACCTTGTTCTGCTTCAGCCACTTGCCGATGATCTCTTCGCTGTCGCCGCCCTTGTTGCCCGGCACCCAGGCCGAATAGACATCCGCCGTGTCGATGGTGTTGAAGCCGGCGTCGAAGAAGGCGTCGAGGATGTTGAAAGAGGTTTTCTCGTCGGCCGTCCAGCCAAACACATTGCCGCCGAACACGATCGGCGCGACCGAAAGGCCGGTTTTTCCAAGGCGACGCAATTCCATGAGATACTCCTGAAATCTTCATTCTGGTGAAATTCGGACCGCGGCAGGACGCCGCTGCGATCTAACCTAGTGCGCATCCGAGCGGATGAAAACCTGCGCCGCGGCCAGCGCCGCGAATTGTGATCGCGCCATTGCGCCGCGGGGCCGCCGTCTCTAATCTCCCCTCAAAATCAGTAGAGGAGAGGAAATGACCATGCTGCGCTTCGGTATCATGTCGACCGCCAAGATCGGCCGCGAGCTTGTGGTTCCGGCCATCCAGGACGCGGAAAACTGCGTCGTCACGGCGATCGCCAGCCGTGATCTCGGCAAGGCAAGGGAGATGGCTGACCGTTTCTCGGTGCCGCACGCCTTCGGCTCCTACGAGGAAATGCTGGCCTCCGACAAGATCGACGCCGTCTATATCCCGCTGCCGACGGCCCAGCATGTCGAGTGGACGATCAAGGCGGCGGATGCCGGCAAGCATGTGCTTTGCGAAAAGCCGATCGCGCTGAAGGCGGACGAGATAGACAGTCTGATCGCCGCGCGTGACCGCAACAAGGTGCTGGTGACGGAAGCCTACATGGTCACCTACGCGCCGGTCTGGCTGAAGGTGCGCCAGCTGATCAAGGACGGCGCCATCGGCACGCTGCTGCACGTGCAGGGCGCCTTCACCTACTTCAACCGCGACCCCGGCAACATGCGCAACATCCCTGAACTCGGTGGCGGCGCGCTGCCCGATATCGGCGTCTACCCGACCATCACCACGCGCTTCGTGACCGGCGAGGAGCCGCGCCGCGTCCAGGCCGTCACCCGCCGCGATCCTGATTTCGGCACCGACATCTATTCCAGCGTCAAGGCGGATTTCGGCGGCTTCGAGCTCAGCTTCTACATCTCCACGCAGATGGCGAACCGCCAGGTCATGGTGTTCCACGGCTCCGAAGGCTTCATCGAGGTGAAGTCACCCTTCAATGCCGATCGCTGGGGTGCGGAAGAGATCGAGCTCAGCAACCGCAGCCACAACGAATCCACCACCTTCCGCTTCCCCGACAGCCGCCAGTACAAGCGCGAGGCCGAAGCTTTCGCGCGCGCCGCCAAGGGTGAGGCGCAGGAGATCGTGTCGCTGGAGAGTTCCAGGCTCAGCCAGGCATTCATCGACGCGATCTATCGCGCCAGCGAGAAGGACGGCTGGGAGACGGTGTGATTATTTCTCGCGGAAGACGAAGCGCGAGTAGCCGAAGAAGCTGAAGACAGTCGCCGCGGCGGTGGCAAACACCATCGCCGCCAGCGGCTGCAGGTCGGGCATCGAAAGAAGCAGCGCCGAGTAGAGCCCGTAATTGACCAGTGCGGCCGTGATCCCGACCGAGCCGTAGCGAAACCCTTCGGCGGCGAGAGAATCTCCCGAGCGTTCGAAGGTGAAGGTCCGGTTGAAGACGAATGTCGTCACCATGGCGAGCGCGATGGCGATCACCCGGGCAATGAAAGGCCCGATCGGCGTCGTGTGCAGCAGAAGCATGAGCACGCCGGCATCGACGATGAAGCCCAGCCCGCCGGCAATGCCGAAGCGCAGCAGTTTCTTCACGCCGCACCTGCTTGAGAGGGCTGCCGGCGAATGTCGATCTCTTCGAGCTCGGAGGCAAAGCCGTTGCCGAGAAGATGCGATGCCTCGAGCCGCATATATTCGATGCGCAGGTGTTCGGCGCGCGAGCGGGCGACCGAATCCAGGATCACGCCTGCGGTAAACATCATGAACGAGATCATCATCAGCGCCATCGACATGACCCAGGTCGGCATGCGGCTGACGAGGCCGGTCTCGAAATATTCGGCCAGGACCGGTGTCATGAAGCCGAGGCTAAGCGCCATGAACAGGCCGGTGATGATGCCGAAGAAGGCGAAGGGACGTGTTTCCTTCATCAGCATGGCGAACATCCAGAGGATCTTGGCGCCATCCTTGAAGGTCGAAAGCTTGGAATGCGAGCCCTCGGGCCGGCGGCCATAATCGAGCTCCAGCTCGCTGACAGGAAGCTTCAGCCGCGAGGCGTGCACGGACATCTCCGTCTCGATCTCGAAGCCGGCCGAGACCGCCGGAAAGCTTTTCACGAAGCGGCGCGAAAACACGCGGTAGCCGGAGAAGATGTCGGTGAAATCCGGGCCGAAGATCGTGCGGTACAGGATGTTGAAGATGCGGTTGCCGAAGGCGTGGCCCTGGCGGCCGGCGTCGTCATGCACGCCGCGGCGCGTGCCGACGACCATGTCGGCGCGCTCGGAGAGCAGCGTGCGGATGAGCTCCTCTGCGTCTTCAGGCGCATAGGTGCCGTCGCCATCGGCCATGATGTAGATGTCGGCATCGATATCGGCGAACATGCGGCGCACCACATGGCCCTTGCCCTGGCGCCGCTCGCGCACGACATGGGCGCCCGCCAGCATGGCGTGGAGCGCCGTGCCGTCGGTGGAGTTGTTGTCGTAGACATGAACGGCCGCATCCGGCAGCGTCGCCTTGAAGCCGCGCACGACCGCGCCGATCGTCGCCGCCTCGTTGTAGCAGGGAAGCAAAACGGCAACGCTCAGATTGTCGACACGCGATCCGGTCATGATCACACCCATCAGGAGAAACTTGCGGCAAGTCTAAAGCAGGGCCGTTAACAAGTGCCTATGACAGCGTCGAAGATCATGCGCACGCCGGAGAAGGTCAGCCCGCGCCGCTACTTTACGCTTTCTTGATACGGGCATCGTAAAGTCTCGCCGCAATCAATGACGAGATCTGCTTCATGGCGACTGTTGCCCCGATGACTGGCGAACCAACATCCATGTCTCTCCGCGAAAAGCTGCAGCGGCAGGCGATGCGCCTCTGGCCTTCCGTTTTCTTCTACAGCGTGCTGCTGATAATCGCGATCGTCGCGCTTCGCCTGCCGAATGCCAAGGACTATGTCGGCGCCGACAATGACGATGTCATGCGCCTCGTCGAGGTTCGCGATTTCCTGAACGGACAGGGCTGGTTCGATCTCATGCAGTACCGCATGGGGCTGGGCAATGGCACGTTGATGCACTGGTCGCGGGTGATCGACCTTCCGATCGCCACGCTGATCAAGTTCTTCTCGCTCTTCCTGCCTGAGCAGCGGGCCGAAGCCGCGGCATTGCTCGTCTGGCCGCTCTCACTTGTCGTTCCGAGCCTCTGGGGCATGGGGCTTGCCGGCCGGCGCGTGGGCGGCGTGTTCGGCATGCATATCGCGCTGGGGTTCACCGTCTTCCTGCTGCTCGCCAGCAACCGCTTCCTGCCCGGCTCCATCGATCATCACAATGTCCAGTTTGCCCTGGTGGCGATCATGACGGCGATGCTGCTCGATGAGGACCACAGGCCGCTGAGCTACGCGATCGCTGGCTTTTCAGCCGCGTTGGCAATTGCGATCGGCGCCGAGACCACGCCCTTCGTCGCCGGCGTTTGCCTTGTCGTTTCGCTGGCCTGGGCCTGGGAGGGAAAGCCCTTCGCGCCCGCCGCCAAGGCCTTCGGCCTGACGCTCGCGCTGTCGATCAGCCTGTTCTTCTTCGGCACGGTGCCGCCGAGGCTTTATCCGACTGTTACCTGCGACAACCTCTCTCTCGGCTATTACAGCCTGGCGACCATCGGCGGCGGGCTGCTCCTGTTTGCCGCCGCTTTTGCCAGCGGCCTCGGGCGCGGCTTGCGCTTCGTGGCCCTTTCGGGTGTCGGGGCGGGCGTTATGGCCTCTGCTCTGATCATCGCCCCGCAATGCCTGCGCAACCCGCTCGCCGATCTCGACCCTATGCTGATCGACCTCTGGCTCAACAATGTCCAGGAAGCACAGTCTATCTTCGGCGCGATGCGCCAGGATCCCTATACGCTCGGCTTCTTCTACGCGACGGGATTATTCGGCATCGCCGTCTGCGTCTTCCGGCTTTTCCATGCCGATCGCGTCCGCATCCACCTCATCCTGCTGTGCCTGCTCGGCATCAGCTTCGGGATCTCGCTTGTCCAGGTTCGCGGCTCGACCTTCGCCAACCAGCTGGCTGTCTTCCCGCTGGCGCTGCTGATCATCGACATGCGTCGCGTCTCCAATGCCGACAGCGAAAATGGCGCCGCCGCGCTAAGCTATATCCTGACCGTACTCCTGAGCGTTGCCTCGGTCTGGGGGCTGGTCGGCGGCTTCATCGGCTCGCGTCTGGACAACACCCAGGCCGAATTGGCCGAGGCCAAGGAGAAGCTTACCTGCGCCTCGCCTGAGGTTGTCGCGCCGCTGGCGTCGATCCCGCCCGGCCTCGTCTCCGCACCCTCCGACATGGGCGTCCATATCCTGCGCTTCACGCAGAACCGTATCCTCTCTGCGCCCTACCACCGTAACCAGGGCGGCATGCTGACGGAGATACATATAGGTCTTTCGACACCCGCGGATGCGGAAGCCTTCATCCGCGGCACCGGCGTAACGACGCTCGCCTTCTGCCCCGATTTCGCGCAGACGCGCGAGATCGCCAAGATGAAGCCGGATGGTCTCTACGCACAGCTGGAAAAGGGTAACGTGCCGTCATACCTGCAGCCGCTGCCGAAGCAGGAGGGCTCGCCGGTGCAGTTCTTCCGCTACGTGCCTAGCGGATCGTGACTATCGGTGGATCGTGACGGAAGTTAAACGAGGCGCGCTCTCTTGCGGGCGCGCCCGATCAGGTGCAGTCCTGCGAGGCAGGCGAGCAGGCTGATATTGTAGAAGAGGATGGCGACGGCGAGATCGATGATCGAGGTCGGCCCGAAAAGCGCCGCACAGATATAGCTTCCGCAGATGAGCAAGCCCACGAGAACCATGGAAAAGATGTTGCGCATCGGCGCGGTTGCGATGCCAATTGCTGTTGCGGTCAGAGCAATCATCAGGGTCTCCCGAATCACCTCACTATACGTCCGCTGGCTTTGACGAACAATTAACGCATCGGCAACATTCGCGGTTCCGTATGTATCGCCGTTCGACATTCAGACGAGACCGATGAGGCCGCTGGCCGTGGTGCCTGAGGCGCGCACGCGCGACACCCGCAGCGGCAAAAGCATGCCATCGGCCACGCCCTCGAAGGTCAGCAATGCGCCGGACGCCATCTCCACCACAAGGCTGCCGCCGCCGCCTACATAGAGCGCGCGCGTGGTCTCGGGCAGCGCCAGCGTGTCGTCGGGCGTGATCGGAAAGCCGGTGCTGGCTGGGCCTGTGAGCGAGGGTGTGTGGGATGCGAAGCGATCGGACATGGGGAGCTCCTTGGTTTCCTGCCGCAATCATGGTGCCACCATGCAAAACGGGGAAAATTGCGCGCTGGTTTCAGACGTCGTGCTGTCTTGCCGATCCATCAAGCTATTGAAACAGCGCGCTTGTTTTCGTTGAGACACAGCATCGAACAGCGCCGACGAACGAAAAACCTCCCCGCGCACGGGGCTGCCTTTGCGCTTTTCTTCGGCTAGAACAACGTCATGAGCAGCTTCTTCGACAATGATTCGCCGAGCAATCTCACCGAATATTCGGTGTCGGAACTGTCGGGTTCGATCAAGCGGACCGTCGAGACAGCATTCGATCAGGTGCGCGTGCGCGGCGAAATCTCCGGCTATCGCGGCCCGCACTCGTCGGGACACGCCTATTTCTCGCTGAAGGACGACCGCGCCCGCATCGACGCCGTGGTCTGGAAGACGAGCTTTTCGCGCCTCAAAGTCCGCCCCGAAGAGGGGATGGAGGTGATCGCAACAGGCAAGATCACCACTTTCCCTGGCTCTTCCAAGTACCAGATCGTCATCGAGACGCTCGAGCCGGCCGGCGCCGGCGCGCTGATGGCGTTGATCGAGGAGCGCAAGCGCAAGCTTGGCGCCGAAGGTCTGTTCGATCCCGCCCGCAAGCGGCCGCTGCCCTTCATGCCCCGCGTCATCGGCGTGGTGACCTCGCCCACGGGTGCCGTCATCCGCGATATCCTCCACCGCATCTCCGATCGCTTCCCCGTGCATGTCGTCGTCTGGCCGGTGAAGGTGCAGGGCGAAGGCTCGGGTGAGGAGGTGGCGAACGCCATTCGCGGCTTCAACGCGTTCGAGCCCAATGGGCCAACGCCGCGCCCCGACGTCTTGATCGTCGCGCGCGGCGGCGGAAGCCTGGAGGATCTCTGGAGCTTTAACGACGAGACCGTGGTGCGCGCCGCCGCCGAAAGCCGGATCCCGCTGATCTCTGCCGTCGGCCACGAGACTGACTGGACGCTGATCGACTACGCCGCCGACGTCCGCGCCCCGACGCCGACAGGGGCCGCCGAAATGGCCGTGCCGGTCAAGGCGGAGCTTCAGGCGCAGCTCTCGGGTCTTGCCGCCCGCCTTCAGGGCAGCACGCTGAGGCAGATGGACCAGCGCCGGCAGCAGGTACGGGCGCTGATGCGCGCACTTCCCTCGCTCGACCAGCTCCTGGCTTTGCCGCGCCGCCGCTTCGACGAGGCTGCATCCGGTCTTGGTCGTGGCCTCGAGCTCAACACCTTGAACAAGCGCCGCAGCTTCGAGCGCACGGCGGCGCATCTGCGCCCCGACATGCTGTCGAACCGCATCGCCGAGCGCCGCCAGATGCTTAATGAACGCATGACGCGGGCCGAGCGCACGGTCGAGCGGCTGATCGATCGTTCGAAAACGCGCATCGGCCGCGCCGACGCGGCACTCGCCTCGCTGCCATCGCGGCTGAAGAGCCAGACATCGCGCATGCGCGACCGCCTCGCCAATCTCTCGCGCAGCGCCGACACGGCCGTGCGCCACCAGCTGGTGCGCGCGCGCGGCGAGCTTTCGGCGCAGGAGCGCATGCTGCAATCGCTCTCCTACAAGAACGTCCTGAAGCGCGGCTATGCCGTCATTCGCGACGAGGACAACCGCCCTGTCTCCGAGGCGGCGATGTTGTCGGCGGGCTCCGGCATCTCGATCGAATTTTCCGATGGCCGCATCGGCGCGATCACCACCGAGGGCGGCGAACCGCCGGCCGGCGCCAGAAAGCGCGGCAGCAAAACCTCGGAGCCGAAGGCCGCCGATCCCGCAGCGCCGCCGAAGCAGGGCAGCCTGTTTTGATCCCGCGAGGCTTCTTTGCGGGACGCGTGGGGCAATCACCAAATCGTGGTCGTGCCCTGTTTCCGGGCGTTTAAAAATTGCCGCAAAGTGCTTATCTGGATGCTGAAGCGGCCACCCTTCGGTGTGTCGCGCGTTTGATATGGCCAGCCTATCGCGGCCGCTCTGATATTTGAGACTGGAGAAATACCTTGAAAAGAATGTTGCCCGCTCTTCTGATGGTTAGCGCCCTTGCCGGTGCTCTCTCCGGCGCATTGCCTGCCGCGCCGGCGCTGGCGGGGCAGTCGAAAGTGTCCGAGTTCATTTTCGGCAAGGCTTACAATGACAGCGTCACCGCCATCCGCATCACCTCGCTCTCACAGCGCGAGCAATCCCTGCCGCTCTCGCTGCGCCACCCCATGCCATCAGGCATCCGCGAGGCGCAGGCAACCGTCAGCGCCGACAGGCACCTGATGCAGGCGATCGCCGATCGCGGCATCGCGCTGAAGAATGTCATCCAGGTGCAGCGCGCGCTCAACGGCGGCCACGTGATCTACTACCGCTGAGTAAATCTTAGCCGGGCGGCGTTTTATTCGAACGCCGCCAGGAACTTCCGGAGCAGCGCATCGAGCGCTGCCTTCTCATCCTGAGCGAGCGTCTCCGTCAGCCGCTGCTGGTTGGCGATATGCGCGCCGACAGCCTCGTTGACGAGGCTCAGCCCCTTTCCGGTCAGCGCGATCAGGACGCTACGCCGGTCGTGCGGATTGACCACGCGCTCCACCAGGCCTGATTTCTCCAGCTGGTCGATGCGGTTGGTCATCGTGCCGGAACTCACCATCGTCATCTCGAGCAGATCGCCCGGCGACATCTGGTAGGGCGCGCCGCATCGGCGCAGCGTCGCCAGCACGTCGAAGGAAGACGACGACAGGCCGTGGCTCTGCAGCACCTGCTCAACCTCGCGCCCGAGATGGGTCGCCAGCCGCTTCATGCGCCCGAGCAGGCCCATCGCCTGGGTGTTGAGATCAGGCCGCTCTCGGGCCCATTGCTGCAATATCCTGTCGACGCGGTCCATCGGGGCTCACTCCATGCTGATTGAGCTCTACCGCAATATGTCTTGACGTCAAGATAAATCGGCGTAGGCTAGATTTATCTTGAGGTAGAGATACTTGATATGAAGAAAAATACGACATACGCCGCTGATGTGTTGGCCACCGCGCTCGCTCCCGCCATCTGGGGCAGCACTTATTTCGTCACGACGTCCTATCTTCCGCACGGCTATCCACTGACCGTTGCCATGCTCCGCGCCCTGCCGGCAGGGCTGTTGTTGCTCGCGGTCGTTCGCAGGCTGCCGGAGGGTATCTGGTGGTTTCGTGCCTTCGTGCTCGGCGCGCTGAACTTCTCGTTCTTCTGGGCAATGCTCTTCGTTTCGGCCTATCGGCTGCCCGGCGGCGTCGCCGCGACCGTCGGCGCCATCCAGCCGCTGATCGTCATCCTGCTCTCGCGCCTCGTGCTTGGCCGGCCGATCAAGGCGCTGGCGGTTCTAGCCGGCCTTGTCGGCATGGCGGGCGTGGGGTTGCTGGTGCTGACGCCGAGTGCGGCGCTGGATCCGATCGGGGTTCTCGCGGGTCTTGCCGGCGCCGTTTCCATGGCCTGCGGCACGGTGCTCACCCGCCGCTGGACGCCTGATGTTTCCAGCCTCACCTTCACCGCTTGGCAGTTGACGGCGGGTGGCCTGCTGCTGGTGCCGGTGGCGCTGATCGCCGAGCCCGCTTCGCCGCCGCCGACGCTCGAAAACGTGCTCGGCATGGCCTGGCTCGGCCTGATCGGCGCGGCGCTGACGTATATTCTGTGGTTTCGCGGCCTCGCCCGCATCGAGCCGTCTGCAGCATCGTCACTGGGCTTCTTGAGCCCCGTCGTCGCCACTCTTCTCGGCTGGCTGGCGCTTGGCCAGACGCTGACGCCCGCCCAGCTTTGCGGTTTCGCAATGGTGTTGGCGAGCGTCTGGTTCAGTCAGCGGGTCTCGATGCCCGCCAGGTTGGAAGTCAAATCGGTTGTCGAGCCGGCTGTTACGCCCACTCGCCCTGCCGCATGACGGGAACCTTCGAGCCATCGGCTCTGATACCGTCGATATCGACCTTGTCGGAGCCGATCATCCAGTCGATGTGGATCAGGCTGGAATTGCCGCCCTGCGCCTTGATCTGATCCTGGCTGAGGTTGGCGCCATCGAGGAAGCACTTGGAATAGCACTGGCCAAGTGCGATGTGGCACGAGGCGTTTTCGTCGAACAGCGTGTTGTAGAACAGGATGCCGCTGGCCGAGATCGGCGAGGAATGCGGCACCAGCGCCACTTCGCCGAGCCGGCGCGCGCCTTCATCCGTATCGAGCACCTTGTTCAGCACCTCTTCGCCGCGCGACGCCTTCGCCTCGACGATCCGGCCGCCCTCGAATTTCACGCGGATATTGTCGATCAGCGTGCCCTGGTGCGACAGCGGCTTGGTGCTCGACACGTAACCTTCGACGCGCAGCGCATGCGGCGTTGTGAAGACTTCTTCGGTCGGGATATTCGGGTTGCAGGTAATGCCGTTCTTGGCGGTGGAAGCGCCGCCGTGCCACTCGTGGCCATCGGCAAGCCCGACCGTCAGATCCGTGCCCGGGCCGGTGAAATGCAGCGCCGAGAAACGCTCCCCATTCAGCCAGCTCGAGCGTTTCCGGAGATTGGCGTTATGCTCCGCCCAGGCGGCGATCGGGTCCTCGACATCGACGCGCGAGGCCGCGAAGATCGCCTTGGCGAGCTTGGCGACCGCGATCGGCTCGGGATCATTGGGGAACACCAGCTTTGCCCAGGCCGGGTTCGGATAGGAGACGATGTTCCAGTTGATGTCGAAGTTGGAGATCTTCTCAAGCGCCGGCTTGTAGGCCGTCGACATCGCCCGGTTGGCGCGGCCGACCTTGGCAGGGTCCTGCTCGGAGAGCATCATCGGATTGTCGCCGGCAACGGCGAGCCGCGCCGCTCCGTTCGCGTAGGCCTTCGCCATGCCCTCGTAGAGCCAGCTGGACGCCCGGTCGAAGCTGGCATCATTGGCATATTGATAGCGCGCCAGCGTCGATTCCTCGTCGGAATAAAAGGCGCTGACCAGGCCGGCACCCGCCATATAGGCATGCTTGGTGATCTGGCGTACTAGCGGCAGCGCCACGACGGGCGCGGTGATCACGAGATCCTGGCCGCTCTGCAGCTGCAGCCCGACCTTGACGGCGACTTCGGCGAGCTTGTCGAGCTTGATGGGGTCCACGGCGTTATCGCCCTGCGGCATGTAGTTCATGATCGATCACCTTCTGAAACGAACGGACAGGGCATCAGACTTAGACCCCTTTGCGGCGAAATTGAAGCTTGCGGCCCTTGCCAATTTCAACCGTGCATATTCAGATGTCCCACGGGGACATCGGGCAAGTGGGGAGCGGATGAGACAGCTGATGGGGATACTGACCGCGGCGGGGCTCTCCCTCCCGGCAGCGGCAGTCGCTGGCGAACTCGGCATGACCATGTTCGGCCACAAGGTCGAGATCGTGAAGCAGGATGACGAGCTTGCGCTGACGGTTGACGGCCGCAAGCTGTTGGCCAATGCCTATCTGATGATCGAGGAAATGGCGGTCGTCGGCAGCGTCCCGGTTGCCATCGGCTCCTCGTCCAATGGCGGCAATGCCTGCCCGGGCGGTCGTTTCGTGCTGTCCTTTTCACCGGGCGCCGTTCCGCGTCTCGACGGGCAGCCGGACGATTGCGTCGGGCTGGAAGTCGAAAACAAGGGTGATCACCTGCTGTTTTCCTCACAGCCGATCCCCGGCCGCGCCGGCGTGCAATGGTCCTGGACTGCGCCCGACGGCTTCAAGCCATTGGCCGACGTCGCCTTCACGCCCAATGCCGCAACGGGCTGGGACGCGCTGCGCGATCACAAGGCCGCGCATCCGGCGGAACTCTTCTCCAACGCGGCGGTGGCAAAGGAAATCTACGCTCTTCTGGGTGCCGACAAGGAACAGTATGAGCGCAGCATCACCGGCGTCGGCAGCGGCAGTTTCGATGGCAATATCTTTACCGGGATGGCCTGCACGCCGCATATGTGCACCGAAGAGGAGGCGATCCTCGTCGCTGATATCGACGGCCGCGCCGTCTATCTGGCCTGGAAGCCTTTCAGCAAGAAGATCATCGTTCGCCCGCCGGTCAAGCAGTGGCCGGACAAGGCGCGGGCGGCGCTAAAGGACTGGGCCGCCAAATGGAAGGGTTGAGGCCGGAACTCGCTCACGCCACCAGCGCAGCCGCCGTCGCCTTCAACACGTCGAGCGCATCCTTAGGCGCAAGCCGCACCTGCAATCCGCGCTGCCCGCCATTCATGTAGACGAGGGCCTCGCTCATCGCCGCTTCCTCGATTGCCGTCGGAACCAGCTTCTTCTGACCAAAGGGGCTGATGCCGCCGACATGGTAGCCTGTCAGGCGTTCGGCATCAGTCGGCTTCATCATGTTGGCCGACTTGCCCTTGAAGGCGGCGGCGAGCTTCTTCATGCTGACCTCGCGATCGGAGGGAACGACGACGCAGACAGGCTTGCCGTCTACCTCTGCCATCAGCGTCTTCAACACGCGGTGCGGCTCCTCGCCGATCGCTTCGGCCGCCTGCAGACCGATGCGCTCGGCGTTCGGATCGTACTCATAGGTGTGGACGGTGAAGGCCACCTTCGCCTTCTCCAGAACCTGTGTCGCCCGCGTCGTCTTCGACATACGATCAGCCCTTGAAGAACCCGCCATAGATCTCCGGCTTGAAGCCGACCAGAAGCTTGCCGTCGGCCTCGACAACAGGCCGCTTGATCATCGACGGCTGCTCCAGCATCAGCGCGATCGCCTTCTCGCGATCGAGGTTTTCGCGGGCGTCATCCGGCAGCTTGCGGAAGGTCGTGCCGGCGCGGTTGAGCACCGTTTCCCAGCCCGCTTCCTGCGTCCACTTCTCCAGATGCGCCCGGTCGATACCGGACGCCTTGTAGTCGTGGAAATCATAGGCGACGTCGTGCTCTTCCAGCCAGGTGCGAGCCTTCTTCATCGTGTCGCAGTTCTTGATGCCATAGATGGTGACGGTCATTCGGTTCTTCCCAATCAGTCCTAAGGCGCTCAGTTTTCCAGCGCGCCCGGCTTGCGCACCACCTTGCTGGCCGCTCCGCAGGCGATCTTCATCAGGTCGGCGCGGCGCCGCACCAGACGCGACGAGGTGCGGGTGACGATCAGCCCTGCCTGCGGTGCGCGCACTTCGATCGCGCCATCGGCCATGCCCGGCCGCGTGACGATGGTCGCCAGCAGATCGCCTTCCTTGATCTCCTCGCCGATGTTTCGATGAAAGAGCACGGTGCCGGCCTCAGGCGCGCGGATCATCTCGATATTGTCGAGCGGCACGGCAGGACCGGTGAAGGGCGCAAGCGTAACCTGACGGGCGATGGCGCCGCGCGCGGCGAGGAAGTTGAACAGCCCCTCGGCATCCTTCTTGGCCATCTCGGGATAGACGTCGCGCATGCCGCGAAGTTCGACCGTGACCGAGAGCTTGCCCGGCAACCGCGTCTTCTTCTCATGCGTCTCGTGCTTCCAGGCATAGCCGATCGCCTCCTCGAAGGCGGAGCTTTCGCCATCCGACAAGAGCACCGCTTCCATATCGAGAGCCGAGGCGAGATCGGCCGCTTCCGGCCAGAAGGCCTCGTCGATATAGGCATATTGCAGCGATTCATCGTCGCAATGCAGGTCGATCACCAGGTCCGCTTCGAGCGCCATATGCATCAGCTGTCGCTTCAGCCGGTCGACGGCGTTGTAGCGATCGAGCTCGGCCACCAGCCCATCGCGATCCTTGACCGAGATCAGCGGGAACTCGCGGTTGAAATTGGTGCGCGTCCCAAGATCGAACCGGCCCTGCAGCTCGCCGAAATGCGATTGCGCGGCACCAACGGGATTGGCGTGTGGAACGATCGTGATGTCGCTGCGGATCTCGCCGGCGCTTTCGGCCGCGCGCAGTTTCTCGCAGAGGAAATGCACCAACGCCGTGCCCGGCAGCTCGTTGGCATGCAGCGCCGCTTGGATATAGATCTTCGGCGCCTTCGGATCGCTGCCCTTGAAGCGCAGCACCGGCAGCCGCCACTCCATTCCCGCCGTATCGCCTGAAATGATGATCTCGGACCTATCCATCTTTGTCTCCGCTGCTGCTGTCATTGCTGCAGCAGCTTTAAGCGCGTTCCGATACATGAGGCAAGCCGTCAGCCGCGTTCGCGAAGCGGCCAACTCGCGATAGGCTCGTAGTTCGGCTCACCCGGCCGCTTGTGCAAGAGCACGAATTCCCGCGCGGGCATGATGACCGGCATCGCAAGCGTGGTCTTTGCCACCGTCTCGTCGGCATAAAACAGCGTCGCATGCGGCTGGAAATCGGCTTTCACATGCGGGTCGCAGCCGATCGCATGCATCTCGATACCGATCTGGATATGCAGCTGTCGCAACAGTTCCCGACCGCCATTGCCCGAGAGCACGACGGCGTTGCGCAACCCGGTTCTGAACGTCGCGACATGATCGAAGCTGAGATCGAAGCGGCAGGCATCGACCGCCGACGCTGCCTGGCAGGCCGCGAAGATCATCTCGTCCTTGATCTTCTCGGCGCTGGCGACGCCGTAGAGCGAGACGTGCAGCCGCTCGGGCGCCATGGGAGAAAGTAGCCCGTCATGCTCCCTCTGCAGGCGCGCCTGTATCTCCAGGCAGGCCTGGCGCGCATCGGGATCCGGCAGGATCGCGAAAAACAGGGTTTCTTTGCCAAATCTTGACGATTTCGGGTGCATCGTGCGGCTTGCGAAATCGAAGGACGATTGCGTGTTCTGTTCGTGCATGACCAACCACCGGAGCATCCGCCCCGCCTCTGTCTATCCAGGGAACGCAGGGATGGTAGCAGGTGAATTGAGGAAATCAAGAACAAAAGAAGAACATTTGAGGTCGATGCCGGGAGACTGTACATGCGTATCCTGATGGCCTGTGCGGCCTTTCCGCCCTTTATCGATGGCGGCGGCCCGATTTCGGCGATGATGGTCGCCAAGCTCTTGATCGCGGCTGGCCACGACCTCGAAGTCGTCAACGTCTCGGGCGAGGACAAGCATGAGATCTATGACGGCGTGCCCGTGCACCGCTTGAAGACGCTGAATATCGACTGGAATTACCGCCTTCCGCGGCCCGGCTGGAAGAAGCTGATCTGGCATGCGCTGGAGAATTTCAATCCGCGCGCTTATCTCGTCATGCGCCGCGAAATCCGCCGTTTCAAGCCGGATATCGTGCTGACCGACAGCATCGAGAACATCAACGTCGCCACCTGGGCGGCGGCCAAGCGTTCAGGCGTGCCGGTCTGCCATATCCTGCGCAGCGCCTTTCTCCTCTGCTGGAAGGCCAGCATGCGGCGCGGCGACGACAATTGCGTGCGCGCCTGTTCCTCCTGCCAGGTCTCGTCCTACGGCAAGAAATTTTTCTCGCGCTATGTCGATGCCGTGATCGGCGAGACCGATTTCATCATCGGCCGCCACACCGAGCATGATTATTTCCCCAATGCCAGCACCCACCGCGTGCCCGGCGCCGTCCCGCCGATCGCCCTGAGAGAACCGCGCAAGCCGCCCGAGGGGCCGATGCGCTTCGGCTTCATCGGCGTGCATGATCCGGTGAAAGGCCTCGATACGCTGGCCAGCGCCGCCCATCGGCTGGTGAACGACCAGAACGTCCGCTTCGTCATCGCCGGCAGCGCCAAGAGCGACTATTCGAAGTCGTTGCCGCAGAAATTTCCGTGCGAGAATACGAAGTTCCTTGGCTGGACCAAGCCCGAGGATTTCTTCCCGCAGATTGACGTTCTCGTCGTACCCTCGCTCTTCCGCGAGCCCTTCGGCCGCGTGGTGATCGAGGCCTTCGCGCAGGGCGTCCCCGTCATCGGCGCCCGCTCCGGCGGCATCCCCGAGTCCATTGATCCCGGCAAGGACGGCTATCTCTTCGACCCCGGCGACGACAAGGCGCTCGCCGCCGAGATCGCCTCCATGGCGGCAAAACCAGAGGCCATTCCGGCGTTGTCGCACGCAGCCCTTGAGGCCGCGCGCCGCTACGAGCCGCAAAAGATCGCCGCCGGCTTCGACGCCGTCTTCGCCAAATTGCGCCCGGATCTGGCGAAGCCGCCGCAGGAAGCCGCCGAGCCCCGCCAAGCACACGGCTGATCGCAAATTCGCCACGCGCAAGAAACGGGTTGAATTCTTGGCCGGCAGGCACGATTTTCGGGTGAGGCCGATCTTTAGGTCGGCAAGCTTCGATATCGGGAGGCGAGACCCATGGCCCAACAAGCACAGCATTATGCCATCTTCGAAACCGCGGGCGGCTTCTGCGGCATCGCATGGAACGCCGTCGGGATCACCCGCTTCCAGCTGCCGACATCGAGCGCCGACGGAACCGAACGCCTTCTACTGCGCCGCGTCCCCGATGCCGAGCCGGCAGCCCCGACGCCTGACATCGCGCAAGCCATCGCCGCCGTAAAACGCTACTTCGCTGGCGAGCCGATCGACTTCTCCGACCTCGCGCTTGATCTCGCCGGCCAGGACGATTTCTTCCGCGACATCTACGCCGCCGCCCGCCGCCTGCGCTGGGGCGAAACGACCACCTACGGCGCGCTCGCCAAAGAGCTCGGCCACGGCCCCGAAGCCGCCCGCGACGTCGGCCAGGCGATGGCCAAGAACCCCGTCGCGCTGATCATCCCCTGCCACCGCGTGCTGGCCGCCGGCAACAAGATCTGCGGCTTCTCGGCCCCCGGCGGATCGGTCGAAGGCAAGGATGCTGGAATTGGAGGGCGTGAAGCTCGCGCCGCCGAAGCCGGTGCAGCAGTCGTTGTTTTGAGGGGCGGTGGCTAGATCGATCGCTCTTGAGTACGCCCGCCTCTCCGGCTATATTACTGGAAATATCAGGAGGCCGCTCATGAGCAGCTCGCAGAAACGCGCCATCCAGAATTACCGCTCGCGCCTCAGCGAGCGCGGTCTGTCGCGCTTCGAGGTGCTCGGGCGCGATGAAGATCGCGACCTGATCCGCTCGCTTGCCCGTCGTCTTGCTGACGATACGCCTGAGGCCTCGGAGCTACGCGCGACTGTCAGCCGATCCATATCGGGCGAGCCGCCGGCAAAGGGCGGCATATTGGCAGCGCTGAGACGCTCGCCTCTGGTGGGGGCCGATCTTGATCTCGATCGCCCCCGAGATGAGGGTCGAGAGATCGATATTTGACCCGCTTCCTGCTCGACACCAATATCATCAGCAACATCACCAAGCCGATGCCATCGCAGGCCCTGCTGGCGTGGATGTCGGAGCAAATGGACGATGATCTCTTCATTGCATCGCTGACGATCGCCGAGATCCGCAAAGGCGTCCTGGAAAAACCGGCAGGCAAGAAACGCGACCAATTGGAAGCATGGTTCGCGGGGCCGGAAGGGCCTCTGTCCCTCTTCTCCGGCCGCATTCTGCCCTTCGATGAGGCGGCCAGCCTGGTTTGGGGGCGGTTGATGGCCGAGGGTAAGGCGAGGGGGCGGCCGCGCAGTGCTCTCGATATGATTGTCGCCGCCATCGCCGAGGCCAACGGCTGTATCGTCGTCACCGACAACGAGCGCGACTTCGACGGGATCGACTACATCAATCCGATGCGCGGCACCGTCTGATACCGCACCACCAAACAAAAATGCCGCCAGGCGCATCGTGCCGGCGGCATCCTTATCAGCGCGAGGCCATCAGCCTCAAACCCTTATTCCCACTCGATCGTGCCCGGCGGCTTGCTCGTCACGTCATACACCACGCGGTTGATCCCGCGCACTTCGTTGATGATGCGGGTGGCGGCGCGGCCGAGGAATTCCATGTCGTAGTGGTAGAAGTCCGCCGTCATGCCGTCGACCGAGGTCACGGCGCGCAGCGCGCAGACGAATTCGTAGGTGCGGCCGTCGCCCATGACGCCGACGGTCTGGACCGGGAGCAGCACGGCGAAAGCCTGCCAGATCGCGTCGTAGAGACCGGCCTTGCGGATTTCGTCGAGATAGATGGCGTCTGCTTCGCGCAGGATCTCCAGCTTTTCGCGGGTGATGCCACCCGGGCAGCGGATCGCCAGGCCTGGGCCCGGGAAGGGGTGGCGGCCGATGAAGCTATCGGGCAGGCCGAGCTCCTTGCCGAGCACGCGCACTTCGTCCTTGAAGAGCTCGCGCAGCGGCTCGACGAGCTGCATGTTCATACGTTCAGGGAGGCCGCCGACATTGTGGTGCGACTTGATCGTCACCGACGGGCCGCCAGTGAAGGAAACGCTTTCGATCACGTCGGGATAGAGCGTGCCCTGGCCGAGGAAATCGGCGCCGCCGAGCTTCTTGGCCTCTTCCTCGAAGGTCTCGATGAACAGGCGGCCTATGATCTTGCGCTTGGTCTCGGGATCGGAAACGCCCTCGAGCTCGCCGATGAACTTATCGGCCGCATCGACGTGGATCAGGTGCAGATTGTAGTGTTCGCGGAACATGGCGACCACATTGGCCGCCTCGTCCTTGCGCATCAGGCCGTGGTCGACGAGCACGCAGGTGAGCTTGTCACCGATCGCCTCGTGGATCAAAAGAGCCGCAACCGAGCTGTCGACGCCGCCGGACAGAGCGCAAAGCACGCGCTTGTCGCCGACCTGCTTGCGGATCTCTTCGACCGCCTTCTGGCGGTAGGCAGACATCGACCAGTCGCCCTTGATGCCGGCGATGTTGTGAATGAAGTTGCCGATCAGCTTGGCGCCATCGGGGGTGTGGACCACCTCGGGGTGGAACTGCACGCCATAATACTTGCGCGTCTCGTCGGCGATGAAGGCATAGGGTGCGTTCGGCGAGGTCGCGACGACCTTGAAGCCTTCGGGAAGGGCGGTGACGCGGTCGCCATGGCTCATCCAGACCTGGTGGCGCGAGCCTTTCGACCAGAGGCCTTCGAACAATTCGCTGTCTTCGTCGACTTCGAGGAAGGCGCGGCCGAATTCGCGGTGATGTCCGCTCTCAACCTTGCCGCCGAGCTGCATGCACATCGTCTGCTGGCCGTAGCAGATGCCGAAAACGGGAAGGCCGCTGTCGAAGATGATCTGGGGTGCGCGGGGCGAACCCTCATCGACTGTCGAGGCCGGGCTGCCGGACAGGATCACGGCCTTCGGCTTCAGGCTCTTGAAGCCTTCTTCCGCGGACTGGAAGGGAACGATCTCGCAGTAGACGCCCGCTTCGCGCACGCGGCGCGCGATCAGCTGGGTTACCTGGCTGCCGAAATCGACGATGAGAACGCTGTCGGGATGTGCTGTCTGGGTCATGGCGAGCCTTTAATGAAAAGCACCCGGTCTTGCAATGCGGGAAATCCGCCGCCGCGGGATTTTATTGCATCGATTGTCCCGCTTTCGCAGGGCCTGGAGCTGGTTTTCGAGGGCGTCGAAAGCGCTAGAACCAGAATACCCCATCTTCCAGCGCGGTGAACAGGCTGTCGGTGGCATCCGATAGCTTGCGGTCGATCACGTGCAGATATTCGGTCCAGCCGGAGATGTGTTGCAGCTCCTCGACGCCGTCGGAAATTCCGCGCAGGCCGATCAAGGGCAGATTGTAAGCCTGGCAGGCGCGCAGGATGGCGAAGGTCTCCATATCCACCATATCGGCGTCGATGGACGAATAGGCCGCGCCCGAGACCACGTTGCCGCCGGTCGACAAGGTCGCTTCCGCGACGCCGGGAATCCTGAGAGGCAGGTCGATCACGGCAGGCAGGTCGAGAAACGGTGTGCGCCCCTTTTCGAAACCGAGCGGCGAGGCATCCATGTCGCGATAGGAAACCGACGTCACCTGATAGACCGCCGTCTGCTCGAGCTTGGCCGAGCCTGCAGAACCGAGCGATACCACGAGCTGCGGCAGCTCTCCCTGGTGCTCGAGTGCGGAAAGCGTGCGCGTCAGCACCACGGCTGCCTCGACCGGGCCGACGCCCGTCATCAGCGGCTCGAAGCGCGAGCGCAGGAAGGGGCCGTACTCGGCCTCGGCTGCCATCACGAACAGGATGGATTTTCCCGCGACCGATTTCAGTTCGAACGTCATCCAGTAATGCCCTCTCTGCCGCGTATGATCATCATGGTGCTGGTCATCGAGGCGATCAGCTTGGCCGGGCCGTCGCTGATGGCGTAGCCGCGCCCGTCGGCGACGATGATATTGGTGCCGGGCTTGGTGATCTCGCCGCGAAACAGGAAGCGCTCGCCGCGACCGGGCGAAAGCAGATTGACCTTGAATTCGATCGTCAGCACCGAGGCGTCCGGGTCGATGACGCTGTAGGCGGCAAAGCCGCAGGCCGAATCCAGCACGGCCGAAATGATGCCGGCATGCAGGATGCCGTGCTGCTGCGTCAGCTTCACGTCGAACGGCAGCTCGATCTCCACCATCGCCCGCTCCACGCGGGTGAGTTCTGCGCCGATCGTGTGCAGCGCCGCCTGGCGCGAAAAATTGGTCTGGATGCGATCGCGGAAATCGCCGCTATCGGTGTTGGTCATCTGTCTGCCCTCGTGCGAGCCGGAAAGTGCCATGCGTCGCCGCGCCACACAAGCGCAATGGCGGAATGGCCGGTACGATTGTGCACTCAACGCCGGCGGCAGGTCGTGCTAGATCGGGGCTGAGATGAAAGGGGAGGTCGGCATGCTGCAGGTGAGGCGTTACACGGCGGATGATTGCGACGACACGATCGCGATCTTTCTGGCGGCGATCCGCGAGGTGGCGTCGCGCGATTACAGCCCGGCCGAAATCGAAGCCTGGGCGAAGGTCGAGGACCGCGCCGCCTGGGCGGAGCGCCGCGCCAGCCGGCCAACCTTTATCGCCGAGCATGCGGGACGCGCAATCGGCTTCTCCGATCTGGAACCCGACGGTCACCTCGACATGATGTTCGTCCATCCCGCCCATCAGGGCATCGGCGTCGCCAGTCTGCTGCTCGAGACGGTCGAGGAAGAGGCGAGAAAACAGGGCATCGGCCGCATCTTCACCGAGGCAAGCCTGACCGCGCGGCCCTTCTTCGAACATCGCGGCTTCAGCGTCATCGCCCGCCAGAGCGTCGAGAAACGCGGCCAGCGCCTCACCAATTTCCGCATGGAAAAATTTCTCTAGAGCCGCTCCTGCCAGGCATGGCCGGGGTGGGTCTTCCGCAGCATGGCCTTCAGCCAGTCGCGCTCGCAAGGAGCAAGCTTCGGCAGCGCGTTGGCAAAGTCCATCTCGTCCTTGTCGCGCAGGTATTTGGCCTTGAACAACAGCACGCCGGCCGGCCTGAGATAGGGTATGCCGTCGGCGGTGGTCGCGATCATCTCGGCGCGGGGAAAAGCAATCGAGGGATCGCGCTTGTAGACCCAGCGATCGGCCGTTCCCTCCTCGATCATCATGTCGACGCGCCAGCGGCCGGCGGTGCGATCGTGGCACCATATCTGCGCGATCTCGGCGGGCGGCGCTGTATCTTCCGGCAGGGGCGAGACCACGCCGCTCTCAACGGCGTAAAAATCCACGTCGCCGAGCGCCGCGCGAAACATCGCGACGTCGCTGCGCAGCGCGGTGAACTCCAGGTCCTCGTGATCACGTGTTTTCTCGCCATGCCAGAGATCGAGCGCCCAGCCGCCGACCACGCACCATGGCTTTGAAACGCCACTGAGCCGCAAGGCGAGTTCCGCAGGCTGCCAGGCGTCCCATGCGCCGTGATCGGGGATCGGTCGTGTCTCCATGCGGCCCGTGTTAGCCGGGCGCGGCATCAAGGGCAATCTCAGTTGAGATAGACGATAGAGGCGTTGAGCAGCGTCGCGAAGGAAACCCAGGCGAGGTAGGGCAGGAAGAGCAGCGCGGCGATCCGGTCGGCATTCCAGCGGTTGAGGATGAAGGCGATGATCAGCGCCAGCAGGGCAAGGATCACGACCAGCGCTGCCGTCGGGACCTGCAGGCCGAAGAAGAACGGCGACCAGAGAAAATTCGCCACCATCTGCCCGGCCCAGATCAGCATCCCCACGGAGAGATGACCGCGCATCCAGGTGCGCGCGCCGGCAAGCCCGATCAGCACGTAGAGAATGGTCCAGGCCGGCCCGAACACCCAGTTCGGCGGGTTGAACGGCGGCTTCGCGAGCGATTGATACCATTCGCCCGGAAGATTGTTGACGCCGATCACGAGACCGCCGCCAAGCACGATCGCAACGAAGATGATGTAGGTCAGGGCTTTGCTCATGCGGGCGGAGATAGGGCGCGGCCGCCGCCTCGCCAGAGCCATATCGCATACGATTCAAATGATCGTGCGATGATCCCGATTGCCCGCCACGCGCTTCGGGATATGCTCGGCGAAGCAGGAAATTGGAGTGCTGCGAAATGGCCGGCATCGTGCAATCCACACAGGCCTACGAAAGCTGGCTTCGCGGCCAACTCGGGGCCGATCTGGTCGAAGGCGACCTCCTGCGCAAGCACATGAAGATGCGATCAAGCAGCTTCTCCTTCCTGCGCGCCACCTATTGGCGCTTTTCAGAAACTATCCTCGATATCTGCCCTGACGCTGCCGCCGCGCCGAAGGTTCTGGCGATCGGTGATACGCATCTGGAAAATTTCGGTACCTGGCGCGATGTCGAGGGACGCCTCGTCTGGGGCGCCAATGATTTCGACGACGCGGCCGTGATGCCTTACGCGCTTGATCTCATCCGGCTGACGGCAAGCGCGCTCCTGGCGGTCACTGAGGGCGGCCCGCCGGCCCAGACGATCGCGGCGTCGGTGCTGACGGGCTATCTGAGGGCGTTGCAGACGCCCACGCCCATCATTCTCGAGCGCGATCACAAATGGCTGCGCAAGGCGCTGACGCTTCCTGATAGCGAACGCCGCGCCTTCTGGGATAAATTCGCGAGCCTTGCGCCGGGCGAAAAGCCGGCACCGTCAGCCTATGCCGGAGCGCTCGACGCGTCCTTGCCGCCGGGCCATGCCGCTTACGTTCCGAAGCCGCGCACGGCGGGCACCGGCAGCCTCGGGCGTCCGCGTTTCATCGCTTACACGGATTGGCGGGGCGGGCCGGTGCTGCGCGAGGCCAAGGCCATGCTGCAATCAGCCTGGTCTCTCGCCCACGCGCCCGATGATCGCGCCATCCATGCCGTCGAGATCGCGGCAGGTCAGATGCGCTCTCCCGATCCGCACTATCGGCTGATCGGCTCGGTTCTGGTGCGGCGGCTGTCGCCGAGCAGCACCAAGATCGAGATCGACGGCAATTCTGATCTGTTGCTCTCGCCGGATATGCTGGATCTGATGGGCTTCGAGATCGGCAACTGCCACGCCAATGACCCTTCGGCCGTTGATGCGATCCTGCGCGACCTCAAGGCGCGCAAGCCGGGCTGGCTGGTGGAAGACGCCAAGGCTGCTGCGGCGCAGATCGGCGCCGAGCAGAAAACATGGTCACACGCGTCGTGAGGGCGCGATCCTGACGATGTGCTGGTCCCAGGCCACATCGCTGCGCTGACCAAGAAAATCGCCGTCATAGGAGGAAACGGCAAAGCCGCTTGTTGCGGGCGCGATGCCGGCCGCTTCGGGCACGATCTCCTCGCGCAAAACCCGGCCGCTTATGGCGTCGATCGTCACCGAGGCCCCGCCCTTTGGCGAGGTCACGCCCACCAGCCCGTCCTTGCGGTTTACGGCAATGGCGCCGACATAGTTGGCGAGCCTTCGGGTGGTCTCTTCGGGCAGATCGACGAAGCGCAGGTCCTCGCCCTTGGCGAAGGAGCCGACCAGCGGCGGCAGATCGTTGCGGCGGCCTTCATACTGGCAGGCGAACCAGATGCGGCCGCTGTCGTCGACATCGACATGACGCGTCGAGACCTGCGCCCACTCGTCGGGCAGCGTGTGCTTCTCGATCAGCGCGCCGGTTGCGGCATCCACGACCGTCAGCGACGGCTGCATGTTGCCGAGGTTGAGCTTGGTGCGGCCGAAATCCGGATGCGTCTCGATCCCGCCATTGGCAATGATGAGCATGTGCCCGTCGTCGCTGACGGTCATGTCGTGCGGGCCGACGCCATAGGTCTCGAATTCGCCGATCCGCTCGAAGCGGTGGGTGGCGTCGTAGAGCCCGATCATGCCGCGATTGCCGTCAAAATCGTTCTCGCTGGCATAGAGGATGCGCCCATCGGGCGAAAATGCGCCGTGGCCGTAGAAATGCCGGTTCTCGGCGGCCGTGATCACGATCGGCTTGGCTTTTCCGTGCGGGTCGAAGATCATCGCATAGGTGCCGGGCCGCCGCGCGAAGGCGACGGTCTTGCCCGTGGCGGCGCTAAAGGCCATGCCGTGCGAGCGTGCCGGCAGAGCCACCTGATCGATGATCTCGCCACGCTCTGAAACGGTCGCGACCGCGAAGGATCCATTGGCCTGCCGCACGCCGGAGGCATAGACGGCATCGGCGCGCTCGAGCGCCATCAGCGCCCGCGGCTGCAAGGCCGCCAGGAAGGTCAGCCCGGCCGCCTTGACGAAGCTGCGCCGGTCGATCGCGGCACTCCTGATCATCGGCTCAATCGCCGTCGGAGAAGGAGAAACCGGCCGAAAGGCCGATCGCGGCGCCATAATTGTCGCTGATCATGGTCACGAGATCGCGCGTATCGACCAGGAGCTGGTCGAGCTTTGCCTTTTCGGCATCGCTGGTGGCGACCTCGATGTCAGGGTTGAGCTTGGGCACGGTTTCAAGCAGCGACTTCAGCTTGGCGTCGATCGCGTCGGCAACCGGCTTCTTGTCAGCCGGCAAGAGGTCGGCCATCTCGGCCTTCTGCCAAAGGTTGCGCAGCCCCTCCAGATTGGATGTCATCGACTTCCAGGTGTTCTTTGAGCGCCAGTAGATCGCCATCTTCGGGCGCGGCGTCGTGTCCTTGCCCTTGTAGAATTGCTCAAGCCGCTGGTCGCGGACATTCTCGGCGCCGTGCACCAGAGTCCCGAGAAGCGCGGTCACGGCTTCCTTGTTGTCCATGAAATCGGCGCTTTGCGGGCCGGGATGCTTCCAGCTCGCCTGGATGCCGTCAGGCTTTTCCCAGGCGGCGACCACTTCGGCCGCCTCGCGCTGGATGTTGCCGGCAACGGCCGCACCATAGAGGCAGCGGAAACCGCTCTTCTGGTTGGTGAGGTCTTCCGATCCGGTGCCGTAGAGCACGTATTCGAGCGCCGTCAGGCCCTGCAGGGCAACGCTCTTTGAGGCGATTGCATCGACCGTCGTGTCCTTGGGATCGGCCTTGGCGATCAGCGTCTGCACCTGCCTCAGGCCCACGCCCTTGCGGTCCGGATAGAACAGGATGTGCTCGAAGAGATTGTCCTGGATGACGGGACCGACCTGCACCATTTCGATGGCCGACCAGTAGCGGATGATGTCGTCGAAGGCCGACTTCGCCTTGTCGAGGCTGCCAGGCGTGCCCTTGTCGCAAAGATCCTTCATCGCCGTGGTCAGCCGCGCCGCGGATTGCTGGGCATTGCGGTAACCTGGGCGGATCACCTCGTCGACCGCGCGCTGCATCACGGCAGGCACGGCATCCTCGTTCAAGCCCGCCGGAGCGGCAGCCTGGCCAGCCGGGGCCGCCGGTGCGGCAGCCTGGGCCGCCTGCGGAGCGGCCGTCTGCGCCACGGCATTGGAGGCAAGGGCAAGGGAGAGAACCAGAGGGTACCAAAGGCGCATCAAAGAGACTCCAAAAACGTAATCAGTGCCTGCCTGTTATCCGCAGGCAGGGAGGCAAATGCGTCGCGCGACTTTTGTGCTTCGCCGCCGTGCCAGAGAATGGCCTCGGTGAGGTTTCTGGCCCGGCCGTCATGAAGGAAAAAGCTATGTCCGCTGACAGTCTTGGTGAGACCTATACCCCATAGCGGCGGCGTGCGCCATTCACGTCCGCTTGCAAGTCCAACCTGTTGTCCGTCCGCCAGCCCGTCGCCCATGTCATGCAGCAGGAAGTCGGAATAGGGCCAGATCAGCTGGAAGGACTGCGCCTTGTCGAGGCTGTCGCGCCGCGTCACATACTTCGGAACATGGCAGGCCGTGCAGCCGCTTTCGTAGAAAACCTGCTTGCCCTTCAGCGTCTCGGGAAAGCTCGCCTTGCGCCGCGCCGGCACGGCCAGATTGGCGGAATAGAAGGTCACGAGGTCGAGGATCGGCCCCGGCGCTTCCTCGTTTCCAAGCCGCTTCTGCACGCCTGTGGCCATCGCCTTGCACTTGGCCTGCGCATCCGTGCAATCGCCATGCGGGTCGGGCTGGTCAGGGGTGGAGATGCCGATGTCGTTGAGGAACGCATCGGCGCTCTGGTCGCGCACGCTGGCATTCTGCGCCTTCCAGCCGAAGCGGCCGAGCGCGATCTTTCCGGTGCGGTGGTCGCGCACGATCGCCGCCTTGCCGCGAATGCCGTCGCCGTCCTTGTCGTCGGGATCGGCATGCGCGAGGATATCGGCCTCCGGAATGGCCTCGATCAGCCCCAGTCCGATCATCGCCGGCGCCACGCGCGGCGAGATCGTCGTTGCCGGGTCGAGCGGGCCGTAACCGAGATTGTCGATTGCGTAGCGCGGTCGCCGCAGCGACACGGTCTCGCCACCCGCGAGCGTCACCGGCTCTTCAGTGTAGCTGACCGCCATCTTCCCCTCGGCGGGAAGGCCGGGTACCGCGCGGTCCTGCAGCTGGTGGCCGTAGACGGGATCGGGGAAGTTGATGGTCTCGGCATCGGCGACGGCGCGCTCCTCGTCGGGCGTCTTGGCCGTGCGCGCCAGTCTGAGAAACATCGAGCTGGTGCTGGCGTCGGGCTCCGGCTTGCCGCGCCCGTCATTGAGATGGCAGTTCATGCAGGAGCGCGCGTTGAACAGCGGCCCCAGCCCGTCGGAGGCCTGCGTCGAGGAGGGGGCGGAAACCCAGAGCTTCTTGAAGAGCGCATTGCCGAGCTTGAACGGCTGCTCCTCCTCGAAAGGGATGTTCGCGGAGATATGCGAGAAGGAATTGCGCGTCACCGGATCGATCGACGTCGCGCCGCCCGCCTGCATGGCCTCGTATTGCTCGGCCTTGGAGAAGTCGGTGGTCGGCCGCGTCACATCGGCGACGCGTTTGGCGTCGGCTTCGGTGAGATCGGTGCGCTTGGTGGGAAGGTCGAAATTATCGGCAAGGGCGGCGGAAAGGCCGGCGATCGTGGCGCAGATGGTTGCGCTGAAGAGAAGACGACGGGCCGGGAAAGGCGACATTTCGGAGTTCGGGCCGCCTCGACAGCGAAGCGGCCCGCCTTTTTACTTATTTGAAGACGGCAGTAGGATTATCCAAGCTGTCGGAACCTTCAAGCTTGACCGTGCCGAGATCGAGCGCGGCGATCACGCGCTGCACCGATTTCGTCTGGTCGACGAGGCCGTCGATGGCAGCCTGGACAACGGCGTTGCCCTTCTTGTTGCCCTCGGCGATCATCTGGTCGTACTTCTCGACGTTCTGGCCGCGCTTGGCCATGATCGCCATCGCCTTCAGCGTCGCGTCGAGCTTGCCCTGCATTTCCTTGTCGAGCTTCTTGTCCTTGGCGGCGACGAGATCGTGCAGCGACGGACCCTTCATCTTCGTACCGTCGACGCGGGTGTAGTTGCCCGTATAGGCGGCAGCGATGCCGACAGCGTCGTTGAGGTGCGAGTTGTAGGTGTTGTCGGAGAAGCAATCATGCTCTTCTTCCGGATCGTGCAGGATGAGGCCGAGCTTCATGCGCTCGCCGGCGAGTTCGCCGTAAGAGAGCGAGCCCATACCGGTCAGGATGGCGACGAGGCCGGCCTTCGGATCGGCTTCGACATGCTTCGTGGCTTCGCCATCCGGCTTCCAGTTGTCGGTCATTTCCTGCAAGTCGGAGACCAGAAGCGTCGAGGCCGACTTCAGATATTCGGCGCGGCGGTCGCAATTGCCGTGCGTGCAATTCTTCAGGTCGTAATCGGTAGCCGGGCGGTTGCCGGCGCCTGGGCCGGTGCCGTTCAGGTCCTGGCCCCAGAGCAGGAATTCGATGGCGTGATAGCCGGTCGCGACGTTGGCTTCCACGCCGCCGGCTTCCGCCAGCGTGCCGGAGAGGAATTCGGGCGTCAGCTTCGAAGCGTCAACATCCTTGCCGTCGATCTTGATCGTCTTGTTGGCGATCACGTTGGCGACGTAAAGCGCGTTCTCGTCGCTCTCGGTGCCGTAGGAGGCGTCGACATAGTCGATCAGGCCTTCGTCGAGCGGCCAGGCGTTGACCTTGCCTTCCCAGTCATCGACGATCGGGTTGCCGAAGCGGTAGACTTCCGTCTGCTGGTAGGGAACGCGAGCCTTGATCCAGGCGGCGCGGGCAGCTTCAAGCGTCTTGTCCGTCGGCTCCTTCAAGAAGGCGTCGATCGCGGCGTCGAGGGCCTTCGCCGTGATCAGCGCGTCCTCATACTTCGCGTGGCCGACTTCGGTGTAATATTTCACAACGGCAGCAGCATCCGGGGCCGCGTAAGCGGGGATGGCGGACAGAGCGGTTGGGGCCACCGCCAGCGCCAGGGCTGCGCAGAAATTCCTGTTGAGTTTCATGGGATCCTCTCCTGTGACGGGCATGCTTTATAAGGCCCGGCGAAAATGTCTTCGCCCAAAAGCAAACTGGTGTCAAACACTCTAGTTTGGAATGGTTTTAAGGAAGGAAATGCGCCGAAAGGCCGTCAAATCGAAATCGAATTGCTTGGAAAATGGGCGATATATGAGTAATCACTGTGCAACTGCATAAACACTGTCCGGATTGACCGCGTATGCGCCGACATATCAAGCATTTCACCCATCGCCATGAACCGAAGGGTACCGTCCATCTCCATCTGAAATCCGGCATCGGCGCCATGATCGGCATGGCCTCGGTCGGCGCGCTGACCGTTTTCACCGGTATTCCGCTGCTGATCGCGCCCTTTGGCGCAACGGCGGTGCTGATCTTCGGCCAGCCAAAGAGCCCGCTCGCGCAGCCAGCCAACGTCATCGGCGGCTACCTTCTGGCGGCGCTGATTGGCGGCTTGGCGGTGTTCCTGTTTCCGGGTCTCTGGTGGGTCGGCGCGATCGCCGTCGGGCTGACCATTGCCGGCATGCTGATGCTGCGCGTGACCCATCCGCCGGCGGGTGCCGTGCCGCTGGTGGCCTTCGGCTCGCATATGGGCGGGCCGATGCTGTTTCTGATCGTCGGTTTCGGCAGTGCGCTGCTGATCGCGATCGCCGTGCTGCATCACCTGATCCCGCCGCGGCATCAATATCCGCTGCGGGCCCCTCACTGATCTAGGCTCCTCTGGAGCCCTCCATCAGGCCTTGCGCTTCATCCGGCAGAAGAAGAATCCGTCCGTGTCAGTTGACGCGGGCGTCAGCGTAATCGTCTGGCCATCCGACGAGCGCGGATGCGGGCTGTCCTTGCCGAACAGTTGATCCCAGCCCTCAAGCGCACCCGAAATCTCGAATTCCGGATTGGCGGCGGTAAACGCGCGCACCTGTTCCTCGTTTTCCTGCGGCAGCACCGAGCAGGTCACATAGATCAGTTCGCCGCCGGGGCGCACATAGGCGCTCGCTTGGCTCAGTGCGTCCTGCTGCTGGGCGGTGCGCTCGTCGAGGTTCTTGGCGGTCAGGCGCCATTTCGTATCCGGGCGTCGGCGCCATGTGCCGGTTCCCGTGCAGGGCGCATCGACGAGCACCTTGTCGCAACGATCCTCGAGGTTCTTCAGCGCCTTCGGATTGTCGTGCACCTGGACGTTCCGGGTGCCGGCGCGCTTCAGGCGTTCGATGATCGGCGCCAGCCGCTTGCGGTCGGCGTCATAGGCGTGAACCTGGCCCTTGTTGTGCATCGCCGCCGACATGGCGAGCGTCTTGCCGCCGCCGCCGGCGCAATAATCGAGCACCTGCTCGCCATCCTGTGGCAGCACGAGATCGGCCACGATCTGCGATCCCTCGTCCTGAACCTCGAACCAGCCTTTTTGGAACGAAAGCTCAGCTGTCACGTTGGGAAGACGGGAGGCTCCTTCGCCCGCGGCAATCCGGATGCCGTAGCGCGCGATGCTGGCCTCCTGTGCGCCTGATCTTTCGAGCGCCTTGACGGCCTTTTCGCGGGTGGCCTTCAGGATGTTCGCACGCAGATCGAGCGTCGGTCGCTCGGCAAGCGCCTGTGCTTCTCTCAGCCAGGTTTCGCCGAAGGATTTTTCGAAGGTGGGCTGTATCCACTCCGGGATATCGCCCTGAATATGGGAAGGAGCGTCCTTGAGATCACGGGAGTGAAAGGCCGAAAGCGTTGCCTCGGAGAGTGCTGCCGGCGCGAACTTGTCATCTGCAAGCTCGGCGGCAAGCGTCTCGGGCGTAAAGCCCCACTGGCGGAACATGACGGCATGGGCGATTGCCGATGCGCTGTCGTCGTCCATCAGCCAGGCGTGTGAAAGGCGCATGCGAAGCGCGTCGTAGACGATGTTGCCGATTGCGGCGCGATCGCCGGAACCGGCGAAGCGATGCGCCAGCCCCCAATCCTTGAGGGCATCGGCGACAGGCCGTCTGCGGGCATCGATGTCTTCAAGAACCGAAATCGCCCCTTCGAGCCTACCGCCCAATCGCATTCACAACGCTCCTATTGCCTGGATCAATGCCGGACCTTCAAGGACCGGCGGCTTGTGAACGATCCGCAGGAAGCGCGACAGACGCAGCGGATGGTACACAAGTCTCAACCGCGTGGTATCCGCGATTGGCGGCAAGAGCAAGCGGTGCCTTATATCAGGCGTTAGCCGATGACTTCGTAGCAGACCTTGGCAGTGCCGGTGCTGACCATGCCGATGTTGCTGGCGGCTGCACGGGAAAGATCGAGAACGCGGCCGCGGATGAAAGGGCCACGATCGTTGATGCGGACGACGACGCTGCGGCCGTTGTTGCGGTTGGTGACCTTGACCTTGGTGCCGAAGGCGAGCGAGCGGTGCGCGGCAGTATTGATGGTCGGGTTCATGCGTTCGCCGGAAGCGGTTTTGGAGTGAAGTGCGTACCACGACGCGCCACCGCAACCATTTGCAGCAAAACCTTCCATCGGAAGGATCGTAGAACAGGCTGCTATAGTTGTGACGGCGATAATAGAACGGCAGATTTTCTTCAAAACGGGGTGTCCCTCAACTGTTAAACCTACGCCTTGTGGGCGGCGGGGGCTTAAACCGGTCGAAAAGTGGCAGAAAAGTGCCCCGAGTGATCACGGAATGTTACATATTGAAATATATGTGATGAGCCGGCAAAATGATTCGAACCCTCGTCAAGCGGTTTTGAATGAAAAAAGCGCAATTGAATCAAGTAAAATTAGAACTTTTTTTGCGGGAAGCCATTCACGACTCCCGTGATCACAAAAATCACGAAAATAATTTTGCGCAAGCGTCATAATTCTCGCCCCATTTGGGCAATTTCCAAGGCTTCCGCCCAAATTTTGCGCCAAATTTTAACGAAATCTGCCTGGAGTAGGAATTTCCTACCAATTCATCGCATGCAATGTAGCGATATCAGGGGCGTCTAAGTCAGCCGCGCCAGCGCTCGTTTTGCAACAACTGCGCGAGTGATTGCGGGTAGGTGGGGAAGGCGAAGGTGAAGCCGGCGGCCTTCAGCTTGGCGTTCGAAACACGCTTGTTCTCGCCATAGAAGGAGCGTGCCATCGGCGTGAGCTCGGCGCTCTCGAAGGCCTGTTCCGGCGGCGGCTCGACACCCATCAGGCGGGCCGCCTCGACGATGACATCCTGCGGCGGGCCGGGGCGGTCGTCGGTCACATTATAGATGCCGCCAAGTTTATGCTCGGAAAGAAAGCGCGCGCTGGCGCCGATATCCTCGACGCGGATGCGGTTGAACACCTGATCCTTCTTGATCAGCCTTCTCGCCGTGCCCCGCGCCAGATTGACGAAGGCATTGCGGCCGGGGCCGTAAATGCCGGAAAGACGCATCACCGCCGCGGGAATGCCGATCCCCTCGCCGATCGCAATCCACGCCGCCTCCGCTTCCAGCCGTTCCTTGGAACGACCCGAGACCGGAACGCAAGGCGTCTCCTCGCTCACCCATTCGCCCTTGTGGTCGCCATAGACGCCGACGGTCGACAGATAGCCGATCCAGGAGAGCGCGGGCATGAGCGTCTCGATGCGCTCGCCGGCAAGCTTCAGCACCGGATCGCCCGCCTCGCGCGGCGCGATCGATTGCACCAGATGCGTGGCCGAGCGCATGGCGTCGATAAGCGTCGCATCGAGCGTCTCGCCGTCGAAGACGAAGGCCTCGATACCCTGCGCTCTCAGCGCCGCCGCTTTCTCTTCGGAGCGCGTTGTGCCGGAAACGCGGAAACCCTCGGCCATGAACGCCTTGGCGATTGCCGTGCCGGAATAGCCGCAACCGAAAATCACAAGATGCATCACGCCGCTCCCGCCAGTCTCCATTCGTTCAGCACATCGCTGTCCGACTCATCCTGGGGCCTTTGTGCCGCAAAGCGCTTGAATTCGCCAGCCTCCATCAGCCGGGACAGCGCCCATATCGCCATGGCGCGGACGACAGGAGAGGCATCGGCGGCAAGAGAACGGCAGGCATCGAGGAACTGGCGATCGCCGGAGTTGCCGGCTGCGATGAGCACATTGCGCACGAAGCGGTCGCGGCCGATGCGCTTGACCGGGGAGCCGCTGAAGAAGCTGCGGAACGTGGGATCGTCGAGCGCAAGCAGCGCGGAGATATCCGGCTCCTGCAGATCCTCGCGCGCCTTCAGCTTCATTTCGGAAGCAGCACTGGCGAACTTGTTCCACGGACAGGCCGCGAGACAGTCGTCGCAGCCATAGATGCGGTTGCCGATCAGCGGCCGGATGGCTGGATCGATCGGCCCCTTGTGCTCGATCGTCAGATAGGAAATGCACCGCCGAGCGTCGATCTGGTAGGGCGCCGGAAAGGCTGCCGTCGGGCAGGCGTCGAGACAGGCGCGACACGAGCCGCAATGATCGATCTCGGGCGTGTCGATCAAGAGATCGGCCGTGGTGAACATCGAGCCGAGAAACAGCCAGGAGCCATGCGCGCGGCTGACGAGATTGGTGTGCTTGCCCTGCCAGCCAAGCCCGGCGGCGGCCGCCAGCGGCTTTTCCATCACGGGGGCGGTATCGACGAACACTTTCACATCTTCGCCGGCGCGTGCCGCAAACCGCGTGGCGATCTCTTTCAGCCGGCCCTTGATGATGTCGTGATAATCGCGGTTGCGCGCATAGACCGAGATCGCAGCCTTGTCCGGCTTCTCAAGAATGCCGCGCGGGTCTTCCTCGGGGCCATAGTTCATCGCGAAGACGACGACCGATTTCACGTCGCTCCACAGCGTGCGTGGATCGCCACGCCGCTCGCGCGTCTCGGCCATCCACTCCATCGTCCCGTGCCTGCCGGCATCGATGAACTGGCCTAGCCGCTCCTTCGCTTCGGGAATGCTGTCCGGCCGCGTGATCCGACAGAGATCGAAGCCGAGCGCCTGCGCTTCCGCCTTGACGAAGGCGGTCAGCGTCTGCAGGCGTTTGTCTTCCTTGGTCTGTACGGATCGTTCGGGCATGAGAGGCCCCGTCAGAAATCCAGGTCGGCGTAGTGCGAAACAGGGGTCAGGCCGCGCACGCGCTCGGTGAGCAGCGGGCGGAAGGACGGGCGCGACTTGATGCGCTGGTACCATTCCTTGACGAGGGGCGATTCCGTCCAATCGATCTCGCCGAGATAGTCGAGAATGGAGACGGAAGACGCGGCCGCCAGATCGGCATAGCTCATTCGATCGCCCGCCAGCCACTGGCGCGAGCCGGAGAGCCACGTCAGATACTTCATATGCTGGCGGATATTGGCGCGTGCCGTGCGCAGGATCTTCGAATCCGGTGCGCCACCGCCCTGGTCGGCCGTCATCTGCAGCTTGTAGACGCGCTCGCGCGCCAGCGGCCGGGTGACGTCGGTTTCCATCTTGACCATGAACCATTCGGTCAGCCGCCGGATTTCGGCGCGCTGGAAGGGGTCTTCGGCCAAGAGCCGGCGGTCACGCTTCAAAACGCCGTGCGTCTCGTCGAGATACTCGGAGATCACGGTCGACCCACAGAGCGCGCGCATGCTGTCGTCGACATAGACGGGCAGCGTGCCGGCCGGGTTGAGCGCCAGGAAATCCCGGCGCTTCTCCCAGGTCTGCTCTTCGATCAGGTCTGCCTGATAGCCATACTCCGTCAGGATCAACCGGACGAAGCGTGATGCGGATGACATGGGGTGATGATAGAGCGTGGGCATCGAGACTCGGATTTTTGGATGGCTGGGGGTGCACGTCGCAAGGACGCGATGATTATAGCGCCCTAGTCATGACTCATTCGTTGAAGCTATAGAAGTTTGGCCCCTCCAACACAAGCGAGTCGGGCCGCCCGAAACCCTGACGAAGGAAATCGACCTCGCCCAAAAATCGCCGACAACCGATCAGAGGTTCTCGTCGCATCCTCGTCTGGTGAAAATGAATGCCGTTCCCCCAGCGGCACAGCACAATTCCCGTCTGACCGAACCCCGAAACGGAGACAATTGATGGATTACATAAACGCGATAATCCTAGGCATAGTCGAAGGCATTACCGAGTTTCTACCGATTTCAAGCACCGGCCACCTCATCATTGCGGAGCAATGGCTCGGCCACCGGTCTGATCTTTTCAACATCGTCATTCAGGCCGGCGCCATCCTCGCCGTCACCATCATCTACTGGCGCCGTATCATGACACTCCTGCTCGGCTGGCAGGATCCCGCCAACCGCTCCTATCTCTTCAAGCTCATCCTGGCCTTCCTGATCACCGCCGTCCTCGGCCTGATCGTGAAAAAGCTCGGCTTCGAGCTCCCGAGCACCGCGACCCCAATCGCCTGGGCGCTGATCATCGGCGGTATCTGGATGATGGTTGCCGAATGGCTCGCCGCCCGTCGCCCGCCGCACAAGGAAATCACCTGGCTGGTCGCCATCCTTGTTGGTATCGCGCAGGTCGTCGCCGGCGTGTTTCCGGGCACCTCGCGTTCGGCGTCGACGATCTTCGTCGCCATGCTCGCCGGCACCGGCAACCGCGCGGCCGCCACGGAATTCGCCTTCCTCGTCGGTATCCCGACCATGTATGCGGCAAGCGCCTATGAATTGCTGAAGACGTTCAAGGATGGTGGCGCGGCCAATGAAGACTGGACCGCTCTCGGCATCGCCTTCGTCGTGTCGACGATCGTTGCCTTCGTCGCCGTCAAGTGGTTGCTCTCTTATATCCAGAGCAACAAGTTCACGGCCTTCGCGATCTACCGCATCATTCTCGGCGCCATCCTTCTCGGCATGGCATCGGTCGGTATGATCGCCTGATCGGGAAGCAAAGCTCCCCGACCAAAGAAAGAAACCGGCGTCTTGGGGCGCCGGTTTTTCTTTTACCTGAGAGCTGCGGTTTCGCAGGGATCAACGCCGTAGGCCGGCGAGCATTCGCCCTTCACGGCAGCGACCGAACCGGGCGCCACGAAAGAACCAGCCAGAATCACCAGCGCCGCGGAAGCAAAAAGCAGCGCAATTGACCTACCCATCGAAGTAACCTTTCAAGTCGTTTGAGCGCGCCTACGTGTGGCGCTGAGTCCAAGCACAGACGCGCGGGGTGTGTAGTCAGAGGAATGGGAAATAGCAATAAATGTTCCTGCTAAATTTCCTGTTAATTCCGCTAAACTTTTCATGCGACTTTTATGCAACGCCCGGCGGTGCATAACCCCGCGAAAGCGGATGGTTTAGCCTGTTTTTTAGTCCCTGCCTCGAAACGCGCAACGCCGCCCGCGGGGTCCGCGAGCGGCGTTGTCGTTAAGAAAATCGGCGTTGATCAGGCAGCCTTGCCGCTGTTCGTATACTGGCCCTGCGGGCGGAACTGCACGAGGTAGCTGTCGATGACGGAGCTTACCATCGTCGGCGCAATGCCGAGGTCCCGCAGCGTCCGCCCCTCTGTTTCGGCTTCCTTGGAAACGACGTTGTCCTTCTTCAGGAGTTTCACCTGGTCGGCGGTGATCGGCGGGGCGATCAGCGGGATCATGGAGGCAACGCTGCCGATCATCGAGGCAACGCCGAAGGGAAGGGAGACCAGCGGGTTGGTGCGCGCGGTCGACTTCAGCACCGCTTCGAGACACTGGCGGAACGTCAGCACTTCGGGACCGCCGAGTTCATAGATCTTGCCGCCGGCAACCTTGCCTTCGACAGCCTTGGCGACCGCTTCGGCGACATCCATGACATAGACCGGCTGCAGCTTCGTCTTGCCGCCGCCGATCAGCGGCAGAAACGGTGCCGAGCGCGCCATGCCGGCGAACTTGTTGAAGAAGCCGTCTTCCGGACCGAACACGATCGACGGACGGTAGATGATGGCGTCAGGCGCGACCGAGTGGATCGCGGCTTCGGCGCGGCCCTTGGTACGGGCGTAGGACGAATCGGAGTTGGCGTTGGCGCCGATCGCGGAGATGTGGACCAGCTTGGCGCCGGCGCCGCGCGCGGCTTCGGCCACGGCGCAACCGCCGAATTCCTGGACGGCCTCAAACGAGTTGCGGCCGCTTTCAAACAGGATGCCGACACAGTTGACGACGTAGGACGCACCCTCGACGGCGCGGTCGACCGACTGGCGGTAGCGCAGGTTGGCCTGCACGAAGGAGATCTGGCCGACATTGCCGAGCGGCTGCAGGAAACCGGCGAGATCCGGGCGGCGCACGGCAACCCGGATGCGGTAGCCGCGCTTGGCCAGCGCGCGTACGACGTGCCTGCCAACGAAGCCGGAGCCTCCGAACACGGTGACGAGTGGCGGCAGGTTGGCAAGGGTCATGGCAGGTTCCTCGGAAGGCTGATGTGATTGGCGGGTGATCTCGTCTTAGCCCAATCAGGGTGCGACGAAAAGACCTATCGCACCACGCTTGCCACGACTTTGATCTGCCTCAAACGCCTTCGACGACAACCATTTCCGCGTCGGCCACTTCCTGGCGGATCTTGGCGGCGATCTGGTATTCAGGGGAGTTGTAGCAATCCACCGCGTGCTGCATCGAGGGGAACTCGATGACGACATTGCGCGCCCGCGCCTTGCCCTCGAGCTCGGTCAGCGCGCCGCCGCGGGCGAGGAAATTGGCGCCGTATTTTTCGAAGGCCGGCTTGGCGGCGGCGACATAATCCTTGTAGCGCTCGGTGTCACGCACATCCACGCGAGCGATCCAGTATCCCTTGGCCATGGTGTCTCCTCCTAGTTTATGTAAAATCAGCGGTTGGCGGGCCAGAGCGCAAGCACCATCTCGTCGAGAATGGCTTTGGCCGCCTTCTCAGGCTCCGGCGCCTTGACGATCGGGCGGCCGACGACGAGATGCGTCGAGCCGGCGCGCAGCGCGTCATAGGGCGTCATCACCCGCTTCTGGTCGCCGCGCTCGCTGCCGCTCGGGCGAATGCCGGGGGTGACGATCGCCATGTCGGGACCGACGACTTCGCGCACGACAGCAGATTCCTCGGCGGAGCAAACGATGCCACCCATGCCGGCCTCGCGCGCCTGTTCGGCGCGGCGCAGCACCAGCGAGCGCGGATCGCCGCTATAGCCGGCCTCGGTGAGGTCGGCTTCGTCCATCGAGGTCAGAACGGTGACGCCGAGCAGGCAGAGCCCCGAGCCCTTGGCGGCCTCGACGGCGGCGCGCATCGCTTTCGGATAGGCGTGCAGCGTCAGCATCGACATGCCCATCTTGGCGATGTTTTCGACGCCCGATGCGACCGTGTTGTCGATGTCGAGCAGCTTCATGTCGAGGAAGACTTTCTTGCCGTCCTTGGCAAGGTCGCGGGCGAATTCCAGACCACCGGCGAAGACCAGCTGGTAGCCGATCTTGTAGAAGGAGACGGTGTCGCCGAGCGTCGCGACCATCTTCTCGGCTTCACCGAGTGTCGGAACATCCAGTCCGACGATCAACCGTTCGCGCGCGTCCATCTCACATCCATCCCTGCCAGTCTTCGATAGGCGTCCAGTCGCATGATAGGCGCCGATCCGCAAGACGGAAACAATAGAGATTGCCGCCGCCACCGGGCTGGTCGCGGTCTCGCCCGATCGGCCGGCCCTCAAGGTGACACTTCAACAGCGTGCCAACGCCGCCGTGGCCGACGAATGCGATCGGCAGGCTGGTATCGTGCGTGGAGAGAATGCGCTCGACGTTGGAGACGATCCGGCGCTGCGCATCGATCGCCCGCTCCCATCCGTTGAAGCTCTCATCGGGATTGGCGAAGAACCAGTCCGCTGCCTTCTCGAATTCCGGCGGCGGCAGGAAGCCGGTCGCGGACCGGTCGTTCTCGTGCATGCCCTCGACGATCTCGACGGAAACGCCCGAGGGTGCGGCCAGGATCGCGGCGGTCTCGATCGCCTTGGTCTCGTCGCTGCTGACGATACGTCGCAATTGCGACGCCCAGGGATTATCCGCCGCCAACCGCGCGCGTGCGACGCCGACATCCGACAAGCCCCACTTGGGAAGCGGGACGGCTGCGTCGATCTTCACTTGCGGGTGGGTGATGTAGAGACCGAACACGTCAGCCTCGGCGGTAGATCCAGAGCTGCGCCGGCGGAATGTTGCGGACGATGAAGTCGAAGTGCTGGATATGGTAGCGCTCGGGCCGCGCGATGATCGGCGAAACCGGGCCGTAGGAAATCTGCACGAAGGGGCGTCCAGCCGGCAGCCGGTCCAGCACGCTTTCCAACATGGCAATACGCGCCTGCATCGGGAAGTTCAAAAGCGGCACGGCGGAAACGACGCTGTCGAATTTCTGCCCATCCATATGAGCCAGCGTCTTGTCGAGATTGAAGGCGTCGCCGTTGATGACATTCACGCCGGGATAGAGCCGCACCAGATGTTCGTAGAAGTCGGTCGAATATTCGATCGCGACAAGATTTTCAGGCTTCACGCCACGCTGCAGGATGGCCTTGGTGATGGCGCCGGTGCCCGGGCCGAGTTCGAGAACCGGCAGTCCGGAGTTCGGATTGATGACGCTTGCCATCTTGCGCGCCGTGATCGACGACGTCGGCACGATGGAGCCGACGGTCTTCGGCCCCTGCATCATCCCCTTGAAAAACCGGATCTCCTCGTCGAATTTCTTGCCCAGCCGTTCCTTGAGGCGCAAGCCACCCATGCCGTTCTCCTTCGTGCAGCACATGCTGCATGCTTATGTGCAGGCAATACGGCGCTAAAACAAGGCAGAGCGTCGCAATTGACAAAGTTTGAACGGCAAATGCGACGCGCTACACGCGCATCGGCATCAGCACGTAAAGGGCATCGTCACCGGCGGTGTCGCGAATGAGCGTCGGCGAGCCGGCGTCGGCCAGAAGGAAGATCGCCTGATCGCCGGAAAGCTGCGCGGTGATATCGAGCAGGTATTTGGCGTTGAAGCCGATTTCCATGGCATCGGTGTCGTAGCCGACGGCCACTTCTTCCGTGGCGCTGCCCGAATCCGGGTTGTTGACGGTGAGCAGCAGCTGCCCGTCGGAAAGCGCCAGCTTCACGGCGCGGCCGCGTTCCGAAGAAATGGTCGAGACGCGGTCGACGGCCTGCGCGAAGCTCGTGCAATCGACGCGCATTTCCTTGTCGTTGCCGGTCGGGATGACGCGCTGGTAATCGGGGAAGGTGCCGTCGATCAGCTTCGAGGTCATGACGATCGAGCCGATGGAAAGGCGGATCTTGGCGTCGGAAACTTCGACCGTGACCATCGCTTCCGGATTGTCGACCAGCTTCTGCAGCTCGCCGACCGTCTTGCGCGGAATGATGATGCCAGGCATGCCCTCGGAACCCGAGGGAGCGTTGACGTCGGCGCGCGCCAGGCGGTGGCCGTCGGTGGCGACGGCGCGCAGCTTCAGGTCGCCTTCGCTTTCGATCGTATGGAAGAAGATGCCGTTCAGATAGTAGCGGGTCTCTTCCGTCGAGATCGCGAACTGGGTGCGATCGATCAACATCTTCAGATCCGTCGCCTTCAGCTTGAAGGTGTGCGTGAAGGTGCCGGCCGTGAGATCCGGGAAGTCGGATTCCGGCAGGCACTGCAGCGAGAACTTCGAACGGCCGGACTGAACCGTCATCGAGCCGCCGTCCTGGCTGGTGGCGAGCAACACTTCCGAACCGTCGGAAAGCTTGCGCACGATGTCGTAGAGAAGATGAGCGGGAACCGTGGTGGCGCCGGGCTGCTCGACATTGGCGGGCGTCGCTTCCGTCACTTCCAGATCGAGGTCGGTCGCCTTCATGTCGAGGTTCTGGCCATCGGCGCGCAGCAGGATGTTCGACAGGATCGGGATCGTGTTGCGGCGTTCAACCACGCGGTGAACGTGGTTCAGCGACTTCAGAAGGTTGGACCGCTCAATAGTAATACGCATGGGATGCTACCGCTTTCGACCGTTACTGCCCGGGCGCGCTTGAACGCGCCTGAATAATGCCTTTCCCAAAAGCTGGGATCGGAGGATTGGACGCGCAAAATGGCAGAATTTTGCGGACGAATGCAAGAGGCGCAAAGGTCGCTGCCCCAGCAATTGCCATTTTCGCTGCGGATGCTCACAGAAATCACCGTTACCGGCGAAGTCCTGCCCCTTGCCGAAGAGAAAGGTGTCGCCCATAAAGGCCGGAAGCCAGAAAGGGCACACATATCTTGAGCAATGACGAGACGACGACAGAGGGCGGCAGGCAGCGCAGCTTCCGCCTGCACAACATGGCCGTTCCCGCCCGCCCGCAGGAGCCCGGCCTCTACCTCGTCGCGACGCCGATCGGCAATCTTGGCGACATAACGCTGCGCGCGCTGGAAACGCTCGCCGGTGCCGATGTGCTCGCCTGCGAGGATACCCGCGTCACCCGCGTGCTGCTCGATCGCTACGGCATCCAGAACCGCCCCTACGCCTATCACGAGCACAATGCCGACGAAGCCGGGCCCCGGCTGCTTGCGGCGCTTGAAGCAGGCAAGTCCGTGGCGCTGGTCTCCGATGCCGGCACGCCGCTGGTCTCCGACCCCGGCTATCGCCTGGCGCAATCGGCGATCGAAGCCGGCTATCGGGTGATCCCGATCCCAGGCGCCTCGGCGCCGCTGGCAGCCCTTGTCGGCTCTGGCCTTCCGAACGATGCCTTCCTCTTCGCCGGTTTCCTGCCCACCAAGGACAAGGCCCGCCGCGACCGTCTCTCTGAATTCGCCGCCACGCCGGCGACGCTGATGTTCTTCGAATCCCCGCACCGCATCGGCGCCACGCTTATTGCCGCCGCCGACGTTCTCGGCGGCGATCGCCCGGCATCCGTCTGCCGCGAGCTCACCAAGAGCTACGAGGAGTTCCGCCGGGGCACGCTCGCCGAGCTCGCCGCTCATTATGCGGATGTAGACAACGTCAAAGGCGAGATCGTCCTCGTCATCGGCCCGGCGCCGGAGCGCGCAATCGAGGAAACGGATATCGACGCCATCCTCGCCGATCTCTCGCAAACGCTTCCGACCGCCAAGGCCGCCGCCGAGGCCGCCCGCATCACCGGTCTCCCCCGCAAGGAGCTCTACCAGCGCCTTCTCGACCGAAAGGCGGGCGATGTCAGGTAACGACGCTACGGACCCGCATCAAAAGGGTCTTCGCCGCAAGGCACTGCGTCGGGGCCATGTCTCCGAATACATCGCCGCTTTCTACCTCATTCTCAAAGGCTACCGCATCGTCGCGCTGCGCTATCGCACGCGGCTTGGCGAGATCGACATCATTGCCCGCAAGGGCGATCTGGCCGTCTTCGTCGAGGTGAAGGCTCGCCGCGACCAAGGCGCGGCCGTCGATGCCGTCTCGCATCTCGCGCAGACCCGCATCCGTGGTGCCAGCGATCTCTGGCTCTCCCGCCAGCGCGACCATGCCCGCCTGTCTCAACGCTACGACATCGTCGCCATCCTGCCCGGTCGGTGGCCGGTCCATTTGCGCGATGCGTTCTGATCGCTTTCGTTAGCTGAGTAAATTCTTCGGAATTTGTAATCGGCCCGTCACAAAACTGTTAAGGAGGTGTCACAATAGGCCTCTATTGCGTCCTCACGCCAACAACGGTGGAGAGGGTTTTTCATGTTTAAGTCGATTTCATTGGCCGCTGCTGCGGTTGCTTTGTCCGCTTCCGCGTCCTTTGCTGCAACCGAAGTGACCTGGTGGCACGCCATGGGTGGCGAGCTTGGCAAGAAGCTCGAGGAAGTTGCCCAGAAGTTCAACGACAGCCAGAGCGAATACAAGATCGTTCCTGTTTACAAGGGCACCTATCCCGAGACGCTGACGGCCGCTATCGCCGCCTTCCGCGCCGGCCAGCAGCCCGCCATCGTTCAGGTTTTCGAAGTCGGCACCGGCACGATGATGGCTGCCAAGGGCGCCGTCTATCCGGTCTACCAGCTGATGAAGGACGAAGGTGAGCCTTGGGATCCGTCGAAGTTCCTGGCGCCTGTCGTCGGCTACTATTCCGACGCTGAGGGTAACATCCTGTCGATGCCGTTCAACTCGTCGACCCCGATCCTCTACTACAACAAGGACGTCTTCAAGAAGGCCGGCCTCGATCCTGAAGTTGCTCCGAAGACCTGGGCCGAGCTTGCCGAAATGGGCAAGAAGATCGTCTCCTCCGGCGCTGCCAAGTGCGGCTTCACCATGTCTTACGGCGCGACCTGGGTTGGCCTGGAAAACTATTCCGCCATCCAGAACCTGCCTTACGGCACCCAGCAGAACGGCTTCGGCGGCATGAACGCCGAGTTCACCTTCAATGGTCCGAACCAGGCCAAGTTCTGGGATCACCTGAAGACCTGGCAGGATGAAGGCGTCTACAAGTACGGCGGCCCGAGCGCCGGTGCCGACGCTGCTCCGCTCTTCTACTCGCAGCAGTGCGCAGCCTACATGAACTCGTCCGCTTCGCGCGCCGGCGTCATCAACAACGCCAAGGACTTCAAGGTCGGCTTCGCACCGATGCCTTACGACGACACGGTCACCCAGGATCCGAAGAACTCGATCATCGGCGGCGCAACGCTGTGGGTTCTGAACGGTCAGAAGGACAAGGCTGTCTACAAGGGCGCCGCCAAGTTCTTCACCTACCTGTCGCAGCCTGAAGTCCAGGCCGATTGGCACCAGTTCACCGGCTACCTGCCGATCACCAACGCTGCCTACGAGCTTGGTCAGAAGCAGGGCTACTACGAAAAGAACGCCGGTTCTGACATCGCCATCAAGCAGATCATGCGCGGCACGCCGTCCGAAAACTCCAAGGGCGTTCGTTTCGGCAACCTGACGCAGATCCGCGACGTTATCGACCAGCAGTTCGAAGCCGTTCTCAACGGCAAGAAGACCGGTCAGGAAGCGCTCGACGAAGCCGCAAAGCAGGGCAATGCCAAGCTGCGCGAATTCGAAGCCGCGAACTCCAACTAAGGGTCGCTCCCTCCGTCAGCCCTCTCCGGCCCGTCCGGGGAGGGCATTTTCCTTGAGGGGTCATGCATGCAAACCAAACGCACCGTCTTCCAAAGCCGTCTCCTGCCTTATCTCCTGATCGCACCGCAGCTGCTCATCACGATCGTCTTCTTCGTGTGGCCGGCGGTTCAGGCCGTATGGCAGTCCTTCCTGCGCCAGGATCCCTTCGGTCTGAAGGACACCTTCGTCGGTTTGGCGAACTACACGCGCTTGCTGCAAGATCCGGATTATCTGAATTCGCTGACCGTCACCTTCGTCTTCTCGATCGGTGTCACCGTGCTGTCGATGGGGCTGTCTCTGCTCTTCGCGATCTGCGTCAACCGCGTGATCCGCTCGCAGCGCTTCTATACGACGCTTCTGGTCTGGCCCTACGCCGTGGCACCGGCCGCATCCGGCCTGCTCTGGTGGTTCATGTTCAACCCGAGCGTCGGCATCATTCCCTATGTGCTGGAACATTTCGGCTACAGCTGGAACCATCGCCTGAACCCGAACAACGCGATGATCCTGATCATCATCGCCGCCGCCTGGAAGCAGATCTCCTATAATTTCCTGTTTTTCGTCGCCGGCCTGCAGTCGGTTCCGCATTCGCTGACCGAAGCCGCCGCGATCGATGGCGCCGGACCCATCAAGCGCTTCTGGACGGTGGTCTTCCCGCTGCTGTCGCCGACCACCTTCTTCCTGGCTGTCATCAACATCACCTACGCGATGTTCGACACTTTCCCGATCATCGACGCGGCCACCTCGGGCGGTCCGTCGCAATCGACCAACATCCTTGTCTACAAGGTCTATGCCGATGGTTTCGTCGGTCTCAATCTCGGCCCGTCGGCCGCGCAGTCGGTCGTGCTGATGCTGATCGTGGTCGTCCTGACCGTCGTCCAGTTCCGCTGGATCGAGCGCAAAGTGCAGTATTGAAGCGAGAGCCAGCCATGGTCGAGAACCGCCCCTTCCTCAATTTCCTCACCCACTTCGTGCTGATCCTCGGCATCGGCATGGTGGTGTTTCCCGTCTACCTCGCCTTCATCGCCTCGACGCGCGGTCCCTCGGACTTCTTGACCGGCGTCGTGCCGATGACGCCGGGCCACCAGATGCTGGAGAACTACGGCGTGCTGCTCGGCACCGGCGCATCCAACGCCGGCTCACCGCCGTTCCTGTTGATGCTCGGCAACAGCCTGGCGATGGCCATCCTGGTGGCGATCGGCAAGATCGCCATTTCGATCATCTCGGCCTTCGCCATCGTCTATTTCCGCTTTCCCTTCCGCACGGTCGCCTTCTGGATCATCTTCATGACGCTGATGCTCCCCATCGAGGTGCGCATCCTGCCGACCTACAAGGTCGTCGCCGATCTCGGCATGCTGAACTCCTATTCCGGCCTCGTCATTCCCGTCATCGCGTCGGCCACCGCCACCTTCCTGTTCCGGCAGTTCTTCCTGACGGTTCCCGAAGAGATGATGGAAGCGGCGCGCGTCGATGGCGCAGGCCCGATGAAGTTCTTCTGGGATATCCTGCTGCCGCTGTCGCGCACCAATATCGCGGCACTCTTCATCATCATGTTCATCTACGGCTGGAACCAGTATCTCTGGCCGATGCTGATCACCACCGAACCCGGCTACTACACCGTCGTCATGGGCATCAAGCGCCTGGCCGCGGTGCTGGATGGCGATACACAATGGAACCTTGTGATGGCAGGCGTCATCCTCGCGGCCCTGCCGCCGGTTCTGGTCATCATTTTCATGCAGCGCCTTTTCGTCAAAGGCCTGGTTGAGACGGAGAAGTAACAATGGCCTCCATCGACGTCGATAATGTCTGCAAGATCTATCACGGCGGCGTTCGCGCCGTTTCCGGCATCGAGCTCAAGATTGCCGATGGCGAGTTCATCGTGCTCGTCGGTCCCTCCGGCTGCGGCAAGTCCACCCTGCTGCGCATGATCGCCGGGCTTGAGACCATCTCCGAAGGCGAGGTTAAGATCGGCGCGCGCGTCGTCAACAATGTCGAGCCCGCCGATCGCGATATCGCCATGGTCTTCCAGAACTACGCGCTCTATCCGCATATGAGCGTGCGCCAGAACCTGGAATACGGCCTGAAGAACCGCAAGACACCGAAGGCCGAGATCGATGCGCGCGTGGCCGAGGCCGCCCGCATGCTAGAGATCAACCAGTATCTCGAGCGCAAGCCGAAGGCGCTCTCCGGCGGCCAGCGCCAGCGCGTCGCCATGGGCCGCGCCATCGTCCGCAAGCCGGCCGTCTTCCTCTTCGACGAGCCGCTGTCCAACCTGGATGCCAAGCTGCGCGTTTCCATGCGCGGCGAGATCAAGCGCCTGCAGCGCCGCCTCGGCACCACCTCGATCTACGTCACCCACGACCAGCTGGAAGCGATGACGCTGGCCGACCGTCTGGTCGTCCTGAACGGCGGCAAGATCGAGCAGGTCGGTTCGCCACTCGATGTCTACCACCGCCCGGCCTCCACCTTCGTCGCCTCCTTCATCGGCTCTCCGGCCATGAACCTCCTGAAGGGCGAGCTGCACGGCGACAAGCTGGCGCTCGGGCCCAGCCTGATCGACCTTTCCGGCTGCGCTCCGACCTCGGGCGCCGTCACCGTCGGCATCCGCGCCGAGGACTTGTGCCTTGCCGGACCCGACCAGCACGCCATGCCCGTCACCGTCGAATATGTCGAGGAACTCGGCGCCCAGCGGCTGGTCCACGGCCTGCTCGGCGATCAGCCGATCACTGCGGTGCTGGCGCCCGATATCGACATTCCCGCCGAACTGCGCCTGACCATCGCACCCGAAAAGCTGCATTTCTTTGCGGCCGACACAGGCAAGCGCATCGTCGCCGCCGACACCGATGGCGCATCTAAGCCCGCCATGGCTGCCCAGCCCGCTTGACGATAGCGCCCGCGTTAGGCGGGCGTTGCATTATCGCGACACTCGTTACAACTTTAGCGAATGTTTGAACGGCTCCGTGAGGACTCTCTGATATCCCCCACACTAGGGGATAGCCTATACTCAGGGGGTTCTGGTGGCATCACTGCATCTTATGTTCGCGAGCGCGATGGCCTTGGCCGCCCGCTCCATGCCCGACATCGTGGCATTTCCGCGCGGCAAGTCGTTCGTCGCGCATTCCAGCGATCTCATCGCCATGAAATCGACGCCGATCAATCCGGACTGGATTGTCGCCGGCGATCCGCAGGCCCGCACCGGCGAGCACTCGCGCGGCCACGACGACGCCGCGCTGACGGCGATCTGGGACTGCACGGCAGGCGAATTCCGCTGGTTCTTCGGTTGGGACGAAACAGTGATGATCCTCGAGGGCGAGGTGCACATCACCGCCGACGACGGCACCGAGCGCATGCTGCGCGCCGGCGACGTCGCCTTCTTCGCCGGCGGCACCTGGGCCAGCTGGCGCGTCGACAATTACGTCCGCAAGGTCGCCTTCCTGCGCAAGCCGTTCCCGAAGCCCGTGGCGCTCGCCTATCGCCTGCGCAACCTGCTGCGCGGCAGCGGCCAGCAGGGCATCGCGGCCTGAAATACGGCTTGAGTTGAGGCTTGAAACACACGCCGGCCAATTGCGCCGGCGCACCGCACAAAAGCCGTCTATTGACCGTTGCGTTCGCGCCCTCTGCGGCCTACATCTGTCCGGCAATCGCTAAGGGACAGAAATGGCCAAGATCAAGAACGTAGCGGTCCAGATGGACCATGTCGCCTCCATCAACATCGCGGGCGACTCCACCTTCGCCATGAGCCTCGAGGCGCAGACCCGCGGCTACAAGCTCTTCCACTATACGCCCGACCGCCTGAGCTTCCTCGACGGCAAGCTCTACGCCTCCGTCGAGCCGATGACGCTGCGCGACATCAAGGGCGACCATTTCGATCTCGGCGCGCCCGAGCGCGTCGATCTGTCGACCATGGATGTGATCCTGCTCCGCCAGGACCCGCCCTTCGACATGTCCTACATCACCTCTACGCATCTCTTGGAGCGCATCCACCCGAAGACGCTCGTCGTCAACGATCCGGCCTGGGTGCGCAACTCGCCGGAGAAGATCTTCGTCACCGAATTCTCGGACCTGATGCCGCGGACGCTGATCACCAAGGATCCCGCCGAAATCCGCCGCTTCCGCGACGAGATGGGCGACATCATCCTGAAGCCGCTCTACGGCAATGGCGGCGCCGGCGTCTTCCATTCCACCAAGGACGACCGCAACCTCTCCTCGCTGCTCGAAATGTTCGGCCAGCTATTCCGCGAACCCTACATCGCCCAGCAGTACCTGCCTGACGTGCGCAAGGGCGACAAGCGCATCATCCTCGTCGACGGCGAACCCGTCGGCGCCATCAACCGCGTTCCAGCCGAGCACGACAGCCGCTCCAACATGCACGTCGGCGGCCGCGCCGAGGCGACCGAGCTCACCGCGCGCGAAAAGGAAATCTGCGCCCGCATCGGCCCGGCACTGCGCGAACGCGGCTTCCTGCTGGTCGGCATCGACGTCATCGGCGATTACATGACCGAGATCAACGTCACGTCACCCACGGGCATCCGCGAAGTCAAGAAATTCGGCGGCGCCGACATCGCCAGCCTCTTGTGGGATGCGATTGAGCGCAAGCGCGCGTAAGGCCGGCTATGGGGCGGGCGGCGACGCCGCCCCACGCTCTATCGTCATGCTCGGCCTTGTGCCGAGCATCTGCTGAGCATCCAACTTGCTCGACCTGAGTGGCTGGCTTGCGCGACGCCTGCAGCAAGCTCTCCCTACCTTTGTTCCACGCCTGCAACCCACCACAACCGCACCACAGCGATGGCGCGCAATTGTTCTTTTATTGTTCTTGTTTCATTCCAATTTCTATGCCAGATTGCAATCCGCGACCATGATGGGTCGCGGTTTCAGGTGCAAGGGGTTGCACCACAGGAGATCTGGGCCGAGGGGTTGGGCATGGTGGCGCGCGTCAGCACGGTTGCATTCCAGGGCATAGAAGGGGTTCCGGTCGAGGTCCAGGTCATGGTCGCGCCCGGCAAGCTGATCACCCAGATCGTCGGCCTGCCCGACAAGGCGGTGGCCGAAAGCCGCGAGCGGGTTCATGCCGCACTCCACGCCTCCGGCCTGGCGCTCCCCGCCAAGCGCATCACCGTCAACCTCGCCCCCGCCGATCTTCCCAAGGAAGGCAGTCACTTCGACCTTCCCATCGCGCTCGGCCTGATGGCCGCACTCGGCGCCATTCCGGCGGACGCGCTTTCAGGCTATGTCGTCATCGGCGAACTCAATCTCGACGGCACGATCGCCGCAGTCACTGGCGCGCTGCCGGCCGCGATCGGCGCCAATGCCATGGGCAAGGGCCTGATCTGCCCGGCCGAAAGCGGCCCCGAGGCCGCCTGGGCCGGCGCCGAGCTCGATATTCTGGCGCCGCGCAGCCTGATCGCGCTCGCCAATCATTTTCGCGGCACCCAGGTGCTCTCGCGTCCCGAACCGTCGATCCGCGCCACCGCCGCCAATCTGCCCGATCTCGCCGACATCAAAGGCCAGGAGAGCGCCAAGCGGGCGCTGGAGGTGGCGGCCGCCGGCGGGCATAATCTCTTGATGGTCGGTCCACCAGGTTCCGGCAAGTCGATGCTCGCCGCCCGCCTGCCGTCGATCCTGCCGCCGCTCTCAGCCGCCGAGCTGCTCGAAGTCTCGATGATCCATTCGATCGCCGGCCAGCTCTCCGGCGGCAAGCTTTCTGATCGCCGGCCTTTTCGCACCCCGCATCATTCCGCCACCATGGCGGCCCTTGTCGGCGGCGGTTTCCGAGCGCGTCCTGGCGAGGCGTCGCTTGCCCATCACGGCGTGCTCTTTCTCGACGAGTTTCCCGAATTCTCGCCGCAGGCGCTGGATGCGCTGCGCCAGCCGCTGGAAACCGGTGAGTGCATCATTGCGCGGGCCAATCACCGCGTCAGCTATCCTGCCACGATCCAGCTGGTGGCGGCCATGAACCCCTGCCGCTGCGGCATGGCGGGCGAGCCCGGCCATAGCTGCGCCCGTGGTCCGCGCTGCATGACCGATTACCAGGCCCGCATCTCCGGCCCGCTGATGGATCGCATCGATATCAGGATCGACGTCCCCGCAGTCTCCGCCTTCGACCTGATCCGCCCGGCGCCGGCCGAAAAGAGCGCCGATGTCGCCCGTCGTGTCGCCCGCGCCCGCGATCTGCAGCGGGATCGCTTTCGCGCCGCCGGCCTCGGCGAGACCGGCACCAACGCCCGCTGCTCCACCGCAATGATCGAGACCTACGCCGCGCCCGATGCATCCGGCCTGCAGCTTTTGCGCGACGCCGCCGAAAAGATGAAGTTCTCCGCCCGTGGCTACCACCGCGTCCTCAAGGTCGCCCGCACGCTGGCCGACCTCGATGGCCAGGAGATGGTCGGTCGCATCCACTTGGCTGAGGCAATCTCCTACCGCATGGCGGGCGAGCGGCTGACGGCGGTGGCGTGAAGGGGAGGGCCGAGGGAGTGAGGGGAGGCAAGGCCTTGGTGAGACAGAGAGGCTTGACTTGTGGCTCTCTGAGCGCCGCGCCATTCTCTGCCCTCATTCTCGCCCTTGTGGCGGGAATCCAGCAGCCGCGCGTCCGCGCGGCAAGGGAGTCTTTTTGCGATCAAGGACTTGATCGCGCTGGACCCCTGTGACGAGCACAGGGGTGAGGAGCGTTGGGAAGCCCGCTTGCTATACCCACCGTGGGAGGCTTCCTTAAACAGCATGAAGGGCGCCGAAGCGCCCTCCTTGATGTGGGACTAAGCCGATCCTCAGCCGCCGAGGCCTTCGAACAGCGCCGTCGAGAGGTAGCGTTCGGCAAACGACGGGATGATCACTACGATATTTTTTCCGGCGTTTTCCTCGCGGGAGCCGATCTTGATCGCAGCCGCCAGCGCTGCACCCGAGGAGATGCCGACGGGCACGCCTTCGAGGCGGGCGACGTGGCGGGCGGTTTCGAGCGCGGTGGCGCTGTTGATGGTGACGACCTCGTCATAGATATGGGTGTCGAGGATCGCGGGGGCGAAGCCGGCGCCGATGCCCTGGATCTTGTGCGGACCCGGCTGGCCGCCGGAGAGAACAGGCGATTCCTCGGGCTCGACGGCGATCACCTTGATCTCCGGCTTCTTCGACTTCAGCACCTGGCCGGCGCCGGTAATCGTGCCGCCGGTGCCGATGCCCGACACCAGGATATCGACCGTGCCGTCCGTGTCGTTCCAGATCTCCTCGGCGGTCGTCTTGCGATGGATCTCGGGGTTGGCAGGGTTTTCGAACTGCTGCGGAATGATCGCGTCGGGCAGCGTTGCGGCCAGTTCCTCGGCCTTGGCGATCGCGCCCTTCATGCCCTTAGGGCCCTCGGTCAGCACCAGCTCGGCGCCGAGCAGCGCCAGCATCTTGCGGCGCTCGACCGACATCGTCTCGGGCATGGTGAGGATCAGCTTGTAGCCCTTGGCGGCGGCGGCGAAGGCGAGCGCGATGCCGGTGTTGCCCGAGGTCGGCTCGACCAGCGTCGTCTTGCCGGGCGAAATCTTGCCCTGTGCTTCCAGAGATTCGATCATCGCCACGCCGATGCGGTCCTTGACCGAGGCGATCGGGTTGAAGAATTCGAGCTTGGCCAGAAGGTTGGCCTTCACGCCCTTTTCCTTGGCGAGCTTGTCCAGTCGAACGATCGGGGTATCGCCGATCGTTTCCGTGATCGAGGAGTAGATGCGGCCGCGGCCCGGTTTCTTCGACATGATAAGGCTCCCTTGATGAAATATGGACTGAGAATAGGGTCTAAGCCGGTGGTCGGCCAGAGTAGCTTCACCCGCCAACCCTGTGGTTCAGAGAAAAAACCCTTTGCGAACCACGGTTTAACGGATGATTTTTTCAGGCCGCGCGGGTGGCGATGAAGGCGGCGGTGCCCGCCAGAATGCTGGCCGCCACCCGGTTCAGCGCCTGCAGCGCGCGCGGCTGTTTGAGCAACGTGCGCGCCCGCGAAGCCAGCAGCATATAGGGGATCAGCACCACCAGAAGCACCACGAAGGTGGTGAGAAGCAGCAGGCCGTATTCGCGCATCCCGACGCTGTCGATGCTGATCAGCGTCGGCACCAGCGCGACGTAGAAGAGCATCGTCTTCGGGTTGCCGAGTGTGACGAGCAGGCCCGAGAGAAAGCTCATGCCGATATTGCTGGATTTCTTGGCGGCGATGTCCTGCGGCAGCAGGCCCGCGGTCCAGAGCTTGTAGGCGATATAGCCGAGATAGAGCGCGCCGAGGATCTTGATGACGATGAACACCTCGGTGAAGGTCTGCGCCACGAAGGCAAGGCCGAGGATCACGGCGGTGAGATAGGTCATGTCGCCGAGCACCAGCCCAAGGCCCATGAAGAAGGTCTCGCGGAAGTTCGAGCCCAGCGCGCGGGCGACGATGGCGGTAATGCCGGGGCCGGGAATGGCGGCGGCGATGAACAGCGCCGCGGCATAGGCGAAGAGTGCGGTGAACGACATGTGAGCCTCCCAATCGGCTGTGTTCTACGCCTCTTGCCGGGCCGTTTCAACAGGCCGTTGGGTAGCCTCAACGGGGCGGATTTCCGGCGCGGGCATTCTGTCACGGGCGTCTGCTATTGACGCCTCGGGTCGCGGTTCTAGTTCTCGGTTGGTGGCGGATGTCTGGCCGTAGCCGGAGCCAGAATTGTCGGCCACATGGGGGACGCAACCCGTTCCGGCACCCGTATTACGCCGATCTGGCGAAGGAGAAAATTTCATGTCGACACCCGTCGAAAAGCGCAAGACCGCGGCCCTCGCGACCCCGACCGATTTGAAGAGCAACGCCATCCAGGATATCTCGGGCGCGCTGGCAGCGCTTCTGGCCGATACCTTCGCGCTTTATCTCAAGACCAAGAATTTCCACTGGCACATGTCCGGCCCGCATTTCCGCGATTATCACCTGCTGCTGGATGAGCATGCCGAGCAGATTTTCGCCATCACAGACGAGATGGCCGAGCGCGCCCGCAAGATCGGCGGCACGACGCTGCGCTCCATCGGCCATATCGGCCGCCTGCAGCGCCTTGCCGACAACGACGCCGACTACATGACGCCGGAGGACATGCTGGCCGAACTGCGCGATGATAACCGCCAGCTGATCTCGCTGATGCGCGAGACCCACGACGTCTGCTCCGAACACAACGACGTCGCCACGACAAGCCTTCTCGAAAACTGGATCGACGAGGCCGAGCGCCGCCACTGGTTCCTCTTCGAGATCACCCGCCAGGCGAAATAATCGCCATCATTAAGCCTGGACGCCCCGCAGCACACTGCGCAGCCGCGCGGGCGTCCAGCCAAGATTCATGCCCGCCGCCGCCAGAAGAATGATGGCGGCGCCGGCGATCTGCAGCGGCTGCAGCGCATGGCCGAAGGCGACCCGGTCGACCACGATCGCCGCGATCGGGTAGAGGAAGGACAGCGCGCCGGTCAGGTGGATCGGCAGCTTCTGGATCGCGCCGTAGAGCAGCACATACATCAACCCCGTATGGACCACGCCCAGCGTCACCAGCAGCGACCATGTCTTGATATCACCGGGCAGGGCCGAAAAGTCGGTGATCGGCGCCAGCATCACGACACCGGTCGAAACCTGGATCAGCGCGATCAGATGGGGCGGCGTGCCCTTCAGCCATTTCGCGGCCAGCGCCGCCAGAGCATAGAAGAAGGCCGCGCCCAGCGCCATGGCGATGCCGGTGGCATAATCGCCGCCCGCGCCCGCCACCTGCGGCTTGCCCTCGACGATCCCGATCATGCCGATGAATGCCAGCACCAGCCAGAACAGCTTCGCCGCCGAGATCCTGTCGCCGAGAAACAGCGCCCCGAGCCCGAGCAGCATGAAGGGCTGCGTATTGTAGACGGTGGTCGCCACCGAGATCGAGGTATGGCCATAGGCGCCGAAGAGCAGCAGCCAGTTGAGCACGATCGCGACGCCGCCGAAGACCGCGATCGCGAAGGCACGCAGCCCGATCGCCCTGGGCCTCAGCAGTCCCATCGCCGCGCAGACAACGAGCAAACTGATCGCCCCGAACAGGCAGCGCCAGAAAACGACGCCGCTGACCGGTTGGCCTGATATCACGACGAACCAGCCGATCGTCCCCGAAATCAGCATCGCCGCCGTCATCTGCATGCTGCCGCTGCGGATATCCTGTTGCATCGCAGTCTCCCGTTGTTGAGAGCAAGGATATTGCGGCCGCGACACCATTTATATAATCTTGAAGCGCCAAATGGTGGCTTTCACCTTTCATCGTGAGGCGAAATGAGCGTTCAACCTAACAATGATCTCGACGATATCGACCGCCGCATTCTCGAGGCGCTGGCCGCCGATGCGCGCATGTCGCTGAAGGAGCTGGCGCAGGCAGCCGGTCTGTCTTCGCCCAGCGCCGGCGAGCGCCTGCGCCGGCTGGAAGAGCGCGGCGTCATTTCCGCCTTCACCGTCGATATCGATCCCACGGCCCTCGGCTACCCCCTGCAGGCGATCGTCCGCGTGCGGCCGCTGCCGGGGCAGCTGCACGTGGTGGAGCGCATCATCCAGGAGACTCCGGAGTTCGTCGAATGCGACAAGGTCACCGGCGATGATTGCTTCGTCGCCCGCCTCGTCGTCCGCTCCATGGCGCAGCTCGACACAATCCTGGACAAGGTCGCGGAGAAGGCCGAGACCAGCACCTCGATGGTGAAGGCCTCGCCGGTAAAGCGCCGCCTGCCGCCGCTGAGCTGAAAGCCTAGAAATCCGCCATCGGCGAAAGCATCGCCGGCCGGTCGAGACTGATGTCGAGATCGGCGCGGATCATGAAATGCGTGCCGCCGTCGATCGCCCGCGCCTCGCCCTGCCAGCCGAGCTTGTCCGGCGAAAACAGAACCTTGACCGCCGAGGGCGCGATGCCGAGCCCACCGAGAATGGCCTCAAGCGGCGGAATGGTCGAAGCAATCACATCCGACAGCACGAATGTGTTGTCATCCCCCACCTTCCAGGCGACCACCGCCTGCCGGTCCTCCAGCCAGCCCAGCCGCACATCCGGGTCGAACTGCGTGTTGATCAGGAACATCGCCGCGCTCTCGCAGACCGCGAGAGCATCCGACACTGGCGTGCGGGATTTCAGCGCCCGCTGCAGCAGCGCAAGATCCTCGGGCTTCCACGGATCGAGCGTCCGCGCCGGCTGGACGCCCATCGCAGGTTCAGGCGCCGCGCCGGCATAAAGATGCATCGGCAGCGAGCGGAAGCCATAGGGCGTGTAGAGGTCAGGCTTATCGGTATAGAGCACGATCGCCTCGAAGCCCTGGCCCTCGCACCAGTCGAGCGCCTTCCGGGTCACGTCGCGATAAAGCCCACGCCCGCGCCAAGGCGGCCGCACGGCGCCCGATTGCAGGCCGGCGGTGTTGATTTTGCGGCCGTTGATGACGATAGGCATGGCGAAGGCCGAGAGATTGGCGGCCAGAAGACCCGTCTCGTCGAACCAGCCGAAGGGCATGCTGGTGGGATCGGCGCCGCCGAGGCGCTTCAGCGGGTCGAGATCGATAGCGAAAGTGTCAGAGAGCAGCGACACCAGCGCCGACCAAGCCTTGTCGTCGGCGAAATAGTCCTGCCGGAAGGTGAGGCCGGAGCTATCGGTCGCCTTTTCCATCACACGCCCGTGGAGCCGAAGCCGCCGGCGCCGCGCGCCGTGGTGCTCGCCTCGGTAATCTCGGCGACGCGCGCCTGGGTGACCGGCGCGATCACCATCTGGGCGATGCGCATGCCGCGCGTGATCTCGAACGGCTCCTCGCCGAGATTGATCAGGAGCACCTTCACTTCGCCGCGATAATCGCTGTCGATCGTGCCTGGCGTGTTGAGGCAGGTGATGCCGTTCTTGAAGGCAAGGCCGGAGCGCGGGCGGATCTGGCCCTCGAAACCATCGGGGATCTCGAAGATCAGCCCGGTCGGCACCAGTGCCCGCTTGCCCGGTGCAAGCACCATCGGCGCACCGTCGTCGACAGCAGCGCGCAGGTCCATGCCGGCGGCGCCCTTGGTTTCATAGGCGGGCAGCTCGATGCCTTCGCCATGGGGCAGACGCAGGAGATTGAGGGTCGGGCGGGTATCGGTGTGAATGGTCATGCGCCATTACTTTGCCCCCGCAAGACCAAGGTCAATTGCAAAGCGGCGCCTAAATCGCTAGATACGCCGCAACTCCACAGGATTCATAGCATGGCCGAAAGTCTCGCCGAGGCGGTTTCCCGCCGCCGCACATTCGCTATTATCGCCCACCCGGACGCGGGCAAGACGACGCTCACCGAAAAGCTGCTGCTGTTCGGCGGCGCCATTCAGCTCGCCGGCGAAGTCAAGGCGAAGAAGGATCGCATCCAGACCCGGTCGGACTGGATGAAGATCGAGCGCGAGCGCGGTATCTCGGTCGTCACCTCGGTGATGACCTTCGAATATGAAGGCAATGTCTTCAATATTCTTGACACGCCCGGCCACGAAGACTTCGCCGACGACACCTACCGCACGCTGACGGCGGTGGATGCGGCCGTCATGGTCATCGACGCCGCCAAGGGTATCGAGCCCAGAACGCTGAAGCTCTTCGAAGTCTGCCGCATGCGCGACATCCCGATCATCACCTTCATCAACAAGATGGACCGCGAAAGCCGCGATCCCTTCGAGATCCTGGATGAGGTCGAGGAAAAGCTGGCGCTCGATACCGCCCCGGTCACCTGGCCGATCGGCCGCTCCAAGACCTTCTGCGGCTCCTATCACCTGGCCGATAACACGGTGCGCGGCTCCGATACGGAAGTGACGCCCACCAAGGTCAACGGCCCGCAGGCTGTTGCCGACCGGCTGCCGGAAAACGAGCGCTCGGCCTTCGTCGAAGAGACGGAACTGGCCATCGAAGCCTGCCGCCCGTTTGACCGCAAGGCCTTCCTCGAAGGCCACCTGACGCCGGTTTTCTTCGGCTCTGCGCTGCGTAATTTCGGTGTTCGCGATCTCATCAACGCGCTCGGCGACTTCGCGCCGCCGCCGCGCGACCAGGTTGCCGATATCAGAACCGTGCATGCCGCCGAAGACAAGATGACGGCCTTCGTCTTCAAGATCCAGGCCAACATGGACCCCAACCATCGCGACCGCATCGCCTTTGCCCGCATCTGCTCCGGCAAGCTGGAGCGCGGCATGAAGGCGCGTCTTGCCCGCACCGGCAAGCAGCTCGGCCTCACCGCGCCGCAGTTCTTCTTCGCCTCGCAGCGCCAGCTGGCCGATACCGCCTTTGCAGGTGACGTCGTCGGCATCCCGAACCACGGAACGCTCAGGATCGGCGATACGCTGACCGAAGGCGAGGCGCTGGTGTTCCAGGGCGTGCCGAACTTCTCGCCGGAAATCCTGCGCCGCGTGCGGCTTGAGGATGCGATGAAGGCGAAGAAGCTCAAGGAAGCTCTGCAGCAGATGGCCGAAGAGGGCGTCGTGCAGCTCTTCTCTCCGGAAGATGGTTCGCCGGCTATCGTTGGCGTCGTCGGCGCCCTGCAGCTAGACGTTCTGAAGGAGCGCCTGTCGGCCGAGTACACGCTGCCGGTCTCGTTTGAAATGTCGCGCTTCTCCGTCTGCCGCTGGATCTCGTCTGACCAGCCGGCCGAGCTTGAGAAGTTCCTGAACGTCAAGCGCGGCGACATCGCCCGCGACCTCGACGGCGACCCGGTCTTCCTGGCGCAGGACAGCTTCTCGCTGCGCTACGAATCCGAACGCTTCCCCGCGATCAAGATGGTCGCCATCAAGGAATATCACGTCGCCAAGGCGGCGTGATGTTTCATCGGCTATAACGCCATGCCATACTGCCTCCCGCAGACTGGGAGCGCAGCATGGTCAGGGAAAACGAAATCCGGAAGAACGAAGTGGCGGTCGATGTTCCGCCGCCGACGGATGCCGGCCTCGTCTTCATCGGGCGTATCCTGACTCCTTGGACGTCCCGCATGGAAACCCCGCGCCAGGGGCGCCATGACGGGCCGATCTGCCGGATCGAGATCTTCGAGCCCTGGACGCAGGCGCTGAAGGGCGTCGAGGCCTTCGAGCGGCTGGAAATCCTCTATTGGCTGGATCGCTCCCGCCGCGACCTCGTGCTGCAGAGCCCGGCCAATTCGGGCAAGGTGCACGGCACCTTCTCGCTCCGCTCCCCCGTTCGCCCCAATCCGATCGGCACCTCGATCGTCAAGCTCGAGGCGGTGGAAGGAGCAACGCTTCTGGTGCGCGGCATGGATTGCCTCGACGGCACGCCGTTGCTCGACCTGAAGCCGGATCGCACTCTGTTCAAACCGATCGCGCCGCCGCAGCCTGGCGATTTCCAGACTGGCGACGACGGAACGGCGCATTATTGCCAGAAGGCGTAATCAGTCGACGGCGACCATCACGTCGGAGGCCTTGACCACGGCATAGGCGTCGGAGCCGACGGTCAGCCCGAGTTCCTTGACAGCCTCGTTGGTGATCGACGACGTCACGATCGAGCCGCCGCCAATATCGATACGCACATGCGCCGTCGTGGCGCCGAGCGTGATCTCGACGACCTTGCCCTTGAGGCGGTTGCGTGCGCTGATTTTCATGAGTTTTCTCCTTGTTTCGATGGCGGAACTTAGCGATTCGCCACCGAAACGGCAATCTCACTCGCCGCGCGGATAGCGCTGGTTTTCTTCCAGCACGTTCAAATCCATGTGGTTGCGCATGTAGCGTTCCGAGGCGCGCTGCAGCGGCTGGTAGTCCCAGGGATAATAGGCGCCGTTGCGCAGCGCCTCGTAGACCACCCAGCGCCGCGCCTGGCTTTCGCGCACCGCTGCGTCGAAGCTTGCAAGGTTCCAGCGCGTCTGCGCCTGCGCGGTCAGATGCGCCAGCGTGTCCGCATAGGCGGGGTCGGTGGCGAGGTTCTTCAGTTCCTTCGGGTCGGCGTCGAGATCGAACATCATCGGCGCGTCCTTGTCGCAGAGCGTCAGCTTGAACTTGCCGTCACGAAGGCCGACCAGCGGCGCGATCGAACCCTCGGCCGCATATTCCATCGGCACCGGCCCGCGTCCGCCGGTTCCCGTGGCGAGCGGCGTCAGATCCTCGCCGTCGGTCCAGGGCTTCAGCTTGGTGATGTCGATGCCGGCAAGCGCCGCCAGCGTCGGCGTCACGTCCAGCGTCGAAACCGGCTGGCTGATCAGCTTCGGCTCCCAGTCGGGTGCGGCAATTGCCAGCGGTACCCGCGCCGAGCCGTCGAAGAAGCACATCTTGAACCAGAGACCGCGCTCGCCCAGCATGTCGCCATGGTCGGAGACGAAGAGGATGACGGTATCCTCGGCCATGCGCCCACGCTCGAGAACGTCGATGAGCTCGCCGACCTTCTCGTCGATATAGGAGATGTTGGCGAAATAGCCGCGGCGGGCGTTGCGCACCTGCTCGCGGGTGATCTCGAAGGCGTCGTAGTCGCAGGCCTTCAAGAGCCGCTGCGAATGCTGGTCCTGCTCGTCGAACGGGATCGTGCCGACTTCAGGGTCGAGATGAGGGCAATCCTCGTAGAGATCCCAGAACTTGCGGCGCGCCACATAGGGGTCGTGCGGATGCGTGAAGCTCACCGTCAGGCACCAGGGACGATTGTCCTGCCGGCGCGAGAGGTCGTAGAGCTTACGGGTCGCGTTGTAGGCGACCTCATCGTCATATTCCATCTGGTTGGTGATTTCGGCCACGCCCGCGCCCGTCACCGAGCCGAGATTGTGGTACCACCAGTCGATGCGCTCGCCGGGCTTGGTGTAATCAGGCGTCCAGCCGAAATCGGCAGGATAGATATCGGTCGTCAGCCGCTCCTCGAAGCCATGCAGCTGGTCGGGGCCGACGAAGTGCATCTTGCCCGAAAGCGCTGTGTGATAGCCGGCCGCGCGCAGGTGGTGCGCGAAGGTCGGGATATCGGAGGCGAATTCGGCGGCGTTGTCGTAGACGCGGGTGCGGCTCGGCAGCTGTCCGGACATGAAGGAAGCCCGCGCCGGCGCGCAGAGCGGGCTTGCCGTATAGGTGTTGGCAAAGCGCACGGAGCGCTTCGCCAGGGCTTTCAGATGCGGCGCGTGAAGAAACTCGGCCGGCCCGTCGGGAAACAGCGTCCCGTTATACTGGTCGACCATCAGGATGAGAAAATTCGGGCGCGACATGCTGGGTATGGGTCCTTGAGGTATCAGAGGCCGAGGGAAGTCTTGACTGCATCCGCGGCAGGCTTGCCGTCAAGCGTCGTGACGCCGGAGAGCCATGGGTCGATGGCGGTCGGATTGGCCTTCAGCCATGCGGTCGCCGCAGCCTTCGGGTCCTCGCCGCCGAGGATCGAGCCCATCAGCACGTTTTCCATGCTGAGGTCGAACTTCAGGTTCTTCATGAACGCGGCCGCGTTCGGGCATTTCGCCGACCAGCCAGTGCGGGCCAGGGTATAAATCTCGGCGCCGCCGAAGTTCGCGCCGAAATAGGCGTCACCGCCGGAGAGATAGGTGATCTGGAACTTCTCGTTCATCGGATGCGGCGCCCAGGCGAGGAACACGACAGCACCCTTGTCCTTGGAGGCGCGCTCGACCTGCGCCAGCATCGCCTGCTCGCCGGATTCGACCAGCTTCCAGTCCTTGAGGCCGAAGTCGTTGGCGTCGATCATCTTCTGGATGTTGCCGTTGGCAGGCGCACCCGGCTCGATGCCGTAGATCTGCTTGCCGAACTCGTCGCCATGCTTCTGCAGGTCGGCGAAATCCTTGATGCCCTTGTCGGCCACATAGGTCGGTACGGCGAGCGTGAACTTCGCGCCCTCGAGGTTCTTGTTCATCACCTCGACCGCCTTGGCGGCGTTAAGGTCATCGATGAAGGACTTCTGCGCCGGCATCCAGTTGCCGAGGAAGACGTCGATCTCGCCGTTCTTCATCGACTGGTAGCCGATCGGCACCGAGAGCGTCTTGACGTCGGGCTCATAGCCGAGCGCCGTCAGGATCACGGAGGTCACGCCATTGGTCGCGGTGATGTCGGTCCAACCCGGATCGGACATGCGGATCGTCTTGCACGATGCATCATCGGCGGCAGCGGCCGATCCAACGGCCAGAGCGGAAAGCACAACGCCGGCGGCAAGACGGCGGATCATGGAAACTGCTGTCATCTCATTTCCCCTTTTTTGTCATTTGATAGTTTTATTGAACAACACTAGCATCGTCCCTGTGAAGGCAGCTTTTTTCAATAGTTCCCAACAGGATTTTTTATGGCAGAGCGGCCGATCGATCTGGGATGGATGCGCATTTTCGCGGAGATCGGCGGCGCCGGCAGCCTGTCGGCCGCAGCTGCCGCGCTCGGCCTCACCCAGCCCGCCGTCAGTTACCAGATCCGCAGGCTGGAAGAGCAGATCGGCGTGACGTTGCTCAAGCGTCAGCACCGCGGCGTCGAGCTCACGCCCGAGGGGCAGCGGCTTTTCGACCTCGTTGCAAGAAGCGTCGATGAGATCGACCAACTGACGCGCAGGCTGCGCAGCGAAAAGGAGCGACCCTCGATCCGGTTGCATACGGACTATGCCTTTTCCGCGCTCTGGCTGATCCCGCGCATGCACGCGTTTCGGCTGGTCCATCCGGATACGGATATCCAGATCATCGCCACGCAGCGCATGGAGCGGCATCGTTCGGGCGAAGGCGACGTCTCCGTCGTCTTCGGCACTCGCGCCGAGTTCGGCCGCGACGCGAAGCTGCTGCTGCCGGAAAAGGTGGCGCCCGTCTGCAGCCCCGGCTTCATCGAGCGCAACGGTCCCTTTGAGACGCCCGTCGATCTCGCCCGCAACAGGCTGATCCACCTCGATACGGCGGCGCCATCGCCCTGGTTCGACTGGCGCAGCTATTTCGCGGCGCTCGGCGTCGGGCGCGAGGCCTTTGCCGGGCAGGGCGATCTCAGCTTCAACACCTATTCGCTGGTGGTGCAGGCAGCGCTTGGCGAACAGGGGCTGGCGCTCGGCTGGATGGGCCTGGTCGACACGCTGCTTTCGAATGGCATCCTGTCTGTGGCCGGCCCGACGCTGGAAGCGCCGGATCGCGGCTATTTTCTGCTGCAGCCGAAAGGCCGCACGCCCGGGAGCGACGAGCTCGGCGCCTGGATGCTGGCCGAAGCCGGTCTCTGACATCCCTATTTTCAAGCGGCAGAAGGTCAGGCGGCCAGATCCTGCAGGAAGTCGTCGCACCAGCGCGAAACGTCATGGACGATGAGATAATCCATCATCCGCTGCCAGCGCTCCTTCCGCTCCTCGAGCGACATGTTGAGCGCCCGTGCGATTGCGTTGGCGGTCCCCTCGATGTCATAGGGGTTGACCAGAAGAGCGCCCTTCAGTTCGCGGGCGGCACCCGCGAAGCGCGACAGGACGAGAACGCCCGGATCTTCGGGATCCTGCGCCGCGACATATTCCTTCGCCACGAGGTTCATCCCGTCGCGCAGCGGCGTGACCAGACCCACTCGCGCGAGGCGATAAAGCCCGGCAAGGATGGGCCGGCTGAGCGAGCGGTTAATATAGCGGATCGGCACCCAGTCCACGGTGCCGAGCGCGCCGTTCACCCGGCCCGCCTGTTCGGCCACGGTGCGCTGCATCTGCTCGTATTCCGGCACCTCCGAGCGCGATTTCGGCGTCACCTGCAGATAGGTCACGTTGCGCTGGTGTGCGGGGTTGTTCAGCACGAAGCGCTCGAAGGCGTCGATGCGCTGCGTCAGCCCCTTGGAGTAATCGAGCCGGTCGACGCCGATGATCAGGTCGCGGCCGATGATACTCTCCTTCGCCTTGTGCACCATGGCATGGCTGACCGCCTTGCGGGCGAATTTCGCGAAGGCCTCGGTCTCGATCCCGATGCCATAGGCGCCGCCCTTGAAGATCTTGTCGCCGGAGTTGAAGCGGCCGTCGCCCAGCGCATCGCCCATTTCCTCCCGACGCAGGCAGCCTGCGAAGTTCTCAAGGTCGTGGTCCGTCTGGAAGCCGACGAGATCGTAGGCGGCAAGCCCGCGCATGATCTCTTCATGCACAGGCATGGTGAAGAGCACGTCCGCCGGCGGCCAGGGGATGTGGTGGAAGAAACCGATGCGGTTCTTCACGCCCATCTGCCGCAGCTCGGCGGCAAGCGGGATCAGGTGGTAGTCGTGAATCCAGATCGTGTCGTCGGGCTCAAGCATCGGCGCCAGCCGGTGCGCGAAGAAGCGGTTGACGCGGAAATACCCCGTCATCTCCTTGCGGCCATATTCCGCCAGATCCAGCCGGTAGTGGCATATCGGCCAGAGCACACGGTTGGCAAAGCCGAAGTAATATTCCTCGACATCCTTTTCGGTGAGGTCAGTCAACGCATAGGTGATCCGGCCATCCTCGCTGATCTGGAGGGCACCCGGCTCGGTGTCGCCGCTCGACTTGCCCGACCAGCCCATCCAGATGCCGCCGCGCTGCTGAAGCGCTGCCTGCAAGGCCACGGCAAGCCCGCCGGCTGCCGCTGCCGCGCCGCCCTTTTCGGGAACGGGCACACGGTTGGAAACGATGACAAGACGGCTCACGCAATATTCCTTTCAAAAACGGCAGTACGCAAAAATGGCAATCGATAGGTCGCGATCATCAAACGGCGAGATGCGCGATGAGTTCCCTGAGAGCGACCGCGGTCGGCAGCGTCAGTTGCGCGGCCGTGCCGGAGAGTGGTGTCCCGACGCGGATCGAATGCCCGCCCAGCCGGTTGGCGACATGAAACATCGCCTCGTCGGTAATGTCGTCGCCAATGGCAATCGGACGGCGTCCGGCAAATGGTGCTTCGGAGAGAAAGGTCTCCACCGCATGCCCCTTGTCGGCGCTTGCAGGGCGAATTTCGAGCACCATCTTGCCGCGCTGCAGCGTCCAGTTCTCGCCGGCCTTCGCGAGGAACGTCTCCATCAGCGGCTCGAGCTCGGCCTGTCGCTGCGGCGCAAGCCGATAGTGGGCGGCAACCGCAGCCCCCTTGTCTTCGATCAGCACGCCATCGAAGCCTGACGTTTCCTTGCGCAGATCAGCCTTGAGTTTCTCGAACTGCGCCGTCGGCTCGACCTGCTCGATCCGTCCGTCCGCGCGCCGCAGCTCCGCTCCATGCAGGCCGGCGATGGGAAACCGATAGGGGGTAAAAAGCTTGTCGGCATAGGGCAGCGCCCGCCCGGTCACCAGCGCCACGGCGCCACCGAGCTTGCGCGACAGCTGATCGAGTTGCTGCGGCAGGCCAGGGGGCACGACGATGCCATCGGGCGTGTCGGCGAGATCGAGCAAGGTGCCGTCGATATCGAGAAACAGCGCCCAATCGGCGGCCGAGGAACGGAGAAGATTGAACAGAAACGAGGTCCCGGAAACCTGCTGCGGCTTCAGGGTTCGGGATGGCTGCGCTGGATAGGACATGTGGTGTAAATGTGGCAGCAAAGCCCGATGGCAACCCTAAAAAGTCATCGCGGCCCCTTGGCAGGACCTCGCGCGGGCGTTTGCGGCCGCTCAATCTCCCGGCGTCACAGGGGCATTGGCCGAATAGAAGGCCTTCGCGTCCCGGGTGAACAAAGCGCCCTGATCGCTGCGTGTGTAGAACATGTGCCCACCCTGATAGACCTTCAGCCCGACCCGGTTTGCGGCAAGCGAAGCGGGCAGATGGTCGACGACATAGCGGCTGACGCCATAGGGCGTGACGAGATCGCTGTAGCCATGCGCGATCAGCAGCCGGAAGCTCGGAACGGCGGCGAGAAACTGCCTGATGTCGCCGGTCACGCTTGCCTGCAGGCGCGATCCGCCGCCGCGACGACCCCATTCCCACTGGCGGTTTATGTCGCTGTCGAGCAGCGAGTAGGTCATCTCCGTCTTGAAGCCGAGCTCGTTGCGGGCATAGTCGGCGAAGGCGCCGCCATAAGCCCGGGTGAAGCCGTCGAGAATGGCGTCGTCGCCCCGTGCGTCAGCGGTCTCGGGAAACGCATCGGGCGTGGTAAAGGCCGCGTCATAGGGGCTGGCAACCAGTCCGTCGCTCTTGCCGATCTCCTTGGCGAAGGCGTTGCCGAGGAAGCCACGGTTCTTTTCGACGACATCCTCAGGTATGCCCGTCATGGCCGATAGCCTGGAATAGAACCCTTTCGCCGCATCGCCCGTGGGCGCTGCTCCCGCCAGCGTCGTCAGATAGTCACCGAGCGCGAACCGCTCCGCTTCACGCTGTTTCGTCTCGTCGAATGCCTTTCGCCGATCCATCTGAGCTGCCGCCAGCGACGGCAGTTCCAGCGCCGCGCCGAGCGCGAATTCGTCAGCGCCGAACATCAGCTGTCCCTCGAGGAGCGGCGACAGCATCACCGCGCCCGAGATGATGATGCCCTGCGTATCCTTGAGCGCGCTCGCAACCTTCGCCGCCCGGAAGCCGCCATAGCTCTCTCCGAGCAGGTATTTCGGCGAGGACGCCCGGTTGTTGTGCGTGACGTAGAGCGCGATCGCCTTGGCCACGCTCTCGGCATCGGCATTCACATTGTAGTATTTGGCGGCGTCATCGGGCTTCACCGTCCGGCTCCAGCCGGTACCAACAGGGTCGATCAGCACGAGGTCGGTGAAGTCGAGCCAGCTGTTCGGGTTGTCGACCAGCCGAGCTTCCGCGCCGTCATCGCCATTTGGTCCGAACTCGACGATCCTGGGACCGACGAGACCGAGATGCAGGAAGGCCGAGGCTGCACCCGGGCCACCGTTGAAGGCGAAGGTCAACGGCCGGTTGGCCCCGCCATCCTTCTTGACGTAGGCGGTATAGAAGATCGCCGCCGTCTGGGCGCCATCCTGGCCGAACATGTCGAGCGTGCCGGCCGTCGCGGTATAGGCAAGCTTGCGGCCATCGAGGGTGATCTCATGCTCGGTAACGGAATCCGCCGGCAGCAGCTTCAGCACGCCCTCGCGCGATCCGGCGGATGGCGGCGCGGCGTCCTGTGCATAGGTCAGGGATGGGCCGATTGCGGCGGTGAGCCCGGTGGCCAGGATGGTGGCCAGGACAATGGATCGAAAGCGCACGACTGTTCCTCCGCGGATGCCATCTTTGCGCGGAGCCTAGCATCGGCGCCGCCGCAAATGGCATCAACAGATGGTGAAGGCCTCAATCGGCAGTTTTCTCGACCGTCCGCGCATTCACATGCATCGCCCGCCCGGCGTTCCAGCCGTTGATGGCGGCCCCCGCTCCGAGCGCCACGAACAGCACCGCGCACCAGGCAAAGCTCCCGGTCCAGCCGCGGATGAGGCCAACGACGAGCGGTCCGATGGCGGCTAGCAGGTAGCCGACGCATTGCGCCATGCCGGAGAGATGCGCCGCCACATGCGGATCGCGCGAACGCAGCACGATCGTCGTCATCGCCGCCGCGATCAGCCCGCCCTGGCCGATCCCCTGCAGCACCGCCCAGAGCCACACCGTCGAAAGCGGCGCGAAGAGCAGCCCCAGCAAGGCGACCACGGCAATGCCGCAAAGCGCCGCGTTGATCACCCGCTGATCCTTGCCGCGCACCGCGATCTGCGGCGCGACCAAGCAGGACGCTGCCTGCACCATGACCGACACGGAGACGATCGCGCCCGCCGTGACGCCATCCATGCCGCGCTCGCGCAGGATCGGCACCAGCCACCCGAATACGCAGTAGGCAAGCGCCGACTGCAGCCCCATGAACAACGTGACCTGCCATGCAAGCCGGTCCCGCCACAGCCCCTCGACGGAGAAGCCGCTGCGCTTCACCTGCGCTTTCGTCGACAGCACCTGCGGCAGCCAGATGAGGCCGACGACAAGGGCAGGCAGCGCCCAGATTGCCAGTGCCGCGGCCATCGAACCGCCGAAGGCGCGCTCAAGCGGCAGCGTGAACCCGGCAGCGCCGGCCGCACCCGCGCAGAGCGCCATCGTGTAGAAACCTGTCATCAGTGCCGCACGATCAGCGAAATCGCGCTTCACCAGACCGGGCAGCAGAACATTGCCGACCGCGATGCAGGCCCCGGCGAGCGCCGAACCGATAAACAGGAGCGGGATGGAGGAGAAGCCGCGCAGCGCCGTTCCGAGCGCCAGCAGCAGGAGCACGCCGAGCAGCGTCCGCTCGGCGCCGATACGTTGCGCGAGCTTTGGCGCCAGCGGCGAAAAGGCACCGAGGCAGACGACCGGCAGTGTCGTCAGCAGACTGGTGCCAAGCGCCGACAGGCCAAGCTCGCTGCGGATTTCGGGCAGCAGCGTCGAGGCGCTGGAAAACAGCGGCCGCAGGTTGAACGCGATCAGCACGAGGCTGGCGCCAAGCACGAACCGTCCCGTTGCGCTCGTTCCGATCGGCGGCTGGGGTTGCGGCACGCTGTCTGCTTCCGCATCGATCAACTGCTCCTCGGCGTGATCGTAGAGATGGGCGGCGTCTTGCAAAGGCGTAGTCATGAAAGGATCATCCGGTCGAGAGCTGTAATTACGGGAGCCATGAAGGCACGCACCGCCGCATCCGCTTTTTCGGCGTCGCCGGTGGCGATCGCATCAATGATGGCGGCGTGGGCTTGCATGTCGGGCTCGGGAATGTCCTCGCCCAAAGTCGCCTCGATGGTCTCGGCGATCGAGGCGGAGAAGAAGTCGTAAATCTCGATCATCGCGCGGTTTTGCGAAGCGGCGATCACCGCCTTGTGGAAGGCAAGGTCGCGCTCGATGAAGGCTATCTTGTCGCCGCCCTCGAAATTGCCGCGGCTGACAAGCAGCTTGCGCAGCGTCGTGATCGTCTGCGGCGTGTGGCGCAGCGCCGCCAGTCTGGCTGCCTCCACATCAAGCGCGCATCGCGCCTCGAATAGATCACGAAGCCCGGCGCGCCGCGCCATGGTGAGCGGCAATGCGGTATCGGTGGTAGAGAGCACATAGGTGCCCGACCCCTGCCGTGTCTCGAGCAAACCTTGCGAGACAAGCACCCGCACGGCCTCGCGCACCGTGCCGCGGCTGACGGAAAGCATTGCGGACAGCGCCGCCTCGTTGGGCAGCTTGTCACCGACTGCCCAGCGCTTGGCAAGGATCTCGGCGCGGATCGCCTCTGTCGCGGTTTCCGCGAGATTGGTTTTCGAAAGCGGCTGCATGGGTGTCTCATAAAGTCATCTGATGACTTTATGAATAGCGATGGAATTGCCTTTGGTCAATTAGCGACCTGAAACGGAAAAAGGGCCGCGCTAGCGACCCTTTCCATGAGTTTTGGCCTGTAAAACCGGCCGGACCGCTATGGCGATCCAAGGAAGGCGGGTTTCAGAGCGAGGGCTGCCTCGCCTTCATCACCACTTCCAAGCCCGTTACGAGGTCCGAAATCTCATTAGACATTGGATCACCTTCCTTTCGTTCTGTTTCCGATAGAAGAAAGGTAAGAGCATTTCAGCGGGATGCAAGGCCTAATTTGGTGGTAATGGAGATTGCAACCAAGGGATGATATTGATTGCGCCGTGAGTGGCAAAGCAGCGTCCGCCGCGCCAGCCGGCGGGATCGGGGAAGATGGGCAACCTCGACCGCGGCGATCGGCCTCGCCCTCTCACAAGGAGGTGAGCTATGTGGTTTCCACTTGGCATCACGTTTAGGGTAAGAAAAACCCGGACCAGCTGGCTACTGGAGATCCGGGTCAATTTCTTAGTCTGAACAAGCGGGAGGCAGGCGCCAACCTGCCTTCCACTCCTTGAATATAAGCCATCCCCTCATTTTCATCAAGACACCGCGCGCAATGCTGGCAGTGCGCACCCGGTTTGCGCAGGCCGTTCACAACCCCCTTCACAAAACAAAATGCTGCATTGCCGAAGTTGATCGCCGTCAATGTCAGAAAAACGTCATGTTCGGCTTGCAAGCCACATGCTTGTTTAGTTCTTATTAACCATCGGATTCGACAATCGTCGATGCGTTTAAGCATTGCCCCGCCACGATCAAGGCGGGTTGCGGAGTGAATAGCATGTGTCGCTGGGCAGCCTATCGCGGAGAACCCCTCTACCTTGAGGAGCTCGTCTCTTCGCCTGCGCACTCTCTGATCGAACAATCCCACTGCGCCACCCGCGCCAAGACGGCGACCAATGGAGACGGTTTCGGCATCGCATGGTACGGCGATCACCCCGAGCCCGGTCGCTATCGCGACACGCTGCCGGCTTGGTCGGATTGCAACCTGAAAAGCATCGCGCGGCAGATCCGCTCGCCGCTGTTCCTGGCCCATGTCCGCGCCGCGACCGGCGGCGGAACGCGGCGCGATAACTGCCATCCCTTCGTTTTTGCCAACTGGTCCTTCATGCACAACGGCCAGATAGCGGGCTTCGAGCGGCTCCGCCGGTCGATGGAGGCGATGCTTGATGATGATCTCTTCAGCGCGCGCGGCGGCACCACCGATTCCGAGTTGATGTTTTTGCTCGCGCTCCAGTTCGGTCTGCGCCAGACGCCGATCGCCGCCATGTCGGAAATGATCCGCTTCGTCGAAGGCCTGTCGGAAAATATTCTCGGCTCGGCGCTCGTGCGCTACACGGCGGCCTTTTCCGATGGCAACGCGCTCTATGCCATCCGCTACGCGACCGATCGCAAGGCGCCGACGCTCTATGCGTCCCCGGTCGGCAATGGCTACTGCCTCGTCTCCGAACCGCTCAACGATGATGTCGACGCCTGGGCGGAAATTCCTGATGGCAGCGCGGTCACGCTGACAGACAATGGCCTCGACGTCAAGCCGTTCCAACCGGTCGCAACGCCAGTCAAATCAGCGCTCGTCGCTATCCCCGCCTGAGCCTTTCGGCGATCAGCTCCGCAAGCTTCGTCGCGACATCCTCCTTGGCCATATCAGGCCATTGATCGATGCCATCGCGGGCGACGATCTTCACGCGGTTGCGCACGCCGCCCATGATGCCGGTTGCCGGCGAGACGTCGTTGGCGACGATCATGTCGGCGCCCTTGCGCTCCAGCTTGGCTTTCGCGTTGCTGTCGACATCCTGCGTCTCGGCGGCGAAGCCGACCACCAATTTCGGCCGCAGCGTGTGATGCCCGATCGTCTTCAGGATGTCGGGGTTCTCGGTCAGCGCCAGCGTCGGAATGGACTCTCCGGGATGCTTCTTGATCTTCTGGTCCGAAGCGGATGCCACCCGCCAGTCAGCCACCGCCGCGACCATCACCGCGATATCGGCGGGCAGCGCGGTCAGCACAGCGTCGCGCATCTCCTCGGCGCGCTCGACATGGATGGTCTTCACGCCGGCGGGATCGGCAATCGTCACCGGGCCCGAGACCAGCGTCACATCCGCGCCAAGCCGTGCCAGCGCCGAAGCGATCGCGTGGCCCTGCCGACCGGATGAGCGGTTGGCGATATAACGCACCGGATCGATCGGTTCATGCGTCGGACCCGATGTAACGATCGCCTTGCGCCCGGCAAGCGGCTTAGGGTGGGTGTCGAGCAAGCGCTCCGCCGCTGCGGCGATATCGAGCGGTTCGGCCATGCGGCCCACGCCCGCCTCGCGGCTTTCCGCCATCTCGCCGGCCATTGGCCCGATGAAATGGACGCCGTCGCCATGAAGCGTCGCGACATTCCGCGTGGTCGCGGCGTTGCTCCACATATGCGGGTTCATCGCCGGCGCCAGGAGCACCGGCCGGTCGGTGGCGAGCAGCACCGTCGAGGCAAGATCATCGGCCAGCCCGTTCGCCATCTTCGCCATCAGGTCGGCGGTCACAGGCGCCACCAGCACGAGGTCGCAATCGCGCGCCAGCCTGATATGGCCGACATCCTGCTCGTCCTGCCGTGAAAACAGATCGGTGAACACGTGGTCGGCGGCGAGCGCGCCCACGGCAAGCGGTGTCACGAACTGCTGTGCGCCCGCTGTCATCACCGGCCGAACCGCGGCGCCGCGCTCGCGAAGGCGCCGGATCAGGTCGAGGCTCTTATAGGCCGCGATGCCACCGGAGATGATGAGGAGGATGCGTTTGCCGCTGAGAACCATGCCTTCTATCCAACCTGGAATTGACTAGCAGAACCCTAAGCCTTTGGCGGATAATAAGCAATCGATGCGAGCAGTTCGTGCCGCCGCTCACGCGTGTTGCTGTTGCCTGACATGGCTGAAGATCGCGATCGCCATGCCGACGCCTGCAAGCTGCAGCAACGAGCCGCCAGCCTCGGCAAGCGTCGGAAGCCGCTGTTCAAAGACGAAGCCGAAGATCAGGCCGAACACGGTTTCGGCGACGATCAGCTGGGCGGCGAGCGCCAGCGGCAGCCGCTTCGAGGCAATCATCCACAAAAGCGTGGCGAGCCAAGCGCCGGCAAGCCCCATGATCAGCGACCATAAAAGAAAGCGCATGAGGTCGATGTCTGTAAAGACGATCGGTGTGTTGATCGATGTCAGTGGGATCAGCACAAGGCTGCCGAGCCCGGCGCCGATGCCCTGCAGTCCCGTCCATTGCAGGATGTCGGGCGCATCGGGCGATTGCATGGTGGCGGTGCTCGCCAGCCCGTAGACGACCCAGAGAACAAGCCCGATGGCCGCGGACGCGATGCCGTAGGCGATCATCACCCGGTCGCCCGTCGGCGTCGATGCGAAGACGGCGACGTTCACCCAGGCGATCCCGGCCGCGATCAGCATCAGCGGCAGAGCAAGCAGGCGCCACGAGACGGAGCGGTCGCGGAAGTTGGCGATCATCGCCAGGATCACGGGCATGGTTCCGATCACCAGCGGCGGAATGGCGGCGCCGGCGAACCGGACGGCATAGGCGACGCTGATGAAATAGCCGACATAGCCGATACCGCCAAGCAGCAACGCGGTGATCATCGGCTTGAGCTTGATGCCGCGCGGCCGGAAGCGCGGATGAACCATCAGCACCACGCTGGTCAGGGCGAACAGGCCATACCGCGCCACGGTGAGGTCGAGCGTCGTGAACGGCGCGATGGCGCGCGGCACGACAAAGGTCAGCCCCCAAAGGGCGCAGGTGGCGATGCCGCAGAGAATGCCGAACAGCATGGAGGTCTCCGGAACGGATAGAGCCGCAGGAAATGGGAAGGAATCGGGATAGGCGAAGAGGTGGAAATGCCACTATGCCTGATATCGCATAGGTGCAAGCGTCCACCTACGACATGGCGCAGGCGGGAAGGGGACAGGTCACGATCGCAAATCGTCCGTGAATGATCCGGGTGTGAGGTGGCCAAAGGTCGCATCCCCTGACGTCAATCGCCTAAGTTGATGATTGCATGGATAAAATGCACCTTTGGCGCCGCCGGCCGGCCGCGTGACATTATCCGCGCGCTGTGGCATGCAGCGGATATGGGGATGATCAGGACAGTTTTGGGGGACAGGGCATCGGCAAGCGCCATCACGCTGCTCGTCGCCCTCCTGCTGCTGATCCAGGGCTTGCTGTCAGGCCAGGCGCAGGGATCGATGGCGACCTCCGCCATGGATCCCCTGCAGTCGATCTGCTCGATGACAGGCGAAAGCGTCATCGACCATGCCGATCATGCCGAAAACACCAGCGACGGCACATCGCATGATCGATCGCATGGCAAGGCCGCCGATTGCCCCTGCTGCACGCTCTGCCGTCTCGCCGCCCACGCGATGCCGGCCATCCTCGGTGCGGATCCAGCGATCCTCCATGTCGATGCCGTCGGCGCCGCCACGATCGTCTTCACCACCGAAAGCGCCATCACGCCCACCCTGCGCGGCCTGATCGGCCAACCGCGCGCGCCACCACAAATCTCCTGACGTCCGGCTGCCGGCGCTCTCAGTGCCGGCCCCAATCTTCATCATCAGGAGACATATCATGTCCGATTTCACCATCGGTCGGGAAAGCGCGAGCGCTGCCGTGCGTTCCCCGTCCGATCTCTACCGCGCCGTCTGGCGCTGGCATTTCTACGCGGGTCTTCTCGTCCTGCCCTTCATGCTCTCGCTTGCCGTCACCGGCGCGCTCTATCTCTTCAAGGACGAGATCGACAATGTCGTTCATGCCGATCTGAAGCGCGTGGCAATCAGCCAGCAGGCAACGCGACCGCCATCTGCCATGGTGGATGCCGCCCTTGCCGCCCATCCTGGCACCGCCATCAAGTTCACCGATCCCGTCGACCCCGGCGCATCGGCGGAGATCACCATCAACACCGCGGCCGAGGGCAATATCGCCGTCTATGTCGATCCCTATAGCGGCAAGGTACTCGGCGCGCTGCCGGATCGCGGCACGATCATGTGGACGGTCCGCTATCTCCACAGCCTCAAATATTTCGGCTCCGTCACCCGCGCGCTGATCGAGATTACGGCCGGCTGGGCGATCCTGCTTGTTGGCACCGGCATCTATCTCTGGTGGCCACGCAAGCAGACGGGCGGGGTGCTCAGCATTCGCGGCACGCCGCGCAAGCGCGTCTTCTGGCGCGATACCCACGCGGTCCTCGGCCTCTTCGTCGGCGGCTTCATCGTCTTCCTCGCAGTCACCGGCATGCCGTGGTCGGGGGTATGGGGCGCCAAGGTCAACGAGTGGGCGAATGGAAACAACTTCGGCTATCCGGCCGGCGTGCGCGTCGCCGTGCCCATGTCCGACGAACATATCGACCATATCGCCAAGACCACATGGTCGCTCGAGCAGGCGCAGGTCCCGCAATCCCCGGCCCACCAGCATGGCGCGATGCCGATCAGCCTCGATGAAGCCGTCGCCACCTTCGATCGCCTCGGCCTGCATCGCGGTTACGCCGTCAATATCCCCGTGGATGCGATGGGCGTCTACACCGGCTCCGTCTATCCTGACGATCTCGCCGAGCAGCGCGTCGTCCATCTCGATCAGTTCACGGGAAAACCGCTGATCGACATGAGCTACGCCGATTACGGCCCACTCGGCAAGGCGCTGGAGTGGAGCGTGAACGTCCACATGGGGCAGGAGTTCGGGCTGGCGAACCAGCTCGTCCTGCTCGCCGCCTGCATCGGCATCGCGGTACTCACGGTATCCGCCGGCGTCATGTGGTGGAAGCGCCGACCGGCAGGTTCGCTCGGCGTCCCGCCCATGCCGTCGGACAAGCGGGTGTTTCGCGGTCTGATCGCCATCCTCGTCATCGGCGGCATCATCTTCCCGCTGGTCGGCCTGTCGCTCGTCGTCATGCTGGCGCTCGACTGGATCTATGTGAGAACCCGTCGCCGCCGATCGATCTGAAAGCCGTGAGGAGGCATCGTCGCTGCCTCCTCACACTTACTCCTGAACGATCCCGACACAGAAATCGATGAACGCCCTGACTTTCGCCGGCACATGCTGGCGGGAAGGATAGAAGGCATAGAGCGGGAATGTCTCGTCGGACCAATTCGGAAACAAGTCGATCAGCTGACCGCTTTCCAGATAGTCCTGCATCCCAAGCGAAAACACCTGCGCGATGCCGATCCCGGCAAGGCAGGTGGCGAGCGTCGTGCCGGCGTCGTTGACGAGAATACGTCCGCGCGTCTCGATCGGCACGATCTCCGAGCCACGCCGCAATTCCCATTCGAAGGGACGGCCTGTGAGCGCATCCCGGAACTGGATGCAGGTGTGGTCGGCAAGATCGCCGGGCGCGGTCGGCCGTCCATGCTTGGCGAGATAGGCAGGCGCCGCGATGGTGATCACCCGCGTGCGCATCAGGAGCCGCGAAATCAGCGTGGTCTGTGCGGGATCGCCAAAGCGCACCGCCACGTCCATGCCGTCGGCCACCAGATCGCCGATCTCGTTGCGGGTGATGATCTCGATCTGCAGCTCGGGATAGAGATCGAGAAACGCGCCGAGCCTGGGTCCCAGAACCAGCCGCGAGAAATACGGATCGACATTGACTCTCAGCCGCCCGCGCACCGACTGCGCCACGCCCGAGGCCGCCATCGCCGCCTCCTCGATACCGCTCAGCAGCGGCGCCACCTGCTCGTAGAAGCGGGCGCCGTCGTCGGTCAGGCGCATGGTGCGGGTGGTGCGGTCGAGCAGGCGCAGACCGATGCGGCCTTCCAGCCGGGCGATGGCGCGGCTGACGCCTGATGGCGACAGGCCCATCGCATCCGCCGCCCGCGCGAAGCTGCCGCTTTCGATCACGGCCGCCAGCACGCTAACCCCGTTCAGCAATCGTCCGTCGAACATCGATCCATCCGTGATTTTCAGTCACCAATACCATGACATATGCGCACTTCAATCAAAGATAAGAAAGGATCATTTTGCGGGCGAACGGAAAACTGAACCAAAGGAGTTTCCAATGTTCGCCATTACAGGAGTAACCGGGCAGGTCGGCGGCATCGTCGCCACGCAGCTGCTGCAGGCCGGCTTGCCGGTCCGCGCCATCCTTCGCAACGCCGAGAAAGGCAAGGCCTGGCGCGAGAAGGGCGCCGAACTGGCGTTGGCCGAAATGACCGACGCCGATGCGCTGACCGCCGCCTTCACCGGTGCGGAGGGCGTCTTCCTGCTGATCCCGCCGACCTTCGACCCGACACCCGGCTTCCCGGAAGTCGGCGCTGTCATCGCTGCCCTGAAGACGGCGCTGTTGCGGACGCGGCCCGAGAGGGTCGTCTGCCTCTCCACCATCGGCGCGCAGGCCGAGGAGCCGAACCTGCTCAGCCAGCTGGGTCTCGTCGAGCAGGAGCTTTCGACGCTGCCGCTGCCGATCGCCTTCCTCCGCGCCGCCTGGTTCATGGAGAATGCCGCCTGGGATGTGGCGGCCGCGCGCGAGGCCGGCGTCATCGCAAGCTTTCTCCAGCCGCTCGACCAGGCCTATCCTATGGTCTCGGTCGCCGATGTCGGCGAAAGGGCCGCGTCATTGTTGCGGGAGAGCTGGACCGGCAAGCGCATCGTCGAGCTGCAGGGACCGGAGAAGGTGACGCCTGCCGATATCGCCGCTGCCTTCTCCAAGGTGCTCAGCAAGCCGGTCAGCGCGGAAGTCGTCGCGCGCGACAGCTGGGAGGCGCTGTTCAAGGGGCAGGGCATGCGCAACCCCACGCCGCGCATCCGCATGATCGACGGTTTCAACGAGGGTTGGATCTGCTTCGAAGGTCAGCCCGAGAAGGGATCGACGACGCTGGAGACAGCCATCCGCCGGCTGGTCGAAGCCGCCTGACACAAAAGAAAGGCCGCGGACGAAACATCCGCGGCCTTTCGTGCGAGCTTGACACTCGATCTCAGAGATTGCTCATCCCGCCATCGATGACGAGTTCGCTGCCTACGATGTAGGCGGCCTCGTCGGAGGCGAGGAAGATGACGGTCTTGGCGACTTCGGCGGCGTCGCCGAAGCGGCCGACCGGGATCTGCGACTGGATATGATCGGCCATCGCCTTGGAATCCGCTTCCGATGCGCCGAGCTTGCTGTAGAGCGGTGTGGCGATCGGGCCGGGGCTAACGGCGTTGACGCGGATGCCGCGGCCGATCAGTTCGCCCGACAGCGTCTTGGCAAGCGTCAGCAGCGCGCCCTTGGTCAGCGAATAGACGCTGGAGTTCGGCATGCCGATATGCGCGTTGATCGAGGTGTTGAGCACGATAGCGGCCTGCTTGGAAAAGATCGGCAGCAGCGCCTGGATCAGGAAGAACGGACCCTTGACGTTGATCGCGATCGACTTGTCGAAGGCGGCCTCGCTCCATTGCTCCACCGGGCCGAATTCCGCCACGCCGGCATTGACGAAGAGGATGTCGAGATGGCCGAAAGCTTGTCTGATGGCTTCGGCGACGACCTGCTGCCCGGCGACATTGCCGGCATCGGCCTGGATGACGATCGCCTTGTCGCCGAGTTCGGCGCGGGCGGCGGCGACGCTGTTGGCGCTGCTGCCTGTGATGGCGACGCGGGCGCCCTCGGCGATGAACTGGCGGGCGGTTTCAAGGCCGATGCCGCTGGTGCCGCCGGTGATAAGGGCAGTCTTGTTCTGAAGGCGTGACATGGATTGATATCCTTGTGGGGTGGGCTGCTTGCCCATGATGTGTTGTTGGGGGGCGGTCGGCAGAATGCCTTGCTGTTGGGTCGCGATCACCCCCTCCGAAAGGCGAAGGTGATCGAGCGAGTATGCGTATCAGGTGCGAGTGATCGAGGCGCCGCCATCGACCAGCGAGGCCGTGCCGGTCACGAAGCTGGAATCGTCCGAGGCGAGGTAGAGTACCGAGCGGGCCAGTTCGTCAGGCGTTGCCACACGCTTCAGCGCATGCAGGTTGGTGACGAAGCCCTGCTTGTCCGGCGTGTCGTTCATCTCGCGATACATGTCGGTATCGACGGCACCTGGGAGCACCGAGTTCACGCGCACGTTCTTCGGGCCGTATTCGGCGGCAAGCGCCTGCGTCAGGCCGATCAGGCCGGCCTTGCTGGCGGCATAGGCTGCGACACCTGGGAAGGCGAAGCTGTAGCCGACGAAGGTCGAGGTGAAGATCACCGAGCCGCCACCGTTCTGTTCCATCTGGCCGATCTGGTGCTTGGCGGCAAGGAAGGAGGCCGTCAGGTTGATCGTTACCGCTTCGGTGAATCCGGCTTCGGATACACCTGTGCTCGGGCCGGCTTCACCGAGGATACCGGCATTGTTGAAGGCGACATCGAGCTTGCCGTAGCGTTCGACTGCGGTGGCGACCAGCGCCTTGTGATAATCTTCCGAGCGCACGTCGCCGGCAACGGCAACTGCGTCTCCGCCGGCGGCCTTGATCTCTTCGACCAGGCTGTCGAGCTCGGCCTGGCGGCGGGCGCCGACCACGACCTTGGCGCCTTCGGCGGCAAAGAGCTTGGCCGTTGCGCGGCCGATGCCGGCGCTGGCGCCAGTGATGATGGCGACTTTTCCATTCAAGCGGTTCATTCTTCCATCTCCTTTTTGGGTCGGGGTGGCGTTTGCCGCCCCGTTGGATGAGTGGAAGATGGCATTTTCCTTTTGTTCGGATTAGTCTCCAAATAGCGGAACTCGAATTCGGAAATACCGAACGATGATCAAGATTGAGGGAATAACGGCATTCGTGTCGGTGGTGGAATCCGGCTCGGTCAGCGAGGCGGCGCGGCGCCTTCGCCTGTCGAAATCGGTGGTCAGCGAAAGGCTGGCTGAACTGGAACGCTCGCTGGGCGGCATGCTGCTCCACCGCACCACCCGCAAGCTGACGCTGACTGAGGACGGCACCGCCTTTCTCGATCGCGCCGCCCGCATCGTCCGCGAGATCGAGGATGCCACGGCCGAGATGGCCGAACGGCGCGGCACGCTCTCCGGTCCCTTGAGGATCGCCGCCCCCGTCACCTTCGGCCGGATGCATCTCGGCCCGGCGCTTTATCCGTTTCTGGCCAAGCACCCGGAGATCCAGCTGGTGCTCGATATCGACGATCGCCGCGTCGACGTTTCATCGGAAGGCTATGACGCCATCGTCCGCAACGGGCCGATCGTCGATTCCCGCCTCGTCGTCTGGAAGCTCAGCCGCAGCCGCCGTCTGCTGGTCGCCTCCCCGGATTATCTGGAGCGCCACGGCACGCCGAAGACGCTCAACGATCTCGACGGCCACAAGGGCATTTTCTACACCAATCGCGGCGTCTCCGACTGGCGCTTCCAGACGCCCGATGGCGCCATCGTCGTGCGCGCCAGCCAGGTGCTCGGCATGAACAATGGCGACATGATCCGCGATGCGGCGGTGGCCGGCCTCGGCATCGCGCTGCTGCCGGCCTTCATCGCCGGCCCGGCGGTAAGCGAGGGGCTGCTGAGCGAGATCGACGTCGGCTACAAACCTGAAGCCGAGTTCATCTACATGGCTCACCCCGAAGGCCGCAATCCCTCCGCCAAGCTGCGCGCCGTCGCCGATCACCTGCGCAAGACCTTCGGCGATCCACCCTATTGGGACCCATCAGGTTGATCAGGCAGGGTTGATCAGATCAGGCTCATCAGATTGCCGACGACGCGCGACCGCCGCGCCTTTAGCATCGCCAGCCCAAGCCGCGCCACAAGTGGCGGCCCCTCGATCGGCCGATAGGCGACGCCATCGAGTTTGAGGTGCGCAAGCGAACCCGGCACGATCGACACGCCGAGATCGGCCGCGACCAGATTGATGACGGACGGGATCTGCGGCGCCTCCTGCGTCACGACAAGTTCGAAACCGGCATCCCGGCAGCCGCGCACGATATCGTCATAGAGGCTGAGGCCGACTGTGCGTGGAAAGAGAATGAAGGGCTCGCCCGAGAGTGCGGAAAGCGGCACGGTCTTCAGCTTCGCCAGCGGATGGTGCGCCGGCAGCGCGATCAGCATCGGCTCGTCCGCCAGCCGTTTCAGGTACACATCTCCAGGGTCTTCCAGCCCGGGGCGGATGAAGGCGGCGTCGATCTCCTGCCGCATCAGCTTTTCCATCAGCCAGTTGCTGTTCATCTCGGTGAGCGACAGGCTGACGTCAGGCCACTGCCCACGAAACCGGCGGATCGTGCCGCTGACGGCGATGTTGAAGGCCGAAGAAGCCGTGAAACCGAGCGCCAGCCGCCCCGTCTCGCCGCGCGTCGCCCGCTGGGCGGCAAGCTTCGCCTTGTCGGCGGAAGCAATCGCGGCGCGCGCCTCTGGCAGAAACGCCGATCCCGCCTCCGTCAGCTCCGCGCCATGCGGCACGCGGTGAAACAGCGCCGCCCCGATTTCGTTTTCCAGATCGCGGATCTGCTGGCTGAGCGGCGGCTGGCCGATGCCGAGCTTGGCGGCGGCGCGGGTGAAATTCCGCTCCTCTGCCACCGCAATGAAATAGCGGATATGGCGCAGCTCCATCGGTATCTCCAAAACCTATCAAGAATGCCAGTTTCATATATTGGACAAATGATGACCCGTTGGCTAGATCAAAGGGCGTGAAAGGTTGGTCCTCAATGCCACGCGCCGCAGACAAGCAGTCCGTCCCCTCGGAAATCCCCTCCCGTCCCCATCTCACCGTCATCGAGAATGTCGCCTCCCAACAGCAGGGAAGCGAGCCGCAGGAAAAGCAGTTCCTGCTGCGCGGCACTCCGGCCTACAGGCGCGCCAGCATCGCGCTGTTCCTCTCGGGCTTCGCCACCTTCTCGCTGCTCTATTGCGTCCAGCCGCTGATGCCGATCTTCGCCAGCGACTTCGGCATCAGCCCGGCCGCGAGCTCGCTCTCCCTGTCGCTGTCGACGGGCCTGCTCGCCTTCGCCATCTTCTGCGCCGCCGCCGTCTCCGAAAGCTTCCGCCGCCGCAGCCTGATGTTCTCCTCGCTGCTGGGCGCTGCCCTCTGCACCGTCGCCTGCGCGCTGGTGCCAAGCTGGCATGCGCTGCTGGTCATCCGCGCGCTTGAGGGCCTGCTCCTCGGCGGTGTCCCGGCCGTCGCCATGGCCTATCTCTCCGAAGAGATCGATCCCCGCGGCCTCGGCGCCTCCATGGGCCTCTACATCGCCGGCAACGCCTTCGGCGGCATGGCCGGGCGCGTCGTCACCGGCACGCTGGCCGAGTTCTTCTCCTGGCGTATCGCGCTCGGCACGCTCGGCGCCATCGGCCTTGCGGCGGCCATCGGCTTCTTCCTGCTTCTGCCCGCTTCGCGCAATTTCACCCCGCGCAAGGGCTTCAACGCCCGCTTCCATCTGGGTGCCTGGGCTGGCCATATCAGGAGCCCGGCGCTGCCCTTCCTGTTTGCCATCGGCTTCCTCGCCATGGGCACTTTCGTCACGGTCTATAATTATATCGGCTTCCGCCTCGTCGAAGCGCCCTACAATCTGAACCAGACCGAGCTCGGCCTGATCTTCACAGTCTACATCTTCGGCATCGCCGCCTCCTGGATCGCCGGCCTGCTCGGCGACCGCTTCGGCCACTTCGCCGTGCTGCCTTCGGGCATCGCCCTGTCGGCGATCGGCGTGGCGCTGACGCTCTCGGCCTCGCTGCCGCTGATCATCCTGGGCATCGTGCTCCTGACCTCCGGCTTCTTCGTCGCCCACTCTGTCGCAAGCGCGCTGGTCGGACGATTGGCCAAAGGCACCAAGGGCCACGCCTCGTCGCTTTATCTCTTGTCCTACTACATCGGCTCCAGCGTCGCCGGCTCCGTCGGCGGCTATTTCTGGGGTGCCGATGGCTGGAATGCGGTTGTCATGTTCACCCTGACCCTACTGGCGATCGGCATGGCCGCCGCACTCGCCGCCGCAAGACTGTCGCGCCGATAGCAAAAATAGAAAAAGCCCGCGACATGGCGGGCTTTCTCATTATTGGTAGGCGCACGGGAGCGCTCAGCTAACCACCCAGGCGATATAAACAAGCGTCAGCGCGATCAGCCAGAGTGCCCAGCGGCCGGAGCGGCTGTGGCGGGCTTCCGACTTGCCGATCGCCTCTGCCGTCTCGGCGTCGAAGCGCAGACCGTTCTCGCTCATCCGTAGCAGCTCGTGGTGGAACTTCTCTGTCTTGGCGGCGATCTCGGGTGCCGCTTCGGCAAGCTTCACGGCGGCCTTCAGCCCATCCTTGATATCGGTCGCGATCCGCTTCGGTCCGAGATTGTTGCGTATCCATTCGCCGACGACGGGTTCGGATGCCTTCCACATGTTGAAGCGCGGGTTGAGGATGCGCGCCACGCCCTCGACCACCACCATGGTCTTCTGCAGCATCACCAGCTCGGGCCGTGCCGCCATGTCGAACAGCTCGGTCACTTCGAACAGCAGCGTCAGCAGCTTGCCCATCGAGATCGTCTCGGCCGGCTGCCCGTGGATCGGCTCGCCGATCGCCCGGATCGCCTGCGCGAAGCTCTCGACATTGTGGTGGCCGGGCACGTAGCCCGCCTCGAAATGCACCTCGGCGACGCGGATATAATCGCGGGTGATGAAGCCGTAAAGGATCTCGGCGAGGAAGCGGCGCTCCTTCTTTCCGAGACGCCCGACGATGCCCATGTCGACGGCGACGATCATGCCCTTGGGATCGACGAAGAGATTGCCCGGATGCATGTCGGCGTGGAAGAAGCCGTCGCGCAGCGTATGGCGCAGGAACGACTGGATCAGCGTGTCGGCCAGCGCATTGAGATCGTGGCCGGCGGCCTTCAGGCCCTCGACATCGGACATCTTGACGCCGTCGATCCACTCCATGGTGATGACGTCGCGCCCTGTTCGTTCCCAGTCGACGGTCGGAACGCGGAAGCCCGGGTCGTTCTGGGTGTTCTCGGCGATCTCCGAAAGGGCCGCCGCCTCGAGCCGGAGGTCCATCTCGACCTTGGTCGTCTGCTCCAGCGTCTTCGTCACCTCAACCGGCTTCAGGCGCCGGCTGGAGGGCATGAAGCGCTCCTGTAAGTGGGCGACGAGATACATCGCTTCGAGATCGTGGGTGAAGCGCTGGCGCACGCCGGGGCGCACCACCTTGACGGCAACCTTCTTGCGTCCCTGCGGCGTCATCACCTCGGCCGGATGCACCTGCGCGATCGAGGCGGCGGCGATCGGCTCGCCGAAGCTGACGTAAAGCTCATCCACCGGCCGGCCGAGCGAGCCCTCGATATTGGCCTTGGCGGCGGCATCGGGGAAAAAGGCCATCCGGTCCTGCAGCTGCGACAGATCGTCGGCGAACTCGACGCCGACGACGTCGGGCCGCGTTGCCAGGAACTGGCCGATCTTCACATAGGACGGCCCCAACCGTTCGACGGCCTTGGAAAGCCGGTCGCTGCGCTTCTGGGTCTTGGCGCGCTTGCGCGCGAACATGCCGACGAAGGATTTGGCAGCCGCGACCGAAGGCGGAAGCTCGTCCGAGGGCAGCGCCGAGACGACGCCCTCGCGCACGAGAATCCAACCAACCCGCCAGAGCTGGAAATATGCCGAAACAGTGCTCATTCCGGCTTAAAGCTTCCAGCCGGAGTGAAGAGCGGCGATCCCGCCGGTATAGTTGGTGTAGCTGACGCGCGAGAAGCCGGCATTGCGGATCATCGCCGCGAAGTTTTCCTGGTTGGGGAACTTGCGGATGGATTCGACCAGATACTGGTAGGGCTCGGCATCGCCGGTGATCGCCTTGCCGAACTTCGGAATGGCGTTGAACGACCAGCTTTCGTAGACGCGGTCGAGCAGAGGCATGTCGACCTCGGAGAACTCCAGCACCAGCAGGCGGCCGCCGCGCTTCAGCACGCGGTAGGCTTCGCTGAGCGCCACGTCGATGCGCGGCACGTTGCGGATGCCGAAGGCGATCGTATAGGCGTCGAAGCTGTTCGCCTCGAAGGGCAGTTTCTCGGCGTTGGCCTCGACGAAGGTCAGGTTGTCGGAGAGCCTCTTCTTGGCGGCGCGCTCGGCGCCGACTGCCAGCATCGATCCGTTGATGTCGAGCACGGTGGAGTGCGCCATCCGGTTCGAGGCCTCGATGATGCGGAATGCGATGTCGCCGGTGCCGCCGGCCACGTCGAGCGTCTTGTAGCCCGGCTCCTTGCGCGGGTTCAGCGCCGCGATCATCGCATCCTTCCAGACGCGGTGCATGCCGACCGACATGACGTCGTTCATGATGTCGTAGCGCTTGGCGACCTTATGGAAGACTTCGTTGACGAGGCCCTGCTTTTCGCCGCCTGAAACTTCGCGGAAGCCGTATGATGTTTCCATGCCGCCGTCGGCGGAGGTGCGGCTGTCTGACATCGAATACTCCAATCTCTTAAATCAACGCGGCGACCATAGCGAAATCAGGCAGGCGACGCTATCTGTGGGCAACGGTCCGGTCCGCGACACCATGGCGCTATAGCGCACATCGCGGGCGGTTGAAACATGTTCGATATAGATGGGTTAAGATGCCGGAATTGCCAGAAGTCGAAACCGTCAAACGCGGCCTCGCGCCCACCATGGAGGGCGCGCGCATCGTCAAATTGGAGCTTAGGCGAGGGGACCTGCGCTTCCCGTTTCCAGACGCCTTCGGCGAAAAGGCATCGGGCCGCACCATCGTCTCGCTCGGCCGCCGCGCCAAGTATCTGCTGATCGATCTCGATAGCGGCGCCACCATCATCGCCCATCTCGGCATGTCCGGCTCGTTCCGCATCGAGGCCGGCCCGATCGCGGAAACCCCCATCTCTGAAATACCGGGCGAATTCCATCATCCGCGCTCCAAGGATGAAAAGCACGATCACGTGATCTTCCATCTGGAGGGGCCGTCGGGCGTTAGCCGCGTCATTTATAATGACCCGCGCCGCTTCGGCTTCATGGACATGGCCGAGCGCACCGCGCTCGACATCAATCCCTTTCTCTATGGCCTCGGCCCGGAGCCGACGGGCAATGCGCTGAGTGCCGCCTATCTGGCTGAGCGCTTCAAGGGCAAGGCGCAGCCGCTGAAGAGCGCGCTGCTCGACCAGAAGAACATTGCCGGTCTCGGCAATATATATGTGTGCGAGGCGCTGTGGCGTTCGCACCTGAAGCCGACGCGCCCCGCATCCACCCTGGTGACGCCAACGGGCAAGCCCACCAAGCAGCTCGACCTGCTGGTCTCCTCGATCCGCGATGTCATTGCTGACGCCATCAAGGCGGGCGGCTCGTCGCTACGCGATCATATCCAGACGGATGGCTCGCTCGGCTATTTCCAGCACTCCTTCTCCGTCTATGATCGCGAAGGGCAGCCTTGCCGTACGCCCGATTGCGGCGGTACCATCGCCCGCATCGTTCAGGCCGGGCGCTCGACCTTCTATTGCCCCACTTGCCAGAAATAATTGTCTGCCAGAAGCCTGGGCATTGGCCCGACCGGGAGGAACGCATGTCTTATGAAACGCTGATCGTCGAAACCCGTGGCGCTGTGGGCCTCATCACGCTGAACCGCCCGCAGGCGCTCAACGCCTTGAACTCGACGGTGCTGAAGGAACTGTTGCAGGCTTACGCCGCATTCGAGAATGACGACGCCATCGGCGCCATCGTCCTGACCGGCTCCGAGCGCGCCTTTGCCGCCGGCGCCGATATCAAGGAAATGCAGCCGCTTGATTTCGCCGATGTCTACCGCCGTAATTTCCTTGGCGGCTGGGACGATGTCGCGAAAGTGCGCAAACCCGTCATCGCCGCCGTCAGCGGCTTCGCGCTCGGCGGCGGCTGCGAGCTCGCCATGATCTGCGATTTCATCATCGCCTCGGAGACCGCGAAATTCGGCCAACCGGAAATCACCCTTGGCGTCATCCCCGGCATGGGCGGCTCCCAGCGCCTGACGCGCGCCGTCGGCAAGGCCAAGGCGATGGATATGGTGCTCACCGGCCGCATGATGGATGCGGCGGAGGCCGAGCGGGCAGGACTCGTATCGCGTGTGGTGGCGCCCGATCGTCTGCTCGATGAAGCGCTGGCGGCGGCGGCCAAGATCGCCTCGCTCTCGCGCCCCTCGGTGCTGATGGCCAAGGAGGCGGTCAACCGTGCTCTGGAGACCACGCTGGAGGAAGGTCTGCGCTTCGAGCGCCGCCTGTTCCACAGTCTCTTTGCGACGGAAGATCAGAAGGAAGGGATGACAGCCTTCATCGAAAAGCGTAAACCCGCCTTCAAGAACCGCTGACCCCTGAAGAGAAAAGGCGACGGTTCCTTGAAAATGCGCGTTGACGCCGGTCGGCTTTAGGGTTATATGCCCGCCCAAGGTTCGGGAAGCCAGTCCGGTTTTCCGATAATACTCCCGCATTGCTGTGTAGGAAGTGGCTGCAAGGCCCGCGGCGGTAGCGGAATTTGTTCGAATTCTTGAGAGAGGCATCCATGGCCAATACAACTTCGGCGAAAAAAGCGACCCGCAAGATCGCCAGCCGTACCGACGTCAACAAGGCTCGTCGCTCGCGCGTTCGCACGTTCGTTCGTCAGGTAGAAGAAGCACTCGCAGCTGGCGATGCTGCCAAGGCCAAGGAAGCTTTCCAGGCCGCGCAGCCGGAACTGGCCCGCGCAGCAAGCAAGGGCGTCCTGCACGCCAACACGGCATCCCGCAAGGTCTCGCGCCTCGCAGCTCGTGTGAAGGCTCTGTCGGTCGGCGCGACCGCTTAAGCTTCCGTTAATAAAGACAGCTATATGATTAGCCCGGCAACTTTGTCGGGCTTTTTCGATTCCGCCAATTGCCCGAACTGTGGTTAATTTGGCGACGATTTCGTGTCCGGCAAATGACACAAAAAAATGAGTGATTACAAGGGCTTGTGTCAGGTTGTTCCTGAGCGAAGAGACTCGGACCTTCCCTTGCGGCGTCTAAAACGAGTCAAGAAGCTTTTTTCTTTTTTTCTTTTTATGCGTGTCAAAATAGCCGGTTTCCTGAATCTCCTTGATTCAAAAGCGATTCTTTTTTTGCTCCAGTGCAGCGCCCTAAATCTGCCGCAGGAGTCAACCGGCTACGCTTAATTTTGGCGAAATATGCCCGTTGATCTCGACCCCCGATCCTGCCTAAATGCCTCCCAACAAGGGGCTCGGACATCACCTGTTTTAAGGCTTGGTCTGAAACTGCCACGTCGGCAGGACGATGCTTTAGTGTCTTTTGTTGCGGAAGTTTCGACCTCCGGATTTTCACGCACTGATGCAGATTGGACTGCGGCTGTGGCTGCCGCGGAACGGGATCATCTGTGCGCCATTTTTGAGGGCTGCACGCAGCGCGTGCGATCCTAATGAAGAGAAAAAGCATACGCAGGCAGGCTGGTGTTCGTCGGACGAGGAGCGGGCACCTAGGAGACAAGAAGCAATAAGACCGCATGAAGCGGTTGGCTTCGCCTCCAACAGTCGCCTCTCGTTAAGAGGCACGCGTTTGAGTGAACCGGCCGACGGCAGAGCATGAGGGTGATGCTGTCAGGTCATAAGCGGGGAAATGATCGGGCGACCAGGATTAGGTCGGCCGATGGAACTATAAGGCGGCAAGATGCACATGAATTCGATGGCGGCGAGTGCTTTGGACAACTCGGACAAGGTATCTCAGACGTTAGGCTCTATTTGCCCAGACGCGGCGGGGGAAAAGGGAGACATGAAGAATGATGGCATACTTTTTGAACGAGCAAGTGCACGCCTGAAGGCGCAGGTCGGTCCGGATGTCTACGCAAGCTGGTTTGCACGACTGAAGCTCCATTCCGTTTCCAAGAGTGTCGTACGGCTGACGGTCCCAACAACTTTTCTAAAGTCCTGGATCAACAATCGCTACCTCGACCTGATCACCGGCATCTTCCAGTCGGAAGACGCTGAAATCCTGAAGGTCGAAATCCTGGTTCGCACGGCAGCGCGCGCAACCAGCAAGCCGGAAGAAACGGCGACCCAGGAGCCGGTATCGTCCGTCGCGCCGATCCGTCGCCCGGTCGCTCAGCAGGCCGGCCAGATCGTCCAGCAGGCTGTTTCGGCAGCGTCTGCGGCGCGTCCGGCGACCTCTGGCCAGCCGCTCTTCGGCTCGCCGCTCGATAACCGCTTCACCTTCGACACCTTCGTCGAAGGCAGCTCCAATCGCGTCGCTCTCGCGGCCGCAAAGACCATTGCCGAAGCCGGTCAGGGCGCAGTGCGCTTCAACCCGCTCTTCGTTCATTCCACCGTCGGTCTCGGCAAGACCCATCTGCTGCAGGCGATCGCCAATGCAGCCGTACAGAACCCGCGCCAGCTGCGCGTCGTCTACCTGACGGCGGAATACTTCATGTGGCGTTTCGCGACCGCGATCCGCGACAATGATGCGCTGACGCTGAAGGATAGTTTGCGCAACATCGACCTTCTGATCATCGACGACATGCAGTTCCTGCAGGGCAAGATGATCCAGCACGAGTTCTGCCATCTGCTCAACATGCTGCTCGACAGCGCCAAGCAGGTCGTCGTTGCAGCCGATCGTGCACCCTGGGAGCTGGAATCGCTCGACCCGCGCGTTCGTTCGCGTCTGCAGGGTGGCGTGGCGATCGAGCTTGACGGCCCGGATTACGAGATGCGTCTCGAAATCCTCCAGCGTCGCCTTGAGGTCGCCCGTGGCGAAGACCCGTCGCTCGAAATGTCGACCGAGCTGCTCAACCACGTTGCCCGCAGCATCACCGCCAGCGGCCGCGAACTGGAAGGCGCCTTCAACCAGCTGCTCTTCCGTCGCTCCTTCGAGCCGAACCTGACGGTCGAGCGCGTGGACGAGCTTCTCGCCCACCTGGTCGGCTCCGGCGAGCCGCGCCGCGTGCGTATCGAGGACATCCAGCGCATCGTCGCACGTCACTACAACGTGTCGCGCCAGGAGCTGGTCTCGAACCGTCGTACGCGCGTCATCGTCAAGCCGCGCCAGATCGCCATGTATCTGGCCAAGACCCTGACGCCGCGCTCCTTCCCGGAGATCGGTCGTCGCTTCGGCGGACGTGACCACACGACGGTTCTGCACGCCGTGCGCAAGATCGAGGAGCTGATCTCAGGTGACAGCAAGCTGTCGCACGAGATCGAGCTGCTGAAGCGCCTGATCAACGAGTAGTCGCGATCATAGCATCGAAATTAAGCGGCCGGGAGCGATCCCGGCCGTTTCCTTTTATGCGCTGTTTATTTTATACAGCCCTTTCAAGCATACGCGCGGCGGGAGGAAAACGCCGCGCCTTGGGAGGATATAAATGAGCTTTACGAAAATCGCCGTACTCGGTCTGGGCAAGGTCGGGCGGCTGGCCGCCACGCTTTTGCATGAGGGCGGCTTCGAGGTCACGGGTGTGGATGCGCAGCTGCCTGTCGGCGAGGTGCCGTTCAAGTGCCATAGCGGCGATATCTCCGACCCCGCCGTCATCGGTGAATTGCTGTCTGATGTCGATGCGGTGCTGTCGTGCCTGCCCTATCATCTCAACATCGGGCTGGCGCGCGCCGCCCATGCCGCCGGCATCCATTATTTCGATCTGACGGAAGATGTGCCCACCACCAACTTCATCATCGAGCTGTCGAAAACCGCGCGTGGCCTGATGGCACCACAATGCGGGCTTGCTCCGGGCTTCGTCGGCATCGTCGGCTCGAGCCTTGCCGATGGCTTCGACCGCTGCCGCTCGATCCGCATGCGCGTCGGCGCCCTGCCGCAAAATCCGACGGGCCTGTTGGGCTATGCGTTCAACTGGTCGCCGGAGGGCGTGGTCAACGAGTATCTGAACGATTGCGAAGTGATCGAAGGCGGCGTGCGCAAGCTGGTGTCGCCGATGGAGTGGCTGGAGACCATCTACGTCGAGGGTGTTAAGCTCGAGGCGTTCACGACCTCGGGCGGTCTCGGCACCATGTGCGACACGCTGCTCGGCAAGGTCGAGAACCTTGACTACAAGACCATGCGCTATCCCGGCCACATGGACCTGATGAACTTCTTCTTCCACGAGCTTCTGATGCGCGACAAGCGCAAGCTCGCCGGCGAGATCCTGACGGAAGCCAAGCCGCCCGTTGATGACGATGTCGTCTATGTGCATGTGGCTGCCGAAGGCACCGAGCGCGGCAGCCTGCGCCGCAAGGAATTCGTGCGCGCCTATTACCCGATCGAGATATCAGGCGCCCGCCGCACGGCAATCGCCTGGACAACCTCGGCATCGGTCGTCGCAGTCATCGAGATGGTGCGTGACGGCCTGCTGCCCGCAACCGGCTTCCTGCACCAGGAGCACATTCCGCTCGACATGTTCCTGAAGACCCCGACCGGCAGCCTCTTCAAGACGGGTGCGTCCCGCAGAGCCTGATCGGCCAAGCGTTTCAACACATCGCCGCTCTCAGGGCGGCGGTGTGGACACTATTGTTGCGGATTGCGCTGGCTGGGCAGTGCGCAGCGATTGCCGCAGCTCGCGACCCCGGGAAGCATGTAGCGCAGGCAGCAGAGCTTGCGCCGCTGGATCATCTGCCCGTCTTCCTCGACCTGTCTGACGCTGCCGCACAAGGGGTTCGGCCCGCCATCCGGCAGGCACCCGCGCACGAAGAGCGGCAGGTCGGGAGCGGAGCGTCCGCCGCCCTCGCTATCGGTCAGCCGCAGCGTATAATCGATGTAGACGGCAGCGTTGTTCCACAAGAGCTTGGCCGAGAGGCCGCAGCGCTTCAAGCGCTCGACGGCCATGTTGAGATGGCCGGACATCAGCGGCCCGACCACGAAAAATTCGTCGCCACTCGTCTCTTCGCCGATCATGCCGCGATGGGAGACGCCGAAGGCGCGCGGCAGCCCGTCCTCGGTGAGCGCGATCGTCATCTCATCGAAGGCTACCGGCAGCACCTGGCCGGCCAGGCGGCGGGCGAGCAGATAGGGAATGGTGATCCCGGCGAAGTAATAGAGCGACCACATAGAGACGACTGCGCGGCGGTCCGTGCCTTTGGTCACCTCGGTGTACCGGTCGATCGCCCGCTCGAAACCGCCATCCTCGAAGAATGTTGCAAGGGCGACGCCACCGGCCAACTCATCCGCCAGCATCATCTTCTCGCGGCACCAGGCGTGATCGCCGGAAAAAGCGTGGGACAAGCCAATCGGCTGCGGAAGCCCGGGCGCCGTCCGCGCGATCTGTTGAACTGCCATGACTGAGGTTCGGCCTTGCCCGTATGCGTCTTAATCTTGACTATGATAATCAGCAAATACGCGGCGGGAAAGTGTTTTATGAGTGCGGGTGTCCACTTTTTCCGCGATTGCTGAAATAAGCCTGGATTACCGCTGCGCTTCGGACAGCAGCCAGCGGCGGAAGGCGGCCGCTGCCGGCCGCTCCAGCGCTTGGCCGGGATAGACAAGATGGAAGGCGAGCCGGCTGGCGACGCCCACGGGGAAGGGGGCTATGAGCAAGCCGTCTTCCAGCTCCGCCGTCACGAAGGAGCGCCGCATCAGCGCGAAGCCGAGCCCCGCCTTCATCGCCTCGTAAGCGCCGTTGCCGTGCATGAAAACAGGGCCACGGGCGGCATCGACATTGCTCGCGCCCGCCGCCTCCAGCCATAGCTGCCAGTCGTGACGGTATACGTCGTGGATCAGCTGGAACGGCGCCAGCGCATCCGGCGATGGATCCGGGCCGAGCTCATCGGCGAGCTTCGGCGTGCAGACCGGCACCAGTTCGTCATCCACCAGCCGTTCGCTGACGAGCCCGTCATAGCCGCCGAGCCCATGGCGTATGGCGAGGTCTATGCCATCGCGCTGGAAATCCATCACCCTGTGCGAGGCGCTGATGCGTACGTCAATCTCCGGGTTCAGCGCTTCGAAGCGCGAAAGCCGCGGCACCAGCCAGTAGGTCGCAAAGCCCGCAGTGCATGTGACGTTCAGCACCGTGCCGCGGTTCCGCGCCGTGATCGCCGCAGTCGCCTCGCGCACCAGCCGAAAGGCCGCCCGCAACGTCGTGAAATAGTCGGCACCCTCAGTCGTCAGCGCCAGTGCCCGCGTCTTGCGCTCGAACAGGCGCACGCCGAGCGAGGTCTCGAGATCGCGGATCTGCAGGCTGACGGCGCCCGGCGTCACATTGAGTTCCCGCGCCGCAAGCGTCATGCTCAAATGCCGGGCGGCGGCCTCGAAGGCGCGGAGCGCCGAAAGCGATGGAAGAAAATCACTCATGCTTTAGCTCAGCTCAATCATGAAGCGAAAAAGACTCGTTTGTCGCATGGCTCCGACCCTCATAGTATATGCAACAAGGCGATCATTCCAGATGTAGACTTGATCGCCATGGATAAGAATAACTCGATAAACGATAACAAGCCGCGCAGGAATCGGGTGGCGCAGGCTAGCGCCGAGCACTAAGCCGGTCATGCCGCAAAAGGGAGAGAAGCGATGCAGCAGAGACAGATGGGCCTTGCCGAATGGGGAATGTTGCTGGTGCTGTCGCTTCTGTGGGGCGGCTCCTTCCTCTTCAACGGCATCCTGGTGAAAACCCTGCCGCCGTTTACCGTCGTCACTGGCCGCGTGCTGATCGCCGCCGTCGCGCTGAACCTGATCGTCCGCGCCACCGGCCACGCCATGCCGCGTGATGGCAAGTCCTGGGCGGCCTTCTTCGTCATGGGTCTCATCAACAACATGATCCCCTTCTGCCTCATCGTCTGGGGCCAGACCCATATTGCGAGCGGCCTTGCCTCGATTCTCAACGCCACAACACCGCTCTTCGGCGTCGTCGTCGCGCATCTGTTGACGGCGGATGAGAAGATGACCGGCAACCGCTTGCTCGGCGTCATCGTCGGCTTCGCCGGCGTCGCCTACATGATCGGCTTCGATGCGCTGCGCGATCTGGGAACCAATGTGCTGGCGCAGCTCGCCGTTCTCGGCGCCGCGCTCTCCTACTCTTTCGCCGGCATTTACGGCCGCCGTTTCCGCCAGATGGGCATGGCGCCGCTTCTCCCCGCCGCCGGTCAGGTCACCGCCTCCAGCGTGCTGATGCTCCCCATCGCCCTCATCGTCGACCACCCCTGGACGCTCGCCGCCCCCTCTATGGAGACCTGGCTGGCGCTCTTCGGCCTGGCGCTGCTCTCGACGGCGGTCGCCTACGTCCTCTTCTTCCGCATCCTCGCCACGGCGGGAGCCACCAACCTCATGCTCGTCACCTTCCTCATCCCCGTCAGCGCCATACTTTTGGGCGCCGTCATCCTCGGCGAGCAGCTGCAGGCAAAGCATCTGATCGGCATGGCGATGATCGCGATCGGCCTTGCGGCGATCGATGGACGGTTGTTTGCGCGGGTGCGGAGGAGGGTGGTGTGAGCGCGGGAGTTATTTAAAAACAATAGGATATGATGGAGCCCGGAGCCCCCTCATCCCCGGTGCAACAAGTTGCACCTGAAACCTTCGGGCCACCTTCTCCCCGTTGGGGAGAAGGGGAGGTTGGAGCGAGGGGCCCGCTCCTAGGTCTCTTCTCCCCAACGGGGAGAAGGTGCCGGCAGGCGGATGAGGGGGCCACTTGCGAAAACCTCTCCAAAGGCCCCACCCCCAATCAACAAGCCAGATCAGCCACCACCGAATCCAAAATCAGCATCCCCGATGGCGTGCAGCGGATACGCGAGTTGCCGATGCGCTCGATAAACCCGTGTTCCAGTAAAAACTCTTCGCGCTTCGGGTCGGGATCGCGGCCCGAGAGCTGCTGCCAGCGGGCGAGGTCGACGCCTTCGGTGAGGCGGAGCCCCATCAGGAGCAGTTCGTCGGCCTGTTCGTCATAGCCGAGCTGTTCCTGGTCGAGCACGCCGTGGCCGTCGCGCTCCACGAGCTCCAGCCAGGCTTCCGGCTTGCGCTCGGTGGCGGTGGCGAGCTTGATGGGGCCGCGCGTCAGCCGTCCATGCGCGCCGGGTCCAATGCCTGCATAGTCTCCGTAGCGCCAGTAGGTGAGATTGTGGCGGCTCTCGGCACCCGGGCGGGCGTGGTTGGAGACCTCGTAGGCGGGCATGCCCTCGGCGGCGGTGATGTCCTGCGTCGCCTCGTAGAGCAGCGCCGACTGGTCGTCGTCGGGCACGACGAGCTTGCCCATCTTGTGCAGCCCGAAGAAGGGCGTGCCCTCCTCGATCGTCAGCTGGTAGAGCGACAGATGGTCGACGGCGTAAGAGATCGCTTCGCGCAGCTCCCGTTCCCATTCCTCTACGGTCTGTTTCGGCCGCGCATAGATCAGGTCGAACGACATGCGCGGAAAAATGTCGCGCGCCAGCTTGATCGCCTTCAGCGCATCCTCAACATCGTGCAGACGTCCGAGAAACTTGAGGTCGCGGTCGTTCAGCGCCTGCACGCCAAGCGACACGCGGTTGACGCCGGCGGCGCGGTAGCCGCGAAAACGCTCGGCCTCGACGCTGGAGGGGTTGGCCTCCATGGTGATCTCGATGCCATCGGGCATGTGCCATTCCTTGGCGATGCCGTCGAGAATGGCCGAGACGGTCGATGGGTTCATCAGCGACGGCGTGCCGCCGCCCAAGAAGACGCTGGTCACCGTCTTCGGGCCGCTCAGCTGCCGCATCGCCGCCATCTCCTTCAGGAAGGCGGCGGTGAAGCGCTCCTGGTCCACAGGCTGGTGGCGCACATGGCTGTTGAAGTCGCAATAGGGGCACTTGGCGGCACAGAACGGCCAATGCACGTAGACGCCGAAGCCGGGCTCGCCGGTATCGGGCAAAAGAGATGCATAGCGCGTCAGGTTAGGCTGTTCCAAAGTGTCCACGATTCGGGTCTTATGCGTCCAGGCAGGTTTCGACGAAGATCTTGAAGGCACGGGCGCGATGCGAGAGGGCGGCAGCGTCGCCGGGCTTCCATCCGTGCTTTTCTTCCGCGCTCATCTCGCCGAATGTGGTGTCGTAGCCCTCGGGCTGAAAGACCGGGTCGTAGCCGAAGCCCTCGGTGCCGCGCGGCGGCCAGGCGACGAAGCCTTCGACTTCGCCGCGGAACATTTCGGTGTGCCCATCCGGCCATGCCAGGCAGAGCACGCTGACGAAGCGCGCCGTGCGCTGCTCCGGCGTGGTGGCGCTCTTTTCCTGAAGAGCCGTCTCGACCTTCTGCATCGCCATGGCGAAATCGCGCGTACCATCGGCCGTTTCCGCCCAGTTGGCGGTGTAGACGCCGGGCGCGCCACCGAGCGCGTCGATCACCAGGCCGCTGTCGTCGGAGAGCGACGGCAGGCCGGAAGCCTTGGCCGAAGCCAGCGCCTTGATCGCGGCGTTCTCCTCGAAGGTCGTGCCGGTCTCATCCGGCTCATCGAATTTCAGTTCGGCTGCCGATTTCGCCGAGAACCCGAAGGGACCGATCAGGTCGGCGATCTCGCGTATCTTGCCGGCATTGTGGCTGGCAACGACGATGGTGCGGGTATCGAGCTTGCGCATGAGCGGTCCTTCAAAGATTCCAAAGTTTGGGTTCGGCGCATTCCAGGCTGTTGCCGTCAGGATCGCGGAAATAGATCGATCGCGCCCCGTTCGGCCAGCAGAAATCGCTTTCGATGGAAACGCCCGCTTTGTTGAGCTTTTCCGCGATCAAGTCAATCGCTTCCGCACTCATCCGGAAACAGGCATGCCCCGCGCCCGTCGTGCCATGCGGCGGAACCGGCAATGCATCGAAAGAGGGCGGCTTGATCGTTTCGTGGCGGTTGAAGATCAACAGGATGCCCGGGCCGCAGCGAAAGAAGACGTGCCGGTCGTCATGGCGCAGAACCTTCTCGAGCCCGAGAACATCGCGATAGAAGCGTTCGGCGGCATCGAGGTCATCGACGTAAAGCGCGGTTTCAAGAATGCCGTCGATCATGCTGTCATTCTCCGGGGCGCCAAAGACCCTCTCTGGCCTGCCGGCCATCTCCCCCACAAGGGGGGAGAACCGCTGGGCGCGCCCGCTTGCCTCAATCGAGGCTCGGCGGTGCCGCTAGGTTAAGCCCTCCCCCTTGTGGGGAGGGTTGGGGAGGGGTCTTTACTAGGACCTCAAACCCTCAGGCAATCGCCGCCTTCTGCATCTCCACCAGCTCGGCAATGCCGTTCTTGGCAAGCGCCATCAGCGCGCCGAACTCTTCCTCGCTGAACGGCGTACCCTCGGCCGTGCCCTGGATCTCGACGATCCCGCCCGAACCCGTCATCACGAAGTTCGCATCGGTCTCGGCCGACGAGTCCTCGAGGTAGTCGAGATCGATGACAGGCTGGCTGGCGAAGACGCCGCAGGAGATCGCCGCGACGTGATCCTTCAGGACCCGCTCGACCTTGATCATGTTGCGGCTTTCCATCCACTTCAGGCAGTCGTAGAGCGCGATCCATGCGCCGGTGATCGATGCCGCGCGGGTGCCGCCGTCGGCCTGGATCACGTCGCAGTCGAGCGTGATCTGGCGTTCGCCGAGTTCCTTGAGGTCGACCACGGCGCGCAGCGAGCGGCCGATCAGGCGCTGGATTTCCTGGGTGCGGCCACCCTGCTTGCCGGCGGCGGCTTCGCGCTTCATGCGGTCGCCGGTGGCGCGCGGCAGCATGCCGTATTCAGCGGTAACCCAGCCCTTGCCGGTGTTGCGCAGCCACGGCGGCGTCTTTTCTTCAAGGCTCGCGGTGCAGAGCACGTGCGTGTCGCCAAATTTCACCAGACAGGAGCCTTCGGCATGCTTGGAAAAGTTGCGCTCGAAGGTGACCTTGCGCATCTGGTCGGTTTTTCTGCCTGATGGCCGCATCCTAATTCTCCTCGGTGCACGGGACCGGGAACGCGGGCGCGATCCCAGGCTTCATCCTATGTGCGGGTCTGTTGTTGACCGCTTCTACGATTGGCGGCGCGCATTTGCAAATTCCCTTTTGCGCGCACGGGGAGATTGGCTATATTTTGCGGCATCATTATCAGCATGGGTGCGCAAGGCTTAATGGAATTCAGGTCGTCGACGATTTCGGACGCCGTTGCCGCGCTGGACGAACGCTCCAAGGAAATCTTCCGTCGCATCGTCGAGGGCTATCTGGAGACGGGCGAGCCGCTGGGCTCGCGCAATCTTTCGCGCATCCTGCCCATGTCGCTGTCGCCGGCCTCCGTGCGCAACGTCATGAGCGATCTGGAAGAGCTCGGCCTCGTCTATTCCCCGCATGTCAGCGCCGGCCGCCTGCCCACGCAGGTAGGCCTGCGCTTCTTCGTCGATGCCTTCATGCAGGTCGGCGATCTCTCCGCCGAGGACCGCGCCAATATCGACCGGCAGGTGCGGGCGGAAAGCCGCGATGGCCCGATGGAAGCGATGATGAACGAGGCAAGCCGCATGCTGTCAGGCATGTCGCGCGGCGCCGGTCTCGTCATCACCTCGAAGAGCGATCCCGTGCTCAAGCACGTCGAGTTCATCCGCCTGGAGCCCACCAAGGCGCTGGCCGTTCTCGTCGGCGATCACGATCAGGTCGAAAACCGCATCATCGAACTCCCCGCCGGCGTCACCTCCTCGCAGCTCACCGAAGCCGCGAACTTCCTCAACGCCCACATGACCGGCCAGACGCTGCCCGAGCTGCGCAGCCAACTCGGCCGCCTCAAGGCCGATGTGCGCCATGAGCTCGACGCGCTGTCGCAGGATCTGGTGGAGCGCGGCATCGCGGTCTGGTCCGGCAGCGCGGATGAAGGCAAGCCGGCGCAGCTCATCATCCGCGGCCGCGCCAATCTCTTGGAGGGGCTGGGCAATCCAGATGATCTCGATCGCCTGCGCATGCTGTTCGATGATCTGGAAAAGAAGGACAGCCTGCTGGAGCTGCTGAACCTGGCCGAAAGCGGCCCCGGTGTACGCATCTTCATCGGCTCGGAAAACAAGCTCTTCTCGCTCTCCGGCTCCTCGCTGATCGTCGCGCCCTATCGCGACGAGGACGACCGCATCGTCGGCGCCGTCGGCGTCATCGGCCCGACGCGGCTCAACTATTCGCGCATCGTGCCGATGGTCGATTACACCGCCCAGCTCATGGCAAGGCTCTCGCGCCCGTCCAAATAGCGGCCCTCGTAGTCCAGCAGGCGCTACTCCGGCAGCTGCACGCCGGAGCCGCCCATCTCCGCAGGCATGTCCTTGAACTTCGGCAGCCCGTCCTTCACGTGCAGGATGGTGTCCTCGTAGTTCACATGCATGGTCGGCTTGTAGTCGAGATCGGGGATCACAGGCGCATAGACGTCGGTCACGCCCCAGAGCGGATGCTCGCTGTAGAGATGCCCGCCGCAGGTGTCGCAGAATTTGCGCACGCTGTAGTCGGTCTTCTGGAAGCTCTCGACATGCTCGCCACCCTTGGTCACCCGAACCGCCTGCGGCTGCCACAGCGTGAAGGTGTTGATCGGCCCGGCCGACCAGTGCTGGCAGGAGCGACAATGGCAATAGCCCATCGCGACAGGCGTGCCGGTCACGGTCAGTTCCACGGCACCGCAAAAGCATTTCCCGACATAGACGTTTTCGTCGGCCATCTCAGCACCTCCCAGGTTGAGAGATGAGTGTGGCACCGTATTAGATTTTGCGAAAGTAAGAATGACATGTGGCTGCCGCCCTGTTGTCGCTTTCATATGCGGTGGTCATGGGCCGAACATGCCTGTGTTTCCGACCTTCTTCGTCACGCAGACTTGATTTTTGATGTTCAAAGTTCGATATCGGGCACATCCAAAAGCCACCAATGACCGGAGAACGTCATGACTGACGAGACGACGAAGAACGGACCTGACGCAGCCGCGGAAGAAGCCGCAGCCGACGCCGCCGCAAACGTCGAGAACGAGACCGCAGCCGAGCCCGATCCGATCGAGCTCCTGAAGGCTGAGAATGCCGAGCTGCGCGACCGCTATCTGCGCCTCGCCGCCGACATGGACAATCTGCGTCGCCGCACCGAGCGCGAAGTCAAGGACGCCAAGTCCTATTCCGCAGCCGGTTTCGCCCGCGATATGCTGGCTGTCTCCGACAACCTGCGCCGCGCGCTCGACGCCATCCCGGAAGAGGCCCGCGCCGGTGCCGATGCCGGCCTGACGACGCTGATCGAAGGTGTCGAGATGACCGAGCGCTCGATGCTGTCGACGCTGGAGCGTCACGGCGTGCGCAAGCTGGAGCCGGTCGGCCAGAAGTTCGACCCGAACTTCCACCAGGCGATGTTCGAAGTGCCGAACCCCGACGTGCCCAACAACACCGTCGTCCAGGTCGTCCAGGCCGGCTATTCCATCGGCGAACGCGTGCTGCGCCCCGCCATGGTCGGCGTCGCCAAGGGCGGCCCGAAGATCGTCGAAGCCGAAACCAACTCGGTCTTCGACCAGAAAGACGCCTGATCCGATCGGGCCCGCCTAAGCGGGCCTGATCTCATCAAGATAGTCAGATGCGGGCGAAGCGTTCGATCAGGAGATCGAAGAAGCCGTCCGCGTCGACATCGCGCATCACGGTCGCGTTGCGCTTGCGGTCGGTCACGTGCCACCAGTCGACCACGGTCATGCCAACGGTCAGCTCCGACTTCACCTCGATCTCGACATTGCAGACCCGTCCCTTGAACAGCTCCGGCTTCAGCAGATAGGCAACGACTGTCGGGTCGTGCAGCGGGCCGCCGTCCGAGCCGTATTTCTCGATATCGAAGCGCTCGAAGAACTCCAGCATCTCGACCATCGCGATCGCCGGCCGCGTACCGATCTCGGCCATGCGCTTGACGCGCGATTTCAGCGTCAAGAGCTTGTGCGTCACGTCGAGCGGCATCATCACGATCGGCACGCCGGAGCGGAACACGATGTCGGCGGCTTCGGGATCGACGTAGATGTTGAACTCGGCCGCGGGCGTGATGTTGCCGCCCTCGGAATAACCGCCGCCCATCATGACGAGCTCGCGCACGCGGCCGATGATATCTGGCGCCTTCTGGAAGGCGAGGCCGATATTCGTCAGCGGCCCGAGCGTGCAAAGCGTCACCGTGCTTTCAGGTTCGCTGCGCAGTGTCTCGATGATGAAGTCGACGGCGTGGCCGGCCTGCAGCGGCATGGTCGGCTCGTCGAGTTCGGGGCCGTCGAGGCCGGTCTTGCCGTGCACATGCTCGGCGGTGACGAGCGGCCGGGCGATCGGCTTGTCGGCGCCGGCGAAAACCTTGGTGTCGGTCTTGCCGCAGAGCTCGCAGACGATGCGCGCATTGCGGCTGGTATAGGAGAGCGGCACGTTGCCGGCGACGGTGGTGATGCCGAGCAGTTCCAGTTCCTCAGGGCTGCCAAAGGCCAGCATGATCGCGGCCGCGTCGTCCTGACCTGGGTCGGTGTCGATAATGATCTTTCTCGGGTTTGCCATTCCGTTCGTCCCATCCTCCCGATGCCTGTATCGACGCATGTATCGATGCAGACACCATCTGTTTATCTTCCCGCCGCAAATCGGCACAGCCGGCACGGGGCAGGATTTGATGCGAGGCGCGGCAAGCTTTGTCAAGGCGGTGCAATCGCGTGCTGTCGGGACCGCACGTCTTGCTTCCCTGTCTTGCGCCCTGTCTTGCGAATGACAGCATTCGTTCCCATATTAGCAACATCCGGATGCTGTCTTCAGGTCCGGAAGGGTCGCTTGCATCAAGGACTTGGAACGCTGATGAGCCGTATGACGCCTTTCGCCAGCCCGCTGTTGCTGGGTTTCGACGCCATGGAAAAGACGCTGGAGCGGATTTCCAAGGCGAGTGACGGATATCCCCCCTATAATATCGAGCGCCTTGCCGCCGACCGCATCACCGATGATCCGGAGCGGCTGCGCATCACGCTGGCTGTCGCCGGCTTCAGCGAGGAGGAACTCGACATTTCCGTCGAGGAAAACCAGCTGGTCATCCGCGGCCGCCAGGTCGAGCAGGGCGAGCGGGAATATCTCTATCGCGGCATCGCGGCGAGACAGTTCCAGCGCACTTTTGTGTTGGCTGACGGCATGCAGGTTCTCGGCGCGGGCCTCAAGAACGGCCTGCTGTCGGTGGATCTCATTCGCCCCGAGCCGTCGCGTATGGTGAAGAAAATTAACATTTCGGTCCCACAGTAGGACAACGGCGCAAATCGCACCGTTGGTCCCTTCTCTCTGGAGGTACAGGAATGTTGATGAAAGAAGCCAATTCGCACCTGACCAAGACCGAGCTTGCCGGCATCGGCAACGGCGAGGTCGCCTATATCAGGAAAATCCGCTCCGAGGATGTTCCCCGGTGTTTTCCGGAGGCTCCCGATATCGATCCCAACGTCGATCTCTGGGCGCTCTTCGGCGCAGACGGCACCCCGATCCTCCTCACGGACAACCGTTCCAGCACCTTCTTCAAGGCCGCTGAGGACGAGTTGAAGACGGTCAGCCTGCACTAAAGGCGGGTCAGCATGAAAACAGACGGCGTTCCCCGGAGCGCCGTTGTTTTGTTTTTGAGGGGCGACTCATGCTACGCCCCATCTCATGCGAATAGCGTCCTTCCAGCGTTTCCCCATTTTCGATGACGCTGAGAAGGCGGCGGGCGTGATCCTGCGCGACCTGACATGGGCCGACAGTCACGGCGCCGATCTCGTCATCTTTCCCGAATGCTACCTCCAGGGCCACAGCTACGACCGCTCGATCAACGAGCGTCGCGCGCTTTGCGTCGATGATCCCGCGCTGCAAAAGCTGCTAGAACCGCTCCGTTCCATCAGGACAGCCGCCATCGTCGGCTTCGTCGAGCGTCGCGGTGATCTGGTTTACAACAGCGCCATGCTGATCGAGAGCGGCGCCGTCGCGGGCGTATATGCCAAGGCGAACCCGCTGGAAGATGGCTGTACGCCGGGCGATGCATTTCCCGTCTGGCAAAGAGCCGGCCGCGGCTTCGGCATCAATATCTGCAGCGACTTCCGCGATCCGGCATTTTCCGATGCCATCGTGGCAAACGGCGCCTCCGTCGTCTGCGCCCCGCTCAACATGATGATCCGGGCGCACAAGGTGGATCAATGGCGCGAGCCCGCGATCGAGAGCCTTCGCGCCTGCGCGGTGCGCACGGGCAGCTGGGTCATTTCCTCAGATGTCGTCGGCGACAGGGGAGATGGCTGGATGAGCTGTGGCTGCACGCTCGCCGTCGGGCCTGATGGGGTGATCGCGAGCAAGGTGCCTGAATGGGAAGAGGGCGCTATCCTGCTGGATATTGATTGACGCTATCGGCCTAAGCCTATGCTCAGTCCCGATGCTCAGACTTGGCCAAACAGCATGGACATCGGATAAGGCAGCGCCAGCGGCGGCATGTCGTCTGGTGTGAAGTATCGGATGGATTTGGTCTCGCTGTCCGTCCAGACGCCGCTGCCGTCGCCAACACGGGACTTGAACAGCGTCACGACATACTCGACCTGATCGCCATTCGGATAAACATATCTGAACTCGCGTCCGCCGAAGACGCCGAGAATGCTGGTCGAGGTGACGACAAGCCCGGTCTCTTCCATGACCTCACGAGTAATGGCTTCCTGCGGCGTCTCGCCAGGCTCGATCGCGCCGGCGGGCAGGCTCCATGCTTCTCCGGATGATTTTTCCTGCAGCAGCAGGCGGCCCGCCTCGTCGTGGATGACGGCTGCGACGGCGGGAAGCAGGATGAGGCGATTGCCGATGAGGCGGCGGAGGTCGGTCAGGTAGGATGCCATTCGCCGACCTCGCTTGATCGTTTAGACGCGCTTGAACGTCAGATAGGCCGAGGACCGTCCTTCGCGCCTAGCCTTGGCCTCGTAGCGCGTGCTCGGCCAGCCCTCGTAGGGCGTCAGCCAGTCTGCCGCGTTGCTGGCCTGCCAGTCGAAGCCGCCGTGGTCGCGGCACTTCAAGAGCGTCCAGTTCACGTAGGTGTCGATGTCGGAGGCGAAGCAGAACAGGCCGCCGGGCTTCAGCACGCGGTGAAAGCGGTCGAGATTGGTCTTGGAGACGAAGCGGCGCTTCCAGTGCTTCCGCTTCGGCCAGGGATCCGGGTAGAGCAGGTCGATCTGGTCGATCGATCCATCCGGCAGCCAGTCGAGCAGCTGCGTCGCATCGTCGTTGTAGACGCGGACATTGCGGGCGCCGGCATTGTCGACGCTGGCAAGCAGCTTCTGCATCGAATTGATGAAGGGCTCGACGCCGATGAAGCCAGTGGAAGGCGTTTCGATCGCACGGTGGATCAGATGCTCGCCGCCGCCGAAGCCGATCTCCAGACGCAGCCGGTTGGTCTCGACGGGAAAGAGCGTGCTCAGCGGCTCCGGGGGAGCCGCCGAGAGGTCGATGATGAACGCCGGCAAGAGGGTGCTGAGCTTCTCCGCCTGTTGTCCGCGAAGTGCCTTACCCTTGCGGCGACCGAAGAAAGCCTCGGTCGCGCGTCCGCGACGTTCCATGTCAGTCATCGTCTTAAGCCTTGATCGCTTCCTTGAGCGGCTTCACCAGATCGGTCTTCTCCCAGGAGAACGAGCCGTCACGGCCAGCCTTGCGGCCGAAGTGGCCGTATGCCGAGGTCTTGGCGTAGATCGGCTTGTTGAGGTCGAGGTGACGACGAATGCCGGTCGGAGACAGGTCCATGGTCTTGCGGATTGCCGCTTCGACCTGGTCTTCCGTCACCTTGTTGCCGGTGCCGTGCAGGTCGACATAGATCGACAGCGGCTGGGCAACGCCGATGGCGTAGGAGATCTGGATCGTGCACTTCTCGGCAAGGCCGGCTGCCACGACGTTCTTGGCGAGGTAGCGAGCGGCGTAGGCCGCAGAACGGTCGACCTTGGTCGTGTCCTTGCCGGAGAATGCGCCGCCGCCGTGCGGAGCAGCACCGCCGTAGGTGTCGACGATGATCTTGCGGCCGGTCAGGCCGGCGTCGCCGTCAGGGCCGCCGATGACGAACTTGCCGGTCGGGTTGATGTACCACTTGCAATCGTCGGCGATCGGCAGGTCACCGAGGGCTTCGCGGATATAGGGCTCGACGACGGCGCGAACCTTCTTCGAATCCCAGCTGTCGTCGAGGTGCTGCGTGGAGAGAACGATCGAGGTGACCTCGGCCGGGTGGCCGTTGACGTAGCGAACGGTGACCTGGCTCTTGGCGTCGGGGCCGAGCTTGGCGGCGTCGCCGTTGCCGGCCTTGCGGGCGGCGGCGAGCAGCTGCAGGATCTTGTGCGAGTAGTAGATCGGCGCCGGCATGAGATCCGGCGTTTCCTTGCAGGCGTAGCCGAACATGATGCCCTGGTCGCCGGCACCTTCGTCGCCCTGCTGGTCGGCGGCGTTGTCGACGCCCTGCGCGATGTCGGCCGACTGCGAGTGCAGGAGAACGTCGATCTTGGCGGTCTTCCAGTGGAAGCCGTCCTGCTCGTAGCCGATGTCCTTGATGGCGCGGCGTGCGGCGGTCTTGAATTTCGACGGGTTGATGACGTCGGCGCCGTTCTTGTCCTTCTTCATCAGGCTCGGCGGCAGGCGAACTTCACCGGCGATGACCACGCGGTTGGTGGTTGCCAGCGTTTCGCATGCGATGCGCACGCCCCATGGGTTGATGCCGGTCTTGGCGGCTTCGCGGTACACCAGATCCACGATCTCGTCGGAGATACGGTCGCAGACCTTGTCCGGGTGACCTTCTGCTACGGATTCGCTGGTGAAGAGGTAATTGGCACGCATTCCGGGATTCCCCTCAAAGAATAAAAAGCTGCGTAGTGGTACTCAGTTCAGGGCCGAAAAACAAGCGCAGAAGGACATAAATATATCTTTATATCTGCGGCGAAGTGACAAATTTTGCCCAAAAAACGCAAAAAAGCGGCCTTTACGACCGCTTTCTCTATTGTGACTTATGAGGGATGCTTATTCGGAGTCGGCTTCGGCGGCCAGCGCCTTGACCAATTCGACGACCTTCCGGCGCACCTTGGGATCGGTGATCTTCACGAAGGCGCGGTTCAGCTGCAGGCCTTCCGAGGAGGACAGGAAGTCGACCACGTAGTTGGAGCTGGAGGCTTCCGCCATGCCACCCGCCATGCCAGCGTTCTCGCCGGGCGCATCCTCGAAGAAGAAGGAGACCGGAACGTTCAGAATGCTGGAGATGTTTTGCAGCCGGCTCGCGCCGACGCGGTTGGTGCCTTTTTCGTATTTCTGGATCTGCTGGAATGTAATGCCAAGGCTTTCCCCAAGCTTTTCCTGGCTCATTCCAAGCATAGTCCGGCGAAGGCGAATACGGCTGCCGACGTGAATGTCGATCGGGTTCGGCTTCTTCTTGTTCTCAATCATGGTGCTGCCCTAACAATAATTCTGCCCTTGTTTAAACCGGCACGCCCAAACCCATCCCCAAAACGCCACGTTGCAAAGTGCGATCTATTCACCTTGAACCATACGTTAAGAATGCCGATCCTAACCACTATGCAATTTTAGGGGTTTTCGGTCAATTACGCTTGAAAACAAAACCAAAACGCGAAGCCATTGCAATTGCAAGCAGAAGTGTTTCGATCAACCAGAAGTACGTTTCGCGTGACAGCGGCAGATGGGTCGGAGAGGCGAAACTATCAAGGGTTGCGTCAATAAAGCCGGTCTCATTGAGCGAAAGACCTGCAATAATTTCACCACGGGGGCTGACAAGGGCGGAAATCCCACTATTGCCGTCGCGAATCAGCGGTAGACCCGTTTCCACGGCCCGAACGCGGGCCTGCTGGAAGTGCTGGTAGGGGCCGGGCGTGGCGCCGAACCAGGCGTCGTTGGTGATGTTCAAGATGGCCGATGCCGAGCCGATATCGCCGGTCATTTCGCCGGGGAAAATGATCTCGTAGCAGACCAACGGATAGAGCTTCAGCCCGCTTGGCAGCGTCAGCAGCTGGCGCGTGGCGGCCGCCGAGAAGCCGCCGGGCATCTCGACGATGTTCTGGATGCCGAACTCGCTGAGAAGGCTCTCGAACGGCATGTATTCGCCGAACGGCACGAGGTGCACCTTGTCCGAGGCGGCGATGATCTGGCCGCGCCCGTCGATCACGTAGATCGAATTATAGTAGCGCGGCGGATTGCCGGGACCCATGTCCTCGGCGCGCACGGCGCCGGCCAGCAGCACCTGGTTGTCATCGAGCGTATCGGCGATCCTCGTCAGCGCATCCTGGTTATCGGTCAGGATGAAGGGGATCGCCGTCTCCGGCCAGACGATGATATCGGGCTTGCGGCCGCCATCCTTGGGCGCCTCGGCCGAGAGCTTCAAATGCTTCTCGAAGATCGCCGCGCGGTCGGCGTCGCTGTCCATCTTGGCGCTCTGGTCGATCATCGGCTGCACGAGGCGGATGACGGGGCTCTTGTCGGTGGCGGCGACAACCGGCTTCGGTGCGCCGTAAAGCACATAGGCGCCATATCCGACATGCGCGGCAAGCAGCAGCAGCGCCAGCGAAATGCCGGTTTTGGCGCCCTGCTTGGTACCCAGCAGGGCAGGGGCGGCGAAGACGAAGACCGAGAGCGCGGTGATGCCCATGATCCCGATGATATGGGCCGACTGCATCATCACAGGCACCGGCGTCATGCCATAGCCGATGGCATTCCACGGGAAGCCGGTGAAGAGCACGCTGCGCGCCCACTCAAGCAGGCCGAAGCTCGCCGCCAGCGCCGCGATCCGCCCAACCCCATCGGACCAGAGGATGCGGGCAAGCGCTGTGGCTAGGCCGTAGAAGATCGCCAGCACGGCCGGAAGCCCGAAGATTGCCAGCGGCAGCGCCCAGGCGAACTCCTCGGCATCGATCATCAGCGCATGGCCGAGCCACCAGAGGCCGGCGACGAAGTAACCGAAGCCGAACAGCCAGCCGGTGACGAAGGATGGCCAGAGCCGCCCGATGATGCCGCTGTCGGGTGCCGCCGCCGCACCGTCGATCAACCAGACCAGCAGCGTGAAGGACACGAACATCGCGGCGAAGAAGCCGATGGGGGGGAGGGCCAGAACGCCGAATGCGCCTGCAAGGATCGCCAGCAGCACTCTCTTGTAGCCCCAGACCAGGATGACCCTGTCGGCAATTCGCTCCATGCGCACCCCACCAATCCGCGAATCAACTGAGGTCGCAGTGTTTCAAAAAAGCCGCCCGTTGTCGTGGTTGGCAGTGATCAGTTTGCCGTCGGCGTCTCGCTCTGCCGCTCGTCGCCGTGGTCGAGACCCATCGCGCCGTCACCATCGCTCTTCGCGCGCCGGCGGATCGCCTGACGCTTGCGGGTAATCCGCACGCGCTTGATACGGCGCGGGTCGGCGTCGAGAATGTGGAACTCGAAGCCCGGCAGCGCCTGAACGACTTCGCCGCGCACGGGAATGCGCCCGAGCTCGGAGAAGATCAGCCCGCCCAGCGTATCGACTTCGTCGACCTGCTCGGTGATGTCGAAATCCGGGCCGATTGCTTCGGCGATATCCTCAAGCTCGACGCGGGCGTCGGCCACGAACATGTCCTCGGAGACCCGCTTGAACATGACTTCTTCGTCGTCATGCTCGTCGTCGATATCCCCGACGACCATCTCGACAATGTCCTCATGCGAGGCCAAGCCGTCGGTGCCGCCATACTCGTCGATGACGAGCGCCATCTGCGTACGGTTCACCTGCATGCGGCGCAGAAGGTCCGAGGCCAGCATCGAGGGCGGGACGAACAGGATCTTGCGGATGATACCCGCTTCGGAAAGCGTCTTTTGCAGGTCCACGCGGGCAAGGTCGAAATTCGGCTTGGCCGAGCGCGGCGCCTTCTGCAGATTCTCAGGCGCGACCTCGACGATCGGCTCGGCGCTCTTGGCAGCCTTGGTCGATCCGCGGCGCTTGTTGCGCGCCTGCTTGGCGACGTAGGAGAGGAGATCGCGGATGTGCACCATCCCGCGTGGATCGTCCAGCGTCTCGGCATAGACGGGCATGCGTGAGCGGCCGGATTCCTCGAACAGGATCATCAGCTCGCCGATGGTGATCGTCTGGTCCACCGCCTCGATATCGGCGCGCGGTACCATCACGTCGGCAACGCGCACTTCCCGGAAGCGCAGGATGTTGTTGAGCATCGCCTTCTCGTCGGCGGAGAAGGCATCGCCATCGGCCGCGTCGGTCATCAGCGCGTCGGCAAGGTCTTCGCGGATGCGCGAACCCTGCTGTGGCCTCAATATGCGGGCAGCCCGCGACCAGAAGGATTGGGATCGTCCGGACTGCCTGCTACTACTGCCACCCTCGTCGGAGGATGATTGATCGGCGGTGTCCTTGGCCTCGGTGGCCGGTCTCGTCGTAAAGTCGCTCATGGTTCCATTTTAAGGTCTTGACCCTCGTATGGGTCAGATAGGCCGAGTTTCGCCAAAATGCGAGTCTCCAGCCCCTCCATTATCTCGGCTTCGGTATCATTATTATGATCGTAGCCGAAGAGATGCAAGAAGCCGTGCACCATTAGGTGGGTGAGATGGTCGTCGAAGCTCTTTTCGAGCTCGACCGCCTCACGGGCCACGGTCTCCCTGGCGATGATGATATCGCCAAGCATCGGCCCCGGAACCTTGCCCGGCTGAACCGGGAAGGCGGGGAATGAAAGCACGTTGGTCGGCTTGTCCTTGCCGCGCCACTCCGCGTTGATGTCCTGGATGGAAGCATCGTCGGTGAAGACCAGGGACACCTCGGGAACCATTTTCGGAAAAGGCTGCTTCTCGGTCTCGCGCAGATAGGTCGCGGCTGTCTCAAGCACGCGGTCGGCCAGCGCGTGAAGCGCGTCTTCGGAGGGCCATTCGCCCTCCTCGATGCTGATCTGTATGTCGAGTTCGGCCATCAGTCCTGCTGCGCGGCCTCTGCTGTGTCCGTCAGATAGGTCGCGTCGTAGGCGCGAACGATGCGGCCGACCAGCGGATGGCGCACGACGTCGGTGTCCTTGAAGCGGATGATCGAGATGCCCTCGACACCGTTCAGGAGTTGCAGCGCCTCGACCAGGCCCGACTTGACGCCGCGCGGCAGGTCGATCTGGCTCGGGTCGCCGGTCACGATCATGCGCGAGTTTTCGCCGAGACGCGTCAGGAACATCTTCATCTGCATAGACGTCGTGTTCTGCGCTTCGTCGAGGATGACGGCGGCATTCGACAGCGTACGTCCGCGCATGAAGGCGAGCGGCGCGATTTCGATGACGCCGGCGGTGATGGCGCGATCGACCTTGTCGGCCGGCATCATGTCATAGAGCGCGTCGTAGAGCGGGCGCAGATAAGGATCGACCTTCTCCTTCATGTCGCCGGGGAGGAAACCCAGGCGCTCGCCGGCTTCGACAGCCGGGCGGGAAAGGATGATCTTCTCGACGACGCCGCGCTCCAGAAGCTGGGCGGCGTGGGCGACGGCCAGATAGGTCTTGCCGGTACCGGCCGGGCCACAGCCGAAGACGAGTTCGGACCGCTCAAGCGCACGCAGATAGGCATCCTGCGTCGGTGTGCGGGCAATGATGGTCTTCTTGCGCGTGGAAACCTGCGCCATGGTCAGCTTGGCCTTCTTCTCCATCGTCGGCAGGCTCAGCTGATCGTCGGCTGCAACCGCCATCCGGATCGCGCCTTCGACGTCGGAGCGTTCAACGCTGCCGCCCTTCTGGAGCTTGTCGTAGAGATAGTCCAGCGTGCGCCGCGCCTGGTTGGTGGTGACGATGTCACCCGAGATCACGACGGAGTTGCCTCGCGCTCGGGCGTCGATGTTCAGGCGTTCCTCGAGAAGCTTGAGGTTCTGGTCGAATTGACCAAACAGTTCGCTGGCGAACCGATTGTTTTCGAACGTCAGAATAAAGTGATTGGCGTCGCTCGCGATGCGTGGGTGGCGCGGTGAAGAAGAAACCAATTCTTGTCCGTTCAAGCGGTCGAGCTCCTTGAGTTAGGCACCAGCCTCTACCATCTCGGAAAACAGGCTGTTGGGTCCGGTACCTGTGATTCGCACTTTAATAATGTCACCGATTTGCGATGCTTTTGCATCAACATTCACCGACTGAAGCCAGGGGGAACGGCCGATAAGTTGTTGAGACATGCGACCGGGCTTTTCGAGCAACAGTTCGATGGTCTTCCCGACGCAGGATTCGGCAAATTCCTGCTGCTGCTTCAGGAGAAGCGCCTGCAGGCGTTCGAGCCTTTCTGCCTTGATCTCTTCCGGCACTTGGTCCTTCAGATCAGCGCCGGGCGTACCCGGCCGCGTCGAGTATTTGAACGAGAAGGCCTGCGCATAGCGGACCTTCTCAACGAGTTTTAGTGTATCCTCAAAATCGGCATCTGTCTCCCCCGGAAAACCGACGATGAAGTCGCCGGAGAGCGCGATATCGGGACGCGCGGCACGGATGCGCTCGACCAGCGTCAGATACTCGGCAGCGGTGTGGCGGCGGTTCATGGCTTTCAGGATCCGGTCGGAGCCCGCCTGCACCGGAAGATGCAGATAGGGCATCAGCGCGCGCAGATCGCGGTGCGCCTCGATCAGCCTGTCGTCCATGTCGCGCGGATGGCTCGTAGTGTAGCGAAGGCGGGCAAGGCCTGGGATCTCGGCCAGCCGATAAAGCAGGTCGCCCAGCGTCCATTCCTGGCCATTGGGCCCCAGGCCGTGCCAGGCATTGACGTTCTGGCCGAGCAGCGTGATCTCGCGCACGCCGCCCTCGACCATCTTCTGCGCTTCCTCGACGATCTGGCTCACCGGACGCGACACTTCCGAGCCGCGCGTATAGGGCACCACGCAGAAGGTGCAGAACTTGTCGCAGCCTTCCTGCACGGTCAGGAACGCGGTCACGCCGCGCGCCCTGATCTTGGTCTTTTCGGCGATCGGCAGATGCTCGAACTTGTCTTCCAGCGCATATTCCGTATCGACGATGCGCTGCCCTTGCTTGGCGCGGCGCAGCGCTTCCGGCAGGCGGTGATAGGTCTGCGGCCCGATGACGACATCGACGGCGGGCGCGCGGCGGAGAATCTCCTCGCCCTCGGCCTGCGCCACGCAACCGGCCACGCCGATCATGAACTCGCGGCCTTCCTTGTTGCGCTCCTTCTTCATGTCGCGCAGTCGCCCCAGCGCCGAGTAAACCTTCTCGGCCGCCTTCTCACGGATATGACAGGTGTTGAGCAGCACGAGATCGGCCTGCTCCATGTCCTCCGTCGGCTCATAGCCGTCGCGCGCCAGAGCATCGCTCATGCGCGTGGAGTCATAGACGTTCATCTGACAGCCATAGGTCTTGATGAAAACCTTGCGGCTGTTGCTGCCATCACGGAGTGTGGTCTCCGGGGCCGGGAGGAGGGCGCTGTCCTGGGTCATGCCGGCTATTTAGTGGTTTTTGCGCCGGGAGAAAAGGGCTTGTTATCCGGTCTTCCGGTGGCGTCGAACTTGGGGAGCCCGATCATGGCATCGGCCCAATCGGCTGCCTTGCTGGCAGGGTTCTCGGCATCGTCGTTCGCCATGCGCTCGATCTCGTCATCGGAGAGCGCCCGGATGCGTGCCCAATCTGTGTTTGCTTCCGCTTTTCGCTTTGCCATGCCAGAAGGTTCTCCAGCGTCAGCTTTGAAGTCTGCAAGATTATGCAGATGTCGGCAACGGCTTTTACGCCTGGACGTCCCTGCCCCTGAGCGCTGCACCCAGCATGGCGCGGATACGGCTGGCGATCGTGGCGCTGACCTGCTTGCGGTTGGTCTCGGCGCTGTAGGAGACCGCTTCGCCGAAGTGGACATCGACGTCGAAGGCGCCGCAGCGGAGCATGTCTTTCAGGTGCGGCAGCATCTCGACATCGCCGGGCCAGGAGGCGAGCGGGCGGTGGTAGCGGCCCATGGGAAGCCCGTGCACGCCGGTATAGGCGACCGCGACGGGCTGCACGATGACGGTGCCGGTGGGCGAAGCGGGCACGGCCATGGCGGCGGCGCCGAACAGCGAGGATTTTACCTCGAGCAGCCGGTTGCCATCCGATGTCGTGCCCTCGGGAAACAGCACCACGATCTCGCCGTCGGCCATGCGCGCGGCGATCTCGCTCACCTGGTTGCCGGTATTGCGCTTTTCCTCGCGCACCACGAACACGCTCTTCTGCAGCTTGGCGAGCGTGCCGAAAATCGGCCAGTCGCGCACCTCGTTCTTGGCGATGAAGGCGACGTCGGCGATCGAGGACAGCACCATGATGTCCATCCACGAGGAATGGTTGGCGCACAGCATCAGCGGCCGATGCGTTTCCATCTGCCCGTGAACGCGAACACGGATGCCGAGACAGAAGCAGATGATGCGGTGCCAGATGCGCGGCAGCCAGCGGCGCATCTTCCAGTCGTAGCGCAGGGCAAGGAGCTGCCAGGGCATGAGCAGGATGCTGGCGATGAGAATGACGATGCCGGCGAGGGCGACGCGCAGCCAGGCGATCAAATCGAACACTCCGCGGCTGCACGCATGATATCAGGGATCGTCCTTCTTGAGCGGTATGCCGTAGAGCTCAAGCCGGTGATCCACCAGCGTGAAACCGTGCTCGCGGGCGATCCGCTCCTGCAGCGCCTCGATCTCCGGCGAGCGGAACTCGATGACGACGCCGGTCTTCAGGTCGATCAAGTGATCGTGATGCTCTTCCGGCACCGTCTCGTAGCGCGAGCGGCCGTCGCGGAAGTCGTGGCGTGCGATGATGCCGGCGTCCTCGAACAGCTTGACGGTGCGGTAGACGGTGGAAATCGAGATCTTGGCGTCGACCTTCACCGAGCGGCGATAGAGCTCCTCGACGTCGGGATGGTCTTCGGATTCCTCGAGAATGCGCGCAATGACCCGGCGCTGCTCCGTCATGCGCATGCCGCGCTCGGTGCAGAGTTCCTCGAGGGTCTTTGCCACATCCGTCATCAGGAGCCTTTCGATAGTCAACGTCTCAAGACGGAACTAGCGAAGAATGCGCTTCATGACAAGCGCCGTGGACACCTCGCCATTGGCGTCCTTGTAGTATCCACGTCGTTCTCCGACCTGGTCGAAACCGAGCTTGCGGTAGAGGCCGAGCGCCGCGACATTACCCGCATCGACCTCGAGGAAGATGCTCTCGCCGCCGCGCTGCTTGGCCTCGCGCATCGCCGCCTGCATCAGCCGCCATCCAAGACCCGACCGCCCGACCTTCGCCTGCACGGCGATCGTCAGAATCTCGGCCTCGCCGGCCACCTCGCGTGCCAGGACGAAGCCCGGCAGCGGCTTTTTCAGGAAGGCGTTGGTCTGCCGCGCCACGAAGCCGAAGACGTTGCCCTGGCTGAGCAGGCTGTAGAACTCGCCGTCGCCCCAGGGGCGCGCGAAGCGCTCGCCATGCAGTGTCGAGACCGCATGGCAATCATCGGCACCCATCGGGATGATTTCGAATTCCGGCTTCAGCGACAGATAGGATTCCAGCATGGTCATACTCGCGCAATCGCAAACCCGGCCTGCGGTTTGGCGTCGGGTCCGCGCAGATAAAGTGGCTTCGGCTTTCCGGAAGAGGGGTCGGCGGCAGCGGCAAGGCGCGCCACGATGGAGATCGGGAAATGGTTGGCGTGTTCGCCGGTGGCGTCAGGCCGCAGCAAGGGTGTCGCCGAACCGGTGATAACGCCGTCGAACGACGCCGCGAAGGCCTGCGCATCCTCGACGGTCACGGCTCTGGCTTCATCGAGCGGCGTGCCGTCGGCGTTGAAGGCCTGCAGATAAATCTCGTTGCGCTTGGCATCCATGGCGGCCAGCACCTGTCGGCCCGGCGAGCGCTCACGCTCGGCCTCGGCCATGACTGCAAGCGTCGTGATGCCGACGGCGGGAACGCCGAGCGAAAGGGCAAAGCCGCGTGCGGCGGCGACGCCGACGCGGATGCCGGTGAATGAGCCCGGACCGATGGTGACGGCAACGCGCTCGACATAGGAGAGCTGAACGCCCGCTTGATCCAGCGCGCGGTCGACAATTCCCATCAGATGCTCTGCATGCCCCTTGCCGATCATGTCCGATGCCTCCCCCAGCACCGTATTCCTGCTGCTGTCATAGACAGAAGCAGCGCAATCCACACCTGCGGTGTCGAGCGCCAGTATGATCATGGCATCTATTTCCGAATAAACCGTTCCTGACCTGTCCATACATCGCAAAACGCAGCGTTTGCAAACGCCGCGTCGTCACGAATGTCGGTTCAGTTCGTCAGACGGCTTCGACTTCCTGAACTTCTGGCACGAAATGGCGCAAAAGGTTCTGGACGCCGTGCTTCAGCGTTGCCGTCGAGGACGGGCAACCCGCGCACGAGCCCTTCATGTTCAAATAGACGGTGCCGTCCTTGAAGCCACGGAAGGTGATGTCGCCGCCATCCTGGGCAACGGCCGGACGAACACGCGTCTCCAGCAGTTCCTTGATGGTCAGAACGATCGTCTCGTCGCCTTCGTCGAAGAATTCGCCATCGGCATCGGCTGCTTCGCCAAGCACGGAGGAGGCGCCCATGACCGGCTTGCCGGACATGAAATGCTCCATGATCGAGCCGAGGATGGCGGGCTTCAGGTGCTGCCACTCCTGGTCTTCCTTGGAAACGCTGATGAAATCGTAGCCGAAATAGACGCCGGTGACGCCGTTGATCTCGAACAGGCGCGCGGCGAGCGGCGAGGCCGCCGCTTCCTCGCGATTGCGGAACTCGGCGGTGCCGCTCTCCATGACGATCTTGCCCGGCAGGAACTTCTGCGTGGAAGGGTTCGGCGTGGCTTCGGTCTGGATAAACATGGTGCTCTCCGTGCGGCAGGCGCGCGCCCGCGACGTATTTAGAATTCTTCAAAAGTAGAAATAAGCCGTTTGGCCTCGCTATTCAAGAGATTGATACTCAAGAAAGCGCTTTATGCCAACGCGTCCAGTTCCTCATCGCTCAGTGTATCAGGCAAGACGGTGACGGGGATGGGGAAGGCCGCACCACGGCCGGCAACCGACGATACCAATGGCCCCGGACCCTCCTTGGCGGAGCTTGCGGCGAGCACCAGAATGGCGATGTCGCGGTCGTCCTCGATGACGGCGTTGATCTGCTCGGCCGCACCACCCTCGCGGATGACGATCTCCGGCTCGATGCCGATATTCTCGCGCACCAGCTGGGCGGACTTGGCGACGACCGCTTCGGCTTCCTCGCGTGCTTCGGCCCGCATGATCTCCTCGACCCCCAGCCACTGCTGGAAGTCGCCGTCGGGGATCACATAGACGAGCACCAATCCGCCATTGGAATTCTTGGCGCGCCGGCCGGCATAATGGACGGCGCGTTGGCATTCGGGCGTGTCATCGATCACGGCCATGAACTTGCGGCGGTGACCTTCGAGCCGTGAGAGTCGTTTTGATACCATGAGCGCGACTCTGACACTTGATCCGGGCGATTTGCAAGTCCCCGTTTTGCCGCAAACTGTCCGCTCACCGACAGGTGTTCGGCCGGGACTATCGCGGTGCTGCAACGAGCCCGTAGAGCAGCATGATTTCCTTCACATGCTCGATATCAGGCTTGCCGATGACGTTGATCGCCGAGGCGATCTCCTCGAAGAACCGCCGGCCGATCAGCCCAGGCGTCATGGTGATCAGCGCGCGCGCCGTTTCCTGGTGCAGGTTCTCATGCGTGTGGACCACGCCGCGCGGAATGAACACCGTGTCGCCGGCTCGCACCTCGCAGCGCTCGCCGTCGACTGTGGTCGTCATCGTTCCGGAGAGGCCGAAGATCACTTCGTCGACATCGTCGTGATAATGCGCCGCCGGCACGCGCGACTGGTAGGGGACCACGAATTCGAACATGACCATGCTGCCCGCGCTCTGGTCTTCATCGACCAACAGCCGAACCTCCATCATGCCAATCTGAATGAGGTTCCGGTTGCGCATCTTGGCCTCCTCATGGCTCTGAGGAGAGTACGCCGCAGTCCAGTCTTGGACAAGTGCGGGTCTTCGACAAGTCTGGGCCGTCGATAGGCTCGGGCGGCCGAAGCCGCCCGGCTGTTATTGCTAGTAGAGGAAGCCGACGATGTCGCGGACTTCCTTCATCGTCACTTCGGCGCGGGCGCGTGCCCGCTCGCCGCCATCGCGCAGGATCGCGTCGATATGGCTGGTGTCGGCCATCAGGCGGCGCATCTCGGCGGTGATCGGCGAGAGCAGCTTGACCGAGAGGTCGATCAGCGCCGGCTTGAACACCGAGAACTGCTGTCCGCCGAATTCCGCGAGCACCTCGGCCTTCGACTTGTCGGCAAGTGCCGCGTAGATGCCGACGAGGTTGTCGGCCTCCGGGCGGCCCTGCAGGCCGTCGAGTTCGCTCGGCAAGCCATCCGGATCGGTCTTGGCCTTGCGGATCTTCTTGGAGATCGCATCCTCGTCGTCCATCAGGTTGATGCGCGACAGATCCGACGGGTCCGACTTCGACATCTTCTTGGTGCCGTCGCGCAGCGACATGACGCGCGGCGCCGGGCCGTCGATCATCGGCTCGACCATCGGGAAGTAGGCATGCACCGGCTCCTTGCCGACGGTGATATCAACCCCGTAGCCGGCCTTGCGGATATGCTCGGCGTAATCGAGGTTGAATTTCATCGCGATGTCGCGGGCAAGTTCCAGATGCTGCTTCTGGTCGTCGCCGACGGGAACATGCGTTCCGCGATAGACGAGAATGTCGGCGGCCATCAGGCTCGGATAGGCGTAGAGACCGAGCGAGGCCTGCTCACGGTCCTTGCCGGCCTTGTCCTTGAACTGCGTCATGCGGTTCATCCAGCCGATGCGCGCCACGCAGTTGAAGATCCATGCGAGTTCCGCATGCTGCGGCACGGCCGACTGGTTGAATACGATGTGCTTCACCGGGTCGATGCCGGAGGCAATGAAGGCGGCGGCGATCGAGCGGATCTGGTTCGGCATGTCCTCATGCACCAGCTGCGCGGTCAACGCATGCATGTCGACGACGCAGTAGATGCAGTCATTGCCGTCCTGCAGCGCCACGAACTTGCGGATCGCGCCGAGATAGTTGCCGAGATGGAGATTGCCGGTCGGCTGAACGCCCGAAAAGACCAGTTTCTTGAATTCGTTCATCATGTCCTCGATTAGGCTTGTGGAGGGCCCCAGGGCCAACGGCCCATGTTGCTAACGTCGCGGCTTATGCACGTCGGATGGCTTGTGATCAAGGGGTTGTGGTGGATGAGATCGGAGGTGTTGCGGCGTGGTCCTCTTTGCTCGGCTGGATAGTCAGCGTTCTGCCGTGTAGCCCCCTCATCCGGCTGCCGCCACCTTCTCCCCGCGGGGGAGAAGAGACTCTGGGCCGGCCGCTCGCTCCCTCTTCCCTTCGCCCCAGCGGGGAGAAGGTGGCCCGAAGGGTCGGATGAGGGGGGCCACACGACACAACCTCTCGATCATAACACCCTCAAAGACACACCAAATCCCCACGCGGCCTCTCACCCGTGTCTCCACCATTCCAATCTTCACTCGGACGGGGCGCTGGAAATCACCTCGATTGAGTAAGTAAGATATGGCGCTTCCCAGCGCCCCGTTCGGCGGTTTTTATCCGCGACTCCGATCTCTCTGCCTTTCCGCCCAACTTCGCGGCGGAACCATGTGTGCCTCACAGGCACGTCCGGGCTCAACTCAGGCACCATCTTGCGACAGGACCCGCCGTCACCGGAGGGAGATCATTTTCCGCGGACCCGGGTCATGAGGTTTTGCGTCTCACCCTCACGCTCCGCGCCGATCCCGCCTCGCCGGCACGCCTGCCGGTGTATCCGATAACGGGACGCCGACAGTGTAAGGCGGGGTTTTCGGGGCGGGGAAAATCGACGAAGGATTTTTAAAAACATGCTCCCGCGCTCTCGCGAAAGGGCAATTCATACCTCATTTTAGGTATCTTGAATGTAGTAATTCGACGTAAAATAAGGCGTCTACCTGATATACCAGGTAGGAGTTTCCTTAAATTGGCCATTTTTTAGGAGAGTTTTGCGGCCCGCAAACGCGGGCGCCGTTCTTTGCGGCGCTCCCAACTGGGGGACGACATGATGCATCCTGCATTCTCAATCGCACTCGCCGGCTTGTTCAGCCTCTCCAGCCTCAATGGCGCCACAGCCCAGAATGTTCGAAAACTCTCGATCGGGCCGCTGAAGAAAAATGAAACGCTTGCCTATAGTCTGCAGACGGTCAGCGTCCGCGCCGGCTGCTTTCCGCCGAAACTGAGGGGCATCCTCACCTATATCGCCGACAAGACGGGCCGCCGCCCGCTGGTCACCTCGGGGCTGAGGGCGCATTCCGGCCGCTCGCATTCGCAGCACCGCCATTGCGCCGCCGCCGACATCCGGGTGCCCGGCGTGTCCGACAAGACGATCATCGCCATTGCGGCGCAGGCGCCCGGCATCGGCGGCATCGGCCGTTATTGCAACGGCATCATCCATGTCGATGTCGGCCCGAAGCGCCGCTGGACGCACTGTTAGAGCTGCGCCAGCCGGGGGCGGCTCAGCCGTCGGTCTTGGTAACCGCCGGCTTGCGGTTGAGGTTGCGGCGGATCATGCCGAGGTTCGCGCCGCCGATCAAAAACGCGGTGGCGAAATAGACGACCATCGAAATCCCTATCAGCATGCCGAGCGTGCCGACCTTGGTGGCGAGCGAAGCGCTCGAGGCAAGCCACGGCTCCCAGCGGTGCTGGAGATACATGATGACAGCGCCCATGACGGCGGCCGACACGACGAGCAGCGCCGTGCGCCGCGCGAGCGCCCATTCCCATGTGAGGTGGCCGCGTCGCAGAAGCGTGGAGAACAAAAGAACCGTGCTGATCCATCCGGCCGTGGCTTCCGCGACCGCGATACCCGGCGCGCCGAGATAGGGAAACAGCGTCAGTGCCGTGGCACAGTTGACGCCGACGGCGACGGCTGAAAAGCGCATCGGCGTCTTGGTGTCCTCGCGGGCGTAAAAGCCCGGCTGCAGCGCCTTGATCAGCACGAAGGCAGGGAGCCCGATGCCGTAGATCGCCAGGATCGAGCCGACGATCATGGTGTTTTCCTGATGAAACGCGCCGCGCTCGTAAAGCACGCGGATGATCTCGTCGGAGAGGATCCACAGCGCGAAGGCGGCGGGGATCGTGAGAAACATCACGAACTCGATCGAGCGGTTCTGCAGGTTGCCGGCCTCGCGCAGGTTCCCGCCCTTCAGCGCGCGCGCAAGTTCCGGAAGGAGCACGACGCCGACCGCGACGCCCACCACGCCGAGTGGCAGCTGGTAGATACGGTCGGCATATTGCAGGGCGGCGATCGCGCCCTCCTTGCTGGAGGCGATCGCCTGGCCGATCATCTGGTTGATCTGCGTGATGCCGCCGGTCACGGCGGCGGGGACGGCAAGGATCAGCAACCGCTTGACGTTGGGCGTGATCCTCGGGAAGCGGATGCCGATACTCATGCCCGCATGCAGCACGCCGAAATAGACGACGGCGAGCTGCAGCACACCTGCAACCAATACGCCCCAGGAGAGATACCAGGCGGTCTGCAGCGGTTCGGCGCCGGTATAGAGCGCGTAGAAGAGCGCCCCGATCATGACGACGTTGAGGAAGACGGGCGCCACGGCGGCGGCGAAGAAGTGATGCAGCGAATTCAGCATCCCGCTCATCATCGCTGTCAGCGACATGCACATCAGATAGGGAAACATCACCGCCGCCATGCGCACGGTGATCGAGAATTTCTCCGGATCGTCGGTAAAGCCCGGCGCGATGATGAAGCGCACCAGAAGCGGCATCGAGAGCTCCATCACGATGGTGATGAGGAGCAGCACCGAGAACAGAACGCCGAACACTTCCTCGGAAAAACGCTTGGCGCCATCGGTGCCGTTCGCCTCGATCTCCTTGGCGAAGAGCGGCACGAAGGCGGCGTTGAAGGCGCCTTCGGCAAACAGCCGGCGAAACAGGTTCGGAAAGCGGAAAGCCGCGTAGAACACGTCGGCCATCGGCCCGGTGCCGAGTGCCGCCGCCATCAGCGTTTCGCGGGCGAAGCCGAACAACCGGCTGCCCAGCGTGGCGCCGCCGACGGTGGCGAATTTCTTGACGAGGCTCATGCGGACGCTCTCATGATGGTTGCTTCAGGCGGATCGGCCGGACCGGCTCAATCCGCCGTCTCCTGGGTGGGGCCGACGGTGCGTGGTGTCGCTGCCGGCGCGATCATGCCCGACGGCATGCGCTCGCGCAGCTCGTCCTGCTCTTCGGCGATCACCGCCTTCATCCGGGCGGTGATGTTGGAGCGCTTGCTGTCGCCCGATATCTTCTGGCCGACGAGATCGGTGACGTAGAAGGTGTCGATCACCTTCTCGCCGAAGGTCGTGATCCGCGCCGACTGGATGTCGAGCGAGAGGTCCGACAGCACGGCCGTCACCTCGGACAACAGGCCCGGACGGTCGAGGCACTCGACCTCGATGACGGTGAACTTGTTCGACAGGCTGTTGGAGATATGCACCGACGGCGGAATGAAGAAGGCCTTGCTCTTCTTGCGGTTCTTGGTGCGGGTCGCGATCACCTCGGGCAGCCGCTTGCGGCCGGAAAGCACGTCCTCGATCATCCTGCCGATCGTGCCGGCGCGGCGAAGCTCGTCGGCATCGTCCTTGAATTCGCGGCTCACATGGATGGTGTCGAGCGCCCGGCCGTCTGAGGTCGTGAAGATTTGCGCGTCGACGATATTGGCGCCGGCCGCAGCACAGGCGCCGGCGATGACGGCGAGCAGGCGCGGGTGGTCGGGCGAGAGCACGGTGATCTCGGTGATCGCGTGGAAGCTGTCGGTGCGCACCATCGTCGCCAGCGCCTGGCCGGCCTTGTCGGCCTGGCGAATGAAGCCGGCATGGCGCACTTGGTCTTCCAGCGGCACCGAAAGCAGATAGGGCTGGTAGTGCAGCTTGCTGTAGATCTTGCGATCCTTCTGGCTCCAGTCGGCAAGCGCGTTGAACAGCGCCTCGGCGGCAACGGCGGCGCGCTCCTTGCGCGACACCTCGGAGAAGCCGCCGGCGAGCAGAAGCTCGGTCTCGTAATAGAGCGTGCGCAAGAGCTGACCCTTCCAGCCGTTCCACACGCCCGGGCCGACGGCGCGGATATCGCAGACCGTCAGGATCATCAGCATCTTCAGCCGCTCGAGCGACTGCATGCGGTCGGCGAAGTCGGTGATCGTCTTGCGGTCGGTAAGGTCGCGCGTCTGCGCCACCATCGACATGGTCAGGTGCTCCTCGATCAGCCAGACCACGGTGTCCGTCTGCTTGTGCGACAGGCCGAAACGGGCGCAGAGCTTGCGGGCGACGCGAGCGCCGGCGATCGAGTGGTCTTCCTGGCGGCCCTTGGCGACGTCGTGCAGCAGCACTGCGACATAGAGCGCCTCGCGATCCTCGATCCCGGGCATCATCTTGTTGGCGAGCGGGTGCAGCTCTTCGGCCTTGCCCTTGTCGATCTCCGAGAGCACATCGACGCTGCGCAGCAGATGCTCATCGACCGTGTAGTGGTGATACATGTTGAACTGCATCATCGCGACGATCTTGCCGAACTCGGGAATGAAGCGGCCGAGCACGCCGGCCTCGTTCATACGCCGCAGGATCAGCGCCGGGTCGCGCTTCGAGGTCAGGATCGAGAGGAACAGCCGGTTGGCTTCCTCGCTCTCGCGCACGCTGTTGTCGATCAGGCTGAGCGAGCGCGTCACGCGCTTCAGCGCATCCGGATGGAATTCGAGCCCGTTGATATCGGCCACATGGAAGAGCCGGATGATGTTGACGGGATCGCGCTTGAACACGTCGGGGCTTGCGAGCGCGATGCGGCCGCGATCCTCCATGAAGTCGGTGCTGCCGGCGATCTTGCGGGTGCGGTGGGTGAAGCGGCTGAGCACGCCCGAAAGCCCCGGCGTCGATTTCGCCTGCTGGTCCTCGAGTGCCGCGCAAAGGATGCGCGTGAGGTCGCCGACGTCCTTGGCCACAAGGAAGTAGTGCTTCATGAAGCGCTCGACGGCCGAAAGGCCGGGGCGCGAATGATAGTCGAGTGCTGCCGCGATCTCACGCTGGATGTCGAAGGAGAGCCGTTCCTCGGCCCTGTTGGTGAGGAAGTGCATATGGCAGCGCACCGCCCAGAGGAAGTCGTCGGCCTTCTCGAACAGGCGATATTCGTGCTTGGAGAGAACGCCGAGCGCCACCAGTTCGGCGGTATCGCGCACGTGGTAGTAATATTTGGAGATCCAGAACAGCGTGTGCAGGTCGCGCAGCCCGCCCTTGCCCTCTTTCACGTTCGGCTCGACGAGATAGCGCGTGTCGCCCGCCTTGCGGTGGCGCTCGTCGCGTTCGGCAAGCTTGGCGGCGATGAATTCGGGGCCGGTGCCGGTGACGATCTCCTTGTCGAAGCGGGCTTCCAGCTCGGTTTCGAGCGAGCGAAGGCCGCAGATGTAGCGCATCTCAAGGATCGCCGTGCGGATCGTCATGTCGGACTTTGACAGCGCGATGCACTCTTCGACGGTGCGCGTGGCGTGGCCGACCTTGAAGCCCATGTCCCACAGCATGTAGAGGATGAACTCGACCGCCTTGTGCGTCTCTTCCGCCGGCTTCGGCTGGAATAGGAAGAGCAGGTCGATATCCGAGCCCGGCGCCAGCGTGTCGCGGCCATAACCGCCGACGGCGGTGACCGAGAACTTGTCCTTCTGCTTCGGGAAGACGTGGTCGGTGGAAAATTCGTAGAGAACGGTGATGATCTGGTCCTGCAGCCAGGAAATCCGCCGCGCGCATTTCAGGCCGCTGCCGTCGGCGGACAGCAGTTCGCGCGCCTTGTTGCGCCCATCCGTGCTGGCCTTCTTGAAGATACCGAGCAGATCGGAGCGCATCGCGTCCGGCCGGTTCTTGTTGGCCTCCACCACGGCGTCGCACTGCTTGCGCAGATAGTCGGTGTCGAGAATGTCGGAGAAATCGATATCGTTCGTCGGCGCCATGCGCTGGGCGGCTTCCTGTTCGCGCGGCGCGGCCATCTGCTGCGCCTCTCGTTTCGTCTGCATGCGCTATAGCCTCTTTGCCCGCAATTTGACACGGGCTTTCATACTGCAAGAACCTTTAATTTTGGCGAAAAGGTGATCGTGCGCAGAGACGGCGTGCGACGCGGCCTAGCTCAGGCGGCGATCTGCTCGTTCACGGAATAGAGCACCTTGCGGTTTTCGCTGGCGATCTCTTCGAGCATCTCCCTGTCGCATTCGCGGTAGCCCGCTTTGGCGATGGATGCCGTCAGATCCGATATGCGCGAGCAGCAGGCAATGATCTGCAGCAGTCCGAAGGGTGACGCCCAGCCACGTGGATTGCCGTGTTCGTCGGCAAGCCGAAGCGCCTCGATCGCCGTGAAGATATTGGCGAGCAGCTGTGTTTCGCGAAGCAGGCGGTCCATGAACATGCGCCTACCCCTGCTTCAGCTTCTTCTTGAGGTCGTAGAGCGCGTCCAGCGCCTCGCGCGGCGTCATGTCGTCGAGGCTCATGTTCTTCAAGGCTTCGTCGACCTTCGAAGGCCCGCGCGCCACATCCTCGCGCCGCACCGCCACCTGGAACAGCGGCAGGTCGTCGATCAGCTGGCTCGCCGGGTTCTTGCGGTCGGCGTCTTCTAGCCGCGTCAGCACATCACGGGCGCGGGCAACGACGGAGGCGGGCAGCCCGGCAAGCCGCGCCACCTGGATACCGTAGGAGCGGTCGGCGGCACCGGGGCCGACTTCGTGCAGGAAGATCACATCGCCGTCCCATTCCTTCACGCGCATCGTCGCATTGGAAAGCCGCGCCAGCTTCTCTGACAGCACGGTCAGCTCGTGGAAATGCGTGGCGAACAGCCCGCGGCAGCGGTTGGCCTCATGCAGATGCTCGACCGATGCCCAGGCGATCGACAGGCCGTCGAAGGTCGCCGTGCCACGCCCGATCTCGTCGAGGATGACGAGCGACCGGCTGGTCGCCTGGTTGAGGATCGCTGCGGTCTCCACCATCTCGACCATGAAGGTCGAGCGCCCACGCGCCAGGTCGTCGGAAGCGCCGACGCGCGAAAACAGCCGGTCGACGATGCCGATATGCGCAGACGTCGCCGGCACGAAGCAGCCCATCTGCGCGAGGATGGCGATCAGCGCGTTCTGGCGCAGGAAGGTCGATTTGCCGCCCATGTTCGGGCCGGTCAGAAGCCAGATCGCGCCATCCTTGCCGTCTCCCTCGGGCGAGAGGTCGCAATTATTGGCAACGAAGGGGCCGGTGGATTGGCGGCGCAGCGCCTGCTCGACCACGGGATGCCGCCCACCCTCGATGGCAAACATGGTGGAACCATCGACCAGCGGCCGGCAATAGGCCTGCTCGTCGGCCAGCAGTGCGAGGCCCGCGGCGACGTCGATAATGGCAAGCGCCCGCGCGCCGGCCTTGATGGTTTCGGCCTCGGCGACGACAGCCGCGCTCATGCGGTCGAAAGCGGCAAGCTCGATCGACAGCGCCTGATCGGCGGCATTGGCGATGCGGCTTTCGAGATCGGCAAGCTCGGTGGTGGTGAAGCGCATGGCGTTCGCCATCGTCTGGCGATGGATGAACCGCGCCTTGGCCTCCGGCGTGTCGGTCATCGGCCCGGCATTGCCCGCCGTCACCTCGATGAAATAGCCGAGCACATTGTTGTGCTTGATCTTCAGCGACTTGATGCCGGTCTCGTCGGCATATTGCAGCTGCAGCCCGGCGATCACCCGGCGCGACTGGTCGCGCAGCGCCCGCACCTCGTCCAACTCTGCATTGGCGCCGTCACGCAGGAAACCGCCATCGCGCTTCAAAAGCGGCAGTTCGTCGCCGAGTGTTTCGCTGAGAAGTGCCGCCACCTGCTGCGGCAAGGCGATGAGGCCCGCCAGCGCATCCGCCAGTTCCTCGGGCAGCATCGCGGTTTCCAAGAGCCGCGCCACGTCGGTGGCGGCATTCAGCCCCTGCCGGATCGCCGCCAGATCACGCGGTCCGCCGCGCTCGAGCGCCAGCCGTGACAGCGCGCGCGGCATGTCGGGCACGTGTTTGAGGAGATCGCGCAGGTCGCCCGAGAGCGAGGGCTCCTCGATCAGGAAGCCGATCGAATCCAGCCGTTCGTTGATGCGCGCGGGATCGGTCAGCGGCGACATCAGGCGTTCGGCGAGCAACCGCGCGCCACCGCCGGTCACGGTGCGGTCGATAGCTTTCAGCAGTGATCCGTTGCGATCGCCGGAAAGCGTGCGCGCAAGTTCGAGATTGGCGCGCGTCGCCGGGTCGATGAAGAGTGTCGAGGCAGCGCTTTCGCGCTCCGGCTTGCCGAGCGGCGGGCGTTCGGCGATCTGCGTCTTCTCGACATAGGCGACAGCCGCTGCCGCTGCCGCGAGTTCCGAGCGCGAGAAGGTGCCGAAGCCATCGAGCGTCGAGACGCCGAAATAGCGCGCGATCCGGCCCTCGGCCGTGGCGCTGTCGAACAGCACGGATGGCTGCGGCACGGCGGTGCGACCGAGCACGTCGAACACCGGCTTCAGCTCCGGATCATGGAACATCGTATCCGGCACGATCAGCTCGCGCGGATCGATCCGCAAGATATCGGCAAGCAGCCGCGATGCCTCGGTCTCCGCCAGGCGGAAAACGCCGGTGGAAATATCGATCCACGCAAGCGCCATCAACGGCTCGGATGCGCCGCGAATGCGGGTCAGCGCCATCAGATAATTCGATTCCGAAGGCGAAAGCAGCTTCTCTTCGGTGATCGTTCCCGGCGTCACCAGGCGCACGACGTCGCGCTTGACCACCGACTTGCTGCCGCGCTTCTTGGCCTCAGCCGGGTCCTCGACCTGCTCGCAGACCGCCACGCGGAAACCGAGTCCAATGAGCTTCTGCAGATAGTCGTCGGCCGCATGAACCGGCACGCCGCACATCGGGATATCCTGGCCCATGTGCTGGCCGCGCTTCGTCAGCGTGATCCCGAGCGCGCGCGATGCGTCGAGCGCGTCTTCGAAGAACAGCTCGTAGAAATCGCCCATGCGGTAGAACAAAAGCGAATCCGGATTGTTCGCCTTGATCTCGATGAACTGCTCCATCATCGGCGTGGCCGAGGCGCGGCTCTCTTCCGTTGCAAGCTCGGCAGCCGAAAAGGCTTCGTGTCTCAAGGTCATTCGATCGTTCACGGAGTGGGCTTTTCCCTAAAAAACAGGGTGCCACCCTAGCGAAGCGCGGCTATAGAAGACAACAGCTATCGGGAAATGGGAGCCGTTAGCCCACAGGAGGATTGAGGGAGATAGTTGTAGAGCCGCAAGGTCAGGAACCCCTTGGAAGGGCGCCTGTCAGTTCCACCGGATATTTTAATCGATTGTAGCCGTACGGCTTTTTCGCAAGGCGTCGTGTCAGCCCCAAACAGCGTGTCTATAGAGGGTCGACTAGCGCAATCGAAGGCCGGTTGTCAGGAGATTTGGAGGAGATATGCCCGACATGAACAGCAAGCAGCGCCCCGCCAACGGCATTACCGACAAGGAAGCGCTCGACTTCCATTCGCAGGGAAAACCCGGCAAGCTCGAGGTCAACCCGACCAAGCCGATGGCCACGCAGCGGGATCTCTCGCTTGCCTATTCGCCGGGCGTCGCCGTTCCGGTCAAAGCCATCGCTGCCGATCCCGCCACCGCCTATGATTATACCTCGCGCGGCAACATGGTGGCGGTCATCTCAAACGGCACCGCCATCCTCGGCCTCGGCAATCTTGGCGCACTGGCGTCGAAGCCCGTCATGGAAGGCAAGTCGGTCCTCTTCAAGCGCTTCGCCGATGTCGACAGCATCGACCTTGAGGTCGATACGGAAAATGTCGACGAGTTTATCAACTGCGTCCGCTTTCTCGGTCCCTCCTTCGGCGGCATCAATCTGGAAGACATCAAGGCGCCGGACTGTTTCATCATCGAGAGCCGCCTGCGCGAGCTCATGGACATTCCGGTTTTCCACGATGACCAGCACGGCACCGCGATCATCGCCGCCGCCGGCCTCATCAACGCGCTGGAGCTGACCGGCCGCGACTTGAAGACCACGAAGCTGGTCTGCAACGGCGCGGGTGCGGCCGCGATCGCCTGCGTCGAGCTCATCAAGGCCATGGGCTTCGCGCCCGAGAATATCGTGCTCTGCGACACCAAGGGCGTCATCTACCAGGGCCGCACCGAAGGCATGAACCAGTGGAAATCGGCGCATGCGGTCAAGACCAAGGCGCGCACGCTGGAAGAAGCGATGAAGGGCGCCGATGTCGTCTTCGGCCTGTCGCAGAAGGCCGCTTTCTCCGAGAAGATGATCCTGTCGATGGCCGACCGCCCGATCATCTTCGCCATGGCCAATCCCGATCCCGAGATCACGCCGGAAGAGGTCGCGCGCATCCGCGACGACGCCATCATGGCGACCGGCCGCTCGGATTATCCGAACCAGGTCAACAACGTGCTGGGCTTCCCCTATATCTTCCGCGGCGCGCTGGATGTCCGCGCCACGACGATCAACGACGATATGAAGATCGCGGCCGTCCGGGCGCTGGCGAGCCTTGCCCGCGAGGATGTTCCCGACGACGTCGCCGCCGCCTATCAGGGCAACCGCCCGCGCTTCGGGCCGCAATATATCATCCCGGTCCCCTTCGATCCGCGCCTGATTTCAGCAATCCCCGTGGCCGTCGCTGAGGCCGCCATGGAAAGCGGCGTCGCCCGCAAGCCGATACCCGACATGGCCGCCTACGCCCGCGAACTGTCGGCGCGTCGCGATCCGATCGCCTCGACGCTGGCGAGCCTCTATGAGCGCGTTCGTCGCCATCCCAAGCGCGTGGTCTTCGCCGAGGCCGAGGAGGAGCAGGTCATGCGCGCCGCACTCTCCTACGCTAACCAGCAGCTCGGCACCGCCATCCTGCTTGGCCGCGAGGACCTGATCCATGCGACCGCTGAACGCGCCGGCATCGATCTCAACCGCCCCGGCCTCGAGATCGTCAACGCCCGCATCTCCAACCGGGTGGAAGCCTATATCGACTATCTCTACGCGCGCTTGCAGCGCAAAGGCTATCTGCACCGCGATGCCCAGCGCCTGATCCACAACGACCGCAACCACTTCGCGGCCTGCATGGTGGCGCTCGGCGATGCCGACGGCATGGTGACGGGCATCACCCGCAACTACTCGACCGCGCTTGAGGATGTTCGCCGCTGCATCGACGAGAAGCCCGGCCACCGGGTGATCGGCGTGTCGATCGCGCTCTGCCGCGGCCGCACCGTCTTCGTCGCCGACACCGCGGTCCACGACATGCCGTCGGCCGAGGAGCTGGCCGATATCGCCGTCGAGGCCGCCGGCTTCGCGCGCCGCATGGGCTACAATCCCCGCGTCGCCATGCTCGCCTACTCGACCTTTGGCCACCCCTCGGGCGAGCGCTCCGAGCGCGTCCGCGAAGCCGTCGCCATCCTCGACCGCCGCCATGTGGATTTCGAGTATGACGGCGAGATGGCGGCTGATGTGGCGCTGAACCGCAAGGCGATGGAGCAATACCCCTTCTGCCGCCTGTCGGGCCCGGCCAACGTGCTGGTCATGCCGGCGTTCCACTCGGCCTCGATCTCCACCAAGATGCTGCAGGAACTCGGCGGCTCGACCGTCATCGGCCCCATCCTCGTCGGCGTCGACAAGGCGGTGCAGATCACCTCGATGGGGGCGAAGGACAGCGACATCGTGAACATGGCCGCGATTGCGGCTTATACGGGGTCGTGAGGTGATAATTGGGTGAGGTGGTTATGGGTGAGGTGGTGCCGTGTGGCCCCCTCATCTGGCTGCCGCCATCTTCTCCCCGCTGGGGAGAAGGGATGTGTAGCGGGCCGCTCGCGCCAACCTCCCCTTCGCCCCAGCGGGGAGAAGGTGCCCGAAGGGCGGATGAGGGGGCTACACGGTAAAACGCCTAAGACGGCGAATTACAACAGCAATCAGCTGGCAAACCGCCCAGCATCAGCACCGTAATAATTCACATACCGATCCGAAATGCTCGCGATCGGAAGAACGATCAGCACATCCGTCGTGTTGAACGCCTTGTCGACAACCGCGGTGGAGCCGACCATGGCGCCGAGGCGCAGGTAGCCCTTGATCAGCGGCGGCAGCGCCATCAGTGCGCGCTTCGGATTGACGGCCTCGACCGGCATCAGGTCCATGTCGCGGGCGAGATGCGGCAGCGCGTCGACGGCCCACTCGTCCTTGGCCGCGACGTTGTGGCGCAGGAAGGAGAGCGCCAGCGCATGCTGTTCCGGGTGAATGCCGGGGAAGGAGGCGCAGCCGAACATCGCGCTCATGCCGTGCTTCAGCGCATAGGCCCAGTTGCCCTGCCAGAGAAGCTCAACGATGCGCTTGGTGCGGTAGTCCGGCAGCACGCAGGAGCGGCCGAGTTCCATGAAACGCTTATCCGGATGGCGCGCGATCAGCGTGTCGATGTCGAATTCGGAAGCCGAGTAAAAGCCGCCATTGGCCATCGCCACATCCTGCCGCAGCAGGCGGTAAGTACCGACGATCTGATCCTCGCTGTCGCCCTCGATCGAGCGATCAAGCACTAGAAGGTGGTCGCAAAAGTCGTCGTAGGCGTCGAAATCCCGCTTGCGGCGCATCGCTTCCGCGGGCAATTCGGCCTTCATCTCGTCCACGAAAACACGGTAGCGGACGGACTGCGCGGCATCGATTTCGCCAGGCGTACGGGCAAGGCGGGTCTCGAGATTGCCGATCCGGCCGAACACGTCGCTCTCGATCTGTTCGGCTTTCCGCGCAGGGGGAAGAGCCTCGACGAGGGTGTCACGGTTGCAGATATCTACGGACATGACGAATCTTTCATTGCCGGCTTTAGGACGCCATAAAACACTTATATGCGACAGCAAAGTGACATTTTAAACCCCCAGATACGCAAGAAACACATGGGTGGCGGTGGAGCTACAGTGCTTCTGCGCGACGTGCCGAAAGCGCGGCGACAGCCTGAACTTCCGTCAGTAGCCGTATCGGGTCTATGGGTTTCAGCATGACGCGGTTTGCCCCGTTCAGCAAGACTTGACGACGCGATTCATCGCGTTTGTCTGCAGTCAAAACGATGATCGGCACCGAGGGAACCTCAAGCCGGCGCTCATGGCCACGTAGCCGGCCAATCATTTCGATCCCATCGCCACCGGGCATGGAAAGATCGCTGATGACGATATCCGGCCGCACGCTTCCTTCCGCCAGCGCCGCATCGAGCAGCGCCTCGAAATGCTCGACATGCTGGACGCTGTGGCCGGCTTTTTCCAGCATGGCGCGGATCAGCATGGCGTTGATCGGATCGTCTTCCGCAAGCACGATCTTCAGCCCGCCCTGAATGCCCGTCTCCGGAATGCCGGGGCTGAAGCCGGGCTGGTTGTCGTTGAGCGCATCGCGCTTTTCCATGCCGCGCATGCGACCGCGCAAGACGTCGATCAGCGATTGTTCGCGCAGCGGCCGGATCAGCCAGGCGTCGAAGAGGTCGAGCGAATGGGCGTTGCGCTCTTCCGGGTTGACCAGGAAGATCTTGCGCAGGCCAAGGGCTGCGATATCCGTCCGGTCGGCGAGGTGTGCGGCGAATTCCGCCGACATGCGGTGGTCGACGATGATGTCGGTCGGACGCCTTCCATTGGCCGCCATGTCGAGCAGGATCCAGCGCGCCGTCTCGCCATCCTCGACGAAGTGGCATTGGCCGCCGAGCGTGCGGATGGTCTCCGAAATCGCCATGCGCGCGGCACCTGCTGGCGCCAGGAGCACCACGAGATTGCCAGACAGCAGCGTGTCGCGGCGGGCCGCGGGCTCCTCGTCTCCCTCGGTGCGGAAGCGGATGCAGAATTCCGTGCCGGTGCCCTTTTCGCTGGCAACCGTCAGCGCGCCGCCGAACTCGCGCATGATGCGCGCCGAGATGGCAAGGCCAAGGCCGGTGCCGTTGCTCTTCTCCATCATGGTGCCTGCCTGTTCGTACTCGCCGAAGACACGCGCCTGCTCTTCTTCCGTCATGCCGGGGCCGGTATCGGTGACGGTGATCGCAAGCTCTCCATCCTGCAGCGACACGCGAATGAACACGCCGCCGACCTGGGTGAATTTCACCGCGTTGCCGATGACGTTGAACAAGACCTGGCGCAGCCGCGCCGCGTCGAAATTCATGAGCTCGGGAACATCCGAAGATACGGTCGAGCCGATCTCGATGCCCTTCTCGTGGGCGCGGTGTGCGAGCATCTCGACAACGCTTTCAAGCAGCTTGCGCACCGATTCCGAGCGCGGGCGCAGCTGGAAGCGCCCGACCTCGATGGTCGAGAAATCGAGCAGATCCTCGACCAGCTGAGTCAGCGCATGGCCGGACTGGCGGATGCCGGTCAGGTAGTTGTCCTGCTCCTGCGTCATCCGCGTCTCGGTCAGAAGATGCGTCATGCCGAGAATGCCCGAGAGCGGCGTGCGCAGCTCGTGGCTGACGGTCGCAAGCAGCCGCGACTTCGAGGCGCTGTTGAACTCCGCCTTCTGCCGCGCCTCTTCGCGCTCCTGCGCCGCGATCCGATCGGCCGTCACGTCGCGGGCGATGCTGTGCAGCAAAAGCTTTCCGTCCGAGGGGTTGCGGGTGACGACATCGCGCCAGAAGAAGATGCGCTGACCCTCGGGCGTCGACATCTCGACATCGTAGCGGTGCGGTTCCGTGCCGGGGCGAAAGGCGATGCCGATCTCCTCGCAGGTCTGCCCGATCGGGTTCAGCCGCCCCGTCAGCCGTCGGAACATGTCGTTTGCGGCAACGATCCGTCGATCCATTGTGCGTGTTACGGTGATGTCGCCGAGCGCATCGTGGATGCTGGCAAACAGCGCCGCATCGCTTCCGCCGCGCACAGTGTCGTCGCCGTTGCGGGCCTTGATATGATGGCGGCGCTTCGAGAGAACGGCGAAGCAGACGATCGCGGCAAGCACCAGCGCGCCGATGCCGATCGCGACCCAGAGCAGGCCGCCCATATAGCCGAGTGCGAGCAAGAGGATAGCGGAGAGAATGCCGGCGCCGCCGAGCCAGTAGGAGATCAGCTTGCGCGCCGAGGGGGCGACGACGGGGCTGTGTTCCGGGGTAGCAGGCGAAATGTCAGCCGGGATCGCGGCCTGCTCATCTTGAGGATGAGCGGCAGGCGCGCCGAAGGCAGCGGCAAGCTTCTCGTGTAACTGACCCAGTCCGACCATAGGTTCAAATTAGCACGCCGGCTGTTCCAAATGCCTTCAGTAAACCGCTAAGATTTTACTTATCGGCGGTCTTGGGTTGCAATAGCTCGTCCAAAATCACGCATCCCGCGCCGATGGTGATGAAACTATCGGCCAAGTTGAAAACCGCGAACGACCATGTCTCGGTATAGAACAGGATGTAATCGATGACGTGTCCATAAAGGAAACGGTCGAGGAGATTGCCCAGCGCGCCCGATATGATCAGTGCATAGCCGAGATGGGCGAATGTGCGCTGCTTGCCGGTGCGATGCCAGAGCCAGAGCACGAAGGCGACGATGATCAGCCGCATGCCGACGATGAACCACCCGTCCATGCCTGAGAGCATCGAGAAGGCGACGCCGAGATTATAGGTGCGGTAGAGCGCCAGCATCGGGATGACGTGCACCGCTTCTTGAAGCGGCAGCGTGTGATCGACCACGATCTTGATGATCTGGTCGAGCACCACGGCAAGAACGACGAAGATCAGGATCGGCAGCGGGCGCGAAAACAGCGTCGGGCGGTCTAGCGTCTGATCGGTCATTTGGCCTCGGTGAGTGAGAGAAGGTGGCGGCGTGCCTCAAACATCATGACGGCGCTGGCGACCGCCAGATTGAGCGAATCCGCCAGGCCCTGCTGCGGAATGCGGGCAAGCGCATCGGCTTCGCGGGCAAGCTGCTCCGGCAGGCCGGATTGTTCGTTGCCCATCAGGATGACGATGGGCTTACTCTTGTAGTCGATCGTGCGGTAATCGACGGAGCCGGCCAGATGCGTGGCGACCAGCGACACGCCCGCCTGCTTCTTCCAGGCTATGAACTCTTCTGGCGTCGCGCGCGACACAGGCATGGCGAAGACCGAGCCCATCGTTGCCCGTACGGTCTCGAGCGAAAACGGGTCCGTGGTCTCGCCGACCAGGATGACGCCGGAAGCGCCGGCTGCATCGGCGGTGCGGATGATCGTGCCGAGATTGCCGGGATCGCGAACCCTATCGAGCGCGATCCACGTCTCGCCCTTGGCCGGGCGAATGTCGCGCAGCGGCTTCCAGCGGTTTTCGAACACGCCGACCACCATCTGCGGATTATCGCGGCGGGTGATCGAGGAGAGGACCTTCTCGCTGACTTCGAGCACCAGCCCGCCGGAGGCGACGGTCTTTGCCGCCATCTGCTCGACCAGCGGCTTGCCCTTGGCGGCCTTGGCGTAAACCAGCGTGCGGATGGTCCAGCCAAGCTCGATCGCGTCGATGACGAGCTTCAGGCCTTCCGCCATGAAGGTGCCGCTCTGCTCGCGGGTCTTCTTGTCGCTGAGCGCCTTGATGTCCTTGATGATGGGATTGGCAAGCGAGGTGACTTCCTTCACCTGGCCGACCCTGCGCGGACCGTTGTCGCGGTGTTCGTGGCTCATTTCGGCACCCAGCGGGAAAAGAGGGATGTGGAGAGCGCGCGGCCCGGCGTGTTGCCATCAAGCCCGGCTTCGCGGATCACCAGCTCTCCGGATTCGACCACGCCGCCGGCCCCGCGCATCGTTTCGCGCATCAGCTCGTGGATGGAATAGAAGCTGGCGCGGATCGAGTAGGCCGTCAGCACGAGGCCGACCGCCTTCGGCGACAGGATCTCGCGGCAGATGTCGAGCATCACGGGCAGGTGCTCGAACAGATGCCAGACTTCGCCATTCGGACCGCGGCCGAATTTCGGCGGGTCGGTCAGAATGATGTCGTATGTGTTGCCGCGGCGCTCCTCGCGCAGGATGAACTTCATCGCGTCTTCGCAGATCCAGCGGATCGGTGCCTTTTCAAGCCCGCTCATCGCCTGGTTTTCGCGCGCCCAGCCGATCGCCTTCTTGGAGGCGTCGACATGCGTGACCTCGGCGCCGGCGGCAGCCGCCACCAGCGAGGCAACGCCGGTGTAGCCGAAGAGGTTCAGCACCTTCAGCGGCCGGCCGGCTGCTTCGACCTGCTGCTTCATCCACGTCCAGTGAACGATCTGCTCGGGAAACACGCCGACGTGGCGAAACGAGGTGAAGCGGCCGAGGAAATCGACGCCGAGAAGGTTGAGCGGCCAGGTCTCGCCCAGCGCTTCCTTGGGAAACCGCCAGCGGCCGGTGCCTTCTTCATCCGTATCGCCGGTAAAGGCCGCATCGACCTTCTCCCAGACGTGGCTGGGCAGCGATGGCTTCCACAGCGCCTGTCCTTCCGGGCGAATGATCCGGTAGGGGCCGTATTGCTCGAGCTTTTCCCCATTGCCGCTGTCGATCAGGTGGAAATCGCCGGCGCCGAGGGATTCGAGAATGATCGGAACGCGCTCGGGCGGGCGTTCACCGGTGCGCTCCATCAATGGGCGCTCCAGTGCTGCGGGCGCGGAGGCGGGTTCGCGCGCGGACTGTTGCGGCGCTGCGGGTCTGTTCGCGGGCTTCGGCGGGCGGCTGTTGCCGCGCTCGTCGCCGCGTCGTCCGCTGGCGGGGCCGGTGCCGGATTTCTGGCCCGGCCGGCGTTCTTTTTGTCTCAACGTGGTGTTCCGCGTGCTGAATTTGATAGAGCCCGTGCAAATAGCATCCCATTTTCACCTTGGCAAAGCGCTTTCCCGCCGCGATATGTTCGACAAGGTGAAAATGGGAGGATTGTGATGGACTTCGTCGGACAAGAGCGGATTACCGCGCCGCGCGACGTCGTGTGGGCCGGCCTCAACGATCCCGATATCCTCAAGGGATGCATACCCGGCTGCCAGTCGCTGGAGTTTACCGGTCCGAACGAGCTCGTCGCCACGATCAGGGTCAAGATCGGCATGGTGCCGCTGACCTTCACCGGTGAAATCCGCGTCTCCAACATCGATGCGCCCCTGAGCTACACGCTGTCTGCCGAAGGCAAGGGCAGCATCGCCGGCTTCGCCAGGGGATCGGCCGATGTGACGCTCGAGGACGACGGCGGCGAAACCATCCTGCATTATCGCGCCGGCGCCGATGTCGGCGGCAGGATCGCCCAGCTCGGCGCCAAGCTGATCGATTCCTCGTCGCAGAAGCTCGCGCAACGCTTCTTTTCCGATTTCAATGCGGCGGTCAGCGCCAAGGCAGTCGAATAAAAGGCCGCTGCCGTCCAACGAGGTAATTGGCAGCCCATCCCGTCTCCGCTACATCGATAACCATGCAGTGGACCATCCGATCGCCAGAAAAGGCAGACCTGGAAGAACTCGCGGATATCTATCTCGCGGTGCGTCGCGATACCTTCACCTGGGTCGACCCGCAGGTTTTCCGCCACGAGGATTTTCACGCGCACACGCAGGGCGAACTTCTGTGGCTCGCCGAGATGCCGGATGGCGAGATCGCGGGCTTCATGACGCTGTGGTCGCCCGATGATTTCATCCACATGCTCTACATCAGGAAACAGTATCGCGGCCACGGCATCGGCCAGGCTCTTCTGAAAGCGCTGCCCTACTGGCCGGACAAGACCTACCGGCTGAAGTGCCTCGACCGGAACGAAAACGCCAAGGCGTTCTATCGCGCCCGGGGGTTCGTGGTGACAGGCAAGGGCTCATCGCGTGAAGGCGAATACGAAGAGATGACCTTCTTCCCCGAGCGCTGATCGCCTCACTGCATCTGCGGCTTGCGCAGGAAGCTGTTGCGATCGGCCGAATGGACCCGCAGCCATGCCTCGCGGCCGTCGCGCAGGATACGCATGGGGATCTCGGCGCCGGCGGGGCCGCTGCTCCAGATCTTGCGGTAGAAATCTGCCAACCCATCGACCTCGCCATCGCGGATTTCCGAGATGACGTCACCCCGTTTCAGCCCGGCCTGATCCGCAGGACTACCCTCCGCGACGCTCATGACGATAACTTCCCCGTTGCTTTCCGCGGAGAAAGCGCCGAGCCACGGGCGCGCCGGCTTGTTGACCTGCCCCCGTGTGGTCAGGTCGTCGAGGATCGGTGTCAAAAGATTGATAGGCACGATCATGTTGATGTCGGCCACTTCGCCACCCTGGCTCATCTGCAAGCGCAGCGAACCGATGCCGATGAGCTTTCCATCGCCATCGACCAGCGCCGCTCCGCCCCAGGAGGGATGCGCGGGCGTGGTGAAGATCGCTTCGTCGAGCAGATACTCCCAGTAACCGGCAAATTCCTGCTTGGCGACGATCTTGGCATCGACGAACTCGCCGATCCCGTCGATCAGCGTCACCGATTGGCCAAGCTCGGCCAAGGTGGCGTCGCCGAATTCCAGCGCCGGCAGGTTGAGGGGGCCAAGCGCCTGAAGCAGGCCAAAGCCCGTTTCCTGGTCGTAACCAAGCGGATGCGCGGCGACCACCCGTCCGTCATGGGCGGTGAGCCACACTTCCTCGGCCTCGGTGATCAGATAGCCGATCGTCAGCACCAGACCACTGTCCTTGATGACCACGCCGCTGCCCTCGCGCCGGGTACCGAGCGTATCGGCGGTATAGGCGTCATCGGGAATGATGCCGCGGACGGCGACGACCGATTTCAGGATCTGATCTGTGTTCATGGTTTCATCCTCATGAAGCGACGCGCTGAGGCAGTGAAACTGCTTTGGGAGAAGGGCGCAGCGGGTTCTTTGGACATAGCTATGAAGACAGATGGCGCGGTGCAAGGGCTTGGCAAGCCGAAATCGCCGCGCGCACTTATGTCAGGAAAGGCTGAAAAGCCTGAAGTCTCACCGCGAGGGCAACTGTCCGGCGATTTCTTCCGAGCGAGCTTTGTGGCGGTCGGCTTCACCCTGCCAGCGAACGGCTTCCTTGGCCTCGCTGCGGGCGCGCTTGCGATGCTTGCCCTGGTTCATCCAGGTCACCGCGGAGCCCGCGAACATGCCGATGATCAGCGCGATGAAGAGGAAGACGAAGAACGGTGCCGATAGCGACAGCACCTGATCCTCGGGGCGGAACGGATTGAACGCCAGCGTCACGCTCTGACGGTTGGCCACGCAAAAAATGATCAAAATGATGCCGAGCGGCAGCAAGATCAGGAGGTTGATAATCTTCTTCGCCATCGCAGGCCTCCACATGCTAACGCACGCTCATGGATGAGCGGCGCGTTCTTTCAGCCACAGGATAGAAAAGACCTCGTGAAGTTCAAGTGCGGTTTCGCCGCAGCCGGATCTATAGGCGGCGATCAGTCGTCCTGATCGGCCTGTCCCGGGTTCAGCCGCTCGCGCAGCTCCTTGCCGGTCTTGAAGAAGGGGACCCACTTCTCCTCGACGAACACCGTGTCGCCGGTGCGCGGGTTACGGCCCGAGCGGGAGGGACGGTTTTTAACCGAAAAGGCGCCGAAACCGCGCAGCTCGACGCGGTTGCCCGCCGCCAGCGCATCGGTGATCTCGTCGAGAACCGCGTTCACGATATTTTCCACATCGCGATGGTAAAGATGCGGGTTGCGAGCCGCAACTATCTGCACCAGCTCGGACTTGATCACGGTGGCCCCCTTAAATTATTGATTTCTTATCAATCATGGCCAACCTGCCAAACTGAAACGAGCCCGTCAAGAAGCAACTTCTGCGGCAGAATTCCCGTAAGGTCCTGGCTTCTGGCGAGATCGCCGTAACCGAGAACTGTCAGGATCTGCGAGGCCGCGCCTGCAAGCAGGAACGGCGTGCTGCTCTTCTTGTTCCAATCGATCTCGGGCAGGTCCTTGCTGACGTTTTTGGTGGCCAGATAGGCGCGGATTTCGTCATCGCCGCCGAGCTGGTCGATGAGCTTCATCTTCAGCGCCTGGCGCCCGGTGAAGATGGTGCCGTCGGCGAGCTTCAGCACGTCTTCGCGCGGCAGCTTGCGGCGATCGGCGACCAGATCGACGAACCAGGCATAGCTGTCGACGATCATGTTGTTGATCATCGCCTTGGCTTCTTCGCTCGCCGGATGGAAGGGCGAGGGCTCGGCCTTCAGCGGCGAGGATTTGATCTCTTCCATGGAGACGCCGATCTTGTCGAGCAGCGGCTTGACCTGCGGATACTGGAAGATGACCCCGATCGAGCCGGTGATCGAGCTGTCGCCGGCGATGATCGTATCGCCAGCCGTCGCGATCATGTAGCCGGCGGAGGCCGCAAGCGTGCGGACATCGGAGACCACGGGCTTCTTGGCCGCGATCGCCCGGATCGCCTTGAATATCCGCTCGCCGCCATAGGTCGTGCCGCCGGGCGAGGAAATGGAGACGACCAGCGCCTTGACCGCGTCTTCGTCCTTGATCTTGGCAAGCCGCTCGAGCAATTCGCTGTCGTCGGTAATCAGGCCGGAGATCGTCACATGCGCAACGTGCGGGCGGCGGTTTGCATTGTCGGCAAACAGAAAGCCGTAAATAGCCAGCGCAAGCGCGAGAAGAAGCAGTACCGCCACCACGCGCCAGAAGCCGACCTTGCGGCGCAGCCTGCGGCGATCTGCGATCATGGAGCTGTCCATTTATTCCTCCGGTCGGCAAGTCTGACGCAACTCTTCTTACGTAGAGTGCATAGATATGCGTTAACGCTGTGTCGATTGGTTTTGCGGTTTTCTTGCTTGTTGCAGAAAAAAATCCATATTGGCAAGTCAGTGTAATAATGCGAAACGAACTGTGATCGGGCGAAAGCGCTCCCTATATACGCCGTCCTATCATCGACACGGACCGAACGAATGCTCAACACCTTGGATAATGGCGGACAGGCTGCCTATGCGAAGCCCGCGCAAAGTGCCTATGGCGCCGCGCGGTTTCACTCCGCCCGCGTTCGCCGGCTGAAGGTTCTGCTGCCGGTCGCCGCCGTAATCGTGTCGCTCGCCTTTATCGGCGTGTCGGTTATCCGCACCTATCTGCCCGAGAACATCAAGATCGAAGGCGCCAAGATCGAAAACGGCAAGGTCGTGATGCTGAAGCCGGCGATCGCAGGCCGCAACGCTTCCGGTATCAACTATTCCATGCTCGCCGAACGGGCGCTGCAGGACATCAAGAACCCGAACCTGATCTCGCTGGAAACCGTCAAGGCAGTGGTTCCGGTCAAGGACGATCTGGTCGCCCGCGTCGAGGCGACGACCGCCGATTACGATCGCGCGACCGACAATCTGAACATCACGTCTCCCTTCGTCATCAACATGAGCGACGGCATGACCGCCAAATTCCAGACCGCGCAGGTCGATGTGAAGGGCGGAAAGCTTACAACCAGCGACCCTGTCGACATCAAAAAAGATGGCGCATCGGTTGTTGCGCGCTCGCTCAAGATGACAGATAAGGGACGGACGATCACATTCGAGGGGAACGTTCGAATGAATGTGAACCCCACCGCTATCCGCAAACAGGGCACTTAACCCGGGTCACCATGGCAAAAGATTGTCGCATTTCTACCCGCAAGGCGGGCGCAGTATTCACGAACGGTGCGCTTGCACTCCTGCTGTTGGCCGGAGCCGCGATGGCGCAGGCGACGACCAGCCAGATGAGCGGACTGAAGCTCAACAAGGATCAGCCGATCCAGATCGAAAGCGACAAGCTCGAGATCCATGACCAGGATCACACTGCCGACTTCACCGGCAACGTGAAAGTCGTTCAGGGAACGACCACGCTGCAGGCCGGCCACATGACCGTCTTCTACAAGGCGAAGGCCGCAGCCGATGGCGCTGCGCCTGCAACCAAGGCATCTGAAACCGCGGCACCGGCATCCTCGATCTCGTCGGGCAACACCGACATCGACCACATCATCGTGACGAACAAGGTGTACCTCACCTCGGGCACGCAGACCGCGACCGCCGATAACGGTTCGTTCGACATGGCAAAGCAGCTCTTTATCCTGAAGGGCGACAAGGTCGTTCTGACCGACGGTGGCAACGTCTTCACCGGCTGCCAGCTGACGGTGCACATGGAAACGGGTCAGGCACAACTGGATAGCTGCGGTGGCCGCGTCCAGATTCAGCTCGATCCGCAATCCCAGAAAAAGAACTGACCTCGGCTGCCACGTGAAATTATTCTCGCTATCGAATATGTTCGGCAAGACCGGGCAACAGGCCGCCGCAGATGGCGCCGTTGACAAGAGCCGCTATCAGGGCACCCTGATCGCGCGCGGTCTGACGAAGACGTACAGCACCCGCCGCGTCGTCAATGGCGTGTCGCTGGTCGTGCGTCGTGGCGAGGCCGTCGGCCTTCTCGGCCCGAACGGCGCCGGCAAGACGACCTGTTTCTACATGATCACCGGCCTGGTCCCTGTCGATGAAGGCACGATCGAGATCGACGGCAACGATGTGACGTCGATGCCGATGTATCGCCGCTCGCGCCTCGGCGTCGGCTACCTGCCGCAGGAAGCCTCGATCTTTCGCGGGCTGACGGTCGAGGAGAATATCCGCGCGGTTCTCGAAGTGCATGTGAAGGACAGGGCGCAGCGCGAAAAGAAGCTCGACGAGCTGCTCGACGAGTTCCACATTCGCAAGCTGCGCAAGAGTGCTGCGGTCTCCCTGTCCGGTGGTGAGCGCCGCCGTCTGGAAATCGCCCGCGCACTGGCGACCGACCCGACCTTCATGCTGCTCGACGAACCCTTCGCGGGCGTCGATCCGATCTCGGTGTCGGATATCCAGAACCTCGTCCATCACCTGACGGCGCGTGGCATCGGTGTCTTGATCACCGACCACAATGTGCGCGAGACGCTCGGGCTGATCGACCGTGCCTATATCATCCATGCGGGCGAAGTGTTGACGCATGGCCGGGCAAACGACATCGTCAACAATGCCGAAGTTCGCAGGCTTTATCTCGGCGACAACTTCAGTCTCTGATCGCTCATCTTTTTTGATCGCGAGCCCCTTTGTTCATGGGCCTCCTGCAGCGGAAATTCACCTTCCCGCATACTTCCGCTTGACCAAATAGAATAAAAAAGCAATTTTTGGGCCAACTTGGATATCGGTGGCCTTGGCGGCTTTGTAGGACACTGTTTCCCGGAGGAACCGAGCGGGAGTTTTGCGTCCATCATGGCACTTTCGGCCAATTTATACCTGCGCCAAAGCCAATCGCTGGTGATGACACCACAACTGATGCAGTCCATCCAGCTGCTTCAGATGACGCACTTCGAGCTCAACCAGTTCATCGCCCAGGAAGTCGAAAAGAACCCGCTGCTTGAGTTTCCGTCAAATGACGCCGAAACAGGCAGCGATCGCGCCGGCGATGACGACGATGGCCATTCCCGCCAGGCCGAAGAACAAAGCTTCGAGGACGATTACGACAGCCGCTCCGAAGTGATGTCCGGCGATTGGTCCGATCGCACCGATGGCGCCGGCGCTGGCCGCATGAGCGACGAGCTCGACGCCAACTACGCCAACGTCTTCCCCGACGACGGCGTGCCGCAGCGCGCCGATGCTCCCGAATTGATCAGCCAGTGGAAATCGATGCCGGGTGGCGGCGAGGGCGGTGCCGATGGCTATGATCTCGACGATTTCGTCGCCGGCCAGGTCTCGCTGCGCGATCATGTGGCCCAGCAGATGCCTTTCGTCCTTCCCGATATGGCCGACCAGCTGATCGGCCAGTATCTCGCCGACCAGCTCGACGAGGCAGGCTACCTCCACGCCGATCTCATCGAAGCGGCCGAGCGATTGGGTGCCGGTGCTGCGGATGTGGAGCGGGTTCTGGCGGCACTGCAAACGCTCGATCCGCCCGGCGTCTTCGCCCGTAATCTCTCGGAATGCCTGGCGATCCAGTTGCGCCAAAAGGATCGCCTCGATCCGGCCATGCAGGCCTTCGTCGGCAATCTCGAATTGCTGGCCCGTCGCGACTTCGCGACGCTGAAGCGGCTCTGCGGTGTCGACGAAGAGGATCTGCTCGACATGCTGAGCGAGATCCGCCAGCTGAACCCCAAGCCGGGCAGCGGCTTCGAGACGGCGGTGTCGGAGGCGATCATGCCCGACGTCGTCGTGCGGCCGAGCGCCGATGGCAGCTGGCTGGTGGAGCTCAACCCGGATACGCTGCCGCGCGTGCTCGTGAACCAGGCCTATTTCGCCAAGGTCAACAAGACCGGCGATGATCACGCCTTCTTGTCGGAGTGCCTGCAGACCGCCAACTGGCTGACGCGCAGCCTCGATCAGCGCGCCAAGACGATCATGAAGGTGGCGACCGAAATCGTCCGCCAGCAGGATGCCTTCCTGCTCCACGGCGTCGATCACCTGCGCCCGCTCAACCTGAAGACCGTGGCCGACGCCATCAAGATGCATGAATCCACCGTCAGCCGGGTAACGTCGAACAAGTACATGCTGACGCCGCGCGGCCTGTTCGAGCTCAAATATTTCTTCACGGTGTCGATCAGCGCGGTGGAAGGCGGCGACAGCCATTCGGCCGAAGCCGTCCGTCACAAGATCCGCGCACTTATAGCGCAGGAAAGCCCCGACGCCGTACTCTCAGATGATGATATCGTTGACATCCTAAAGGGGAGTGGGGTGGAGCTTGCCCGCAGAACGGTCGCGAAGTATCGTGAAGCCATGAATATCGCTTCTTCCGTCCAGCGCCGGCGGGAAAAGCGGGCGCTCGCGAAGGTCGCGGGCTTCTGAGGAGTTCGGTCTGTTGCGGCCGACGCGTCCCGCCCCCGCGAGAAAACAGGGCGTGTGTTGACTTTTTGGTAACTTCTGGCTAGAAGCCGCGCCAAATTGACGCTGTGAAGGGTGTCAGAGGTTATCCCCATCAATCCTAAGGGCGCCCACAGCCGAGAACTTCGGCCGATCTTGCTTGAGATTGCGCGAAGTGCTTGGATGAGAGTCAGGCTTGGCGTAAACTGGTACTCGCAAACCACATAAGAAGGGAAACTCCATGAGTGTGCGTGTATCCGGTAAACATATGGAAATTGGTGACTCGTTCCGTCAGCGGATAGAGGACCAAATTGCCGTGGCCGTCACGAAATACTTCGACGGAGGGTATTCTGGTCAAGTGATCGTACAAAAGGCCAACGCCCGTTTCGCCGCCGATTGCAAGGTTCATCTCGACAGTGGCGTGATTTTGCACGCGGCCGGCGAGGCAATGGATCCGCAGTTGGCATTCGACGCCGCTTCCGAGCGTATCGAGAAGCGACTTCGCCGTTACAAGCGCAAGCTCAAGGATCACCATGCCGGAAATCATCTGAATGGTTTTGCAGAAGTCGCCTACACCGTCATGGATGGCATGCCGGATCATGACGACGAGATCGCCGATGATTTCGCACCAGCGATCGTTGCCGAAAGCACCAAGCAGATGAAGACCATGTCCGTCGCGACCGCCGTGATGGCGCTCGACATGACGGACGAGCCCCTGCTGCTCTTCCGCAGCCCGGGTAACGAACAGTTGAACATCGTTTACCGTCGGCACGACGGCAACATTGGCTGGATAGACGCAGCCAACATCAAAAGCTGAGAAAACGGAGCGGAGCGGCAGGCATCTGCCGCTCCCCCGGCTTGGCACAAAAGGAAAAAGAAATGGCTTTGGCAGATTTGCTGCAGCAGAATGCGATCATTCCCGCTCTCAGGGTCAACTCCAAGAAACAGCTCCTGCAGGAATTGTCGGCCAAGGCGTCGAAAGTCACCGGGCTGTCCGAGCGCGAGATTTTTGACGTTGTCCTGCAGCGCGAGCGGCTTGGTTCCACCGGCGTCGGCAATGGCATCGCCATTCCGCACGGCAAGCTGGCAAGCGTCAATTCCATCGTCGGCATCTTCGCGCGTCTCGACCAGCCGGTCGATTTCGAAGCGCTGGACGATCAGCCGGTCGATCTCGTCTTCCTGCTCCTGGCACCCGAGGGCGCTGGCGCCGATCACCTGAAGGCCCTGTCGCGCATCGCCCGCGTGCTGCGCGACCATGATCTCGTCGCCAAGCTGCGCGCCACCGACAGCGCCTCGGCGATCTATGCCTTCCTCAACGAAGAGCAGACCTCCAACGCGGCCTGATCATCTCCAATTCAAATGAAAAGAGGCGCCGGATTGCTCCGGCGCCTCTTTTTGTTTTGGCTCAGCCAATCGGCTCAGAATTCTTCCCAGCTATCCTGCGCGACGGCTGCCGATCCATGCGACTGCGCGACAGCGCGGCGCGGGGCAGGGTCGGCTGCCTGGCGGTAGCTCGGCTGCGACGACGGGCGATAGCTCGGTGCCGCCGGTGCCCGCATATGCTGGGCGGTCGAGCGCAGCGATGCGCCATGGTTGGCGTTGCTGACGCGGAAGCGGGCGACGAGATGCTGCAGCGTCTGTGCCTCTTCGTTCAGCGTGACGCTGGCCGCGGTGGTCTCCTCGACCATGGCGGCGTTCTGCTGCGTCACCTGGTCCATCTGGTTCATGGCCTGGCTGACTTCCTTGAGGCCGATCGCCTGCTCGCTGGCCGATGCCGAGATCTCGCGGATCAGGCCGTTGATGCGCATCACCTGCTCGGAGATGTTGTGCAGCGTATCGCCGGCGCGGCCGACGAGATCGACGCCTTCCTTGACCTGGACGGCCGAGGTGTTGATGAGCGTCTTGATCTCCTTGGCGGCGTTCGCCGAACGCTGGGCCAGTTCGCGAACTTCCTGCGCGACGACCGCGAAGCCCTTGCCGGCTTCACCGGCACGCGCCGCTTCGACGCCGGCGTTGAGCGCCAGCAGATTGGTCTGGAACGCGATCTCGTCGATGACGCCGATGATGCGCGAAACCTCGGTGGAGGACTGCTCGATCCCGTGCATCGAGGCGATCGCCTTGCGCACGACATCGCCCGACTTTTCGGCATCCTCGCAGGCGTGGTTGACGTTGTCGGCAGCCGTGCGCGCATTGTCGGCGCTGGAATTGACCTGCGCGGTCAGCTCGTTCAGGGCCGCAGCCGTCTCTTCCAGGCTCGCCGCCTGCTGTTCCGTGCGCTTGGCCAGATCCGACGCGCTGCCGCTGATCTCGCTGGTGCCGGAGCCGATATTGACGACGCTGAGGTTCATCGTCGTGATCGTTTCTTCAAGGGCGGCCAGCGCCGCGTTGAAGTCCTGCTTCAGCTTGCCGTATTCGCCCGGGAATTCATCCGTGATGCGGTGGCTGAGATTGCCCTGCGACAGCTCCGACAGACCGGCGCCGACGATGGACACGATGTGGCGCTGCAGCGAAACCGACTGCTGGCGTTCGCTTTCCGAACGGCCGCGCTCGTCTTCCGCTTCCTGGCGCTGGCTCTTGGCTTCGGCTTCGAGACGGCGGCTGTCGGCGAGCGCATGGCGGAAGCCTTCGAGCGCCTTGGCGACGGAACCGGTTTCGTCCGAGCGATCCTGGCCAACGACCGGCTGCTCATAGCGGCCTTCGCTCAGCATCTTGACGCTGGCGACGAGACCGCCGAGCGGCTTCTGCACGAAGGCGCGGACGGCGAAGTAGAGCGCCAGCATGACGGCCGCCAGCACGACGATGCCTGCGACGATCATCATGAAGGTCTGGTCCTGTACCGGCGCATTGATGGCGCTGTGCGGCACGTCGACGAGGATGACCCAGTTGGTGTTCACGTCGGGGAGCGCAAAGGGATAGACCACGCGGTCGAACTGCTCGCCGCCATCGATCGAGAGGTTCTTGACGACAGCAGGCGCAAGCGTCGAGAGACCGGCCTTGACCGCGTCGGCACCTTCACCCTCGTAGGGCTTCATCGCCAGATCCTTCGACGGCGCGACGATCCAGTTGCCGCCCTGCGAGAGCAGGGTCACGCGGCCGGTGCCGAAGGGATGCAGGCCGCCGAGCTTGTCGGCGAGCGACTTCAGCGAAATATCGACGCCGCTGACGCCGATCATCTTGCCGCCGGACATGACCGGGTAGCCGATGGAGGTCATCGCGGTGTTTTCGCCGGTGGTGCTTTCAGCGTAAGGCGAGGAGATCGCGCCCTTCTTGCTGGCGGCGGCAAGGCTGTACCATTCGGCCTTGTAGTCCGATGCGAACACGGAGAAGGTAAAGCCGCCATCCTTCTTCTTGGTCCAATAGGCGTTGAACGCGCCGTTCTTGTCCGAGCCGAGATCCGTGCGGCCGGCAAGCGACGGCGACTGGCCGTCGAATGCATTCGGCTCTTCGCCGAACCAGCTGCCGAAGGCGAACTGGTTGCGCTCGACATTGGCCTTCAGCATATCGACGATCGCCTTGCGATCCAGATACTTGCCTTCGTGGCCGCGGCCGATGACGCCGGCCATGGAGCGCGCGGCGCCCGCAAGTTCGCCGACCGAGGAAGCGACCTCGTTGGCGATGGCCTTCGCCTCGAGATTGGCTTGATCCATGGTCAGCGTTTCCACGCGATCACGGGTTTCGCCGATGAGGAAGAAATTGGAGATCAGGAGAACCAGTGCGATCGCGCAGCCGGTGATCACAATGAGTTTGGCCGCAAGCGATTTCATGCGAAAGATGAACATGCATTCCTCGGGGGGATCAAGGATGGGCCAGGCGAAGCATCCGCCGGCACAAGAAGCGAGGGCGGCTACATCATGAAGCCGCCGTGGCGAGTGCCGCGTCCCCTTGGAGAGGGAGCCGGCGATCACGCGGAAGATCGCCGGAAACCTATTAAATTTAAGTGAAATGCGATGATAATTCGACCCATCGCAAGCAAACGCATCGCCGATGTCGTCGGCGGATAACGCCTATAGTTTGTTTGCGACGTCGTCGCGCGACGGAATGGACGGCTGGGCGCCTGCCTTGAGGCATGCGAGCGAGCCGGCAACGGCCGCGCGACGCAGCGCTGGCTCGAAATCGATCCCCTCGTCGAGGCTGGCGGCGAAGTAACCGCAGAAGGTGTCACCCGCGCCAACCGTATCCACCGGCTCGATCTTCAAGCCCTTCGCCCGCGATATCGCGCCGTCGCGGATCGCGACCACGCCATCGCCGCCAAGCGTCACGATCAGCGTCTGCCCCGTCTCCGTGTTGAGACGCTTCAGCGCGGCTTCACGGTCTTCCGCGCTCATGTTTTCCTGCCCCGCGAGGAGCTCGAACTCGGTCTCGTTGGCGATTACGATATCGGCAAGGCGCCCGAGGCGCGCGGCATCCGTGATCAGCGGTGCGAGATTGAGAATGGTGGTTACGCCCTTGGCGCGCGCGGCAGCCAGAGCCTGCTCGACAGCCGAAACCGGGATTTCCAGCTGCAGCATCAGCGTGTCGCCCTTGCTCATCGCGCCGACGGCCTGATCCGCATCCTGCGGTGTCACGGTGCCATTGGCGCCCGGCACGACGGCAATCATGTTTTCGCCGTCTCCGCCCACGAGGATGATCGCGGTTCCGGTCGGCTCGTCCGCGCGCTTGACCGACTGGAGATCCGTGCCGGCCTCCTTCAGGAGCGCCAGCGCCTCGTCCGAAAAGCCATCATGACCGACGGCGCCCGCCATGGTCACGCTGCGGCCGGCGCGACGCGCGGCCAGCGCCTGGTTGGCGCCCTTGCCGCCGGCGGCCGTCGAAAAGCCGTTGCCGGCCACCGTCTCGCCCGGCTTCGGAAGCCGTTGCGTCGTGGCGATGAGGTCCATGTTGATGGAGCCGAAAACGGTGATCATGCGAGGTGTCCTTCCCAATGCTTTTGTCGGGCGCGACACTGCCGAAGGCCTCACTCGTCGTCAACCACCCTTAGCTTGAGAAGCCCCGTTCTGCTCTCCACGGATTTCGACGCCGGCGCACTTTCATCCGGGACGCGGCTTGCGTCCGCACCCTCGAATTCCAGCGCCTCGATCTTGGCGCCGCGCTTGGTCAGCTTGTCGGCCGAGGTGACGATCATGTCGACATCCTTCTGCGCCATGGCGAAATGCCCCTGCAGCTTGCGCACACGGTCATCAAGGCGGCCGAGATCATCCATCAGATTGGCGACTTCGCCCTGGATGACATGCGCCTGCGCCTGCATCCGCTGATCCTTCAAGACAGCCTGGATGACCTGGATCGACAGCATCAGCAGCGACGGCGAAACGATCACCACGCGGGCGCGGTGCGCCTTCTGCACGATCGCTTCGAAATTCTCGTGAATTTCCGCGAAGATCGATTCCGAAGGCACGAACAGGAAGGCGGTATCCTGGGTTTCGCCCTGTATCAGATACTTCTCCGCGATATCGCGGATATGGATCTCCATATCGCGCCGGAACTGCTGCGACGCTGCCTTGGCAAGCTCCGGCCCGCCCGCGTCGCGAATGGCGTTCCATCCTTCCAGCGGAAACTTGGCGTCGATCACGAGCGGCGGCGCGCCGTTCGGCATGCGGATCGTGCAATCCGGCCGGGAGCCGTTGCTCAGCGTCTGCTGGAAAGCGTAGGCACCAATCGGCAGGCCATCGGCAACGATCGTCTCCATCCGCGATTGGCCGAAGGCGCCGCGCGTCTGCTTGTTGGACAGGATCGCCTGCAGCCCGACGACGTCCTTGGCGAGCGTCTGGATATTGTTCTGCGCCGCATCGATGACAGCCAGCCGCTCCTGCAGCTTCCTCAGATTCTCATGCGTCGACTTGGTCTGCTCCGTGATGGTCGAGTTGACCCGCTGCGACATGCCGTCCAGGCGCTGGCTGATCGCCTGGTTGAGTTCGGACTGGCGCGAGCCGAACACCTCGGCCATCGCCGCCATCCGGCCCTGCATTTCCGATTGGATCCGCAGCAGCTCCATCATCCGTGCATCCGCCTCGGCGGCTCGCTCCAGCGCCTCTTCCGCCTGCTCGCGCCGCGCCTGGCCGCCACGTACGAGCAAGGCGAGCATCAGGACGATCACGATAGCCAGCGCCGCGCCGGCAAGGGCGAGCGACATGGGGCTAAGGCCGGAAAGGGTGGCGGAAAACGAGTCGGTGCTGGTTGTCATCTCAGCACCATAGCAAAGTCGCGCAGCTTTTCCAGATCAAAACGTGAACATTGTAAATGGCCTGCCGGCGATACGCGAGCCTCACATTCGAGCGCTAGCTAAGAAATAACCGCATAATTTAACGCTTGCGAAACTATATTCGGCAAAAGCTGCGCGAAAATTGCCCTTCATCAAATGCAAAAGCAGAAATATATTATGAGCAGCCAGCAGCCTGAAAACGGTCTCAAGCAACGCCTCGATTTCATCGAACTGGACGACAACGCGCGGCAATCGCTGCGCCAGATGCGCCCGGCGATTTCGGAGCTGCTGAGCGGCGCGCTCGAACGATTCTACGGCAAGCTGGCGCGCACGCCCTCGGTCGCGAGCTTCTTCTCTGACAAATCGCATATGAATAGTGCCAAGACCCGGCAGGAAGCCCATTGGGCCAATCTCGCCGGTGGCAATTTCGACGAGGCCTACGTCAAGGGCGTCGTCGCGGTCGGCAAGACGCACGCGCGCATTGGTCTCGAGCCGCGCTGGTACATCGGCGGCTACGCGCTTCTTATGAGCGATCTGATCAAGGGGCTGATGGCGAAGGAATGGCCGTCGCGCTTCGGCCGCGGCCAGGGCAAGTTGCTCGGCGAAAAGCTCACCGCCGTCGTAAAGGCTGCGATGCTGGACATGGATTATTCGATCTCGGTCTATCTGGAAGCGCTGGAGGAAAAGCGGCTGAAGCTCGAAGAGGAACGCCACAAGGCGGAGGCCGACCAGGCAATGGCGCTGAGCCATCTCCGTCGCGGTCTGGAAGCACTGTCGCGCGGTGATCTCGAAGCCACCTTGCCGGCTGATCTGCCGGGCAACTTCAAGGACATGGGCGACGACTACAATCGCGCTGTCGCGGCCCTTCGCGCCTCCTTCGCATCCGTTCGCGCCACATCCGGCGAAATCCTGCGCGGCACCGATGTGATCGCCAAGGGTTCCGACGATCTGGCGCTGCGCACCGCCCAGCAGGCCGCCGGCGTCGAGGAAAGCTCGGCCGCCCTGCAGCAGCTCTCCGTCAGCGTCGGCCAGACGGCATCCAACGCCGAAAAGGCGTCGGCAGCCGTCCGCGAAACGCAGCAGAAGGCGAAGAACTCCGGCGAGCTGGTCACCAGCGCCGTCTCCGCCATGGCCGGCATCGAGAAGTCATCGAGCGAGATCACCAAGATCATCGGCGTTATCGACGATATCGCCTTCCAGACCAACCTTCTCGCGCTGAACGCCGGCGTTGAAGCCGCCCGCGCCGGCGAAGCCGGAAAGGGTTTCGCCGTCGTCGCCCAGGAGGTCCGCCAGCTGGCACAGCGCTCGGCCGATGCCGCCAAGGAGATCAAGAAGCTGATCTCCGAGAGCTCCGCGCAGGTTAACCAGGGCGTCGACATCGTCAGCAGCACCGGCGAATCCTTGAGCGACATGATCGAGCGCATCGACAAGATCAACAGCTTCGTTGCCGATATCGCGTCTGCCGCACGTGATCAGGCGACCGGCGTCAACGAAGTCAGCGTCGCCATCCGCAACATGGACACCATCACCCAGCAGAATTCGGGCATGGTGGAGCGCACCTCGTCCGAAACCCGGCGCCTGCGCAACGAGGTGGAAGGCCTGGTCGGCCTGCTCGAGCGCTTCCGCACCGACAGCGCTGGCCACTCCGGTTATCAGGCCTCGCGCCGTGCCGCCTGAGGCAAAAGCGTCGAAATTGCAAAGGCGGCGTAAAAAAGCGCCGCCTCCGGCCATCGGATAATTCCATCCCGCAAAAAGATGGGTTATGGGAACGCCATGACCATCAAGCCACTCATCATTCTTCCCGATCCGCTGCTCCGTCAGGTTTCCAAGCCGATCGAGCGCGTCGACAGCGATCTTCAGCGTCTCGCCGACGACATGCTGGAGACCATGTACGATGCTCCGGGCATCGGGCTGGCCGCCATTCAGATCGGCGTTGCCCGCCGCATGCTCGTCATCGATGTTGCGCGTGAGGGAGAGGAAAAGCAGCCGCTCGTCTTCATCAATCCCGAAATCGTCTCGTCCTCCGACGAGCGCTCGGTCTATGAAGAGGGCTGCCTCTCCATCCCGGATTACTATGCCGAGGTCGAACGCCCGGCCACCGTCGGCGTCAAATATCTCGACCGCGACGGCAAGGAGCAGACGATGGAAGCAGACAGCCTGCTCGCCACCTGCCTGCAGCACGAGATCGACCACCTGAACGGCGTGCTCTTCATCGACCACATATCCCGTCTGAAGCGCGAGATGGTCATCAAGAAGTTCACCAAGGCCGCCAAGACCACCAAGGCGCTCTGAGCGATTGCTTGAAAATACCGCCCGGCCCTTCTATGATATCAGTGATATCAAATAGGAGGTGCCGACATGGGTGATCTTCTGATCCGCAATATTTCGGACGCGTTGAAGCGCGATATTTCCGCGCGCGCCGAGAAGAATGGGAATAGCCTTTCCGATGAGGCGAAGAACCTCCTGCAGAAGGCCATAATCGATACTGTGAAGGCTGATGTGCCGACGAAGTCGGCATGGGAAGCCATGCGCGAAATCTTTGCGCCGAAAAACGGAGCGGAAGCTCGCGAAGCCGAGGAATACGCGAAGATCATGGACGAGATAGAGGCGAAGCGAAAGAAGGACTTCGGCCGCCCGTTCGAAGGTATGGAATGATTGTCCTGGATACCAACGTCATATCCGAGACGAGCAAACCAACGCCGAGCCTTTTAGTCGAAGCTTGGTTCGCGGCGCAAAGCATGTCGGATCTCTATCTGACCGACGTGACCATCATGGAGCAATCTTACGGAGCCGAACGCTTTTGGCTTCGGTCCGGCTCGCTGCGATACAAGGACAAGCTCGACGAGGTGTTGGCCGCCTACAGCGGCCGTATTCTTGCGCTTGAGCAACACATGGCAATCGAAACAGGCAAGCTCCTCGCCCGCCGTGAATCCGTCGGTCGGCCAATCTCTGTACAGGACGCCATGATCGCCTCAATCTGCCTCATCCACGGCGCCACGCTTGCGACGCGCAACACAAAAGACTTCGAAGGGCTTGATCTCAAGCTCGTAAACCCGTTTGAAGGCGGCTGATCTTCAAGATTGGCCCCGAGCCAGGAATTGGCGGCATAGAATGTCTCTTCGCATCATCTTCATGGGTACGCCCGACTTCTCCGTTCCGACGCTGCGCGCGTTGGTCGACGCCGGCCACACGATCCTGGCGGTCTACACGCAGCCGCCGCGTCCCGGCGGGCGTCGGGGGCTCGATCTGCAGAAGTCACCGGTGCATCAGGCCGCCGAGCTCCTGGGGCTGCCGGTCTTCACGCCTGTCAACTTCAAGGATCCGGAAGAGCGCGAGCGCTTCGCCGCCCACAAGGCCGATGTCGCCGTCGTCGTCGCCTATGGGCTGCTGCTTCCCGAAGCGATTCTCAACGGCACGCGCTATGGCTGCTACAACGGCCACGCCTCGCTGCTGCCACGCTGGCGCGGTGCGGCCCCAATCCAGCGCGCGATCATGGCCGGAGACGAGAAGACCGGCATGATGGTGATGAAGATGGACAAGGGGCTGGACACCGGCGCCGTCGCCATCACCAGCGAAGTCGCGATCGGCGCAAACATGACGGCAGGCGAGCTGCACGACAGGCTCATGCTTGCTGGCGCCAAGGCGATGGCCGAGGCCATGGTCAAGCTCGAGATGGGCGACCTGCCGCTGACGCCGCAGCCCGAGGACGGCGTGCTCTACGCGTCGAAGATCGACAAGGCCGAAACCCGCATCGATTTCTCTCGCGATGCTAATGACGTTCACAACCACATTCGCGGCCTGGCCCCGTTCCCCGGCGCCTGGTTCGAGCTTGAGCACGGCGGCAAGCCGGAGCGCGTCAAGGTGCTGGGCTCCGAGCGCGCCGAGGGATCGGGTGTTGCCGGAGAATTGCTGAGCGATGATCTCGTCGTTGCCTGCGGCACCGGAGCAGTGAGATTGACGAAGCTGCAGAAAGCTGGCGGCAAGCCGTTGGCCGCCGCCGACTTCCTGCGCGGCACGCCGCTTGCCAAGGGCACGAGGCTCGCCTGATGTTCCGCTACCGCATGATCGTCGAATATGACGGCTCGCAATATGTCGGCTGGCAGCGGCAGGAGAATGGCCCGTCGGTTCAGGGCGCGATCGAGAAGGCCATCCTGTCGGCCAGCGGCGACGTCGTCTCGATCCGCGGCGCCGGCCGTACGGATTCCGGCGTGCATGCCATGGGCCAGGTCGTCCATGCCGATCTCTCCAGGGAATGGTCACCCTTCAAGCTGCAGAACGCGCTCAATGCGCATCTGAGGCTGGCGGGCGAACGCGTCGCGATCCTCGATGTCGAGAGTGCCAGCGAGTTCTTCGACGCACGCTTCTCGGCGCTGCGCCGTCATTATCTCTATCGCATCATCAGCCGCCGCGCGCCGCTGGCGCTGGAGGCGGGCAAGGCGTGGTTCGTGGCGAAGACGCTCGATCACGAGGTCATGCACGCCGCCGCCCAGACGCTAGTCGGCAAGCACGACTTCACCACCTTCCGCTCCGCCCATTGCCAGGCGAACAGCCCGATCCGCACGCTCGATCGTCTGGATGTCACCCGCACCGGCGACCTCATCGAAATCCGTGCCACCGCCCAGAGCTTCCTGCACAACCAGATCCGCTCCTTCGCCGGCACGCTGAAGCTCGCAGGCGAGGGGCGCTGGACGCCTGATGATGTCCGCGCGGCGCTGGAGGCGAGGGATCGCAAGGCCTGCGGCCCCGTCGCCCCGCCCGACGGTCTTTATTTCATGCAGGTCGACTATCCCGACGTGATCGTCGACCGCCGCAAAGAAACGGAAACAGCCGATGTCGACGACGATCTATCATAATCCGAAGTGCGGCACCTCGCGCAACACGCTGGCCATGATCCGCCAGTCCGGCGAGGAACCCGTTATCGTCGAATATCTGAAGACCCCGCCAAGCCGCGAGACGCTGGTCGCGCTGATCGCCGAAATGGGCATCCCCGTCCGCGCGCTGCTTCGAGAGAAGGGCACGCCCTACGGCGACCTCGGCCTCGCCGATCCTGGTCTCAGCGACGAGCACCTCCTCGACGCCATGCTCGCCCACCCGATCCTTATCAACCGCCCCATCGTCCAGACCACCAAAGGCACCCGCCTCTGCCGCCCGTCGGAAGTCGTGCTGGAGGTACTGGAGAACCCGATCGCAGTCTTCACCAAGGAAGACGGCGAGGTCGTCGGCAGTCGCTAAACCGGATAAATCCCCAGGAACCGTTGCATGAATTCCGACAGCATCAGCGCCGGCACGAAGAGCACCAGCGTCATCGCGCCGATCAAGAGCCCGTTGCTGTTGAAGATCATCCGGAGAATGCGGGCGATGGCGAAGACCTGGGCAAGCATGAAGGCAAGCAGCAGCAGCGAGACGATGCCGATCGTGCCGGGCAGGAAGAACACCAGCGCCAGCAAGAGGCCGTTGATGTAGGAGAGCGGCACGCCCAGCCAGTTGACGCTGACGACGACGGCCGAGAAGCGTTCGCCCTTCTTCATGGCGAGCAGGAGCAAGCCGGCCAGCACCAGCGGCACGAACCAGTTCGCCGCCTCGACCAGGCCTAAGCGAACATAGAAGACCAAGCCGACATCGGTGTGCGGTGGCATGGTGCGCAGGAAGGATTCGCGCCACCAGAGCCAGGAAATCCCCATTGGCGGCAGGCACCAGACGAAGGCCCAGAAGGAGCGGTTGACGCCGCGGTCCGACATGTCGAGAAACCGGAAGCCGGCCGGATCCATTCGGATCAGCAACCAGAGACCGGCCAGATAATACTGGACTTCCCTAAACCCCGGCATTCTCGAACCAGCGCGCGATAAAGGTTTCGTAGACGACCGTCAGCCGCTCGAGGTCTTCAACCGCGACGCGTTCGTCGACCATGTGCATGGTCTGCCCGACGAGGCCGAACTCGACAACGGGGCAGTAATCCTTGATGAAGCGCGCATCCGACGTGCCGCCCGTGGTCGACAGCGCCGGCGACTGGCCGGTCACGCTTTCGATGGCCGAGGACAGTGAGGCGATCAGCGCGTTGTTGCGGGTGAGGAAGACGTGGCTCGGGCGCTCGGCCCAGACGATATCGTATTTGAACGGCGCCCGGCCGGGCCGGAGCACGCCTTCGCTGGCGGCGGCGTCGAGGCGGCGGATGATCTCCTGCTGCAGCGTCTCGGCCGTCCATGTGTCGTTGAAGCGGATGTTGAAGCTCGCCGTCGCCTTGGCTGGCACGACGTTGGTCGCCGGATTGCCGACATCGACGGTCGTCACTTCGAGATTGGAGGGCTGGAAGTTCTCGGTGCCGGCATCGAAGGGCGGATGCATCAGCGCCTGCGTCAGCTGCAGGATCCCGCGCACCGCGTTATCGGCGAGATGCGGGTAGGCGGCGTGGCCCTGCACGCCATGGACGGTGATCTTGCCCGACAGCGAGCCGCGGCGGCCGATCTTGATCATCTCGCCCAGCGTGTTCGGGTTGGTCGGCTCGCCGACAAGGCAGGCGTCCCAGCGCTCGCCGCGCTCGGCGGCCCACTGCAGCAGCTTGATCGTGCCGTTGACGGCGGGGCCTTCCTCGTCGCCGGTGATCAGGAACGAGACCGAACCCTTAGGTGGCCCATGCTTTTCGATATGGCGGGCAATGGCGGCCACGAAGCAGGCGACACCGCCCTTCATGTCGACCGCGCCGCGACCGAACATCTCGCCGCCCGCGATCTCGGCTGCAAAGGGCGGATGCGTCCACGCGCCTTCGTCGCCGACAGGCACGACGTCGGTATGGCCGGCGAACATCAGGTGCGGGCCGTCATTGCCGAGCCGGGCGTAGAGGTTCTCGATATCGGGCGTGCCGGGCTCGGTCGCCTTCACCTTGTCCACCGCAAAGCCGAGCGGCGAGAGCATCGCCTCCAGCACCGAAAGCGCGCCGCCTTCGGCGGGCGTAACGGATGGGCAGCGGATCAGGGTCTGGAGATTGGCAACGGGATCGGTAGCGGTCATGACAGTGGAACTATCCGGCGGTAATGGCAAAGAAAAGGCAAGGGAGAGTTGCATCAGACGAAATGCGCCGTTCGCTTACGGCAGCCTGATATCGGGCAGGAAGTGGTTCGGTGCCGCGCACGAATTCTGTCACGCGCGGCACCGGATAGAAGCTGAATTAGTCGCGCAGCAGTTCGTTGATACCGGTCTTCGAGCGGGTCTTCTCATCGACCGTCTTGACGATCACGGCGCAGTAGAGGTGCGGCGCGGCAAGGCCGTTCGGCATGGTGGCGTTGCCTGACGGCATGGAGCCGGCGACGACGACGGAGTAGGGCGGTACTTCGCCGTAAAAGACTTCGCCGGTGGCGCGGTTGACGATCTTCGTCGACTTGCCGATGTAGACGCCCATGCCGAGAACCGAGCCCTCGCGGATGATGCAGCCTTCAACGACTTCCGAGCGGGCGCCGATGAAGCAATTGTCTTCGATGATGGTCGGGCCGGCCTGCATCGGTTCCAGCACGCCGCCGATGCCGACGCCGCCCGAGAGATGCACATGCTTGCCGATCTGCGCGCAGGAGCCGACCGTCGCCCAGGTATCGACCATCGTGCCCTCGTCGACGAAGGCGCCGAGGTTGACGAAGGACGGCATCAGCACGACGTTCTTGCCGATATGGGCGGAGCGGCGCACGACGCAGTTCGGCACGGCGCGGAAGCCGGCGGCGCGGTATTCGCTCTCACCCCAGTTCTCGAACTTGGACGGTACCTTGTCCCACCAGGTCGAGTTGCCCGAGCCGCCCTTGACGACTTCCATGTCGTTCAGGCGGAAGGAGAGGAGAACGGCCTTCTTCAGCCACTGGTTCACCTTCCACGCGCCATCGGCGCCGCGTTCGGCAACGCGCACCTTGCCGCCGTCGAGAAGCTCGAGCGCGGTTTCGACCGCGTCGCGTACTTCGCCCTTGGTCGAGGTGTTAACGCTGTCGCGATTGTCGAAGGCGGCTTCGAGTGTCTTTTCGAGGGCGGAGAGGTCGGTGGCGCTCATGAGAATTCCTTAAACTTCGATCTTTATCGTTGGAGGCGGAATCGTGGAGGCGGAGGCCTCCGGGAATTGTGATTGGCGGGATGCGATCTGCTCTATCGCATGCAGGGCTAAAATGGAATGATTTTTCGGGACCGGTTAGCTCCCGATCACTGCTACAAAACGACATACCGGCTGCACTGCCGGCAGGACTGAAAGGCATTGGAATGGCAAAGGCGAAAAACGGCAGACTGCGGCGCAAGGACGGCGTCTGGGATCCGTTGAAATCAAGCGAGACCGACAAGCAGCGCGCCGAAGCCGTGCCGAAAACGCCGCAGACCCTGTCGCCGGCCTATCGCCTCGCCTATGCCGACGAGGACTTTCTGTGCCGCGAGGAACTGCGGCCGATCCGCCTGCAGCTAGAGCTTATGAAGCCGGAAATGCTGCTCACCGAACGCGGCATCAAATCAACAGTCGTGATGTTCGGCGGCGCCCGCATTCCCGCACCCGGCCAGAGCGCCTGGGCGGCCCGCAACGACACGCAGCGCGCCAATCTGGAGGCGGCATCCGTCTATTACGACGAGGCGCGCAAGTTCGCCCGCCTGTGCTCGAAATACGCGGCCGGCTTCGATTTCCACGAATATGTCGTCGTCACCGGCGGCGGCCCGGGCGTGATGGAAGCCGGCAACCGGGGTGCTGCCGACGAGGGCGCCCCCTCTATCGGCCTCAACATCGTGCTGCCGCACGAGCAGGCGCCGAATGTCTATGTGACACCGGAGCTCAGCTTCAATTTCCACTACTTCGCCATCCGCAAGATGCATTTCATGGTGCGCGCCAAGGCGATCGCGGTCTTCCCTGGCGGCTTCGGCACCATGGACGAATTCTTCGAATGCCTGACGCTGATCCAGACCGGCCGCATGGAAAAGATGCCGCTCATCCTCTTCGGCGAAAAATTCTGGAAGAGCATCATCAATTTCGAAGCTTTGGCCGAATTCGGCACGATCGCGCCCGATGACGTCGACCTCATCAGCTTCGTCGACACCGCAGACGCCGCCTGGAAGATCATCCAGGAATTCTACGAACACCCGGAATAGGGGGCGCTCACGGGGCGTCGCCGGCCTTCTTCGGCCGGCCGCCCTTGGCGCCGTTGGCCCGGCTTGCAGCGGCCTTCGCGGGCGAGCGGGATTGCCCACCTCGGCGTTGCGCCTCCATGAAACTCCTGGTGCCGAACACGCCGTTCATCAGGCGCGATATCGTGTAGTCCGCATCGAGGCTTTCCCAGTGAAGGCCGGTCTCTCCAAGCAGCTCGACTTCCGCAAGCTCCGCCACGGTCGCCTCTTCCAATCCTTGCAATGCCCGCGCGGGGAAGATGAACGATGCGCCATTGGTGAAATCCAGGATTACGCGCTCCGAAGCGGCATCGAAGCGAACTGATGCGGGTATCGGTCGCTCGGCGCGCTCCGCCTCCCAGCGCTGCTTTGCCTGCGCGAGTTCGGCGTCGGTGACCTCAACCATGATAGTGCCTCCAGGTATCGAGCAGCAGTTGGCGGTTCTCTTCCACGACCGTCATCGCCCGGCGCACGTCCCGGTCGGACATCCCGCCCTGCGTTATGACTTTGAGATCGATGATGTCGATGCGTGCTTCCCCGTCTCCGATGACGTGGACATGCGCAGGCTCATGATCCGCCGTGTAGATCACGAAGCGCATTCCATGCTGTCGTAGGACCGTGACCATCCCAAAAGAATAACCCAACAACTTGGGTATTTCAATTACACGAAAAAGCCCGCCGCGAATGTCGCGGCAGACTCGGCTGTTGGCGTTTCTCGTTTTACAGGAATGGACGCTGCGGCATGTCGGCGATCGAGATGACGCCGTCCTTGTTGGTGTCCATCCGCGTGAAGAATTTCTCGAAGGCGGCTTCGGCTTCCTGCTTGGAAATCTGGCCGTTCTCGTCGGTGTCGATGCGCTGCATCAACAGGAGTTCGCGGATCATGCCGGGGCCGCGCATGCCGTGTCGGCTTGGGCCACGACCGGCTTCGTCCTGCGGCGGTGCGGGCTGGCCTGCGTCGGCATCAGCCGGCGGCGGGGCGGGCGGGGCTTCGTCATCAGCCGCCATGTCTTCGGCGGGCGCCTTCATCTTGGCCATCTGCGCTTCGTGATACTTGCGGATCTCGCCCGGTGTCAGCGAGCCGTCATTGTTGTTATCGATCGCCGCGAAGATCGCTTCCATGCCCTTCTGGGCTTCGTCCTTGGAGATCTGGCCGTCCTTGTTCGTGTCGAACTGCTGCAGCATGCGCACGAAGACGACCTCACGCATCACCGGCCCGCGCATTCCGCCGCCCATCATCGCGTGGTGTGGCCTTGGCGGATGCTTGTGCTTGTCGCCGGGCGCGGCAAAACTGCTGCCGGCTGCGGCACCGACAATCAAGACGGAGGAAAGTGCGGCCAGTATCAGCTTGTTCCGAGACATTTGGGTTCCTTTCAGTGTGCAATCTCATTGGGGATCACAGACGAAAAGGTAGGGCGGACAAGCCCGATTACCCAGTTAAACATCGGTAAGCTGGATGAAACTTTCGTAATTTAGCCGGTAATATTGGGCGTAATCTTACCAAGGAAATCAGTGAGATCGTCGGTCACGAAGTCGATGTGATCGTCCTCGCCGCTGGTCTTTTCCCACCACTCGACAACCGTGTCCTCGAGATTGTTGGGCACGAGGAGAACGGTCTGCATGCCAAGCGCCTTCGGCGCGATCAGGTTGCGCGGCAGGTCCTCGAACATCGCAGCCTTGTGCGTCTCGACACGCTTCAGCTGGGTGAACTTGTCGTATGTCTGCTGCGCCGGCTTCGGCACGAACTCGGCGGCCACGATATCGAAGATGTCGTCGAAATGGTCGAGAATCCCAAGCGCGCCGGCCGCCATTTCGGCATGCTTGACGCTGCCGTTTGTGAAGATGAACTTGCGGCCGGGCAGCGCCTTGATCGCGGCTCCCAGTTCCGGCTGCGCTGTCAGGCTGGAATAATCGATCGCATGCGCCTTCTCAAGGAAGTCGTTGGGATCGACGCCGTGGTGGATCATCAGCCCCTGCAGCGTCGTGCCGTGGTCGTAATAATACTGCTTCTGCAGCTTGCGCGCCTCGTCCCGTTCCATCTGCAGCAGCGTCGAGACATAGGCCGTCATGTTCTTGTCGATCTGCGCGAACAGATTGACGTGATGCGGATAGAGTGTGTTGTCGAGGTCGAAGACCCACTCTGTCACATGCGAGAAGTCGGAATGGGTGGGCGTGCGATCGATCTTGCTCATCCTTGCCTTATGCCACGCGTCGCCTTCGATTGAAATCCGGAATGCGACCATTCACGCCGGCCGATTGATCGCCTGACGCACTCGCACTAGTTTTCCGGCACAAGAAACGAGGAGGCGAAGATGAATCAGGCTGAGAAGGCAAAGACGTTCGGCGCGCTGCACCGGAAGGGCAATCCTGTCGTTCTCTACAATGTATGGGATGCGGGAACGGCAAAGGCCGTGACCGAGGCGGGCGCCAAGGCGCTGGCGACGGGCAGCTGGTCGGTCGCAGCCGCCCAGGGCTATGGCGATGGCGAGAAGATCCCGATGGAGGCGCTGGTCGCAACGACCCGCCAGATCACCGCGGTCAATGGCCTGCCGCTCTCTGTCGATTTCGAGGGCGCCTATTCCACTGATCCCGCAGGCGCTGCCGCCAATGTCGAGCAATTGATCGATGCCGGCGCGATCGGCATCAATTTCGAGGATCAGGTGGTTGGGGGAGACGGGCTGCACCCGGTGGAGCAGCAGGCCGCCCGCATCCGCGCCATCCGCGAGATGGCGGATCGCCGCGGCATCGCGTTCTTCATCAATGCGCGCACTGACCTGTTTCTGCGCGAGGGTGATCTTTCGAAGCATGCCGGTCTGGTTGAGGAGGCGCTGGAGCGCGGCAAGGCCTATGCGGCCGCCGGGGCCGATGGCTTCTTCGTGCCGTGGCTGATCGATGAGGGCTTGATCGAGAAGATCTGCGCTGCGTCGCCGCTGCCGGTTAACATCATGATGCGGCCGGGCGCGCCTGATGTGAAGACGCTGGCGAAGCTTGGTGTCAGCCGTGTCAGCTATGGGCCGGGGCCGTATCGGGCGATGATGGAGAAGCTGAAAGAAGCTGCTGCGGCGGTTTACGGAGCGCTGTGAGGTAGACCCCTCCCCAACCCCTCCCCACAAGGGGGAGGGGCTTGCTGGGCGCACCCTCTCTATGAAGCCGAAGCCTCTCAACAGACGCTGATGGTGTGAGATGACGGAGGGCGCAACGACTTAGCCCCTCCCCCTTGTGGGGAGGGGTTGGGGAGGGGACTTCACCCCGACCGCAACAGAAAAACGACCGCCCTTACGGAACGATCAGCGTACCCGCGCCACGCTCGGTGAAGATCTCGAGCAGCACGGAATGCGCGGTCTTGCCGTTGAGGATGACAACGCCCTGCACGCCGGCCTTGATCGCGTCGATGCAGGTCTCGACCTTAGGGATCATGCCGCCGGAGATCGTGCCGTCTGCGATCAGCTGGTGGGCCTGCGAGACCGAGAGTTCCTTGATCAGGTTGCCCTGCTTGTCGAGAACGCCGGGAACATCGGTGAGGAACAGCAGGCGCGTCGCGTTGAGCGCGCCGGCAATGGCGCCGGCGAACGTGTCGGCGTTGATGTTGTAGGTCGCGCCGTCGCGGCCTGGGGCAACCGGGGCGATAACGGGGATCATTTCCGAGCGGGCCAGAAGGTCGATCAGCGTGCGGTCGACTTCAACGACTTCGCCGACGAAGCCGAGGTCGAGAACGCGCTCGATGTTGCTGTCCGGGTCCTTGATCTTCTTCTGCGCCTTTTCGGCGAAGACCATGTTGCCGTCCTTGCCGCAAAGGCCGATCGCCCATTCGCCCGTCTGGTTGATCAGCGCGACGATTTCCTTGTTGATCGAGCCGGCGAGAACCATTTCGACGATCTCGACCGTCTTGGCGTCGGTGACGCGCAGGCCGCCTTCGAATTTCGATTCGATGCCCATCTTCGTCAGCATCGCGCCGATCTGCGGGCCGCCGCCGTGCACGACGATCGGGTTGACGCCCGATTGCTTCAGGAGCGCGATGTCGCTGGCAAACGCCTTGCCGAGCTCGGGATTGCCCATGGCATGGCCGCCGTATTTCACGACGATCGTCTTGTTTTCGTAACGCTGCATGAAGGGCAGCGCCTGCGCCAGCAGCCGTGCCTGGATTTCGCTTTCGGTCTCGGTCATCGGATACCCCGCAGAAAAATGGTTGCGGCCTTTTATCCCAAGTTTTTGACAGATGGAATAATCAATGGCCCGATAGTTCGCGCAATTTGCCCACACGCCGCCGTCTTGCCAAGCGTGACCGAACACCCATAGTTAGGGGAGGACATTGGGGAAGAGACACGGCATGACGAGCGAGGAAATCGCCGAACTGATCGGCCGGGTTGCAATGCGCGACCGAAAGGCTTTCGTGGCTCTGTACCGTGAAACAAGCCCGAAACTTTTTGCGATCTGCCTGCGTATCTTGAAGGACAAGACGGAGGGGGAGGAAGCATTGCAGGAGGTCTACATCAAGGTCTGGCAGCGCGCTTCCGCCTTCGCGATCTCTTCGGGAACGCCCTCGTCCTGGCTTGCGGCGATCGCCCGCAACCAGGCGATCGACACCCTGAGAAGCCGCAAGCCGGTAGCCGACGAATTGGACAGTGCCTATGATCTCGCAGACAGCCAACTTGATCCGGAAGCGACAACTGTGATCCGCGATGAAGGAAGGCGGATTGACACCTGCATGGAACAGTTGGAAGCTGATCGTGCGGTGGCGGTCAGACGGGCTTATGTCGAAGGGCTGAGCTATCAGGAACTGGCCGGTGAGTTCGGCGTGCCCCTGAACACGATGCGCACATGGCTGCGGCGCAGCCTATTGAAGCTGAGAGAGTGCCTGGAACGATGACGTCGTCCGATCAAAGCAAGGGAGGTCGCTCCCGCGATGAGGTACTCGCCGGTGAGTATGTTCTCGGTGTTCTCTCTTTCCAGGATCGTCGTGTCGTAGAAGACCGCATGCGGGTCGACCGGCAGTTCGCGGCGATCGTCAGCCGCTGGGAGGCGAACCTCTCGACGTTCAATGACGATTATGACGCCGTCACCCCCGGCCAGGAAACCTTCAAGCAGGTCGAAGCCCGCCTGTTCGGCACACCGCAGCAGGCAGCCATGCCGGGCAGGGGCGTCTGGAATTCTCTTTTCTTCTGGCGCTGTCTCGCCGCCGTCTCGCTCGTCATCACGTCGGCTGCCCTGTCGCTGACGGTCGCGACGGTATCGCCGCTGAAGCCGACCGTTCCGCCGCTGGTCGCGCAATTGTCGGGACCGGCGAGCCAGGTCAATCTGCTGGCTTCCTATGAGGCCCAGACCGGCCGCATGCGTATCATTCCGGTGGCCGCGGGCAAGCCGGAGGAGAAATCGCTCGAACTGTGGCTGTTGCCCGAAGGCGGCACGCCGAAGTCGCTCGGCATCTTCGCGGCGGGAGAGGGCGGCGATGGCGAACTGGTGATCCCGGTCGACATGCGCTCCGCCATCGGCGAGGGCACGAGCTTCGCGGTCAGCCTTGAGCCCTTCGGCGGCTCGCCGACGGGCGCGCCGACCGGCCCCGTGGTTGCAAGCGGCGCCGCGCACCGGCCGTAAGATCGGCTGAAACTTTTTCTGGCAACCTTCCGTAGATCCTCATGTCCCAGCGACGCTGATGCATTCAGCCGGCGACCCGCGAGCGGACGGATGAGGAGAACCAGTCATGATCAAGTCCGCACTGCGCACGGCAGCCCTTGCAGTCGCCGTATCCGCAATCGCCTTTGCCGCGCAGGCCAAGAACCCGATGGTCGGTGGCGCCGCCATGTATCCGACCAAGAACATCGTCCAGAATGCCATGAAGTCGAAGGATCACACGACGCTGGTCGCCGCCGTCAAGGCAGCCGGCCTGGTCTCGACGCTTGAGGGCAAGGGTCCGTTCACGGTCTTCGCACCGACCAACGAAGCCTTCGCGGCACTCCCCGCCGGCACCGTCGATACGCTGCTGAAGCCTGAGAACAAGGCCAAGCTCACCAAGATCCTGACCTGCCACGTCGTGTCCGCTGATGCCATGGCCAAGACCGTCGCCAAGATGATCAAGGACGATGGCGGCGAGCATGACATCAAGACGGTCGGCGGCTGCGTGCTGAAGGCCAAGGAAGACATGGGCAAGATCACGCTGACCGACGAAAGCGGCGGCGTCGCCCATGTCACGATCGCTGACGTCAAGCAGTCGAACGGCGTCATTCACGTCATCGACAAGGTCTTGCTGCCGAAGATGTAATCTTGAGTTCAGGCAGCAAACGGGGGCGCCCTGTCAACACCACTGGGGCGCCTCCACCTCACTTCCAGTGATCGGCGCCGACGGTGAGCGCGATCGCCTCGCGCAGATCGTCCAGCCCCTCGCTCTTTTCGGACGAAGTGGCGATGATCACGGGATAGGCGGCGGGGCGCTTCTTGATCTTCTCGGCCGTCTCGGCAAGCAGCTTCACAACCGCCGGCGGCTTGATCTTGTCGGTCTTGGTCAGCACCACCTGATAGGAGACGGCGGCCTTGTCGAGCAGGTCGAGGACCTCGTCGTCGTTCTTCTTGATGCCGTGGCGGCTGTCGATCAGCACATAGACCCGCTTCAGCGTCGCGCGGCCGCGCAGATAATCGAACACCAGCTTGGTCCAGGCGTCGACATGCTCCTTCGGCGCCTTGGCATAGCCGTAGCCCGGCATGTCGACCAGCGCCATCGGCGGCAGATCGCCGGCCTCGCCGGAATAGCCCTCAGGCACGAAATAGTTCAGCTCCTGCGTACGCCCCGGCGTGTTCGAGGTGCGCGCCAGGCCATGCTGGCCGACGAGCGCATTGATCAGCGACGACTTGCCGACATTCGAGCGGCCGGCAAAAGCCACCTCGGCCGGCCCTTCCGGCGGCAGGAATTTCAGGGAGGGCACGCCGCGGATGAAGATCCAGGGGCGGCCGAAGAGCGGCTTGTCTTTATTGTCGGTCATTCGGCCTTTTCCAGCGCGTCCAATTCCAGTGAACCTATGGCATTCAGGTTTCGGGCGATTTTGTCAACCGGCAGCCCCGATTGTCCTAAGAAGCATCCTTGTGCCACAAAAGAAAAAGCCCCGGCGAACCGGGGCTTTTTGCTATTTCTCTGTCGGCGCCGGCTTTCGCTTGAACAGCCCCTTCAGATTGTCGAAGAGCTCGATCTTCACGCCGTGGCGGCGCATGATGACGCCCTGCTGGATAACGGAAAGCGTGTTGTTCCAGGCCCAGTAGATGACCAGACCGGCCGGGAAGCTTGCCAGCATGAAGGTGAAGACCAGCGGCATCCAGTTGAAGATCATCGCCTGCGTCGGATCCGGCGGGGTCGGGTTCATGCGCATTTGCAGGAACATCGTGACGCCCATGATCAGCGGCCAGACGCCGAGATGCAGGAAGGTCGGAGCGGCGAACGGCAGCAGGCCGAACAGGTTGATGAACGAGGTCGGATCGGGCGCCGAAAGGTCCTGGATCCAGCCGAAGAACGGCGCGTGGCGCATCTCGATGGTGATGTAGATCACCTTGTAGAGCGAGAAGAAGATCGGGATCTGCAGCGCGATCGGCCAGCAACCGGCGATCGGGTTGATCTTTTCTTCCTTGTAGAGCGCCATGGTCGCCTGCTGCAGGCCCATGCGGTCGTCGCCGAACTTCGCCTTCAGCTCTTCCATCTTCGGCTGCATGCGCTTCATGTTCGCCATCGAAGCGTACTGCTTGCTGGCGAGCGGGAAGAACAGCGCCTTGACGACGATCGTGGTCATCAGGATCGCGACGCCGAAGTTGCCGAAGTAACGGAAGAAGAAGTCCATCAGTTTGAACATCGGCTTCGTCAGGAAGTAGAACCAGCCCCAGTCGATCAGGCGGTCGAAGCGCGGGATCTGGTAGGTAGCCTCGTAGCCGTCGATGACGGGAACTTCCTTGGCGCCGGCAAACACGAGGTTCTTCAGTTCGAGCGACTGGCCAGGTGCGACGGTAACGGCGTTCTGCTTGTAGTCGGCCTGGAAGCGCGGCTGGCCATCCGTGAAGTGGCTGAAGCGAGCGTCGTAGGCGGTCGTCTGCGGCGGAATGATCGTCGCGGCCCAGTACTTGTCGGTGATGCCGAGCCAGCCGCCGGTCGCCGTTGCCGGCGTCACGGCTTCCTTCTCGACGGAAGCATACTTGCTCTCGATCAGGCCGTCTTCGCCGATCACGCCGATAAAGCCTTCGTGCAGCACGTAGGTCGAGGCGACGGCGGGCTTGTTGTAGCGCGTCACGCGGCCGTAGGAGGAGAGTGCTGCGGGCGCCTGGCCGGCATTGGTGATCTTGTCGGTGATCGTGAACATGTAGCGTTCGTCGACCGAGATCGTGCGGGCAAAGGTGATGTCCTTGTCATTGGTGTAGGTCAGCGTGACCGGGGTCTTTTCGGTCAGCTTCGCGCCCTCAGGAGCCGTCCAGAGCGTCGAGGGGCCGGGGACGTTGCCGGTCGCGGCGTCGCCGATATAGCCGAGTTCGGCGAAGTAGCCGTCCTTGGTTTCCGACGGGCTGAAGAGCGTGATGATCGGGCTCGAGTCATCCACGGTCTCGTGGTAGCCCTTGAGCTTCAGGTCGTCGAGGCGGCCGCCGGCAAGGTTGATCGAGCCGGAAAGCGCTGCCGTGTCGATGATGACGCGCGGGTTCTTGGCGAGCGCATCGGCCAGCGACGTGGTCGCCGGCGCCTGGCCGGTCGGAGCAGCGCCATTCGTCTGCGCGCCACCGGCTGCGCCATTGGCGGCTGGTGTCTGCGTCTGCTGGGTCGTCTGCTGTGCCTTCTGGGCAAGCTCGGCCTTGCGCTGCGCCTCGATGCGCGGATTCATGTAAAGGAATTGCCACCCGAGAACGATCAGCACGGAGAGAGCGATCGCAATGAAGTAGTTGCGGTTGTTTTGCATCATACGTTCCTGGGGCGGCCGTCTCCGGACCGCTTGTGTTTCGGCTTCGTCTCGACGCGAGCCGTAAGCTCAGCGGCTAATTGATGGAAGGATGCTTGGAGCACGTCCCTTCGCGCGACAACCACATAGTCGTGTCCGGGCTTCATTGCAAACCCTGCATGCAGCCGTACCGCCTCTTTCAGGCGCCGACGCATGCGGTTTCTTTCAACCGCGTTGCCATGCTTCTTGGTGACGGTGAAGCCGACGCGGGCTTCGGTATTGGGTTCCTTCCTGTCGAGCACCTCGAGAAGGAAGAATCCACCCCTGCGTTTTTCGCCATTGCGAACAGCAAGAAACTGCGGGCGGCTTTTCAGCCGCCCGGCAGTTATTTTGGGATCTTTGGTCGTCGGATCGCCCGTCATCTGATCGGGCACTTCCGGCCTTAGGCCGAAAGACGCTTGCGGCCGCGGCCGCGACGAGCAACGATGACCTTACGGCCGCCCTTGGTAGCCATACGTGCACGGAAACCGTGACGACGCTTGCGAACAAGCTTGGAAGGTTGGTAAGTACGCTTCATTTATTTTAATCACCGCGGAGTGCGGCCCTTCTTGAATTTGCATAATGCAAGGAGCGTTGTTTTTCGAACGGCGGGAGGCTCAAAAAGCCTTATATGACCGGACGTGCGGCGGCTTATACGGACGAAGGTCGCGAAAGTCAATTATCGCAGGGAGAATCCGCTCTGCTCGCCTCTTGGGTGTGAAAATTAGCAGATGCTGTTAATGATTGCGCCATCGGCACTACATCACGCTCGCTATCATTTTATTCCGTTTCCGCAGCCCAAACGTGCGCCTATCGAGCCTCTGAGCGTTTTTCGCGCAAAAAATAGGGCCGGCAACCATCGTTCATGGATGATTTTTTATAGTAGCCGGCGAAAATATCGGAAATTCAACATTAATTGTTTTAGCGCAATTTGATCTAACGGCCGGGCATCCAGTTTTCGGCCTCTAGTCTTATTGGGGGGATCCTTTTGAAAATCCGAGGCAAGATCAACATACTCGTATGCGCCATGTCCTGCGTCGCGCTGGTTATCGGCGCGACCGCTCTTTGGGCAGTGCAGCGCTACAACAACAATCTCTCCGCCTATGAGGATGCCGCCAGCCGCGCCTATTCCGGCGAGCGCCTGAACCGCTACGTGACCGCAACCGTTATGGAAGCGCGCGGCATCTATGGCGCCGCCTCGACAAAGGACGCCGCAAGCTTCGCCAAGGGCCTTTTGGCAGCACTCGACCAGATCGACGCCACCATCACATCCTGGACGCCGCTGGTTCCCGACAACCAGATGGATGCGTTCAACAAGCTCAAGGCCCGCTCGGCCGAATTCCGTACCTTCCGCGCCGAAACCGCGCGCCTCGGCACCGAGGTCAGCCCGCAGGCGGCCAACGAGCAAGGCAACAACGACGCCAACCGCGCCAACCGCAAGGCCTTCCAGGCCGAGATCGACGCGATCGTCGCCACCGATAAGGCGACGCTCGACGCCGTCAACCAGGAAGTCGAAAGCTTCCGCACCTCGGTCCTCTGGCTAGTTCTCGGCATCACCGGCTTTGGCATCGCGGCCGGCATCGGCATGGGCCTTTATGTCGGCACCATCCATCTCTCGCGTCCGATCAAGAAGGTCACCGAGGCGATCAAGAATGTCGCCGACGGCAACTTCGACACCGATGTTCCGTTCCCCGGCCGCAACGACGAGATCGGCGAAATGGCCGCCGCCGTCGCGGTGTTCAAGGAGAATGGTCTGGCCGTTCGCCGCATGAACGCCCAGGAAGCCGCCATGCGCGCCAAGAGCGACGACCTGCAGTCGAGCATGTCCGTCGTCGTGGCCGCCGCTGCCGCCGGCGATTTCTCGCGCCGGATCGACAAGGATTACCAGGACGACAACCTCAACCAGTTCGCCAGCAACATCAACCAGTTGCTCTCGGGTGTCGATGGCGGCGTCGGCGAAACCCGCCGTGTTATCGCGAGCCTGTCCGAAGGCGATCTGACGCAGACCATGCGCGGCAACTTCCAGGGTGCCTTCGCCGAGCTGCAGAAGAATGTGAACAGCACCTTCGCCACGCTGCAATCGACCATGCGCGAAGTGCGCGAGACCGCCGAGGGCTTCCACGGCAACACCAACGAGCTGCGCGCAGCCAGCGACGACCTCTCCAAGCGCACGGAACAACAGGCGGCAGCGCTTGAGGAAACCTCTGCGGCGCTGGACGAGATCACCGCCGTCGTCAACAACTCGACCGATCGCGCCCAGGAAGCCAGCGTCATGGTTTCCGAGGCCAAGGACGATGCTGGCAAGTCGGGCGTCGTCGTTCGCAACGCTGTCGATGCCATGGGCCGCATCGAGCAGGCCTCGCGCGAAATCAGCCAGATCATCAACGTCATCGACGAGATCGCCTTCCAGACCAACCTGCTGGCGCTGAACGCAGGTGTCGAGGCCGCGCGTGCCGGCGAAGCGGGCAAGGGCTTTGCCGTCGTCGCCCAGGAAGTTCGCGAACTCGCGCAGCGCTCGGCAACGGCCGCCAAGGATATCAAGGGCCTGATCACCAAGTCCGGCGGCGAAGTCCAGATCGGCGTCAAGCTGGTGCAGGAGACCGGCGAGGCGCTCTCGCAGATCGAGCGCCGCGTCAACGCCATCAACGACCACATCCACTCGATCGCCACGGCCGCCAAGGAGCAGTCGACCGGTCTGAAGGAGGTCAACACCGCCGTCAACCAGATGGACCAGGTGACACAGCAGAACGCCGCCATGGTCGAGGAAACCTCGGCGGCGACCCACAAGCTATCGTCGGAAGCAGACAGCCTCGTGCGCCTGATCTCGCGCTTCAAGGTGTCCGCGCAGCATGCGGCGCCCGTGGCCGTCGCACGCTACGAGGAACACCGCCCGGTTGCCTCGCCCGCCCGCCGCGCGATCGGCAGCGTTGCCCGCGCCTTCAACGGCAACGCCGCGGTCGACCAGAGCTGGGAAGAATTCTGATCTCCCGGTCTGCAAACTGAACAAGAGCGCCGCCTTCGGGCGGCGTTCGCGTTTCGGCATTATGTCGCACCGCTCGCAAAGATTTGAAAGCGACGCGGTTTCGTCTAATATAGAGATTGAATCCGTGGCGCATGACGCCGGTTGGACGAGAAGCGATGCCCGCCCCTGATCAAGGCCAAACTGTTCCCGAAGCACTCACGACGGCGACCGACGCCGCGCGCTCGTCATGCCGGCCCGCCGGCATGTTCGGCGGCATCTCCGGCAAGCTCCTGTGGCTGACCGTTATCTGCATCATGCTCGCCGAAGTGCTGATCTTCTTTCCCTCGGTGGCGTCCATGCGCCTTCGCTGGCTGGATGAGCGGCTGAACGCCGCCGCTGCCGCCGCCATCGCCATCGATGGCCTGCAGCCGGTGGAGCTGCCGCGCGACCTGCAGCGGCAAACCCTGGAAGCAACGGGCACCAAGGCGATCGTGCTGCGCAAGGACGGCACCTCGCGCCTGCTCGCCACCTGGGACATGCCGGCATCCGTCGATGAGCAATATGATCTCACCAGCGTGCCAGCCGTCACCGCCATGCGCGATGCGCTCGACACGCTGATCTTCGGCGGCGACCGGATGATCCGCGTCTACGGGCCGGTGCAGGACACCAATATCGGTGTCGAAGTACTGATGAAGGACAAGCATCTGCGCAACGCGATGCTGCTCTATTCCCGCAACGTCTTCCTGCTGTCGATCCTGATCTCGCTGTTTACCGCCACGCTGGTCTTCTTCGCGATCAACCGCATTCTCATCCGGCCGATCCGTAGATTGACGGGCAGCATGCAGCAGTTTTCCGCCGATCCCGAAAATCCGCAGCATGTCTTCGTCGGCGATGGCGGGCGCGACGAGCTGGGCATTGCCGGCCGCCATCTGACCGCCATGCAGCTGCAGCTCCAGAAGACGCTGAAGCAGCAGAGCAATCTCGCGGCCCTCGGCCTCGCCGTCTCCAAGATCAATCACGATATGCGCAACATCCTCGCCTCCGCGCAGCTGATGTCCGACCGCCTGGTTGATGTCGACGATCCCATGGTGAAGCGCTTCGCCCCGAAGCTGCTGCGCACCATCGACCGCGCCGTCGGCTACACCACCGAAGTTCTCTCCTACGGCCAGGCCAGCGAATCGGCGCCCCGCCGCCGTCTCGTACGAGTGACCACGCTCGTCGAGGATGTCAGGGACATGCTGGCGATTGATCCGCAGAGCGATGTGGAGTTCGTCGAGCAGATCAACGCCGATCTCGAAGTGGATGCCGACAACGAGCAGCTGTTCCGCGTCATCCACAATCTCTGCCGCAACGCCCTGCAGGCGCTGACGTCAAACAATGCAGGCGCGGGCCCGCGACGCATCACCGTCGCCGCTCATCGCATCGGCAGCGTCGTCAGCATCACCGTCGATGACACCGGCCCCGGCATGCCGCAGAAGGCCCGCCAGAACCTCTTCACCGCGTTTCGCGGCTCCGCTCGCTCCGGCGGCACGGGGCTTGGTCTCGCCATCGCCCGCGAACTGGTGCTCGCCCACGGCGGCACCATCGCGCTTGTGGAAAAACCATCGATCGGCACCCAGTTCCGGATCGAAATCCCCGATCGCCCTGTGTCGCTGGACGATTATCGCGGCCGCAGCCTCTTGGAAAAGTGATGCAATCCCGCGTTCCCGGCAGCTCGCGAAGAAAGACGTCACTTTTTTTACAAACCCTATTGCATTCATCCAGATGACCCTTTAGAGAACCGCTCACGCCAGCGGGACACACCGCTGCAGACGCACCCGTAGCTCAGCTGGATAGAGCACCAGACTACGAATCTGGGGGTCAGGAGTTCGAATCTCTTCGGGTGCGCCACTTCTCTTTTCTCACGAAAATTTAGCACGACGACCTCAAGCAAGGTCGAATTCTGCTCGTCTAAATTTTTAAAGCCGATCTCCGCGATTCCCATCCTCTGCGAGTCGTGAGACACTTCCCCGGTACGAAATCCATACGATCACCAGAGCGTTGCACAGGCCGGCATTCCCTCACGGAATGCAGGGCAGGTGTGTTCGCGCACTCGTTGCGAGGTCAGGCCGATGGACTCAGATTTCTATGCGCAGCTAGCCACGGACGTTTTGGCGAAGCGCTCTCGTCATGCGGGAGCATCTCTGCGAGATCAATTCGAGCGGGACCGGTGTGCGTCGGATGCGGCCTGCTATGCGCTTGCGGCCGCCGGTCTGATCGATTTCGAGGAACTCACCGCCCGCATGTTTGCGCAGGAACGCGCGTTGCTCGATCGGCACGGGTTCCAACCTTGATGGCCCGCCGCAAGAAGAAGCGGGAAGCCCCTTTCACTCTGGAGGTCGCCATGCTGCATTTGTCGGGCCTCGATTGGATCGAGACCTTCGAATATGTCTCGCGACGGCACGGGATCGGCATGACCAGCAGCGATATCAAGGTCTTTGCCGTGGCCGCCGAGTATAGCTACGAGCTCGAGCTTATAGAGGCTGTCCGCAAAGGGTGGATCTATGTCTGAGCGCGTGCCGAGCGCGTCTGACTAATCGCCCTACCGCCGCCGACCAACCGACGAAATCATATACCCCACGGCGAACGTCATCGGCGCCACCGCGATCCCGGTGCTGATGACACCGGCCGGCGTGATCCTGGCGCTGCCTTGCAGCGTGACGTGCTTTCCGACGCGTAGGTCGAAGACCGATTTCATTTCCTCCGGGTGAGAGGGGATATCGTTTGAGAGTTCGTCCTGAAGAGCTGACACTGTCTGATCCTCCATCTTGATGTTGGCGCCTGCGCGATGCGGGCGTGGCGCTAGCTTGGCACAATGTTGCCAGACGATTGTCTCGGCAAGATGCCTTTTGGGGCAGGACATGCCGTGGCCGTGGGCCGGAGAGATTGAATGCTGAGCAATATGGTTCGTGGAATGGTGTTTCTGGCGTCGGTGGCGGCCTTGGCCGGTTGCGTCGATCATGCCAACGGCCCGATGCTGACGCCCGTCAACACGCTCGACCCGCCGCTCAATCCACCCGGCATCGCCCACAACATCTGCGTCGCCGATGGCAACGTCATGTACAACGAGGCGCGCAAGCAATACGAGGCGCGGGCGCAGATGTCGCGCTATGCGATCGATCCCGCCAACGAGGAAGCGCAGGCGAGGGCGGCCGCGCGCCGTCAATATGTCGCCTGCATCTCCAGCCAGGGCTACCGCGCCGTCTACGACCAGTAGAGCGGCCGGAATCACGCCTAAAGCGCAATCAGGATCACGCCGTAGGCGTAATCGAGATCACGCGCAATCGCCTGCGATCACGACTGTTGGAGCGCGCGTGCAGGCGCGGAACTTTGCAAGCTGAGACGGCATTTTCTTCATGTGAATCCTGAAGGAGGGTTTATCATGAAAATCTCCCGTTACATCCCGTCCGTCCTGTCGCTTGGTGTCATCGCGGCGCTCTCGGCTGCGGTGCCTGTTCAGGCAGCCCCTGCCGACCATTCCATGCCGCAGGCTCAAGTGATTCAGGTGGCGCAGACCCAGCCGGGCTATTGGCACGGTTATCACGGCTCGCGCGCCGAGCGGCCCGGCACCCGTCTGCATGACGGCTACTGGTATCCCGATGCCGCCTTCGGCGTCGACCGCCAGACCACCGGCTCGATCACCGAGCGCCCGATGCAGCCCCAGCCCCCAATGCAGCAAATGCACAGGCAGACCTATTGCCAGGGCACCTTCGGCGGCACCAATGGCGACGGCTCCATGCCATGCGGCAACGAGTGGTGAGTCGGTCTCGAAGGCGACGGCACGGGCCGCCGCCTTCGGCCCATGTGGCTGGAATTGCTCATATCTTGGCAGGTTTGATGAAATGATGTGCATGAATCGAATGCGAATGACGATCTAAGGGGTCGTGTTATGCGTTCGGCGCATTGCTGCGTTGCGGTATTCTCCCTATTCCTGATCGAAACGATGGGCTATCTATCCCCTCGAAGGCAGCGCACTCCTCCTCCCAGCGCTCCTTCATCGGACTGACAACACTCCTCCTCCCAGTTGTCAGTCAGGATCAAGAGCCCGGTGCACCTCCTCCCGCACCGGGCTCTTTTCCATTCTGGACCTTCGATCACATTAGTTGCCGATCCTCGCCACGCCCGTCTGGCCGTTGTCGCGCGTCCACTTCACCTTTCCAGGCCCTGCCGTCTCCAGCTCGAAACACATCGGCGCGCCGTCGTACCAGGTCCGGAATTTCTGGCAGAGCCGGTTGGAATCGATCCACCATTTGCCCTGGTCGTTGGGCTTGAAGAATTTGCCGAGCCCGATCGCCTCACCGCTGCCGTCGACGACGCCTGATGTGTGGTAGTTCAGCGGCAGTTCGCCACCGAGCGGTGTCGCGAGATAGATGGTTCTGCCGATGATGTCGTGGCGTATCGCGTCTTCCTCGAGCGCGCCGGCGAAAGCGAGCGACGGGAAGAGCAGGGCGATCGTAAGAAGGATGCTGGGCACTGCCTTCATGGCGCGGTCCTTGGTTGAGATCCTGCTGCAATAAACGGAAGCAGCGGGCGGAAAGTTTCACGACGCTTGCGCTAACCGCGAGGCTGCGTCTTGTCTCTCATCGTAAAAAATTCAGATGGAAGTCGCACTTGTTCTGATATATCACAGTGCGGTCGGTGGTGTGGTCCGCCGCGCGAATGGGCGGTGAGGGATGAACGAGAAGAAACAGACGGTCGCGGTTGTCGGCGCAGGTGTCATCGGTGCGGCGATCGCGCTTGAATTGCAGCGTCGCGGCCTGCAGGTCACGCTGATCGACAAGGGCGAGCCCGGGCGCGGCACCTCTTATGGCAACATGGCCAGCATCGCGCTCGATTTCGCCGCCGGCTCCGGCCCCAATACCTGGCGCAAGATCCCCCGCTGGCTGCTCGATCCTGAAGGCCCCGTCTGGCTGCGTCCCGCCTATGCGTTGAAGATGGCGCCATGGTTCCTGCGTTTCATCGCGGCCGGTAGGCCCTCCCGGCTGCGTGACATCGAGGATGCGGGCATGAGCCTCTCCAATCCAGCGCTCGCCGATTTCCGCGCCATGCTGGATACGATCTCGGCACCCGAGCTGATGACCGACGAAGGCTGCCTGGCGATCTACGAGACCGAGGCGGAATTTACAGGCGACCGCGGCCACATCGATTTCATGCGCCGCTACGGCTTCGATTTCGACGTGCTCGAAGGCGCTGCCATCCGCGATCTGGAGCCCTCGCTCTCGCCATCGATCGCCAAGGCGGTCCTGCTGCCCGATAACAAGACCATCCGCGATCCCTATCGCTTGGTGGTGAAGCTCGCCGATGCCGCCCGCGACCGCGGCGCGACCTTTGTGTCCGGCGCGGTGCGCACGGTTGAAAAGAACGCCGACGGCACCTCCGTTGTCATTCTCGAAAGCGGCGAGCGTATCCCGGCCGATTTCGTCGTGCTGGCGGCTGGCGTCCACACCCGCTTGCTAGCGGAAAAGCTCGGCGAGCCGATCCCGCTCGAGACCGAGCGTGGTTATCACACGCAGATCATGCAGCCCGGTGTCTCCATGCGCTATTCGGTGATCTGGCCGCATCGCGCCTTCATGATCACGCCGACGGCGGGCGGTATCCGCGTCGGCGGCAATGTCGAGCTGGCGGGGCTCGATGCCGCGCCCGATTTCCGCCGCGCCCGCGTCCTCGTTCGCCATGCCCAGCGCGCCGTCCCGGGCCTTCAGGTCAAGGACGCGACAGAGTGGATGGGTCATCGTCCGTCGCTGCCCGATACGATCCCGATCATCTCGCCCTCTTCGAAAATGCAGGGCGTCTACTATGCGACCGGTCACGGCCATCTCGGCCTCACCTATTCTGCCACCACGGCCCAGCTGATCGCGGATATGGTGACGGGGGGCAAACCCGACGTCGACATGACGCCGTTCCGTATTAACCGCTATTGAGACATAACAGAGAGCCGGCGGCGACGGGGTCGCTCTGCCGGCGGATGATGGGAGACGCCGATGAGATGGAAGCGCACGATCCAGCTTCTGGATGTCCACGCCGAAGGTGAGATCGGAAAGGTCGCGATCGGCGGCGTTCCGAAAATCCCGGGCAACACCGTTGCCGAGCAGCTGCATTGGCTGAACACCGATCCGAAGGGCCAGGAGCTTCGCCGCTTTCTCTGCCTCGAGCCGCGCGGCGCGCCGATCGGCTCCGTCAATCTGCTGCTGCCGCCCAAGCACCCAGATGCCGATGCCGCCTTCATCATCTTGCAGCCCGATCAGGCGCATGCAAGCTCCGGCTCGAACTCGATCTGCGTCACCACGGCGCTGCTCGAATCCGGCATCGTCGAGATGCACGAGCCGGAAACCGTGGTCACGCTGGAAACAGCGGCCGGCCTCGTCAAGGCGACCGCCACCTGCCGCGATGGCCGCTGCGAGAAGGTCAAACTGACAATGGTGCCGTCCTTCGTGCACGAGCTCGATGTCTCGCTGGAAACCGAGCAGTGGGGCACGATCAAGCTCGACCTCTGCTATGGCGGCATCTTCTATGCGCTTGTCGATGTCGGTCAGATCGGCCTGACGATCGCCAAGTCCAATGCCGCAGCCCTCGTCAGCGCCGGCATGGTGATCAAGGAAAAGATCAACCGCGAGATCAAGGTCGTGCATCCGGAGATCCCGGCGATTTCGGGCGTTGCCTATGTGATGTTCCGCGATCTCGAAGCCGATGGCACGGTGCGCACCTGCACCACCATGTGGCCCGGCCGGGCCGATCGCTCGCCCTGCGGCACCGGCAACTCCGCAAATCTCGCGACGCTGCATGCGCGCGGCAAGGCGAAGGTCGGCGATGTCTTCAAGTCACGCTCGATCATCGATTCCGAATTCGAGGTCGGGCTTCTGGCCGAGACCACCGTCGCCGGCCGCCCCGCCGTTATCCCGACCATCACGGGGCGCGGCTTCACCTTCGGCCTGTCGCAGGTGGCGCTCGATCCTTTCGATCCGCACCCCGGCGGCTTCGCGCTGACGGATGTCTGGGGACCGCTGGCCGGCGAGATTTGATCGCCGGCTGATCCCTCAGTAGGGAAACGGGTCGACCGGGGCTTTGCTCTTGTCGCCCGGCTTGCCCGGATGAATCACGCCCTTGCGCAGGATGATGTTGCCGTAAAGGCGCGGTTCGCTGGTCTGGATCAGCGCATGCGCCGCCTTCACCCTGTTGTAGAAGTCCGGCCCGACCAGCGGCACCACCTGCCGGTGCGGCTCGTAATGCGCGCAGCAATCGATCATCTCCTCGTGCACGGGGTCGAGCTTGTCGCGCTCGCCCTTCACCGTGGCGCGAAAGATCGCCTCCGGCACGAACTCGTCGATCGGCAGCACGCTCAACACGGCATCGAGCACGGGGATGATGCCGTGCCCATCGAGCCGGATCAGCCGCCGCGCATCCTCGAGGCCGGGATAATTGCCGTCGACGATGGCGATTTCGTCGCCATGGCCCATGGCGCGCAGCGTCGAGAGCAGTTCCGGGCTCAGGATCGGGTTAAGTCCCTTCAGCATTCTCCACCTCCTTGAAGAGCACGTTCTGGTCCGTGAGATAGCGGGCGAAGATCGGCAGGCTTGCGCCGCCGATGGCGCGCGCATGCGCCCCCACCGCGCCCTCGATGATATCGGGCATGACGACGCCCTGCAGGTCGAGCCTGTCCGCTTCGTAGATTGTCGCCTGCACGATCCGCTCACGAACCCAGCCCGGAAAGCCGCCATCGATGACGGCGGCGCTGAAATCGATGATCGAGGCGGCCGCGACGATGCCCTGCGCCAGCGCCTTGGCGGTGTCCTGGATCCACAATTCCAGCGGCTCGCCGAAGTCGATCCAGTCGTCTGCCGAATACCAGAGCGGCTCCGGATCGATGCCACGTTCGCGCAGCATGTTTTCGAGCACGAAGATCGAGGCGACCTCGAGCAACTGCAGCGTCTCGCCGTTCTTGCCGCGCACCGGCAGTGGGCCGATGGCGCCGGCAGTGCCGGTTCGGCCGGAAAAGATCGCCGAGTTCAAGACGATGCCGCCGCCGATGAAGGAGCCGATGAAGAAATAGACGAAATCGGGGTGCTGTGGGCCGATGCCGAAGACGAGTTCCGCGCCGCAGGCGCTGGTCGCGTCGTTCTGGAGATAGACGGGGTAGGGGAGGCTCGCCGCCACCTCGGCATGCAGGTCGTAATCGCGCCAGACATCCATCGCGCCCTTCGGCGAGCCCACTTCCTCTTCCCAGTTCCAGAGCTCGAAAGGCGCCGCGATACCGACGCCGGCGATCCGGCTGCGCTCGTCGTCGCTCAGCCGGCTTTCCAGCTCCTGGATACCGGATACGATGAAGTCGAGAAACAAGTCGGGCAGGGGGTAGGCGTAGGTCACATGCAGTTGCATGCGGATCTTGCCGACGAAATCCATCAGCACCAGATCGGCGCTGCGCCGCCCCATCTTCACGCCGAAGGAATAGACGGCATCAGGATTGAGCCGCATCGGCACCGATGGCTGGCCCACGCGTCCACGGATCGGCTCGCCGCGCGAAAGCAGCCCTTCCTTTTCCAACACGCGCATGATCACCGACACGGTTTGCGCCGAAAGGCCCGTGCGGCGTGCGATATCCGCCTTCGACTGCGCGCCATGCAGGCGCACCAGCGAAAGCACCAATCTTTCATTGTAAGCGCGAACCCGAACCTGGTTCGCGCCGCCTGCCGGACTGACGCCAGGCAGCTGGGCCGGCACGTGAACCGGACCTCTCATCGACGACATTGGCCATTCCTCCCTTGATCGGCCTATGCGTTATTTTCGCCGAGCATGCCACAAGGAATTAATAATTCAATTGGATTTATTTATTGACAAGCCAAATTCTTTCGCCCTTAATTAGCACCGTAAACAGCACGAAACGGCTTGGAGGAAGCCATCGGCGGTATTCGAAGGCGGTGTTCGTGCTTTAAAATTCCGGCCAGCCATGGGGCGGTCCGGCTACACTCTGGGAGGAGTAAATGAAGAAATCAGTGCTTTCCGCTGCGCTCGCCGCGCTGGCCCTCGGCGTCGCCTTCTCGGCGCCCGCAAAGGCCGCGGACGTCTCCGCTTGCCTGATCACCAAAACCGACACCAACCCCTTCTTCGTCAAGATGAAGGAAGGCGCGACCGCGAAGGCCAAGGAACTCGGTGTCAACCTGAAGTCCTATGCCGGCAAGATCGATGGTGACTCTGAAAGCCAGGTAGCCGCGATCGAGACCTGCATCGCCGATGGCGCCAAGGGTATCCTGATTGCTGCTTCCGACACCAAGGGCATCGTGCCGAACGTCAAGAAGGCCCGCGACGCCGGCCTGCTCGTCATCGCGCTCGACACCCCGCTTGAGCCTATCGACAGCGCCGACATGACGTTCGCCACCGACAACCTGCTCGCCGGCAAGCTGATCGGCCAGTGGGCCAAGGAAACGCTGGGCGACAAGGCTGCGGACGCCAAGGTTGCCTTCCTCGACCTGACGCCGTCGCAGCCGTCCGTCGACGTGCTCCGCGACCAGGGCTTCATGATGGGCTTCGGCATCGACCCGAAGGACCCGAACAAGATCGGTGACGAGGATGACAAGCGCATCGTCGGCCACGACATCACCAACGGAAACGAAGAAGGCGGCCGTACCGCGATGGAAAACCTTCTCCAGAAGGATCCGACCATCAACGTCGTCCACACCATCAACGAACCGGCTGCCGCCGGCGCCTATGAAGCGCTGAAGGCTGTCGGCCGCGAGAAGGACGTGCTGATCGTCTCCGTCGACGGCGGTTGCCCTGGTGTCAAGAACGTTGCTGACGGCGTCATCGGCGCCACCTCGCAGCAGTATCCGCTGCAGATGGCAGCGCTCGGCATCGAGGCGATCAAGAAGTTCGCCGACAGCGGCGAAAAGCCGAAGCCGACCGAAGGCAAGAACTTCTTCGACACCGGCGTGACGCTCGTCACCGACAAGCCGGTCTCCGGCGTCAAGTCGATCGACACCAAGGAAGGCCTGGGCAAGTGCTGGGGTTGATGCCCTGACCGCCTGACAACGAAAGCGGGGATGCGCCAAGCGCGTCCCCGCACCCTGCTCATCTTTGACAGCGCACCGAATTGAGTGCAGCCTACCCACGTCTCGCCTGCATCGGCGGGATGCCCTTCGGGAGTGGGGCCACGCGGAGGATTTCCATGAGCGAGCCGACAACAGCCGCACCGCATCACGATTACGAAAAAGTCCTCAAGGACAGTTCGACCGACGTCGCCTCGTTCGACACGGACGACAAGAGTTTCCTTCAGAAATTCCGGCATTTCCTGCATTCGAGCCCATCGGCGGTATCGCTGATCGTGCTCGTGCTGTCGCTGGTCATCTTCGGCGCCCTGTTGGGCACCAAGTTCTTCTCCGCCTTCTCGCTGACGCTCATCCTTCAGCAGGTGGCGATCACGGGTATCGTCGGCGCCGCGCAGACGCTGGTCATCATGACGGCGGGCATCGATCTCTCGGTCGGCGCCATCATGGTGCTGTCCTCAGTCGTCATGGGCCAGTTCGTCTTCCGCTACGGCCTTCCGGTCGAGCTCGCCATCCTCTGTGGCTTTGCCGTCGGCGCGCTCTGCGGCTTCATCAATGGCTGGCTCGTCGCCCGCATGAAGCTGCCGCCCTTCATCGTCACGCTCGGCATGTGGCAGATCGTTTTGGCGACGAACTTCCTCTATTCCGCCAACGAGACGATCCGCGCCCAGGAAATCGAAACCACGGCGCCGCTGCTGCAGCTCTTCGGTGATACCTTCCGCATCGGCGGCGCGGTCTTCACCTATGGCGTCATCGCCATGGTGCTGCTCGTGGCCTTCCTCTGGTACGTGCTCAACCACACCCCCTGGGGCCGACATCTCTACGCTGTCGGTGACGATCCTGAGGCGGCAGAACTGTCGGGTGTCAACGTCAAGCGCATGCTGATCTCGGTCTACGTGCTCTCCGGCATCATCTGTGCGCTCGCCGGCTGGGCCCTTATTGGCCGCATCGGCTCGGTATCTCCCACCGCCGGCCAGTTCGCCAACATCGAAAGCATCACCGCGGTGGTGATCGGCGGCATCTCGCTCTTCGGCGGCCGCGGCTCTGTTCTCGGCATGATGTTCGGCGCGCTCATCGTCGGCGTCTTCTCGCTCGGTCTGCGCCTGCTCGGCACGGACGTGCAATGGACCTACCTCTTGATCGGCGTCCTCATCATCGTCGCCGTCGCAATCGACCAGTGGATCAGAAAGGCAGCAGGCTGATGGCTACCGAACCCCTTCTCATGGCACGTGGTCTCGTCAAGCGCTACGGCCGCGTCACCGCCCTCGATCATGCCGACTTCGATCTCTATCCGGGCGAAATCCTGGCCGTGATCGGCGATAACGGCGCCGGCAAGTCCTCGCTCATCAAGGCGATCTCCGGCGCCGTCCGTCCCGATGAGGGCGAGATCCGCCTCGAGGGCCGACCGATCCAGTTCCAGTCGCCGATGGAAGCGAGAAAGGCCGGCATCGAGACCGTCTACCAGAACCTTGCCCTGTCGCCGGCGCTCTCGATCGCCGACAACATGTTCCTCGGCCGCGAGATCCGCAAGCCGGGCTTCATGGGCAAGTTCATGCGCAAGCTCGATCATTCGGCGATGGAAAAGATGGCGCGGCAGAAGCTCACCGAGCTTGGCCTGATGACCATCCAGAACATCAACCAGGCGGTCGAGACCCTCTCCGGCGGACAGCGCCAGGGTGTGGCGGTTGCCCGTGCGGCTGCCTTCGGCTCCAAGGTCATCATCCTCGACGAACCGACGGCGGCGTTGGGCGTCAAGGAAAGCCGGCGCGTGCTCGAACTCATCCTCGACGTCCGCTCACGCGGCATCCCGATCGTGCTCATTTCGCACAACATGCCGCATGTCTTCGAGGTGGCGGATCGCATTCACATCCACCGCCTCGGCCGTCGCTTGACGGTGATCAATCCGAAGGAATACACAATGTCGGACGCCGTCGCCTTCATGACCGGCGCCAAGTCTGTTCCTACGGAGCCAGTTGCCGCATGACGATGACGATCGAGGATATCGCCGGCGAGGTCCTTGCCCGCGCCGGCGACGCGAAGCGCTTTCTGATCGCCATCGCCGGCCCGCCCGGCGCCGGCAAATCCACCATGGCAGACCACATCGCCGACGCCTTGCGCGCCGGCGGCGAAACGGCCGCAGTCTTGCCGATGGATGGCTTCCACATGGACAATGCCATCCTGATCGAGCGTGGCCAGCTTGCCCGCAAGGGCATCCCCGAGACCTTCGATGTGCGCGGCTTCCTCGATATCATCCGCGCCGTTCGCCTGGCCGATCAGGAAGTGCTGGTGCCGGTGTTCGATCGCTCGCGTGAGCTTGCCATCGCCTCGGCGCGTCCCATCGGCCCGGAGCACCGCTTCATCATCGTCGAGGGCAACTACCTGCTCTTCAGCCTCGGCAAGTGGGCGGAACTCGAGGGCGTGTTCGACTATTCGATCATGCTCGCCCCGCCGATCGAGGTGCTGGAGGAGCGGCTGTGGGCGCGCTGGCGCGGCTACAAGCTGAGCGAGGAGGAGTCTGCTCGCAAGGTCTATGAGAACGACCTTCCGAACGGTCGCCTCATTCTCGGCAATCGCCGCCGCGCCGACGTCACCCTCGAGATCGCCTGATCGCAATTGCCCGGTAGCGATGGGCAAACCATTTGCCATCCCCCATGCTTGGATGTAATTCCCAAGGCTGAGCCCTAAAGCGCAGCCTTGCCGGAGTTACAGTCATGCAATCGATCACCATCCGCCGCCCCGATGATTGGCATCTTCACCTGCGTGACGGCGCCATGCTGGAAGGCGTGATTGCCGATTCAAGCCGCGACTTCGCCCGCGCTATCATCATGCCGAACCTCGTGCCCCCGGTCGTCACGACAGCGGACGCCGAGGCCTATCGCGGCCGCATCATGGCCGCCTTGCCGAAGGGCGATCGCTTCGAGCCGCTGATGACGCTCTATCTGACCGAGCACACCAATCCCGACGATGTCGAGAAGGGCAAGGCCAGCGGCCTGATCACCGCCGTCAAGCTCTACCCCGCCGGCGCCACCACCAATTCGCATGGCGGCGTGCGCGATATCGACAAGGCCATGCCGGTGCTCGAGCGCATGGCCAAGATCGGTCTTCCGCTTTGCGTCCATGGTGAAGTCACGACGTCTGACGTCGATATCTTCGATCGCGAAGCCGTCTTCATCGAAACGGTGCTCGATCCGTTGCGCAAGCGCCTGCCGGAGCTGAAGGTGACGATGGAGCATGTGACGACCAAGGACGGCATCGATTACATCAAGTCGGCCGAGCGCAATCTCGCCGGCTCGATCACGACCCACCACCTGATCATCAACCGCAACGCCATCCTCGTCGGCGGCATTCGCCCGCATTATTACTGCCTGCCGGTCGCCAAGCGCGAACATCACCGTGTTGCGTTGCGCCAGGCGGCCACCAGCGGCGACGCCCGCTTCTTCCTCGGCACCGATTCCGCGCCGCATGTCGATCCGCTGAAGGAATGCGGCTGCGGCTGCGCCGGCATCTATACTTCGATCAACACGATGAGCTGCCTTGCCCACGTCTTCGAGCAGGACAATGCCCTCGACAAACTGGAAGCCTTCGCGTCGCTGAACGGCCCGGCCTGGTACGGCCTTCCGATAAACGAAGAAGTAATAACGCTTGTGAAACACGCCGAGCCCGTGTCGTTTCCTGCCAAGATCGAGACCGGCGCCGGTCCCGTCACGGTATTCGACCCCATGTTCCCGCTTCATTGGGATGTCGAGCGCTAATAGCGCTCGCAAACCCCTCATTTTTTACTGGAAGAAGGATGCGCATCCGTCGAGATATGTTACTGCGCTAACATCTAAGCTTTAAATACATGTTTTTTTAACGAAATTGATAACACATTCGCTGTCGGGCGAATTCCATTTTCTTAAAACGAAAGCGTGGCAGAAGCCGCGGAGCTCAAAGCATGACGCTTGACTATAATTCATTGCTGACCGCGTTGGCGGTCTCGGCGACTTGTCTCGCCATTACCTTGCTGGCGAGCTGGATTGCCCGGCGGACCGAAACATTTCTGCTGGCCTGTGGGGTCGGCCTCATTCTGATCGTCAGCGGCATCTTTGCCTATGGGATCTATGTCGATAAGCCGAACGCGATCGTCGGCACGGTGTGCTTCGCGCTGCTCTTTCCCGGCTTCGCGACAGTCTGGGGCGCCGGCTGCCAGTTCCGGACAGGAACATTGCCGCATGCGCGTGTCGCTGCCTTCGGCGCCGTGGCGGTGGTGGCAACCGCATTGCCGATGTTGCTCGGCTATGACGGTCTGTCCTTCATCATCGACAACATCGCCATCGCCTCCTTCCTCTTCGCCACGGCCTACCAGTATTGGCGCGCCCGCGCCGAAGCGATCGTCCCGCTGACCGGGATCACCAGCCTCTATTGCCTGACAGGCTTTTCCTTCGTCCTCTGCGCTACCGTGCTGATCTATCAGGGCAAGCTTGTGCTGGGTGCTGCGCCTAACAATTGGTCGGAGGATTTGAGCCTCGCCGTCTGCATCGCCAGCATGACCGGCATCGGTGCGCTATCGCTTGCCCTGCACCAATGGCGCATGGCCGCCCTCCACCGCATCGACGCGGCTACCGATCCGCTGACCGGCCTGCTCAACCGCCGTGCTCTGTTCGATCGCCACGGCGCCGGCGTCATGGGCCCGACCACGGCCGTGCTGGTCTTCGACATCGACCACTTCAAATCGATCAACGACAGTTTCGGTCACGACGTCGGCGATCGCGTGCTCAAGGTCTTCGCGGCGGAATTGACCGCGACTTGCCGGCTGAGCGACACAGTTGCCCGTCTCGGCGGCGAAGAGTTCGCGATGGTTCTGCACCAGGTCATGCCAGGCCGCGCCGAGGTCGTCGCCGAGCGCATCCGCAAGGCCTTCGAGGGGCGCGAGCTCGATATCGACGGCCAGGTCTGCAAATGCACCGTCAGCGTCGGCGTCGCCTCCGGCCGCACCAAGCCGCTGCCATTCGATGCCATGCTGACCGCTGCCGACAAGGCGCTCTACGCCGCCAAGCGCGCCGGCCGCAACCGCGTCGAGCTTGCGAGCCACCTGCAGGCAGTCCCCACGGACACGGCCCGCACCGCCTCTTGATCGTCGGCGGTTCCCCTCGTATGGTCGGGTTGGCCGGATGCAGCCAGCCGCCCCGCGGTGCGAAAGCACGATGGTGAATGCATCCAAGCATAACCTTCACATCCCTTGCCGTTTGGCGATTGATGGCGAACGGGTCAGCAGACGCGGGCACTGATCGTCCTGTTCGCGCCAACGAAGGGAATGCAAACATGCGTGATTTTCGCGATGCGAAACTGATGGCCAAGGCGTTGCGCCAGGCACTTGCCGACCGCGATGTCGATCTCTCTCACAGCGAGACGCTGGAGATCGTCGCCCGCCAGTTCGGCTTCGACCAATGGAACATCCTGTCTGCGAAACTTGAGCAGACAACGGCACCGCCACCTGCCGTCGGCATAGAACCGCCGATCCCGATCTTTCGTATCTTCGACGTCGACAAGGCCAAGGAGTTCTACTGCGGCTTTCTGGGCTTCGCACTCGATTGGGAGCACCGCTTCGGCGAACATTTCCCGCTCTATTGCCAGGTCTCGCGAAGCGGCATGATCCTGCACCTCAGTGAGCACTCGGGAGACGCCAGCCCCGGCGCCAGGGCCTTCGTCCCAGTGAAAGGCGTTCGCGCCTTTCAGTCGGAGCTCACGGCCAAGGATTATCGCTACATGAAGCCGGGGCTTCAGGAAGCGCCATGGGGATTGGAGATGGAGGTCATCGATCCCTTCAACAATCGCGTTACGTTCTGCGAGCGCAACGACGGATAAAGACCGGCAGGGGCTGAGGCGGTGTGCTGGGCAAGCCTGCCGCCTCAGACAGCCCAAATCCCGCGCGTCGAAAGATAGCCGATCGCGCCGAAAAGGATGGCGACCGCCGATGCGAGGCCGAGCGTCACGGCATATTCGCGGCGCCCCGCGGTAAAAGCGAGCGCCACTTTGGTGATCATGTTGACGAACACGGCGATCAGCGTGACATCGGCTGCCGTCGTGGCGCTGATCGCCGAGCCGACGAGGCGCACGGTCGAGAGCGTGATCGCATCGACATCGACAAGACCCGAGATGGCAGCGACGACATATAGCGCCGAGGCGCCGACATATTCCGTCGCCATCTTCGAAACGAGGCTGATCAGGCCGAGCAGCAGCGCAAACGAAATCACCGTCTTCAGTTCGAAAGGATTTGTCAGCCCGATCTCCGGCGCCTGCGTGCTCGAGCCTGATCGCCAAGCCAGAAACAGGCTGGTCGCCAGGAAGCCGATGATGGCGGGCACGAGCGCCGACGAAAGCGGCGCCAGCATGCTGAGCGAAAGGGCGCTCGCAATGACGAGAACGCGCGCGAAAGAGAGCGCGCCGGCGATCGCCGCACCCGCCGCAAGATGCCGGGCTCCTTGCGGCGCCTCCATCGAGTAGCGCGCGAAGGAGAGCGTCAGCGCGGTGGACGAGACGAGGCCGCCGGCAGCGCCTGCAAGCAGTATCCCGCGGCTCGATCCCATGAGCCGGATCGCCACATAGCCGGCAAAGGAGAGTGCCGCGATGGTGATGGTCAGAAGCCAGAGCGCATAGGGATTGAGCGCGCCCCAGGGATCGAGCGGCTTGTCGGGCAGCAGCGGCAGCGCGATCACGGTCATCGCGAGCAGCATCAGCGCCGACCGTAGCTCCACCCAGGTCAGCCCTTGCAGGAAGCCGTGAAGGCTGGTGCGGGCCGCGAGCACCACGGTCACCACAACCGCGCCGGCTCCCGCCGTGATGAGATCGCCAAGTGTGGCGAGCATGCCGAGCGCGAAGACGCAAAGGGCGGCGATGATCGAGGTGATGCCGTAATCCTTGTCCTCGATCGCCTCCTGCCACTTGCCGGCAATATAGACGACGCCGAGAAGCACCGCGATCGTGGCTGGGAAAAACGGACCGGTCAGCGGCTGCAACGTGCCGACAATGCCGCCGAGAAAGCCGGTGAGACCAAAGGTGCGAAGTCCCGCGGTGCGCCCGCCGACGCGCACGTCGCGCTCGGTCCAGCCCCGCTCGACACCGACGAGCAGACCGATGGCAAGCGCCACGCCGAGACGGCGGAAGACTTCGATATGTTCCATGACCTGCACGATATCGCCGCCGCGCCGCTAAGCAAGCGCAAACATCTGAAACCATTGGCGCATTCGCGATACAGGTGCCGATTTTGTGGTCAGATCAGCATCAGTGCCCGGACGAACGCGGCCGATGCCAAAAGCGAGGCCACGGTCCTTACATGATTCCACCACGTCCAGTCGCGAAGGTACACCTGCCACAGCGCGGAGGCCTCGGGGCCATTGCCTGATACCTGCCCCAACGCGTCGTTCATCGGCACGTTGAAGATGATCGTCGAGGCGAAGGAGGCGACGATGTAGATGACGGCGCCGGCGAGCATCCAGAGGCTCGCTCCCTCCCGCCAGCTCATCACCGCGAGCACGCCGATCAACAGGCAGAGAATGGCCGTCGGCACGAACAGCATCATGAAAGGCGAGCGCAGGATCGTGACGTTGATCGAGTTCATCGCCGCGATCCCCTGTTCTGTCGGGATGCGCGAAAACGCCGGCATCACGAAGGTCGAGAACGCGAAGAACGTGCCGGCGACGAGGCCGCTGCCGATCGCGGCGGCGACAAGCGCCAATACGAGAATGATTGCCATGCCGATGACCTCCCATTTTGGCTGCCAAGCCAAAAGTCAATAACAGAGAAACTCTCTCATTTGCTAAATGAGATAAACTCTCTTATTTCTCCTGTCAACCGGAATGGAGTTTTAGATGACGGACGAGGCGGCGGCGGGATCGCGAATAAAGACGGGCGCCATCAGGCAGCCCCGGCGCATTCCCCGTCAGCAGAGAGGCCGCGAACGCTTCGAAAAGATTCTCGCTGTTGCCACGCAGCTGATCGAGGCGAAGGGAAGCGATGCGCTGAAGATGAGTGAGATCGTCGAAAAGGCCGATCTCTCCTTCGGCGCGCTCTACCAGTATTTCCCGGATAGGAGCTCGATCTTCGCAACGCTGGCCGAGCGCTTCAACGAGGAGGGTCGCGCCTGCGTGATCGCGGCGCTTGCGGAAGCGACGGATGCCGCAACGCTGCGTGTGGCGCTGTGCCGGATCGCCGACGAGTACTACGCCTTCTTTCGCAGCGAGCCCGTCATGCGCGACATATGGTTCGCCACGCAGGCGGATCGGCTGCTGCAGGAAATCGATGCCGACGATATGGAGTTTCACGCGCAGGCGCTGCTCTCGGTGCTGGCGAAGGTCTATCCGGATCGCCGCAAGCCGGCACTGCTCGCGCTTGCGAGGCTCGTCATGCAGCTCCTGGCAGCGGCGGTCAGGTATGCCGCCGCTTTGAGCGAGGACGAGGGACGGGCAGCGATTGCGCTCTACAAGAAGATGCTGCCCGCCGATATCGGCGAATTGGTAGCGGAGTGATCAGGCACGGATCTTCGCGTCCCTGATCGACAAGGAGACCGCCGAACGAACCATGTTGCGGCCTCCATTCTTGGCGGCATAAAGCTCCCGGTCCGCCGCCGTCAGCATGGACTTCAGCGTTTCGCTGGCGGGGTCGCCGCGATAGACGCCGAAGCTTGCGGTCACGCGCTTGGCCGGCAGCGGGCCGACGGCCTTGCTTTCGAACTGCATGCGCAGCCTGTTGGCGATGTTGACCGCGGCATCGATATCCGTACGCGGCAGGACCAGGCAGAACTCCTCGCCGCCGATGCGCGCGGCGATATCATAGGGCCGCAGATTGTGCTGGATCGTGGCGCCGGCCATGACCAGCACCTGGTCGCCGACATCATGACCGAACTGGTCGTTGATCGACTTGAAGTGATCGAGATCGAAGACCACGACGGAGATCGGCGTGCGCTCGCGGGCGGCGCGGGCAATCTCAAGCGCCCCGATATCCTTCAGCCAGCGGCGGTTGCCGAGACCGGTCAGAACGTCAGTGGTCGCCTGCCGGCGCAGCTGTGCCAGCGTCGCGTCGAGTTCCTTGATCAGGATCGAGATCCCGTTGGTGACGATACCGACTTCGTCCTTGCGCTTGCTGCGCACTGACTTCACGACTCCGGTGGAGCGGTAGGTCTCGACCACGCCGGCGATCTGGTGCAGCGGCCGGATGAACGCCCAGACGCAGGCCAGGCAAAAGGCGGTGCCGATCAGCGTTGCTCCCAGCACCAGGATAAGCACAGGCATCGCCTCGCTCCGAAAGCCGGTGACCAGATAGACGACAAGCGCCAGAAGCGGCACGTGCGTCGAGACAAAGCAAATGGAGAAGATCTTGAGGGTCAGCGATTGGTTGAACTGCTGAAGCGGTGTGAACCTCGTGAGGCGCATTCTGGACTCCTTCATGGTGTCTTTGGGCGCTGGGAAAATGGCGTGGGAAGTTTCACCCCGTTGTTAACGAAATCATTCAAATTTGAATGTCTTTAGGGCCGCCGGGCATTAGGCACCATGCAAGTGCCTGCCGAACAATACGTATGACGAATGTCTAAAATTATGAATGGGTTGTGGAAATTTAAGTTGTCCGCAAAAGAAATACCATCAAGGGTTTTTGCGGCCAGGCGCCTCACGCTTTTGGTGAATCACCGCGTCGCGACACAACGAAATTAACAGAGCGAGAAGCGGCACCAACGGCAACGCAGGCGCGTGCAATTGCCATTCTTGCGTTTGAGCCCCGCGCGTTCTGGAAACTTGCCCCACTTGCTGCTATTGGCCCATAAGTTTGAGCACAAGATCGAGGCAAGGAGAGAACGATGATCCAGGCAACATTCACCGACCGCAAAGTCATGGCCGAACTGGTGGCCAAGATGCTCTGGGAGATCAAGGCCGTTCACTTCAATGCCACCCAGCCCTACAAGTTCGCCTCCGGCATGGCGAGCCCCGTCTATATCGACTGCCGCAAGCTTCTGTCCTTCCCGCGCGTCCGCTCGACGGTGATGGATTTCGCCGCCAGCGTCGTGCTGCGTGAAGCGGGCTTCGAGAAGTTCGACTGCATCGCCGGCGGTGAAACCGCAGGCATTCCCTTCGCCGCGCTGCTCGCCGATCGCCTCAGCCTGCCGATGATCTATGTGCGCAAGCAGCCGAAGGGTCACGGCCGCAACGCCCAGATCGAGGGCAATATGCCCGAGGGTTCGCGCGTTCTCGTCATCGAGGACCTGACGACGGCAGGCGGCAGCATGTTCAAGTTCATCGATGCGGTGCGCGACGCCGGTGGTGTTGTCGATCATGGCATCGCGCTCTTCTATTACGGCATCTTCGACGAGGGCGCGCTGCGCTTTGCCGATGGCAAGGTCAAGCTGCACTACATCGCCACCTGGCGAGATGTTCTGGCTGTCGCCAAGGAGCAGCAGCTGTTCGATCAGAACACCTTGAACGAGGTGGAATCCTTCCTCGATGCGCCGCTGGCATGGTCCGGCCGCAACGGCGGTATTTCATCACTTTGAGTGAATAATTGCTCACGACGCTTTGCTTTTGCCACGAAGTTATCTAATCCAGTTGGGCATCGACAGATCGTAATGCCCTTGGGAGACGGACATGATTTTGTGCTGTGGAGAAGCGTTGATCGACATGCTGCCGCGGGAGACGACGCTCGGCGAAAAGGGCTTTGCGCCCTATGCCGGCGGCGCCATCTTCAACACGGCGATCGCGCTCGGGCGCCTGGGCATTCAGACGTCTTTCTTCACCGGTCTCGCCGACGACATGATGGGCGAAATCCTCTGCGATACGCTGAAGGCGAGCAATGTCGACTTCAGCCTCTGCGCCATCGCGCAGCGCCCCTCGACGCTCGCCTTCGTCAAGCTGGTCAACGGCCAGGCGACCTACGCCTTTTATGACGAAGGCACCGCCGGCCGCATGATCACCACCGACGACCTTCCCGTTCTCGGCGACGATTGCGAGGCGCTGCACTTCGGCGCCATCAGCCTGATCCCCAGCCCTTGCGGCGAGACCTACGAGGCGCTGCTCGACCGCGAGGCGGCCAAGCGCGTCATCTCGCTCGACCCGAACATCCGCCCCGGCTTCATCAAGGACAAGCAGGCGCACATGGCGCGCATCAAGCGCATGGCCGCCAAGTCCGACATCCTGAAGTTCTCCGACGAGGACCTGGAATGGTTCGGCATGGACGGCAGCCATGACGATCTCGCCGCTCACTGGCTGCAGCACGGCGCCAAGCTCGTCGTCATCACCAAGGGCGCCGAGGGCGCGACGGGCTACACCAGCGAACGCAAGGTCACCGTTCCCAGCCAGCGCGTCACCGTGGTCGATACCGTCGGCGCCGGCGATACCTTTGATGCCGGCGTTCTCGCCTCGCTGAAGATGGATGGCCTGCTCACCAAGGCGCAGGTCGCCTCGCTCGACGAAAAGGCGCTGCAGAACGCGCTCTCGCTCGGCGCCAAGGCCGCCGCCGTCACGGTCTCCCGCGCCGGCGCCAACCCGCCATGGGCAAACGAGATCGGTCTCTAAGCCTCACGGCAATTGATCCAGAAAACCGAGCACGGTCCGATTGAAGTCATCGGGCCGCTGCAGCGGCGCGAAGTGGCTGACGCCTTCAAGCTGGACCAAGGTCGCGCCGGGAATGCTGCGCACCAGATGAGCCGCATGCTCCGGCTTGATGAACTCGTCCCGGTCGCCGAGAACCACCGCCACCGGCACACGGATGCGGTTCAGATCGGCCGCCGAATAATTCGGCTCTGTCGACATCATCAGGCTCACATCCTCGACAAAGCGGTCGAACTGATCGGGCGTCGGCGACAGCGCCTCGTAATCCATCCGATGCCTATTGAAGCAGCGGTCGATGACAGGCGTCGGCACAAAGGGTTTTACGCCTGACGGATCCATGCTGCAGGCGAAGAAGAACACGCCGTCGACCCGCTCGGGGTGCTTGTCGGCGAGAATGAGCGCCGTGCAAGCCCCATCGCTCCAGCCCACAAGCGCCGCCTTTTCGATATCGAGATGATCCATCACCGCAAGCACGTCCGATGCCATCAACTCGTATGTATAGGGCTTGCTGTCCCGCGTGCTGCGGCCATGCCCACGGCTGTCGATCACCACCACGCGCCGGCCGGAGCGCAACAACGCCGGCACCTGATAGCCCCAGTTGCCGCTATTCCCGAGCCCGCCATGCAGCAGGATCACAGCCGGCCCGGAGCCATAGGCGCTGTACCAGATATCGGCACCATCATGCGTGACCACGCCGTCGTCGCCGTCAGGCAAGGCCTCCGCTCCCTGCGCTGCAAATCGCTCCAGTTCGTCGTCTGTCATGTCAGTCCTCCCAATCCCTCATTCTCTCTAGACGGATAACGCGGCTTCATCTCGACATCTCCTCCGAAATAATCACCGCGCCGCCCGAACTAAGCCTTGCCTCGCGCCGCCTGCATGGCCTCGCGCAGTACCTCGTAAACCTTCGGGTCTTCCGTTTGCGAAACATTGAACATGGGGTAATCGC